>NZ_JZTW01000002.1 GCF_000962805.1 Pseudarthrobacter chlorophenolicus | reverse complement strand
GCGGGGGCCGGTGCTGGTGCCGGGGCGGGTGCGGGGGCGGGTGCGGGAGCCGGAGCTGGTGCCGGTGCTGCCGGAACAGGGGCAGGTGCTGGCGCCGCTGGAGCCACGGCTGCGGGCGCGGCAGGTATTCCGCCCTGGGTGGCTCCGGTTTCACCGCCCCGGGTTTCGCTGCCCTGGGGATCGGCGGTGACCGCAGCTGCGTTGGCCGCGGCCGCCACGGCAGCCAGGCGCGCCTCTTCGCGCTGCCGTTCGAGCCCGTCCACCCGTGCTGATTCGAGCTCCACTGTCGTGTTGCGCAGCTGTGCGAGCTGGTCCACCAGGACGGTCCGCCGGGCACGGGCATCCGCCACGGCGGCGGCTTGGGCAGCGTTGGCCTGCTCGGCACCGGTTTTCCGTGCCTCGGCGGTCCGGGCCGCCTCGTCTGCTGCCTTCCTGGCGTCTCCTGCTGCGGCCGTGAGGGTTTGCGATGCAGTGGCGGCAGAGTCGGCCGCCTCGAATGCGCGGCTGCGGCCGGCGGATAACGCCTGGAGGGTTGCCGCCTGCTGCAGGCTTTCGCCGGTTCCGCTGACCAGGGTCCCGAGTGTTGGGTTCAGGCCGCCGTTCCGGTAGAGATCGCCGGCCAGCTGTCCCACTTGCTTTCGGGTCTTGTCCTGCTCCGCCTGCGCGGCCGTTGCCCGGGCGGCGGCCACTGACGCGGCCTCCGACCGCTGCTGCAGCTCCACCAGGGCTTCGCTGTAGGAGTTGTTTGCCTGCATTGCCACGGCGAAAGCTGCCTGCTGGGCGTCCGAGGCGTCCCCAAGGATGCGTTCGATCGCGGCCACCTGGTCCGCCGTTGCCGCTGCGCTGGCTTTCGCCGCAGCAATGTCCTCAGGGGATGGAAGGGCGGGCGCAGCCGGCGCGGGCGCGGCGGGAAGGTGCGGTCCTGGGGCCGCTGCTGCGGGGAGTGCCACGGATCCAAGAAGTACGACGGCGGCGCACAGCACTGCCGCTTTCCGGCCGGACGCAGCCCGGGGCCAGGGCAAAAGCGATGCAGGCAGAAACCTCGACATGGACGGGAACCTCGCAGCGGTTGGGGCTGGGAGTGAGGTCCTGGTGGTGACACGGAGGTGCGCCTCGGCTGCTCGCCAGCAGTCCGAGGCTACGTCACCCGTTGCACATAAGCAACAGCTGTCACATCAATAACACTAATCACAACAGTGGCATTACAGCCGCATGCTGTGCGGCGTGTTGTCAGGCGTGCTGGCGTTCCTCGTGTTCGGAGTGGCTGGCCGGCTCGAGCTGGAAGGTGCAGTGGTCGGTGTCAAAGTGGGAGCCCAGGCAGGTGACAAGCTTGTCCAGCAGCTGGTCGGCGCCCCTGGCATTGAGGACGCCGTCCTCCACCACCACGTGGGCCGAAAAGACCGGGACGCCGGACGTGATGGTCCAGATATGAATGTCGTGCACGTCAGTGACGCCGTCCACGGAAAGGATGTGTTCGCGGATCATCTGCACTTCCACGCCCTTGGGGCTGGCCTCCAGCAGCACGTCCACCACGTCCCGCAGCAGGCTCCAGGCCCGGGGCAGGATCATCAGGGCAATGACGACGGAGGCGATCGTATCCGCCGCCTGGTATCCGGTGAGCATGATGACCACTGCCGCAACGATCACGGCGAAGGAACCCAGCAGGTCTCCCAGGACTTCCAGGTAGGCGCCGCGGACGTTAAGGCTTTCCTGATGGGCGCCGCGGAGGATCAGCAGCGAAACCAGGTTCGCCACAGCACCGAGGATGGCGGCGAAGAGCATGATGTCGGTGTGGACTTCGGGCACGGATCCGATCCTGCGGATGGCCTCGGTGAAGATCACTACTGAGATGACGATCAGGATCAGCGCGTTGGCCAACGCTGCCAGGACCTCGGCGCGCTGGTACCCGTAGGTCCGCTGGTCGCTTGCAGGCCTGCCGGCGATCCAGGCGGCCAGCAGGGCGATCGTGACGCCCGCGGCATCGGACAGCATGTGGCCGGCGTCCGCCAGCAGGGCCAGCGATCCGGACAGGATGGCGCCCACCACCTGGATCAGCACCACGCTCAGTGTGATCGCCAGGACGGCCACCAGCCGTTTGCGGTGCCGCCCGGTGGCGGTAATTCCGTGCGTGTGGCTGTGGTCGTGTCCCATGCCTACAAGGCTAGCCCCAGCCGAGCTCGTGCAGCCGCTCGTCCGAAATGCCGAAGTGGTGGGCGATCTCGTGGACCACAGTCACCGCCACCTCGTGGATGACGTCCTCGCGCGAATCACAAATTTCGAGGATGGGTTCACGGAATATCGTGATCCGGTCGGGCAGTGATCCGGCGTCCCACCAGGAATCCCGTTCTGTCAGGGGTACGCCCTCGTACAGTCCTAGCAGGACGGTGTCCGGGTCTTCTCCCGGTTTCGGTTCGTAGTCGTCCTCGATGAAGACGGCCACGTTGTCCATGGCCCGGGCCAGCTTGGTTGGAATGCTGTCCAGGGCGTCGGAGACGGCAGCCTCGAACTCGTCCGGAGACATGGTGAAACCCCGCGGTTCGTGCGGGCCTTCCGGGATGATGGGAAGGCCGGGCGGAAGGCTTGCTGGCATACCTCGACTTTAGTCGCGATTGTTCCCCGGGACGGCCTGGTTTGGCCCGGAAACGCCACCGGCGGCGGCACGGACACCAGCACCGCGGGTGCGTGCCCTGCGGCGGGTCAGGCTAACGCCCACCAGGCACACCAGCCCGCCCACCAACCCCCAGGCCGTGGGAATCTCTCCCAGCAGGAGCCATGAAATCAGCACGGTTGTCCCCGGGACCAGGTAGGTGGTGGCCGCCAGCTTTCCGGCGTCCACCAGCGACAACGCATACGCCCACGTGGTGAAGGCGATCGCGGTGGGAAAGATCCCCAGGTACACCAGCCCTGCGGTGGCCGCCGGCGGTGCTGCCTGAACCTCGGATACCAGCTGCCCGGCGAAAGGGAGGCAGCATACCGCGCCCACCAGGATTCCGAACCAGGTCGCCTGGGCCGCAGGGAACTTCCGCAGCACCGGCTTCTGGATGATGACGCTGACTGCGGCGAGCACCGCGGCAAGGAGGCAGAGCAGCACGCCGGCCATGTCCGTCGTCGTGCTTTCCCCTGGCCGGGCCGGCGCGCCGGATCCCAGTGCAATGAGGGCGACGCCGGCGAAGGCAATGGTGCTGCCGATGAGCAACCAGCGCGGAAAGCCCTCCTTGAGGAACATGCCGGCCATGATGGCCACCAGGATGGGATTGACATTGATGAGCAAAGCGCTGGTACCTGCATCGAGGACATGCTCGGCGGCATTCAGCGCCACGTTGTAACCACCGAACCACATCACCCCGTACGCCAGGATGGGCCACCACTCGCGGCCCCGCGGCATGAGGCGCGTCTTGAGTATTTTCGGCAGCGCCACGGCAGCCAGTACGACGGCGGCAATCGCCAACCTGCCCAGCGTCAGGGATCCGGGGGAGAAGTGCGGGCCGATGGCCCGGATGCCCACGAACGCCGAAGCCCACAGGCCCACGGTGACCGCCATGGCTGCGATCCCCAGTGCCTTGACCGGGGCACCCGCCGATGACGCCGAAGCGGGACTGCTGACAGGGGTAGTGGAAGGCATGAGCCCAATCTAGTCGCGCAGGCCGGGCCCGGGCTGGCGGAAATCGGCCACGTCTGGCCAACTTCCTGCCAAAGTTGGGCTGGCCGTGGGGCGGGGCACCTGCCTGCCTCGGCTAGGATGCGAACCATGGTCTCAAGCCCTGCCCCACCCCGTGATACCGCACGCCTCGTCAGGACAGTGATCTGGATTGTGCTGGCGCTCGCCGTCATCGGTGGAGTGGCTTGGTACGCCGTGTTCGCCGCCAATAAGGAGCAAAAAGCTGCCCCGCCGGCGCCGGGGTCCGAACAACTCGTCCGGGAGAACAGCTACCGCCTCACCACGCCGGCGGTGGAAAAGGCACAGCTGGTGGAGTTCCTGGATTTCGAATGCCCCTCGTGCGGCTCCATCCATCCCGTGGTGGAAGAGCTCAAGGCCGAGTTTGGCGACAGGATTACCTTCGTGAACAGGCATTTCCCCTTGGCGGCCCACGCCAACTCCGGCCAGGCGGCGCTCGCTGCCGAGGCAGCAAGCCAGCAGGGCCAATACCAGGAAATGGCCAGCAGGCTCTTCGAAACCCAGTCCCAGTGGGCCGGGCAGCAAACGTCCCAGGCGCCGCTGTTCCGCACGTACGCAGAGGACCTCGGGTTGGACCTTGCCCTGTTCGACGCCGCGGTGGCTGACCAGCAAACCGAGGAGCGGGTCCTGGCGGACATTGCCGACGGCGAGGCGCTGGGGGTCCACGGGACGCCCACGTTCTTCCTGAACGGCGAGAAGCTGACGCTCACCACCAAAGCCGATTTCCGGCAGAAACTCGCGGACGCCGTCAAATAGACGCATCAGCCCACTGTTGCCGCCGCAGGCTGGACGGCAGGAACTAGGTGGCCGCCCAGTCGAGGAGCTTGTCCACCGGCCAGGTGGTGATGATGCGCTCCAGCGGCACGCCATTACGTTCGGCCCGCTCGGCACCGTACTGGAGGAAATCCAGCTGCCCAGGCGCGTGGGCGTCGCTGTCGATGGAGAACAGGCAACCTGCCTCCAACGCGAGCTTAATCAGGTCATCCGGCGGGTCCTGCCGCTCGGGGCGGGAATTGATTTCGACGGCAACATTGTTCTCGGCGCAGGCAGCGAAGACTTCCTTGGCGTCGAATTCGGACTGGGGGCGGGTGCCGCGGGAGCCCTCCACCAGCCGGCCCGTACAGTGGCCCAGGACGTTGGTGTGCGGTGCCATAATGCCGCCGAGCATCCGCGCGGTCATGGTTTTACGGTCTGCCCGGAGCTTCGAGTGGACGCTGGCTACCACGATGTCCAGCCGGTCCAGCAGCTCCGGGTCCTGGTCCAGCTCGCCGGATTCCAGGATGTCCACTTCGATGCCCGCCAGCAGCCGGACCGTCCCGTCGTGCGGGCCGCCGCCCTTGCTGCCGTTGTTGATGGCGGCCACCACATCGAGCTGCTTCGCCAGGCGTTCGGCGGATAGGCCGTTGGCGATTGTCAGGTTGGGCGAGTGGTCGGTCAGGGCCAGGTACTCCCGGCCAAGAACCTCCGCGGCGGCAACCATTACGTCAATGGGGGAGCCGCCGTCGGACCATTCGCTGTGGCTGTGCAGGTCGCCACGCAAGGCCTTTCGGACAGCTGCTCCGCCGGCGGCCAGTGGCTGCGCGCCTTTCTCGCGGAGGTCAGCGAGGTAGTCCGGGACGGATCCGTCCACCGCCTGCTGGATCACCTGGAAAGTCCGGTCGCCGATGCCCTTCATTGACTTCAGTCGGCCGTTCCGCGCCCGCGTGGCCACTTCGTCCGGCGGCAGGGCGCTGATGGCGGCGGCGGCCTTCCGGAACGCCTGGACCTTGAAGGTGGCAGCGCGTCCGCGCTCCAGCCAGAAGGCGATCTCGTTGAGCGCTGCGACAGCATCCATCCGTCCATCTTCGCCCGTTCTTCCTGTTCAGGCACAGGTTTTTGGCCGATTTTGGATAATCGCAGAGTAGGCCCTATAGTTGTTGAGTCCAGTTCGGAGAAACGCAAAGGACAAAGACGGAAAGCCTCGCTTTACGCCTTTTATTTTGTTCCGAACGGGTTCTGGCCCCCATCGTCTAGCGGCCTAGGACACCGCCCTTTCACGGCGGCGGCACGGGTTCGAATCCCGTTGGGGGTACGCAAGGAACTGGTCAAGCAGGCAGAAAATGTCTGGTAGGCTGGAAGCCTTGAAAAAAGCAGTAGAGATACTGTGAAGCAAGAAACGCAAGGCCCTGTAGCGCAGTTGGTTAGCGCGCCGCCCTGTCACGGCGGAGGTCGCGGGTTCAAGTCCCGTCAGGGTCGCTCTGGTTGTCGGAAGAGATTTCGGCGGTCATGGTGACATGTCACCTAGGCTCTGTAGCTCAGTTGGTAGAGCGTTCGACTGAAAATCGAAAGGTCACCGGATCGACGCCGGTCGGAGCCACCACTGGGAAGCATCAGTTCGAATGAACTGGTGCTTTTCTTCTTTAACGGCACTTTTCAGGCTCAGGTTTTGCAACCGGACTTCCGGAGTTGTTTGGGTGGGTCCCGGCCTTGTTCGCATATCAGAGCCTTCGAGGGCCGGATTGGCGGACAAGCGCCAGACTTGTGACCGCCTGAGCGTGTAATTCCCCCGCACATGGCTGCTCCCCGGCTACCTGACCTGGTGATGGGTCCGGCTGCCGGGGAGCAGTTCATATGCTCAGTGTGACTGGCTTCCTGCGTCTGTCAGAGGAAATATCCCGAGACGTCTGCGATCAGATGTGTGGTGCCGGTTGAGCTGTTCGTGAGGCTGACCTTGCCATCCGGTCCCAAGGGAACAGTGACGCTGTTCGGGACAATCTGCCCGGCGGCGTAGTTCACGTTGGAGGCATTCGGCAGTGACGATCCGGACGGGTAGGCCGTGACGAAGCCGTTCCTGGTCGGATTGGCCACGGTCAGGTTGAAGATGGTCGCCGAGGCCGTTGCCGGAACCCCGCTGACCGTGCCGATCTGGACCGAGATGGTGCCGTTGGCGGCCACCGGGCTGCCGGACCTGGTGTCCAGGAAACGGGTGGGCGCAATCGGCTGGAACATGCCGGGAAGGGTTACCGGACCTGACATGTAGTAACCGGAAACGTCGGCGATCAGGTGCGCGGTACCGGTGGACTCGTTGTACAGCGATACCTTTCCGTCCGCTCCCACCGGAACCGTGACCCTGTTGGGGACAATCTGGCCCCTGTCGTAGTTGAGGTTGGATGCCGTGGGAATGGACGTCCCGGAGGCGTAAGCGGTGACAAATCCGTTAGAGGTGGAGTTGGCAACAGTGAGGTTGAAAGTCACTGCCGAAACGCCTGCCGGGATGCCGCTGTTGCCGCCCACCTGGAACGACACGCTGCCCTTTGGTGCCACGGGGGTTCCCGTGTTCCGGGTGTCCAGGAACCTTGCCGGTGCTACTGGACGGAAGGCTCCGCCTGCAACAGCTGTTCCTGCCGCGTAGTAGCCGGAAACGTCCGCTATCAGGTTGGCGGTGCCAGTCGACTCGCTGTAAAGCGTGACCTTGCCGTCGGCGCCCACCGGAACCGTGACGCTGTTGGGGACTGTTTGCCCGGTGTCATAGTTCAGGTTGGAAGCATTGGGCCGTGTGGTGCCCGACGCGTAGGCCGTGACGAAGCCGTTGGACGTTGGATTCGTAACGGTCAGGTTGAAGGTTACGGCTGCAACGTTCGCGGGGATGCCGCTGTTACCACCAACCTGGAACGATACCGTTCCCTTTGGACCGACGGGGCCGCCGCTGGACCGGGTGTCGAGCAGGCGCACCGGCGCCATGGACTGGAATGCCCCGGGGTCAACGGCTGCCTTGGTCAGGCTGTAGTCGTCGGTCACGAGTGTTCCGGCGCTGAACATCGTCAGCGACAGGGTCATGGCCGTGGCGCCTGCCGGGACCGGTGGTGAAGTCCACGTGGCTTGGGTAAACGTGGACGCTGGCCCGAAGTAGGGGCTCGAAGTCCAGTAGTGCCAGCTGCCCGTGCCGGTCCGGTAGTAGATCTCGAACTGGGTGTTGGCCGTTGACGTGTACCAGGCGGACATTGAGTACCGCTGCCCCGGTGTCACGGTCGGGGTGCACTGACCCGTGTCCTGTGGGGGCAGTATCTTGGCATTCCCGCTCTGGTAGGAGGACACCACCACCTGCTGGGCGGCAGTGCCCGTGTGGGCTGCCGCCACCGTGCTGTAGGTGTAGGTGTTGGTCCCAAATCCACCGGGAACCCAGCAGTAGGGTGCATCCCCGGCAATGGGGCCTGCCGTTTCGAAGCCCGGGTTACGGATGAGGTTGCCGGATGTCAGGGGCGCCGGTGGCTGTGGTCCGGCGGTATTGTTCTTGACAGCTCCGCCGATCACCTGGTCCACGGTCTTAACGACGATCCGGCCGGCGCTCTGCTCAGCCGCCAGGAAGTCGATCAAGGCGTTGAAGTTCGCCGTGGTGACGTTGAGCGGCTCAGTGTCCACGCCGATGTGGTGGAACGTGTACTGCATCCAGCCGCCGCCCGGTTGGGCTTTAAGGGTCAGGTCCTCCAGGTTCTGGAGGGTCCACGTGTTGTCGATCTGGTCCGGCGCCTTCGTGAGGAACGGGTCCGCCGGAGGCATTGTCTCGGCCAGCGGGAACGTCTCGGTTCCCGCGATGTGGCTGGCAATGTCACCCAGTCCCCGGGCGCTGTTGTAGCCGCATGTGTTGGCGATGCCTTCGATGGCCGGAGTCGACGAGGCGTAAGGATACGCGAAGCTGGTGATGCGGAAGCCCAGGTCCCTCAGGCTGATGCGGTCGTTGCAGATCTGCCGGGTGACCTCACCTGTATCGGCGAAGGCCAGGTCAGCGTGGGTGACGCTGTGGCCGCCGATCTCGTTGCCGGCTGACTGCAGGGCAAGGGCCTGGGCCGTTGACATGTAGGCGGCGTCAGCATTGAGGAAGCCAGAGGGAACATAGAAAGTTCCCTTCAGGCCCTTGGCATTCATATACGCCGCGGCACCGAGCTGGTCCGCATGCGCGTCATCGAAGGTCAGGGTGACCACCACGGGATCGGCCGCATGGGCGGCCGGGGCGAGGGCTACAGTGCTGACAAAAGTAGACAGGACCAGCAAAGCTGTTCCCGCCGCCGTGGCAGCGGTCCGGCCGGTCTTGAATGTATCCCGGAGCCGGCGCCCGGAAAACGTGGGCATGCTCCAGCGGCCTTTGGGCGGTGGAGGGGCTTTTTGCAGGGGCTGGCCTTTCGGGGCGCGCTGCATTGATCGTTCCATGCGATTAACTCGATTCAGAACAGCGGCTTGCCGGCCCACCCCCTACCCGGAATGGCCCGATCGAAACCGGAACGGGCGTTTGTTGTCTGCCATCCCAGCCTCTGGCTGGCCGACTGCTCCCAAAATATATTCGCTGGGTTAATGCGGCATGAGTGCCGGCTACCTGTCTTTGCCGCCGAACCACTCTATTGATCCTCGTTCTGTCCCCGGCCCGTCGGGTCTGCCGCATCCGCGGCGACAGGCGACGCCGAAAAAGATTTGTCAGACATCTGAAACATTTGACTGTGAAAAATCGTTGTGGCACGCGCGCGCCTTGGGTTGCGTAAGCGCTTGCATAAATGAGTCAAACTAGGTTTCCGGACGGATGACACACGTTTGAAATGTGCTCCCGGCCCTGCCTAGCGTGGACACCGGCCCGGACATCGCCCCGATGTCGCCAGGGCCCGCTTCGGGACTCCACCCAGGTCCCGCCCCTCGATACAACGGCGTCCCCGACGACGCCTGCCGTGCCGCCGGGGATCCGCCGGAGTGCGGGGAAACAGGGCATCCGCCCGTCTTCCACGAACAGTATGAACTCCGCGAGAAGAGCAAACATGCACAAGCACCCCCAATCCCCCCGGAAGCTGCGGTGGCGCTCCGCCGCCGCAGCCCTGGCGGCTTCCGTTGCTGCCTCGGCCTTCCTGGCCGTGCCGTCGGCGCAGGCCAACGAACCCGCGGACCCGCCGGCCGCCCAGCAGCTTCCGGCGCCTACACCGGGCTTCCCCCTCCCCACCAAGCACACGCAGCAGGCTGTTGACCCGGCGTCGGACTTCACCTCAAAGTGGACCCGTGCGGACGCCAAGCAGATCATGGCGCAGAGCAACCCTTCGGTTGCACCGGGCCAGAACTCCATGAGCCCTGACGTCACCATGCCGGAAATCCCTGAAGATTTCCCCGCCATGAATGACGACGTCTGGGTTTGGGACACCTGGTCCCTGACGGATGAAAATGCCAACCAGATCAGCTACAAGGGCTACGACGTCATCTTCTCCCTGGTAGCTGACCGCCATGCCGGCTACGGCTTCGATCAGCGCCACTGGAACGCCCGCATCGGATACTTCTTCCGCAAGACCAACGCCGATCCGGCCAAGGACAAGTGGAACTACGGCGGCCACCTGTTCCTGGACAACACGTCCATCGGCAACACTGAATGGTCCGGCTCCACCCGGCTCATGCAGGGCAACCAGGTCAACGTCTTCTACACGGCCACCACGTTCCACGACGTGGCAGAGCGCAACGCCGGCGGCGGCGGAATCGCTCCCGACGCCGCCATCGCCAAAGCACTGGGCAAAATCCATGCAGACAAGAACGGCGTGACGTTCGACGGCTTCCAGCACACCAAGCTGCTGGAACCGGACGGCAAGCTTTACCAGAACAAGGCCCAGAACCCGGGTTTTGCCTTCCGCGACCCGTACACCTTTGCTGACCCGGCCCACCCGGGCAAGACCTACATGGTCTTTGAAGGCAACACCGCAGGAAACCGCGGCGACTACCAGTGCAAGGCCGAGGACCTTGGCTACCAGCCGGGTGATCCGAACGCTGAGAAGCTGACCAATGTCCAGAGCACCGGTGCCCACTACCAGACCGCCAACGTGGGCCTGGCCGTTGCCGACAACAAGGACCTCACCAAGTGGTCCTTCCTGCCGCCGATCCTGTCCGCCAACTGCGTCAACGACCAGACTGAGCGCCCGCAGATCTTCATCCAGAATGAGGACGGCAAGAACAAGTACTACCTGTACACCATCAGCCACCAGTTCACCTATGCGGACGGCATGCGCGGCCCCGACGGCGTCTACGGCTTCGTGGGCGATGGCATCCGCTCCGACTACCAGCCGGTCAACAACAGCGGCCTGGCGCTCGGCTCGCCCACCGATCTGAACCTTCCGGCCAACAACCCGAGCGGAACCATCTCGGGCCAGCAGAACGGCCGGCAGTTCCAGGCCTACTCGCACTACGTCCAGCCCAACGGCCTGGTGCAGTCGTTCATCGACAACGTCAACGGCGTCCGGGGCGGCTCACTGTCCCCGACCGTCAAGATCAACTTCAAGAACGGCGTGACCCAGGTGGACCGCAGCTTCGGCCAGAACGGCCTTGGCCCGCTCGGCTACCTGCCCACCAACAAGCGCATCGGTGGCGAAGGCCTCTACAAGTAAAAGACCGCGGCACCTGCCGCACCGCCGCCTGATCCAGGCGGCACCGCTCAGGCGGGGATGTCCTTGGGGGCGTCCCCGCCTGGGTCCTTTTAACTGTCCCGCCCAACTGTTGTCACAACCCGCACCGACCACCCGCGCGATTCCACCGCATCCCTCGCGGAGCGATTCCAGCACATCACCGCAGGCTGGGGATAGGGTTGGAACAAAAGAAGGGGGAGTGCCTGATGGAATACCAGAACCCACAACCCACGCCGGGTGTCCACCGCGGGGCCGTGCCGGTTCCCGCTGGAGTGCCCGGGCCAGGCCGCACCGTCATTTCCGAAACCGCCGTGGCCAAGGTTGCCGGTATCGCCGCGAGGGCGGTCCCCGGCGTCTACTCACTCGGTTCGGGCCCGTCCCGGGCGCTGGGTGCCATCCGCGACGCCGTGGGCAGCACCGACCATGCCACGGGAGTCCGGGCGGAGGTCGGCGAAACGCAGGTGGCTGTGGACATCAGCCTCGTTGCCAGTTACGGCACGCCGCTGCATTCGCTGGCCAACCAGGTCCGCGCCGCGGTCTACCGGGCCGTGGAGGAACTTGTAGGGCTGCAGGTGATTGAGGTGAATGTGGAGGTCACCGATGTCTACGTGCCGCCGCCCGTCAAGCCGCCAGTCGCCGGCTCTCCGGAAAGGGAGGCATTGCTGTGAACCTCACCGTGGCAGGCATCGCGATAGGTGCCTTTGTTGCTTTCATGTCCCTGCAGTTCGGCCTCTGGGGCTTCCTTGTCTCCCTGCTCTTCATGGCCATCGGAGCGCTCCTGGGCCGAGCGGCCGAAGGAAAGTTGGACCTGCGCGGCGTCCTTGACGCCATCACGGGCCGGCGTTCATCGTCATGAGCATGCCGGCGCCGGCAGTGCCGGGGCAGGCACTCAATGGCCATAACCGGATCAGCACGCAGGCGCTGACAAGCCTCGCCAAGGCCGCGGCGGCCCGCGAGTTCGGCGTTGACGCCCAGGACGTGCGTGCCGACTGGACGGACGACGACGGGCTGCTGGCTTTGTCGCTTGTCACGCCTATCAGGGTCCCTCCGCTGCAGGCGGCGATGGAGCCGGGGCGGATTGACTTGGCGGGCGGTTCCATCTGGCACCGTACGGTGCAGGCCAAGTCCCGCATCCTGGCCACGGTGGCCGAGCTCAGCGGAGCAAGCCTGAGCCGGGTGGACATCAGGATCAGCGGGGCAAGGATCAGCGAAGGAGGTCGGGTGCAGTGAGCAGCAGCGTGGAGACGCGGGGCAGCGACACCCGCGGCGGCAAGGGCGGACGCCACAATGGCCGGAGCCCGGATATGGCCAGGATCGTGCGCCGGGAAACACGTTCGACGCGTGCCGCCGCTGCCATCGTTGCCGCAGTGGTGGTCATGGCGCTGGCCGGGTACGGATTGCTCGAGGCTGCAGTGCACGCCATTGGCCAGCCGCCCTGGCTGATCGAACCGCAGGTCGCCGCAGAGCGGCTGACGGCGCTTCCCGCTGGGATTTCACCCCTCCTTCTGGGTGCCGTTGGCGCCGTGCTTGCCATGGTGGGGTTGGTCTTTTTCCTCAATGGCGTGGCGCCGGGACGCCGCGCCCGGCACACGCTCGCCGGCGGCTGGCTCGAATCGGGTCGTCCCGCCGTCGTTATCGACGACGAAGTGATTGCTTCATCGCTGGCCCGCCGGGCGCGGCTGGCAGCAAACGTCACGCCGGAGCAGGTGATGGTGGTGGTCTCGCAGCGCCAGGTCATGGTGAACGTCCGGCCCACTTCAGGGGTACCTGTCGATGGTGACGCGGTACTGGCAGCCGTCCGGGAGGAAGCGGAGCAAATGGCGCTCGATCCCGCACCGGAAGTCCGTATCAACGTGGCACCGTCCGGGGTGGTGGGGGCATGAACAGCACACCAACCGCCCTGAACCGGATCCTCCTGACCCTGCTCGGACTGAAACTGCTGGCTGCGGGCCTTCTGTTGGTCCTGTTGGCCACCGTTCCCGCCGTCGCAGTGTGGTGGCATTCCTGGTCCGCGGCAGCCTGGAGCAGTGCCAACGATGCCTTCAACGCCACCCGTTTCCCCGGGCGGACGGAAAGCTGGCTCTGGATGGTGGTGGCACTGGTCCTGCTGGTCCTGATCGGACTGATGGTTGCCTGGGTGGCCCAGCAGGGCAAAGGCAGGTCGAACCTCCTCGCGTCCGAATATGATCCCGGGGAAGTCCCCGGCGATGTCCGGATCGGCGCGGGAGTGGCCGAGCAGGCACTCAAGCAGGCGCTCGCCGGCCGTCCGGATCTCGCCTCGTCCAGCGTGACCACTTATGAGGTCAAGGGCACCCCGACACTGAGGATCCGACTGCTGCCCCGCCAGGGGGTCGCGCCGCATCTTCTGGCCGCCGAAGTCTCCGGGCTGGTTGATGCCCTTGACGCTGTGGTGGGAAGGAAGACTCCGGTCCTCATCCATATCGGCGCCGGGGCGCGGACCCGCTTCGGCAGGGCCGAGCGCGTCCGCTGACCCCCGTGCACTTTAGGCCGGAGAATTCAGGAAGGCGGGCTCAGGCCCGGACGTTGCCCGAATTGAGAGCCGTGGCTTTCTGCAGGTACACGGTGCAGTCCACGGGAATCTCCCGCATGGCTTCCCACTCGGCGCGGGGTTCCGTCCCGCTGGACACCGCCACGGTGTAACCGTCGGGCACCGGCGCGCTGGCGAATCCCATGTTGGCAACCACCAGCACGTCCCCGTTGGTGAAGGCGAGCACTCCGCTCGCCGGTGCGTGGGAATCTGCCCATTCGATGCTGCCCGCACCCAGTTTCGCCGCCAGCCGGAAGGCAAGGGCGGCGCGGTACAGCTCCAGCGTGGAACCTTCCACACCGTCTTGCAGGTCCGCGGCGTGCGGACCGAAGCTGTCCGGCTGGGGCAGCCAGGGTTCTGCGGCGTTGTTGGCAGGGTCCGAGAAACCGAAGCCCGGAGCCCCGGCGGTCCATGGCAGCGGCACACGGCAGCCGTCCCTGCCTATTTCCGCGCCCCGGGTGCGGAAGAACGTGGGATCCTGACGGGCCCCTGCAGGAAGCATGGTGTGCTCGGCCAGGCCGAGTTCCTCACCCTGGTACAGGTAGGCCGAGCCGGGAAGGGCCAATGACACCAGCGTGGCGGCCCGGGCGCGCGCCAGTCCCAAGGAGGCGTCCGGCTGTTCGTCGTCCGGGCCGATGCCTTTGGGAAAGGATGTGGGATCGGGGAGGCCAAAGCGGGTGGTGTGCCGGACGGTGTCGTGGTTGCTGAGCACCCAGGTGCACGGTGCACCTACGGTGGCGGCAGCGGCCAGGGAGGTATCGATGGCGGCCGCCATCCGCTCCGCGTCCCACCCGGCCAGCAGGAAGTCGAAGTTGAACGCCTGCTGCATCTCGTCCTGTCGGACATAGCGTGCCAGCCGTTCCGCCGGTTCAACCCAGGCTTCGGCCACCAGCATGCGGTCGGGACCGTACCCGGACAGCACCTTGTGCCAGTCGCGGTAGATCGCGTGGACATTCTCCTGGTCGAAGAAGGGCGACGGCGGATAGACCGGCGATACTGCACGGTGCGGTTCTTCGGCGTCGGTGTGGGCACCGGGGGCATCGCCCGGGAGCAGGGGGTCCCGGTGCGGGGCAGTGCCCTCCACCATGGCGGCCACGCCGTCCCAGTCGGGCAGCCCGGCCTCCTTGACGAGCCCGTGGGCAACGTCCACCCTGAAGCCGTCCACACCCCGGTCCAGCCAGAACCGCAGGACGGACCGCATCTCTTCCTGGACCTCGGCGTTGTCCCAGTTCAGGTCCGGCTGCTTGGTGTCGAAGAGGTGGAGGTACCACTCGCCGGCCTGGCCGTCCGGGTCCGTCACCCGTGTCCAGGCCGGACCGCCAAAGATCGACTTCCAGTTGTTGGGCGGCCTGTTGCCGTCCCTGGACCCTGGCTCATCGTCCTTGCCCGGGCGGAAGATGTACCTGTCCCGCTCGGCGGACCCTGGCGGCGCCGCCAGCGCCTCCCGGAACCACAGGTGCTCGTCCGAGGTGTGGTTGGGCACCAGGTCAACGATCACCTTTAAACCACGCCCGTGGGCATCCTGCAACATGCTGTCGAAGTCGGCCAAGGATCCAAAAAGCGGGTCCACCTGGCGGTAGTCGGCCACGTCGTAGCCGCCGTCCGCCTGGGGTGACTTGTAGAAAGGGGAGAGCCAGACGGCGTCCACGCCCAACCGCTCCAGGTAGGGCAGGTGGGCCGCCACGCCGCCGAGATCGCCCATTCCGTCGCCATTGGCGTCCGCGAAGGAGCGGGGATACACCTGGTAAACCACAGCGTCAGCCCACCATTCCGGGCTGCTGCTCCGGGGGCCTGGAACGGACGGGTGCGACATTTGGTTCCCCTTAGATAACTTTTTGATGTAAACGCTTGCATCAACGGCAGCAACCTTACTAGTGTGACAGGCACCACATCAACCTCACCAACAACCGCACTGTCGACTTACTTGTCTCTCAGCGAGGAGCTTCAAGCTAATGAAAACCCCTAGATTCCTTCTGCCGGTGGCCACGGCCGGCGTTCTGGCCCTTTCCCTGTCCGCCTGTGCCGGCGGAGGAGGTGGCGGAACCTCGGGCGGCGGCAGCGACGCTGAAGCCAACCTGGACAGCCGTGGCCCCATCACTTACGTGCAGGGCAAGGACAACAGCAACGTAGTCCGGCCGCTGATCGAAAAATGGAACGCTGCGCACCCCGACGAAAAGGTCACCTTCAAGGAGCAGACGGACAACGCCGACCAGCAGCACGATGACCTGGTCCAGAACTTCCAGGCGAAGAACGCGGACTATGACGTAGCCAGCGTGGACGTCGTCTGGACGGCCGAGTTTGCCGCCAAGGGTTGGCTGCAGCCGCTCAAGGACAAGATGGCCATCGACACCAAGGGAATGCTGGAGCCCACTATCGAGGCAGGCTCGTACAAGGGCACCCTCTACGCGGCTCCCGTTTCTTCCGACGGCGGCATCCTGTACTACCGCAAGGACCTGGTGCCCACGCCGCCGAAGACCTGGGACGAGATGATGGGCATGTGCTCCATCGCCAAGCAGAACAACATGGGCTGCTACGCCGGCCAGTTCAAGCAGTATGAGGGCCTCACCGTCAACGCCTCGGAAGCAATCAACTCCGCCGGTGGATCCGTCCTCGACAAGGACGGCAAGCCCAGCCTGAACACCCCCGAGGCCGAAGCGGGCCTGGACAACCTGGTGAAGGCTTTCAAGGACGGCAACATCCCGGCTGAAGCCATCACCTACCAGGAAGAGGAAAGCCGCCGGGCCTTCCAGGACGGCAAGCTCCTGTTCCTCCGCAACTGGCCTTACGTCTACAACCTGGCAACCACTGAAGGTTCCTCCAAGGTCAAGGATGTTCTGGGCATGGCGGCACTTCCGGGCAAGGACGGTCCCGGTGCTTCCTCCCTCGGTGGCCACAGCGCAGCCGTCAGCGTCTACTCCGACCACAAGGCCACGTCCCTGGACTTCGTGAAGTTCCTGGTTGAAGAAGAGCAGCAGAAGTTCTTCGCAACCCAGGGTTCGCTGGCCCCGGTGCTCGGCGACCTGTACGAGGACCAGGAACTGGTTGCCAAGCTGCCGTACCTGCCGGTACTCAAGACCTCCATCGAGAATGCTGTTCCCCGGCCGGTAACGCCCTTCTACCCTGCAGTCACCAAGGCCATCCAGGACAACGCCTACGCGGCGCTGAAGGGTGAAAAGCCCGCCAAGGATGCGCTCTCCGACATGCAGAAGTCCATCGAGACCGCCGGCGCAGGATCGTAACAAGCCATGGCTACCGAATTGGGCCCGACGCCGGTTAAGCAACCGGCGTCGGGCGCCGCCCCGGCCCACCACGGGCCCAAAGGGGTAGGTGAAGACAACAGGATTGCCAGCCAGGGCAGGTGGGCCACCTGGCTGCTTGCTCCGACTGTCGTCGCGCTGGCCATCGTGATCGTGTACCCGATCATTAGCGCGATCGTGATGTCGTTCCAGAAGGACGCCGGGCTCGATCCCGTCACGGGTCTATTCACGGACGGCGGCTCTGCCGGCATCCAGAACTACGTGAATTGGTTGGGGCAGCAGTGCGCCGCCCAGGGTGGCGGAACAGTTGCTTGCCCGCCGGGCACCCTCGGCGGCCAGTTCTGGTCCGCGACAGCCACCACCTTCTTCTTTACCGTGGTGACCGTCGCCTTGGAGACAATTCTGGGCTTCTGGATGGCCATGATCATGGCGCGGACCTTCAAGGGCCGCAGCCTGGTCCGCGCGGCCGTCCTGGTGCCCTGGGCCATTCCCACCGCCGTCACCGCGCAGCTGTGGCTGTTCATGTTCGACTTCAACGGCATCATCAACAAACTGTTCAACGTCTCCATCCTGTGGACGGGCAGTGAGTGGCCCGCCAAGTGGGCAGTCATCATCGCCGACACCTGGAAAACCACACCCTTCATGGCGCTGCTGATCCTGGCGGGCCTGCAGATGATTCCGGCCGAGGTCTACGAGGCATCAAAGGTGGACGGTGCCAGTGCCTGGCAGCGCTTCCGCCTGATTACGCTGCCACTGGTCAAGCCCGCGCTGATGGTCGCCATCCTGTTCCGTACCCTTGATGCGCTGAGGATGTTCGACCTGCCGTACATCCTCACCGGCGGTGCCAACAACACCACCACACTGTCCATCCTGGTGATCAACCAGATCAGGCAAGGGTTCAACTCAGCGGCGGCGTTGTCCACCATTACGTTCATCATCATCTTCCTGGTGGCGTTCATTTTCGTCCGGTTCCTGGGCGCCAATGTGGTGGAACAAAGCGGCGCAACCGGTAAGGGGAAGAAATGACAACCGCAAGTGCTCCCGCCGGGGTGCGGGTGGACCAGAACGCCGCGCGCAAGACCGCCCAGAACCGGGAAAGGTGGGCGAGCGCCAGGACCTACATCAGCGCCGCCGTCATCCTGATCTGGTGCCTGGCGCCCGCGTACTGGATGGTAGTGACGGCATTCCGCGAAGTGGGCTTCACCTACGACACGACGCCGTGGCCAACGCATGTCACGCTGGATAACTTCCTTACCGCGTTCGACACCTCGTTTGGCAACAAGTTTGGCCAAGCACTGCTGAACAGCATCATCATTGGCGTCACTGTCACGGTGGTGTCGCTCGTCATCGGCGTATTTGCCGCATACGCGCTGGCCCGGCTCAACTTCCGGTTCAAGTACCTGGTACTGGGGTTCATCCTGGGCGCCTCCATGTTCCCGGGTGTTGCCCTGATCACCCCGCTGTTCCAGCTCTTCACGAACATCGGCTGGATGGGCACCTACCAGGCGCTGATCATCCCGAACATCTCGTTCGTGCTGCCGCTGACCGTCTACACGCTGACGTCCTTCTTCCGTGAGATGCCCTGGGAGTTGGAAGAGTCTGCCCGCGTGGACGGTTGCACACAGGGACAGGCGTTCCGCAAGGTGATCATGCCGCTGGCCGCTCCGGCCATCTTCACGACGGCCATCCTGGCGTTCATCTCCTCGTGGAATGAATTCCTGATTGCCAGCCAGCTGTCGAATGAACGGACCCAGCCGGTTACCGTTGCCATTGCCAGCTTCGCGGGTGCGCAGCCGAACCAGATCCCGTACACGGCGATCATGGCCGCGGGCACCATTGTCACCATTCCGCTGGTGATCCTGGTGCTGGTCTTCCAGCGCAAGATTGTTGCCGGCCTGACGGCAGGTGCAGTCAAGTGACGGGCGATGCTTCCCGTTCCCGGACTCCGGGAGCGGGAAGCACACGCCGCCGCGTCCGTTCGGGCGAAGACTTCGACATCATCATCGGGTTCCTCGGCTTCTGGGCCCTGGTCCTGCTGGTAGTCACCGTCTGGATGGAAGTGACCGCGCAACCCGCCCTGGGCTGGGCCCTGGGGTTGCTGGCAAGCCTCCTGGCGCTCTACGGCATGATCCGCCTCCGCCGGAAACTGCCGGACCGCAGGTAGCCGGTCACAGAAGGTGGCACGTCCTGCGCGGTTAACACCGCATCCACGCAGAATGCGAAAATACGAAAGTCTTGGGGGTAACGCAGGGCGGACAGCCTTACGCTGCAAGGAGTTATTGAGGGGACACCGTGGCACGCACAACAGAGAGAGCCCAGCGGGGCGGCCATAACGGTGTCAGTATCGAGGACGTTGCCGCCGCGGCCGGTGTCTCAACTGCCACGGTGTCCCGGGCCGTACGTGGCCTTCCCAGGGTCTCGCCGGCCACCCGGGAGAAGATCCTGGAAGTCGCAGGAAACCTCGGTTACGTGGCGTCGTCGTCGGCCTCGGGGCTCGCCACGGGGAGGACCAAAACCATCGGTGTGCTCGCCCCGTTCGTCAGCCGCTGGTTCTTTTCCAAGGCCATCGAGGGGGCCGACCGGGAACTCCATGCCCGGCAGTACAACCTCTCGCTGTTCAACCTGGGCGGCCACGGCAGCAACCGGGAACGGCTCTTCAGCAAGACCATGGTCTACAAGCAGATCGACGCCCTCCTGGTCCTTTGTATGGCGCTGACCCCGGAAGAGCTGGACCACCTGCAAAAAATCGACATCCCCCTGGTGGTGGTGGGCGGGCACGTCGAGGAGTGCGCCTACATCGGCATCGATGACTACGCCGCTGCTTCCACGGCTGTCCGGCACCTTATCGACCTCGGCCACCGGGACATCGCCCTCCTCCATGGCGATGACGAAACAGACCTGAACTTCGATGTTCCCAGGGTCCGCATCCTGGCCTTCCGGGACGTAATGACGGCCGCCGGCCTGAAGATCCGCCCTGAATGGGACGAATGGGGAGACTTTACGGTCCGCAGCGGGCAGGAAGCATTCCGGCGGCTGTGGTCCGGGTCCGAGGCCAAGCCCACCGCAATCTTCTGCGCGTCGGATGAGATGGCCATGGGCGTCATCTTCGAGGCCGCCCGGATCGGCGTCAACGTCCCCGCTGACCTGTCCGTGGTGGGTATCGACAACCACGATTTCGCCGAAGCCATGGGCCTGACAACGGTGGGGCAGCGGCCGGACGAGCAGGCGGAACTGGCCACCAAGATGCTTCTTGATGAACTGGATGGACAGGAAGGGGCGGTGCAGTCCGCCGTCGCGCCGCACGAACTGATGGTCCGGAGGACCACCGCGCCGCCCCTGCATTGACCGGTCCCCGGCCGGAACGCCCGGGCGGGAAGGCCCCCGGAAATCAGGAGGCGCGGGCCAACTGCCGGATGGGGATCCAGCGCGAGGCCAGCCTGCGGTAGGCCGCAGCCGCGCCGGTCATGTCGCCCTCTGCCAGGCATTCGATACCGAGCCTGATGTCCGTGGGGGAGTCGTCCGGATAGACCTTGTCCGCTACGGATCCGTAGTCCAGTTCAATCATCGACTCCACATGGAACTGCTCCAGCCACTCGGTCAGCTGGGCCAGGTCGTCCAGCATGTCGAGGTCCGGGGCGGCCAGCGCAAGGTTGGCGACGGCGTAGCGGGCACGTTCCAGCGCATCGGTAATCGACGCCCACACCCGGACGGTGACGATCCGGCCGGCGGCCTCCACCACGTCCTTGTGGTCCGACTCCATGAACAGCGAAAACCAGCTGAAGGGGATGCCCCACGTCGAAGCCCTGGTGTGCACCCTCGTGGAACCGTCCCGCGCTTTGACCAGGTCGATGCGTTCCTGGTGCCTGTCCCGCTGCTCCTCGGGGATCAGCAATTCCGCGAGCGGGCCGTGGATCCCTTCCATCAGGGCATTGGCAGCCAGCCCGGCACGGAGAACCAGCTGGCTGGGGCAGTACAGGAGTTCCGGTTCGGTCTCCGGGCCGCCGTCGCCGTCAGCGGTCCCGCCGGGTTGGGCGGCCGGGGCGGCCGTGACCCGCACCAGATCGGTGCGGCCGGTGGGAAAGGGATCGCCGCCGGGCCGGGTGATGCGGCCCAGCGAGGCGAGGAGTTCGGCGTTTTCGACGGCGGCACGCGAGGCAGAGCGCGCCCCGGCCGCCTGGATGGCTTTCCGCTGTTCCTGCGGGAAGGCATCCAGGGGTTCGTAAACGCGGAGGGTGGAGGAAAACGGCAGGCCTGCCTGGCCCCGGTAGAGGTTGCCCGTCACAGCGGTCTCCTTGGCTGGGTCCAGGACGTTGTCATCAGTCCGCCAGTTCCACCAGCACGGGGGCATGGTCCGATGCGCCCTTGCCTTTGCGTTCTTCCCGGTCGATGGAGGCGCCGGTAACCCGCGAGGCCAAAGCCTTCGAGGCCAGGACGAAGTCGATCCGCATGCCCTCCTTCTTGGGGAAGCGCAGCTGCGTGTAGTCCCAGTAGGTGTAGACGCCGGGGCCGGGAGTGTACGGCCGGACGACGTCTGTGAATCCGGCAGTTTCGAACGCGTGGAAGGCGGCGCGCTCCGGCGGGCTGACGTGGGTGTACCGGTTGTTGACGAAGAGATCGATGTCCCAGACGTCCTCGTCGAAAGGGGCGATGTTCCAGTCACCCATCAGCGCCACCTGGGCCTCGGGATTCTCGGCTACCAGGCCCTGGGCGTGGGTCTTGAGGCTCTCGAGCCACTTGAGCTTGTAGGGCATGTGTTCGTCATCCAGGGAGCGTCCGTTAGGGATGTACAGGCTCCAGATCCGGACGCCGCCGCAGGTGGCGGCCATGGCGCGTGCCTCCTGCACCGGGTCCTTGCCCGCCTTGCCGAAGGCCGGCTGGTCCAGGAACGTGCGCTCCACGTCCTCCAGCCCCACACGGGAGGCGATGGCCACGCCGTTCCACTGGTTCACTCCGAAATGCGCCACCTCGTAGCCCATACGTTCGAAGAGCTCCCAGGGAAAGTTGTCGTCCTTGCACTTCGTTTCCTGGATGGCCAGGACGTCGCAGTCGCTGCGCTGGAGCCAGGCTTCAACACGGTCGGCGCGGGCACGGAGCGAGTTCACATTCCAAGTAGCTATCTTCACGCCTCCTAACTTACCGTGGCTGCCGCACCACGGGTAAAGCAACCGGTAACGCCGGTGCGCCGGCCTCAGGCAGAGCGGAGCGGGGCGTACTGGCCCCCGGCGGGCGCGATGGAATTTAGTAGGAAGTCCGAGTATATTCGCAACCAGAATGACCTGGGTCACTAGAAGCCGGATCACATGCGAAGGGGCATCCAGCCATGGTGCGCGAGCTTTCCCATTACATCGGCGGCCGCCACACCGGCGGAACCTCCGGACGGTTTGGTGACGTTTTTGACCCGTGCACCGGCGGAATCCAGGCACGCCTGCCGCTCGCGGACAGGGACGAAGTGCGGTCCGCGGTGGCCGCCGCCGCGGAGGCGCAGCCGGAATGGGCGGCACTGAACCCCCAGCGGCGGGGCCGGATCCTGCTGAAGTTCGTAGACCTGGTGAACCGGAACATGGACGGGCTGGCCAGGTTGCTGTCGTCCGAACACGGCAAGACCCTTGCCGACTCCGTCGGTGATATCCAACGTGGCCTGGAGGTGGTGGAGTTTGCCGCCGGCGCGCCACACCTGCTCAAAGGCGAGTTCTCCAGCGATGCCGGCCAAGGCATCGACATCCACTCGCTGCGGCAACCGCTGGGCGTGGTGGCCGGCATCACCCCATTCAATTTTCCCGCCATGATCCCGCTCTGGAAGTCCGGCCCCGCCCTCGCCGCCGGCAACGCCTTCGTGCTCAAACCTTCGGAACGGGACCCCTCGGTGCCGCTGCGGCTCGCGGAACTGTACAGCGAGGCGGGTGTTCCGGATGATGTCTTCAGCGTGGTGAACGGGGATAAGGAAGCCGTGGACGCCCTCCTCGAGGATCCCCGCGTAAAAGCAGTCGGTTTTGTGGGCTCCACCCCCATCGCCCAGTACATCTACGCCACGGCGGCCGCCCACGGAAAGCGGGCCCAGTGCTTCGGCGGGGCCAAGAACCACATGGTGGTGATGCCGGACGCCGACCTGGACCAGGCGGCAGATGCCCTCATTGGCTCAGGCTACGGCTCGGCAGGAGAGCGCTGCATGGCCATTTCCGTGGCTGTTCCGGTGGGGGAGGACACCGCCAACCGGCTGGTGGCCCGGCTGGAAGAACGCGTCCGGAAGCTGACGGTAGGGCACAGCCTCGGCGTCGGCACGGACTTCGGGCCAGTGGTGTCCGCAGCCGCGAGGGACCGTATCGAGGGACTCATCAGTTCGGGCGTGGACGACGGCGCCACCCTCCTCGCCGACGGGCGCGGCCTCACCGTCCACGGCTACCCCGGCGGTTTCTGGGTGGGGCCGACGCTCTTCGACCACGTCACCCCGGACATGGCCATCTACCGCAACGAAATCTTCGGCCCGGTCCTGAGCGTGGTCCGCGCCGCCGATTACGACCAAGCCCTCCGGCTCTGCACCGACAACCCGTTCGGCAACGGCGTGGCCATCTTCACGCGCGACGGCGACTCCGCCCGGGATTTCGCCACCAGGGTGGACGTGGGCATGGTGGGCGTCAATGTTCCCATTCCGGTGCCGTTGGCGTACTACACCTTCGGCGGCTGGAAGGCCTCCGGCTTCGGGGACCTGAACCAGCACGGCGCGGACGCCTTCCGCTTTTATACGAAGACCAAAACGGTCACCACACGGTGGCCCTCGGGAATACGCCACGGAGCCAGCTTCGTGATGCCGGAAGGAAGCTGATGACGGAAACGGCCGCCACCCCTGAAGCGGAAGTGCTCTTTTCCCGGCGCGGCCGGCTGGCGGTGGCAACGCTCAACCGGCCCAGAGCCGTCAACGCGCTCACCGCCGGGATGGTGGAGGCACTGCTGCGGCAGCTCAGTGAGTGGGCGGAGGACGGCAGTGTCAGCACGGTCCTGGTGCAGGGCGCCGGCGGGCGGGGTTTGTGCGCCGGGGGAGACATCGTTGCGATTTACCGTGACATGCTCCGGGGTGGAGACGACACTGCGGATTTCTGGCAGGCCGAGTACCGGCTGAATTACCTGATCTCCCGGTACCCGAAGCCCTATGTCGCGCTGATGGACGGGCTGGTGTTGGGCGGTGGCGTGGGAATCTCGGCACACGGCTCGGTCCGCGTGGTCACCGAGCGGACCAGGACCGGCATGCCGGAAACCACCATTGGGTTTGCGCCCGACGTCGGCGGGACGCTTTTGCTGTCCGGCGCACCGGGGCAGGCGGGAACCCACGCCGCCCTCACCGGGGCGCACCTCGACGGTTCCGACGCCCTGTTCCTCGGCTTGGCGGACCACTACGTTCCGTCCCATAAGCTCGACGAACTCACCGCTGCGCTGGAGGACGAAACCCCGGAAGACGCCGTCGGACGCTTTGCCGTGGACCCGCCGCCGTCCGGACTTGCCGTGCAGCGGCAGTGGATCGACAGCTGTTACGACTCCGCGGATGCGGAGGAGATCGTGGGGCGGCTGCGCGCCTGGGCCGGGGACGGCAGCGCTGAAGCGTCCCGCGCTGCGGACACCATCGAGGCGAAGTCGCCCACGTCCGTCAAGGTCACGCTGGCGTCGCTGCGGCGCGTGGCGGGGATGCCACTGGACCGCGCGCTGGCCCAGGAGTACCGGGTTGGCCTGCGGTTCCTGGCAGCACCCGATTTCCGGGAAGGCATCCGGGCGCAGGTGGTGGACAAGGACCGCACCCCGCACTGGAGGCCGCCCACGCTGGCAGAGGTGTCGCCGGAGCAGGTTGAACGCTTCTTTGGACCGCTCGGCAGCAAGGAACTGGACCTTGGAACAGGTCCGGTGCGTGAGCTGGAGGCAGCACAACGAAAGGAGGCTGACAGTGCCTGACACCTATAGCGTGGCGTTCCTGGGGCTGGGGCACATGGGCGGACCGATGGCCGTGAACCTGGTCAGGGCCGGGCACCGGGTGGCCGGGTATGACGTGGTTCCCGCGGCCGTGGACTCAGCCCGCTCCGCCGGCGTCCCGGTGGTTGGAAGTGCTGCAGAGGCCGTACCGGAAGCGGACGTGGTACTCACCATGTTCCCCAGCGGCCGGCATGTCCTGGACGCCTACCGCGGTTCCGGCGGCCAGCCGGGGCTGCTGGCGCTGGCCTCACCCGGAACCATGTTCCTGGACTGTTCCACCATCAACGTGGAGGAAGCCAGGGAGGCGGCGCAGCTGGCGCTCGGCGCCGGCCACCGGTCCGTCGATGCTCCCGTTTCCGGCGGCGTGGTGGGCGCCGAAGCCGGAACACTCACCTTCATGGTGGGCGGCGAAGCGGAGGACTTCGACGCCGTCGGCCCCCTCCTTAACGTCATGGGCAAGCGCATCGTCCACTGCGGAGCCCACGGAGCCGGCCAAGCGGCGAAAGTCTGCAACAACCTGATCCTGGGTGTCTCGATGATCGCCGTCAGCGAGGCCTTTGTCCTCGGCGAGAAGCTGGGGCTCAGCCATCAGGCGCTGTTCGACGTTGCCTCCGCCGCGTCCGGGCAATGCTGGGCCCTGACCACAAACTGCCCGGTGCCCGGCCCGGTTCCCACCAGTCCAGCCAACCGCGATTACCAGCCGGGATTCGCCGGCGCGCTCATGGCCAAGGACCTCAACCTTGCCCTGAACGCCCTGCACAGCACCGGGGTTGCCGGCCGGATGGGCCCGCTTGCCGCGGAAATCTACGATACGTTTGCGGCAGGGGGCGGCGCCGGACAGGACTTCTCCGCGATCATCAACGACATCCGCGAGAAGTCCGGCACCGCGCCGCACAAGACCGCAACAGCGCACGACGACGGGAGTCCTGAATGACGGAGTACGCCAACATCCTGGTGGAACAGCGCGGCAGGGTGGGGCTGGTGACGCTTAACCGGCCCCAGGCGCTGAATGCCCTGAACAAGGCCACCCTGGAGGAACTGGTGCACGCCGTCAGTGCCATGGACTCAGATCCCGGAACCGGTGCCGTGGTGATCACCGGCTCCGGAAAGGCCTTCGCGGCCGGCGCCGACATCAAGGAGATGGCTGCCCAGGGCTACATGGACATGTACGCCGCTGACTGGTTCCGCGGCTGGGAGGATTTCACCCGGCTCCGGATCCCCACCGTCGCTGCCGTATCCGGGTTTGCCCTGGGCGGCGGCTGCGAACTGGCCATGATGTGCGACCTCCTCATCGCCGGGGACAATGCCAAGTTCGGCCAGCCCGAAATCAACCTCGGCGTCCTTCCCGGCATGGGCGGCTCGCAGCGGCTCACCCGGGCTGTGGGCAAGGCCAAAGCCATGGACCTGATCCTTACCGGGCGGTTCATCGGAGCCGACGAAGCCGAACGGTCCGGCCTGGTGTCCCGCGTGGTGCCCGCCGAGGACGTGGTGGCCGAAGCCCTCAAAGCCGCCGAAGTAATCGCCGGCAAATCAAAGCCGGTGGCGATGGTTGCCAAGGAAGCCGTGAACGCCGCCTTCGAAACCGGGCTGGCCCAGGGTGTCCTGTTTGAGCGCCGGCTCTTCCATTCGCTGTTCGCCACCGAGGACCAGAAGGAAGGCATGGCGGCGTTTTCGGAGAAGCGCGAACCGGAGTTCAAGCACCGGTAACGGCCAGCGACTCCCGGTAGGCCGTGAGGTCGCGTTCCATTTCCTCGGCCATGAGGGAGTTGTTGATGATCACCGCGGTCCAGGACGCGGCAGCCGCAGACGCCAGGACCTGCGCCCTCATGTCCGTGACATTGCCGGCGGCCCAGACCCCGGGAACTGACGTGGCGCCCTCGGCATCAGTTTCCAGATAGTCTCCGATGCCCAGGGGATGGGGAACCGCAGCCAGGCCAAGACCGCTGAATGCGTCGAGGCGGGCGTGCACCCGCGTACCCACCACGAGGGCGTCCACGGCTACCTCCGGGCCGCCCGCCAGCACCACGGACTTGAGCGCATCGCCCTGGACCCGCACGGTCTCGACGGCACCGGGAACCACCTTGACGCCACGGGCAGCCAACTGCTCGAGTTCGTCCTCCGAAGGCTCCACCACGTCGCTGAGGAACAGGGTGATGTTGCTGCTCCATTGCCGGAACAGCAGGGCCTGGTGCACAGACCACGGGCCGGTGCCCAGAACGCCGATGGCCCGGTCCCGGACCTCCCATCCATGGCAGAACGGGCAATGCAGCACGTCCCGGCCCCAGCGCTCGCGCAGGCCGGGGATGTCCGGCAGTTCGTCCACCAGGCCCGTGGTGATCAGGAGCCGCCGCCCGCGAAGCAGCCGGCCGTCGTCGAGCGTTATCTCGAAGCCCTGCTCGACGCCGCCTCCGGCAGCCACCACCGTGCCGTTGATGATGTCCGCGCCATAGTGCCGCGCCTGGTCGCGGCCGGTGGCGAGGAGTTCTGCCGGGCTGATCCCGTCGCGTGACAGGAAGCCGTGCACACCGTGCGCCGGGGCGTTGCGGGGCTCACCGCTGTCCACCACCGCCACGCGGCGGCGCGTCCGGCCGAGCATCAGGGCGGCGCTCAGGCCAGCGGCCCCGCCGCCAATTACCAGCACATCGTAAAAGGGGTTCTGTTCAGTCATGCATTCATCGTGCTTCCCGCCCCCAATTCTTGGCAAAGTATTTTGCCGGTATGGCAAAATGGCCGAATGGATGAGAACCTCGACGACGTCCTGGCAGCCGTCGGCCCGCGGCTGAAGGCCCTACGCCTGCGCAGGGATGTCACCCTGACCGCGCTCGCAGAGGCAACGGGCATTTCCGTCAGCACGCTCTCCAGGCTCGAATCGGGCCAGCGGCGGCCCAACCTCGAACTGCTGCTTCCCCTCGCGCAGGCCCACCAGGTGCCCCTCGACGAATTGGTCGGGGCTCCTGCCACGGGGGACCCGAGGGTACATCTGCGCCCCCTGACCGCCCACGGCATGACCATCATTCCCCTGACGCGGAAGCCGGGCGGTATCCAGGCGTACAAGCACATCGTTCCCGCCGGGCCGGCGGAGCAACCGAACCCGCAGGTCCATGAGGGTTACGAGTGGCTCTATGTGCTGAACGGCAAACTGCGGATGGTCCTGGGCGCCCGGGACCTGGTCCTGGGGGCGGGCGAAGCAGTGGAATTCGATACCCGGGTGCCGCACTGGTTCGGCCGGGCCGATGGCCAGGCCGTGGAGTTCCTGAGCCTGTTTGGCTCCCAAGGCGAGCGTATGCACGTCCGGGCCCGCCCGGCGGCCGGAAAAGCCACGGGGATGTAGCCCCCACCACGCTGCCAGCGGGCGTTCAGGTCCGTACGGTAAAAAGGACCTTCAGGGATATGGTCGCGGAACGCAGGGGAAATCGGGGGAACGGCCTATGTGGGCAACAGCGGCAGATGGAACGGGCGCAGCGGAAGGCCTGGGCGGGCTGGTGGGTGCAGCGGCCCAAGTGATCGAGAACCTCGGCGAATGGGGCGTGGGCGCCTTCACCCTTGCCGAGACCGTGGTCCCGCCCATACCCAGCGAAGTAATCCTCCCGCTGGCCGGCTATCTCGCCAAACAGGGCTCCCTGAACCTGGGGCTCATCTTCGTCACCAGTACGCTGGGCGCCTACCTCGGCGCCCTCCTCCTGTACTGGCTCGGCGCCAAACTGGGGCTGGAGCGGTCCATCCGCGGCCTGTCGAAACTGCCGCTGGTGGACCGTGAGGACTTCGAAAAGGCTGCAGGCTGGTTCACCCGTCACGGTAAGTCCTCGATCTTCTTTGGCCGGCTCCTGCCCGGCGTCCGCAGCCTGATCTCGCTTCCTGCCGGGGCGGCGGCGATGCCGCTTCTCACCTTCTCCGTCTTCACCCTGGCCGGCAGCGCACTGTGGAACGGGGCCCTGATCGGGTTCGGGCACCTGCTGGGAACGCAGTACCACCTGATTGAGGGCTACTCGAAGTATTTGAACTACGCCGTCTACGCGGCCCTCGGCATCGCCCTGGTGTGGCTGGTGGTCCGGCGGGTCAGGCGTGTGAAGGTGAACCGCTGACCATGGTTACGGCATTTCCTCAAAGTCGCCGGCACTCCTGCGGAAGTCGCCCAGGATCCGGATCAGTGCGTCAACATCCCCCGGCGGAAATCCCGGCTCGCTGAAGACCTGGCTGTTGAGGGCCGAGGTCGAACGCTGGGCTACGGTATGGCCTTCCGCAGTGAGCCCCACCAGGGTGGTTCGGCCGTCCGTGGGGTGCGGTGAGCGGGCCACCAGGCCCGCTCGCTCCAACCGGTCCACGGCGTTGGTGACCGACGTCGGGTGGACCTGAAGCAGGGCGCTCGCCTTGTTCATCGGCAGGGCGCCCTTCCGGGTGAAGCTCAAGAGGGCCAGCAGTTCGTACCGGGCGAAGGTCAGGCCAAACGGCTTGAGGACGGATTCAATCCTGGCCAGCAGGATCTGCTGGGTCCGCATAATCGCCGTGATGGCGGCCATGGGTGCCGCGACATCGGACCAGCCGTGGTCCTCCCAGTTCCGCCGGGCTTCGGCAATCGGATCCCGGGATAACGGTGTGCCCATAGCCAGCCCCTTTCCGGAAATCCTGTGAATATACTAGGACATCCAACCGTTTGGAAGGGAAGCGTGATGCCCGGACACTCCCATGACGGCCCGGCGGAGATTCCCTATCCGGACGCGGATCTCCTGCACATCGTGCGGCTCCTTTCCTCCATGGAGCAGGCCAGGTACGCCGATATCCGGAGCTACCTGCAGTCCACCGTCAGGCCCGCCTCCATCGGATACTGGAACCGGGAAGAATTTCCTCGCGATGTAGTGGCCGGGATGGGCGCCCGCGGGCTGGGAGAGCTGCAGCTCGACGGCAGTTCCGCCCTGTTCAAAGGCCTCATGTACCTGGAACTGGCCAGGGCCGACGTCTCTCTTTCCGCCCTGGCCGGTATCCATAACGAACTCATCGTGGGCACCATCCACCAGTTGGGCTCAGGTGAACAGAAGCGCAGGTGGCTCCCGGGACTGAGGACTTTTGCACAGCTGGGAGCTTTCGCCCTCACGGAGCCCGGCCACGGCTCCGACATTTCACGCGGGCTCGAAACCACCGCCCGGCGGGACGGCGGCGAGTGGATCCTCAACGGAACTAAACGCTGGATCGGCAGCGGGACTGTTGCCGACGTTGCCCTGGTCTGGGCCCGGGACACGTCTGACGGACACCTCAAGTGCTTCCTCGTGGAAACGGACCGGCCCGGCTACTCCGCCGCCAGGATTGACCACAAGATCGGCCTGCGGATCATGCAAAATGCCGACATCAGGCTGGAGGACGTACGCCTGCCCGCGGCCAACCTCCTGCCCGGCGCGTCAAGCTTCGCCTCAGCCAACGCGTTGCTCAGGGACTCCCGGGCCTGGGTGGGCTGGCAGGCCGCCGGCATTCAGTTCGCTGCCTTCGATGTGGCCCGCAGCTACACGCTGGACCGCCGCCAGTTCGGCAGGGAACTGGCGGGTTTCCAGCTGGTCCAGCAGCAGCTCGCGGACATCCTGGGGAACGCTGCCGCTTCGCTGGCCCTGATGGTGCAGCTGGCCCGGCTCCAGGAGGACGGGCTGCTGGAGATGGCACAGGCAGCCATGGCCAAGGCCACCACCACCAGGCTAGCCAGGGCCTCCGTGGCGATGGGGCGCTCGCTGCTGGGCGGCAACGGAATCACCAGCGACCACGAAATGGCCAAGCTCTTCGCGGACGCCGAGATCCTGTACACGTACGAGGGCACCTACGAGATCAACTCGTTGCTGGTTGGAAGGGCCGTCACGGGAATCCAGGCGTTCACCTAGGCCGCCCGCCGGCACTGCTAGAGGTTTCGGTCCGCGTAGGTCCGCAGAGCGTCCCGAACAAAGGTGGCTCCGGCCTCGCCCCCGTAGTTGGCGGCGAACCGTGGATCTGCCACGTACATGTCCGCCAGGCCAGCGACGTAGCCTTTGATGTCTCCACCGGCCTCGGCCGCGGGCGTTCCCGGGATGGATCGCAGCCACGCCACGTGCCGGGCGGCCACGTCCTGGGCTTCGGCGCTGCCGGGTGCTGCCCCCGAGCCGGCTGTGGCCAGCCAGTCCCTGCCAAGTTCCTCGGCGCGGGACTTCCACGACCGCTTCTCCTCCCCGTCCATTCCGCGCCACCACGCGTCACTTTTCGCGTAGGCGTCCTTGCCCCACCGTTCTTCCACTTCGTCCTTGTACTGCGTGTGGTCGAAGCCATCAAACATCTTCTCTGCCACGAGCTCTCCTCCTTGTTGCACTGTTTCGATGGTTTGGCGGACGGACCGGACTTGCCGGGCCAAGCGGTCCTGTTCCTGGCCCAGCCACTCAAGGTGGCGGGTCAGTGCCCGGACGGGGTCCGTCTGGTGCTGGAAGACTTCGGCGATAGCCGGCAGGCCCAGGCCCAGCTCCCGGAGGAGCAGGATCCGCTGTAACTGCAGGAGTGCTCCGCCGTCGTAGTAGCGGTAACCGTTGCTGCCCACCCTGCTGGGCTTCAGCAGGCCGATGTCGTCATAGTGGCGAAGGGTACGGCTGGTGGTTCCCGCCATCCTGGCTACGTCCTGGATGGGCCAGTCGCCGGCCCGGTCCTCCCCGGTTGCTTCCATGCTTCGAGCGTAGAGGTTGACGCAGCGTCAAGGTCAAGGGGGAACGCGAACGGTAACCAAGAAGGGTTGCGCGGGTCGTCAGCGGGTGCGGCGGTGACGGGCCTGGGCCACCAATCGGGTGAAAGAGAAAACGAAGACGGCCTCGATCAGGACCATGAGTCCGGCCAGCAGCCATTGCTGGCGGGCAACGAAGAAAACGCAGCCGGTCAGGACCAGGATGGTGCCCAGGGCCAGGGCGTAAACAGCGAAGCCGACGGCGACGCGGGCGCTGCGCACGCCGGTACGGAAACCGAAGCCGTGGGGTTCGCCGCCGGGCTGGCCGGGGATGCGGTCCGGAATTCCGGGACCGAGCCTTTCGAACTCCTCCCAGGGATCCCTGTCCTCTTCCTTGCCGGTCATAGGTCAAGTATCCCAAAGGCGCCGGAAGTTATGGGCGGGCGGCAGGCGTAACTAAAACAGCGGCCCAGCCAACCCGAGGTTGGCGGGGCCGCTGCTGGCTGATCCGGGAGACCGGGCCGGCCGTAAGACTTAGAGCGGGCGGATGTTCTCTGCCTGCGGGCCCTTGGGGCCCTGGGTCACATCGAATTCGACCTTCTGGTTCTCGTCCAGTGAGCGGTAACCGCTGCTGGCGATTGCCGAGTAGTGGGCGAAAACGTCAGCGGACCCGTCATCGGGGGCAATGAAGCCAAAACCCTTTTCGGCGTTGAACCATTTAACTGTGCCTGTTGCCATGGCTGCATTCCTTCATGTGACTCTGATTCTCTCCCCGGATTTCAGCCCGGGGTGTGCGAAGAACGTCCCCCGCAGTCCCAACGTACGGGGCGAAACGCCCTGTTGCAAGGGTAAACGCCACAAACCCGGGTCAGCGCATGCCCTCACGGCGGATGGCGGTGGCAATCGCCGCGGCCCGGGTTTCCACTCCGAGCTTCGAATAGATGTGCGCCAGGTGGGTTTTGACGGTGGCCTCCGAGATGAAAAGGCGCTGGCCGAGTTCGCGGTTGCTAAGCCCCTGGGTGAGCAGGCTCAGCAGTTCCGCCTCGCGCGGAGTGAGGATCTCGTCCGGGTTGCGGAGTTGCTGGAAGAGCCGCGAAGCCACCGGCGGGCTCATCACGCTCCTGCCCTGCACCGCGCCGCGGATAGCTGCAAAGATCTCCTCCGGCGCAGCGTCCTTCAGCAGGTAACCCATGGCACCGGCGTCCACCGCACGGACAATGTCCGCGTCCGAATCGTAGGTAGTGAACACCAGGATGGCCTGCCTGCTGTTGAGCCCGCGGATGCGCCGGATGGCTTCGATCCCGTCCATGCCGTCGCCCATGGCGAGGTCCATGACCACGACGCCGGGCGAAAGCTCCCGCACCAGCTCCAGGGCTTCCTCCCCGGACCCGGCGTCGGCCACCACGTCGATGTCCGGCTGGGTCCCCAGCAAGGCGCGCAGCCCGCTGCGGACCACCAGGTGGTCATCTACCAGGAGCACGGAAATGGTACTCATGCCGGGCTTCCTTCCGTTGGGGCCACCGATGGGCCGGCGGGGAGTTGCGCGGCCACGATGGTGCCCTCGCCCGGGGCGCTTTCCACCGAGAACGTCCCGCCAAGCTGCTCGACGCGCTGCCGCATGGCCCGCAGCCCGTACCCTCCGGCGTCCGACGGCGGGGCCGCCGCTGCCGGATCAAAGCCCGCGCCGTCGTCGTAAACGTCCAGGGTGACGGCGTCCGGGAGGAACCCGAGGGTCACCGTGGCGGCGGTTGCGGAGGCATGGAGCCGCACGTTGGATGCCGCACTTTGGACCACGCGCAGCAAGGTGTGCCGGGTGTCTGCCGCCACCGGCCGTGGTTCGCCGGTAACCAGGAGGCGGGCCTTGGGAAGGTAGCGGCGGGCAGCGGTCAGCAGCGCCTCCGGCAGGGGCGAGCCTTCGAGCCCCGGGGAGGCAAGGTCATGGACCAGGCTTCGGGTTTCGGCCAGGTTGTCCCGCAGCAGGGAAGTTGCCTGCCGCAGGTCCGATTGGGCGGCGGGGGCGGGCCAGCTGCGCCCGGCAGCCTCGAGCAACAGCAGGCTGCTGGCCAGGCCCTGGGTTACGGTGTCGTGGATTTCGCGGGACACGCGCTCCCGTTCGGCAATGGTGCCCGCACGCCGTTCGCTGGCTGCCAGCTGCCCTTGCGCGGTGGAGACCTCGGCGTGCAGCCGCCGCTGTTCCTCGGCATCGTTGCGGATCCGGTCGTGGATGAGGGTCAGCATTACGCCCACGGCCAGGGGGCCAAGCAGCATGGCCAGGTCCGTGCCTCCGCTGAGCCGGAACAGCCCGGCTGCGGTGGCAACGGCGATGATGCCCGCGGCAACGTAGGCGGCAATGCCGCTGATCGCGGCACGGCAGAGGAAAAAGAGGGCGAACGAGCACCAGGCAAAGCTGGGTGCAGCGATGACCAGCACCGCCCAGACCGCCACCAGGGCGGACATCCACGCCAGTTTGGGCAGGCCGCGACGGGCAAGCACCGCCACCCCTGCGTACAGCAGGGAGGCTGCGGCGGCGAGGCACAGGACCAGCATGTTGTCCGCGGGCGGGTGGCGCATGACGTACCGGATGGTTGACGCCACCAGGAGGACGGCGAATCCCGCGTGGACAGCGGTGTCGATGCTGCCCAGCCGGGGCAGCCCGGCAGGACTTGCGGACTGGTCTGGGCCTGGGGCTGTCATGGAATTTCCGGTCTGGTGGTGGGAACACTGCCTTTTCATGCTATTGCCAGCGGCCGGGGCGGGTCTCTCATCCATTTGGCTGATACGGCTGTCCTTTAGTCGCAGCAGGGACCATGCAAAGGCCCGATGGCAGGCGGGGCAGTGGCAGGAACGATTGAAGTGTTCGCAGCGATCGCCTGCCCAACCCAAGGAGCCACCATGAAAAAGTCCCGCACAGCCCTTGCCGCCGCCGCAGCCGGTGCCCTGGTCCTGACCGCCGGGGTCACGGCTGCCGCCAACGCAGGATCAACCCCTGCGCCGGTGGCTGTTCCCGCCGTGGACGTCCAGCCTGCTCCGGAAACCGTCGTCCAGCAGAACCGCATCTCTGTGGGGGCCTCCGCCGCTGCCGTGAACGCCGCGCTGGCCAAGTGCCAGGCGGACAAGCTTCCGTTCGTCACCGTTGCCGTGGTGGACCGGTTCGGCACTGTGCAGGCGCTGCTCCGCGGAGACAATGCGGCGGAGCACACCATTGAAGCCGCGAAGCAGAAGGCCTACACCGCTGCCGCCTTCGGTACGCCCACCAGCGAGCTGGCCAAAAGGGTCAACGGCAACGGTCCGTCGATTGCGGACCTTCCCGGCACCCTGTTCCTGGCAGGCGGCGTCCCGCTCAAGGTCAACGGTGTGTCGGTGGCCGGCGTCGGGGTTGGCGGCGCACCGGACGGCGCCCTGGATGAGGCATGCGCAACCGCCGGAGCTGGGGCCATCGCGGGCACCTCCGCCGGAAAGTAGGCTGCCCGTATGAGGCGCAGTGTCTTCGGAGCCCAGGGGTTGCTGGCCGCCGGCGCCCTGGCCCTCATCCTGACGGCGTGCCAAAGCCCTGGGCCGGTACAATCCGGCGGCCCGGCGCCGGCCGTCCCTTCGCCGGACCGCACTGCGTCCGCCACCACTGCGTCCGCCACTGCTGCGGCTCCGCCGTCGTTGTCGGCGGAGGCCCAGGCGCGGCTGGACCAGGAACTCATTGCCGCCGCCAAGGCCAACGACGCGGTGCGGGTCAGTGAACTGGTGGGCCGGGGCGGCAACGTCAATGCCAAGGACTCCATCCAGGACTCGGCGTTCCTCTACGCCGGTGCCGAAGGATTCAACGAGGTCCTGCAGCTGACCCTGGACGCCGGCGCTGACGTTTCCAGCATCAACCGCTACGGCGGGACCGCGCTAATACCGGCGAGCGAGCACGGGCATGTGGAAGCGGTGAAGATCCTGCTTGCCGCAGGGGTTCCTGTCAACCATGTGAACAACCTGGGTTGGACAGCCATGCAGGAAGCCATCCTGCTGAACAATGGTGGCCCCCGGCAGCAGGAAGTTGTCCGGCTGCTGCTGCTGGCCGGCGCGGATCCGGGCATCCGGGATCCGGAGGGCCGGACTGCGCTGCAGAACGCGGAGCGGCTGGGCTTTGCGGAGATCGCGGCGATCATTAAGGGCGGCACCTGATCCCCGCCCGGCCCTGGATTTTTTGGGCAGATACGAGGACTTTGCCGCCCCTGAAGTCCCGTTATCTGTCCAAAAACTCCAGGGGTTAGAGGGCTTCGAGGATGCTGACGTAGTTGGCGATGCCCACGCCGCCCATGTTCTGCACTGCGGCCCGGCGCGGGGCCGTAAGCTGCATGTCGCCAGCAGTGCCCGTCAGTTGCATGGCCGCCAGCACATGCTGGGAGACGCCGGTGGCACCCACGGGGTGGCCCTTGGATTTCAGGCCGCCGGAGACATTGACGGGCAGCTTCCCGTCCTTGAACACCCACCCTTCCTCGAGGGCCAGGGCACCCTGCCCGGGTTCGGTCAGTCCCATGGCCTCGTACATCAGCAGTTCAGCGATGGTGAAGCAGTCGTGGACTTCTGCGAGGTCCAAATCTTCGATCCCGACTCCCGCCATCGCCAGGGCGCGCTGCCAGGACACCCGCGTGGCCTCGAAAGCGGTGGGGTCCCGTCGTGCGGCAGGAAAGAAGTCGTTGGCCTGGCCAAAGCCGGCCAGCCTGACGGCGGGGTTGGTGCCGCCGGTGGCCGCAGTGGACAGCACGACGGCGGCCGCACCGTCCGAGACGGGGGAACAGTCGGTGCGGCGCAGGGGATCGGCCACCATGGGGTTCCTGTCCGACACGGTCCGGCAAAACTCCTCGCCGAGGTCCTTGCGGAGTTGGGCGTAGGGGTTGTCCACGCCGTTGCGGTGGTTCTTGGCGGCGATGCTGCCCAGCACGTCCCCAAGGTTCCCGGCCGGATCGTAGCGTTTGGCGTAGTGCTTGGCCACTTCCGCGAACAAGCCGGTAAAGCCGGTGGTGGAGGGCTTGCCGGCCATGTCGTAATCTGCGCCCAAGAGGCCGGCGCCCACCACGTCAGCCCCTGCGTGGGTCATCTTCTCGGCGCCGATCACCAGGACGGTTGTAGCGGTACCCGCCAGCAGTGACTTGGTGCCCTGCTGGAACGCCGCCGAACCCGAAGCGCAGGCGTTTTCCACGCGGGTGGACGGGACATTGGCCAGATCCGGGGAAACCTGCAGAGCCAGAGACGACGGGAACGCCAGCGGCATCATCCCGGAGTTGAACTGGCCCACGTAGATCTCATCGATCTGCGAGGGCTCCACACCCGCGCTGGCGATGGCCTCGGTGGACACCTGCACGATCAGTGATTCCAGGGTGTCATCAGTGAGTTTCCCGAACCGGCTGTGGCCCCATCCCGTGATCAGGACATCCTTGCCGAACTGTTCCTTCAGGCTCATGCCGCCACTTCCTCGTTCTCCAGGCGGACGTCGAAATCCGCTTCTGTTTTCTCCCGGATGTCCTCCACGGTGACTCCCGGCGCCAGCCGGGTCAGCGTAAGCTGCCGCCCGCCGTCGCCCGTTCCTCCCCCATCCTTGACCAGGTCGAAGACGGCGAGGTCGCTGATGATCCGGTCCACGCAGCTGAGGCCGGTCAGGGGGAGGGTGCATTCGCGGACGATCTTTGCTGTGCCGTCCTTGGCGTTGTGCTCGGTGAGGACCACCACCCGGGGCGTGCCTGCCACCAGGTCCATGGCCCCGCCCATGCCCTTGACCATCTTGCCGGGGATGGTCCAGTTGGCCAGGTCGCCGTTGCCGGACACCTGCATGGCACCCAGGATGGCCACTTTCACGTGTCCCCCGCGGATCATGCCAAATGACGTGGCGGAGTCGAAGATGCTGCCGCCGGGAAGCACCGTGACGGTCTGCTTTCCGGCGTTGATGAGGTCCGCGTCCTCATCGCCCTCATAGGGAAACGGCCCCATGCCGAGGAGCCCGTTCTCGCTCTGCAGGACCACCCGCACGCCCTCGGGCAGGTTGTTGGCCACCAGCGTGGGGATGCCGATGCCCAGGTTCACGTAGTCGCCGTCGGTCAGTTCCTCAGCCGCTATCGCAGCCATTTCATCCCTGGTCCAGGCCATGGTTTCCTCGATTCTCAGTATCTTGTCGGTTGTTTGGGGGTGCCGCCTGGGGCGGCTATTTGGGAATGACCGGCGGAACGAACTCAAAGGTCATTCCCAGCAGCCAGGCCAGCAGCAGGACCACCGGAAGGTGGAACAGGAACTGCTGGAAGGTGAAGCCCACCAGGTCCCGGGCGCGCAGCCCGAGCACGGCCAGCAGGGGCAGCATGAAGAAGGGGTTGATGAGGTTGGGCAGAGCTTCGGCCATGTTGTAGATCTGGACGGTCCAGCCCAGGTTCATGTTGACGTCCGTGGCGGACTGCATCACGTACGGTGCTTCCACCAGCCACTTGCCACCGCCCGAGGGGACGAACATGCCCAGGAAGGCCGTGTAGAGGGCGATGACCACCGCAAAGGCGCCGTTGCTGCCGATGCTTGTGAAGAAGTGGGCCAGGTGCTCGGAGACGGTGAGCCCGTCAGCCCCGGCGGCCTTCGTGAGGATGGCTGCCATGGCTGCATAGAGCGGGAACTGGACCAGGATGCCGGCGGTGGCGGGCACGGCCTTGGTGACCGCCTGCAGGAACTTCCTCGGAGTTCCGTGCAGCACCAGGCCCAGCATCAGGAACACCAGCAAGTAGCCGTTCAGCGAGCTGACCACGGTGAGGATGGGCAGTGTAAGCAACTGGGAGACCAGCCAGCCCAGGGTCAGGACACCGGCAATGATGGGCAGGATCCGGCTGTACTCAAGCCATTCACCGGGGCGCGACTTTTCGGCGGGAGCTTCGGGTTCGTCATCCAGGTCCACGCCCAGATCCCCGGCCGTCCGGATGGCCTTTCCGGTGGGGGCAGAGAAGTGCGCGATCACGGTAGTAAGGAGCATGAGGATCACCAGCGTCAGCAGCGACTGCCACGTGAAGATGGTGGTGCCGAAGTCCAGGACCCCGGTGATCTGCAGCAGAGCGGGCGGAATCGACGCCTTCGTTGCCTGCAGCTGCGCGGCCGAGGAGGACAACCCCAGGGCCCACACTGCACCGAGCCCCATGAAGGCTGCCGCACCGAGGGCGCGGTAGTCGACCATGAGGTCGGAGCGCCGCGCGATGGCCCGGGCCAGGAGGCCGCCGAAGATCAGGCTTAGGCCCCAGTTGATGAACGAGACGGACATGGACATGACGGCCACGAAGCTCACCGCCGTCCGGGCGTATCCGGGAATGAGGGCCAGGCGGTTGATCAGCCTGGCAACCGGAGGGGACGTGGCTACCACATAGCCGGTAAGCACCACCATGGCCATCTGCAGGGTAAAGGCGGTGAGGTCCCAGAACCCGTTACCGAAAGAGTCCACCACGGCCTTGGGAGAAGCTCCGATGGCCAGTGCGGCAATGGCGACCAGGACGACGCCGGCGAGGGCAAAGATGTAGGCGTCCGGGAACCACTTCTGCGTCCATCCGGCCAGGCTTTCCGCCATCCGGGCCAAGCCTTTCTGGCGGATATCCTGGTCTTGAATCTGCGCGGTGTTCATTTGCTCTCCATTGAGTTGCGGGCGGTTTGCTGCGGGCGTCGGCGCTGGTCAGGCGGACACAAGCCCTGTGCGCGGCCGCACCGTCCGCTGCTCAATGTCCTTAACACGGTTGGTTGCCTGCACGAGGCGCTGGACGAAGACGCCCGGGGTGACCACCTGGTTGGGGTCCACTTCACCCGGCTGCAGGATCACCTCCGCCTCGGCGATGGTCAGCTTGCCGGCCGTTGCCACCACGGGGTTGAAATTCCGGGCGGTGTAGCGGTAGATCAGGTTGCCGTCGGTGTCCGCGGTGTGGGCGTGGACAAGTGCCACATCGGCAATGATTGCGCGCTCGCGGACGTACGTTTCGCCGTCGAACACTTCAAGCGGCTTTCCTTCGGCCACCAGGGTGCCCACCCCCGTCTTCGTGTAAAAAGCCGGGATGCCGGCCCCTCCGGCGCGGAGCCGTTCGGCCAGGGTTCCCTGGGGAGTGAACTCCACCTCCAGCTTTCCGGCCAGGTACTGCTCGGCGAAGAGTTTGTTTTCCCCCACGTAGGAGGCAATGACCTTGCGGACCTGTCCGGCTTCGATAAGGATTCCCAGGCCCTTGCCGTCAACGCCCATGTTGTTCGAGACCACGGTGAGGTTCTGCACGCCGGAATCACGGACGGCTTCAATCAGGTCTGCCGGAATACCGCTGAGCCCGAAGCCGCCAACGGCGAGGGTGATGCCGTCCTGCAGCGCGCCTTCCAGGGCGGCTGCCGCGGAGTCCTGGATTTTCCTCATGGGTGTGTCTCCTCGTTGAGATGATCGGTCCACTTTGTGGACTAAGGGTCTGAATATGGAGACTACGGTCCCCGTCTCAAGCCCGTCAAGGCTGGAAATCATGCTTTTCTGACTAGGATCTATACTGTGGACGAGGGGCAAGAAAGTATCCACAATATGGACGATTGGATCAAGTATGAGCAGTTCTCCTGTGCAGGGCGCCCAGGTAGTCAGCCGGCTCGCCAGCCTGCTGCGGCTGGTTGGCAGCAGCGCCGCGGGCATGCCGCTCACCGGCATAGTCCGCGAATCGGGCCTCACCCGGCCGACCGTCCACAGGCTTCTGTCCTCTATGGCCGCCGAGGGCCTGCTGGACCACGATCCCGCCAACGGCAACTGGGTGCTGGGCCCCGAAATGCTGCTCCTGGGGTCTGTAGCCTCCGCCCGGTTCCCCATGGAGGACATCGCAAGGCCCAGCCTGCGGCGGTTGGCCGAAGCCACGGGCGAGAGCGCCTTCTTCTCCATCCGCCGCGGAATGGAAACGGTCTGCCTGCTGCGGGAGGAAGGCAGTTTCCCGGTCCGTTCCTTCGTGCTGCACGAAGGCGTCCGGTTTCCCTTGGGGGTGGCGTCCGCGGGAACCGCCATCATGGCTTTCCTTCCCGAGGGGGAACGGGAAGGGATCCTGCAGGACTGGGAGGCCCACGCGGGAACCTTCGCGGCCGGGCACACCGCCGGCATCGTCCGGGAGAACCTTGAACGCACCAAGCTGGCGGGCTATTCAGTGAACCCCGGGCTCGTCCTTGAAGGCAGCTGGGGGATGGGCGCTGCCGTGTTCGACAGGTCCGGCAAGCCGGCCTGGGCCCTGTCCCTGACAGGCATCGAGCCGCGCTTCAAGGCGGAACGGCAGGAAGAGCTGGGCGGCCTACTTTTGGCTGAGGCCCACCGGATCACCCAGCAGCTGGGCGGGGGCGACGGCGGCGGCCCGGCCCGCTGAGTTTCCCCACCTTTGCCGGGACACGACGACGGCGCGCCGCCCTTTTGGGTGCGACGCGCCGTCGTGATCCCCCAAAGCTGGGGAATGTCAGCGTGGGGTGCCGGGCTGCAGTCCGGCGCGGGGCCCTAGTGGTCTTCGCCCTTCCACCAGGTGTCGAAGATGGTGACCGGAACGGTGCGCTTGTGGCGGGTGCGCAGGTACTTCTGCTCGATGGATTCGGCCACGGCATCGGGGACCTCGCGTCCTTCGAGGTAGTCGTCGATCTGGTCGTAGCTGATGCCGAGCTCGTCTTCGTCGGTGCGGCCGGGCTTTCCGTCCAGGAGATCGGCCGTAGGGACCTTCTCCCAGATGCGTGCCGGGGCACCGAGCTCGGCCAGCAGGGCACGGTTCTGCCGCTTGTTCAACCCGAACAGGGGCAGGATGTCCGCGCCGCCGTCGCCGAACTTGGTGAAGAAACCCGTGACGGATTCGGCGCCGTGGTCCGTGCCGATCACCAGATAGTTGAACTCGCCGGCCAGCGCGTACTGGGCGATCATGCGGGTGCGGGCTTTGGTGTTGCCCTTGTGGAAATCCGAGATCTCCGAGCCCACGGTCTTCTCGAACTCGTCCTCAAAGCCGTCCACGGCGGCGGAAATGTTGAAGGTCCACTCCGTCTTGGCCTTGATGAAGTCCAGGGCCGCCTGGGCATCATCCTCGTCGTGCTGCACTCCGTAGGGCAGGCGGACCGCCACGAAGTTGGCGTCAACACCCTCGGCGGCGAGCTCCTCCACCGCCTGCTGGGCCAGTTTGCCGGCCAGCGACGAATCGAGCCCGCCCGAGATCCCCAGGACGAAGCCCTTGGTGTGGGTGGCCTTGAGGTATTCCTTCAGGAATGTGACGCGTTTGCGCACCTCCCCTGCGGGATCGATCCGGGGCTGCACGCCCATTTCTTCAATGATGGTGGCCTGGAGTTCGCGCATGTGGTCAACACTAGCCAGCGGCGGCAACCCTGCTCAAGCAACCGCACCGGCCCGGCCCCACTAAACTGGAACCCATGACTTCCCCCAGTGAGACTGCAGTGGACTCTGCAGCCGCCCGCGCCCGACTGCTCGAACTCATCAAGGAACTTGCCGTGGTCCGCGGCAAGGTCACCCTGTCCAGCGGCGCGGAGGCGGATTACTACATCGACCTTCGCCGCATCACCCTCCACCACGAGGCGTCCAAGCTGGTGGGCCAGGTCATGCTGAAGATGGCGGACGACGCCGGCATCAGCTTTGAGTGCGCAGGTGGCCTGACCATGGGGGCCGACCCCGTGGGCACCGCCGTCATGCACGCTGCGGTGGACGCCGGCCGCACCGTGGACGCGTTTGTGGTCCGCAAGGCCCAGAAGTCTTACGGCATGGGGCGCCAGGTGGAAGGCCCCTCGGTCGAGGGCCGGAACGTGTTGGTCCTTGAGGACACGTCCACCACTGGCGGATCCGCACTCACGGCTGTCGAGGGTGTCCGCAAGGCCGGCGGCAACGTTGTGGCCGTGGCTGTGATCGTGGACCGCGATACGGGCGCCAAGGAAAAGATTGAAGCCGAAACCGGCGTGCCTTACCTCTTCGCATTCGGCAAGGACGAACTGGGGCTGGACTAGGTCCCAACCGCTGGCCCGGGCAGCAATTGCTGGCCCCGGGCCGGCAGCCCGGCCGGGTGGCCGGGTGGGGGAGGAGCGGCGCAAAATGACTTGGCTAGCGCACTTGGCCCGGACTGACTGCTGACCTAATATTTTCGTTAGTCCCATTTAGCCCCTTGGAGAACGTGCCCATGCCCACCGCCGACCAGCCTTTGAGTGCCACTGAGACTGTTCAGGACCTGATCCTGGACAGCTCAGACTTTGAAGAGTTCCTCAATGAGCTCGCTCGTTTCTCGGCCCACCAGGTGGCCGGGCTGGGCGATGATGCCCTGTGCGGCATCACGCTGCTTCGTGACAGGAAGGCCGCCACCATCGGCTGGAGCAGCGACTCCGCCCGCGAAGTGGATGAAATCCAGTATTCGCTGTCCCAGGGACCCTGCCTGACCGCCGCCCAGGAGGAACGTGAGATCCACGTCCCGGACCTGTTCGAGGAGGAACGGTGGGGACCTGAGTACGCATCCGCCGTAGCTTCCTACGGCCTGCGTTCGGTGTTGTCGCTGCCTTTTAACCTGCAGGGCGATGCGAAGGCCGCGCTCAACCTGTACTCGGATGTCCCGCACAAGTTTGACGAGCGGGCCACAGCGAAGGCCCGCGGCTACACGAGGGAGATTTCGCAGGCCCTGCGTCTGGCCGTGCGCTTCTCCCTCCACACCGACAGCGCCGCGAACCTCCGGGCAACCCTCGAATCGCGCACTACTATCGACATCGCCATAGGAATTGTGATGGCGCAAAACCGGTGCAGCCAGGAAGCAGCCATCAGGATCCTCACCGAGGCTTCCAGCAACAGCAATACAAAGCTGCGGGACATTGCCAAGTCGTTGGTCGATTCCGTGGGCGGTTCGGGCACCCGTACGTTCTACCAGGAACCCGGCATCCGCAAGCCTGAGCAATCAGCCTAGGCAAGCTGCCCGTGCGGGCGGCCTGAGCGCGCACTCACTGAGGCGCCGGAGCGCGGGTTGTGCCTGCACCCCATCGGGGATACGCTGACCGTGGTTGAGCCGTCGGCCATAGAACCTCTTTTGGAGTACCTATGGACCGCTCTCTTAATGCGCTCGTTAACCTCGACGTCCCCACTGACATAGTCAGGATTGACGTCCGCGGCAGCCTCACCCACGATTCCCGGCCGGACCTTGTCCACATCATCCGACGTGTCCGGCGCATGGGCATCCGTGCCCACATCCGCGTCGACCTTTCGCAGGCTGCACTGGTGGAATCCAGTGCGTTGGCCGGCCTTCGCAGCGACCTCAACACCATGGACGCCAACACCCTGCCGGGCATCTATGGCTCGGGTGTTTCGCTCCACCTCACGGGTTCGCACGACAGGTTCCCGGGCGCACCCATGGCCGGTGCCGAGCCTGTCCAGGAGCTGCAGCAACTGCATATCGTCGACGACGACGCCAGCTTCCCGAACCACGGCAGGCCCTTCGGCGAGGGGCATCAGGTAGCGCCGGATGCCGCTCTGGAGGAACTGTTCGGGCGGCAGCTGGTGGAATACTCCGAACAGGAACTCCTCGCCGCCAGCGACACCCTTTTTGCGCTGCTGGACCACCCCGGGGCCTTCCCCGGCTCCGACCTCCTGGGGCGCTACAAGGACATCGGACGCGAGCTTGGCCGCCGCCAACAGGACCCGGAAGAGCCATTCCCGGCAGCGGAGGGCCAGGCCGCCAGCTGACGGACCGCCCAGCCCTGGGCAGTCACCGAATGGTTATCCAAGGCTCCTTGCGGCGGACTCTTCAGTTGTGCCTACGGTAGAGGCGTGCCGTATGAGGGGAAGGTTGATCCGCAGGGCCGGGGCGGGGCAACCGCAGCCCGGCTGCTGTCACAAGCTGCTGCCCTCAAGCGCTTTTCCCGCCGCAGCTTCTTCACCGCCACTGGTGCTTCAGGGGTACTTGCAGCGGACATGCTGCTGACCCGCGAGGTGCAGTCGCAGCGCCGGACGGACAAGATCCTGCCCGTTCCGGACGACTTCGCCGACGCCTACTATCCGGACGCCAGCTGGTTCCTGTTCCCGGGGTACAAGACCAGCTGGGAGGAGGCCCAGTGGATCCTGAACTCCCTCCGTGGTGCGCTGAACAAGCGGGCCCGGCTCGCCGCCGTTGGGTATTCAAACCAGGGGCTGGACATCGACGACATCGTGATCGCCGTCATCGAGTACGTCCGTGAGCAGAAAATCGAAAAACTGTTCTTCTATGGGCACAGTTTCGGCGGAATGGTGGCTACCCAGGTGGCAGCCAGGCTCTTGGAAATCCACGGCGTGCAGGTCCAGTTCGTAGTGCTGGACTCCAGCCCGTACAGCAAGCACGACGTCCTGGACCAGAGCTGGTTCGATGGCGTGGTGTTCCTTTACGAGCGCGGCTTCCGGTTCCCGTCCACCCTCCGCGGCGGCTACGAGCTGGGTGAGCGGGTCATCCACAAGGACGAGCGCAGCTGGCGCCAGATCCTTGACCAGACCCTGGAACAGCTCTCGCCCATCGCGCCGTCAAGCGTGCTGATCCAAACGGAATCCGCCTACATCTACCACTTCGACGGCACCCGGTTTGCAGGGAAGATCGGGACCGCGAAGATGGCCTACCTGGGTAATCCCAAGGACCGCACCGTGCGCTACGAATCAGCGGTGGAAGCGTGGGCGGTGGCTTTCAAGGACAACATGGTGTCCACCGGACTCCAGACCACCGGGGCCGCGCCCGCGCACGCCAGCCCACAGTGGAACCCGCACATCTACCGGCCGCTGCTGGACGGACTGCTGGACGAGCATTTCCCATTGCCGGCCGGCGGCTCCCGGGTAACGGTGTTCTAGAGCTGGTTCTTCAGGTCCGCTACGGAGTTCAGGACCTGGTTGGGCCGGAAGGGGTAGGAGGCGATCTCTTCCCGCTGTGTGATCCCGGTCAGCACCAGGACCGTGTGCAGCCCGGCTTCCATGCCGGCGATGATGTCCGTGTCCATCCGGTCGCCGATCATGGCCGTGGTTTCGGAGTGGGCGTCGATCTGGTTCATGGCCGAGCGGAACATCATCGGGTTGGGCTTGCCAACAATGTAAGGTTCCCGCCCCGTAGCTTTGGTGATCAGCGCCGCTATGGCACCGGTGGCCGGCATGGGGCCGTCCTTGGACGGGCCCGTGGCGTCCGGGTTGGTGGCGATGAAGCGGGCACCGGCGAGAATGAGGCGGATAGCCGTGGTGATCGCCTCGAAAGAGTAGGTGCGCGTCTCACCGAGCACCACGAAGTCCGGATCCTGGTCGGTGAGGATGAAGCCTGCCTCGTGCAGCGCCGTCGTCAACCCGGCTTCGCCGATGGTGTACGCGCGGTTGCCGGACCCCGAACCCCGCACCTGGTCCTTCAGGAACTGGGCCGTGGCCAAAGCCGACGTCCAGATGTTCTCCTCCGGGATCTCCAGGCCGGACGCGCGCAGCCGGGCCGCAAGGTCGCGGGGCGTGAAGATCGAGTTATTGGTCAGGACCAGGAAGCGCTTGGAGGTGTCCACCCAACGCTGGATGAGTTCAGCGGCGCCCGGCACGGCCTGGTTCTCGTGTACCAGGACACCGTCCATGTCCGTCAGCCAGCACTCAATGTCCTGGCCGCTGCGGTATGCCGCCGGTGCGCCCTTGACCTTGTCCGCTTCTGCCATGCCTGCCTCCGAATGTCGACGCCTGAGATGAAAGGGCGTGATGATTGCCCAAAGGTCCAGTCTAGTGTTGAGGGGTGAACCAAACGCCCGGGATGCCAGACGCGCCGCACCAGCCGCCAGAAGAAGCCGAAGCAACGGAAGCCGGCGCACCCAGGGCGGAGGTCGGCGTCGGACCCTGGGAAGGCGAGTTGCCCGAAGGCGACCATTGGGATCCTGACCTTCTGGCGGACGGTGACCGGCGCAACGTGCTGGACAAATACCGGTACTGGAAGCACGAGGCGATCGTGGCGGAACTGGATTCGCGGCGGCACAACTTCCACGTGGCCATCGAAAACTGGCAGCACGACCTCAACATCGGCACCGTGGTGCGCACCGCCAACGCCTTCCTCGCCAAGGAAGTGCACATCATCGGACGACGGCGGTGGAACCGCCGCGGAGCCATGGTCACCGACCGCTACCAGCACGTCCGCCACCACCCCACAGTGGAGGATTTCGTCCAGTGGGCGCAGGAAGAGGGTCTGGCGATCATCGGCATCGACATCTTCCCGGACTCCGTCCCGCTGGAGACGTATGAGCTGCCCCGCGACTGCGTTCTCGTGTTCGGGCAGGAAGGGCCCGGCCTGACGCCGGAGGTCCATGAAGCAGCCGAAGCCACGCTGTCCATCGAACAGTTTGGTTCCACCCGTTCCATCAACGCCGCCTCCGCCGCCGCGATCGCCATGCACGCGTGGGTCCGCCGGCACGTCTTCAACCAGCACGTTTAGGGCTGACTGCGCCGGCCCGCCAGGGAGTGTTACCGACTGCCGACCAGAAACTCGGCGGTGTGGCGGATATCGCTAGGATGGTGCCTAGCCGTAAGCGGTCTACTTGAGGGTCTTCCACCCACAGACGAAACTCAGCAGAGGAGTCAGCATGCCCATTGCAACCCCAGAGATCTACTCCGAAATGATCGACCGTGCGAAGGCGGGCGGATTCGCTTTCCCGGCAGTGAACGTCACGTCCTCGCAGACGCTGAACGCAGCCCTCCGCGGCTTCGCCGAGGCTGAGTCCGACGGCATCGTGCAGGTTTCCACCGGCGGTGCCGCCTACTGGTCCGGCGCCTCCACCAAGGACATGGTGGCCGGTTCCCTGGGCTTCGCGGCCTTCGCCCGTGAAGTGGCCAAGAACTACGGCGTCAACATCGCCCTGCACACGGACCACTGCCCCAAGGACAAGCTGGACGGCTTCGTCCTGCCCCTGCTCGCAGCCTCCGAGGCCGAGGTCAAGGCCGGCCGCAACCCGATCTTCAACTCCCACATGTGGGATGGGTCCGCCGAAACCCTGCAGGACAACCTGCGCATCGCCCGCGAACTGCTGGCCCGCACGGCCGCCGCCAAGATGATCCTCGAGGTTGAAATCGGCACCGTGGGTGGCGAGGAAGACGGCGTTGAGAACGAGATCAACGAGAAGCTGTACACCACCGTCGAGGACGCCCTGGCCACCATTGAAGCCTTGGGATCCGGCGAGAACGGCCGCTACATCACCGCACTGACCTTCGGTAACGTGCACGGTGTCTACAAGCCCGGTGGCGTCAAGCTCCGCCCGGAGATCCTCAAGGACATCCAGGCCCAGGTTGGTGCGAAGATCGGCAAGGACAGCCCGTTCGACCTCGTGTTCCACGGCGGCTCCGGCTCCTCGGACCAGGAGATCGCGGACGCCGTTTCCTACGGCACCATCAAGATGAACATAGACACGGACACCCAGTACGCGTACACGCGTCCGGTAGCGGACCACATGTTCCGCAACTACGACGGCGTCCTGAAGGTGGACGGCGAAGTGGGCAACAAGAAGACCTACGACCCCCGCGTCTGGGGCGCCTCCGCCGAAGCCGGCCTCGCCGCCCGCGTGGTGGAAGCCACCAAGCAGCTCGGTTCAGCCGGAAAGACCTTCTAAATGTCGGATGAGTTCCGCAAGAACCTGATGGGGCCGGAGCCAACGCTCCTGCCGGCAGAGTCCGAGATCTACCAGCACCTGGCGCTCGGCCAGGAGGCGGTCGACCTGGTGGCGAAGAACCCCACGTCGTCGCTGCTGTGGGCCATCCTTGCCGAGGAGGCCTGGGCGGAGGGGCGCACCATCGATTCCTACGCGTACGCCCGCGTCGGCTATCACCGCGGCCTGGACTCGCTGCGCCGCAACGGCTGGCGCGGCGTCGGTCCCATTCCCTGGGAGCACGAGCCCAACCGCGGGTTCCTGCGTGCGCTCTACTCGCTGGGGCGGGCGTCGTCAGCTATCGGTGAAGCCGACGAACCGGAGCGGATCGAAAAGTTCCTCAACGATTCCGACCCCGCGGCCAAGGCGGCCATCGAGGGCAAGTAGGTCCCCACCGCCTCCCTAGCTTCGCTGCGCTCAGCCAGGGAACCCTCCCCACTGCCTCCCCAACCTCGCAAGCTCGGTGGGGCCCCTCGGCAGCGTGGGCCCAGGCGGAGGCCCCTTCATATGACGACGGCGGGCGGTCACCTTCCTTGGAAAGATGACCGCCCGCCGTCGTACTGCCTCGGTGGTTGAGCTTGTCGAAACCTGTATTTCGACAAGCTCAACCGCCGGTTAGCTGGCCTTCTGCAGTCCTGTACGGGCCATGGCGTCTGCGTAGGCCACGCGCATGTCCTGGAGGTACTCCTCCTGGCGCGCCGGGGAACCGGCGAAGGCGCGGCCGCTGAGGGAGCGCACCTTGTAGGTCTTCAGGCCACGGCGCCACAGCAGCGGAACCTCGGTCTTCAGGAGCGCGTTGGCCAGCCGGTTGGCTTCGGTTCCGTGCGCCACGATGACGGAAGCGCGCGGGACGAGGGCCAGGAATTTGAGCAGCGGCTTGAGGCCGGCCTGGATCTGGTCCGGGGTGAATTTGCCGTTCGGTTCGCCCGGGACGTGCCAGGGGTGGACGTTCCACGGCATGACGTACTCGGGACGCAGCCCCAGCTTCCACTGGATACCGAGCATGCGGGTGGCGGCGTCCTGGTCGCCGGCGGTGATGAAACCGGAGTTGTCCGCCTCGCCGATGTTGGAGAACAGGCTGATGATGCGGCACTCGTCAACGTCGTGCATAGGGTCGACGTAAGGCACCACCGTGCCCGGCCTGGTGTCCTGCAGGGAATCGCACAGTTCGTTGACGGCGGCGACGTTGGGCTCGTAGCGGCGGTTCAGGAGCTGTTCGTGGAGGGATTCTGGTGCAAGGGCGGTCATGTGGTGCTGGGTCTCCTGCGGGGATTGGCGGTGCTTCCGCCTGCGGAGGAGGGCGCGTGAAGGCGCAACTCGACATCGGCGGTGTGTTGGGGTGGGCCGGTCAACCCGGCCTTCCCCAGCTTAGCAAGCCCCGGGCAACGAAACGCCGGCTGCGCGTATTCCGGTGACCGGATGCACAGCCGGAGTTTCGTCCTTCCCGTGATTATGCGGCGCGGGCTACCAGAGCCGCTTCGTGGCCCGGCGGGCACCCTCGCCCAGAGCCTCCAGCTTTGCGTAGGCGATCTGTGGGTGGACGCGTCCGCCCAGTCCGCAGTCGGTGGAGGCAATGACGTTTTCCCGGCCCACCACGTCAGCGAAGCGCACAATCCTGTCCGCCACCAGGTCAGGGTGCTCCACCACGTTGGTGGCGTGGGAGACGACACCCGGAATGATCACTTTGCCCTCAGGGAGCTTCGTGTCCTCCCAGACCCGCCATTCATGTTCGTGGCGGACGTTTGCCGCCTCGAAGGAGTAGGCGCCGGCGTTGACCTGCAGGACGGAGCCGATGATGTCTGCGAAGGGGATGTCCGTGGTGTGCGGGCCGTGCCAGGAGCCCCAGCACACGTGCAGCCGGATCTGATCCTGCGGGAGGTCCCGCAGGGCCCAGTTGGTGGCCTCCACGCGCAGCTGGATGAACTTCAGGTAGTCCTCCAGTGCCGGTTCGGGGTTGATCTGGTCCCAGCTTTCGGCAAGGGACGGGTCATCGAGCTGGACGGTCAGGCCGGCGTCGATGATGGCCTTGTATTCCTCCCGCATGGCGTCGGCACAGGCGTAGACGAGTTCCTCGTCCGACTTGTAATACTCGTTGGCAACCCGGGCACACGAGCCGGGGGAGAGCGACGCTACGAACCCCTCCGTGAGGCCTGCTTTAGCGAGTCCAGTTTTCAGGTTGGTGACGTCGGAGGCCACCAAGTCCTGCCCGGTGTAGGTCAGGGGGCCGGCAATCTTGGGCTGGGCAACGCTTTTCCGGTGGGCCAGGATCCCCGACGACGGGTCGTTGTACGCCTCGTTGAACTGCTGGCGGTCCCGCCGGTCGGGGAAGGACGTGAGGACGACGTTCCCTGGCGACGAACGCCGGACCAAAGAGTCCGCCCATCGATCCACGTTGGTGGGTTCCAGGCCACCCAGCCGGGCGAAGGAGTAGTTCCACCACGCGCCGTAGTCAACAGAGTTGGCCATGGTGTGGCCGTACTCGCCGTCGTTGGGAATATCGATGCCAAGGTCTTTCTGGCGCTGGACCACGTCAACCACGGAGGCCTCGAGGAGTTCCAGGAATTCCGGCGTGAACCCGTCAGCTTCCTTGGCGGCGTTCGCAGCGATGAGTTCCGGCGTCCGCGGCAGTGAGCCTGCGTGGGTGGCGCGGATGTGGTCGGTGTTCTGGGGCACGGTGGAGTTCCTTTCCATCGGTCCTGGCTGTAGCACCTTCGGGGCAGGATGTGATTGCCTGCCTGCGCGGGTTGCTGCGGCGTCACTGAGCAAGGTCTCTCAGCCGCTCCGGATGGGTCACTTCCACTCAAATCCATTGGCCGGCAGTGGGGCAAATCGGTCCGGACTGTGTCATCGATTCCGTGCCCGGCTATGAAGCGGCGATCAATCCAATGAGGAATGTCATTAGATAACAATTCGCACACCCTCTTGACTTAAATTTGTCATCAATGGTGGGCTAGAAGCATCGGTCTTTTGGGGGAAATGCCGATCAATCCCCCTGCCCGTGTCCCGGTTCTTACCGTTCGGGGTTTTAATTCTAATTTGGGGGAAACTGTGGTTGGAAAAACCAGCGCTAAGCCGCGCTCAGAATAAGCAAACAAAGTCCGCGCCATTCTTGCCGGCGGTCTTGTATTGGGGGTTGGCGCAGCCTTCACGCTCGCCGCGTGGACCGACAACGAATGGGTCTTCGGACAAGGGGCAAACGGTGGCGGGCCCGGCACTCTGAACTACAACATGGAACAGAACACCTTCAGCAATACCAATGGAACGGGGCCGTCGTCGTGGGGCAATAAGTCCAATATTCCGACGGTTCCAGATCCCGATGTCGACGGCGCTCTCACATTCGGGGCCCTGTCCGCGGCCTTGAAGCCCGGCGACACGACGTATGCTCCCATGCAGCTGCGCGCTGCCGCGGGTTCGGAAGCTTTGGTCGCCACCCTTGCTGAGGGGGTGAAGTTGGGTGGACAGGAAGTCGACACCGCCGCAAACTCCCTGTCGTTGTACAACGTTCTGACCTACCAAGCGGTACAGAAAATAGAGCCCGCCCAATGTGCAGCTGGCAACCTTAACGGCGGCGAAATCGTAGTTCCGGCCGGAACCGCCCTCAACCTGAACTCACAGGTTCCCATTCTGCTTCCGAAGGGGGATGATGCGTCGACCGCTGGTGCGCCGGTAAATCTTTGCTTTGCGCTTACGCTGCCCTCCACCGTGACGGATATCAACCTGCAGGGTAAGAAGACAATTCCGCTTTGGAAGTTCACGAGCTCTGTGGGTGTAACTCCGCAGCCATAGGTGAGGCGGATATCTGCAAGTCGTACCCGAGGGTTCCGGCCGGCGGTGCCGTCCGGAACCCGGGCCCGGCCCACAGTGCGGGGGGTTGCCAAGGGAGTCCGCGAGACAATACTTACCTTCGTTGCCCTGCTAGGGCTGGCATGCATCCTGTCGTTGGTTTTGGGCTTCTTTTTCAAGGCGTCCTTCGTCGTCTTCCGCACTGGATCCATGGAGCCGCAATATCCGGTTGGAGCGTTGTCCCTGACGGTCCAGGTCGACGCCAGGGAGCTGGTGCCGGGCGACGTCGTATCGGTCCGACGGGAAGCAGCAACCGCCCTGGTCACCCACCGCGTGGTGGGTGTCGACCCGCCCAGTGCGGAGGGCGCCACCGCGTCCCTGAGGCTGCGGGGCGACGCCAATACTTCGGATGATCCCTTGCCCTACGAGGTGGCCACGGCACAAAAGGTACTGCTGACCGTCCCTGGACTCGGAGCATGGGTCATGGCCGCACGAGGTCCGGAGTTCCTCGGTGCAGCCACGCTCGCCGTGACGGGATTGGTGATGTGGGCCTACTGGCCGAGGCGCAGCGCCTCCGGCCAGGCAGAACCTGATGGCGTATCCGGGGCAAAATCACAACAGTAAGGTCGTAGATGACATGGCGGGACCCAGCATTAGGCACCTCGCAGGAGCCGCAGGGGTTATCGCAGTTTTGCTGGTTGGTGCTGTGCCCGTCGCAGCCGTGGCCGACGAAGAGATGATTCCGGTCCCGGAGACGGGCGCGGCAGGCCTCCTGTCCTTGTCTTCTTCGGTGTACCCACTGGCCCTCCCCGTGCTTGGTGCCGGGGAATCCTTCAGCTGGCAGATTGGCATATCCCTGGATCGGCCCGGCGGAGAGTCGACTCTGCAGGTTACTGCCGACGGGGGGATCGCCGGCACGGACACCTACGTGGTTTCCGTGGACGAATGCGATGTCCCGTGGCAAGGGAGAAGCGGACTGGGTGGGAACCTGCGCTGTCCAGCAGGGTCCACACCGCGCATACTGCCGGTGACGCTGGCTGAACACCGGCAGGATGTGCTGGTTCCTTTACGGGATCTGCGCGGCGGCACCTCACCCTACCTCCGGTTCATTCTGTCCCGTCCCGCCGGCTCGCAGGATCCGCCGGACGCCGCACTGACGCTGGGGATCGGGGTGACTGCTGCAGGCAGTGACGACGCCATGGTCCCGCCGGGGCCGCGGCCGCCGGCCCCGCTGGCAAATACCGGGGCAGCGGTGCTCCAGTCAGTGTTCGCCGGCTTGGGACTGCTGCTATTGGGGGCAGCAGTCCTGGCCGTGCGCCGCCCCGCCCGCAGGGACCCGCAGGGAGCAAAATGAAGACTCTCCTCAAAAGGACGCTGAAGGACATCACCGGGAGACCGCGGCGCACGCTGCTGGTGGCAGCCGTCGCTGCGGTGTCGCTGACCGCCACAACCACGGTCACGACGGCGGCGTGGGTGGACAATGAATGGGCCGGCGGGAGCGTGGGCGTGAGCTCCCCGGGGGACTGTTCCACCAACACTCTCTTCAGCGGCGTGGCTTCGGCCAGGCAACTCTCCGGAACGGTTTTGGGAACCAACCTGAATTCCATTGCAGGGATTGAGGGACTTACAGTCACCAACTCCAATGGCACAGCGTCGCCCCTGCCGGTCACTGCCACGAAGGTCACGGACGTTCCCGACGCTTTCATCAACAAACTGCCCGTCACGGCGCTTGGCCTGAACCCGGTGACGGTCGGCCTGGGCCTTGGCCTCCCCGTGGGTGGCCTGGGCACCTACACGCAGTGGGCCCAAGCCCAGGACAGCGGACAAACACTTGCTGCCGCCGGGCTGGTCACCGACCAGTCAGGGGCTGTGGATGTGGGTGGAACGGCTACCGGCGCTGCAACTGCGCCGCAGGCGGCGGTGATCTCGCTGGATAAGATCCTTCCCGCGTCGCTGGGCGGGGTGACCCTCGACGTCGGTGCCGTGGCATCGTCCGCGTCGGTCCAGGGATGCGAGATGGTTAATGGCTGGCCTATCCTTGCTGACGCGCCCGGCGTGACGCGGGATTACGGCATCGCCAGCCTTGAACTGGGTGCGAATGTTCCCACAGCTGGGACAATTGTGACTGCCACGAACGCCGCTCTGACTGGCGTGCCTACGCTGCTTGACCTGCAGAGCAACCTCATCGGTGCACTGAATACCGGAGTCCAGGAGGCGCTCGAATCTTTGGGCCTCGTCAGGACCACAACAACCGCCGCCGTCGTAGGCCTGGATTTCAGCTCGGTCCGCGCGCTGCTTGACCAGCCGCAGACGCACGGCGCCGTGACGCTCAACCTGCGTACCGGCCGCCTCACGGTCGACCTGGCCAAGCTTCCCGGCGCATCGCCGCTGGGCAGCGGGCTGGCCCCAAACACCCCCGTTCTCCTCACACAGTTCGACGTTACGCAGGTGCAGGAAGATGTTCGTTTCCTCCTGACACAAATCACGACGCGCCTGCGGGCCGCCGTCGATGCCGTGACCGTTTCTGCGACTGTCACAGCGAGTGTTATTGCGTTGGGCAGCACCAAAATTGAGATCGCCGGAACCGTGGGGCAGTACCGGGCGGGGACTGTGCAGCCCGCTGTCACCGCAGCTGGGCTAAACCTTGGGCAGTTGCTTAGCAGCCTCGTGGGGGCGGTCTTGGGGGCGGTCACCACCTCCGTTGTAGCCCCGCTGAGCTCAGCGGTGTCCAGCCTTGACGCAACACTGGCGCCCACCATTGCAATGGCCCGCGCTGATGCCGGGGCCATTCTGACAGCAGTGGGCACCCTGGTGTCCATCCACGTAAACGTCCAGCCGGACCAATTATGGACCGGCGTAAAACCCGATGACGTCTCGGCTAACCCGGGCGAGTATAAAGTTTCGGCCATCCGCGTGGGCCTTATCAATCAACCAGGATTACTGAGCCTTTCGTTGGGCACTTCTGCTGCCGGACCAGTGAATTACCGACCCTCCTAATCAGTTTTCAAGGCTCGGGAACTTTTGAGTTTTGTGGGCCGTTATTGGCATCAATTTGATGGCTCAGAGCAACTAAACACGAACTGTCAATTTAATTGACAGTAACCGGTTTCGTTGGTTGTCTGATGTCACAGTTCGCAATGGGGGACATGGCGGCTGGACGCACTCAATGCACTCGAAAGAGGTAACGCACGTGAAGAAATCCCTGGCTACTTTCAGGACCCTTGCTGCTACCGGGGCGCTGGCACTGGCCGTCGTAGCCGCACCGGCCCCGGCAATTGCCGTCGGCGAAGGCCCCAACTACGGCGGCAACGGCCAGATCACCACATCGAAGCTGGCCACCTATGACCAGATGGTTTCTTTCCTGAAGGACCAGGACGCCAAGCAGCCTGCCATGGAACTTGAGGTCATCGGCAAAACGGTGAAGGGCCGCGACATCCACCTGGTCAAGTACATTTCGGACCCGGCCAAGCCCACCATCCTGTACCTGACCCAGCAGCACGGCAACGAACAGCTCACCACAGAGGGAGCACTGGAGTTCGTCAAGCACCTGGGCACGGGAAAATCGGCGGACATCCTCAAGGGCGTCAACATCCTGGTGGTTCCGATGCTCAACGCGGACGGAGCCATGGGCGACGTCGACTTCTCCCTGGAGGACTACATCGCCAAGGGCGACCGCAACATGACCCGCTTTAACGCCAAGGGCGTGGACCTGAACCGGGACCACATAGCCAAGATCCAGCCGGAAACCCAAGCCCTGCACAACAACGTGATGCGCAAATACCGGGTCGACTACATGATCGACCTGCATCACCAGGGCACCCGCGCAGAGCGCGACGGCAAACTCGTCTCCGGGTCCATCCTGTACCCCACCACCCCTAACGCCGATCCTGCCGTCGTCGAAAAGTCCAAACAGCTCGGCGCCGTCGTCTTCGACAACGTCGACTCCACCGGCTGGGGGCACCTCGGCAAGTACCAGGGCGGCAGCGCCGAGACCATCAGCCGGAACGGCATCTCGGTGGAATACGGCATCGCCACCCTGCTCTTTGAAATGCGCGGCATGTCGGATCACTACCTCGACGGCTACGCGCTGGGACAGCGCAGCAACGGCTACCTGATCAAGCAGACCGTCACCACGCTGACGTCAACCGCCGCCGCGATTGCGGATGGTTCAATTGCCGACGCCGATACCTCCTTCTGGGACACCCTCGCGGAGCAGACCTCCCGCCCGGCGGGCGAGGCTGACGACGAGTAGCTGCCGCAGGACGGGCGTCCCTGTTCTTACGGCGCGTAACGAACAGGGACGCCCCAGCGAGTGGACAAAGTGCACTATCGGCTAAACTTGGGTGGTAAGGGCCCCGGGGCCAACGCGTTCGCCAATCCGCCTGCGGAACGGCGGGAGCCGGTCCACTCGGGGCATTCTCATGAACGGCGCTGAACCAGGACCGCCACGCTGTGGCGCCCGGCCGGCCCGAACGAATGGGGGAGGATCCCATGCCAGCAATTGTGATCGTAGGAGCCCAGTGGGGCGACGAAGGAAAAGGCAAGGCCACCGACCTGCTGGGCGGCCGTGTTGACTACGTCGTCAAGCCCAACGGCGGCAACAACGCCGGGCACACCGTCGTCGTAGGCGGTGAAAAGTACGAACTCAAGCTGCTTCCGGCAGGCATTCTCAGCCCCAACGCAGTCCCCATCATTGGCAACGGCTGCGTGGTCAACCTTGAGGCCCTCTTCCAGGAAATTGACGGCCTGCAGGCGCGCGGCGCCGATACGTCGAAGCTGCGCGTCTCCGCAAACGCCCACCTCGTGGCCCCGTACCACCAGGTCCTGGACAAAGTGACTGAACGCTTCCTCGGCAAGCGCGCCATCGGCACCACCGGCCGCGGCATCGGCCCCGCCTACATGGACAAGGTGGCCCGCCTGGGCATCCGCGTCCAGGACGTCTTCGACGAGTCCATCCTTCGGCAGAAGGTGGAGGGCTCGCTGCACCAGAAGAACGAGGTCCTGGTCAAGATCTACAACCGCCGCAGCGTCGTGGTCGATGAGATCGTGGAGTACTTCCTGTCCTTCGCCGAGCGGCTCCGCCCGCTCGTCATCGACAGCACACTGGTCCTGAACACCGCCCTGGACGAGGGCAAGGTCGTCCTGATGGAAGGCGGCCAGGCAACGTTCCTCGACGTCGACCACGGCACCTACCCGTTCGTCACTTCTTCCAACCCCACCGCGGGCGGCGCATCTGTGGGCTCGGGCATCGGCCCCACCCGCATTTCCCGGTCCATCGGCATCATCAAGGCCTACACCACCCGCGTCGGTGCCGGCCCGTTCCCCACCGAACTGTTTGATGAGACGGCGTCAACACCGGCCGTCCCCGCCGCTGTGGCTGGTACGACGCCGTCCTGGCCCGCCATGCCTCCCGCGTCAACGGCTTCACGGACTACTTCGTCACAAAGCTGGACGTCCTCACCGGCATCGAGCAGATCCCGGTGTGCGTGGCCTACGACGTCGACGGCGTCCGCCACGACGAGATGCCCATGACGCAGACCGAGTTCCACCACGCCAAGCCCATCTTCGAGTACTTCGACGGCTGGACCGAGGACATCACGGGCGCCCGCACCCTGGCAGACCTGCCGGAGAACGCGCGCAACTACGTCCTTGCGCTGGAGAAGCTCTCGGGGACGCGTTTCTCCGCCATCGGCGTGGGACCGGACCGGGACCAGACCATCGTGGTGAACGACCTCATCAACGACTGACAGTTCGTCAGGAATTACGACGGCGGCGGGCCACCTTTGCAGGTGGGCCGCCGCCGTGTTTGTGTCCGGCCGGGCACGGAGCGGCTCAATTTACACAGGGTTTACCTGAGGTGCCTTGTGGGCCTACTGCCGTGACGGCCAGACTTTTGGGACAGCATTCGAGGACTGCCTGGCAAGCACGTCCAACACTCTGCGGAACAGGCGTGGCTGCGCGCCAGCCGGACCATCGGCGGAGATGCCGTCCGGAAAACCGCTCACAACCGGAAGGAAGTGCGCCATGGCGGGCAAGTTCGAAGTTTTCCTTGATTCCCAGTCGAAATTCAGGTTCAGGCTCTTGGGCGCGGACGGGGCGGTGCTGGCGGTCTCGCAGGCCTTCAATGACAAAGCGGCCGTCGTGGCCGGAATCGCCGCGGTCCGGGAGTGCGCCGGGACCGGTTTGGTGACGGACCTGTGCCCAGCCGGATCCCAGGCCCCGGCGGTGACCGTTGCCGCATCCGCTCCCGCCACCGAACCCACCCTCGATGACCGGGCAGCGGCCAGGCTTCATGCCCTCGCCTCGGCCAAGGTCATTCGCCGCCATACCGCTCCCGCGCATTGGGACTGGCGCCGCAGCCGTGCGGAACTGGCCAACTGAGGTACGCGGACACTTCGCTCCAGGACGGCAGGCAGTCCACGAAAAGTTTTTTGAAAGTCGCGTAACCTTTCGCCGCCCGGGGACGATTACCCTTATGTAGCGCCGGCCTGGAACTTGTCCCCCATCACGTTCCAGGCCGGCTCTTTAGTTCTCCGGCAGCAGGGACAGCTGCGCATGGCCGGAACCGGCAGTGCACGTGGCGGTCCGGTGCGCGGTGGTTACCGCGGGGTAAAGTAAGCGGGCAAAGGCATTCCGGCAACGGGCTTCCCTGCCCAGCCATCCCCGCACCGACCAAAGGCACCACGTCCGTGACCGATGCACTGACAGACGAGTCCCTGCGAGATCCAGATTCTGGTTCCTCGGCCTTCGGCGTCGTCTACCGGACGTATGCGTCACAGGTATTGGGCTATTTCAAAGCCCGTGGAGCCGAGGATCCGGAGGCAGCAATGCAGGAGGTCTTTCTTTCTGTGCTGCCACGGCTGAACTCAGTGACCGGCGGCAGCGCGGGCCTGCGCACGTTCATCTTTTCCGTGGCACATGCCCGCATGGTCGATGACCACCGGCGGCAGAGCCGCACCCCGGCCAAGCTCCCCTTCGAACCGGGGCTGGACGGGCGGGAGGACCCGTCCGCCGAGGAGGAAGCGCTGGAACGGATTGCGCCCGGAGAAATCGTGGGCCTGCTGGACTCATTGCAGGACGAGCAACGGCAAGTGTTGGCTCTGCGGTTAGTTGCCGGGCTCACCCTCGAACAAACAGCGGAAACCATGGGGAAGAGCACGGGAGCGGTGAAGCAGTTGCAGCGGCGCGGCATCCTCAAACTGCGCGAAGTTGCGGCAGTGAAGGAGTACCTGCGGCCATGACCACACCCGAAAGCAGGCTGCGCGAACTCGTCGATGAAGTCCTCACGGACGCAGGCCACCCGGAGGACGCCGCGCTGCGAAGTGCACTCGAGTCGATCGGATCCCTCGCGTCGACTCCCGCTCCCGAACCTTCCGGAGAGCTTGCCCGGCTGATGGCCGGCGGCGGGGACGAGCTGGCACGCCGACGTCGCTCCGGCCGGCACCGCCCCACTGTGGTGGGACTTGCAGTGATCGCCGGAATGGGGCTGGGTATAGGAGGAGTTGCCGCAACGGCCGGCAGTGCGCCCGGCAGCAGTGCTGCCTCCGTCCAGCACCTGCTCGCGGACTGGTCACCGGATCGGGGGATCACCCACGGTGCAACGGCAGCACCGGAACCCGGATACCGTGGAGGGGCGGTCCCTGAAGACCAAACTCCGGAATCGGTTCCCTCAGCCGTTTCCGCCTCGGATTCCGCCGAGACCCCCGAAGGCGCCGGCACCACCAAGGGCAAGGAACTGCGGCCGGACAGCGAGAGTGTGGCCTCTCCTGGTGGAAAACCCGGATGCGGAAGCCCGGAACAAACCAAGGCAACGGGCATCTGTCCGCCCGCAGCCGGGCCCGGCACCCACCTCGGCGGGAGTACGGCGGGGGATACGGCTACGCCCGGGAAGGCGGCCAAGAAGGAGATGCGGGACGAAGGCAGGCCCGGCCGCGCCAGCGCCATTCCGGTCCCGGACTCACCCCAGCCGGGGACCCCACGACGTGTACCCGGGAACGGGGACGTGCGGGGGATGGCGGGACCAAAACAAGGCGCTGACAGCGGACCCGGAAAGCCCGCGCCGGAAGAGCCTAGCCCGTCAAACTCCGGGCAAGGTTCAGGAAATGGTCGCGAAACCGCTCCGGGCAGTAAATAGCTGTCCGCCGGCCCGGTAGTCCGTGGCCCGGGTTAGGCTGATGGCATGGGCCACACGAACGATCCTGCAGTTATTGAACGCCTCATGCGGACCAAAGGGCGGTGGGCCATCGTCGGCCTGACCACCAACGAGTGGCGCTCCGCCTACGACGTGTCCTTGTTCATCCGGGACCAGCTGGGCATGGACATCATCCCCGTCAACCTTGCCGGCGATACCGTGCACGGCGAACAGGGGTACCGCACCCTCTCCGAAATTCCCCCCGAAAAGCAGCCCATCGACGTCGTGGACTGCTTTGTGAACTCGGAGAAGGTGGGCAAGGTAGTTGACGAGGCCATCGCCGTCGGCGCCAAGGCTGTCTGGCTTCAGCTGGGCGTCATCGATGAAGCCGCCGCGGAACGTGCCAAGGCCGCCGGCCTGGACGTTGTGATGAATTCATGCCCGGCCCAGCAGGCCTGGAAGTTCAAAGTCTGAGCCCCGGGGGAGATTAGCCCCGCTTCAGGAGATCCGGGTAGTGCCGCTCGGTGACGTCCGGGTGCGCCCGCATCCTGCCCTTGAGCATGTTGAGCCCGAAGGACGCGAGCAACGGGTTGCTGGGATCATCCGTGAGGCCGCGTGCGGCTGCCTTCAAATCCGGGGCAAGCGGAACGGGCTCGATGACCGAGTCCAGGCGGGGCGACCAGAAGAATGGCACCGAGTAGCGGTCTACACCCGGGGGCGGTGCCTGCACGCGGTGGATGGTGGCCGCAAGGTATCCCTCGGTGGCTACTTCCAGCATTTCGCCGAGATTCACCACCAACGCCCCGGGAAGGGGCTCCACCGGAAGCCATTCGGCGGTCCCCGGCGGCTTTACTTCCAGGCCGCCCACGTTGTCCTGCAGCAGGAGCGTCACGAATCCGTAGTCTGCGTGGGAACCGACGCCCTGGTTACCGGCCTCTTTGACTACGCCGCCAACATAGTGGACCAGTTTTCCCATCCACGCCGGTGCTTCCCGGAACGGTTCGTCGAAATAGTCTTCGGGCTGCTGCAGCGACACGGCAATCGCGCGCAGAAGTTCCATGCCCACCCCGGACATCAGTTCGGCCCAGGCCATAGCTGCCGGCTTTAGCTCAGGGAACGTTTCGTCCGGCCACTGGTTGGGTCCCTGCAACAGCCAATACGGCTGGTCCGGCGGATAGCCGTCAACGGGCGCGCGCTCGGGGGAGTAGTCGATCTGCTCGCGTGCATCCGCCCGCCCCTGCGTCACTTCGGTTCCCATCCGGGTGTAGCCGCGGAAGTGCGGTGAAAGCCTGTTGTCCAGCTTCATCCGTTCTTCGAGGGGAAGGTTGAAGAACCGCCGGACGGTTTCCAGGAGCTGATCCGCCTGCCCCGGCGAACCCCCGTACCCGGTGATCTGGAAGAAGCCCACGTTATGGGTGGCGTGCCGCAACTGCTCAATGAATTCCGGGCTGAAGGTCCCATAGGGCTGCCGTGCGGTACTCAAATCCAGGACAGGTATGGCTCCCTGGTCGTGTGACATCTTCGCAGACTAGCACCGTAGGGACGCGCTTTATAGGCTTCGGTCATGGACCCCACTCTGCTGCGAAAGATCTGCCTGTCCTTCCCGGGCGCCTACGAGGACTACCCGTTCGGGCCGGAGACTTCAGTCTTCAAAGTCCGGGCCCACATCGCCGGCGGGGCCAGGCATGAGGCGAAACTGTTTGCGCTGTCCTCGATGGATCCAGCCGATTTCTACGTAAACCTCAAATGCGAGCCGGCTTTGGCTGTCCAGTTACGGGCGGCCCACGAAGCGATCAAGGGCGCATGGCATATGAACAAAACGCACTGGAACGGCGTGCGACTTGACGGCTCGCTCCCGGACGAGATGGTGCGGGACATGGTGGAGGACTCCTACGACCTGGTGGTTGCCACCCTGAGCCGCAAACAACAGGAGCAGCTGGGCTGGGCACGCCTGGGACGCTCAGGTGAATGAGGCACGGCCGGGCGGCAGCCTGAACTATCCGGGAATTGGAAGTACACGGCAGGGCACGACGCCGGCGGGGTACCCCAGCGTCCTGGAGGAGGTGCGCCTTGGGTCGGGGCTGCCGCTGTTCCGTCGCGTCGCGGACGGCATCCTGGGGTGGGAACTCCAGCGGCGCGCTGGGCTCCGTGTCCGGGCGGAGTCCCCGCAGGCGAAGCCGGGTGTGCGGGTAATCAGCGGCTTCGGCGTTGGTCCGTTCCGGCTTAACGCGCCGTGCGAGGTGGTTTGGGTCCGTGAGCCATCCGCGGTCGGGATGCCCCAGTCCGCAGGTTTCGGCTACGGGACGCTGCCGGGTCATCCCGCCCGCGGCGAAGAATCCTTTGAAGCGGTCATCGACGCCTCGGGTGGGGTTTACCTGCGGATCCGCGCCTTCAGCAAACCGGCCAACTGGTTCTACGCCACCGGCGGACTGGTAACCCGGGCAGCCCAGCGGTACGTTACTTCCCGGTACATTGAAGGAGCACGCACACTCGCCGCGGAAGGAACAGCCCAGTGATTTTTATCGTCGTCAAATTCAAGGTCAAGCCGGAATGGTCGGAGCGCTGGCCGGACCTCGTGGCGGACTTCACCGCAGCAACCCGGCAGGAGCCCGGGAACCTCTGGTTCGACTGGTCGCGCAGCTTGGACGACCCCAACGAGTACGTCCTCGTTGAAGCCTTCAAGGACGACGCCGCGGGCGACCACGTGAACAGCGAACATTTCAAGAAGGCCATGGCGGACATGCCGCAGGCACTCGCCGAAACTCCCCGTATCGTCAGCCGCCAGCTCGACGGCGACGGCTGGGACCGCATGGGCGAGCTCACCATCTGAGCCGCTTCAGCTGGGCGGCACGCGGGCAGCGTCGAACGGTACCTGCGCCGTCACCACCCACTGCGTTCCGACGATTTCCGCCGTCAGCGTGCCGCCCAGCCTTTCCACCCGTTCGTGCATGAATCCGAGCCCGAATCCGCTGTTAGGGATCCGCGGGGCATGGCCGGAAGCCTGCGCGCCGTTGGCAATCCGAAGGTCGAGCGCGGCCTTTCCGGCGGCTATGCGGATATCCACCCCGGCACCGGGAGCGGCGTGGACCACGATGTTGGTTCCGCACTCGCGCAACACCGGAAGGATACCCAGCTGGATGCTCGCCGGCAGCGCGTCGAGGGAGCCGTCTATGGCAACCGTGACGGGATAACCCAACCGACGCAGGTGACCGGCAATGCTGGTGGCTGACTTGGCCAGCGAAACTTCCACCGGTCTCGGGGGCGTCGCGGACGGTGGCGACAAGACCCGCATCATTGATCGGAGGTCGGCCAGCGCTGTGTGAGCCGCCTCCGAAATCGCTTCGAGGCTTTGACGCTGCCGCTCCGGCTCCGCCGTGGAGAGCGCCGCATCGGCCTGTAGGGCGATGATGGTGACGTCGTGGGCGATCACATCGTGCAGGTCACGGGTCATCTGCCGGCGGCTGGCCGCCAGCAGCTCGGCGTGGTCCAGATGCGCCTGCGTGTTCGCTGCGGTCGACTCAGCAAGCTGCTCCCTGGAGCGCACGCCGGCCCGGCAGATGCCAAAAAGCAATGCCACGACGATCGCAAGCACCACATTGATGATCAGGTAGTCCTGCGGAATGAGCGCAGCGTTGATGGTCAACCAGGCAAGGACCGCCACCAAGACCGCCGTACTGACGCGGCGGCTGCCCGCAAACGCGGCCACCAGGACAATGACGGCCAGGAAGAACAGGGCGGGCGAAGCCGGGACGGCCAGCTCGAAGCACGCTCCGGCCAGGGTGGTGGCCGCCCCCTGCCAGCAACGGACCGTAGCCAGCAATGGTCCCAGCGTAAGCAGGACCAGGCCCACAATCGGCAGGTATGCCGCTGGGGTTGCCACGTTGGCGGCTGCAGCTACGGCGGAAGGAAAGTCAGTCACCAGTGACCACAGTGACAGCACCGCCACCGCCACCCGCCACGCTATTGGAAGCGGGCGGGTAACAAACGTCCCGTTGGCGGGGGCGGACGCCAGCCCGGAAGGTTGACGGACTGGCGGCGGTGTGGTCTGCATGAAGCAACCGTACCGAACCGGCCTGGCCTACCCGCCCCGCCTGCCGGGCGCCGCCTTCCTTGGCGCCGCGCCCGCATTGTCAGCACAGGCGCAGCAGGAGGCAGCGGATGCGGTTGATCTCATCGAACATTCCGTTCGGCGATGCAGTCTGTCCGCCCTTGGCCGCCGTCGCGCCAAGGACCGGTTCAAGGGCCGTTGGCGGGGCCGCAACAGCTGCTGCTGGAGCTGTAGCCAGGAGTCCGGCGATGCAGAAGGCGGCTGCTGCTGTACGGAACTGCTTCACGTGATTTCCCCAATCATTGGATTAAAAGCTGTCAAGCCCATTATTTTCTGCCGCCGCCCGCCTCAACAGCGACGAAAGTATCCATCCCGGGTCGCCTATAGTCGAGGTGTGGACGAACAGAGCAAGCAGGGCATCCGTGTCCTGGTGGTGGAGGACCAGGCGCTGATGAGCCAGGCGTTGGCGATGTTCGTCGACGCCGGCGAGGGGATGCACTGCGTAGGCATCGCCGAGGACGGCGCGGCGGCGGTGCAGATGACCGCTGACCTGCGTCCCGACGTCGTGCTGATGGATATGCAGTTGCCGGTGATGGACGGCGTCGAGGCCACGCGGCGGATCGTTGCCGCTGCACACGTGCCCTCGATAGTGGCTGTCACCACGTTCGTCACCGAGGAGTATCTGCTGCCGGCGTTCCGGGCAGGCGTCCAGGGGTTCATTGTCAAGGATTCCCGGCCGCACGAAGTAGCCGCGGCCGTGACGCAGGCCTTTGAAGGCAGCATGCCGGTAAGTCCGCAAGTATCGCGTGCCCTGGTGCGGGTCGCGATGACGCAGCCGGACCGCCCCGCCGGGACGAAGGTGTTGCTGGAGCCGGTCACGCCCCGCGAACGGGAGGTTTTGGCGTGCTTAGGGCAGGGCCTGTCTAACCAGGAGATTGCGGCGGAACTGTTTGTGACCGAGGCCACTGTGAAGGCGCATGTGGGCCGCCTCATGACGAAGTTCGGCGTAGACAACCGGGTCAAGCTCGTGGTCAACGGAGTCCGGCTGGGCCTGGTCACGCTCTGAGGCGTGACGAACGGCGGCGCTGCTGCGAACGGACGTAACCGAAAGTAGTACCCCGGGCCCCCGTACTGTGGACCTTCGGCCGACGCGCCGCCCCGGCCCGCTCCCTAGGCTTGCATCACCGGCAGGACATGCCCGGTGCAAAGTCAGGCATTACACAAACAGGGGGATTCATGAAAAGCAAGGTGCAACGGGCAACAACGGTGACTATCGCGGCCGGCATTGCAGCGCTCGGCCTGGTGGTTGGCGGTGTCGCGTTGGCATGGGTTGCAGGTTCGTTGGGGATCTCGACGGCGGCAGCCAGCCAGATCGTCAATGCCGTTCAGGTCGGTGGGCTGGCGTTGACGCTGGTCGGCGCGGCATTCGGCTTCGGCGTGGGCAGCGCTCTGGTGGCGACTATCAGGTGGTACATCCTGCGCAAGGGCAAAGCAGTCGCAATCGCCTAGGCCGTAGCGATGACGACGATCAGCTCCGTCCGACGAAGCAAAATGGTGCCCCGGGTGGAACTGCCGATACTCGCAGCTTCGCTGGCGCTCAGTGTTGCCCTCTTCGCAGCGGGGCTGATCGTCGGCTTCCAGAATTTTTCCTTCCTGGGCTCTGCCGCAGGCGATACACCGCAGCCAGGCTGGGACTTCGGCTCCATCCTTGCCCGCAACTTCGGTGCTGCGTGCCTGCTCTTCGCAGGAGTCCTCAGCGGCGGCACCATCACCCTGATCACGCTGCCCATGATCGGCCTGTACGTCGGTGCAACCGCGCAGGTGGGAGTAACGGTGGCTGGCGCGCCGGCACTCCTGGGTGCCGTGGCGTGGTACGTGCCCTTCGAATTCGCCGGCTGCCTGATGGCCGCGGCGGCGGGGCTGTATCCGGTCCTCGCCAGTCTGCGCAAAAGGCGTCCGCAGGCCTCTCTGGTCGGAACCTACACGGCCTCCTTCACCGGCGCCCTGGTGCTGTTCGCCGCAGGTGCGGTGCTGATCCTGCTCGGCGCCGGCATCGAAACCTTTGTCATCTCCACCTCCGGAAGGTCATCATGACAGCCGTACCACTCGCCCCGCGCGTCGAAGCCCGGGAGCCCCGTTCCAGCGCCACCTCGGCCCTCATCCGCTGGGCTGTCTTCCTGGGCGGCATGGCGCTGATCCTGCTTCGCATTCCGCAGACCGAGGCCATGCTGGTGCAGCAGATTCCGCAAACTGCACCGGCGGACATGGAGCCTGAACTCGTCAGGCTCTCAGTGTCGGTGGCGTTGCTCCTGGGCACCATAGCCTTTGGCATAGTCCTGGCCATGTACCTGGGTTTCGCCGCGATCCTGGAACGTAAACTCTTTCCCGGCGAGCTGAGATTCGGAAATAACCTCCGGCTGGGGCTTTTCACCGCCGTCATCGTCGCCGCCGTCGTGCCCGTCCAGGTCTGGTCGATGCTCAGCGGCGGCATGCCTTCCCCGGCGTTGAAGGCGGGGCCCGTCATCGTCTGCTGCCTGGGCGTGCTGTTCCTGTATCGTCGGTCCCTCCGGGACACAGGCCGGGCACGCGCGGCCTTTGCAGGGCTGGGCGCGGTTGCCTTGGGTGCCGCCGTCGCGATCGTCTGACCAGCAACTGCTTCACAGCTGACACCAGAGACTATGGAATCGAGGACAGGAACCATGACCCTGAAAACCAACCACGTGCGGGCGTTGCTGGCCGTTGTCGCCCTTTGCGGGGCCGGGATGCTGGCCGCCTTCCTTGCCGATGACAGCCTCCTGGCCCGGTCCGAGCTGGGCGGGCTTTCATCGGTGCTGGCGATGGCGCTCGGGATTGGTGCGCTGGCGATTCCCCTGCTGGGGATGGCCGGCAGCCTGTCAGATCCCACCCGGATCCGCAGCGTTATCTTCCTTGTGGTCCCGCTTCTGACGTTGGCCGTGTTCCTTGATCCCAGGTTCGATGTGTTTCCCGTACGGATTCTCTGCCTGATCGGGATGGTGTTGGCCTTCGCGGGCACTGTAGTGGTGCTTTTCAACGCGATGGGAGAAAAGAAGGCCGGCGCGCGGGGTACGCCCAGCAGATTCTCATGACGCACACGATTGCCAGGCGGACAACCGCCCAGGAAGAGACCGGATCCCTGCCAGGGCCAGCCGGTCCTGTCCGGGGGCGCACACGGGTTCAGCTGGCGTTGCTGGCTGACCTGCGGTGCGCGGAACTGGCCAACGCCCTTGGGCTGGCGTGGAAACTCAGCAACCTCAAACGCGTGCTGGCGCTCGCCGTGGCGGCCCTGGCAGTTGTGATTCCGGCAGCAGCATTCGGTTTCGCACGCATCTATGCGCTCGTGTCCACCCAGGTTCCGGCGCCCGCCCTGCTGGTGCCATTGACTACCGTTGTGGTCCTCACGTCAGGCGCGGGCCTGCTCTGGTCCGAAGTCATGGGAAAGTACCGGACCAGCGTGTCAGGGCATCCCAACATCAAGTTCTTCCGCTCCCTGGACATTCCGGCCGTCCTGGTGCACGCCGTCTACGTGGTTCCGCGGCTGGGGCTGGCGACCGGCTTTTGGCTGCTCGTGGGCGGAGGACTGCTCGCGGGTTTGCTGTCGGGCGAGGCAGCCGGCCCGTGGCTCCCCATCGCCGTGGCAGGCATGTTGCTGCAGCCGTTGCTGTGGTTCGCGGCGGCACTCCTGGCCAGCCTGTGGTTCGCGGGCAGAAACCCTGCGCGCGGATTGGGCTTTGGCCTTGGCGCCGTATTCGCTGTGTCTGCCGGCGGAACAGTAGGGGCGGTGGCTGCTGGTTTACTGCCGCGGTTGGCCGCCTCGAACGATGGCAGGGGGCCCTCCACCGCCGGAGCGCCGCTGGCCGCAAGCCGCGACGTCCCGGGCCAGGAATACGGACCTGCCGCCGTGCTGGCCATTGCCGGGGCGGTGGTCCTTATGACGGCACTCAGCATCGTTGCGGCCAGGGCATTAAGCCGCAGATCATTCATCCTCGCTGCCGCCGGGCCGGGACGTGGGCCGTCCGCCGGCGCAACGGCCGGGAATTTGGCATGGTTCTGGCTGCGGGCCCTCAACCACCAAAGGGCAGCTGGGTGGCGGAAACTGGCTGAGAACCGGATCGGCTGGGTCCTCTGCGCCCTCATTGGAGTGCTGCTCTCCTTGCGGCTGACTGGGGCGTGGGACCGTGCGGGGTTCGGGGACCTTCTCGTGCCGCTGCAGGGCGCAGCGTTCCCCACCGTGGCGCTCGCCTCCGTCGTCCTCGGGATCGCCGTTGCCGAGCTGACCCTGGGCGACATGAGCCGGCGCGTCGTGGGGCCTGCGTTGCGGGCGGCCATTGAACTCGGGGCGCCGCTGCGGACAACGGCCGCGGTGCACGCGGCCAGCCTGTTTGGCCCAAGCATGGTGGCGGGCGCATTGGCGTCGGTGCTGGCTGGGCTGCTGCTGGGCTGGACGTTTGCGGTGATGCCGGTCGTCGTGGCTGCTGGCGCGTGCGCCGGTTCCATCCTGGGGGAGCACATCTTTCCACCGCCCCGGATGGTGGATGGCGGAGCCGGTGAATCCGTGGCTACAGCGCTCGCCAGCCTCATGCTGGCTACCATCCCGGCAATCTGGACCCTGGTGCTGCCCGACCTTTCACTTGTCCTGCTGCCGCTGTCCGCTGCGGCCCTACTGGGAGGAGCGCTGTGGTGCGTTCGCCGCAACCTGACCACTTTGTAGAACTGCGCGCCCTGGACGCCGGCTACGTACCTGGCAAGCCGGTGCTGCGCGGTACTGACCTGGTACTCTCCGGGCCGGGGATCGTGCACGTCGCAGGGCCCAACGGTTCAGGCAAATCCACGCTCGTTGAGGTGCTGAGCGGTTACCTGCGGCCCGCCGCCGGCGCCGCCCTGGTCTCCGGAATGGCAGCTTCGTCGACGCAGGCCCACCTTCATCGGCGCATCTGCCGGACCGAACCTGCGCTGTATCCCATGATGAGTGTCCGTGACCACCTCATTTTCGCCAGCCGCTGGAGTGGCGCCGATCCGCAGGACGCGCTGGACCGCGCCGAGCTGTATGGCCTCGGCGAATGGCTGGACCACGCGGCGGAGACCCTCTCCACGGGAAACCGGCGGCGGCTCTGGATCGTCCAATGCACGGTGGGCGAGTTCAGCACGGTTGTCCTGGATGAGCCGTTCAACGGGCTGGATCAGGCCTCGGAAGCAGTTTTGGTCACCGAACTGGAGGCGTGGGCCGGCACCAGGTGCGTGGTGCTGGTGGCGCACCAGCCACCGCCTGCCCTGCGCGTGGACCGGGTCCTGGCATGGCCGCCCGGGCTGGATAGCGGAGCGTCCTGACTCCTAAGATCCGGGCCGTCGCTTAAAGCAATTGCCCCGCAACTGCCTGCCTGGATTCCCAGGAGGGCAGTTGCGGGGCAAGCAGGTGTCGCGTCAGCCGAAGTACTTCGGCAGCGTCCCCTCGTGGGCTTCGCGGAGGGCGTCGAGGGACAGGCTGTCCACGCCGTTGATCTCCAGGGCGCCGCTGGCAGCGTCCACTACACCGATACGGGTGTGCGCGAAACCGCGGGCGGTGCACATGTCCGTGAAGCGCACTTCCTCCGAGCGGGGAACGCCTACGACGGCCCGTCCCTGGGATTCGGAGAATAGGGCCGTGAACAGGTCCACGCCATCGCGGTCCATGACGTCCTGCAGCGCAATCCGCGCGCCGACGCCGTAGCGCAGCGAAGACTCCACCAGCACGGCAGCCAGGCCACCCTCGGAGAGATCGTGTGCGGCGTCGATCATGCCGTCGCGGGAGGCGTTGATCAGGATCTCACCCAGTGCGCGCTCGGTCTCAAGGTCAACCTTCGGCGGCTGGCCACCCAGGTGCCCACGCATGTTGGCCCACTCCGAGCCGTCCAGCTCGGCAGCGGTGGTGCCCAGCAGGTAGATGGCCTGGCCATCCTCGCGCCAGCCCGACGGCGTGCGGCGGGCAACGTCGTCGAGCTTGCCCAGGACCGCCACCACGGGGGAGGGGTGGATCGGGGTGGTGCCCGTCTGGTTGTACAGCGACACGTTGCCGCCGGTGACGGGGATGCCGAGTACCTGGCAGGCGTCGGACAGGCCGCGGATGGCTTCGGCCAGCTGCCACATGACGTCCGGGTCCTCGGGGGAGCCGAAGTTCAGGCAGTCGCTGACGGCCATGGGGATGGCGCCCGCCGTGGCGACGTTGCGGTAGGCCTCGGCCAGTGCCAGCTGGGCACCGTGGTACGGGTCCAGGTAGGTGTAGCGGCCGTTCGCGTCGGTTGCCAGGGCAACACCCAGGCCGGATTCCTCATCCACGCGGACCACGCCGGCGTCGTCGGGGAACGCCATGGAGGTGTTGCCGCCCACATACCGGTCGTACTGGTTGGTGATCCACGCCTTGGAGCACATGTTGGGGGACGCCACGAGTTCCGTGACGGCCTTCGCCAGCTCGGCGGGTGCGGCCGGGCGGCCGGCATCCTGCACGGAGCCGGTGAAGGTGTCTGCCTGGACCGAATCCTGCCACTCGGGGCGGGCGAACGGACGGTCGTAGACCGGGCCGTCGTGCGCCACGGTGCGGGGGTCGACGTCGACAATCACGTCGCCTTCCCAGGTGATGATGAGGCGGCCGGTGTCGGTCACCTCGCCCAGCCAGGAGTACTCCACGGCCCACTTGTCCATGACGGCTTCGAACGCTTCCACGTTCTCCGGCGTCACAACGGCCATCATGCGTTCCTGTGATTCGGACATCAGGATCTCGCCCGGGGTCAGCGTGGGGTCGCGCAGCAGGACGGAGGTCAGCTCAACCTGCATGCCGCCGTCGCCGTTGGACGCCAGTTCCGAGGTGGCGCAGGAGATGCCCGCGGCGCCGAGGTCCTGGATGCCCTCCACCAGGGAGCCCTTGAACAGCTCAAGGCAGCACTCGATGAGCACCTTCTCGGCGAACGGGTCGCCCACCTGGACGGCAGGACGCTTGGACGGCTTGGTGTCATCAAAGGATTCGGAGGCCAGCACGGAAGCGCCGCCGATGCCGTCGCCGCCGGTGCGTGCACCGAACAGGACCACCTTGTTGCCCTTGCCCGAGGCATTGGCCAGACGGATGTCCTCGTGGCGCATGACGCCTACCGCCAGCGCGTTGACCAGCGGGTTGCCCTGGTAGACGGAGTCGAACACCATCTCGCCGCCGATGTTCGGCAGGCCCAGGGAGTTGCCGTAGCCGCCGATACCGGCCACGGCGCCGTGCATGACGCGGGCGGTGTCCGGGTGGTCGATCGCGCCGAAACGCAGCGGGTCCATGACCGCCACGGGGCGGGCACCCATGGAGATGATGTCGCGGACAATGCCGCCGATGCCGGTCGCGGCGCCCTGGTAGGGCTCAACGAACGACGGCGAGTTGTGCGATTCGATCTTGAAGGTCACGGCCCAGCCGTCCCCCAGATTGGTGACGCCGGCGTTTTCGCCGATGCCCACCAGCATGTCCTTCTTCATTTCCTCGGTGACCTTTTCGCCGAACTGGCGCAGGTGGTTCTTGGAGGACTTGTAGGAGCAGTGCTCGCTCCACATGACGGAGTACATGGCCAGTTCGGCGCCGGTGGGGCGGCGGCCCAGGACCTTGACGATCTCGTCGAACTCGTTCCGCTTCAGGCCCAGCTCGGCCCAGGGCAGCTCGGTGTCCGGGGTCTTGGCAGCGTTCTCGACGGTGTCGATGTTGAACTTCTTGGTGGTTTCGGTGGTCACTTGTCGCCTCCCACAATCTTGGTCAGTACGGAGGTGAAGAAGCCCAGGCCGTCGGTGTCGGACCCTCCGATGCCATCGAGCGATTCGGGGCCGAAGCCCGGTTCCACGGCGTGCTCCGGGTGCGGCATGAGGCCCACCACGTTGCCGGCGGCGTTGGAGATGCCGGCGATGTCCCGGCGGGAACCGTTCGGGTTGAAGCCCACGTAGCGGAAGACGACGCGTTCTTCGGCCTCAAGGGCGTCCAGGGTTTTCTCGTCAGCGATGTACTGGCCGTCCTGGTTCTTCAGCGGGATGGTGATTTCCTGGCCCGCTTCGTAGTCCAGCGTCCACGCGGTGTTGCTGTTCTCGACGCGCAGCACCTGATCGCGGCAGAGGAACTTCAGGTGGTCGTTCTTGATCATCGAACCGGGCAGCAGGTGCGACTCGGTGAGGATCTGGAAGCCGTTGCAGATACCCAGGACGGGCAGCTTGGCGTCACTGTTGGCGGCGTCGATGATCTTGGACATCAGCGGCGCGAAACGGGCAATGGCGCCGGCGCGGAGGTAGTCACCGTAGGAGAAGCCGCCGGGGATGACCACCGCGTCCACGTCACCGATTTCCGTGTCGCCGTGCCAGAGCTCGACGGCGGTGCCACCAGCCAGGCGGACGGCGCGGGCAGCGTCGCGGTCATCCAGGGTCCCGGGGAAGGTGACGACGCCGATGCGGGCGCCGGCGAGGCGCGGTTCCGCCGCGACAGCGACAGCTTCGCCGATCAGGGGAAGTTCAGTCATCTCAGGCCTCGACGACCTCGACGTTGACAACGTCCTCGATCACGGGGTTGGACAGGAGGGTTTCGGCGGCGTTGCGGGCCTGGGCCAGGATTTCCTCCGTCACCTCGCCGTCGACCGTCAGTTCGAAACGCTTGCCCTGGCGGACAGAGCTGAAGCTGGTGAAGCCGAGGCGGGGAAGAGCGCCGACGATCGCCTTTCCCTGGGGGTCAAGAATCTCGGGCTTGGGCATGACGTCAACAACGATCCGGGGCATCCGGCAACTCCTGTGCGTGAGCTTGGGTAAGGGCGCAGCGGAGTGATGCCGTCTCACGCCGTACCGGTGTTGGGGGCACACTGTAAGGCAGTGTTCCAGACTTTGTGGACGGGCGCTCCGCGAGCTTGCCCTATCATTCTACCGGGCCGGCGGCTCCACCCTGTATTCGGTAGATCCACGTCACGGCGGCGCCCAGGCAAGGGCAATCCGACGCTTCCGTCCAATCCCGCTATGGAGTTGAAAGGGACGCATCACTAGGATGACGGGATGGCAGAGAATTCGAAGTCCGTCCTTTTGCCAGTGATGGCCGCAGCCGTGTTTGCCGGCCTGGGCCGGATGGTCTTCCAGAAGATCAAAGCCGACCGCCGCGCCCGGGAAAACCGCACGGCCGGTCCGGTGGACGAGAAGACCCGGCAATGGATCAGCGAAGTGGTCCGGACCCCCCGGCAGTAGCGTCCCGCCGCGGCTTCCTGCGCCCTGCCCCCTGAGGGCCAGGGCTTCCCGGGATGCCCGCCTGTGTCCCCGCCATCGTTGTTTTTGACTGGCGAAAATTCGCCGTTTGTGCCCTATGTCATATTCGGCTATCAGTCTGTACTCTGTGAACCGGCTGGTCTTATCGAATTACAAAACCTGTAATTCCCTGTACCAAGCCGGTCGTTTCCGGCCCTCTGATCCTGACAGGCCGGTTCATCGTGAAAGGGTGCACGTGAAATTAACAGGAAAGAGCCCTGCAAGGGGCGGTGGGCTCCGGAGGGCTGCAGCGTTCTCCGTCGGAATTCCGCTGCTTCTTGGTTCAGTGGCAGCCGTGCCGGCCACGGCAGCCCCCGCCACGGGGCAGGTTCCGTCGGTCCAGCAGAAAAACCTTGATCCTAAGGACTACCAGGCCGGCAGGTACATCGTGGTACTGGCGGAGAAGCCCGCGGCCACTTATGCAGGCGGCACCGGCGACCTGAGCGCTACGAAGCCTGAAAGCGGAAAGAAGCTCGACGCCGGGCGGCCGGAGGTGCAGCGCTACCAGCAGCACCTCGAAACCCAGCAGCGCGAGATCGCCAAGGACGAAAGCGTCCAGATCAAACGCAACTTCACCGCCGCCATCAATGGTTTCGCTGCGGATCTCTCCGCCGACCAGGCGCTGAAGCTGGCCAAGGACCCGAAGGTCCTCATGGTGGCACCGGACACCGAGAACGCGCCGGACTACTCCACCACCGATTTCCTCAAGCTCTCGGGCCCGCAAGGCATCTGGAACACATCATTTGGTGGCACGGAGAACGCCGGCAAGGGCGTGGTGGTGGGAGTCATCGACTCCGGCTACACCCCTTCCAGTCCCTTCTTCGCCGGGACCGAGGTCAAGCCACTGGCCGGAAACCCCGAGGTGGGCGTGCCCTACCGGACGGCAGACGGCAAGATCGCCATGCTGAAGTCCGACGGCGACACGTTCGTAGGCGAATGCCAAAAGGGTGAAGGTACCGGGGCAGCTTTCGACGGCAGCGCCTGCAACTCCAAGGTCCTCAGCGCCCGTTACTTCGCGGACGATTTCAAGAAGTACGTCCCGGAAGCCAACCGTGCCCCCGAGGAAGTTCTCTCTCCTGTTGACGTGGGAAGCCACGGCACACACACCGCCAGCACCGCGGCCGGAAACGCGAACGTCCGGGCCAACCTGGGCGGCCGCGACATGGGCATCACCGGCGGCGTCGCTCCGGCGGCCAAACTCTCCATCTACAAGGTCTGCTGGGAAGACACCGATCCCAATACCGGCGGCTGCTACAGCTCCGCATCGGTGGCCGCTATCAACCAGGCGATCCTGGATGGCGTGGATGTCCTGAACTACTCCATTTCGGGCAGCACCTCCACCACTACGGATCCGGTTGCCCTGGCATTCCTCTCCGCCGCCTCAGCCGGAGTCTTTGTTTCCGCGTCCGCAGGCAACAGCGGCCCCACGGCCAGCACCGTGAACCACGGCGCACCCTGGCTCACCACTGTCGCTGCCTCGTCCTTCTCCACCGAACTGCAGGGAACCGTCGAGTTCGAGGACGGCAGCAAGTACCGGGGTGCCAGCCTGATGGCCAACAACGTCCCGGCCAGCCCGCTGGTCCTCGCCGCTTCGGCTGCCGCAGCGGGAGCCGCAAGCCCCGAGCTTTGCGGACCCAACACACTGGACCCCGCCAAGGTGGCAGGCAAGATCGTTGTTTGTGACAGGGGAGTCGTTGACCGCGTGGCCAAGAGCGCTGAGGTCAAGCGCACCGGCGGCGTCGGCATGATCCTCGTCAACGTCACGCCGTCTTCCGAGGACGTGGACCAGCACGCCGTTCCCACTGTCCACGTGAATCCGCCGGCCACGCAGCAGATCAAGGACAAGCTGGCGGCCAACCCCGCCATCAAAGCCGCGCTGGTCAACAAAGACACCACCGGCCTGCCGCAGGAGCCCCAGCCGCAGATCGCTGGATTCTCTTCACGCGGCCCGCTGCTGGCCACAGACTCCGACCTGCTGAAGCCGGACGTCGCTGCTCCCGGCGTCGCCGTGCTGGCCGGTGTTTCCCCCATCGGTGAAGCCGGAGCCCAGTTCGGCATGATGTCCGGCACTTCGATGGCCGCCCCGCACGTGGCGGGCTTTGGAGCGCTGGTGCTTGGCAAGAACCCCACCTGGTCACCGGCAACCGTCAAGTCGGCCATGATGACCACCGCCACGGACGTCAAGAACGCGGACGGCAGCCGCAACACGGATGTCTTCGCCACCGGCGCCGGCCAGGTGTCCGTCGCCAAGGTCCTGGACCCGGGCCTGGTATACGACGCCAACGAGACCGACTACCTGAAGTTCATCCAGGGAACCGGACTGGACCTGGGCATCCCGGATCTTGGCACTACGGCGCCGCGCGATATGAATGTGGCCTCGTTTGCGCTCGGTGCGCTGACCGGCAGGACCGAGGTGACCCGCACGGTAACGGCACTGACTCCCGGCGTGTACCGCGCCCAGGTGAACGTGCCGGGCGTCAAAGTCACGGTGACTCCCTCCATCCTGAACTTCAGCGCGGTGGGAGAAAAGCGGACGTTCAAGGTCAAGTTTGAAAACGCTTCCGCCCCCACGGGCCAGTTCGCCATGGGCAGCCTCGTATGGCAGGGAGCCGGCAAGAACGTCGCTTCACCGGTAGCGGTCCGTCCGCAGTCCGTGGTGGCGCCGGCGAATGCCGCCTTCAGCTCAGTGGGGGGTACCGGCCAGGGGAAGATTCCCGTGGTGTCCGGCACCAATGCGCCGGTCAGCATGACGGTGGACGGCCTGTCCAAGGCGGATTCGACTGCCGTGGAACTGGTCCCCGGGCCGCTGGCCCTGGCGAACAACACCTCCAACGCCATGAAGCAGGTGACGGTGGCAGCAGGTTCGCCGCTGGCCAAGTTCTCCGTCTTCTCCTCCGACGAGAACGCTGACTTCGATCTCCTGGTGTTCACCCCGGACGGCAAGCAACTCGCCTCCCAGACGGTGTCTGCCAGCGAATCGGTGTCCGTCGCCAATCCAAAGGCCGGCGTGTACACGATGTTCGCCAACCTCTACGCAAGCCCGAACGGTCAGCCCACCAAGGCGTCGCTGGATGCTGCGGTCCTGGGTGCCAACGTGGGCAACGCCTCGGTAAGCCCCAACCCGCTTCGGCTGGCAAACGGCACTGCCGGTGACGTGACGTTGTCGTGGCAGAACCTCCAGCCGGGCTCCTACATCGGCCGGGTCAACTACTCCGGCGGTGCCACGCCCACCTTTGTCTCGGTGGTAGTGACACCGGGCGCCGGTGCAGTGGTCCCGGATGACGAGCAGACGGACCCCGGCAAGAAGGACAAGAAGGACAAGGTCAAGAAGGAAAAGAAGAAGAAGGAGTTCCAGGACGAATCGGGAAGCTCCAACCTGGGAATCTAGGCGCCAGCCTCTCAAGAGGCCAGGAGCCTGGATAACCGGATAAATGATGGCCGGCGGATCGACTGCGATTCGCCGGCCATCATTGTCTTCGCCCGGGTACCGTCTGCCTAGGTAGCGCCGGTGGTTCCGGCAGTTCCGCCCAGCAGCGGAGCAAGGGCCCGCCAGCGGGAAATCTCGCAGCCATCGGTCAAGGTCAGCGTAGTGTGAACGCGCCTGCCGTGGAACGTCCCCGTGACGACGGCCTGCTGCGGCCCGCCATACTGCTGGGTACACAGGCGCGGCGGCCCGGGCTCCGGAAAGAAGATCGCAGGTCCGTGTTTCAGGACGGCGTCGAGGGCCGCTTGCGGGTCCGGTACGGTCGAGCCGGGGGACACGGTGCCGTGGCTGGCCTGCAGGGTGAACTGATGGTGCGGGCCGTCAGGCGTTTCGCTGAGGTTGATGACCAAGTGAACGGATCCGGGATCAGGCTGCGCCTTGTTCTCCATGGAGGTCTCCTTTCTCGGACCTGGTGGCCAAGCCCGTGGCCGCCGCCAAAGCCGTTGCAAGCCGGCCCCGAAGTGTTGCGGCTTCCCGGGCAAAGCCACGCTGCCGGGCCACGTAGTCGGCCTTACCATCGGTGGTCTCAATCCGGATGGGCGGATATCCCCAGGCGGCGAGGTCGTAGGGGGAGGCCTGCATATCCATGGCGCGGATCCGCCAGGAAAGCTCGAAGCAGTCCATGACCAGCTCGCTCGGAAGTGCCGGAAGCAGCTTGTAGGCCCACTTGTAGAGATCCATGTTGGCGTGCAGACAGCCGGGCTGTTCCATGTGCCGCTGGGAATCCCGGGTGGGCAGGTGCTCATTGAGCGGCAAAGCATCAGGGGTATAGAAGCGGAACGCATCAAAGTGCGTGCAGCGGATTCGGTTGTCCTCCACCACCTGGTCGGTTCCCTCGGAGCCCAGGCGCAGTTCAAGGTATTCGTGGCGAAGGTCGAACTTGTCCTGGCGGTACACCATGGCCCACTCGTGCAGGCCAAAGCAGCCGAACTGGGCAGGCCTGGCCGCCGTTCCGCGCAGGATGATTTCAGCAAATGCCACCGCGTCCGCACGGTCGGCCAGGAAGGCGGCCCGGTCGAAGGTCACCGCTGTGCTTCCCGCAGGCAGGCCCAGCCTGGCGAGCTCGCCGTCGTCGAGCGCGCGGTAGTGCTTCCATCCGCGCCGGGCCTCGCCCGCCCTGTCTACCAGGACACTTCCAGCGCCCGGGTGCCAGCGGCGAAGCTGACCCGGCTTTTGCGTGTAGTAGGTGAAGAGGAAGTCCTCCACCGGGTGTTTCCGTCCGGCTGACCTCCGCTCCAAGTAAGGATCGGCGTAGCGGCCGACGCGCAGCTGGTGGGCTTCTTCCCTCGCGCGCCACTCATTAGCAGCCAGGAGCTTAAGTTGCTCCACCGGCGCCTCCCAGTATGTCTTTCGCGGCATCCCAGGCGCTGATCTCGCAGCCGTCCGTGCGGGCGAAGGATGCCTCGACGGCGGTTCCGTCAAGCACTCCGGTCACGGTCGCCTTTTGAGGTCCGCCATATTGCTGGGTGCAGGCCTGGGCCGTGCGGGGCGCCGGGTTCAGCAGGGCCGCGTTCCGCTTGAGGGCGGCGCAGGCGGCGTCAGCCGTCGGGTGGCTGCTTTCGCCTGCCGGCACTCCGGCTTCGCAGACCAGGGTGTAGTTGACCGCGGCCTGGCCTTCCGCGGGAATGACTGTGATGGCAAGTTCGGCATTGCCCTGGCCGGGCCCGGAGGGCAGCGCTGACGGTGATGCGGGTGGTGGGGCCGGGACGGTCGTCTCGGTGTCCGGCGACGGAGTGGCCGTTGACGGAGGTGGGGTTGCCGACGACGGGGCGGAGGGAGTTGGCGACGGAGCCGGGGGCGTGGATGAAGACGGCGTGTTGCCTCCGTCCGGGCCGCCGGTGCAGCCGGTGAGTAGCCCGGCAGTGATGGCAAGGGCCGTGATGTGAAGCCGCAGGTTACGCATGGTCCGACGCCTCATTCATGCCTCGATTCTAGCTTCCCCGGGTTGTGCCGCCCTTCCCGGGTGGGTGACGCGGGCCTGCGCTGATCCGGGCTGGTGCGCTGAAGGGTTGTGTGCTGCGCGGCCTATGGCTCTGCGCTGCCGGACGTGGCAGCGATGAGCGCCATCATGCTGGCGTGCAGTTCGGTGACTTGCCCGCGGGTCAGTCCCAGCCTGTCCATCATGGTGCCGGGAACCTTGAGCGCCTCCTGCCGGAGGGCGGCACCCTGCGGCGTGAGCTCCACCGACAAGGCACGTTCGTTTCCGTCTGCGCGGCGCCGGGTGATGAATCCGGCCGCTTCAAGCCGGCGCAGCAGCGGCGAAATGGTGGCCGGTTCCTGGGCCAGGGCTTCACTGATGTTCCTGACGGTGCGGGGACTGGTTTCCCACAGCGCAAGCATGACGAGGTACTGCGGGTGTGTCAGGTTCAGTCTTTCGAGGACGGGCTTGTAGGCGCCCACGACGCTGCGGGAGGCCACGGTCAGGGCGAAGCACAACTGGTGCTCCAGGAGCAGATCGTCTTCGCGGGCGTCCGGTGCTGCTGCGGTGGTCATTGGTCCTCCAACTGTTAGTGCACTAATAATTAGCGTACACTTTTCATAGGCAGGATGTCAGATGGAAGGAAAGTTCATGGCCAGGCGCAACACTGAAGACAGGGGCAATGCTTCCCAGCGGTTCATGCGGGCCACCGGCAAGTTGCGGGCAGTCTTTGGGCCGGCCAACCGTTCCGCCCTGGGCCACGCCATGACCGAGGAGAACCGCCGCCTGCTCGCCCAGCGCCAGGCTGAAAGCCAGCAGTGGGAAACCATCACCCGGCCGGACGGGAGCACCTACGTGGTGCCGAAGGATCCGGGCGACAAGTCCCTGCGCTGACCGGCCTGCGGCACCCTCGACAACTGATCGGCTGCCGTTCCCTGCCGCGGGTTGACGCCTGATATGCCGGAGCTTTTTGGCCACTCGCGGCGTAAAATGAGGGGCACCGGCTCCCGGGTGGAGCCAATGGCTCATTTCCTCGCACCGGGGAAGGGGGTGGAAAACAGTGGCACACGTACTCAGCGGATTCATGAGCATGACGGACCGGCTCCGCTTCTTCTTCGGTCCGGCGACCCGGCTTGATGCCGATACTCCAGTGATCCACAGGCACGACGATTTCGAACAGGCCTCTGAGGAGGACCTTTCGCACTTCGTGGTGGAAACCGACTCAACAGGCCACCACTACGCCGTCCGGCGCGAAGACCTGGAACGGGAAAGCTGAACCCTTCCGGTCTACGGCCCCGGGCCGCACTACGTGAAAAAGCCGGGCTGCCTTCCATCAACTGATGGAAGGCAGCCCGGCTTTATGCCCGATTTTCGCCGGTCAGCGGCCGGTGCCGCCGTACACGGTGGCTTCGTTATCGCTGTCCAGCTCGAACGCGTTGTGGATCACGCGGACAGCCTCATCCAGCAGGTCCGCGTGAGTGACCACGGAGATGCGGATTTCCGACGTGGAAATCATGTTGATGTTGATTCCGGCGTCGGACAGGGCCTTGAAGAAGGTGGCCGAGACGCCGGGGTGGGAACGCATGCCTGCGCCGATCAGCGAGAGCTTGCCGATCTGCTCGTTGTACTCGATGGTCTCAAAGCCGATCTTGTCCTGCGCGGCGTGCAGGGCGGCAAGGGCATCAGCGCCCTCAACGATGGGCAGCGTGAACGAAATGTCGGTTTTGCCGGTCCCGTGGGTGGACACGTTCTGGACGATCATGTCGATGTTGGAATGGGCGTCCGCGATGACCTGGAAAATAGCGGCGGCCTTGCCCGGGATGTCCGGAACGCCCACAACAGTGACCTTGGCTTCCGAGCGGTCGTGCGCAACGCCGGAGATGATTGGCTGCTCCAAGGCAACTCCCTCTTGAGTGGTGATCTTGTCTTCGGCGCTGGGGATGACCCAGGTGCCTTCGTGCTGGCTGAATGAGGACCGGACGTGCAGCGGCACGCCGAACCGGCGGGCATACTCGACGCACCGGAGGTGCAGGATCTTGGCGCCCGACGCCGCCAGCTCGAGCATCTCCTCGCTGGAAATGGTGTCAATCTTTTGGGCGGACGGAACCACGCGGGGATCGGCCGTGTAGATGCCGTCCACATCCGTGTAGATCTCGCAGACGTCAGCTTCCAGTGCCGCTGCCAGGGCCACCGCCGTGGTGTCTGAACCGCCGCGGCCCAACGTCGTGATTTCGTTGGTGCTCCGGCTCATGCCCTGGAAACCGGCCACAATGGCGATATTTTCCTTGTCCAGCGCCGTGCGGATGCGGTGGGGGTCCACATCGATGATGCGGGCCTTGCCGTGGATGCCATCGGTGATCATGCCGGCCTGCGACCCCGTGAAGGACTGTGCGGACGCGCCGAGTTTGTTGATGGCCATGGCCAGCAGGGCCATGGAGATACGTTCGCCGGCGGAGAGCAGCATGTCCATCTCGCGGGCGGGGGCGGAGTCGGTGACCTGGGCTGCGAGGTCCAGGAGTTCGTCCGTGGTGTCGCCCATGGCGGAGACCACCACGACAACCTCGTTGCCGGCCTGCTGGGCGTTTACCACCCTGGCGGCAACACGCTTAATGCCGTCAGCGTCCGCCACGGAGGACCCGCCGAACTTCTGCACGATGAGCTGTTTGGTTACCGCACCGCCGGCCTGCAGGCCCTGCGGCTGCGTCGCGTTGTGCACTTCGGTGGTGGGCGTACTCATGGCGCATACCTTCATTGGATCAATGGGATTTTCGGAAGCCAGGCAGCGGGGCGGCCCGGCGTCCTCCGACAGTTTATCGCCGCCTGTACCGCGCCGCTGAATTGTGACCGAATCTCAGTCTGGAGGACGACAACCCGGCCACGGCAGCTGGCGTACGCTCGGAGGATCAGCACGAGCAACACTGTGGGGGACAGGTGCGCACACGATGGCAATAATTTCGGAACAGCCCGGCGGGCAGCAGGTTCCCGACGACGGGATTACGGCCCAGGGGGTGAGCCGCAGCTTTGGTGCCGTCCGCGCGGTGGACCATATGGACTTCCATGCCCCCGCGGGCAGGGTTACGGCACTTATTGGCCCCAATGGTGCAGGAAAGACCACCCTGCTTCTCATGCTGGCCTCGCTGCTGGCCCCGGACCAGGGCTCCATCACTGTTGGCGGCCTGGACCCTGTCCGGAACCGCGCGGAGGTCCGGCGCCGGCTGGGCTGGATGCCCGACACCCTGGGCGTGTGGGAATCGCTGACGGCCCGGGAGATCCTGACCCAGATGGCCAGGTTCTACCGGCTGCCCGCGTCCGGGATTGCCCCGCGGGTCACCGACATGCTGGAGGGTGTCCGGCTGGCAGCCCTCGCCGACCAGCCCGCCCGGGTCCTTTCACGAGGGCAACAGCAGCGGTTGAGCCTGGCCCGCGCCCTCATCCACGATCCGTCGGTGCTGCTTCTGGACGAGCCTGCTTCAGGCCTGGACCCCGGTTCCCGGGTTGAGCTGCGGACCATGCTCCGGCAACTCGCAGCCGAAGGAAAAGCCGTGGTGGTGTCCTCACACGTCCTCAGCGAACTGGATGAGATCGCGGACGGTGCAGTGTTCGTCAACAACGGGCGCACCGTCCGGCAGCAGACCACCGAGGAAGCGGCCGCCGCTGGCCGCCGTTATGCGATCACGGCGGCCGATACGGCTGCGCTCGCCGCGGAACTGGCGCGGCTGGGACTTGAATTCCGCCGCGAGGAAGGCCGCCGGCCGGGCGTCAGCCTCGTTCTGCACAACGAGGTCGGGGCGGAGCGGCTCCTGCGTGATCTGGTGCTCGCCGGCGTCGGAATCCGTTCCTTCGCCCCTGCCGCCGGTGCGTTGGAGGAGACCTACATGAACCTCGAGGGGGAACGGCGATGAGCAGCATGACGGAAAACCGGGAAGTATCTGCCCGCCGTGGAGCGCCCGGCCCTTACCTGTCGGGGATAGCCCATGTGGTGGCCCTGGAGCTGAAGCAGCGGCTCCGGTCCCGTGGCTGGTACATCATGCTGGCAATCTGGTTCGCCCTGACCGGACTGGTGACCTGGCTGACCTGGGCGAGCTGGAGCGCCTCGAATGCTTTCCAGACACGCGACTTCGGTGGCGTGTCTGGAACAGCCCTCACCGGCCCGGGCTCGCTGATCTTTGAGGTGGTGCTGGCGTTCGTCCTGCTGTTCGCGCTGCTGGTTGCGCCGGCACTGTCTGCCAACGCTGTGAACGGGGACCGGGCAGGCGGCACCTTGGCCATCCTCCAGGTCACGCTGCTGGAACCGGGCCAGATCCTTTGGGGCAAGTTTTTCGCGGCCTGGGCTGCTGCCCTGGCGTTCCTGGTGGCCAGCACCCCTTTCCTGGTGATTGGCGTGGCACTGGGCGGCCTGACTCCCGCGTACATACTTGTGTCCCTGGTGATGCTGGCGGTCGAGGTGGGCATTGTCTGCGCCATCGGCGTCGGGATTTCCGCGCTGGCCGGCCGCCCGTTGTTTTCCATTGTGGTGACCTACCTGGCGGTGGCCGGCCTGGTGGTGGGCACCCTGATTTCCTTTGGGCTGGGCACCGGACTGACCCAGGGCACGGTGATGGCCAACAATCCCCAGTACCGTGCCTACGCGCCGCTGCAGTCAGACCCCGTGGACGCCGGATACACCTGTGCCGGACCTCTGCGGGAACAGTCCGCCATGCATACCGAGCGGGTGGCGTGGACGCTTGCCATGAATCCATTCGTGGTGGTGGCGGACGCCATTCCGTACCCGGACAGGACGGTGCGGCAGAACTTCACGTCCATCGGCGCGATCGAAGGCATCAGCCAGGCGGCCCGCCAGGCCATGGCGGGGCCGGACGGAACCGTGGCGTGCGCCAACGGCAAGGTCCAGCCCACATATCTGGGACAAAAGACGCCGCTGTGGCCGTTGGGCCTTGGCCTGCAACTTGTGCTGTCCGGGTTCCTGATGTGGCTCGGCTGGCGTTCGCTTCGGACGCCCGCCCGCAAGCTCGCCCGCGGAACCCGCATCGCCTGAACGTGCCGGCGGGGCTGGTTCAGGCCCCGCCGGACGGGACCTTGCGAGGATTGCCCCATCGGGATCTGGACAGCCCGGGGCCGGTATCCCACGATTGAACCAGCTGTAATTCAATTGGCCGGCAATCGCCGGCCGCTTCCGGGGCTGGGGCCTGTCCAGGGAAGGCGGACCCCACGTGCCCGATCAGCGGCAACCTTCCGGAAGTCCCGCGCCGGAGCCCTTCTTTGAGCCGATCGGCAGGGACCCTGGCCCGCCGGGCGCTGATCCTTCCGGATCCCCTAATACCTGGGATGACGACGGCGACGACGGCGGGCGGACGGCCGGTCCGGCGTTGCGGGCGGCGGTGCTTTCGGCAGTCGTGGCCTGGCGGGGCAGTATGGTTTCGCTTCGCTTTTGGGCCGTTGCGGTGGGAGCAGCGTGTGCGGCGTGGGCCCTCGCCGCAGGCCTGGTGTGGGCATTGGCTGCTGCGGAAGGCGACCAGGCCGGCCTGGTTCCTGCTTCGCCGCTGATCTACGTTCTTGCGTCCTCGCTGCTGCCGGCTGCGGCGGCCTTGGTGGGGATGCACTGGGGCATGGCGTGCCAGCTGCGGCGAGCCGCGGACGGGGAGCCTTATGGGGGTTTTCTTCCCGCCGTCCTGGCAACTGCACTGCAGTGCCTGGTGTTCGCAGTGCTGGTGCTGGTCAGTCTCCTCATCCAGGCAGCCGTTGCCGGTGGTCCGGGATCCGTTGCTGCCACCGCGGCAGGGCTGGCGGCGGGGGAAGGGATCCTGTTCGGTGCGATGGGTGTTGCGGTGGCTGCCCTGGTGGCTCGTCCGGTCCTGGCGAACGTGGCGGGCTGGGTACTGGGCCTGTTCCTCGTGGCGGGGACACTGGTTGCCGGTGCGCTGCTGGTGCCTGCCGTCCGCTCCGAAGAACCGGTTACCGTGGCCCTGAACGTGCACCGGGACGCAGACGGAACTCCCGTTGCTTACGAATGCTCGCAGATCCCGGCCGGGACCGTTGAGGTTTACCGCACGGAGCGGATCATGTGGCTGCCGCCGGTGAGCCCGATTGTGGTGTTGATGATGCTGGCCGGTGAACCGGGGCCGGGGCAGGAACTGCCCGGCTGGCTTTCGGCGGAGCTGCAGACCGCGGCCGACGGAACCAGGGTTCCGTGCGTCAACGGGGAACCGAGGAACCTGGATTCGCCGCGAATGCCCCTCGCAGCGGCTGGCCTTTTGCTGCAGGCTGGCTTGACTGGTGTCCTGCTGGGCGGCGCGCACGTGGCGGCGTCCCGCCGTCGTCCGCCCGCCTGACAGATTCCGGCGCGTGCGCTGGCGGGAAACCGGACTCCGTCCTGTCTCCGACGCCGGGATCAGCTCAGGGCGTTCCGCCGGCCCTCGAACGCGCGGCCCAGCGTGACCTCGTCCGCATACTCCAGGTCGCCGCCCACGGGCAGTCCGGAGGCCAACCTCGTGACAGCAATCCCGATGGTCTTGAGCATCCGCGCCAGGTAGGTGGCCGTAGCCTCGCCCTCCAGGTTGGGGTCGGTGGCGATGATGACTTCCTGGATGGCGCCGTCGTTCAGCCGGGTGAGCAGCTCACGGATGCGCAGCTGTTCGGGGCCGACGCCGGCAATTGGATTGATGGCTCCACCCAGCACGTGATACCGCCCCCGGAACGAGCGTGTACGTTCCACCGCGAGGACATCCTTGGACTCCTCCACCACGCAGATGAGGGCCGGATCGCGGCGCGGGTCACGGCAGATGTTGCAGAGCTCCTGCTCCGTGACGTTGCCGCAGACCGTGCAGAACTTGACCCGGTCCTTGACCGTAGTGATGGCTTCCACCAGCCGCTTCATATCCTGTGGATCTGCTTCAAGGATGTGGAATGCCAGCCGCTGCGCCGACTTGGGACCGACTCCCGGAAGGCGTCCGAGCTCGTCGATAAGCTCCTGGACCGCACCTTCGTACACAATTCCCTCTTTAGCTTGGTTTGGTTGTTTTGCAGGTCATGGCGCGGCTGCCGCGTTCGTGGACCGGCGGCCGTCAGTAGCGCGGAGCTAGGGGGCTGCCGTCCGGTGAACGTTCTTCGATCAGCTTTCCGCCCAGAATACGCTCCACGGCAGCGCGTCCGAAGACGCCGGACTCCTCGATGGTTTCGTCGTCCGCGCTGGGAATGTCCTGCACATAAGTGGCCGCTGCTGCGGCCGCCCGGGCGGGAGCCTTGGCCCGTCCGGCTTCGGCTTCCGGGCTGTTGGACAGCCTCTGATAGAGGCTTTGACGGGTCGCTGCGGCGGCAGGCGCCGGGGCGGTTGCAAGGGCCGCCGAAGGTGCGGATACCGGCGAGGAGGATGCCATGGCATACTCGCGGGCCTGTTGTGGTTCCGGGCCGGCCGGCACTGGCGGTGCCGGCGATGCTGCCGCCGGCACGGTGGTGCGGGCCGGTCCGGCCGACGGAGTAACGGGGATGGAGGGCGGGGCCTGGGCCGTGGCGGGCTCGTAGTGCGGCGTGCTGGTCACCGCTGTGACACCTGCCGGCCTGTCCAGTTCCGCACTGGTCCCACCTGTGACGGGAGCGGCTCCCACGTTGCTTTCGGTCCCAACAACCCAGACGCCAGGGGCCTGTTCCACAGCCCGGGTCCAGGGGTCGTGGGCGCCGTCTGCTGCACTCGGGGGGCTCTGCCGGGCGTCCCCAACAGGGGGTGCCGGTGGTGCCTTTGCGGAGTGGGGTGCCGGTGAGGACTGCGGTGCCTGGGTGGTTGCGGTGGCCTGTGCTGCCGCTGGATTGCTTCCCTTAGCGGGCGAGGGCGCCCAGTCCATGGGAGGTTCTTCTTCCAGCGGGGGAGCGTCCTCGTCCCTCGGCGGTCCCCAGTCGTCGTCCGAGTAGGAGTAGTCGCCTGCAAGGGGCGCGTAGGTGTCCCCTCCGGCAGCAGCGCCGGTGCCTGAAGGTGCGGCGGTGCTGACGGGGCTGTTGGCGGCAGAATGCGCGTTAGTGCTGCCGGGTGTTCCGGCTCCGGACGGAGCGGGCCCGGTGGGGTTGCCGGCAGCGCCGGGGTTTTCAGTAGCGTGGCCGCCGGGTGTATAGCTGCCGGGTGCCGGGACATCGTCCCTCGCACCCTGTGCTTGCTCCTGCGACGCCGGCGCCATAGGGACTTCTGCGCGTTCGGCCGCTTGCGCTGCGCCTGACCCCCCGGGCGCGACGGAGGAACCGGTGCGGGTTGGCTGGGAGGATGCCGCGTTGTGGACGGGACGTTCGCCGGCATCAGCAGGTTCAGGCGTCGGGGTGGGCGCCGGGGCCAGGCCCCAGGCAACGTCAGCTGAGCTGGCCGTAACCGCCGGGCTGGCCGTTGCCGCCTGGTTGGCCGTAGCTACCTGGCTGGCGGGTGCTTTTGGGTTTGGTTCAGCGCTCGCTTGGCCTGCGCCGGCCGCCACTGCATTGATCTGGCAGTCGATGCCCACTGTTGTGTGGATCGCCTGGCGGAGGTTCTCCGAGTGGTCCGCCCGTCCAAAAGCACCAGCGAGGCCGGAGGTTGCGAAAGCGAGCGTAAGGACGCTGCCGTCGAAGGCGCTGACCTGGGCGTTCGGTTCCACCAGCGCCCAGGTGCTGCGCTTGATTTTGGACAGGGCCTGCAGCACGTCCGGCCACGCACGGCGAAGCACTTCAACGTCACCCATGCCTGCGGGGCCGCCAGGGGCCGTAGTAACGCGCGGCGCGTTGTGCCCGGCACTGGCCGTGCTGCCGGGGCCGGGAGTGCGGTCGCCGTGGTCAGGCGATGCGTGAGCTGAAGCTGCGGGGGCGGTTGCGTGCCGGGTTGGCAACGAAGCGGGCTGGGCCTGTTCCGAAGCGCGCTGTGGTCCAGTCGCCGCAGCAGCAGGTCCTGACTCGGGCGCCGGTTGGCCTGCACCGGGCTGGACCGGAGAGGTGATGCCTCCCGGGTGGCGCTCGTTGCCAGGCTGATCCACGGGCCAGTCGTTGGTGCTCACGCGCGGGGCGGTCAGCGGTGGGCGGTCATCCGTGGTCGCGGCGGTTCCCGCACCCGGAGCGCCTTGCGCCGTCCGCGGCGAAGATTCCCCCGTTGCAGGGCGGGAAGGTGCATCTGGACCAGCCTGCGGCTGGGCCGACGCGAGGGGGGCCCGGGGAGTCTGCCCTTGGGATCCGTCCGCAGGGGCCGGTGCTGGAGCAGCCTGCGGTACCTGGGTCTGACCAGCGGGAGCCTGGACGGCTGCGGCACGGCCAGGGGCGCCCTGCGTGGAGGGGGACTGGGCTGTGTGGGATTGGGCTGCGGGGGCGTAGGGCTCGGAAGCCTGGCCACCGGAAACCTGTGCTGCCGCCGGAATCGCGGCAGCTGCAGTGGCGTGTGGTGCCGAACCGGCACCCAGTGTGCCGCTGGCACCCTGGCCGGCGGCAGCCCCGGCGTCGTTCCCGGAGTAGTTCAGCCGCCGCTCGACGCGGTCGATGCGTGCAGCAATGCCACGTTCGTTCTGCTCCGAACTTGGCAGCAGGATCCGGGCGCAGAGCAGTTCCAGGTGCAGCCGCGGAGACGTGGCGCCTGTCATCTCGGTCAGCGCCGTGTTGGTGACATCGGCAGCACGGGACAACTCCGCGGCGCCAAGGTTATGGGCCTGGTTCTGCAGCCGGGCGATCTGGTCCGCCGGCATGCCGCGCAGGATGACTTGGGCGCTCTCCGGCATGGCCTGCACGATAATCAGGTCGCGGAACCGCTCCAGCAGGTCCTCAACGAAGCGCCGGGGGTCGTGCCCCGTTTGGATGACGCGGTCCACCGCTCGGAAAACGGTGGCTGCGTCCGAGGCGGCAACAGCCTCCACAACGTCGTCCAGGAGCGAGGCGTGCGTGTAGCCGAGCAGCGCAACCGCGAGCTCGTAGTCGAGACCGTTCGGCCCTGCGCCTGCCATGAGCTGGTCCAGGACGGACAGGGAGTCACGGACGGATCCGCCGCCGGCGCGGATGACCAGGGACAGGACGCCGGGGGCCACCGGAACGTTCTCCTGGTTGCACAGGAGCTCCAGGTAGGCCATCAGCGGTTCGGGCGGAACCAGCCGGAAAGGATAGTGGTGCGTGCGGGAGCGGATGGTGCCAATGACCTTGTCCGGTTCCGTGGTGGCGAAGATGAACTTGATGTGTTCCGGCGGCTCTTCAACGATTTTCAGCAGGGCGTTGAAGCCGGCCGAGGTAACCATGTGCGCTTCATCGATGATGAAGATCTTGTAGCGGTCGCGGACCGGGGCGTAGGTGGCGCGTTCACGGAGATCGCGGGCATCATCCACGCCGCCGTGGCTGGCCGCGTCAATCTCAATGACATCGAGGGAGCCGGAGCCGCCGCGGGCCAGTTCGACGCAGCTTGGGCACACGCCGCAGGGGGTATCGGTGGGGCCCTCCGCACAATTCAGGCAACGGGCCAGGATGCGGGCGGAGGTGGTCTTGCCGCAGCCTCTGGGACCGGAAAACAGGTAGGCATGGTTGACGCGGTTCTTGCGCAAAGCCGTCATCAGTGGTCCGGTGACATGCTCCTGCCCGATAACGTCTGCGAACGAATCGGGACGGTATCTGCGGTAGAGAGCGGTAGTAACTGTCACAGGAAAAACCCTACCAATCCGGGCCGACATCCTGCCGCCCTGTGGGGGAATAGTAAAGACCCCCCATGCACCCGCCAGAGCCCGTCTACCCTTGCTACCTTCCGGTCCTGGGGGAGTTCAACAGGATGACGCCACATGAGGGGCCGTCAGATACTTTACCTGAACATCGGGCCCGACTCGAATCGGCGGCGCCCACGCATCTTCCGCCCGCCCCGCCTGCCCGAGGATGGAACGGCGAGCGCAGAGGGGGTCATTTCCATTGCTTATCCCGCCGGCAGCCGCGATCATAGGTATGTACACCGATTGGGGCAATCTCAAGGTTGTGAGCTGTGTGGCCTGGCTGAACGGGCCGGACCCGGCAGCTCAACAGTGTGCGATGGAATGGGCGCGTTGGGGGCGCCCATTTCTGTTGCACGGCCCCTTTGGGTGGCTGGCCAGCCGGGCGGGCGGAACTCATCATGGCCAGCGCCGCGGCGGCCGGCCAGGCGCCGTCGTAATGCCGAAAATGGCCCAATTGGGCGATGCGCGAATCTTCAGGTAATCTAGTATCTGCTTTTGATTCAAGAGCAGCTGGAGAATTCGCCTAGCGGCCTATGGCGCACGCCTGGAACGCGTGTTGGGTTAACGCCCTCGGGGGTTCAAATCCCCCATTCTCCGCCAGCCAGGAACCCGGTCCCACGGTGTGGGGCCGGGTTTTTGCATGCTCTGGCCAGGAGGCGGGCATTCCGGAGGGCCTGTGCTTAGGCGTCGGGTGCCGCCATTCCCAACCGGAGCAGACGTGCCCGCGCGGCAATTTCACTCGGTCCACGGGGACCAAGCGTGAGGCGTACGACGCCGAGGACGGCTTTGGTGGCCAGCCTCACCGGCAGTGGGAACGGGCCCAGCCTCGGGACCGAGAGCCCCAGCATCTCCCGATACCGGGGCTCGAGGCTGTACACGGCGCCGGCAAAGAGAACACGATAGCCAGGCCGCAGCATCGGGTGCAGGGGAGCCTTTCGGATGAACTCCACCGTCTCGGCGACCCGGTGGTCCGCGCGCAGTTGGTTGCTGTCGTACCAGCGGTCCAGTTCGGCCCGCATCTCAGCCTCCGTCAACGGAGGCCGGTCGACGCCCATCAGCCTGCCTGCCTGCGCCCACTCACGGACGTAAGCATCAGGGCCACCCGGGACGGGGCCGCCCCAGATTTTGTGTGAGGCCAGGAACGCGTCCGTGAAGGCAACGTGGATCCAGCTGGCCAGGTGGGGATCGTTGGCGCTGTAGCTGTGCGCGTGGCCATCGTTGCCGTCATAGGTTCCGCGCACGGGTACATGCAGGCGGCGCACCCTGCCCGAGGCTTCTTCTGCGGCTTCCCGTGAACCGTACGTCACCGTGAAGATCCAGCGGATCGTGTGGGCAAGGCGGCCCAACGGGTCCTCCCGGAAGTTCGAGTGCTCGTGGACACCGGCCAATGCCCCCGGATGGAGGGACTGCATCAGGAGTGTCCGGATTCCCGCCACGATCGTGGACATGGAGCCGTGGACGGCCCACACAGCGGAACCGGGGTGGTGGTATCCGGCGTCGTCCCCGTCTTCGAGCCGCACGGCCCAGTCCGGAGGGGCGTCCGACCTTCCGGTGAACGTCCTCCTGATTTCGCCTTGCCACTTCCGAAGAAAGCTCCGCATACCCCATTGTTGCCCGGTTCTGCCGGTCGGTGGGAGGGACTTGCCCTGGACAGCTCACCGGGGACCAGGGCTTCCATGTCCCGCACCAGTCCAACCTGCGGGTTTCCACATAATCCCCGCAATGTGTTCTTAGGGGTTCACACCGGTCCACCCGTGTGGTCCCATGAGATGTACCGTCAAGAAAGCGCGGGTGGCTACCTTCTGGAGCCAGTCAATTGGGCAAGCATTGGGGAACCGGTATGGGCGGAGATGCCCGGCGCTTCAGCCACCCTGCCGCGCGTGCGCTGGTTGCTACCGGTGCCTTGGCGGTGGCCTTCGGTGCGGTCAACGCCAGTGCTTCGTCCGCCGGCCTGTGGCCAGGTTCAGCCGACACCGTCCGGACCGCCGCCACACCCGCGGCGAATGGGTCGTTAACTGGTGCGGGGAACGGCTTCCCACTTCCCGGGACACCTGACCTGGAGACACAGGCGTCCGGCCGCGTTGGTCCCGGCCTGCTGTCCCCGGCAATCCTTACGGATCCTGGGGCTGCCATAGCTTTTCCGCGCCCCCAGGTAGGCAGCTCGGGAGTTGGCTCACAGTCCACGGTGTCGATGGAACTGTCGGGCATCGGCAGGCCACCGGCAGGCTTCCTGATGGCACCGCTGGCCCTCCTGAATGCCAGCTCTCCCTTCGGTTTCCGCACCAGCCCGCTGACAGGGACGGCAGGGGATTTCCATCTTGGCCAGGACTACGCGGCGCCCTGCGGGACAACGGTGTACGCCGCCGATTCCGGCGTGGTGCGGGCTGCCGGCTGGCACCCTTGGGGCGGCGGCAACCGGGTGGAAATTGACCATGGCGACGGCCTCATCACCACCTACAACCACCTCGAGTCGATTGCAGTCCGTGCGGGAGACAAGGTGCAGGTTGGACAGGCCATCGCCCGGGTGGGGACCACCGGCTGGTCCACCGGGTGCCACCTGCACTTCGAAACGATCATGGACGGCCGTTACGTCAGCCCCCGGGGCTGGAGCCTGATGACGCTCCGCGCATTGGGAGGACCTGTGCCCGGGCCCATGGTTTCCTATGCCCCTGGCGCCGGAGCTCCATCGGGGGCCACGGTGTGGACCATTCCTTTGGGGGTGGGGGCGGATCCGTCGGCCGGCCAGGAGGAGAGCGCTGCACCGACGACGCCCCCCGCCACGGCGTCTCCGTCACCTTTCCCCCCGGTAACGCCAGGGCCTACGGGAACAGTCCTGCCGCCGCCGGGTGCTCCCCACGTACCGTCGCCTACGCCTACGCCTACGCCTACGCCTACGCCTACGCCGAGTCCGACGGCGCCGGCCGCGACCCCCAGCCCGACGCCGACACCGACGCCTTCGTCACCATCGCCCTCACCGAGCCCGACGCAGACGCCCACGCCGACCCCAACTCCCACGCCCAGGCCTACTCCGACACCAACGCCCACCCCGTCGCCAACGACTACGCCCACTTCTACGCCAGTGCCAAGTCCCACGCTGCCTCCCACGCCCACGCCCACTCCTACTCCCGCACCGTCGCCGAGCCCGACGCCCACTTCTACGCCAGTGCCAAGTCCCACGCTGCCTCCCACGCCCACGCCCTCATCGTCTGGCTTGACGCCGACTGCACCTCCGCCGTCGTCCGTGGCGCCAAGCCCGGTGCCGACTTCCACCGCCACCCTGCCCCCTACTGCCGCGCCGACCCCAACGCCGCAGCCCTCCGCCACGTTGCCTGCAACGGACCCTTAGGCCGGAATCCCCCCGGGCCCACGCCGAACCACCCCACGTACAGGAAACACGCAGCCGCGACCAGTACCGTGGGCGGTTGGCAACGAAGCACCGGCATGGACAACTACCTGAGGACGCAACGCGTGGCACCCCTGTACCCAATCCACCTGACCCTGAATGATGGCACCACCACCGAGTTCGCCCGGTTCAAGGGCAACGTGGTTCTTGTAGTCAACGTCGCCTCGAACTGTGGTTTCACGCCGCAGTACGCGGGCCTGGAAGCCCTGTACGGCAAGTTCCGCGACCGGGGATTCGAGATCCTCGGCGTCCCCTGCAACCAGTTCGCAGGCCAGGAACCGGGCAGTGACAGCGAAATAGCCGAGTTCTGCGAGCGCAACTTCGGTGTCTCGTTCCCGCTGACCACCAAGGCCGATGTGCGCGGCAAGAACCAGCACCCGCTCTACGCCGAGCTGACCAAGTTCAAGACAGGGATCCTTCCGGGGCTGGTGAAGTGGAACTTCGAGAAGTTCCTGGTGAACCGCGAAGGCGACGTGGTGGCGCGGTTCGCACCCACCGTGGAGCCGGATTCGGCGGAGGTCATCGACGCGATTGAAAAAGCACTCGGCTGAAATGTAGGCTATTTCCCGAATTTGCCCTGCAGAAAGCGCAGTTCTTTTAGCTTTTTCCACATCAGCTCCGGCGATTTGCCCAAAGTTTGCCAAATGTCTGATTGGATAAATATTACTGAGGGGTACAAGGGAAGCGCCGTTTCCCACCGACCACAGAGGTAGCAATGGAGCACATCGAGGCCGAACATCCCCGGCCACGCCACTTCCTACTCCACCTGAGCGATCCCCATTTGTTGGGAGGTCCGGAACCCCTGTACGGCGTCGTTGACAGCGAAGCCCGTCTTACGCAGCTCTTTGACGAGGTCAAGGCGTCCGGGGCGAGGCCGGAGGCCGTCATCTTTACCGGCGACCTTGCTGACAAGGGCGAGCCGGGCGCTTACGCCAAGCTGCGCGCTATTGTCGATCCCGCTTGCAAGGAGCTCGGCGCCGAGGTCATCTGGGCCATGGGAAACCATGACAACCGTGCCAACTTCCGCGAGGGCCTGCTGGACCAGCCCCGCGATGACGCTCCGGTGGACAACAGCTACTTCATCAACGGCCTGCGCGTGATCACCATGGACACCACCGTTCCCGGGTACCACCACGGGGAGCTGAGTGGGTCCCAACTGGAGTGGTTGGCCAGGGAACTTGAGACGCCCGCGCCGGACGGCACCATCCTCGCCCTGCACCATCCGCCCGTGCCCTCGGTCCTGGACCTGTCGGTGCTGGTGGAATTGCGTGACCAGGGAGCGTTGGCTGCGGTGGTCCGGAATTCAGATGTGCGGACCATCCTGGCCGGGCACCTTCACTATTCCACCACCGCCACCTTCGCCGGGATCCCGGTGTCGGTGGCCTCCGCCAGCTGCTACACCCAGGACCTCAACGTCCCGGTCGGCGGCACGCGGGGGCAGGACGGCGGCCAGGCATTCAACCTGGTCCACGTGTACGAGCACACGATTGTCCACTCAGTGGTCCCCATGGGAAGCGCGACGACGGTGGGCGAGTACGTCTCGCCGGAAGAGACTGCCCGGCGCCTCGCCGCAGCCGGGGTCCGCATCCCCGAGACCGCGAAGCAGCGCACATCGCCAAGGACAGGCGCCACCACCGGGCGCTGACTTTGCGCCGGCTTCCGTTGACGTCACAAGCGGTGCTACTTCTCCCAGGGCGCCTTGATGGGATAGTACTTTTCCAGGAAATCCGTGACCAGTTCGGCGCGTTCATCGGCTGCGACTTCCGGGAAGCTGCCGTCATTGAGGCAGAAGAAGTCCATGTTGCGCTTGGCCAGCAGCTTCGGCAGGTAGTTCAGCCCGGCCCGCATGGTGGTGTCCACGTAGCGCACCTTGGCCGCGGTCTGCGTGACGGCACGTCCGGTCAGCAGCGCGTAGTAGTGGTAGAACGAGTTGGTCACCGAGATGTTGTCGGCCGCCCGGAACCTGCTGGCGGCAGTCTTCCGGAACTCCTCCGGAAACTCCTCCTCCATCTGCGTGATGAGGCTCCGGCGCAGCGGCGCAGCAGTGTGCTCCAAGTGGCGGGTGGTGATCCGGCCGAACCTGGTCCAGAGCAACTTACGGTTGACCCGTGCTGCGTTCTCGAACCCGCTGCGTTCCGCGGCGTTGTCGCCCAGGCCGATCCTGGTTTCCGCCTCAATGAACTTGGTGATGCCGCCGGGGGTGAAGAACAGGTCCGGGCTGACAGGCCGGCCGAAGAACATGTCGTCGTTGGAGTACAGGAAGTGTTCAGAGAGCCCGTCGATGTGGTGCAGCTGGCACTCGACGGCCTGGGAGTTGTGGGTTGGCAGCACCGAGGGATCGGCGAAGAACTCCTCGCTCCGGACGATGGTCACCGCGGGGTGCTCTGCCAGCCAGGCCGGGGCGGGGGAATCCGTGGCGATGAAGATGCGGCGGATCCACGGTGCGAACATGTAGACGGAACGCAGCGCGTACTTGAGCTCGTCGATCTGCCGGAACCGGGCCTCGTGGTCGTCGCCCTCGCCCAGGACGGCGTCCTTCTGCTGGGCACGCCGGGCGGCAATGTATTCGGGCGAGCTGCCGTCCACCCAGGAGAACACCAGATCGATGTCGAAGCTGATGTCGCTGGCGTGGTCGGCGAACATGTTCTCGATGGTGGGCCAGGTGTGGCCGTAGCGTTCCACCGTTCCGCGGACCGCGTCCTGGCGCAGGAGCGTCCGGCGCGTCAGTGAGTTTTCGATGGGCAGGATGATCTGCTCGCCCTCGAAGGACCACAGCTCGATCTGCACACCGGCGGAGGCGCCGAACTCGAAGCCGCCTACCGGTTCCACGCGGGGCCGGTAGAGACGGAAGATGCGCGCCTGCCGGTTGGAGGACAGTTCGCCGTCCGCTACCAGGACGGAGGTCTTCTTCTTGGCGTCAACGGTCATGGAGTAGAAGGGCTCGTCCCGGCAGGCTTCCACCAGGGCGGCCCGGAGCTTTTTCCGGTCCCGCCAGCCCAATGCGATGACAGGCCGGTCGTTGTTGCCTCGCACCAGGAGGTACGCCAGCCCGGCGTTGGCCAGCACGTTGCGCAGGAACAGCAGGTCTTCCACCATGGCCTGGTAGGGGGTCCTGTTGTCGTTGACGACGGCGTAGCGGCCCTTGTGCCGGATCACGTCAGGGCGGAGCCTGAACCGCTGTTCAGCCTCGGCCGAGGTCACCTCGGAATGGAACTGTTCCTCGCTTGAGGGCTGTCCGGCGTAGTAAACCTCGTCCTGGACCGGTGCTTCTGTGATGGTTGTCTCCGTGCTGGTCAAAGTAAGCCTTTCTACCTGCATGATAGCGGCGCGGGGGAAACAGCTTGTTTCGCTTGCGTCGGCTGCCCGCGTCAAGCGGGATGTGGCGGACCTCCCGGGACCGGGTGCCGCGGGGGAGGGGCCGGCGTCAGGCGCCCAGCGCCTCCCGCCAGCTGCGCAGGAAGGCGCCGCCGGCGTCGTCGTGAATGACCGAATCTGAAAGTCCCAGGTCCCTGGCCGTCAGGATATCGTACGGCTTCTCCGGGACGCCGTCAGCGGGGCGGACGTCCACATGCTTAACCGGGTGGTCGTTGTGGTGCAGCCAGTCAGCCATGGCGTAATCAGTCCGGGAATCACCCACGGTCCGCCAGGCTTCGGGCGTGATCCCCTGGGCGGCCAGCAGTTCAACTGCCCGGCTCGCCCCAAGGTCCTTGCCCAGCCGCACCGACTCAATATCGGTGGAGATGATGGTGGGGTCCACGCGGTAGTCCACGCCGTCGTCGGAATCCGGCGCGTGGTGGTCCAGGCGCACTACGCCCAGGCCGTGGCGGGCCATCAGCTCCATGGCGTCCGCGTCGAAGAGTTTCTGTTCGGCAAGGTACTCGGCGCTGGCCACCTCAATGTGCTGCTCCACGGACACCATGGCCCGCTTGGTTTCATCGAAGAACATGTGGGCGCTGTAGTCCTCCGCGACCAGGCGGCGGATATCGTCACCGTACGCGGCAGGCACGGCCAGTTCCCGGTCAACGTGGACGGGGCCCGGGCCCGCGGCCGAGTAGCTGAACCACACCGCGCCCTTTTCGCAGACAGCATGGATGACGGTGCCGTCCGGGATGCCCGCAGCGAGCATCGGCTCCATGACCTGTTCCCGGATGAAAGCATCCGAGCGGCCGGTGTTGAAGATAACGGGGATACCGGCGGCAGCCAGTGACACAAGGTCCCCGATGATCTCCGGTTTGACGTCCCGCGTGACGGGGCTGGCTATTGGACCGTCCACATCCAGCAGGAGCGCCAGCGGCGGGGTTGACGGCAGGCGGGTTCCGGGCACGGACATGGCGGGGGCTTCGGATGCTGTCATGGAGCCATTGTCTCAGTTGGGTGGTCAACTCCCCGCTCCGGCGGCCCAAAGGTCACCGCGTGTGACATGGTCACCGTTTGGCTACAACCTCAAGGCGCCACGGCCGGGTACTTCCGCTGCCGTCGGCAGGATGCCTAGGGTGGCATGGTGATATTCAAAGCTGTGGGCGAGGGCCGCCCTTACCCCGACCATGGTTACAGCACGCCCAAGGACTGGGCCTCGCTGCCGCCGCGGCCGGTCCGGCTGGACGAACTGGTAACCACCAAGCGCACCTTGGACCTGGAGGCGCTCCTTGCGGAGGACTCCACGTTCTTCGGCGACCTGTTCCCGCACGTGGTGCAGTACCAGGGCACCCTGTACCTGGAGGACGGGCTGCACCGCGCGGTCCGGACTGCCCTGCACCAGCGCACCGCGATCCACGCCCGGGTCCTGGTGATAGATGGCTAGGAAGAAGAAGCCGCAGGACGTCAGCGTCCTGCACGGGCACCATGTGGTGAGCGGGCAGGAGCTGCGGGCCACGTTCGATGCAGGCCGGAACGCCGACGAAACAGCCCGTGTACGGCGGCGAGTGCTGCACGGCGTGGTCCTGGTGCTCCTGATCGGGCTGATCGCAGCCGGTATCATCACGGCCCTTGCCATCATCAACGGGAGATTCAGCATCCCCTCTGCGGAGCCCGCCGCGAAGACCGTCAGTGCCTGTCCGGCCACGACGTTCGACTACACGCCGAACGAACAGGTCAACCTCAACGTCTACAACTCCACCAGCAGGCCAGGGCTGGCGAAATCCGTGGCGGATGAGTTCCTGGCGCGCAAATTCGTGGTGGCGACGGTGGGGAACACCGAACCGAGTTACCGCGGGGTTGCCGCTGTGATCTCCGGAGCTGCCGGGCAGTCCGCGGCCTTCAGTGTCCAGCGGAACCTGCCGGGATCGGACTATTTCCAGGACAGCCGGACGGACGGCACCGTGGACGTCATTCTTTCGCAGGATTACCGGGCTCTTGCTCCGGCGGAACTGGTGGACCAGACTCCCGGCACGCTGAGCTGCCCCAGGGAAAGCCGGCGGGTGGCGGACGATGACATGTGGCCCGTGATGCCCTCGGCAGCGCAGGTCTCCTAACGCCTGTTGCCCCATCAGTTGGGGTAATTAAACCCGGCTTTTAGGGACCCGAAGTGATGGGGCAACTCAGCCGGCCACGGCGCGAAGCGGAGCCAACCGCACGGGCCGGCCGTCGTCGTCGAACCTTGCCCCGGCACCCAGCTGGATGAACCGTACGGTCCGCGCCACCCGCGCTTCCAGCTCCGCGGGCTCGTCGCTGCCCCTGGCCGCGCTCGAGGACAGGGTGCCCAAAATCAGCTGCGACTGCTGGCCCACATCGGCGGCAGGCAGGTAGCCCTGGTCCATGCCGTCACGCAGGATGCCCTGCAGGAGGACGCTCAGCTCACCGACATGGTCGGCAAGTTTGGCAAAGGACGACGGCGAGAGCACAGCGCCCATGGCGGGTCCGGGCGGCAGGTGGCGCCGGGTGAGGTCCTCCACCTGCGCGCGCACGTACAGGGCCAGCCGCTCCACCGGATTGTCCAGCCGGCTGAGCGCGTCCCGCAGCTCCGTGAGGAACTTTTCCGTCTCCTCCAGGGCGTATGAGATGAGCAGCTCTTCGATGTCCGCGTAGTAGTTGTACACGGCGGTGCGCCCCACCCCGGCGTGCCGGGCAACATCGGTCATGGTCAGCCCAGGCAGGCCGTGCGAGAAGAGCAGTTCGCCGAAGGCCGTCAGGATGCGGCGTTGGGTGTCGGCGCGTTGTGCTGCGTTGGTGGCCGCTGAAATCCTGGGCATACAGACACTTTACCGCGATGTGTCACTAAACGGTGAGTGCCCCGCCGGTAGCCGGATCAGACGCTGCAGCCGTCCGGGCCGCAGGCTTCGCCGTCGCCGGAATTTACCAGCACCAGGGGATTGGCGTCCTGCCAGGCCTGGTTGAGGGCGGCGGTGAACGTCTCTGTGGGCTGCGCCCCCGAGAGGCCGAATTTCCGGTCGATGACAAAGAAGGGGACCCCGTTGATGCCGAGGGCACGGCCTTCCTCAAAATCATTGCGGACGTCGTCGGCGTACTTGTCGGTGGTGAAAAGCGCCTCCACTTCGGCGTCCGGAATTTCGAGGTCGCTGCCCAGCGCGGTGAGGTAAGCCTGGCTGCCGATGTCCTTGCCATGCTCGAAGTGGTCGCTGAGCAGGCGCTCCTTGGCCGGGTCCTGCTTGCCGTGTGCGGCGGCCAGGTGGATGAGGCGGTGCGCGGTGAAGCTGTTGGCCACCACCACGTTGTCGAACCGGTACTCCAGGCCTTCACCCCTGGCCTGCTCCGCAACGTGTTCGAACATCTGGGAGACCTGCTGCGGGGCCATGCCCTTGCGGGTGCTGAGGTACTCGAGTTCGGTGCCGTCGTAGTGTTCGGGGAGGCCGGGGTCCAGCTGGTAGCTGCGCCACTGCACCTCGACCGACTCGCGGTGCGGGAACTCAGCCAGGGCCGCTTCGAAGCGGCGCTTGCCAATGAAACACCACGGGCAGGCAACGTCGGACCAGATCTCAATCTTCATGGACTGCATAACCGGTGCGGTTGTGCCGCCATTCCGGAACCCGGTATGAGATACCACACGGTAGGTATTGTGGGCCGACGCATCCTGCGCAATAGTCTGATCAGGGGTCCAGCAGAGGGCCGAATATACCCAAGCACTCCACCTCGGCTAGACGTGCCGCGGCGGGGTGGCGCCCGGCCCACTGGGGAGTCTGGCCCGTCTCACCTGGGAGGTCAGGATGCGGATTGGCCTGGTTTCAGGACCTTGGATTCCTGTTCCGCCGGCTACCTACGGCGGGACGGAACGGGTGGTGGACACCCTCGCCCGGGGCTTCGCCGCCGGCGGCCACGAGGTGTTCCTGGCTGCCCCTACGGAAAGTACCTGCCCGGTGCCCCTTGTTCCCGGCATGCGCCCGGCAGACTATTCGGGCATGGGCACCAGCCTGTCGGAGCTCAGCCATGTGGTCAGGGCCTATGAGGGGCTGGCGGACGTGGACATCATCCATGACCACACCCTTGCCGGCCCCCTCTATGTGCACCGGCCCGGGCGCGTTCCGGTGGTGACCACCATCCACGGCCCCCTGCATGCCCAGGCGGCCGACATTTACCGGGCCATTGCCCGGGCCGGGGCAGTGATCGCCATCTCCCGGGACCAGGCCGCGCATGCTCCCGGCGTACCCGTCACCCGGGTGATCCACCACGGGATGGACCTGGCGGCGGTTCCGGTGGGAACGGGACGGGGCGGCTACTTGTGCTTTGTGGGCCGGTCCTGCCCGGACAAAGGCCTGCTGGAAGCCATCAGCATTGCCCGGAAGGCGGGGATGCACCTGAAGATCGCGGTGAAGATGCGGGAACCGGAAGAGGTGCGCTATTTCCGGGACGTTGTTGAACCCATGCTGGGCACCAACGAGGACTTCGTGGGGGAGGTGGATGACGCGGCCAAGTACCGGCTCATGGGGGAGGCGGTGGCATTCCTTAACCCCATCCAATGGTCCGAACCGTTCGGCCTGGTCATGATCGAGGCCCTCGCCACCGGAACGCCGGTGATTGGAACGGCTGTGGGGTCCGCGCCGGAGATTGTGGAGCACGGCCGGACAGGATTCCTGGGCGGGACCGAACAACTGGCGTCCTTCGTTCCGGCCGCGGCCGCCCTGGACAGGGCAGTGTGCCGCAGCGCGGTGCAGGGCCGCTTCAGTGCGGAGCGCATGGTGGCGGACCACCTGCGGCTATACACCGAACTGATTGAAAGGAGGCTTACGGCGGGGGTTCCGCATGCCGCCGCGGTGGACCAGAATCGATAGGGCAACGGTGCTTCCCGGATTCCCAGGGCAGCACCTCGTCGCTGGAGAGGGGAGTCCCGGATGACCGCCTGGAACGCCGATAACGAAGCATCTGTGTCCGATTCCGGATCAGTCACCGTCCTGGAGGGCTCCTCCTTCTGCATCTCGTCCGGAAGCGGGGACATCACGGCCGACGGCGGCACGAACGGTGCGTTCTTCCAGGACACGCGCATCGTCTCGGGCTGGGTCCTGCGCATCAACGGCGCACTGCGCGAACCCCTGACAGCCCAGCGGCCGCAGCCGTTCGAGGCAATCTTTGTTGGCCGGGCAAAATGGCCCGGCGGCAGGTTCGACAGCCCGCTGGTAGTCCGCCAGGTCCGGCATATCGGACCGGGCATGCAGGACGACATCACCTTGGAGAACTACGCTGCCGAACCCGTGGAGTGCGAGATCGAGCTGCAGGTCCAGGCCGATCAGGCGGACCTGTTCGACGTCAAGGGCGGCCGGGACACCGGCACCGACGACACCACCCGGGCCGTCACGGACGGCAAACTCATCATCGAGGCCGGGCGGCATGGCCAACAGCGCGGAACAGCCGTCGGCGCCAAGGGGGCCGAGGTCAGCACCGAAGGCCTGCGCTTCCGCGTCAGCGTTCCGGCCCGGGGGAAGTGGACCACGAGTATCATCGTGGTCCCCCTGGTCAACGGTGACGCACCGGACAAACCATTCCGCGAGGGGCAGTTGCCACACCACCGCGAAGGCGTGCGCCGGCACCTCGACTGGGAAGAAGGCGTGCCGCGGATCAGGATCGAGGACGCCAGCCTCCAGGACCTGCTCAACCGCAGCCAAAGCGACCTCGGCGCGTTGCGCATCTTCGATCCCCACCATCCGGACCGGGCAGCCGTCGCCGCCGGGGCACCGTGGTTCATGGCCCTGTTCGGCAGGGACTCGCTGCTCACTTCCTACATGAGCCTGATGGTCAACCCCAACCTCGCCCTGGGCACGCTGCAGACCCTGGCCGGCATCCAGGGAAAGAAGGTGGACAACGACTCCGAGGAGGAACCCGGCCGCATCCCGCACGAGGTCCGGCTCGGGGTGACAGCGGGACTGTCACTGGGTGGCACCGCGTACTACGGCACCGCGGATGCCACGCCGCTGTTCGTGGCCGTCCTCGGTGAACTCAGCCGCTGGGGCCTGTCCAAGGACGTCATCCAGCCGCTGCTCAGCCATGCGGACCGGGCCCTGGAATGGATCGAAAAGTACGGTGACCGGGACGGAGACGGATTCGTCGAATATCTGCGCCCCAACGACCACGGGTTGGTCAACCAGGGCTGGAAGGACTCCTGGGACGGCATTAACTTCGCCGACGGGACTATCGCCGAACCACCCATCGCCCTCTGCGAAGTGCAGGCCTACGTCTACTCGGCCTATCTTGGCCGCTCCCTGCTGGCGCACTGGGGCGGGGACTCAGAACTGGAACACCACTGGGCCGCCAAGGCAGCAGCCTTCAAGGAGGAGTTCAACAAGAAGTTCTGGCTGCCGGACAAAGGCTATTTCGCCGTCGCCCTGGACAAGGACAAGCGCCCGGTGGACGCCCTGACCTCCAACATCGGGCACTGCCTCTTCTCCGGGATCGTGGACCGGGACAAGGCGCAGTCCGTGATGGAGCACCTGATGTCCCCCCAGATGTTCACGGGGTGGGGCATCCGCACGCTCGCCTCTGACATGGGGGCCTACAACCCTGTCAGCTACCACAACGGGTCCGTCTGGCCGCACGATACCGCCATGGTGGCCACCGGCCTGATGCGTTACGGGTTCGTGGACGAGGCGAAGCGGGTGGCCCTCGGGGTCTTCGAGGCAGCCGAACATTTCGACAACCGCCTGCCCGAACTCTTCTGCGGCTTCGACCGCGGTGAGTTCCCCGGCCCCGTGCCGTATCCCACCGCCTGTTCGCCGCAGGCGTGGGCTGCCGCGGCGCCGGTCCAGCTGGCGCGGATCCTTCTCCGCTTCGACCCCGTCTTTACCCGCGGGGTGGTGCACCTGGCGCCGATCCTCCCGGACACCGTGGGCGCGTTCAGGGCCGAAAACGTCCTGCTGGATTCGTCCCGCGTGACCATCACCGCCTCCGGTACCAGCGGCAGCATAGAAGGACTTCCCCCGGGATTGAAGCTGCTGGCCCAGCCGCGCCCGCCACTGGCCTACCCGCCGGGAAGCCCGGAGGCCGCTTCAGAGCATGGCGGCCTGAACCAGCCAGGCGCGTGAGTGCCTACGGGAGGGCGCGTTCCAGGACGAAGTCATGCTCCACGGTGTTGCCCAGCCGGAAGGACTTGGTGCCCACCTTCCGGAACCCGGACTTGCCGTAGAAGCGGATGGCACGGGCATTCTGGCTGTTGACACCCAGCCAGATCCCGGCCCGGCCAGCTTCGGCGGCTGCCTGTACGCTGGCGTGCATCAGTTCGGCGGCGGCACCCAGCCCGTGGTGTTCGGGATGCACGTAGCACTTGCTGAGCTCCACCGACGGCGTGAGCGTCAGGGCCGAGGCGACGTCCGGGTCAGACGCCGGCCGGTCCACCAGCAGGCTGTAGCCGTTGAGCCGGTCGCCGCTGTCCAGGACCAGGATGGTGATGTCCGGGTCCGCGAGGTAGCGGCGGAAGTGATCTTCGCTGAGCGTGTTCGCAATGTGCGCCGCGATGTCCTCCGGCGACGATGACGGCGGGCAGGCCAGCGGAAAGGTGACGGCCGCCAGTTCAGCCAGCGCGCCGGCGTCGTCCGTGGTGGCGCGGCGGATGGTGTGGCTCATGTGTATCCTCCGGGGTCAGGGGGCAATGGTGCGGATGGGGGAGCCGGCCAGCCAGGCGGTGACGTCCTCGAACGCGCCGCCGTAGAACTGCCGGTAGCTTTCCTGCGTGACATAGCCCAGGTGCGGCGACAGGACGGTGTTCGGGGCTGCCAGCAGCGGATGGCCGGCCTGCAGGGGCTCCTGGTCGAAAACGTCCAGGGCGGCGCCGCGGATCCAGCCTTCGTTCAGTGCCCGGATCAGCGCCTCCTGGTCCACGAGGGGGCCGCGGGCGGTGTTCACCAGGATCCCCTCCGGCCCGAGCAGCCTCAGTTCCTGTTCTCCAACAGTGTTCTCCGATCGCGGGGAGAGCCGCAGGTGCAGGGTGGCGACGTCGGACACGCGGAACAGCTCCTCCTTTGTCACCAGCCGCACCCCGGCCTCCGCCGCTGCCTCGGCTGTGAGGTTCTGGCTCCACGCCACCACCTCCATGCCGAACGCCTGGCCGTAGCCCGCGATCCGGCGGCCGATCTTGCCCAGCCCCACCACGCCCAGGGTCTTGCCTGCCAGTTCAACCCCTACGGTCTTCTGCCAGGAGCCCGCCCTCAGCGAGCTTTCTTCGGCCGGAAGGTGCCGTGCGATGGCCAGGAGCAGCGCCCAGGTCAGCTCCGGGGCTGCCGTTGGTGACCCCGGTGTTCCGCAGACCGTGACGCCGTGGTCAGTGGCTGCGGCGACGTCGATGGACGCATTGGCCATCCCCGTGGTCACCAGCAGTTCGAGGGCGGGCAGTTTCTCGAACACCTCGCGCGGGAATGCGGTCCGTTCCCGCATGGCGATCACGATGGTGGAGCCAGCGAGCGCCGAAACCAACGCATCCTGCGAGGCGAAGGGTTCGCGGAACGTGGAAACTTTGACCCCTTCCGCTTCCAGGGCCGCCCAGTCGGCGTAGCCATGGGCCACGTCCTGGTAGTCGTCGAGGATGGCAAGGCGGTGCGGCATGGCGGTGTCCTGTCCTTCGCGGTGTCCGTTGAGGGGGCAGGTTCATCCTAAGCCTGGGGGTCACGCGGTGCCGCCGGGAACCTGGCCCCCTGCGCGGCGTGATAGCAATGAAGGTGATGAGTGACTTCCTGTTCCCTGTTTCCGCCCCGTGAGCGGCCGGCTGTTTTCCCGTATTCCTGCCAGCTGGATCCTGCTCGCCTGCATTGGCCTGCTGGCACTGAACCTGCGCGGGCCGTTCGTGGCCGTCGCGCCGGTGGTGGGTCCCATGCAGGCAGAACTGCATTTCTCCCCTGTGGTGCTGGGACTTCTGACCAGCATTCCCGTGCTGTGCTTCTCGCTCGCCTCGCCGCTGGCGTCCCTGGCCGCGAGGAAGTTCGGCGCCGAGTTTGCCGTGAGCCTCACCATCCTGGGCGTCCTGGCGGGCGTGCTGGTTCGGTCCGCCGGGGGACCTGCCCTGGTGGTGGCGGGCACCGTGATCATTGGCCTGGCCATCACGGTAGGCAACATTGCCGTGCCGCTCATCATCCGCCGAGACTTCTCGCCCTGGCGGCAGGGGACCGCCATGGGCATCTACACCGCTGCCCTGAACATCGGTTCATTCCTGACATCCGTGGCCATGGCGCCCCTGGCTGAGTGGACCGGCTGGCGTGCCGCCCTGGCGTCGGTGGCCCTCCTGGCCGTGGCCGCTATCGTCGTGTGGACGTTGGCAGTAGGCCCGCGTACCGCACTCTTCGTCTCCGCTGCCGGGGACGCCGCCGAGGCCAAACTGCCGCCGGTGGCCGGAACCGGCTGGATCACCTTTGGCCTGACGGCCGGCTTCGGCGGCCAGGCCTTCTCCTACTACGGGGTCACCGCCTGGCTGCCCACCTATCTGCACGATGAGCTGGGCATGTCCGCCGCGGAAGCCGGTGCGGCGTCCTCCATCTTCCAGATCCTCGCCATCGTGGGCGGGCTCGGCGTGCCGTTCGCCGCCAAATACATGAGTACGACGGCGGTGGCGGTCACCCTGGGCGTGTTGTGGACGGCCGTCCCGGCCGGCCTGCTGCTGATGCCGCAGCTGTGGTGGCTGTGGTCCACCTGCGGCGGAATCGCCCAAGGCGGCGGCATCACCATCATTTTCATCGCCATCATCCGGCTGGCCCGGAACCAGGCCATGGCGGGCAGGATGTCCGCCACCGTGCAAGGCCTGGGCTACTGCCTCGCCGCGGTTGCCCCGCCCCTGGTGGGTTTCGTCCATGATGTCTCGGAGTCCTGGACGCCGGCATTGCTGGTCATCCTGGCCTCGGTGCTGACCTTCTTCGTCAGCACCACCCTCTCCGTCCGCAAGGTGCCGCGGGGCAGCTGAGGCGCGTGCCGCCGTCGGACGTTCACGCCCTAAAGCCTTAAACGCGAGGGATGGCATCCAACGTTGTTGGATGCCATCCCTCAAAGGGTTCCGTTGCCGGGCCGGCCCTCCGGATTTCGGAGGGGCCTGTTGCGAAGGGCGTGCCGGCCCGGCGGACGGAAGTACGGACAGCTGCGGCCGGTCAGGCTGCAGCGAGCTCCTCGACGGTGGCCTTTTCGCGGGCCTCGGTGAGGTACCGGGCGTAGGCCGGGAGGGTGAGGAAGGACGGGAACTCCGTGGCGAGGGTGACTTCCTCGAAGATGTCCCGGGCGTCTTCGAAGCGGTCGCCGTCGAAGCGTTCCAGCCGGGCGAATTCAGCGTCCAGCAGCTCCTCCACCCACTCATGGGTGACGATCTCGCCGTGGTCCGTGATGGCGCGGGCGTAGATCCACTGCCACAGCTGCGAACGGGAGATCTCGGCCGTGGCGGCGTCCTCCATCAGGTTGTGGATGGCCACCGCGCCGTTGCCGCGCAGCCAGGACTCGATGTAGCGGATGCCCACTTCGATGTTGTTGCGGATGCCCTGCTCGGTGATGGTGCCGTGCAGGGAAGCGATATCGATGAGGGCGCGGTCGTCCGGGGTGACGTCGTCGCGGCGCTTATCCAGCTGGTTGGGGCGCTCGCCGAGGACGGCGTCAAACACTTCACGGCAGATGGGCACCAGGTCCGGGTGGGCCACCCACGAACCGTCGAAGCCGTCCCCGGCCTCGCGGGTCTTGTCCGCCCGGACCTTTTCGAGGGCGTTGGCGTTGGCTTCGGGGTCCTTACGGTTGGGGACCGCTGCGGCCATGCCGCCGATGGCCATGGCGCCGCGCTTGTGGCAGGCCCGGACCAGCTGCTCGGTGTAGGAGCGCATGAAGGGGGCAGTCATGGTGACCTGGCCGCGGTCCGGCATGACGAACCGGGGGCCGCGGGTGCGGAAGTTCTTGATGATGGAGAAGATGTAGTCCCAGCGGCCGGCGTTCAGGCCCGAGGCGTGGTCACGCAGTTCGTAGAGGATTTCCTCCATTTCGAACGCGGCGGTGATGGTTTCGATGAGCACCGTGGCGCGGATGGTGCCCTGGGGGATGCCGAGCAGGTCCTGGGCGAGAATGAAGATGTCGTTCCACAGCCGGGCTTCGAGGTGGTTCTCGATCTTGGGCAGGTAAAAGTACGGGCCCTTGCCCTGGGCCAGCAGGCGGCGGGCATTGTGGAAGAAGAACAGGCCGAAGTCCACGATGCCGCCGGCGATGGGCTGGCCGTCGATGAGCATGTGCTTCTCCGGCAGGTGCCAGCCGCGGGGACGGACCACGATGGTGGGCAGGTCGCCCGCGGGCTTCAGCTTGTATTCCTTGCCCTCGTCGCTGGTGAAGTCGATCCGGCGTTCCAGGGCATCGGTGAGGTTCAGCTGGCCCTTGATGACGTTCCGCCAGGTGGGGGTGGAGGAGTCTTCCATGTCGGCCAGCCAGACCTTGGCGCCGGAGTTCAGGGCGTTGATGGTCATCTTCTTGTCCACCGGGCCGGTGATCTCCACGCGGCGGTCCTCCAGGCCCGGGGCCGGCGGAGCGACCCGCCAGGACGCATCGTTGCGGATGTGCTCGGTTTCGCGGAGGAACCGGGGGTCCTGGCCGGCGGCGATGGCAGCCCGGCGGCTGCGGCGGGCCTGCAGCAGCTCCTGGCGGCGCGCCGCCGTCGCGCGGTGCAGTTTGGCGATGAAGGCCAGCGCGTCCGGCGTCAAGACCTCGTCCTGCCGGCAAATGGGCTGGGCAGTCATGGTGATGCCGTTGATGGTGAAACTGTCAGTAAAGCTGTTCATGGGAATCTCCTGGTAACCCCGGTTGCTCTATCACTTTTGGTTGCCAAGGGGGCCTTTTAGGGACCAAAAGTGATAGAGCAACGAGCGGGACAAGCTGGGTTTTAGTGGAACTGGCCTTCTTCGGTGGATCCCACCAGGGCCAGGGTGGAGGCGTTGGGGTTGAGCGCCGTGGAGATGGTGTCGAAGTAGCCGGTGCCGACTTCGCGCTGGTGCTTGGTTGCGGTGTAGCCGCGGGATTCGGAGGCGAATTCCTTTTCCTGGAGCTCGACGTAGGCGCTCATGCCTTCACGGGCGTAGCCGTGGGCGAGATCGAACATCGAGTAGTTCAGGGCGTGGAAGCCGGCCAGGGTGATGAACTGGAACGTGAAGCCCATGGCGCCGAGTTCACGCTGGAACTTGGCGATGGTGGCGTCGTCCAGGTGCTTGCGCCAGTTGAACGACGGCGAGCAGTTGTAGGAGAGCATCTGGTCCGGAAACTCGGCCTTGACGGACTCGGCGAACTTGCGGGCCAGCTCCAGGTCAGGGGTGCCCGTTTCCATCCAGATGAGGTCGGAGTACGGGGCGTAGGCCTTGGCGCGGGCGATGCAGGGTTCGATGCCGTTGCGGACCTTGTAGAAGCCCTCGGCGGTGCGCTCGCCGGTGATGAATTCCTGGTCGCGCTCATCCACATCCGAGGTGATCAGGGTGGCTGCCTCGGCGTCGGTGCGGGCAATGACCACCGTGGGGGTGCCGGCGACGTCGGCCGCGAGCCGTGCCGCGTTCAGGGTCCGGACGTGCTGCTGGGTGGGGATCAGGACCTTGCCGCCAAGGTGGCCGCACTTCTTCTCGGAGGCGAGCTGGTCCTCCCAGTGCACGCCGGAGGCGCCTGCCTGGATCATGGACTTCATCAGCTCGTAGGCGTTCAGCGGGCCACCGAAGCCGGCCTCGGCATCGGCAACGATCGGGACCAGCCAGTCCTCGACGGTCTGGACACCCTCGGCGAATTCGATCTGGTCTGCGCGGAGCAGGGCGTTGTTGATGCGGCGGACCACCGTGGGGACCGAGTTGGCCGGGTAAAGCGACTGGTCCGGGTAGGTGTGGCCGGAGTTATTGGCGTCCGCGGCTACCTGCCAGCCGGAAAGGTAGATGGCGCGCAGCCCGGCCTTGACCTGCTGGACTGCCTGGTTGCCGGTGAGGGCGCCGAGTGCGTTGGTGTAACCGCCGGTCCTGTGCTCCTCGGTGAGCTGCTTCCACAGCTTCTCGGCACCGCGGCGGGCCAAGGTCTGCTCTTCGGTGACTCGACCGCGGAGGCGGACGACGTCGGAGGCTGAGTAGTCACGGGTCACACCTTCCCAGCGGGGGTTGGCGGCCCACTCGAGCTCCAGGGCGGCGGCCTGCTCTTCAGGCGTCTGCGAGGTGGGCTCAAATGCTGCAGTCATCGTTGATCTCCTTGATTGAGCTCCGGAGGGAGTAGGTGGGAACCGCGTCGTTGAGTTTCCCACCGGCTTATCCGGTGCGGTGTTTCTTTCCGTGAGAACTACTTTTCAGCACTATCGACCCCCTTTCCAGAGGAAAACTATGGAAAGAAATGCACTTCTTCACGTATTCTTCAGAAATGTCGCCTACAAGCTGGAACAGGGAAGTTTTGCCGCCGTCGTCCTCCGGGGCCGGCGCGGAACTGGACATCATTGCGCTGGGCCGCCGCGTCCGACACCTGCGCAAACAAGCCGGGCTCACGCTCGATGACCTGAGTGCCGCCGTCGGGACCGCCCCCAGCCAGCTCAGCCTGATCGAAAACGGCAAGCGCGAGCCCAAGCTGACACTTCTGCAGCACCTGGCCGCGGCGCTGAACATCAGCATCGACCAGTTGCTGGGCGCCGAACCGCCCAGCCGCCGCGCAGCCTTGGAAATCGAGCTGGAACGGTACCAACGCGGGCCGCTGTACGAGTCCCTGAACCTGCCGAAAATCCGCATCAGTTCGCGGCTTCCGCTGGACGTGCTGGAGGCGCAGGTAGGGCTGTTGCATGAGCTCGAGCGGAAGATGAACGAACAGGTGGCCACCCCGGAAGAGGCCCGGCGCGCCAACGGTGAGCTGCGGGCCATGATGCGGGAGCGGGGAAACTACTTCCCGGAGTACGAGGCGGAGGCGCAGAAGGTCCTCAAAGAGGTGGGCTACACCGCCGGTCCGCTGAGCCAACATGTCATCGCGGACATCGCCGCGCACCTTGGATTTGCCCTGTACCACGTGGGCGATTTGCCGCATTCCACCCGGTCCGTGACCGATTTGAAGAACCGCAGAATTTATCTGACGCAGAGCCAGCGGCAGGACCACGATCCCCGCTCCGTACTGCTCCAGGCCCTGGGACACTATGTCCTGGGGCATGAAACGCCCAAGAACTACGGCGACTTCCTGGCCCAGCGGGTGGCCACCAACTATTTCGCCGCCGCCCTGCTCCTGCCCGAGCAGGCAACCGTGGAATTTCTGCAAAAAGCCAAGGCCGCCAAGGAAATCGCCGTCGAAGACATCCGGGACGCTTTCGCCGTTTCCTATGAGACGGCGGCCCACCGGTTCACCAACCTGGCCACCAAGCACCTGGGCATCACCACGCATTTCCAGAAGACGCACCAGAGCGGCATCATCTACAAGGCCTATGAGAACGATGGCGTGAACTTTCCGCAGGACCATACCGGCGCCATTGAGGGTCAGCCTTCCTGCAAGGCCTGGACCTCCCGGGCAGTGTTCGACGTTCCGGACAAGTTCAGTGCCTACAGCCAGTACACGGATACCCCGTCCGGCACCTACTGGTGCACCGCGCGGACCGAGAGGTCGGCCACCGGCGAGTTTTCACTCAGCATCGGGGTGCCCTACCAGCACGTGAAGTGGTTCCGCGGGCGTGAGACGACAGCCCGTGCCACCTCCAACTGTCCCGACCCGAACTGCTGCAAGCGTCCGCCGGCAGCGCTGACGTCGGAGTGGGCCGGGAACGCCTGGCCCTCAGCCCGCGCCCATTCGCACCTGCTGGCGGCCATGCCGCCCGGCGCGTTCCCCGGCGTGGACGAGACCGAGGTGTACAGCTTCCTCCAGGCCCACTCGGGAAGCTGAGCTACGGCCAGTCGGCGGTTCCGGTGGTGACACGTTCTGGGATGTTCCGGACGCGTCAGTGGCCGACTCCCGGCACTGACCGACGCCCGCTCAGCTGTGGTGGGTTCCCCGCGACGCGCGCTCGCTTTCGTGAGGACAGTGAGCGGGCGCGTGGGGGAGAGCCGCCACGAGAGAGTGCGCGTCGGTGGGAGGGCCGCCGTTACCAAGCGCGTTGCTAGCCGTGCAGTGCCCGGTACGCGGCTGCGGCAGCGGGGTGCAGGGGAATGCCGGCGGTGTTGATCAGCGTTTCCGGGCTGAGGAACTGCACGCCGAGGCTGGACTGCGGAATCAGTTCGCCGGCGTGGTTCACCAGGAGCTGGACGGTCCGCTCGACCGTCCCGGCGTCCAGGTCGGCGCGGCACAGCAACAGGTTGGCTGTACCCACGGTCCAGACGGCGGGTACACCGGGGTAGCTTTCGGCGGGGATGAACACGCGGTCGTACTGGGCACCATGCCGGACGCGCAGTTCCGGCAGCAGGGAGGAGAGGTCCAGCAGCGCCAGCGGCACCTCCCGCTGCGCTGCGGTGATGGCGGCCGTGGGCACGCCGCCGGACCAGAACAAGGCGTCCACGGTACCGGCCTTCAGGGCCGCCAGGCCGTCGTTCAGGCCCAGGCTGACGACGGCGACGCTGCCTTCCGCCGCCGGACCGCCTTCCGCCGGGGTAGCAAGGCCCGCTGCCGCGAGCAGCCGCGGCGTGGTGAGCGACGTCCCCGAACCCGGCTGGCCCACTGCCACGGTCCGCCCGGACAACTGTGCCAGGGCAGTGATGCTGCTGCCCTTACGCACGATGCAATGGACGTAATTTTCGTAGACCTTCCCCAGCGCGGCCAGTGGCGCGACGCCCTCGCCTGCCGTGGCGCCCCCAGCCCCGGCAGGGCCGGCAACCGCATCGGCAAGGGATACGGCAAGAGTGGCCCTTCCCTCCCGCAACTGCGCCAGATTATCCAGGCTGCCGCCGGTGGCCACGGCTACAGCTTTCTGGGCCACGCCGTGGCGTTCCAGGGACGCGGCCAGGAGCGTTGAGAACTCGAGGTAGAAGCCACCCGCCTCACCGCCGGCCACGGTCAGCAGCCCGGGCCGGTTCCCGCTGCAGGCGGACAGCATGGCCGGGAGGAGGGCCGCTGCTGCCAGGCCTGCCCCGTTTTTCAGGAGGGACCGCCTAGGGAAGCCGGCACCGGTAAGGCCGGACGTTCCGGCCTCAGCCACGTCCATCCCCGCCTTCGGAGAGGCTGCCCAGCACCGGAACAGGAAATTCGAGCCGGGCAGACAGTCCGTGCGGTGACGCGGTTCCCAGGACCAGGCGGCCACCGTTGGCCGCCGCCAGTTCACCCACGATCGTCATGCCCAGGCCTGTTCCCCGGACCGAGGCGTGCTGCGGCGCCCGCCAAAATCTTGTTGACGCCTGGGCGAGGTCCTGTTCTGAAAGCCCCGGGCCGTCGTCGTAAATCTCCACCGTGACCGTGGAAAACTCCGCCCTGACGGCGGCAGTGACGGAGGCCCCGGGTGCGTACTTGACTGCGTTGCCCACGAGCTCGCCCACCATCTGGGCAAGCTCGGCCGGCTCGCACGCTACCAGGACCGGGGCCGGTGGCGGGGGAGCGATGACCAGCCGCACGCCGGCGCGGCCCGCAGCGGGGGCAGCCCGCTCCACTTCCTCCTGCAGGACGGGGTACGGGTCGATCGGCGCAGCAACGGGCCTGGCCCCCGGGCTGTTGAAGTCCCGGACGGCGTCCTCGCTGGCCCGATGCTCGGCGGCGGCCAGCTTCAGGACGTCATCCAGGATCTCCTCCACCCGCTCCAGTTCGGCCACCGCACTGGCGGCGGCGTCGTGTTCCCGTTCGGACTTCAGTTCAAGCTGGAGCACGTCCAGCCGAAGCCGGAGCGCTCCGATGGGGTTCCGCAGCTGGTGCGACGTATCGGCAATCAGTTGGCGCTGCGAGTCGATGCTGTCGCTGACCGTCCGCGCCATGGCAGAAAAGGACCTGCTCAGTTCGCGCAGTTCCGGCGGGCCGTCCTCCGGCAGCCGCCCTGCCCGGCCCGTGCGGCCCAGTTCGGTTACGGCGGAGTTCAGCCGCAGGACGGGCCGCAGCACCCAGCCGGTCACGCGCGCGGCGGCCAGCAGCAGGACGGCAGCGAGGGCGACGGCGGCGGCTCCCACCACGAGCCAGCGCTGCTGCAGCTTTGCCCGGGCGGCGTCGAGATTGACGTCCATGGCCACGCCACCCAGCACCTGGTTGGCGCTGCCGAAGGGGCGGAAGATCACCTCGGAGCCGGAACCGAGCGGCTCCAGCGGCGCCAGTGCGGTGCCGTTGACGTTCAGCCGGGCCAGGGACAGCGCATCCTGCACGTCGGAGCGCGATTCGCTGAGTCCTCCCGAGCTGAGCGTCTCCTGCTGCAGCCGGACCACGATCCCCTCGGCATAGAGGGCGGAGTACGTGTCCATCTCGCGCTGCAGCCGCGCGGTATCGCCGTCGCCGGCCGCATCGAAAGCAACCTGGGCCAGCCGGTTCAGGGACGCCACCCGGTTGATCTGGACCTCCTGCGTCAGCTCCCGCGCCGCCGAGGACAGGATGGTGCCGGACGCCAGGAACACCACCACGAGGCACAGCACGCTGAGGACGCCAAGGACCCGCAGCCTCACGCCGGATCCGCTTCCACCCGGTAGCCCACGCCCCGGACGTTGATGATGAAACCGGGCTTCTGCAGTTTTGCGCGCAACCCGGTCAGGTGCACATCCAGGGACCGGGATGAGGCCAGGAAGGCATCGCCCCACAGGGCGTCGAGGATCTGCTCCCGGGTGACCACCGAGCCGGCGTGCCGGGCAAGGAGGGCCAGGAGCTCGAATTCCGTGGCCGTCAGCGGGAGGACAGCGCCGTCCCTGGATGCGACGCGCCGGCCCAGGTCAATGTCGAGGTCGCCCAGGACGATGGTGTCCGGCACGGTGCCGGTACGGCGGCCCGCCCGCCGGGTAACGGCCTCGATGCGTGCCAGCAGTTCCACGAGCTTCACGGGTTTGACCAGGTAGTCATCGGCGCCGGAGCGAAGCCCCAGGACCACGCTGCGTTCGTCGTCGCGGGCGGTGAGGATGAGGATGGGGCAGTCGGTGATCTGGCGAAGCTTGCGGAGGACGTCCAGGCCGTCCATGTCCGGCAGCCCGAGGTCCAGGAGGATCACCTCGAAGTCCCGGTGGACCAGCAGAGCGTCCGCTCCGCGAGCCACCCTGGTGGTCCTGTGGCCCGCCGTCGCAACACCCGCCGCCAGCGCACCTGCCATGGCGTCGTCGTCCTCGACGATGAGCACTTCCATGGCCATGTTCCTTGTCCTTGGGGGAGGGGCGCGGGCCGGGAGGGGGTCCGGCGCGGGGACTAACCCGCCTTTGGAGATTACCGCCTCACAGGGAACCGGCGCTCGGTATCGGGGAATTGCCTATTCCTAAGGAAGTGTTAGGAAACCCGCTTCCGCGTTGGCTGTGCCGTGGATCACCCATAGTTTGGTGGAGGTCCTCCGCGCTTTCGGGAGACCGTCACACCAAGGAAGGTTCATGATGAGCACCGAACAAGCAGCGCCGCTGACGGGGGCAGCCCAGTCCGAGGCGGCACAAACCCGCCGGGCCGTGGGCAACATCCTCAAGGGCTCCGCCGGAAACCTGGTGGAATGGTACGACGTCTACATCTACACGGCGTTCCTGGCCTACTTCCAGCCACACTTCTTCAATTCCAAGGACCCGCTGCAGGGTGCCCTCGAAGGCATGGCTGTCTTCGCCGTCACCTTCCTCATGCGGCCCATCGGCAGCTGGTTCTTCGGCCGGTTCGCCGACCGCCGGGGCCGGAAAGCCGCTTTGACGCTGAGCGTGACCATGATGTCCGCCGGGTCGTTCTTCATCGCCATCCTGCCCACCAAGGACGTAATCGGCGTCTGGGCCCTGGTCCTGCTGGTCCTGGCGCGCCTGGTTCAGGGCTTCTCCGTGGGCGGCGAGTACGGCACCAGTGCCACCTACATGTCTGAGGCCGCCACCGCCAAGCGCCGCGGCTTCTTCTCCAGCTTCCAGTACGTCACCCTGATCGGCGGCCAGATGCTGGCCCTGCTGGTCCTGGTGATCCTGCAGAACGCCCTGGGCAAAGAAGCCCTGACCGAGTGGGGCTGGCGCATTCCGTTCGCCATTGGCGGCGTGGCTGCACTGGTGGTCCTGTGGCTCCGGCGTTCCATGGAGGAAACCGTCTCCGCCAGCCAGGTGGAAGCGGCCTCCGGTGCGAAATCTTCCGGCGAGGCACAGCCCGGAACACTGAAGCTGCTCTTCACCAAGCACTGGAGGGCGCTGCTGATCTGCATCGGCGTCACCCTGGGCGGCACCGTGGCGTTCTACACGTACACCAACTTCATCCTCAGCTTCATGAACAACACCAGCGGGATTCCCAAGGAAACCACCTCGGTGATCAACTTCTGGGCGCTCTTCATCTTCATGCTGCTGCAGCCCGTCTACGGCATCATCTCGGACAAGATCGGCCGCAAGCCCCTGCTGCTCTGGTTCGGCATCACCGGCGTGCTGTTTACGTGGCCGCTGATGTCCGCGCTCGCCGGCACCAAGGACCCGGTGGTCGCGTTCCTGCTGATGATGGGCGGGCTGCTGATCATGGGCGGCTACACCTCCATCAACGCCCTGGTCAAGGCCGAACTGTTCCCCGCCTCGATCCGCGCACTCGGCGTGGGGCTGGGCTACGCGCTCGCCAACTCGATGTTCGGCGGCACCGTCCCGCTGATCGGCGCAGCCCTGCAGAAGGCTGGCCAGGTGGAACTGCTCTTCACCTACGTCACCGTGGCCATTGGGGTGTCGCTGCTGGTCTACATCTTCGCGCTCAAGAACAAGAAGTCGACCCACCTGGACCAGGAACAGGGCCACGCCTGGGACGCCGGTGCGGCTTCCAGCGCGGACGACGACGATCGCTTGGCCGCCGCCAAGCGCTGAGCGTCCGCAGTACGCACCGCGCCCGTTCCCCGCTTGAGGGGGACGGGCGCCGTTGCGTTTAAAGCGCGGTGTAATCAGCCTCTTGGGCGGCGGCGGATCAACGAGGCATGGGCCCTCATCATCCGGGGCACCACCAGGTAGACGGCGGTGGGGACCACCACGAGGGTCAGGGTCAGGGCTTTGAAAACCGGATGCCATCCCTCGGTCAGCGGTGCGGAGGCCATCATGCCGAGGGCTACCAGCGGGAAGATCGCCAGCCAGGTGATGGCCGCCCGGACATGGACGGACGGAACAGCCGGCGGCGAGGCGGGCGCAGAAGCGGCGGGTGGGGTGAGGACGGCGGGGCCGGGAGCGGTCTCCATGAAAATCTCCAACTAATTAGTTGCTTTTGGTGTGAACCGAGAATATGCGCCGCGTCCGGCAATTGCAACTGGTTGGTTGGAATTGCGTAAACTGGTGCCATGGCCTGGAACACGGAACGCACCAAGGAACTGCTGCTGGCTGCCGCCACGGAGGAGTTCAGCGCCAACGGCCTGGCCGGCGCGCGGGTTGACCGGATCGCCGCAGCCGCCGGGGTCAACAAGGAACGCATCTACCAGTACTTCGGCAAGAAGGACGAACTGTTCGACGCCGTCCTGGCCGCCGAGATGATCCGCGTCATGACCGAGGTTCCCATCCAGGGAACCGGACCCGAAGCATTCGGCGACTACGCGGGCAGGCTCTTCGACCGGCACACCACCGACGGCGTGCTGCCGCGGCTGGTGTTCTGGGAAGGGCTGGAGCGGGGGAGCGAAACCGTCAGCAGGGCCACCCGGACGGACCACTGCGCCATCAAGGTGGGGCAGGTGATGGAGGTGCTTCCCGGCGTGGCCCGGGAGGACGCCGCGGACCTGCTGATCACTGTGGTCACGCTCTGCGACGGTTGGCCCGTCCTGCCCCAGATCGACGCGCTGCTGGCGGGCGGCGGCACCCACCGGGCCGTCCGCCGTCGTGCTTTCATTGTGCGGACCGCAACCCTGATGGCCGGCGCCCTGCTTGAAGAAGCGGCAGCGGCGGCCTAAGGCGGGCAGAACTCCCCATGGCCCCGGCCTTGACCGGCGCCTAGGATGACTGTGAACCGCTCGGTTCACACTGTCACTTTCTGGGGGAAAAGGACTCATCCCATGCCGTTGCCGCGCCCTGCCCTGTCACAGCCGCATCAAAACCCAAGGCAAGGGGCGTGGGTCCGGGCCCGGGCCGTCCTTGCCGCAGCCGTACTCCTCGCCGCCGGCCTCTTTGCCGGAGCCGTGCCTGCGCACGCCGCCACCTACACCTTCAAGGGCGTGGTCAAAGGCAAGCTGACCGCCACCGCGACTCCCGCGGCCCTGGGGAACGCCTGGGTGGGCGCCTACACCAGCGACTCGAGCGCCTCCTTCGTGGCGGGCGCGTGGTCCGGCGCCGACGGCACGTACAGTTTCACCGTCCCGGCAGCGGGCAGCTACAAAATCTGGATCACCTGCGGAAGCAACCCCTGCGCCGACACCTACGCGGACGAATGGAACGGCAATTCCTCCGGTGCCTACAACTCCACCCCGTTGGCCGTCTCCGACGCCGCACCCACCACTACCTACAACCCGCAGCTCGAGGCTTACGGCACCATGAGCGGGCGGATAACGAACTCTGCCGGCCAGCCCGTGACGGCCGCCGAGATCTCCGCCTCGCCCGCCAATGGTGGCCAGTACAGCACGGCGCGGCCGGACGCCAACGGCTACTACACGCTGGCCAAAGTTTCGCCGAACCAGGCCTACATCAGCGTGCGGGACGATTCAGGCCAGCGCCTCTACCTGGAGCAGTACTGGAACGGGTCGCAGGGCGTTGACACCTACGCCGCCGCCACTGTCCCGCCAGGCGTCAAGTGGACCAACGCCAACTTCGTCCTGAAGAACGAGACAGTCCTGGAAGCCACCGTCACAGACCCGGCGGGAGCACCCATCGCAGAAGTGGGCTACGTCCCCTACGTCTTCAACGATGCCACCGGCGCCTGGGACGGCCCCCAGATGGGCCCGCTGACCTCCGACGCCAACGGCAAGATCTACTGGCGCATGACGGTGGGCAAGAAGTACAAGATCTGCGTCTTCGACACCTACTACGGTGAACCCCGGCAGTACCGTTACAAGTCCGAGTGCTACAACAACGCGCCCACCATCGACACCGCCGCGGTGCTGACGGCGACCACCGCCGGGCAACGTGTGCAGGTGCCTATGCAGTTGGAAGTGGCCGGACTCTCGCTGTCTCCTGGCCGGATCTTCGCTTATGGTTCAGTCCAGGCAGCCCAGACCCTGACAGTTGATCCGGGAGTCTGGGGTCCGGCGCCCGTAACCCTCGCCTACCAGTGGCACCGCACCAAGGGTTCAGAGGCGACCGACATCGCCGGTGCCACCGCCGCCACCTACACCGTCACGTCTGCAGACGCCGGCTATGACATCTTCGCCAAGGTCACCGGAAGCAAGTCCGGCTACGCCTCCTATACGGACACGGTGCACGCCGGGCAGGCAGGTGCGGACGCCACCACGGCGTCCAAGCCGTTCACCATCACCGGGACCCCCAGCGCCGGCAATACCCTCACCGTGGACCACGGAACGCTGACGCCCACCCCCGAGTTCGGGCCGTACTACGACTGGTTCGTCAACGGCGCCCCAGACTACCGCTCCAACACCAAAACCTTTGCCCTCACGGCGGCCGACGCCGGCAAGAAGGTCATCGCCCGCCTCAGCGTTCACGCCTGGCCGCTCCAGCCGTACTACGGCCAGGCCTCGGTAACGGTTGCCGCAGACGCGCTGACGGCGCCGGTTCCCACCATCACCGGCACCGCCAGGGTGGGCGCCACGCTGACCGCCAACCCCGGCACCTGGGGTCCCGCGCCGGTGACCCTGGCCTACCAGTGGTTCCGCAGCGGCGTTGCCATCAGCGGCGCCACCGCGGCAACGTACCCTCTGGCAGCCGCTGACCTGGGCAAGACCATGACGGTCCGCGTCACCGGCACCAAAGCCGGATATACGACGGCGGCGAAAACCTCCGCGGCCACGGCGGCCGTAGTTGCCGGCGCGCTGACGGCACCGGTTCCCACCATCACCGGCACCGCCAGGGTGGGCGCCACGCTGACCGCCAACCCCGGCACTTGGGGTCCCGCGCCGGTGACGCTGGCCTACCAGTGGTTCCGCAGCGGCGTTGCCATCAGCGGCGCCACGGCGGCGACGTACCCTGTCGCGGCTGCGGACCTGGGTAAGACCATGACGGTCCGTGTCACCGGCACCAAAGCCGGGTACACGACGGCGGCGAAAACCTCCGCGGCCACGGCGGCCGTAGTTGCCGGCGCGCTGACGGCGCCGGTTCCCACCATCACCGGCACCGCCAAGGTGGGCGCCACGCTGACCGCCAACCCCGGCACGTGGGGTCCAGCGCCGGTGACGCTGGCCTACCAGTGGTTCCGCAGCGGCGTTGCCATCAGCGGCGCCACCGCGGCAACGTACCCTCTGGCAGCCGCTGACCTGGGCAAGACCATGACGGTCCGCGTCACCGGCACCAAAGCCGGATATACGACGGCGGCGAAAACCTCCGCGGCCACGGCCGCCGTTGTTGCCGGTACGCTGAGCGGTCCCACTCCGACAATCACCGGCACCAAGACCGTGGGCAGCACCCTGACAGCGAACCCCGGCACGTGGGGACCCGCGCCGGTGACCCTGGCTTACCAGTGGTACCGCGGCAGCACTGCCATCACCGGAGCCACGGCTCAGTCTTACAAACTGGTGGCCGCTGACAAGGGAGCCGCCATCAAGGTCCGGGTCACCGGCACCAAGACGGCGTACACAGCTCTGGCCCGCTACTCGGCTGCCACTGCGCTGATCAGCTGATCCCCTCCGGATCAAACAGGCTCTCCGCCCACCCGTGCCGGCTGCACGGGTGGGCGGCGCCACTTAACAGGGACCGGTGAGCCGCGCGGACTATATTGGGGCTTGTCAGCACACCACCACCATCGCGGGAGTCTGCACCCATGGCCAAGGAACTTGCCACCCAGCTCATCGAACAACTCCAGGCTGCCGGCGTGCAGCGGATCTACGGGATTGTGGGGGACAGCCTCAACCCCATCGTGGACGCCGTCCGGCAAACAGGCGGCTCGGCGAAGGGCGGCATCGACTGGGTCCACGTGCGGCACGAGGAAGCCGCCGCGTTCGCAGCCGCGGCGGAGGCGCAGCTCACGGGCCGCCTTGCCGTCTGCGCCGGGTCCTGCGGCCCCGGCAACCTGCACCTGATCAATGGGCTTTACGATGCCAACCGCAGCGGCGCCCCGGTGCTGGCGATTGCCTCCCACATCCCCAGCAAGCAGATCGGCAGCAGCTTCTTCCAGGAAACCCACCCGGACCGGCTGTTCAACGAATGCTCGGTCTACTCGGAACTGGTGAGCACTGCCGAGCAGGCGCCGCGCGTCATGCACAGCGCCATCCAGCACGCGCTGGGACTGGGCGGAGTCGCCGTCGTGACCCTTCCCGGCGACATCGCCGGGCTCGAAGCCAGCGCGCCAACGCCCCTGCCTGCCACTTTCCGCCCCGCCAGCCTCGTCCCGGACCCGGCCAGCGTCCAGGCCCTGGCGGACGCCATCAACGATGCCGGGAAGGTCGCCATCTTCGCGGGCGCCGGTGTCGAAGGCGCCCACAGCGAACTGATGGCACTCGCGGAACTGGCCAAGGCGCCGGTGGGCCACTCCCTGCGCGGCAAGGACTTCGTCCAGTACGACAACCCATTCGACATCGGCATGACCGGGCTGCTGGGCTACGGCGCCGCCGCTGAGGGCATCGAGGACGCCGATCTCCTGGTCCTTTTGGGCACCGACTTCCCGTACGACCAGTTCCTGCCGGACACCCGCACCGCGCAGGTGGACAGGGTGGCGCACCGGCTGGGCCGGCGGACCGACGTCGACATTGCCGTGCACGGGGACGTGCTGCCAACCCTGCGCGCGCTGCTGCCCCTGGTGAAGGCAAAAAAGAGCCGCAGGTTCCTGGACCAGATGCTCAAGAAGCACGACCGGCTGATGAACAAGGCCGTGGGCGCGTACACCCGCAAGGTGGAGAAGAAGCAGCCCATCCACCCGGAATACGCGGCCTCGCTGCTGGACCAGATAGCCGCGGAGGACGCGATCTTCACCGCGGACACGGGCATGTGCAACGTCTGGACAGCGCGGTACATCAACCCGCTGGGCACGCGGCGGCTGATCGGGTCCTTCCTCCACGGCTCCATGGCCAACGCCCTGCCGCACGCCATCGGCGCGCAGCTGGCGTACCCCGGCCGGCAGGTCATCTCCGTCTCCGGCGACGGCGGCCTGTCCATGCTGCTCGGCGAGCTCATCACCGCCGCCGCCTACAAGCTGCCGGTCAACGTGGTGGTGTTCAACAACTCCACCCTGGGCATGGTCAAGCTCGAGATGCTGGTGGATGGTTTGCCCGACTTCGGCGTGGACGTCCCGGATGCCAACTACGCTGCCGTGGCCAAGGCGCTGGGCTTCCACGCCGTCCGGGTCACGGATCCGGCGCAGATCGAATCGGCGTACCGGGAAGCGTTCGCCCACCCCGGCCCGTCGCTCGTGGAGCTCATCACCGACCCCAAGGCGCTGTCCATCCCGCCGAAGATCTCCGGTTCCCAGGTGATCGGGTTCGCCACCGCGATGTCCAAGGTGGTCCTGAACCGCGGGGCGGGCGAGGCCGTGAGCATGGCGCGCAGCAACCTGCGCAACATCCCCCGGCGCTGACCGTCTCCGGACACCCCCCAGATGAGGGGCTTAAACACCTGAACGCTCCTGCGGCCGGTGCAGGAGCGTTCAGGTGTTTTGTGGCGTGTTGCGCCTGGGCTAGCGGGCGCCGCCCTGCCACAGGGCATCGAACGGTGCACCGGAGGCCACCCGGTTGCGGATGCCCTCGGTCACGAACTCCTTGGCCGCACGTGCGGCCTGCAGCGGCGATGCGCCCTTGGCGAGTTCCGCCGTCACGGCGGCTGCCAGCGAGCAGCCGGCGCCGGAGACGGCCACCTCGCCCACCTTCGGAGCGCTGAGGACTTCGAGGGTTTCGCCGTCGAAGAAGACGTCGACGGCGTCCGGGCCGTCCAGCCGTACCCCGCCCTTGGCCAGGACTGCCGCGCCGCTGAGTTCGTGGATGCGGACAGCGGCGGCCTTGAGGGACTCGACGTCGGTGATCTCCAGGCCGCTCAGGGATTCTGCCTCAAAGTGGTTGGGGGTCACGAAGGTGGCCAGCGGCAGGATCTCGGCCTTGAGGGCCTGGTCCGTGTCCAGGGCGTGGCCGGGTTCCTGGCCCTTGCAGATCAGCACCGGGTCCAGCACCACGTTGCCGAAGCCGTTGGCCTTCAGGGAGCCGGCCACTGTGCTGATGGTGGCGGGGCTGCCGAGCATGCCGATCTTGACGGTGTCCAGCACGGAGGGAGCGCCCGACGCCGGTCCATACGCCGCCGCCGTCGCCTCCAGTTGGTCTGCGATCACCTGCTGGTCCACCGGGACGAAGCGGTGGTTCCAGTTGTCCTTCGGGTCGAAGGACACGATGCAGGTCAGGTTGGCGATGCCGAAGACGCCGAGTTCCTGGAAGGTCTTCAGATCGGCCTGGGCACCGGCGCCGCCGGTGGCTTCGGACCCTGCGATGGTGAGGACGACGGCCGGAGTGGTGGCGGACGGCGATGCGCCGGTGGAAACGGAAGTCATCCCACCATCCTGCCATCCGGCGTCGTGCGTTGCCTTGTGTTGCTGAACAGGGGACCCGGCGCTTCCGTGTTCAGGCAGACAAGTGCGACTGGCGCCCCTCGGGGTCCACCCGGACCAACCGCCAGACAGCCAGGCGGCCGATGGCCAGGGAGCCGCCCGCCACGAGTGCAGCGGACAGCAGGTACGTCGGGTCGGAACTGGACCACGGCCGGGAACCCAGCGCGCCCAACCCCAGCCCGATCAGCACACCAAGGCCACCGAATGCGGCAACATGCAGCCACTGGTTCCGCACGGGCTGCAGCAGGATACCCAAGGGTGCGCCCAGGCAGAATGCGAGGACCATGGCGGGCACGGCTCCCCAGATAAGGGTCGCCAGGAACGTGGGAAGGAACCAGTTGCCGCCGTTCTGGAACGCCAAGGCGAGGGCCAGGCACACCAGGCTGGCCATTGCGCCTGCGGCCAGGGCCGATGTTCCCAACACCACGCGGCGCGGCCTGCTCACACCCGTCCCTTGGCAACCTGCTGGAGGGCCCCGCCCAGTTCCGGCTGGCGGTAGATGAATCCGGCGGACAGGAGCTTCTGCGGCAGCACCCAGCGGCTTTTGAGCACCAGTTCCGTTTCGGTGCGGATCAGCACAGCGCCCGCGCGGAGGAGCCAGGCGGGGGTGGGCAGGCCAAAGCGCTTCCCGTAGGCACGGCGGACCAGCCGCATCAGCTCGTGGTTGCTCACCACGTCCGGGGACGCAATGTTGACCGGTCCGGTGATGTCCGTCCGGGCATGCAGGAAGCGCATGCACCGGTACAGGTCCTCCACGTGGATCCAGCTGAATTTCTGGTTTCCGTCGCCCATGTGCCCGCCCAGGCCCAGCCGTGCGAGGTTGGCGAACGGCCGCAGCGCCCCGCCGCCGGGGCTGAGGACAATGGAGATCCGCAGCGGGATCTTCCGGGTCTCCGGCGTGGCTGCAGCCTCCAGTGCAGCCTCCCAGGCCCGGGCCACGTCCACGGAGAATCCGGTGCCCGGCTCGCCGTCGTGCTCTGATTGGGGCCGGTCCCGGGCGTCCCGGTAGATGGTCCCCGTGCTGGCGTTCAGCCACGTCGACGGCGGTTCCTGGCACCGGGCGATGGCGCGGCCCAGTGCCTCGGTGGTCCGGACACGTGAGCTGAGGATGGCGGCCTTGTTCCGCGCGCTGTACCGGCAGGACACCGAGCGTCCAGCGAGGTTGACCAGGAGATCGGCGCCGTTGAGCACCCTGGTGAGGGCGTCGTCGTCGTTCCAGCTTGCCGACGAACTCCCCGCGCCCTTGCGCCCGATGGTCCGCACGGCCCAGCCGTCCTGCTCGAAACGCGACCGGACGTACCTGCCGATGAAACCCGAAGCGCCGGCGATGACCACCGTCTTGGTTGCGCGCATTGTTCCCCCTTGTTGGTTTTTCACGATGTGTTGCCGCCTGCCTAAGTGCGGACGCTGCGGCTGAGGTTGAGGACGTCGTCCAGGACTTTGCTCACACCGGGAACGCGGGCCAGCCCCAGTCCCTTTGCGATCAGCGGCGCTGCCCCATCCACCAGCCGCCTGGTGCGCTGTTGCCCTTCCGACGTGTCGTAGACCCAAAACAGGGTGACGCCCATGTAGCAGAGCCACAGCAGTTCGGGCAGATCGCTGCGCAGCTTCCTGGGGACAGCTGGCCGGGCGCCGTCCACTGCTTTGCGGAAGATCTCCAGTGAGGCTTCCCGGGCGGGGGTGGAGGCTGCGGAGAAGGGGTTGACGGGGGAGGTGGGACGGATGGCCGTGGCCACAAAGTCGGCACCGAACCGGTGGTAGGGGGCCATGACGTCGAGGCCTGCGTGGAGGACGCCTTTGAGCCGTTCTGCCAGCCCGCCCGCTTTATCCAGCGCACCGGCCGCACGTTCGGCGTGCTCAGCCTGGACCTGGACGTAGAGCTCGTGGACCAGGTCGTCCTTGGACTCGAAGTAGTAGTAGGCGTTGCCGGCGGAGACGCCTGCCTCGGCCGCGATGGCGCGCATGGTGGTCTTCTCGAAGCCGATTTCCCGAAACATCCGCAGGGCCACCTCTGCGAGCTTCTGCCGGGTCTGCTCGCTCTTTGCAGCCAATTGTTCCCCCAAATTTGAACGTGTTCAAGAACGATTATGGCACATCTTTTGAACGTGTTCAGTTTCTGCTCTCCCTGCTCGCTGGTGCTTGCAGACCGTGGCGATGGGAGAATGGACCAACCCCAGTGCTAATACAGCCGGCGGCCCGGTTCCGCGGCCGCCGAGCGAACCACTCCGAACGGATCTCCGCCATGCCCGCTGTCCCAGGACACAACACCGCGCCCGAAACCACCTCGCCGGGATCCCCTGCGAAATTCGCCTCAATCGGCTCGCCATATTTCGGCATCATGCTGGCTTTCATGGCGGTGGTGCTCATCCTGTCCAACATCGGCGCATCCAAGGGTGTGGCGATCGGCCCCATCGTCACCGACGGCGGCTTTTTCCTGTTCCCGCTCGCCTACATCCTGGGTGACGTCATCAGCGAGGTGTACGGCTTCAAGGTGGCGCGCAAGGCCATCTTCGCCACCTTCGCACTGTCCGTCTTCGCATCCGTTTGCTACTGGGTGATCATCGCCCTGCCCGGGTTCGACGACGAGTACAGCATCGCCAAGCAGTCAGCACTGGAGGGGGCACTCGGCCCCGTGCCGCAGATCGTGCTGGCCTCGCTCCTTGCGTTCCTCGCCGGCCAGACCATCAACTCGTGGATCCTGGTGAAGATGAAGGCGCGCACGGGCGAGAAGTCGCTGTGGGCACGGCTGATGGGGTCCTCCGGGGCGGGCGAATTCGTGGACACCCTGATCTTCTGCAGCATCGCAGCGTCCGTCATCGGCATCACGGACTTCGGTACATTCGTGAACTACGTGGTGGTGGGGTTTGTCTACAAGACCCTGGTGGAGTTCCTTTTCGTCCCTGTGACGGCGTCGGTTATCGCGTGGGTCAAGAAGCGCGAACCGAGTTACGGGGCGGTTGCCGCCTCCTAGTGCGGCCTCCTTCCTCGCCGGGGACGCTGGAACGGTGCGGGGACGCTGTTCCGGTTCAGCGTCCCCGCACCGTTCCAGCGATCTCGACGGCGGGGGCCCGCTGCGGGGAAGGAAAGTCGGCTACCGGCGGAGTGCCGCGAGGACACGCTGCTTGAACTCCTGCTCCCGGAACAGGTCCTTCCACTCCACCCGGATGAAGAGCCAGCCATCTTCGGTGAGCGCCTTCTCCCGGCGCCGTTCCTGGAACAGGACTTCGGCCGTGGGCTTGTAGTCGAAGTACTTGACCTTCCCGTCGAACTCGAGGGCCACTTTCTTCTCCTTCCACGCAAAATCGAGCCGGTACCAGCCTGCGCGGCTGTAGACCTCCACCTGGGCCTCGGGCGTGGGCAGCTTGAGCCTGCAGATGAGTTCCCGCGTCAGTGTTTCCCCTGCCGATTCGGCCCGGGAGTCCGCGTTGGCCAGTGCTGCCCGGAGGTTCCGTACTCCGCGGTAACCCGCCAGCCCATCCGCCGCAGCCCGGATAAGGCCGGCGTCCGCGCCCAGGCGCAGTGCGCTGTCCATCAGAATCAGCGTCTGGCGGTAGTCAAGCATCAGTGCACAATCCACTACCGTCCGTTCAAGCGTGGTGACGCGGAGCCCGTTGAGCGTCAGGACTTCTGCGTCGCTGTAGGGCCGGGTGTGGCCACGAACATCCTTGCCGAGGCGTTCGCGGGACGGCCGCACGCGGAACAGCAGATGGATCATGTCGTCAGCATTCCAAAGGAAGAGGCCATGAAGCCGCGCCGCGGAGGTATGGCTGTAAACGGATCCGCCGGTTGACGTCGTCAGCGTCCCGTAGGCGTGGGCGTGGACCAGCTGGACACTGCGCAGCGAGGCGGACTGCTTCGCCCACACCGCAGCACGGATATAGCAGCCATGGCGCAGCCGGACCAGGTCGCCGCTGCTGACAAGCTGACGTACCGCACGCGAGTTGAGTCCCTCGGCACGCAACTGGTCGGTTCGCCAGAGGTTTCCTGTGGCCGGAAGTGATGGGAGCTGTGTCATGGACCCAGCCTCGGGTGGGCTCCGCGCCCAGGCCAGGTACCGCCGTCGTTATGTGGAAAAGCGTGGGGACGCTGGAACGGTGCGGGGACGCTGTTCCGGTTCAGCGTCCCCGCACTGTTCCAGCGATTTCGACGGCGGGAGGCCGCCTCACTGCCTTAGGAGTAGTAGTTCGCCAGGGTTTCGGCCTTGAAGTCGAAGAAGGTGCCGGCCTCGATGGCCAGGCGGGCGTCGTCCACCATCTTCACGACGAAGCGCTCGTTGTGGATGGAGATCAGCGTGGCGGACACCATTTCCTTGGCCTTGAACAGGTGGTGGATGTACGCCCGCGAGTAGTTCTGGCAGGTGTAGCAGTCACAGCCATCCTGCAACGGGCCGAAGTCGCGCTTGTACTTGGCGCCGGACAGGTTGTACCGGCCGGTGGGGTGGTAGAACGCTGAGTTGCGGGCGACGCGGGTGGGGGAGACGCAGTCGAAGGTATCGGCGCCGTTCTCGATGGCCGTGAAGATGTCATCCGGCTCGGAGATGCCCAGCAGGTGCCGCGGCTTGTCCTCCGGCAGCTCCTCGTTGCACCAGCGCACGATGGTGCCCAGGTTTTCCTTTTCCAGCGCCCCGCCGATCCCGAAGCCGTCGAACGGCATGGCGCCCAGGTCGCGGCAGGCCTTACGCCGCAGGTCCTCGTACTGGGCCCCCTGGATCACGCCGAACAGCGCCTGGTACGGCTTGCCCACCCGCTCCTCAGTGAGCCGGAAATGCTCGGCGATGCACCGCTCGGCCCACAGCCGGGTGCGCTCCAGCGATTCCTCCTGGTAGCCGCGCGAGTTCTGCAGCGTGGTCAGCTCATCGAAGGCAAACATGATGTCCGCGCCGATCTGGTGCTGGACCTGCATGGAAATCTCGGGGGAGAAGCGGTGCCGGTCCCCGTTCAGGTGGGACTTGAACCAGACGCCGTCATCGTCGATGTGCGCAAGGCGTTCCTTGCCGGGGGCCACGGCATCGTCCGGTCCGGAGGCATCGACAGACTTCATGTCGATGACCTTCTTGAAGCCCGAACCCAGGCTCATCACCTGGAACCCGCCGGAGTCGGTGAAGGTGGGGCCTGCCCAGTTCATGAAGGCGCCCAGCCCGCCTGACTCGTCAAGGATGTCGGCACCCGGCTGCAGGTAGAGGTGGTAGGCATTGGCCAGCAGCGCCTGCGCGCCGAGATCCGCCATGGACTCCGGCAGCACGGCCTTGACGGTGGCTTTGGTCCCGACGGCGATGAAGGCCGGCGTCTGGATCTCACCGTGCGGGGTAGTGATGGTGCCTGTGCGGCCCAGGAATTCGCCGCCGTTCTCCGAGACCTGCGCGGCCGACGGCAGGCAGGATTCACCCAGGCGGGTCCCCACCGTGAACGAGAATGCGGACTGCTCCGCCGGAAGCGCGGGATCAGAAGTGGTTGCGGGGGCGGGGTTGGCTGGCACCGTACCAGTGTGCCAGCAAACCGCCCGGCACCAACAAAGCAGGGCCCACCGCGGACCCCGCCGGCCAACACCCGCCCAGCCGAACTCACATCCCGGGCAGCCAGGCCGTCAGCCAGCGATCCGTCAGTTAGCGCCCCGTCAGCTGACCGGATCCGATTCGGGATATTCGGACTTCCGCCACGAATCCCAGGAGGACCGGATGGCGTCCACCTTCGCCGCGCCCAGATCGTACGTGGAGGCAATCACCATGGAGCCGCCGTCGGGCCGTACGTCCTCGATGACCGGCTGGTCGGCCACCACCAGGAGCCCCTCGCCGTGCGCGGCGTAGTCGTGGACGGTGAGCCCCACCTGGTGGTTGCTGCGGTACCAGACCTTCCCGGAGATCTCTTCCCCCGTGCCCAGCGTGAGGCGGTAGTCCTCGCCCGGAGCCGGGACGTCGGTGAGCCCGAGCTTCTCAATCGCGGACCCCGGGCCGCCCGGCAGCTGCAGGAACAGTGTGTGCCGTGCGCCGTTCGGGTGGCGCTCCAACGCGAAGCGGAGCTGCTGCAGGAACGTGAGCCACCCCTGGGTGATGTCCTCGTCCCAGGCGGCCCATTCGGAGTTATGGTCCAGCGCCCCGCGGGTGACGTTGACCCGTGTCCCGCCGGCCACAGGATGCAGCTCGAACGTATCGCCGCCGTGGACGGTCAGGCTGGTGTGGTCCGGTGCTTCCTGCACGTTGTCGGCAAAGTAGATTTCCTTGATTTCTGCATCAAGGTCTTCGGCCTGCCAGCCATGCCACTGGGCCACCCGGGACGGTTCACGCAGCATGTTCCAGACCTGCGGCGCATCGGCGTTGATCACTACGCTGAGATTGTTCGTCATAGCCCCGAATCTACAACTCCCTCCGGGGCCCCGGTAGGCCTAATTTGTTCAGGCCCGCACGGCCTCCAGTTCGTTGCCGATCCGGCGCTCCAGCTCGGACATGCCGATGGTTTCCGACCCGCCGTGCGCACGCAGGAACAGCAGCGACTCCAACCGCAGCAGCCGCCATTCACGTTCTGCGTCGTGGTTGGAGTTGTCGATGGAGCGGAAGATTTCCTTGTCGTACAGGTTGGGCTCGTTGAGCGAGCGCTGCCGTACCTTGGCCGCCATCCGGGCTTTGAACGGATCCGTTTCCTGGCTTTCGGGGATGCGGATGAGTTTCTCGTACACCGCCGCGCGTTCGTCCTGGCCGTCCTGCCGGCAGATGTAGCTGGCCAGCGCCAGGGACGCCTCCACGGACGCCCAGCGCCCTGGGTTTCCGTCGTACGGCAGCACTGTGAGGAGGTCCGCGATGGACAGCGCGCCCTCCGCGTCCTTCAGTGCGACGAACAGTTCATGGGCGAGGTCGGTGAGGTCCTTCAGGCAGCTGCCTGACTTGAAGTTCACGCCCTTGGAGAGGCGGTCCGTCAGCAGCAGGACACCCACCGCGTCCGGGTGCGCTTCCGCGGCGGCTTCCACCACGGACTCGGGGGTGCCGCCCGGTGCGGGGATCAGCGCCAGTTCCTCGTCGCTGGGCCCGTTGGCTGCGGGCGGAGCCGCCGGAAGGGGAGGTACGACGACGGCCGGCGCCTGCGCGTTGGCGGCCGGCTCAACGCCGGGCTGCTCCTGCCCGGCTTCCGTGCCTGCCGCGGCACCGGCCGGGCGCGCATCCGGCCCCCGGGTGTCCGGCGCCGTGGCATCCGGCCCTGGTGCTATCCCCTCCGGGGCGGCTGCCCGCGGAAGGTGCGTGACGGCGTCGTGCGCTGCGTCAACGAGGGTGACCGTGCTGCCGGCGGCGATGCGGAGGGTTCCCCCGCCCGTCAGGCTGGCGAGGACCAGGGCAGGCACGCCAAAGTCATCCCGCTGCAGCTCCAGCTGGTGGATTTCCGCCGTCCGCTCACCGTCGGGCAGGAGGATGTGGCTGCCGGTGGTCAGTGATCCAGCCTGCTGCTCGCGGTGTTGCCGGGCCGGTGTTTCGGTCATGGGAGTCCTTAAGTTCTCTTGCGGTCCGCCCTACAGTCTACAAAGGCGGGTGCCTGAAACCGGGGACCCCCACGTCCCCGCGGGATGTCAGAAGCCGACGCCCGCGAAAGCCAGTGCCTGCCGGATGAGGCCGCCGCGGCCGCCGCTGAACTCGAGCTGGACACCAGGGCTGAGGACTTCGTCAGGGGTCATCCAGGTCAGTTCCAGCGCATCCTGGCGCGGTTCACATTCGCCGGTCACCGGGATGACGTAGGCCAGGGACACCGCGTGCTGCCGCTCATCGGTGAAACCGGTCTGGGACGGCGCCGGGAAGTATTCGGCCACCGTGAACGGCACCGGGCTGATGGGCAGCTGCGGGAATGCCAGGGGGCCCAGGTCCTTTTCCATGTGCCGCAGGAGCGCGGCGCGGATGGTTTCACGGTAGATCACCCGGCCGGATACCAGGGACCGGACCATGGTGCCGTCGTCGTCCGCCTGCAGCAGCGTGCCCACTTCGTTGACGTAACCCAGCGGGTCCAGCCTGACCGGAACCGCTTCCACATAAACCATGGGCAGCCGGCCACGCGCCTCAAAAAGGTCTTCTTCGGAGAGCCAACCGGGATTCGGGTCAGGGGTGCGCACGTTCATGGTTAAGTTCTACCCCATGGGGCGGCGCTCGGAGATCCACACCGTGGCGGGCACGCTGGCGGCGAACACGGTGGCGTCCGGGTTGGCCACGTGCAGGGTGCTGCCGAACGCTTCCTCCGTTACGCTCACTTCGAACCCCGCGGCGGCGAGCCGTTCCCGCACCGGTTCCAGGCCGCCGTCGTACTCAAAGCCCAGCCCCGAACGGGAGGGCCCGGAGGCAGGACGGACCATCAGGACTCCGCCGTTCTTGGCGGTAAAGTCGGCGGTTTCGTCGCTGTCCGGCACGGGCCGCGGGCGGGCGCCGACGTGGCGCAGCGTGCGGGCGGCGCCCTCGGTGTCTTGGGTGAACCAGACCGCGACGACGGCCAGCGCCTGATCGGCGTCGGCGCACTGGGCGCCGTGCCCGGCCGGGTCCGCGAGGAAGCTGAAGCCGTCCGGCCCGTTGATTCTGCAGGCATTCCCATGGTCCGCAGTGACCAGTTCTGCGGGGGTGCTGCCGTCCTCCGCCGCCGCGGACTCGTTGGTTCGGCGGGCAAATTCCGCGAGGTCGCCCACTTCCACCGCAAGGGTGGTGCTGCCGTCCAGCGGATCCCCCTCGGGGACGCTGTGCACGGCCAGCCGCCCGGCCGCGGAGTCGAAGACGCGGAAGCTGCCGTCCCCTTCGGTCAGGACCAGCCCCAGGGCGGTGAGGAACCGTTCCCAGTTGTCGATGCGTGAGGTGAAATGCAGGGGGCGGACGCGGAGCATTACGGGGTCCTTAAGCTCGGAATCGGGGCTATATGCCCATGATGGCACAGGGCCGCCCGGGCCCGCGCGGGCGGACGTGACGGTTGGGCCGGAGCATCCGTGCCGGTAGTGCAGGCCTTGTGATGTCGGTGGGCGGGGGCACAATAGGGCCATGGCTGTTGAACTCGAGGAACTGCTGGTGCCTGATGCCGCTGCCTGGCGGGCCTGGCTTGAGGAGAACCACCGGAGCAGCCCGGGGGTGTGGCTGGTGCTGCATAAGAAAGGCGGTACGGTGACGGAACTCGACTACGCCGCGGCGCTGGACGAGGCGTTGTGCTTTGGCTGGATCGATGGACAGGGCAGGCGGCGCGACGACGAAACTTCCTTCCAGCGCATGACCCGGCGGGGTCCACGGAGCCCCTGGTCCGCACGGAATGTTGGCCACATTGCCCGGCTGGAGGAGGCGGGCAGGATGACCGAGGCCGGCAGGGAGGCCGTGGAGTCGGCGAAAGCAGATGGCCGATGGGACAACGCCTACGGCGGGCAGGCGACGGCTGAAGTTCCCGAGGACCTGGCCGCCGCCATTTCCGCCGTGCCGGCAGCGCAGGCGATGTTCGATGTCCTGACCAGGACCAACCGTTTTGCGCTGATCTACCGGACCAACTCGGTGAAGCAGGCTGCCACCCGGGAGCGGAAGATCGCCGGATTCGTGGAGATGCTGGCCCGCGGCGAGGCGCCGTACCCGCAGAAGAAGCGTCCCGGGGACGCTCCGCAGCCCTAAGCCGGCCGCCGACCCCGGTCCCTGAAAGTGGTAGTGCCAAAACGTTACGCCACTGACGTGCGGCGATGGTTGCGCAGTTGGGTTCCTGGCACCGGACCGGTAGATTTGATGGCTAACTTGCGCTGGTGCCGTTCCCCGACCCCGGGGGACGGTACTTGCGCGTTCAGCGACGGATTGAAACCATGCCCCGAAAATCTCCCCGTACTGCCCTGCCCGCCCTCGCCACGGCTGTGAAGCGCCGCCCGGTCCTGTGGGCCGCGGTGGCGGTGGCGGCCGTCGTCGTGCTGGTCCTCTCCCTGGTCCTCGCAGGGCGGGCGCGCACCGGCTTGGAAGCCACGGCCGGGCGGGTGCTGGACGGCGTGGCGGCCGCCCAGGAGGCGTCCAAGGCCCGGTCCGGTGGTTACGCCCCGCTGTGGCTCAAGGGCAACAACCGGACCCTGTTCGAGCGCGGGGAAGAAGTCCAGGCGGACGGCGCAGAGGATGTCCGGAGCATCGAGTGCGGAGCGGGCTGGCTGGCCGGTGCACGGGTCCAGGGCCAGGTCTACCTCCGGAGCAGTGCCTCGGACGCCGTGTCCGCGGATGCCGGACGCGTGACTCTGCCGGACTGTATCAGCGCCGAGGCCCGCGATGCCCTCCTCACGGACCTGGGCGTTGCCAAGACCTGGCCATCGCCGGACGCCGCCGCGCTTGCGGCCCCGGCGAAGGACCCCGGATACCGGCCCGCCTACCACCTCACCCCGGACCAGCGCTGGATGAACGATCCGCAGCGGCCCTTCTTCAAAGACGGTCTCTGGCACTACTACTACCTCTACAACGCCGACTACCCGGAAGGGAACGGCACCGAGTGGTTCCACGCCACCAGCACGGACCTGGTGCACTGGAAGAACGAGGGCGTAGCCATCGAGAAGTTCCGCAACGGACTCGGTGATATTGAGACAGGCTCCGCCGTGGTGGACACCGAGGGAACCGCAGGGTTCGGCAAGGGCGCTGTGATCGCCGTCCTCACGCAGCAGGACGCCGGCGTGCAGCGCCAGTCGCTCTTCTACTCCACGGACAACGGCTACAGCTTCAAGAACTACGACGCCAACCCCGTCATGGACAACCCTGGCGCGGAGCACTGGCGCGACCCGCGGATCGTGCGGGATGACGCCAACAATCAGTGGCTCATGCTGCTCGCCGAGGGCCACAAGATCGGTTTCTACACCTCGCCGGACCTGAAAAAGTGGACGTATGTGTCCGCGTTCGAGCAGGACGGGATGGGCATCCTGGAATGCCCGGACTTCTTCCAGATGGACGTGGACGGCGACCCCGCCAAGCGCACCTGGGTCCTCGCCGCCGGGGCCAACGGGGCGGAGGAAGGCCGCACCACCGGCCTGGCGTACTGGACCGGCAGCTTTGACGGGGAAGCCTTCACGCCGGAGGGCGGCCACCAGTGGCTCGACGACGGCTCGGACTTCTACGCCGCCGTCACCTGGGACGATCCCCGCCTGACGGACGGCCAGCGCAAAGCCTCCCGGCACGCCATCGGCTGGATGAATAACTGGGCCTACGCCCGGGACCTCCCCACCGACGGCTGGTTCGGTGCGGCATCCGTGGTGCGGGACATCCGCTTGGAGTCCGACGGCGGCCGGCCGGCTTTGGTCTCGGCACCCACCCCGGCGCTGCAGTCACTGGAGGGGGAGGCCAGCGAGGTGCCGGCAGGGAACCTGGGCGGTGGGAAGGTACTGCCCGTCCCGGAGAGCGGGGCCTACAAGGTGGACCTGGAACTGGAAAGGCCTGCCAACGGGGCCGGTGAAGCCCGGGTCCTCCTGCAGGGCGCGGGCAAGGCGTACGCCACCGTGGGGTACGACTTCCGGACCGGCCGGGCGGTGGTGGCCCGGGACGGCGATGCCGTGGCCACCGGCGGCACCAAGGTGGACGGGGCCTACGGCCAGGTCCGCGCCGGAGGCGGCAATTCATCCGGGCCTGCACCGGCAGCGGGTTCCGGCAGCGACACAGTGCACCTGGCCGTGTACGTGGACAGGTCCTCGGTGGAGGTCTTCGCGGACGGCGGCCGGCAGGCGCTGACCTCCCTGGTTTTCCCGCCCGTGGGCACCAAGGAAACCCGGCTGGTGCAGGAGGGCGGCGACGTGACCCTGCGCAAGGGCACCGTCACGCCGCTGGCCTCAATCCGCCAGGGCAATTTAAGCTAGGGCAATTCCAGCTAGGGGTTCTCGACGGGGAACGCCACGCCCTCGCCCACCACGCGGAGGCACAGTTCCATGCCAGGCCTCGCTATGGAGGCATTCCAGTGCCGGATGGTGATGATCTCCCCGCCACCGGGATACCGGTGGTCGGTGCGTTTGGCCAGTTCGGGCGGGACGGAGAGCTTGAGCCGGACGGTGGTTTCGGGACCGAAGTAGTCGGTGTCCACCACCACGCCACGGATGTCGCCGTCCTCGGCGATCCGGATCTGTTCGGGCCGGAGCATGAGCTGTGCCGGGCCTTGGGCCGGCGGCCTGCGGACCGGGATGCCGCCCAGGGAACAAGTGGCCAGGGAGCCTTCAATCCACGCATCCAGGATCACGGCGTCGCCCAGGAACTCGGCGGTGGCGCGGTCCGCGGGGCGGGTATACACCACGAACGGGTTGCCGATCTGGGCCAGTTTTCCGCCGCGCATGACGGCCACCTGGTCCGCGAAGGACAGTGCCTCGGCCTGGTCGTGCGTGACGAGGATGGTGGTGACCCCGGCCTCCGCCAGGACCTTCGCCACGGCGCGGCGGGTAGCCACCCGCAGCCCTGCGTCGAGCGCGGAAAAGGGTTCGTCCAGGAGCATCAGCTCAGGTTCACGGGCCAATGCCCGGGCCAGGGCGACGCGCTGCTGCTGGCCGCCGGAAAGCTGGTGGGGCCGGCGTTTGGCCATGGCCGGGTCCAGCGACACCATTTCCAGGAGGTCGCTGACGCGGCCCGCCACGGCGCGGCGGCCGCCGGACAGCTTGGCGGTGTCCAGTCCAAAAGCAATGTTCTGCCCCACCGTGAGGTGCGGGAAGAGTGCGCCGTCCTGCGCCACGTAGCCAATATGGCGCTTGTGGGCGGGGACCCAGACACCGTCGCCGGCCACAGTGGAGCCGTTCAGGGCGATGCTGCCGGCCAGCGGGTGTTCAAACCCGGCAATGAGCCGCAGCAGCGTGGTCTTGCCGGAACCGGAAGGGCCCACAATGGCGGTGGTGCCGCCCTTGGACACTGCCAGGTTGACCCCCTTCAGGACCTCCTGAGGGCCGAAGTTCTTCGTGACATCGATGATCTGCAGGTGCGTGTTGGTGCTGGCCGCCACCGACGGGGAGACCCGGGGCTCCGGCAACCTCGATGTGGATGGTGCTGTCACTGTCCGGCTACTTTCTTGGACTGTTGGAAAAGGAGGTAGGTCATCGGAGCGGAGAGCAGGATCATCAGCAGCGCGTAGGGGGCGGCGCCGGCGTAGTCGATCTCGCTGCTCTTGCTCCAGAATTCGGTGGCCAGGGTGCGGGTGCCGTTGGGCGACAGGAGCAGCGTGGCCGTCAGCTCATTGGCGATGGCCAGGAACACCAGCGCCGCGCCGCCGGCGGCCGCCGGCGCGGTGAGCCGGAGCGTCACCCGGATGAACGACGCCAGCGGCGGCTTGCCCAGGGACTGCGCAGCCTCATCCAGTTCCTTGGGCGCCTGCGCCAGGCCGGCGCGGAGGCTGACCAGGGCACGCGGCAGGAATAGCAACACGTAGGCGGCCACCAGCACGCCGGCAGTCTGGTACACGCCCGGCACCAAGCGGATGCTGACCGTGACGAAGGCCAGGCCAACCACGATGCCCGGCAGCGAGCTGGTGATGTAGTTGGAGAGCTCGAGGGACTTGCTGAACCAGCCGGGATGCCGGACCGCCAGGTAGGCCATGGGGAAGGCCACCACGGTGGTGGCCGCCGCACCGGCAAGGCCGTAGCCCAGGGTAGCCAGGAGGGCGGGGAGGAACTCGTCGGCGGCCCACGCCGGGGCCCCGCCCAGCGCGGTCCAGCGCAGGACGAAGAACAGCGGAAGTCCCAAAGCCAGTGCCGTCAGGGCTATGAGGAAGAGCTGGGACGGCAGCTGGTAGACGTGCAGGGGAAGCCGCAAAGCCCTGCCCTGGGCACCGGGCCCGATCCGGGCGTACCGGGCGGTGCCGCGGCTCCGGACCTCGGCCACGAGCAGGAGCAGGCAGAAGAAGACCAGGACGCTGGCCAGCATGTTCCCGGCGGCTCCGTTGAAGGTGGACTGGTACTGCACCATGATCGCGGTGGTGAACGTGTCGAACCGGATCATCGCAAAGGCGCCGTATTCGGCCAGCAGGTGCAGCGAAACCAGCAGCGCGCCGCCGGTCATCGCGATGCGCAGCTGGGGGAGCACCACCCGGAAGAACGTGGCCCAGTTGCCCAGGCCCAGGGCGGCGGCGGACTGTTCGATGGCGGGGTCCAGCCGGCTCAGGGACGCCGCTGCCGGAATGTAGACCAGGGGGAAGTAGGAGAGCGTGGCGATCAGGACGCCGGACCACAGCCCGCCCATCGAGGGCACCGCCGAGACCCAGGCGTAGCTGTTGACGAATGCCGGGATGGCCAGCGGGGCGGCCAGGAGGACCGCCCAGATCCGGTGGCCGCGGAGGCTGGTGCGCTCCACCAGCCAGGCGCCCGCCACACCCAGCAGCAAGCAGAGGGGCACCGTGATGATGGTCAGCAGCAGCGTGTTCAGCAGCAGCTCCATCACGCGCGGCCGGAAGATCAGTGCGACGGCGGTGTCCCAGCCGGTTGCCACCGTCATGTAGGCCACGTACCCCAGGGGAACGAGGGAGAACAGGGCGATCAGCACCGCCACGATGGACACTGCTGAAACGCCGAAAGGCGGGCGGGGGCGCTTGCCCCGGCCCGCCGTCGTCGTGCTCTCGCCCGAAGGGGGAGCCGATAGATCGGTGGTCACGGAATTAGAGGAGTCCTGCCTTGGTCATCAGGTCGGTGACCTTCTCGGAGTTGAGCTTGGCGGCGTCCACGGCGGGGGCCTGCAGGTCCTTGATGGGGACCAGCTTGTCGTTGGCCGGAACGTCGGAAGCGATGGCGTACTCGAAGGACGTGCCGTTCTTCAGGACCTCCTGGCCCTTCTTTCCGGTGACGAACTTCAGGAATTCCTGCGCGGCCGCGGCGTTCTTGGAGGACTTCAGCACGCCGCCGCCGGAGACGGACAGGAACGCGCCCGGGTCCTGGTTCTTGAAGTAGTACGGCGTGACGTTCTTGGAGTTCTCGCCGGTCTTCGCCTGGTCGCCGTAGTAGTAGTAGTGGTAGATCAGGGCGGCATCCACTTCACCGGCGTTGACGGCCTTCATGGCGGTGCTGTTGCCCTTGTAGGCCTTGAAGTTCTCCTTCATGCCCTGCAGCCATTCTTCGGTGGCGTCTTCGCCCTTGAGCTCCAGCAGCGCCGAGACGATGGCCTGGAAGTCCGCGCCGGTGGGGGAAGCGGCCCACTTGCCCTTCCACTCCGGCTTGGCGAGGTCGAGCATCGACTTGGGGAGCTGGTCCTCGGAGATCTTGGCCTTGTCGTAGACCAGGACGGTGGAGCGGGCAGCGATGCCGGTCCACTTGCCCGTGGAGGGCTGGAACTCGGTGGGGACCTGCTCCAGCGTGGCCTTATCCACATCGGCGAACAGGTCGGCGTTTTCCACCTGCGTCATGGCGGGGGAGTTTTCCGTGAGGAAGACGTCGGCCGGGGAAGCCTGACCTTCCTGGATGATCTGGTTGGACAGTTCGGTGTCCGAACCCTGGCGCATGGTCACCTTGATGCCGGTCTCCGCCGTGAAGGCGTCCACCCATTCCTTGGTGAGGCTTTCGTGCTGGGCGTTGTACACGGTGATTTCGCCTGATGCCCCGGCGGCGCTGCCGGATGCAGAGGACGTTGCTGCGGGGGTGGTGCTGCCGCCACAGGCGGTCAGGCCGAGGACAGCGGACGCGGCAAGGGAGATGCCGGCCAGAGCGCGGTTGCGGATCTTCATTGAGGAGCTGCTTTCTGGGAAATGTCAGGGGGACCGTTACTGCCGGTCCGTGCGGGCCTTGGGGAAGGGCCCTCGCAAAACTGTAGGGTAGGCAACCCTAAGCAACTACAGGGAAAGCGCTTAAGGTGACCAGCATCACAATAATTACGGAAGTGTGGCGTGACTTAATTCTATTCCGTGGCCAGGGTTGTGGCCGCTTCGATTGCCATCCAGGCCTGCAGCTGGGTGGAAAGTTCGACGGCGGCACCCGCCGGGTAGGTGCGTGCGGCGGGCGCGTTGGCGTGCAGGGAAAAGATGCTGGCATCTGGTGCCGCCCCGGCTGATTCGCCGGGCTCAATGGTGCGTCGGCCGTTCCAGAAGGCCTGTGCCGTATCAGTGACCAGCCGGGATGCGGTGCGGCGGGTCGCGTCGGGGAGCCGGGGGTCCCTTGCGGCCAGCGCCAGGTACCGGCACAGGATGCCGGTGAAGAGGCCGCCGTCGCCCGTTCCTTCGCAGCGGAGCACGCTGCCCTGCCCGGGTGTGGAGGCTGCGACTGTCAGCAGCCGGTCCACGCCGTCCACTACGGCGGCTGCCTGTGCAAGGTTCGCCTCTCCGCCCAGTTCGAGCAGCGCGCCCAGTGCGGGCCCCTGGTTGTAGGTGTACACGGTGCGCTCCACCAGTACTTCCCCTGCCGTGCCGGCGCGCGCCCCGTCGAGGTACAGGTGCTGATCGGCGTCGAACAGCGTGGCATCCAGCCAGTCGATCAGCGCCTGGGCCTTGGCTGTTTCGCCCGTGCGGGCGTAGTACAGCGCCACTGGGCCGTTGGCCGGCGTGTTCTTGAAGTCCCGCTTCTTGCTCCAGAACACACCGCCGCCCAGGTCATCGGTTCCAGCGGCATCGAATTGCAGGGTCAGCGAACGGCGCACCCGCGCGTTGCGGCCGCGCCCCGGCCGCCGGGTCTCTTCGGCGAGCCGGTCCAGGCGGTGGGTGGCCAGCGCCAGCCACGCCATGTCGTCGTAGTAGTTGTTGACCACCGTGAAGGCGTTGCGCAGCCGGATGCCCGTCACCAGGCGGGATGCCAGGTGGCCGGCGCTTGGATTGGTGGGGCCGTTGAACCGGGCCGCCGGGGTGGCCCCGCTTCCCAGCTCCCGCCGGCCGGTGTCCACCAGGCAGTCGACGTAGTGTGCCTGCCACCAGTAGTGCCAGGGGTTGAGCAGCGCCGTAGCTTCGGCGAGGGTGCGCAGCTTGCCCCGCCATCCACGCGCCTGCCGGCCGCCCTGCCAGGTCACCGCTGCCAGATGCGTGTTCGGCAGGAACAGCAGCCTGCGGCCGAACAGTGCGGTGACGGACTGCGCTGCATGGCTGGCCCGCTGCTGCCAGTCGGGTGTGGAAGCATCACTGGACGTCATGGGCCCAGCCTAGCCATGCCGCCACCCCCGCGCTGCCTGCCCTGGACGTCCAATGCGTGCAGTCCGGCGGCATTTCAGTTAACATTGACTAACTGATACGTCGCGGTCCGCCTGCGCCGTTGGGGGCCACATCAAGGAGGATGCATGGATGTCAGAGGCAGTGCAGCACTGGTCACCGGGGGCGCCTCCGGCCTGGGGGCTGCCACGGCCCGGGCGCTGTTCCAGGCCGGAGCGTCGGTGGTGCTGGTGGACCTTCCGTCCTCGGCCGGCGCGGAGCTCGCACAGGAACTGAACGCGTCCGTGGAAACGGGAACATCCGGCCAGTCCGCCGTCTTCGCCCCTGCGGACGTGACCAGCGAGGCTGAGGTGCGCGCCGCCGTCGAAGCCGCCGCAGGGCTGGGGCCGCTGCGGATCGTGGTGAACTGCGCGGGGATCGCCACCCCTGGAAAGGTATTGGGCCGAGACGGCGTACTGCCGCTGGATGCCTTCACCCGGGTCATCCAGGTCAACCTGATCGGAACGTTCAACGTCATCAGGCTGGCCGCTGAAGCGATGGTGGCCACGGAACCGGCCGGCACGGACCTGGGCGGTCCCGAACGGGGAGTCATCATCAACACCGCCTCCGTGGCTGCCTTCGAAGGGCAGATCGGGCAGCCGGCCTACGCCGCGTCCAAGGGGGCCGTAGCCGCCATGACCCTCCCGATCGCCCGCGAACTGGCGCGCTCGCTGGTCCGGGTGGTCACCATCGCTCCCGGGATCTTCGAAACGCCCATGATGGCGGGCCTGCCGCAGGAAGCGCAGGACTCACTGGGAGCGCAGGTGCCGCACCCTTCGCGGCTGGGCAGGCCCGGCGAATACGCCAAGCTGGTGCTGCACATCGTGGACAACGCCATGCTGAACGGCGAGACCATCCGCCTTGACGGTGCCATCCGGATGGGGCCCAAATGAGTGCCGCCGGGCTGCCGGATGCAGACTTCTTCGCCGTCGAATCCTTGCTCAGCCAGGCGGAACGGAACAAGCTCGCCGAGCTCCGGGACTTCCTTGCCGCCGAGATCGCCCCGCACGCCGGGGACTGGTGGAACAATGCTGAGTTCCCGGCCCACATCCTGCCCAAGCTCGCCGCCCTGGAGCTGAGCACCCCCTCCCAGCGCGGCTACAGCCACCTTTTCGCCGGGCTGGTCATTGCCGAAATGACCCGTGTGGACACCTCGATCGCCACATTCTTCCTGGTCCACCACGACCTGTTCGTCCAGTCCCTGCACGCTTTCGGATCGGCGGCCCAGAAGGAACGGCTCCTCGCTGACGCCTCGGACCTCCGCATCACGGGAGCGTTCGCCCTCACAGAGCCGCTTCACGGCTCCGACGTGGCCGGCGGCATGGAAACCACGGCACGGCGGATCTCCTCCGCAACCGGGGAGGACGACGACGGCGGCGACGCCTGGGTGCTCAACGGAGCCAAGCGGTGGATCGGCAACGGGACGTTCTGCGACTACATGCTCGTGTGGGCGCGCGACGAAACGGCAGGGTCGGTGCGGGGGTTCATCGTGGACGCCACACTGCCCGGCATCACCCGCAGCCGGATTGAGAACAAGATTGCCCTGCGCACGGTCCAGAACGCGGACATCGTCTTCAAGGACGTCAGGGTGGCCGAGGCCGACCGGTTCACGCCGGTCAGCAGCTTCGACGACACCAAAGAGCTCCTGCGCAGTTCACGGATCATGGTGGCCTGGCAGGCCGTGGGGCAGCAGCTGGCGGCATTCGACGTTGCCCGGCAGTACGCCGTGGAGCGCCGGCAGTTTGGCCGGCCGCTGGCCCACTTCCAACTGATCCAACAACAGCTGGTGACCATGCTGGGCAACGCCGTGGCCAGCATGGGGATGCTGGTCCAGCTGGCCAGGCTGCAGGAGGAAGGCTCGGCGGACATGGCCCAGGTGGCGCTGGCCAAGTCCTACGCCAGCGCCAGGATGCGGGAAAGCGTGGCGCTGGGCCGCTCCATCCTCGGCGGCAACGGAATCGTCACCGATTACCGGATGGCCAAGATCTTCGCCGACGCCGAGGCCATCTACACCTATGAAGGGTCCTACGAGATCAACACCCTCATTGTGGGGAGGGCCATCACCGGGATCTCGGCGATAGCTTGAGGCCCCGGTTCCCGGGCTCTGCCTAGGCCGGGTACGGTTGCTTCTCGCCCGCCTCAACCCTGATGTCCAGGCTGTTGTTCCGGACCGGCATGGGGCAGGTGCCGTAGGGCGTGAAGGCGCTGGGATAGTTGATGGCCCGGTTGAAGTCGAGCACCACAGAGCCGTCCGGGCGGGGGCGCGGGAGTGAGACCTTCCGCCAGTCATCAGTCGTATCCCCGTTTGTCTCGTCATGGAACGTGACCGTCAGGGCGCCGAGCTTCTCCTCCTCGGCCTGCAGCCGGAACTCGTGGGGACTGCCGGGGAGCCGGAATACCACCTCGCCCACGGTCCTGTGGACGCCATCCACCAGGGGATTGGCGGTGCTGATGGGGACGTCGACGGGTGCGGGGTACGGCTCGAACCGGGCCGTCACTTCCCACTCCGGGTTGTAGGGGTAGGTGGGCACGCCGTCGAATCCTGTGAACACCGGTGACTCAGCGTCCCGGGTGCGGATCGCGTACCGCCCGCCGCGCATGGCCAGTTCCACCACCGTCCGGTCGCCGGCTGGGCCGCCGAACTGCACCCACATCAGCGATTCCTCGTCGGCGAGGACCGCGGTGATGCTGCCGTCCACCGTTTCGCCGGTCTCCACGAGCGTCAGCCCGTCGGACGGCACTGCGGTGAGTACCGCCGTCGTGCGTTCCCCCGGACCGGTTCCTTCCGCGGACCCGTACCCCTGCGTGGACCACAAACCGGGGACGAGTTCCACCGCGGCAGGGGAGCCCTCCAGCCATTGGAAGGATGTCAGCGTGAGCCAGCCGTGGACGGCGGCCAGGGCCTTGTCCCGGTTCGCGCGGAAGCGCTGCCAGCGCTCGAGCTTCGCGGTTGGCGCGGCGGCCCCTGCGGGTGTGGTGGTGGTGCTCATGGTTCCTTCCTATCGTGCCTGTCCGCTTCAACCGGCGCCGGCCCCGCTTCATTCCGTGGGCGCTCGCCGCGCTGGCAGTCCGCAGCCCCTTGCCCGGGCGGCGTGCAGGAGTACGCTTCTGAAGCATCAGGAAGGCATAACCGCCGATGGAGACACCATGAAGATCGCAGTCTTTGGAACCGGTACTGTGGGCCGGACGCTCGCCGCGGCGTTCAGCTCCCTGGGGCACGAGGTGGTGGTGGGAACCAGGGATCCTGCGGACACTGCCCGTCGCACGGAGGCTGGCCCCATGGGCGGGCAGCCGTTTAAAGAGTGGCAGGCGGCGCATGAAGGCGTCCGGCTGGAGACGTTTGCCGCAGCAGCGGAAGTAAGCGACCTGGTGGTCAATGCCACCAACGGCGCGGCGTCGCTGGAGGCGCTTGCTGCCGCCGGGGCCGCCAACCTGGCCGGGAAAGTCCTGCTGGACGTGTCCAACCCGCTCGACTTCTCCCAGGGAATGCCGCCGGTCCTGAACCCGGTCAACACCGAAAGCCTGGGGGAGCGGATCCAGCGGTCCTTTCCGGATGCGAAGGTGGTCAAGGCCCTCAACACCATGAACGCAGGGCTGATGGTTGACCCTGGACGGCTGGCGGGCGGCGACCATTCGGTGTTCGTCTCAGGCGACGACAGCGAGGCCAAGGCACGGGTCACAGGGCTGCTGCAGGAACTGGGCCACCGGGACATCATCGACCTCGGGGATATAGCTTCCGCCCGCGGTGCGGAGATGGTGCTTCCCCTGTGGCTGCGCCTCTTCGGGGTCCTCGGCACCCCAGATTTCAACTTCAAGGTGGTGCGGGGCGGCTGACACAGTCTGAGACACATTCGGCCTTCGCAGAGCCAAAGGGGTAGCATCTTCTGCTAGTAACGTGGCTCACAGTATCCAGCGCAGTGTACGAGCCAAGTCCGAAACCCTCGAAAGATTGCTTCCATGGCTCACACTGCAGCACACCCCGAATCCGATCTTGCCTCCGAACTCAGGGCAGACGTCCGCCGGGTCTCCACCCTGCTGGGCGAATCCCTGGTCCGCCAGCACGGGCCCGAGCTCCTCGACCTCGTTGAGCAGGTCCGCCTCCTCACCAAGGAATCCAAAGAGGCTGCCCGCGGCGGCGCGGATGCCACCGGACCCTGGAGCGCGCACGACGTCGTCGCCCAGGTCCGCGAGCTCCTGGGCTCCCTGCCGATTGAGCAGGCAACGGACCTGGTGCGCGCCTTCGCGTTCTATTTCCACCTGGCAAACGCGGCCGAACAGGTCCACCGCGTCCGTGGCCTGCGGACCCGCGCCGAGAAGGACGGCTGGCTCGCCAAGACGGTAGCCGAGATCGCCGGCCAGGCCGGGCCCGGGGTGCTGCAGGAAGTGGTCAACGGACTGGACGTCCGCCCCATCTTCACGGCCCACCCCACCGAGGCCTCCCGCCGATCGGTGCTGGACAAGATCCGCAAGCTCTCCGATGTCCTGGCCCAGCCCACCACCGAGGGCACCACTGCCCGCCGCCGCCAGGACCGTCAGCTGGCCGAAGTCATCGACCAGATGTGGCAGACGGACGAACTCCGCCAGGTCCGGCCCACCCCGGTGGACGAGGCCCGGAACGCCATCTACTACCTGGGCGGCATCCTTACCGACGCCATGCCGGAAATGCTGTCTGATCTGTCCGAACTCCTCGGTGAACACGGCGTCACCCTGGCCGCGCAGGACGCCCCGGTGAAGTTCGGCTCCTGGATCGGCGGTGACCGTGACGGCAACCCCAACGTGACGGCAGCGGTCACCCGCGAGATCCTCCAGATCCAGAACCAGAACGCCATTCGCATCAGCATCGGCATGATTGACGAGCTGATCTCCATCCTCTCCAATTCCACGGCGCTGGCCGGCGCGGACCAGGTGTTGCTGGATTCCATTGATGCCGACCTGAAGAAGCTCCCCGGCCTGGACAAGCGCGTCCTGGAGCTGAACGCCCAGGAGCCTTACCGGCTGAAGCTGACCTGCATCAAAGCCAAGCTGATGAACACCGGCAAGCGGGTGGTGGCAAACTCGAACCACGAGCATGGCCGCGACTACAGCGGCACGGACGAACTCCTGGCAGACCTCGACCTGCTGGAACTGTCGCTCCGCAACCACTCGGCGTCGCTGGCCGCGGACGGCGCCCTCGCCCGGGTCCGCCGCGCCATCGCGTCCTTCGGCCTGCACCTGGCCACCCTCGACATCCGTGAGCACGCTGACCACCATCACGACGCCGTCGGGCAGCTCATGGACCGCATCGGCGGCCCCGGGCTGCACTACGCCGAACTGAGCCGCAAGGAGCGCTTCGAGGTCCTGGGCTCGGAGCTTGCCTCCCGCCGCCCGCTGTCCGGCCACCCGATCAAGCTCGACGGCGCCGCTGACGGCACCTACGACGTCTTCCGCGAGATCCGCCGGGCCCTGCGCATGTACGGCCCGGACGTCATCGAGACCTACATCATTTCCATGACCCGCGGCGCGGACGACGTCCTGGCCGCCGCCGTGATCGCCCGTGAAGCCGGCCTCGTCAACCTGTTCGGCGAGAAGCCCTACGCCAAGCTCGGCTTCGCGCCGCTGCTCGAAACCGTGGAGGAACTCCGCGCCTCCGCCGAGATCATCGACCAGCTCCTCTCCGACCCCTCCTACCGCGAACTGGTGCGGCTGCGCGGGGACGTCCAGGAAGTGATGCTGGGCTACTCGGACTCCAACAAGGAATCCGGCGTGATGACCAGCCAGTGGGAAATTCACAAAACCCAGCGCAAGCTGCGTGACATCGCCGCAAAGCACGGCGTCCGCGTCCGCCTGTTCCACGGCCGCGGCGGTTCGGTGGGCCGCGGCGGCGGGCCCACGTACGATGCCATCCTGGCCCAGCCCAACGGTGTCCTGGAAGGCGAAATCAAGTTCACCGAGCAGGGCGAGGTCATCTCGGACAAGTACTCGCTGCCTGAGCTGGCCCGCGAAAACCTTGAGCTCTCGCTGGCGGCTGTGCTTCAGGGCTCAGCGCTGCACCGCGACCCCCGGACCTCCGACGACCAGCGCGAACGCTACGCGCACGTCATGGAAACCATCTCCGACGCCGCCTTCGAGCGCTACCGCAGCCTGATCGACCACCCGGACCTGCCGGCGTACTTCATGGCGTCCACCCCGGTGGAGCAGTTGGGCTCGCTGAACATCGGCTCCCGCCCGTCCAAGCGCCCTGACTCGGGTGCGGGCCTTGGCGGGCTGCGCGCCATCCCGTGGGTATTCGGCTGGACCCAGTCCCGGCAGATCGTCCCCGGCTGGTTCGGCGTCGGGTCAGGGCTCAAGGCCGCCCGCGAAGCCGGCAACTCGGAGCAGCTGGTGGAGATGATCGGGCACTGGCACTTCTTCCGCTCCGTACTCTCCAACGTGGAGATGACGCTCGCCAAGACGGACCTGGACATCGCCGGCTACTACGTTGACACCCTGGTCCCCAAGGAGCTGCACCACATTTTCCGTGCCATCCGTGAAGAATACGAACTCACGGTGACCGAGGTGCAGAACCTGACCGGCGAGCACGTACTCCTGGATGCCCAGCCCACGCTCAAGCGTTCCCTCGAGGTCCGCGACCAGTACCTGGATCCCATCAGCTACCTCCAGGTGGAACTGCTGCGCCGTGTCCGCGCGGAAGCCGGCGAGGGCATGAGCAACGGCGAGATCGACGAACGCCTCCAGCGGGCCATGCTCATCACCGTCAACGGTGTGGCAGCCGGCCTCCGCAACACGGGCTAACCCCCGGGTTGCCCTATCACTTTTGGTCCCTAACAGCGGCTGTTAGGGACCAAAAGTGATAGCGCATCGGGTTTGGGTAGGGTTGAAGCCATGCCTTCGTTCCAGACCCGCCTGAAGATCACCGGGCTCCGGCCGGGCAACGCCCCCGAATGCGTGATGGACGCCGCCGTCGAGGCGCTGGGAACCCGCCACCATGTTGAGTCGCACCAGCTGCAGATTGCCGGCGGAGTGCCCCTGCTCAACCTGCGGTTCCTGGTCGAAGCCACCGAATACAGCGGCGAGAACCGGCAGGCGGTGGAATCGGCAGCAATGATGCGCGACGCCGTCGAACGCGTTGCGCTGACGGGTTCCCTGAGCGTGCTGCGGCGCAGCCGCGGCAAGTGGCTGCCCGTCTGACCTTCCGCGATTCCACCGGGAACCTCAGCCGAGCGGCCCGGGTTCCTCCACGGGGGAGCGGTTGCCGCGACGGCGGGTAACGATGATTCCGACGACGGCGCCCACCACCAGGCCGAGCACCACGCCGATGAGGGAGCTCGCCCAGAAGGGCAGCTTCGTTGCCGAGCCCGTGAAGTAGCCGAGTCCCACCAGCCAGCAGGCCCACAGCAGCGCTCCGAGGCCTGCGCACAGGCTGAAGCCACGGACCGAAACGTTGGCGATGCCGGCGGCGGCGGAGGTGGCAAGCCGGCCGCCCGGAATGAATCTGGCGCCGATGATGGCCCCGTAGGTGGAGGACCTGCCGGCCTTCGCGAGGGCGTCATGGATGCCCTGATGCACCCGCCGGCCCCATTTCCAGCGGTCCAGGACATGGCTCAGGCGGCGGCGGAACAACTGGAACACCACGATGTCGCCCGTCCACGATGCAAGGGCTGCAAGGGCGAGCACCAGGAAGATGTTCGCCCTGCCGTCTGCTGACAGCGCGCCGCCGGTGATGACGACCATTTCGGACGGAATGGGTGGAAAGATGGCATCGCCAAGGACCACGGGGATGATCCAGAAATAGATCGCTTCCCCCCAGCTGTCAGCGCTGCCAAAGTCCATTGCCACAAGGTACCGCACTTTCACGGCCCGGCTGCCGGGGTCAGGCCGCAGGATTCCCGAAGTTTTCCGGCGCCGTCCGCGAGCGTGCCCGGACGGTTTCGCTGAGCTCGAGGCCGCTCCGGTATTCCACAGGGCGGCCCGAGATCGGATCCACGAAGCGGATGCCGCGGGCCAGCAGCTGCAGGGGTTTGCCGTAGTTGTCCGGGGCCTTGTCCAGCAGCTCGGGATAGAACGCATCGTTGACGATTCCGAGCCCCAGCGAGGCCATATGGACGCGCAGCTGGTGGGTCTTGCCCGTGTGCGGTTCGAGCCGGTACCTGGCGAGGCGGGCCCCGGCGCCGTGCGCACCCGGGGCCGTGCTGCCGTCGAGCGTTTCCAGCTGCTCAATCCGCGTCTCGGCGTTCGGCTCGCCCTCCACCACCTCGGCAAGAAGGTAGCTGCGGGACTTGGCCATCCGGTTGCGGACCACCACCGGGAAGTCGACGGCGGGGTGTCCCGGCGCGGGGTCAGCGGCCGAAACACACTCGTATTGCTTCTGCACCTGCCGCTTCTCGAACAGCACCTGGTATCTGCCGCGCGTCTGCGGGTTGGTGGAAAACAGCAGGACACCGGCGGTCATGCGGTCCAGCCGGTGCATGGGGATCAGGTCCGGCAGGTCCAGCTGGTTCCGCAGCCGCACCAGGGCCGATTCCTGGATGTAGGTGCCGCCGGGGGTGGTGGGCAGGAAATGTGGCTTGTCCACCACCAGCAGGTGTTCGTCCTGGTGCAGGATGCCCAGCTCCACGGGAATCCGGGTTTCCGGGGGAAGCGTGCGGTAGTACCAGATGAAGGTGTGGTCCTCGAGCCTGGTGTGCCGGCTCAACGGAACACCGCCTTCGCCAACGATCTCGCCGGCGTCGAACCTGTCCTCGATGCCCTGCGGATCGATGTGTCCCCAGCGGTGCATCATGTAGTCCATAGCTGTCTCCCAGGGGCCCTCGTCCGGGAGGCGCAGGCGGGTGGCGTTAACGCCGTCGCGCACGGGGAGGGGGGATTGCATCACCGGTCCATTCTACCGGCGCCCCGTGACGAGGCCACGTGCTATCCGACGACAAAAAAGTTCTTGACAAAAAAAGTTGTCGGTTGCCATGATGGAGCCATGTTGGACATTGCAGTGATTGAGGACCCCGCGGCGGCCGAAGCCTCGCTGGATCCCATCCGCTCGGCCATGCTCCGGGAACTGGCGCAGCCGGCGTCGGCCACCCAGCTGGCTGTCCGGGTGGGGCTGCCGCGGCAGAAAGTGAACTACCACCTCAAGTCACTGGAACGGCACGGCCTGGTGGAACTGGTAGAGGAGCGGCGCAAGGGAAACGTCACCGAGCGCGTCCTGCAGGCCTCCGCGGCCTCCTACCTGATTTCGCCCTCGGCCCTGGCTTCCGTGTCCCCGGATCCGCGTCGTTTCGCCGATCGGTTTTCGGCGTTCTGGCTGCTGGCACTCGCGGGCCGGATGGTCCAGGAGGTGGGAAAGCTGATCGCCGGAGCTGCGACGGCCCGGCAAAAGCTCGCCACGTTCGCCATAGACGGCGAAGTCACTTTCCGCTCCGCCGCGGACCGGGCAGCCTTTGCCGAGGAACTCGGTGTTGCCGTCACGCACTTGGTAGACAAGTACCACGACGCCGGACCGTCCCCGCGGGGCCGCCGCCACAGGCTGGTGGTGGCACTGCATCCCGTCCTCAAGCCGTCCCCTGAAACCTCACACGAACCCGCAACCAAGGAGCAGAACAATGACTGAGAACCGCAACTTCGAAATCGTCTACGACGCCGAGCTGCCCGGTACGCCGGAGCGTGTCTGGGAGGCGGTCACTACGGGTACCCCCGGCTGGATGTTCCCCACGGACCAGTGGCCGAACGTCAAGACCGTCAATGAGTACCCCACCCATCTGGTCTCCCGGATGGACGGTCCCGATGGCTGGTTCAACCAGCTTGAACACGTCCTGGAGCCGCTGGACGGCGGCCGGGCCCGGCTGCATTATGTCCACAGCGGTATCTTCGCGGACAACTGGGACGCGCAGTACGACGGCGCCAGCCGTCACACCGAGTTCTACCTGCACACCCTGGGCCAGTACCTGCAGCACTTCGACGGCAAGCCCGTGGTGTTCACGGACATCCAGGGGCCGGAAGCATCCCAGGCGCCGGACGGGTTTGCACGGCTCCGCCGCGCCCTGGGCGTCGAGTCGACGGTGCAGGGCGGCCAGGTGGAGGTAGAGCTCGACGGCGTGGGCCGGCTTTCGGGCGAGGTGGACTTCTCCAATGAGCACTTCCTGGGCATCCGCACCGCAGACAGCCTGTACCGCTTCTTCGGGCGGAACGCGTGGGGCGCCCCCGTGGGTATGACGGTGCACGATTTCAGCGGCGCCGGCGATTCGGAGACCACGGCCAAGGCCTGGAGCGGGTTCTTGGAGCGCGTCTACGAGTAGGCCGGCTGGGCCGTTGCCCTGCCGCTGAAGGTGCCGGGACGCTGGAACGGTGCGGCGACGCTGTACCGCTACGGCGATTTGGCACCGTTCCAGCGATTTCGGCGGCTGAAGTCAGGCGATGGCGACGGCGGGGGCCTGGGTCAGTGAGCTCCGCAGCTGGGGTGCGGCGTCGAGTCTGTCCTGGGCGGCCCGCAGGGCCAGCACGGCGGTTTCGAGTTTGCCGGGCGGAAGGGTGAAGGGGAGCCGAAGGTACCGCTCGAAGGCGCCGCCGATCCCAAACCGCGGCCCGGCGGCCAGCCTGATCCCGTGCTCAGGAGCGATCACAGTCAGCGCCGTACTGATAGGGGCGGGCAGCCTGCACCATGCGGACAGTCCGCCCGAAGGTGATGTGGTTTGCCAGGACGGCAGGTGCTCCCGGAGCAGCTCCAGCAGTGCGGTGCGGTTGTCCCGGAGGGTGTCCAACAGGGCCGGCAGGGGCTCGTCCAGGGACCGGACCAGGTGGGCCGCGGCCAGTTGCTCCATGACCGGTCCGCCCAGGTCCAGGACGCTCCGCGCCGCAGTGAACCGCTGGATCATCGGCTCGGAGGCGCGGATCCAGCCGGTGCGCAGGCCGCCCCAGTGGGACTTGCTGAGCGACCCCACGGAAACCACCGCACTGCTGAAGCCGGCCAGTGGTGTGGACTGGACGCCGTCGAGGTTCAGCTCCCTCAGTGTTTCGTCTGCGATCAGGATGGTCCCCGCCGCGGCAGCGGCCGCAACCAGCCGGCGGCGCTGGGCGTCGGGCATCATCATGCCCGTGGGGTTGTGGAAGTCGGGAACCAGGTAGGCGATCTTGGGGCGCTGCTGGGCCAGTGCTGTTTCCAGTGCCGGGAGGTCCCAACCGGACTCCGCGAAGCCGACCGGCACGGGGCGGCAGCGGGCGGCACGGATGGCGTCCAGTGCGTTGGGGTAGCTGGGGTGTTCCACCAGCACCTTGTCCTGGCGGTCGGCCAGGGTGCGGATGATGATGGTCAGCGCGTGCTGCGCGCCGGACGTGACCATGATCTGTCCGGGGCCGGTGGGAACGCCGGCTGCCGCATACCTGTCGGCAATGGCCTGGCGAAGTGGCAGTAGCCCCACGGCGTCATACCCGAATCCCGGCAGCAGCGCCGGCAATTCCGTCATCGCCGCGGCGAAGGCGCGGTGCACCACCTCTCCGCTGGCCGGCAGTGCCGAATAGGCCAGGTCGATCAGCCCTTCGGGTGCGGCCAGGCCGGGAGCAGTCAGCGCGGGGCTGGCTGAAGTTTGCGGGCTGTAGAGCGCCGGGCCGAAGGCTGTCCGCTCCGGGATGCGCGTCCTGCCTCGGCTGCCCTGACCGCTGCTGAGGAACCCCTGCTCACGCAGGGTCGAGTAGGCCGCGGTGACAGTGGTCCGGCTGACGTCCAGTGCGGTGCACAGGGCGCGCTCGCTGGGGAGTGCCGTGTCCAGCGGTACGCGGCCGTCCAGGATGAGGAGTCGGATGACGTCTGCCAGTTCCCTGTAGGCGGGGGCGCCGCCGTGGTGCCAGATGCCGAGCATGCGGCCGAGTGCAGCCGCGCCAAGGGAAGGAGCCATATAGCCAGTATCTTAAACTGGCTATGTAAATCAATGCCAGTTTGATGGGAGGGTTGACCAATGATGTTCCGCAGACTCGTTCAACTTTTCGCCGGCCTCGCCATGTACGGCATTTCGCTGGCCCTCTTCATTCGCGCCGGGCTTGGCTTGGACCCCTGGGACGTATTCCACCAGGGCGTGGCCAACCGGACCGGGTTGAGTATCGGCGTCGTGGTCATCATTGTCAGTTTCCTGGTGCTCCTGCTGTGGATTCCCCTGCGCCAGCGGCCCGGCTTCGGCACCCTCTGCAACGCCATCCTGGTGGGTGTCTTCGCCGATGTTGGCCTGGCACTGATTCCCTCCCTGTCCAACCTTGCCGGACAGGTGGGCCTGCTGGCCGGCGCCATCCTCCTGAACGGCATCGCCTCGGCATGCTACATCGGCGCCAGGTTCGGCCCGGGAGCCCGTGACGGGCTGATGACCGGACTCGCGCGGCGCACAGGGTGGTCAGTCCGGTTGTCCCGAACCCTCATCGAGGTAGTTGTCCTTGCGGCAGGCTGGCTGCTGGGCGGGTCAGTTGGCGTGGGAACCGTGCTGTACGCGCTGGCGATCGGGCCGCTGGTACAGCTGCTGCTGCCCTGGTTCATGGTTCCGGCCGGTACTCCGAAAGTGGCCCTGGTGGCGCGTTCGGACGGGAGCCGGAACGGCGGCCCGGACGCCGCGGGTGAACCCAGCTATTCCGGGAAGGGCTGGCACCTCGGGCAAAAGTAGATGTCGCGTTCCTCTTCGCCGTTCAGTTTCCCCAGCAGTCCGCGCCGGACGGGCGTGCCGCATTTGAGGCATGCGTGCTGGTCCCGGCGGTACACCCAGTAGCCGGGCCGCCCGGCCATCCTGCCCACGGGCATGCCGCGGGCGTTGAGGATGGTGACGCGGCGGCCTGGGCCAAGGTTTGCTTCCAGGAGCTGCTTGGCGTCAGTCATCAGGGTTCGCAGGTCCGCCACCCCTGACACGGGTGTGGCCGGATGTACGCCGGAGAGGAAGCAGGCCTCGCAGCGGTAGATGTTCCCGATGCCAGCGAGGTTGCTCTGGTCCAGGATGGCCACGCCGATGGGAACCTCCGGCCGCGCCCGGAGCCGGCGTTCGGCCTCGTCCAGGTCCCAGTCCGGTCCCAAGAGGTCCGGGCCCAGGAAACCGACAATGGAGTCCTCGTTCGCTGTCGCCACCACTTCCAGGATGCCCAGCGAGAAGCCGACGGCGTCCGCGGCGGCAGTGCGCAACACGCACCGCGCGGTGAAGCCGGGTTTCCGCCACCTGCCGCCGGGCGGGTAGACCTGCCAGGTGCCTTCCATTTTGAGGTGGGAGTGAATGGTGAGGGCCTTGTCCCCTGGCCCCTTGACCCGCATGAGCAGGTGCTTGCCGCGCGGGACAACCTCTGTCACGGTCCATCCGGTGAGGTTCAGCGTGGCGAAGCGCGGTACGCGGAAATCCGAGGCGGTGAGTGTCTGGCCGGCCAGTGCTTTGTGCAGTCGACGGGCGGCCCGCCAGACGGAATCTCCCTCAGGCACGGATCCTCAGACCTTTGGGAGTGGAGTAGGCGCCGGCAGCGCTGAGGGCAGCGGCGACGGGGGTGTCCAGGATGCCCTGGCCGTTGACTTTTTCCATGATCAGTTTGTCCACGGCTCCGCGGGTGACCACACCCACCAGGGCTGCGCCGGCGGCGTCAAGGATGGCGGGGTCGTCGGAGAACGCCAGCAGGGTCTTGCCGCCCCGCTCGACGTAGAGAACCAGGGCGCCGTCCACCAGCACCACAAGGGCTCCGGCTTTGCGGCCGGGCCGGTGGCCGGTGCCGGCATCATCCCGCAGGGCCGGCCAGGGCAGGGCGGCGCCGTAGGGATTCGCGGGATCCGTGGCGGCCAGGGCAAGGGCTACGGGTTCAGGTTTGGCGATCTGGCTGTCCTCCGCATACGAGCGAAGCCGGTCCACCGTGGCGGGGACAGCGAACTGCGCCGCGCCGAGGTGTTCAATGAAGTACCCGCGGCGGCACCGGCCGGCTTCCTCGAGCCTTGCCAGCACCTTGTACATCAGGCCAAAGCCGCCCAGGATCTGCTCCGCCATGACCGACCCGCGGGTTACCACCCCATATCTGTCCAGCAGCAGCTCGGCCGTAGCCCGGGCATGGATGGTGGCATCCAGTTCCGGCTGTGGAAGGGCGGACCAGCGGCCGGCAGCCGTTGGGGGAGTGGCGGCTGCACCCTGGGAACCGTACCGTCCGCCGGCCAGGCCCGCGGAGCCCATCAGCCCGGTGCCGTGGGAGCGGCCCAGCCTGTTCAGCCGTGGAGCCCTGGAACGGGGAGCCTTCGCCACCTGCCGATGGGCCGTATGGCCACCCGCGATCAGCGACCGGACGGGTGCAAAGGTGTCACCGGTGATCCGTCCGGCCCAGGCGAGATCCCAGAGGGCGGACACCACTTCCTGGTCGCTGAGCACCGAGTCCATGCCGCCCGCCACCTCCGTGAGCTGGCGGAAAAAGTACCCGCCGCCGTTGTTCCGGAGATGGTCGAGGAGCCGCAGGCCGGCGTCACCCGGTTCGTAGTCCGGTGCAGGGTTCAGCGTCAGCTCCGCGGAGTCTGCCAGGTGCAGGCTGATCCAGCCGTCATTTCCCGGCAAGGCACCGGCTCCGGACCAAAGGACTTCGCCCGCGGCCATCAGCTCATCCAGCATGGCGGGCTGGTAGTTGGACACCCTGCCGGCCAGGATCAGTGGTTCCCAGGCGGATGCCGGGATGGGGACGCCGGAGAGCTGGTCGATGGCGGTGACGATGCCGTCCAATCCCCGCAGTGCCGGCTGCCCCCGCCCGCCGCCCGGGATCCGGACGTTTTGCCAGGCAGGGAGGAACCGTCCGTAAGCGGCGGCGTCCACGGGCTCCACTTCGGCGCGCAGCGCGGCCAGGGACCGCCTTCGGAGCTTCCGCAGCACCTCGGCGTCACACCATTCGCTGACGGCCGCGTGCACGGTTTCGCGCAGGATTTCTTCCTGCTGTCCGTCCCCGCCCGGCAGATCGCTGTCCTCGCCGCCGGTTGGCGCGGACTCCGGCCCGGCGGCGACGGGCGTGGCGTGGGGCCGGAATTCGCCTTCCACCACGCGGCCGTCGTCGGCGAGGCGCTTTAGGGCGGTGCCCACCACGGCGACGCCCAGTCCCAGCCGGGCGGCGGCTTCGGGAGCGGTGAAGGGCCCGTGGGTGCGGGCGTAGCGGGACACCAGGTCGCCCAGCGGGTCCGCTACGGGCTCGATGAACGCCAGCGGCACGCCCATGGGCAGCGGCACACCGATGGCATCACGAAGGCGGGCCGCGTCCTCCACGGCAGCGAACCGTTCCGCACCGCCGATGTTGACCTTGATGGCGCGGTTGGCCCGCTGCAGCGCCACGAGGTGGGCGGCGGCTTCCTCAACAGTGGCAGAGGGAGTGTGGGGCGGTGTGCCCTCGGCAGGCTCAGGCGCAGGGTGGTCGGCAAAGTCGGCATCGGCATCGGCATCGTCCCCGGCGGCGGCGGCCCCGGAGGGATCAGCCACAGGGGTTTCACCGGGATCGACGGCAGTGGCAGGATCAACCCCTGCAGCAGGCTCCAAACGGGCGGCGGCCTCATCCGGGTCCAGCGGACCAAGCAGCCGCAGGAGGTCGGCCACGCCCTCAAGCCCCCGCACCCTGCGGTCCGGCACCAGCCGCTGCAGTTCGCGTTCGGTGGCGTCGATGACCTTGGCATCCAGGAGCTCGCGCAGCTCCACCCGGCCCAACAGCTCGTTCAGGAGGGTGGAATCCAAAGCAAGCGCAGCTGCGCGCCGCTCCGCCAGCGGGGAATCGCCTTCGTACAGGAACTGGGCAACGTAGCCGAAGAGCAGGGACTTGGCGAACGGCGACGGCTGCTGCGTGGTGGTCTGCACCACCCGCAATTCGCGGCGTTCAACGGCGGCCGCAATGTCCTTCAGTGCCGGCAGGTCGTAGACGTCCTGGAGGCACTCGCGGACGGTCTCCAGAACGATGGGGAACGTGGGGTATTTCCGAGCCACATCCAGCAGCTGGGCGGACCGCTGGCGCTGCTGCCACAGGGGCTGCCGCTTGCCGGGGGTCTGCCGCGGCAATAACAGGGCACGGGCCGCGCACTCGCGGAACCGTGAAGCAAACAGGGCACTGCCGCCCACCTCGGCCGTGACGATCTGCTCCAGGTCCTCAGGGTCGAAGAGGAACAGCTCGGCGCCCGGGGGCTCGTCCTCCATCATTGGCACCCGCAGGACGATGCCGTCGTCGGCGGCCATGGCTGAGCCGTCCAGGCCGTACCGCTGGTGGAGCCGCTGGCCCACGGCCAATGCCCACGGTGCATGGACCGGCATGCCGAAGGGGCTGTGCAGGATCACCCGCCAGTCGCCCAGTTCGTCATGGAACCGTTCCACCACCAGGGTGGTGTCGCTGGGAACCACTTCGGTGGCCTGTTTCTGTTCAGACAGGTACTGGATGAGGTTGTTGGCGGCGAAAGCGTCCAGTCCGCTGGCCTGGCAGCGTTCGGCGGCCGGGCCGGCGTCGGAGGCGGACAGCTCGCGCACGAAGGCGCCGAGGGCGCGGCCCAAGTCCACTGGCCGGCCCAGGGAGTCACCTTTCCAGAAGGGCAGCTTGCCGGGCTGGCCAAAAGCCGGGGAGACCAGCACGCGGTCGTGCGTGATGTCCTCGATCTTCCAGCTGGTGGCGCCGAGCGCGAAGACGTCGCCAACGCGGGATTCGTACACCATCTCCTCGTCCAGCTCGCCTACGCGCCGGCCACCCTTGGGGGCCGGAGCCGGCTTGCCGTCCTCCGAGGGCGACGCCGAGCCTTCCATCTCCGTGCCGATGATGTAGACGCCGAACAGGCCGCGGTCCGGGATGGTTCCGCCGGAGGTCACGGCGAGCCGCTGGGCGCCCGGCCTGCCTTCGATGGTTCCTTCGTTGCGGTCCCAGATGATCCGTGGCCGCAGCTCGGCGAATTCGTCGGACGGGTAGCGGCCGGCCAGCAGGTCCAGGGTGGCCTCGAACGCCGAGCGGGGGAGCGAAGCGAATGGGGCCGACCGGCGGACCGTGGCGAACCATTCCTCAACGTCGATGCTGCCCAGGGCGGTGGCGGCAACCGTCTGCTGCGCCAGGATGTCCAAGGGGTTGGCGGGGATGCTGAGGCGTTCGATTTTGCCGTCCAGCATGCGTTCCACGGTGATGGCCGTATGCACCAGGTCCGCCCGGTGCTTGGGAAACAGGACGCCCTGCGAAATTTCGCCTACCTGGTGCCCCGCGCGCCCCACGCGCTGGAGGCCGCTGGCCACCGACGGCGGCGACTCCACCTGGACCACCAGGTCCACCGCCCCCATGTCGATGCCGAGTTCCAGGGAGGATGTAGCTACCACGCACCGCAGCCGCCCGGATTTGAGGTCGTCCTCGATGAGCGCACGCTCGTCCTTGGACACCGAGCCGTGGTGCGCGCGGGCCAGCACCGGGTCCGCTCCCGCGGAGCTTCCGGCCTGCGCCATCATGTGTGCCGGTGTTGCAGTGGAGGCAGGCACGCCCGACGACGGCCCGGAGCCGGTGCCGGGCGCGCCAAACGCCTCCACACCGTCCTCCAGGGGCCCGTCCCAGCCGCCGCCCGCGGCCATAAGCTGGCGTTCGGCGTAGATTTCGTTGAGGCGCGCCGTCAGCCGTTCCGACAGCCGGCGGGAGTTGGCGAAGACAATGGTTGACTGGTTGGCCAGTACCAGGTCAACGATCTTTTCCTCGACATGCGGCCAGATGGACGCCTGCGGCTGCAGCCCGGAGGCCGGGCCGGAGTCGAACGCTCCCGCTGCACCCTGGAGATCGGACATGTCCTCCACCGGTACCGAAACCGTAAGGTCCCAGTTCTTCTTGGACGGCGGCGCCACGATTTCGACCGGAGCGGTCCCGGCAAGGAACTGGGCCACAAGCTCCTTGGGCTCTACCGTTGCGGACAGCCCGATCCGCTGTGCGGGCTTGGGCAGGAGAGCGTCGAGACGCTCCAGCGAGACGGCCAGATGGGCTCCGCGCTTTGTCCCCGCAACGGCGTGGACCTCATCGATGATGATGGTGTCCACTTCGGTGAGTGTCTCCCTGGCCCGGGACGTGAGCATCAGGAACAAGGACTCGGGCGTGGTGATGAGAATGTCCGGCGGGTTGCTCAGCAGCGCCCGGCGGTCCGCCGTGGTGGTGTCTCCGGACCGGACGCCCACGGTGATCAGCGGGGCGGGCATCCCCAGCCGCTTGGCCGTCTGCGTGATGCCGATTAGCGGCGAACGCAGGTTCCGTTCCACGTCCACGCCGAGGGCCTTCAGCGGCGAAATGTACAGCACCTTGGTTTTGCGTTTGGGTGCCCGGGGACGGCGGGCTTTCGCAGGGGCCTTGGTTCCTTTGGTGCCGGCGGCGGCCGCGGGTGCGGCACCTTCCGCCAGGGCTCCGGTGTCCGGGGCGGGCGCCGCGGAGAGGAGCCGGTCCAGTGCCCACAGGAAGGCGGCAAGGGTTTTGCCGGACCCGGTGGGAGCCACCACCAGGGCGTGCGAGCCCGAGGAAATGGCGTTCCAGGCGCCGTCCTGGGCAGGGGTGGGTTCAGTGAAAGCGCCCAGGAACCAGTCCCGGGTGGGCCGGGTGAACTGGCCCATTGGCGCTGTGGCCACGGCACCCCGGCCGTCCGTGGAGGGCTCTTCCTGGTTCATGCCTCCATCATGCCCCACCCCACCGACAGAGCGGCCGGGGCCACGAGGACGGCGCCTTCGCTGCGGCCCAGCCGGATCGACGCCATGCCAGTTCACCCTCCTCACCCGATGGCCCGCAAGGCGAATCTGTGACAGGTCCGTTATGGACCCCTGCCTAGCCACGGTCAATTTGATAAGTATACTTATCGTATCCGGGGGGCGAGTCTACAGTTCACGCACATCCCGGCGATGACGTGCACTAATACGACTGAAAGCAGGACACATCATGACCAGCATGAGTTCCACCGGTCGCACCGCGGGCCGGACCAACATCCAAAAAGCAACCCTGGCCGTTGGCGCCGTCTTCCTCCTGGTGGGGGTTCTGGGCTTCATCCCGGGCATTACGTCCAACTACGAAAGCCTCGGCTTTGCCGGGCACGGTTCCGAGGCATTGCTCCTGGGCATCTTCCAGGTCTCCATCCTGCACAACATCGTGCACCTGCTCTTCGGCATCGCGGGCATTGCGATGGCCGGCAGCGCGGTCCAGTCCAGGAACTACCTGATCGGCGGCGGTGCCATTTACCTGGTGCTGTGGCTGTACGGGCTCCTGATCGGCCAGGATTCGGCAGCCAACTTCGTCCCGGTCAATACCGCTGACAACTGGCTGCACTTCGTCCTCGGAGTTGCCATGATCGGCCTGGGCGTCGCCCTTTCACGTGGCACGGCCCGGACCGGGCACACCACCGCGTAGGCGCCACCAGAGACGCAAGCAGGCGGTCCGGCAGATGCCGGACCGCCTGCTTTTTGGTGCCCTGAATGATCCGGCGTCAGGCGGGCTGGAACGCGCCGATGGTCAGCAGTTTGACGTCTGCGTTGCTGCAGGCGGTGGTAGGTTGCGCCAGGAAAAGGGACTCGGTGTCCTCCGGCGGATAGATCCGGTAGCCGGCCGCGTCAACCGGTGAGCAGTCGGTGTAATTGCCCGCTTGCGTGTACCGCAGCTGGGCCCAGCCCGTTTGGCCGGGCGCCAGCAGGACTTCCGTGACAGGAACGGACTCGTCCCGGGTGGCCGCTGCCCCGATGGGACCGCCCGCCGCGTCAGCTGCGAGGGACACTCCGGGGAAGCCCTTGAGGATGCAGGGCTCGCTGCCGGTGTTGGTGAGGTTGAGCTTCATGTAGACGCTTCCCGCGGCACCGCCGCCGCTGGCGTCGGTGGCGGCAGACAGTCCTGCCGCCTTGCAGAGTCCGGGCCCTGCCGGCGTGGTGGTTGCCGGGGCTGCGGACGACGGCGGCGCGGCCGTTGTAGCCGGGGGTGCGGACTGTGAGGGGCTGGCGGAGCCCGTCCCCGGCGCGGCCGGGGTGGTGCTCGTTTGGCTCTGCGGCTGGCCGAGACCGCATGACGCAAGCAGCAGGACAGCCGCCACACCGGCCGTCGACAAGGCTATCCCCTGGAGTGTTTTCTGAGACCTCATGCCACCACCTTCGCGGCAGTCCGGGGTGGCGTCAACGATGCCACGTGGTCCCAAGGCAATTTGATGCCCGGATCGTGATGATCCGGGCATCAAATAAGGCCTAGTTGGTGCTGTCGGCTGCCTTCCGGCGTGCGCCGCTCCGAAGCAGTGCGAGGCCGCCCAGTACAAGTCCGGCCACGCCGGCCCCGAGGCCTGCCCAGCTGCGGGCATCGGCGCCGCTGTCCGTCACGGATGCTGCCTCTTCCGTATGGGCGGCCGCGGCTGCTGTGGTGCCGTGCCCATCAGACGCGGCGGTGTCAGTGATGGTGATGGACGGGGCCGGTGCCTTCAGGGAGTGCGGGTCCTGGCCATCCTTGGCGATTTCCGACCAGTCCGTTTGGCCGGCCTCGCACGTCTGCAGCGTGGGGAAGTTCAGCGTGGTGCCTGCGGCATCGGGAAGCTTGACGGACAGGACCAGCGTGTCGCGCAGGTCGTGGGCCAGGGGCGTTTTGGCCGTATAAACGATCTGGCTGGTCCGCTTGGTGATGGAGCTGCCGTCGGCAAGCTTTTTCGGCTCGGCGAGCTGTTCGGTCACCTTTTCCGCGGTCCAGTTGGGGTTCACGGTGGGCTGGGCGTCATTGAGCTCTGCCGGCAGGGTAATGGCCACCTTGGTGGTGGCTGATTCCTCGCATCCGTGGGGGATGGCGAATGTCAGCAGTGCGTAGGAGTTGGCGGACGTCTTGTCCGGCGTCACGCCCACATGGGCGGAGGCAGCTCCGGCGCCGGCCAGGATCAGCACGGCGGTGCCGCCCGCGGCTGCGGCTGTGGTCAGGGTGCGGCGAAGGATCGGGGAATTCATGGGTTGCCTTTCTGGCGCACGCCAAAGGGGGCGTGCAAAGTTATTGGGAAGGCCCAGGCCGGCGCTCGGTGCCGGCGCGGGTCAGTAGGAAAGCGCGACGGCGGAAGGCGGACCGCGTCGGCTGTCCTGCCGCAGGTTCCGCCAGGGGCGGAGGGGCGCGGCGGTTGGCGGAAGTGCTGCGGGAACGGGCCCGGCGTCGTTGAAAACCAGCGGTGCGGGAAGGCCGGCGAGGGGCCGCAGCCACCCGGCCAGGGCCCAAAGCGCTGCCTCGCCCTTGGCCAGCAGCAGGGCGCAGCCCAGGGTTGCCAGCGCGTGCGCGGCAAGCATCAGGGAACCCGAAGCAGGGTCCGCTGGGTCTACATGCCCGGCCAGGGCCAGCAGGTCCGGCGGAAGCGAGGGCACGCCGTGCTGGTGGCCTGCATGGGCTGCCACGGGACCTGACGGCAATGAGGACACGCTGAAAGTGGCGAACAGTTCGTGCAGCGCCAGTTGCCCGCCGCCCATCAGCCCGGCCATGGCCGGGAAGGAGAGCTTGAGCCTGGTGGCAGCGGTGCTGGCGAGGCCCGTGAGGGCGAGGATGGCCAGGAGGATCCCGGGGGCGGGCAGCTGCCCGCCGCCTGCCACGTGGGCGCCGGCGGCGAGGGTCAGGATGCCAGTTGCAAGTGCTGAGGCGCGGACCAGGTGGAAGGGTGTGCGGTGTGCCGGCACTGACTCTCCCCTCCCGATGCGATGGCGCGTACAACTGCAGGAACAACGGCTGTTCCTGCCCGCCCGATTCTACCGGGGAACCGGGGACGTTACGGCGCCGGGCTTGCCGTATGTGGAAACCCGCACCGGGCAAGGGGAGAAGGAAACGCTCAGGCCCCCGCCAGCAGCTCCGCCAGGACGTCCGCAGCGCCCTGGTGCCGGACGAGCCGCGCGGACTGGCCCGCCCACAGGGACATGAGGTCCGTATTTCCGGCAGCGGCGGCCGTGGGACGGAACCGGCCGGTCAACCAGTTCTGGACGGGGAACGGGGCGATGGCCGGCGGCGCGAGTTCCGAGGTAACCCGGTTGGGGATTCCGCGTGCAAGCCGGCCGCTCAGTGCGCGGGTCAGGACTGTATTGCCCGCGGCAGGGCTGTGGAGCAGCTCCCGATAGGCCGGCGCGGCGGCCGATTCGCGGGTGGCCAGGAACGCCGTGCCAACCTGGACCCCATCGGCGCCCAGCGCCAGTGCGGCGGCAAACCCGCGGCGGTCGGCGATGCCGCCCGCCGCGATGACAGGGATGCTGACGGCATCGGCCACCTGGGGGACCAGGGAGAACGTGCCCACCAGGGAGTCCTCGGCCGGGCGCAGGAAGGACACGCGGTGGCCGCCGGACTCCATCCCGCTGGCCACCACGGCGTCCACGCCGCCCGCTTCGAGGGCCAGGGCCTCCTCCACGGTGGTGGCGGTGCCGGCCACCTTGATGCCGCGCCGGTGCGCTTCTTCCACTATTTCCGGCGCGGGGACGCCAAAGACGAAGCTCACGACGGCGGGGGCAGCCTCCAGGGTTGCCTCCACCTGCTCGCCGTAGTCGGCCATGAATCGTTCCGGCATGTCCGGCAATTCGAGGCCAAGCTCCTCGAAATAGGGCTGGAGGGCGCGGACATAGCTGTCGAACTCGGTCCGGGGCAGTTCCGTCGTCTCGCTGCCGGTGGGCACCCACAGGTTCAGGGCGAACGGCTTGGCCGTGGCGGCGCGAAGCTGCGCCGCCGTCTTGAGGATCGCGGCGCCGTCGTACCCGTACAGGCCGTACGAACCCAGCCCCCCGCCGTCGGACACCGCCGCGGTGAGTGCCACGGAAGACACGCCGCCGAAGGGGCCAAGCACCACCGGTACGTCAATGCCGAGCACGTCCGTGAGCCTGCTGCGGCGTGAAGCGGCGTGGTCCTGCTGGGGCATGGCGTTCTCCTGACGGATCCGATGGTTTGCGGCGGCTTCGACCAGTCTTGCAGGGCCGGGCGGCGCGCCCAAGTCCCGGTCCGACGCCGCTGCGTTCGCGTGGAGAAGAGTGCCGGCCACGCCAGCGCCGCCCGGCGATAGACTGCATTCCATCAGTGCAGGCGATCTAAGGAGAAGTTCATGGACTACACCGGAAGCCAGTCAGAAAAGGTTGTTCCGGCCGGTGAACTTGGCCGCAGCCACATCGGCCAGACCATCACTTTCCAGCCCAACGAGTTCACCGTGGTGTTTGGCAAGCTTGCCGGGATCGCGCGGACGGACGCCATGGTCTACCTGTCACTGCAGGGCGTCGGAAACGGTACGCACCTGAAAGACGAGTACGACCTCCCGGCCGCCCATGACGTGTATGTGCCGGTGGATGTCATCAGCAACGCGGAAACCACCATCAAGGACCTCTTCGGCAAGGTCCAGGAGAACCTCCGCGGAGGCGGCCACAAGGGCGGCGAAGACCGCACCGACAAGCTTTAGCCGGCGGGCCACCAGCGGAGGGTGGCCCGTCCGGGCCTTAAGCCTGCGGAAGCACCACCACGCCCGTGGCGGCCTGAAGGTACGGAGCCGGATCAGGGTCGTCGCCGCCGGCCCACTCGAGCCACGCCTGGAACGTGGCACCGATAAAGGCTGCGCAGGCATACCGTGCAGTAGCGGCAGGAACCCCTGCCGCCTCGAGGTGCGCCAATGTGCGTTCACGCTGGGCGCCGAGGGCCTCGTAGCTCCGGTTGAGCAGTTCCCGGTGCGCGCCGATCAGGCGGAGGCGCGCCCGGGTGACCGCCAGGTCGGGCAGGGCAGCGGCTCCGGCAATTACCGCCCGGCGCAGTCCTTCCAGCGGATCGTCACCTGCACGCTGCGGGGGGCCCGCTTCCAGCGCCAGAACCGACGCCTCGATGGCGGGTTCGGTGCCGCCCCACACCAGGTCTGCCTTAGTGGCGAAGTAGCGGTACAGGCTCTTCCGGCCTACTCCGGCAGCCCGGGCAATGTCCTCCATGGAGGTTTCCTCGTACCCGTTCCGGCCGAAAAGCTTCACAGCCACCCGCGCCACGGCCTCGGGATCGATAGTGGCTGGGCGTCCCGTGGACCTGGTTGCTGGCTCTACCGTCGGCATGCCAACAGTATTCACCCTGCACTCCCTTCCATAATGACACTCTGTGTCATAAGCTGGCGGCATCAGCCCAATCAACCGAAGGGAACACCATGGGCAACGACGCCGCATGGCAGGAAAATGCCACTCCAGGCCGCTTTTCCGGCAGGACCGTCATCGTCACCGGGGCCGGCTCGGGCATCGGCCAGGCCACCGCGCTGCGGATTGCCCGGGAAGGTGGACGGGTCATTGCCGCGGACATCAGCAAACAGCGGCTGGACGATCTCGTGGCCGATAACCCCGGCCTGGACCTTGTCCCGGTTGCCGGGGACATTTCAACCGATGAGACAGTCGCCGCCGTCATTGCCGCTGCCGGCGGGCGGGTGGATGCACTGGCCAACATCGCCGGGATCATGGACAACTTCGCCCCCATCCACGAGGTGGACGACGAGCTCTGGGACCGGGTATTCCGCATCAACGTCACCGCGCTGATGAGCCTCACCAGGGCCGTGGTTCCGCTGATGCTGGATTCAGGTGCGGGATCGGTGGTCAACGTCGCATCCGAGGCAGGGCTGCGCGGGTCCGCCGCCGGCGCCGCCTACACAGCCTCGAAGCATGCCGTGGTGGGCCTGACCAAGAACTCCGCCGTCATGTACGGCCCCCGCGGGCTCCGGTTCAACGCCGTTGCGCCGGGCGCCACCCTCACCAACATCGAAGCCAACTGGGGCTCGGAACTGGCAGCGGGCCGGCTTGGACCGCTGATGCAGGCCAACATCCCCGCGCCCGCAACCGCTGCACAGCTGGCAGCGTCCATCACGTTCCTGCTCAGCGAGGACGGCACCAACGTCAACGGCGCAATCCTCGCGTCCGACGGCGGCTGGTCGGCGCTGTAAGGCGGCACGGACCCAGGTGCCCGGGCACCAAAAAGCAAGCGTACGACGGCGGGCCAGCCCCGGCGTCGTACGCTTGCCTTTGTTCGTGGGTACCGTCCGCGGCGGTCAGGGGCGCGGCCGTTGCTAGGCTCCTCGGATGGGGCAGACGCTGGGGGCAACGCAATTGAACGATCGGTGGGACGGCGGGCTGCTGGGCCCAGAACAGTCCAGGCTCACTGAATCGTGGCTGGAGGCGCCGCTGCTCGTGGCTGACCTGTCCTGGGGGATCGTGGACACGAAGGTCCTCCACGTCCAGTCGGCCGCCGGTCAGGTCATCGTCAAGACCGGGGGACCGGATAACCACCACCTTGCCCGCGAGATCAAAGCCCATCGGGCCTATACCCGTCCGCTGGTGGAGTGCGGGCGGGCGGCCCACCTGCTCCGCGCGGATCCCGGCGCCAATTTACTGGTGATGGAATACCTCGAAGGCCGCTTGGTTGAGGGCACGGAAGCCGAGCATGAAACAGGCACTTACGCCCAGGCCGGTGAGTTACTGGGGCGGCTCCACCGCCAGGAGTCTCGCTCCGATGACACCCACGAAGCCCGGGCCACGGCGAAGGCCCTCGCGTGGCTGGACCGTGCGCACCGGATTGATCCCGCCGTCGAACGGGAAGTCCGGCGCCGGTTGGCGGAGTACCGCCCGGTGCCTGTCGACGTCGTTCCTACCCACGGCGACTGGCAGCCGCGGAACTGGCTTCTCCACCGCGGTGAGCTCCGGGTCATCGACTTCGGCCGTTTCGATTTCCGCCCTGCCGCCACTGACCTGTGCCGGTTGGCGGTGCAGCAGTGGCGGGGACGGCCGGCCCTTGAGCAGGCATTTTTGGGCGGCTACGGGGAAGACCCCCGGTCCCGCTTGGTCTGGCGCATCGACCTGCTCCGGGAGGCCATCGGGACGGCCGTGTGGGCGTATCTGGTGGGGGACGAAGCCTTCGAGAACCAGGGCCACCGGATGCTGCGCGAGGCACTGGACCGTTGGTGAGCGGCGCCCGCAGCCGGCTGCCCTCTGCCCTTCCCGACGCGCACACTCGATGCCGCGCCGAATATACGGGGTGCGCCAATGAGGATCCGCAGCGAATACGGGTAAGCGCAGCGAAAACGGGTAAGCGCAGGCCGGCTGCCCTCAGGTGGACGGCGCTGCAGCCGTGGAGGCGCGCACCGTCAGGTGCGTGGGCATCACCGAGCGGGAGCGGGCGCCGCCGCCGCGGAGGGGATCCAATTGTGCCAGCAACATGGTCACTGCCACCCGGCCCGCCTGCTCGATGGGGGAGGACATGGTGGTCAGGGGCGGATTGCAGAAGTCGGCGCCGAAAATGTCGTCGCAGCCCACAATGCTCATGTCCCCAGGCACCCGCACACCCCGCTCCCGGAGACGCTGCAGCATGCCGATGGCGATCAGGTCGTTGAAGACAATGCAGGCGGTTGCGCCGCTGTGGACTGCCGTGTCTGCTGCCGCAGCGCCGGACTGGGTTTTGGGCGCGAACGGGCCAAGCTTGACCACCTCGATGCCGCGTTCCTCACTGGCCAGGGACAGGGCATCCCACCGGCGGGCATTCGACTGCGAGGAGACTGGCCCGGATACGTACGCCACCTTCGTGTGGCCCAGTGAGATCAGGTGGTCAAGGGCCTGGCCGGTGGCCGCGGGGGTATCGATGATGACTGCTGGAACGTCAGGCACATCCCGGTTGATGGCCACCAAAGGCATGGCCGCGCGGGCGGCCAGCAGGGCCTCATCCGTCAGGCGGGAGGCGCCCACGATCAGCCCGTCGGCACTTTTCCGGAGTTGCTGGATGGCGCTGGCTTCCACCTCGTCCGACTCTTCGGTATCCACCAGGAGCTGCGTGTAGCCGGCAGCTTTGAGCTGGAGCTGGGTTCCCCGGATGAGGTCGAAGTAGAAGGGGTTGGTGATGTCCGGGACCAGGACGCCCACGGCGCCGGTCTTTCCGGAGCTCAGGGCCTTTGCCTGGGAATTCGGCGTGTAGTTGAGCTCGACGGCGGCCGCCTGGATGCGCTCGCGGGTGCGGATGTTGACGCGGTCCGGCGTGGACAGGGCCCGGGACACCGTGGAGGGAGCAACACCGCATAGGGCGGCGATGTCGTGGATGGTCGCGGGGCGGCTCGCCGAGACTGGTTGCAGTGCCATGGCGTTCCTCTCTGAACGGACTTGGCGGGAGCGCGGTTGTGACCGGAGACACTGCGCTGAAAGCCTTAGGATGTCACGGATCGCACGTGATGGCAACCGGTTGTCAGTCGATTGCAACGCCGCTAGTGTTGTGGGGGAGATGTGATACCAGCCACGGCATGCCTTCCGCCAACGATGCACAGGCGTGCCAGCACCAAGGAGAAACCGTGAGCGAAACTGCAACCTGGCCCCTGTCCGGATTCGGCGACGAAATCGACCCCGATCCGCACGTACAGGCCGCAGTGCTGCTGGCACTGGGTGCCAGCCATATCGAGGTCCGGAGCGCGTGGGGGACGAACGTCTCCGAACTAACGGCGGAGCAGGTGCGCGAACTCAAGGCCATCCTGGACGGCCGCGGACTGAAGGTCTCAGCAGTAGCCAGTCCCATCGGCAAGGTGGACATCAGCCTGCCCGTGGAGCACGAGGTGGAGCGCCTGCGCCAGATCATCTCCGTTGCCAGGGGCCTGGACACCCAGTACGTCCGGATCTTCTCCTTCTACCGCGCCGAGGCCCAAAGCGCCGAGGGCATCCGCGGCGACGTCATGGTCCGCATGGCCGCGCTGGCAGCGGAAGCCGAGGCGGCCGGCGTCGTGCTCCTGCACGAAAATGAAAAGGACATCTACGGCGACACCCCCGAACGCGTCCTGGACATCATGGAAACGGTTGCCTCCCCGGCGCTCCGCGTCGCATGGGACAACGCCAACTTCGTGCAGGTGGGCGTCAAGCCGTACACCGCAGGCTACGCCATGCTCCGGCCGTACCTCGAATATTTTCAGGTCAAGGACGCGCTGTTCAGCACCGGCGAAGTGGTCCCCTCGGGCCACGGCGACGGCGAGCTGGACGCCACGGTGGCCGCCCTCAAGGCGGATGGCTTCAGCGGCTTCGCCTCCCTTGAACCCCACCTTGCCAGCGCCCACGAACTGGGCGGTTTCTCCGGGCCGGTTGCGTTCGGCATTGCTGCGCGTGCCTTTGCGGTACTCACCGACAAGCACGGGGTTTCGTTCTCGTGACCATCAAAGCGGCTGTCATCGGCTGCGGTGACGTGTCCTCCGTCCACTTCGGGGCAATCGCCAAGCTCGACGGCGCCGCGCTGGCCGGGGTGTGCGATTCCGACTCCCGGCGGCTCGCCTCAGCCGTGGACACCTTTGGCGTTCCGGGATTCAACGACCACCTCAGCCTTATCGAGCAGGTCCGGCCGGACGTGGTGCACATCTGCACTCCGCATAACCAGCACGCTTCCATAGCGGCGGACTGCCTGGAACAAGGCGTTAACGTCATCGTGGAGAAGCCGTTGGCCCACACGCTGGCCGAGGGCCGGCGGCTGGTGGCTGCAGCCGAAGCAGGCCGGGCAAAAATCGCTGTGTGTTTCCAAAACCGGTACAACGCGACGTCGCAGGCCATGCACAATCTGCTGGCATCCGGGGAGTTAGGCAGCGTGCTCGGCGCATCGGCAACTGTCATGTGGCAGCGGACGGCGGGCTATTACCGCAACCGGCCCTGGCGCGGAACCTGGGAAGGCGGGGGCGGGGGCCTCCTCATGAACCAGGCCATCCATACCCTGGACCTGCTGCAGTGGCTGGCGGGGGAGATTACGGCCGTCAGCGGCAACGCCTCCACCCGCTTCCTTGGCGGAGACATTGAGGTGGAGGACACCGCGGAATTCGTGGCAGAGCATGCCAACGGGGCCCGCAGTGCCTTCTACGCCACCCTGGCGAATCCGTACAACGCCCCCGTGACACTGGACGTCATCACCGAAGGGGCTGTCCTCAACCTGCGCGGCGACCTGACGGTGACGTACGCGGACGGGCGGGTGGACGTGGTGCCTGAGCGCCGCAGCGCCTCGGGCGGCCGGGACTACTGGGGTGTGTCCCACGAGCTGCTCATTGCCGATTTCTATGCCCGCCTCGATGATGCAGAACCGTTCTGGATCAGCCCTGCCGAGGCGGAGAAATCGCTCCGGATCATCAAGGACATCTACCGGCAGAGCTACCCCGACGCCGGCGAAACCGTTTCCTGAAAGACCGCGGCAAAACAAAAGTGCAACTTTTCTGACAACCGGTTGCCAAATATGGCAACGATGCGTACTGTGGGTTGCACAAGCGGTGTGGCGCACGCCACACACTTTCACCAAGCACTACTCCCTCATCCAAGGAGCCAACAATGAAGTTAGGTCCCAAGGCGGCAGCGGCCGCCCTCGTACTGAGTGCCTCGATGGCACTTACCGCCTGCGGCGGCGGCAACGCCGGAGCAGGTGCGAATTCCGGTGCCACCACGGTTACCGCACTCACGCTGGGAACGCTGCGGGACCTGACCTCGTGGGATCCGGCCCAGGCCCATGTGGGCCACGCGCTTCAGCCCTACCAGGCAGCTTACGATTCGCTCATCCTTCGAGAGTCTGATGGCAAGCTCAGCCCTATGCTTGCCACGGCATGGAAGTACAACGATGCCCGCACCAAGCTGACCGTGGACCTCCGGACGGACGTCACCTTCAGCGACGGGGCAAAGTTCGACGCCGAAGCCGCCAAGGCCAACCTGGACCACTTCAAGAAGGCCAATGGTCCGCAGATGGCCCAGCTGAGTTCGGTCTCTGACGTTGCAGTGGTTGACGCGGACACCGTGGACATCAACCTCAGCGCCCCGGATCCGGCGTTGGAGTTCTTCCTCAGCCAGGCGGCCGGCCTGATGGGCAGCCCGAAGGCGCTCGGCACCGACGCCATAAAGACCGAGCCGGTGGGCTCCGGCCCCTACGTTATGGACAAGGCCGCCTCGGTGAAGGATTCGCAGAGTGTCTTCAATGCCCGCGAAGGGTACTGGAACAAGGATCTCCAGAAATACAAGAAGCTCACCCTCAAGATCCTGCTGGATCCGACCGCCCGTACCAACGCACTGGTCTCTGGCCAGATCGATGCCACGCTTCTTGACCCGAAGAACGGCAAGCAGGCCGAAGGCGCCAAGATGAAGCTGGAGACCAACCAGGTTGACTGGTCCGGCCTGCTCCTGCTGGACCGTGACGGTTCCAAAAACCCGGCCCTGGCCAACCTGAAGGTCCGCCAAGCCATCAATTACGCGTTCGACCGCAAGACGATCCTCGACCAGGTGATGCTGGGCCAGGGCACCCCCACCTCGCAACCGTTCGGCAAGGACAGCGGTGCGTGGTCCGAGGACCTTGAGAACTACTACAGCTACGATCCCGAGAAGGCCAAGCAGCTCATCAAGGAGTCGGGCTTCGAAGGAAACATCAGCATTGACGTTCCCACTCTTCCGGGCGCCGAAACCCTGATCTCCGTGCTCAAGCAGCAGCTTGCGGACGTGGGCATCACCCTCAACCCGGGTGCAGCCATCACCAACACCTTCACCGCGGACGTTGCCGCCCGGAAGTACTCGGCCCTGTTCTACAACCTCTTCCAGGGTGAACCCACGGTGGCCATCGACCAGATCGTATCCACCAAGGCCCTGTACAACCCGTTCAAGAGCACTACACCGGACCTCGAACAGAAGATCCTGGCCGTACGAAACGCCGGTGATAACGCTGGAGAAGCTGCCAAGGAAGTCAACAAGTACGTGGTGGAACAGGCCTGGTTCGCCCCGCTGTTCCGCGTCAACCAGATGTACTACCACAACGACAAGGTCAACGTGGAGCCGCAGGCCCAGCAGGCCGTTCCGTCCATCTATAACTACTCGCCTGCCAAGTAGGACCCCATGATCAAGTTCATTGCCAAGAGGCTGGGCAGCGGGGTGATGGTGCTGTTCGTTGTCTCCGTGCTCACCTTCACCCTGCTGTACACCTCCAGCGGAAGCATCGCCCAAAACATCCTCGGAGACCAGGCCACTCCTGAACAGGTCGCCGCGAAGGAACACGAGCTGGGCCTCGACCAGCCCCTGTTCGTCCGCTATTTCTCCTGGCTGGGCGATGCCCTGGGCGGAAACCTTGGGGCCTCATGGTTCACCAACGAACCGGTAGCCAACTCCCTGGCCACCCGCATCCCCGTGACCATGACCATGGTTTTCGCCGCAATGATCCTGATCGCCATCTGCGCAGCACTCATTGGTGTTGCCGCAGCCGTAAAGCGCGGCTGGGTGGACAGGGTGGTCCAGGTGGGCGCCATCATCGGCGACTCCATCCCGGGATACGTCATCGGCGTGTTCCTGGTAACCATCCTGGCCATCCAGCTGGGCCTGTTCCCGGCCACCAGCACCATCTCCCCCGGAGTGGGTCCGGAGGTTTGGGTGGTGTCGATGACCTTGCCGGTCATCGCACTCCTGATCAACGGCGTCACCGGCGGCGCACAGCAGATCCGCAGTGCCGTCATCAAACAGCTCGAGCGTGACTACGTCCGGACCCTCCGCAGCCGCGGGATCGGTGAGCGGGAGATTCTGTTCAAGCACGTACTGCGCAGCGCTGCCCCGGCGGGGCTCACGGTGCTGAGCCTGCAGCTGATCGGCATGCTGGGCGGCGTGGTGATCATCGAACAGATCTTCGCGCTCCCCGGTATGGGACCGCTTGCAGTAGCCGCAACCGGCCAGACAGATCTTCCCGTGGTCATGGGAGTCGTCATGTACACCGTGGTGGTGGTCATCGTGGTGAATCTCCTGGTGGACATCGTCAATGGCTGGCTCAACCCGAAAGTGCGTGTCTCATGAGTGATTCCGTAGATACAGCGGCAGTGTCCGTGGCCACGGGCCAGACCGGCACGGTGGTCCGTTCCACCGTGATGCGCCGACTCCTGAAGAACCCCCTGGGCATCGCAGCTCTCCTCATCCTGGGCACCATTGCCTTGCTGGCTATCCTGGCTCCGGTGTTGGCACCCTTCGAGGAGAACTTCGCCAACATCTCCAAGACCCTCGCCGCGCCGGATTTCACCAACATCCTGGGAACGGACAGCGCAGGCCGCGATAACTGGAGCCGCCTGCTCTTCGGGGCCCAGCTGACGCTGCTGTCGGCCTTGCTGTGCGCCGGGGTCGCCATCGCCATCGGCCTGCCCGCCGGCCTGATTGCCGGCTACTACGCGGGCAAGTTCGAAGCTGTCTCCAACTGGATTGTCAGCATCCTCATGAGCCTTCCCGGGCTGATCGTGCTGCTCACCATCCGTGCGGCGTTCGGCCCGTCCGTGTGGATCTCAATGATTGCGTTCGGCATCCTCATCAGCCCGTCCTACTTCAGGCTCACCCGCGCCGCGGTTCAGTCCGTGCGGAACGAACTGTACGTTGACGCCGCCAGGGTCTCCGGCCTTTCTGACCTGAGCATCATTGCCCGTCACATCTTCTCGGTGGTCCGCGCCCCCATCATCATCCAGACGGCGGCGATCGCTGGCGTGGCCATCGCCATCCAGTCCGGCCTGGAGTTCCTGGGTCTCGGCGACCCTACCAAGGCAACCTGGGGCGTCATGCTCTCGGAGGGGTTCAAGAACGTCTACCTGACCCCCACCCTGCTGCTCTGGCCGGCCCTGGCCATGGCCCTCACCATCGGCGGACTCGTGCTGCTGGGCAACGCCATCCGGGACGCCCTGGAAGACGGCGAAAAGATCAAGCACCGCAAGAAGCGCGCTGCCGTTTCGGCTACGGGCGCCGCCACAGCAGGAACACGCACGACGGCGGAACCAGCCAAGGCGCGCCAGTCACGGAAGGCAGTTGCCGCCGTCGAAAGCGGGACCGAGCACCACCTGGTCAAGGTGACCGGCCTCGGTGTCGGCTACCCACAGGCTGACGGATCCATAAAGAAAGTGGTGGACGATGTCTCCTTCCACGTTGACCGCGGCGAGATCCTCGGCATTGTGGGAGAGTCTGGATCGGGCAAATCCCAAACCGCGTTCTCCATCCTCGGGCTGCTGCCGGACAACGCACGGATCGTGGCAGGCTCCATCCAGTTCGACGGACACTATACGGTTGCCCCTGAGGACGAAAAAGTCAGCCAGGAGCGGCTCACCAAACTGCGCGGCAAGCGGATCTCCTACATCCCGCAGGAACCGATGAGCAACCTGGACCCGGCGTTCACCATCGGCTACCAGCTGGTGACTCCCATGGTGCGAGTGCTTGGCATCAGTAAGGCCGAAGCACGCCAGCGGGCACTCAAGCTGTTGACCGACGTCGGAATCGTCAACCCGGAGCGCACGTTCGACGCTTATCCCCACGAGGTTTCCGGCGGTATGGCTCAGCGTGTGCTGATCGCCGGTGCCATCAGCTGTGAACCGGACCTGGTCATCGCTGACGAGCCCACCACGGCCCTGGACGTCACTGTCCAAGCGGACGTCCTGGACCTCCTCCGCGAACTCCAGCAGCGGCTGAACATCGGTGTGGTCCTGGTGACCCACAACTTCGGCGTCGTCGCCGACCTCTGCGACCGTGTTGCAGTGATGCAGAACGGACGGCTGGTGGAGGAGGGCACCGTCCGCGAGATCCTCCGCAACCCGAAGGAGAAGTACACGCAGACGCTGCTGGGTTCCATGCTCGAGGGCAAGGAACCGATGACCATGCTCGTCTCCCCGCCGGAAGGGCCGGTGGCCCACGGTGAAACAGCCCACCATGCAACTGCAGAAAAGGAGCCGGTCGCGTGAGTACCCCTGCCGCTTCCCAGCACACCCCACCGCTGCTCTCCGTTGAAAACCTGGTGGTGGAATACCCCAGCAAGAAGTTCCGCGCCAAGCCGTTCCGCGCCCTGACGGACATTAACATCACCATCGGGCAGGGTGAAACCCTTGGCCTGGTGGGGGAGTCCGGCTCCGGAAAGACCACTTTGGGACGCGCCGTCCTGGGACTGGCACCGGTAACCCAGGGCAAGGTCATCTTCGAAGGCAACGACATCAGCAACGCCTCCCGCCGGGAACGGAGGACACTGAGCCGGGACCTCCAGGTGGTCTTCCAGGATCCGTATACCTCCCTCAACCCGGCCCTGGAGATCGGCGACATCCTCGCCGAGCCCCTCGCGGTTCAGGGACTGGACAAGGAAACCGCCAGGAAACGCGTCAAGGAACTGCTGGACCAGGTGGGATTGCCGTCGGACGCAGTCCACCGCCTGCCCCGCGAATTCAGCGGCGGCCAGCGGCAGCGCGTCGCCATCGCCCGCGCACTGGCCCTGTCACCCAAACTGATTGTCTGCGACGAACCGGTCAGCGCCCTCGACCTCTCCACGCAGGCGCGCGTGCTGGACCTGTTCCTTCAGATCCAAAAGGACACGGGCGTCTCCTACCTTTTCGTCTCCCACGACCTGGACGTGGTCCGGCACATCAGCCACCGGGTGGCCGTCATGTTCCGTGGCGAGATCGTGGAACAGGGTCCGGCCGAAACCGTGACCCGGAACCCCGAACACCCCTACACCCAGCGGCTGCTGCTGGCATCCCCAGTGCCGGACCCGGACCGGCAGGAACAGCGCCGTGCTGACAGGCACCGCCTGCTGGAACAGCAGCGCCAACAGACCGAACAGGCCGGGGCTGCGGCCTGAAGCCGCAGCCCACAGCTAAGACCCAAGGCCTCAGCAGGCCGGAACAACGGAGGAATGACGTGGCCAAAATAGGCGTACAAGCCATGATGCTCAAGGACAGCTTCGCGGACATCGGAGCGTTCGAGACGCTGCGCAAGGTCAGTGCCATCGGCTACAACGCCGTGGAGATCTCGCAGATCCCCATGACGCCGGAGAGCGTGGCCGAGCTGGACAAGTCGCGCAGCGAACTCGGCATGGACATCGCCGCGCTCTCGGTCAACGTTGAAGGCCGCAAGGGCATGCCAGTGGAATCGCTGGCGGAGAATTTCGACAAGATCGTGGCCGACGCCAAGCGGCTGGACACGTCGCTGCTGCGGATCGGGATGCTGCCGTTCCCCGCCATGAAGTCAATCGACGCCGTGATCGACTTTGCCAAGCAGGCCAACGGGTATGCGGAACGGCTCCAGGAACACGGCATCAGCCTGTACTACCACAACCACCATATTGAGTTTGCGAAGTTTGACGGCAAATACATGCTGGACGTCATCGCGGAGAACTCCCCGGCCATGGGCATGGAAATCGACGTCCACTGGGTTCAGCGGGCCGGCCTTGACCCGGTCCGGACGCTCGAAAAGTACGCCGGCAAGACGGCCATGGTGCACCTGAAGGACTACCGGATCGGACAGATGCCGGAATCGTCCTTCGGGCTGCTGGAGAAGGGTGACTTCCCCGGTTTCATGGCCGAATTCAAGAACGTGGTCCAGTTCGCCGAGGTGGGCGAAGGCAACCTGGACTTCCCCTCCATCGTTCCCGCCGCCGTCGAGGCCGGTGCCCAGTACCTGCTGGTGGAGCAGGACGAGCTGTACGGCCGCACCGTGTGGGATGCCCTCCAGACCTCTTACGACAACCTCACCGCCATGGGCCACGCGGACCTTTTCTAGGTTTCGGCAGGCTCAACCACCGGACCAACAAGCTTCACCAACCACGAAGGAAACACAGTGAGCAAGAAAGTACGCCTCGGCATCATCGGCCTGGGCCAGCAGGGCGGCGCCTACGCGAAGTTCATCACCGATGGACTGGTGCCCAACATGGAGATCGCTGCCATCTGCGACACGGACCCCGCCAAAAAGGAACTCGCCGCGTCCACCTACCCGGACGTCCCCTTCCACGACGACTACATCGCCCTGCTCGACAGCGGTGACGTGGACGCCGTCGTTACCTGCGTCCCGCACTACCTCCACCCCGAGATGGGCATCGCGGCGCTGCAGCGGAACGTCCACGCCCTGGTGGAAAAGCCCGCCGGCGTTTACACCAAGCAGGTGAAGGAACTGAATGAGTTTGCGGCGTCCAAGCCCGAGCTCTCTTTCGCCATCATGTTCAACCAGCGCAACAACCCGCTGTACCGCAAGATCAAGGAAATTGTGGACAACGGCGAGATCGGTGCCATCCGGCGCACCAACTGGATCATCACCACCTGGTGGCGGCCGCAGGGCTACTACAACTCCAGCGAGTGGCGTGCCACGTGGGGCGGCGAGGGCGGCGGCGTCCTGGTCAACCAGGCCCCGCACCAGCTGGACCTCTGGCAGTGGATCTGCGGTGTCCCCAAGTCTGTCTACGCCAAGGTGGCTTACGGCTTCCGCCGGGACATCGCCGTCGAGGACGAAGTGACGGCAGTGGTGGATTACGGTGACGGCGCCACCGGCGTCTTCGTCACTGCCACGCACGACCTCACCGGAACGGACCGATTCGAGATCCTGGGCGACCAGGGCAAGATCGTGGTGGAAGGCTCCAAAACGGCCACGGTCACGCGCCTGAACAAGCCGGAGCGGGAACTCAGCGACGGCATGGGCATGGAGGACGTCCGCAAGCTCTTCATGGGCCAGCTCAAGCCCGAGGAGTACTACACCACCGAAACCATCGAGTTTGAATCGGTCTGGGGCGGCCAGCACGCCGGCGTCCTGGAGAACTTCGCCGCCAACATCCTGGACGGCACTCCTCTGCTGGCGCCGGGCTCGGACGGCATCAACGGCGTCCGCCTGGCCAACGCCATCCACCTCTCCAGCTGGACGGGTACCGAAGTGGGCCTGGACTTCGACGAGGACGTGTTCCTGGCCGAGCTGAACAAGCGCATCGCCGCGGAAGGCCAGTTCCCCGAACGGAGCTGACGTCCCCTCCCCAACTGGGTAGCAGTTAATGTCGTTTTGGGCTTCCGTAACGACATCTGCTGCTACCTGGTTGGGCGGGACGTTATCGCGGACACTCATGGCAACCAGCCGGTTTCCTGTTGCCAAGCCCGATTAGGATGGGGCAGTGAGCGAATCCAGGACGCAGGACCTTTCCGATTCATCCGCCGGGGCCCGCAAGCCGGTCCGCAGCGGCAAATCAAGCGCCACCATCTACGACATCGCCAAGCTGGCCGGCGTGAACCCCTCCACTGTTTCCCGCGCGCTCAGCAAGCCGGGCCGCGTCAGCGCCAAGACCCAAAAGCTGATCGAGGATGCCGCCGCCCAGCTCGAATACCGGGTCAACCCCTTCGCCCGCGCACTGCCCACCGGCCGCACCAACACCCTGGCACTGATCGTTGCTGACATCACCAACCCCACCTTCTTCGGCATCATCCGCGGGGCAGAATCCACCGCCACTGCGCGGGATTACACGCTAATGCTCGCCGAGTCCGCCGAATCCGCCGACACTGAACTGACGGCGGCGCGCCGCATGCTGACTACGGTGGACGGCCTCATCCTGGCCAGCCCCCGCATGGACGACAACCACATCCGCGAACTGGCCCGGGAGAAGCCGGTGGTGGTGATCAACCGCCAGGTGGACGGCGTCCCCTCGGTGGTGCCGGATGTGAACAAGGGCATTGGCGAGGCCGTGCGGAACCTCGCCGCCAATGGCCACCGGAAGGTCGCCTACGTGGCCGGGCCTCCGCAGTCCTGGATGACCGCCCGCCGCTGGGAAGGCGTCAGGGCTGCGTGCGAGTGGTCCCACCTGGAGTGCATCCAGCTTCCGTCGCACAAGCCAACGGTCGACGGCGGCAGGCAGGTTGCGCGCGACGTCGTCGCCAGCGGTGCTACGGCAGTGATGACGTACAACGACCTCCTGGCCATCGGCCTGATGCAGGAGCTGCAGGCCGCCGGCATGCAGGTTCCGGACCGGATCAGCATTGTGGGCTTCGACGACATTTTCGGCGCGGACTTCACCACGCCGGCCCTCACCACCATCCGGTCGCCGATGGCAGCCTGCGGCACCGAGGCGGCAACCCTGCTGCTGGAGGTGCTCCACGGCGCCGAGGAAGTGTCCCCGGCGCTGCAGGTGGAAACCGAGCTGGTCCTGCGCGGTTCCAGTGGCAGGTTGCTGGCGGCGGACCATCCCGCCTGACGCCCCACGCCAACGAATGGCAATATTTGGCAACCGGTTGACAAAAGCAGGTTGCCAAAACGATCATTGATCTATGTCACAGTCGATTGCCTCCCATCCCGACCGGCTCCTGCCCGCTGACCCCGGAACGCGGAGCATCGCCCGCAGCCTGCTGGAACGTGTGCAGGACCTGCCCATCATTTCCCCCCATGGCCACGTTGACGCAGCCGTCATCGAGCACAACACCGCTTTTCCTGATCCTGCAGCGCTGCTGGTCAGCCCGGACCATTACGTCACGCGACTGATCCATGCCAGCGGTGTGGACCAGGACCTGCTGCGTCCCCAGGCCGGCACCACGGGGAACCCGAACGCGGCGCCGGATGCCCGCACCGTATGGCGTGAGTTCTGCAAGGCTTGGCCCCTGTTCGAGGGAACGGCCTCCGGTTATTGGCTGCGGACCCAGTTCCAGAGCGTCTTCGGCCTCCAGCAGGAGCCTGACGCCGGGAACCCGGATGCCAGCTACGACGCCATCTCCGCCCGTCTGCAGGAACCCGGCTTCCGCCCGCGCGAGCTCTTCAAGGACTTCAACATCGAGGTGCTGGCCACCACCGATGACCCGCTGGACAGCCTGTCCAGCCACCAGGCCATCGCCGCTGATCCGTCCTTCCACGGCCGCGTCCTGCCAACGTTCCGGCCGGACCAGTACCTGAACATCGCCCACCCGCAGTGGCAGGACAACGTGGAGCGCCTCATCGCCGCAGCGGGCGACGGCGGCACGGGCTACGGCGCGTACATCACCGCCCTCGAGAACCGCCGCCGCTATTTCGTGGACAACGGCGCCGTCTCCGCGGACCACGGAGTCCGCACGCCGCGCACGCTGAAGCTCAGCGATTCGGAAGCCGCCCGCCTCTTCGACACAGCCCGCTCGGGTAAGGCCACGGCGCAGGACCGTGAAGACTTCGAAGCGCACATGATGTACCAGATGGCCCGGATGTCCGTTGAGGACGGCCTGGTGATGACCATCCACCCGGGCTCGTTCCGGAACCACCACGAACCCACCTTCAACACTTACGGTGCGGACAGCGGCCACGACATCCCGTTTGCCATCGACTACACCGAAGCGGTCCGGCCGCTGCTGCAGGACTTCGGAACTGCCAAGGACTTCCACCTGGTGCTGTTCACCATGGACGAGACGGTCTTCTCCCGGGAACTGGCGCCGCTGGCCGGGTTCTACCCGTCCGTGTTCCTGGGCGCCCCGTGGTGGTTCCTCGATGCACCGGACGCCATGCTCCGCTTCCGCTCCGCCGTCACCGAGACGGCAGGGTTCTCGCGTTCGTCCGGTTTCATCGACGACACCCGCGCGTTCTGCTCCATTCCCGCCCGGCATGACGCCTCGCGCCGGATTGAGGCCTCATTCCTCGCCCGGCTCGTGGCCGAGCACCGGGTCACGGAAGAGCGCGCCCACGAACTGATCGTCGACATCGTTGACGGGTCCCCACGAAGGGTCTTCAAGCTGTGACCACCGCAAAAACCGCCGACGCCGCCGCACCGCTTTCCGAGGCCACGGCACCTGCCGTCCCGCAACTGTCCCGGACGCTGCGGCCTGTGCCGAAGGCGCCTGTCCGGATTGTCCACCTCGGTCTTGGTGCCTTCCACCGCTCGCATCAGGCCTGGTACACGCAGCACGCCGGAGATGCCGCCGAGTGGGGGATTGCAGCGTTCACCGGCCGCCGCCCTGACGCGGCTGAGGCGCTGTCGGAGCAGGACGGCCTGTACACGGTGGTGGAGCGCGGGGACGCCGGAGACACCTTCGAGGTCGTCGGCAGCATCGTCGAGGCGGTGGACGGGGCCGACGCCGGCCGCCTCACCGCCCTGATCGCCGCCGCCGGCACCGCCGTCGTCACCCTGACCATCACCGAGGCCGCCTACGGGCTCGGCGCCGATGGTCATTTGGACCGGAAAGCGCAGGGCGTCGCCGCCGACCTCCAGGAACTCTCGGCCGGAACCGCAGGCCGGCCGGCCACCCCGGTGGGCCGCCTGGTCCACGCCCTGGCCGCCCGCAAGGCTGCCGGCGCCGGGCCGCTCGCCGTCGTCTGCTGCGACAACCTCTCCAACAACGGCACCGTTGCCCGCACCGCGGTGGTGGGCATGGCGGAAGCGTGGAACCCGGAGCTCTCTGACTGGATAGTGCAAAACATCAGCTTCGTCAGCACTTCCGTGGACCGCATCACGCCTCGGACCACGGACGCCGACGTTGAATCCGTAAAAGCTGAATGCGGCTACTTCGATAACTCCCCAGTGGTTGCAGAACCTTTCCGCAACTGGGTCCTCAGCGGCGATTTTCCCGCCGGACGTCCGCGCTGGGAGGACGCGGGCGCCGTCTTCGTAGAGGAAATTGAACCGTACGAGAACCGGAAGTTGTGGTTGCTGAACGGTGCGCATTCCCTGCTGGCCTACGCCGGCCAGCTCCGTGGGCACGCAACGGTTGCCGAAGCCTTGGCAGACCCGGTGTGCCTTGCCGCCGTCGAGCGTTTCTGGGACGAAGCGGAGGACAACCTCACGGGCGCGGCAGCCCACGGTGCGGACCTGCAGGTTCCGGCCTACCGGGAGCAGCTCCTGGCGCGGTTCCGCAATGCGCGGATCGCGCACCACCTCACCCAGATCGCCATGGACGGCAGTACCAAGCTGCGGATGCGTGCCGTTCCGGTTTTGACGGCAGAGCGCGACGCCGGCAGGTCCGGTGCGGGCGCGGCCGCCATGATCGCGGCGTGGGTTGCCTTCTGCATCGATGCAACAGGAGGCGGCCGGACTGTGCAGGACCCGCTGTCCGATGACATCGCGGCCGCCTGCGCACTGGCCGGCGCGGACCGGGTGCGTGCCCTGCTAGCACTGCTGAGCGTCCCGGTCTCACACGATGACGCCGTCGTGGAACTCGTGGCCGGACTCGCCGGAGGCTTCGCCCGCCAAGCGGCATAGGCCTCCCTCGGCCTGCCCGCTGGCTCATCGGCTGCACCGCGCTCCTGCCCTCGGAACTGCCCGGACGTCCTCGTGCGCCCGGGCATTTTCGGGTGCGCGGAAGGGCGTAGTTTGCCGTGATTCCGGATGGACCAAGGTAGCCGCGGGCACAGCAAAATTCTGCAGGGCGAAAACAATTGGCAACCGCTTGCCATAATCTTGCCAAGTGACTAGGATTACAACCAGACTTCAACAATGTGCTGCCTCGCGGCAGTGGGTAAAGGAGCCCCTCGTGAAGAAGCTGAACAGGCTCAGCATCGTCGGCTATGGCGCCGGCGATGCCGCCAACAACCTGGCATTCACCACTGCCACCATGTTTCTGCTGGTCTACTACACAGACGTCGCAGGGATTTCGGCAGCCGCCGCCGGCACGCTGCTGCTGGCCGTCAGGATCTTCGATGCGTTCGCCGACGTCTTCGCCGGACGCATCGTCGACAGGACCTTCAGCAAGCGCTTCGGCAAGTTCCGTCCCTTCATCATGTTCGGTTCCATCCCGCTGCTCCTGCTCAGCGTTGCCACTTTCTCGGTTCCTCAGATCGGCGAAACCGGCACCCTGCTGTACGCCTACGTCACCTACCCGGCGCTGGGCCTGGCGTACAGCCTCGTGAACATCCCCTACGGGTCATTGGCCGGCGCCATGACCCAGGATCCGGGGGAGCGGGCCAAACTCGGCTCCGCCCGCATGATCGGGGCGGCGCTGGTGGGTTCGTCGCTGGGGATCTTCGTAGCACCGCTGATCAAACCCGGCGCCAACCTGCAGGCAACCTTCACCGGAATCACCCTGGCGTTTGTGGTGATTGGTGCGGCCCTCTACTTCTTCACCGTCTTCACGGCCAAGGAACGGGTCCACCGTTCGGTCCCCAACGTTTCCTTCAAGCAGAGCGTGGACACCCTCAAAGGCAACAAGCCCCTCATGATGCTGTGCCTGAGCTCCTTCCTCTTCCTCACCGGCTACCTGGCACTTACCTCGGTCCAGCTGTACTACCTGCGCGATGTGCTCGGCCGGCTGGACCTCTACCCGGTGCTGTCCATCGCACAACTGGTCCTCACCTTCGTACTGGCGGCCATCATGCCGCGCCTGGTCCGCATTATCGGCAAGAAGAACGTCTACATCTACGCTTCGCTTGTCTCGGTTGTTGGCGGAATCATCATCTTCCTGGCGCCGCCAAGCCAAACGTGGATCGGCTTCGGCGGGCTCATCGTCAGCCTGGTGGGCGTGATGGCCGTCAATATCGTGGTGTGGGCCCTTGAAGCGGACACCGTGGAGTACGGCGAATGGAAGACCGGTGTCCGCACCGAGGGGATCACCTACGCGCTCTTCTCCTTCACCCGAAAGACCGGCCAGGCGGTGGGCGGGGCCCTCGCGGCCTACGCCCTGGCCCTGGGCGGGTACAAGTCCGGCGCAGTCCAGACCGCCGAGGCCGCCTTCGGAATCCAGGTGGCCGCAGGTGCCATCCCCGCAGTCCTGACAATCCTGGCCGTGCTGGTGATGTCCCGCTACAAGCTCACGGACGACATGCACGCCAGCATCATCCGGGACATCAAGGCCCGCCGCGCGGAGGCTGAAGCCGGCCCGGACGCAGCTTCCGCGCCGCAGGCTGCTGCCTCCACCACTTCCGCATCCGCAGCTCATACCAGCTAGCCCCGACACCCCGCACCAGCCCACCAGACCCACCCCGCAGACCCAGCCCCGCTCGAAAGGACCAGCTGTGAAAATCATTGCCGCCGAAGTGTTCGTTACCAGCCCGTCGCGTAACTTCGTGACTCTCCGGATCACCACGGAGGACGGTGTGACCGGTATTGGTGATGCCACCCTGAACGGCCGTGAACTCGCCGTCGCCGCGTACCTGAAGGAACACGTGGCCCAGTTGCTGATCGGCAAGGACCCGCACCGGATCGAGGACACCTGGCAGTTCCTGTACCGGTCCTCGTACTGGCGCCGGGGCCCGGTGACCATGGCGGCTATCGCCGCCGTCGACATGGCCTTGTGGGACATCAAGGGCAAGGTGGCCGGCATGCCGGTCTACCAGCTCCTGGGCGGTGCGTCCCGGAACGGGCTGCGCGCTTACGGCCACGCCTCGGGTGCGGACATTCCCTCCCTGTTCGACTCCGTGCGGGAGCACCTGGAGCTGGGCTACAAGTCCATCCGGATCCAGACCGCCGTCCCGGGTATCAAGGCCGTCTACGGTGTTGCCGCCCAGGCGCAGGCCTCCGGCGAACGGTACGACTACGAGCCCGCCGGCCGCGGCGCGTTCCCCGTGGAGGAGGACTGGGACACCCGCGCGTACCTGCGCCACCTGCCCACCGTCTTCGAGGCTGTCCGCAACGAGTTCGGCCCGGAGATCCCGCTGCTGCACGATGGCCACCACCGCATGACCCCCATCCAGGCTGCGAAACTGGGCAAGGCGCTGGAACCGTACGACCTGTTCTGGCTTGAGGACTGCACCCCGGCCGAGAACCAGGAGGCCCTGCGCCTGGTCCGCCAGCACACCACCACCCCGTTGGCCATCGGTGAAATCTTCAACACCGTGTACGACTACCAGACCATCATCAAGGAACAGCTGATCGACTACGTCCGCGCGGCCTCCACCCACTTCGGCGGCATCTCCCCGCTGAAGAAGGTCATGGATTTCGCCGCCCAGTACCAGATCAAGTCCGGCTTCCACGGGCCTACCGATATCTCCCCAGTGGGCTTCGCCGCGCAGCTGCACGTGGGCCTGGCCATCCACAACTACGGCATCCAGGAGTACATGCAGCACTCGGACAAGACCAACGAGGTCTTCCACCAGTCGATGACCTTCAAGGACGGCTACCTGCACCCGGGCGACGAGCCCGGCATCGGCGTCGAGTTCAACGAGGAAGCCGCCGCGGCGTTCCCGTACCAGCAGGCCTACCTGCCGTACAACCGCCTGGTTGACGGCACGGTGCATGACTGGTGAGCGCGGGCACCATTGGTAAGGCAGCAGCAATGACAAAGCACCGCATCGTTGTCATGGGTGTTTCCGGTTGCGGAAAGACCACCATCGGCGACCTCGTGGCCCGCGAACTGGGCGTCCCGTTCCTCGACGGCGATTCCCTCCACCCTGTGGAGAACGTGGCCAAGATGGCCGCCGGGACCCCGCTGACGGACGAGGACCGCTGGCCCTGGCTCGCCACCGTCGGTTCCGAGCTGGCCAACGCCGGAAACGGGGGACTGGTCCTGGCCTGCTCCGCCCTCCGGCGCAGCTACCGCGACGCCATCCGTGAACAGGCGCCGGACACTGTCTTCCTGCATCTGAACGGCAGCAAGGAAGTCCTGAAGGCCCGCACAGAAGGGCGGACCGGACACTTTATGCCGCCCGCCCTGCTGGACTCCCAACTCACCACGCTGGAACCGCTCGAAGCGGACGAAGCCGGGTTCGTCGTCGACATCGCTGTACCCGTGGACGAAGTGGTGGCGTCGGCACTGGCCAACATTGCCGCCGTCGTACCCTCGGACGAAGGTGCCGTGGGCACCCGCCCGCGGCAGTTCGACGTCGACCTTTCCGCGGCTCCGTTCAATCTCGACGGCGGTGCGCTGGCCTGGGTGGAAGAGACCATCAGCTCCATGACGCTCGAGGAAAAGATCGGGCAGCTGTTCATCAACCACAACAACGGCTACTCGCCCGAATACCTCGACGGCGTGCTGGAGAACTACCACGTGGGCGGCATGCGCTACCGGCCGGGGCCGTCCGCCGCCGTGCAGGAGCACATCCGGTACGCGCAGTCGAAGTCCCGGGTGCCTCTGCTGATCGCCTCCAACCCGGAAATGGGCGGGGCCGGAAGTTGCGACGACGGCACGTTCGTCTCCACGCACCTCCAGGCAGGCTCCCACCCGGACAAGAACATTGCGCGGCAGATGGGGCAGGTGGCCGGCGTCGAGACTGCGGCCCTGGGCTGCAACTGGGCGTTCGCTCCGATCGTGGACATCCACTACAACTGGCGGAACACGGTCATCTCCACGCGCTCGTTCGGCAACACCCCGGAAATCGTGGTGGAACGGGCGAAGGAGTACTTTGACGGCATCAGCGAATCTCCCACCGTCTGCGCCATGAAGCACTTCCCGGGCGACGGCGTGGACGAACGCGACCAGCACGTGGTCACGTCCTACAACACCTTCTCCTATGAGGAATGGGACCGGACATACGGGCACGTGTATCGCGAGATGATCGGACACGGCGTGCAGTCCATCATGGTGGGCCACATTGGAGCGCCGGAGGTGTCGCGGCACTTCCGTCCGGGGCTTTCCGACGCCGATATCCTGCCTGCGACGCTGGCGCCGGAACTGCTGCAGGACCTGCTGCGCGGCGAGCTCGGCTTCAACGGCCTGGTGCTCACCGATGCTTCCCTGATGGTGGGCCTCACGCAGGCGCAGAAGCGCAAGGACCTGGTGCCGGCAACCATAGCGGCCGGCTGCGACATGTTCCTGTTCTTCCGCAACCCCGCCGAGGACTTCCAGTTCATGCTGGACGGCTACAAGTCAGGCGTCATCACCGAGCAGCGGCTGCACGATGCCCTGCGGAGGATCCTCGGGCTGAAGGCGTCCCTGGGGCTGCACCGGAAGTCCCTCGACGAACTCGTCCCGCCGGCCGATGCGCTGTCCGTGATCGGTTCGGACGCGCACCGTGCCATCGCGGCCGAGGTGGCAGATAAGACCGTCACCCTGGTCAAGGACACCGCCGGGAACCTGCCCATCACGCCCGAAACGCATCCCCGGATCCGGCTCTACGGCATCTCCGGCGGGGCGGACTTCACGCGCGCCGATCCGCTGGCGTACCTGGAAACGGTGAAGGAAGAGCTTGTTGCGGCTGGCTTCGACGTGGACCTTTTCCGCACTGCCGAGCAGCGCGAGGCCGCGGGGGAGACCGGCGTGAACTTCATGTCGGTGCTGGCCGAGGAAGCGACTGCCGACTACGCAGACCGGTACGACGCCGCGTTCGTGTTCGCCAACGTCAAGGGCTTCGCGCAGGAGGCAGCCATCAGGATCAAATGGTCCTCACCGATGGCGGCCGAAATTCCGTGGTACGCCACGGAGGTCCCCACGGTGTTTGTCTCGTTGAACCAGCCGAACCACCTGATTGACGTGCCGATGGTGAAGGCAGCCATCCACGCGCACGCCGGCTCGCGGGAGGCCATCCGGGCTGCCGTGGCAAAGATCCAGGGCAAGTCTGAATTCCAGGGCACGTTCAACGAGAACGTGTTCTGCGATTCCTTCGACACCCGACTGTAACAGCCGCCGGGCTCAGGGCGCCGGGCGCAGGGAGATCCCCTGCGTCCGGCGCTTTATTTTCCGGCGGGGTCAAGCGGCCCCACGGCAGGCTATGCGCATGCCGGTCGAATTGAGGGCGGCGGTGAATCCAGAAACGCAGAAGGCCCCCGTTCCTCGAGAGGAACGGGGGCCTTCTAAGTGGCGGTGACGGTGGGATTTGAACCCACGTTGGCTTTTACACCAAACAACATTTCGAGTGTTGCACCTTCGGCCGCTCGGACACGTCACCAACCTCAATAGGGTACCGGAGCAAGACGCACATCCCCAAAACGACGCCTCGGCACATGCTTGGAGAGGGACGTACTCGACGGTCCAGAGGGGTTCACTCTGAATGTCAGACCCTCGCGCGATGATGCCTGTATGGGTAACGCAGGCGTTGGAGCAGCAGCGATGGAGGGTCTTCGGGCCTCCGTCGACGCCCTCGACGCGTTGTTTCTGGAGGACGCAGACCTGGACCAGACTGGTGCTCATGCCGTGGACTGTGAAGCTGTTGATGTGTTGGAGCGGAAGTCGGAGCTTCGGCTGCAGCGGCTGGCGTTGTGGAAGCAGTTGGCGGCGCAGGCCGCGGCCGGACTGGCAGCGGATACGGCGGAGTTCGCTGAGTTCCAGGAGGCGATGACGCCGCCGGACGCCTCGGGGTCGGAGCGGGCGTTCGTGGAGATGTCCACGACGGCGGAGGTCGCCGGCGTCCTGACCCTTAGCCCGGGTGCCGCGGCGGCATTCGTCAGCCAGTCCCGGAAAGTCTTCGCGATGCCACTGGTTCTGGGTGCGCTGGCTTCTGGGTTGATGTCGTGGCGGCACGCGGTGATCGTCGCCGACGAAACCGACTGCCTCGCCCCCGAGAGTGCTGCTGCGTTGGTCGCGCATTTCTTCGACCCTCACGCACCCAACCGAGCGCGCGGGTCGGCGCCCGGTGACCTCGTGGCGCACCTGTTCCGGAGGAAAGTACGGTCCTGGCGCGAACGCACCTACCCCGGCTCCCTCGCAATCCGGCATGCTAGGTGTGTGGCGGACCGGCGGATGGAATACCGGCCCGACGCTGACGGGATGGCATCGATAACCCTGATTCTGCCCGGGGACACCGCCTGCGCCATCTGGAACAAGACCACCGCGATCGCCCGCGGCCTCCAGGGACCCGGCGAGACCCGCACCCTCACCCAGCTCCGGCCCGACACCGCCGCAGCGCTCCTGCTCAGCGCCGGCCCAGGCAGCCACGCCGGCAACTCCGCCGGGACCAGCGGCCCCACGGGTGCCGGTGCCGCCGGCACCCACCCCTCCGGCTCCGATGGCAGCCCCGAGACCTTCGAGGGGCGCAATATCGGCGGTGATATGTTCGCGATTGATCTCAGCAAGGTCCCGGCCCCGAAGGCCGACGTCCTGGTCACCATCCCGCTATTTACACTGCTGGGCAGCACCGACGAACCGGCCGACCTCGACGGGTACGGCCCCATCCCCGCGGCGATGGCCCGGAAACTCGTTGCTGACGGGGCGACCTCGTTTTACCGGGTCTTGGTTGACCCGCGCGACGGTGCACCGCTCGAGATTGGCCGGACCAGTTACCGGCTGTCGGAGGCGATGAAACGCTGGATCAGGATGCGCGACGGACACTGCACGTTCCCCGGCTGCACCAACCCCAGCACAGATAACGACACCGACCACCTCACCGCCTGGCAGCACGACGGGACAACCGGGGTGAGTAACTTGGCACAACTCTGCCCGAAACACCACCGACTCAAACACAACAGCCGCTGGACCCCCACGGCAGCCAGCACAACCGAACCACCCGGCTGGACATCACCCACAGGCCGCCACTACCCGGCCCAACACCCCGACCCACAACCACCACACTTGCCACCCGGACTCCTCGAACAGAAACAACCCGTGACCGGAGGCATCACGGAGGAACCGACTGTCCACGGATCCGCTGAAGCGCGGTGGTCGTTAGAGGCGCAGATCCTGGCCGGCATCGCGGTCTGCCCCGACTATCTCCTTGCCGATCCACCGGATGACGAATTACTGGACGAAGAATTCGCTTACGAGGACCGCATTGTCCCCGACGATCTCGCCCGGGACGATCCGCTATGGGAGGCCTTTTACGCGGCTCCCTTCGAGCTGCCCGCTGATCCGCAGCAGGAACACTGGTTACACGATCTCTCGCTCACATGACCGCCACGGCTGGAGGCTGTAAGAAATCTGATGCTGCCTTCTCTTCCGTGCCGAGGTCGAAGCCAGCACGTTGACATAGCCCCAGCAGACCTCTCCCGGTTGCCCGTCACCAGCAGCCGCGGACCTGCTGAAACGGCGACACCCGCCGTCGGATCTTCCTCCCGAACGCCCGTCCCGATAGATTCGACAGCAAGATGACTAATTCAGAATTGCCCCACCGCGCCACCGCCTACTGGACCACCGCGAAAGAACAGGGCGAGCTCCGCTCCGAGGACCTTCCCGCCCCAGGGCCGGACGAAGCCGTGGTTCGTGCGCTGTACTCCGGCATCAGCAGGGGCACCGAGATGGTGGTCCACCGGGGCGCGGTGCCGGAGCGGGTCGCGGAAGAAATGCGTGCCCCGCACCAGGAAGGCAATTTTCCGGGGCCGGTGAAGTTCGGCTACCTGTCGGTCGGCGTCGTGGAGGACGGCCCGGACGAATGGAAGGGACAGCGCGTTTTCTGCCTCAGCCCGCACCAGGACCGGTACGTTGTCCCCGTGGCCGCCCTCACAAGAATCCCGGACGGCGTCCCGTCACAGCGAGCCGTGCTCACCGGAACAGTGGAAACGGCCATCAATGCCCTGTGGGAGGCCGAACCAAAGCTGGGGGACCGCGTCGCCGTCGTCGGAGCCGGCCTGGTGGGCGGGATGGTGGCCACCCTGCTGCGCACCTTCCCGCTTCAGCGTCTTCAACTCGTTGACGTGGATCCGGGACGGAAGAAGCTGACAGACGCCATCGGCGTCGAGTTTACGAGCCCCGAGAACGCCGCGGACGACTGCGACATCGTGATCCACTGCTCCGCTTCTCAGGAAGGCCTCGAACGCAGCCTTCAGCTTGTGGGCGACGACGGGGACGTCATCGAAATGTCCTGGTACGCGGACCGGAAAGTCACCGTACCCCTGGGGGAGGACTTCCACGCCCGGAGGCTCTCGATCAGGGCAAGCCAGGTGGGCATGGTGGCCCGGTCCCGCCGGCACCGCCGGACCAACGCCGACCGCCTCAACCTGGCCGTCTCACTGCTCGCCGACCCCGTCTTCGACGCATTTCTCACCGGACAGTCAGCTTTCGAGGACCTCCCGGAGGTGGTTCAGGGCCTGTCCGATGGAAGCCTTGAAGCCCTCTGCCACGTCATCGAATACCCGCAGGACGCCGCCCGCCAGCCCGAAAGGCCGGCCTGAAAACCTAACAGCCGGCACACGCCAAGCCCACCGATTCACCACTCCAGACCTACTCCACCAAGCAGAGCCCGAGGTAACCCATGTTCAGCCTGACCGTCCGCCGCCACTTCATGATCGCCCACAGCTTGCCGCGTGAGGCCTTCGGCCCTGCCCAGGGCCTGCACGGCGCAACGTTCGTCGCAGAAGTGGCGTTCCGCCGTCGTGCCCTGAATGACAACGCGATCGTCCTGGACATCGGCGCCGCCGGAACCGTCATCGAGGAAGTGCTCGACGGGTTGAACTACAAGAACCTGGACGACCACCCCGACTTCGAGGGCAAGCTCAGCACCACCGAGGCCCTCGCCCAGTACGTTGCCCAGGCCGTGGCGGCGAAGATCAGCGAGGACGACGACGGCCGCCACCTCGACGGGATCGAGGTCACCCTCCGCGAGAATCCGGATGCCTGGGCCACGTTCTCGCTGGACCTCAACGCCTGACCCATGCGCGTGGTGCGGCTGCTGGTCCCCGCCAACATTCGCCACAGCTCCGGCGGCAACGTCTACAACGCCCGCCTGGCTGAGGGCCTGGGAAACCTGGGGTGGGAGGTGCAGGTCCTTCCGATCGAGGGGAACTGGCCGCACGCTTCTGCCAAGGACCGACGCCGGCTCGGCAGCGTTCTAGGCGCGTGGGAGCCAGAGCAAGGGCAACTGTCAGCCGTGGCGCTGGTGGACGGCCTCGTTGCGGTCGGCGCCCCGGACGAGCTCGAATTCGCGGCCAAGGCGGGCCGGCAAACTTTCATCCTGGTGCATATGCCGGTCCCGGAAACCTCCGGGCCGGAAGCGTTGCAGAAAGAAGCAAGGGCACTGCGTGCGGCGTCGGGTGTCATTTGCACCAGCAGCAGCGCGGCCGCCGTCCTCAAGGCGCGCGGAATTCCCAGCGCCCGGGTCGCCCTTCCGGGAGCCGATCCGGCCCCACCCGCCTCAGGCTCTCGGCCTCCAAACCTCCTCGCCGTGGCGGCGCTGCTGCCCAACAAGGACCAGCTCCTCACCGTGGCAGCACTGGAAGGCATTCAGGACTTGGAGTGGACGGCCTCGCTGGTGGGATCGGAGCAGGCAGATCCGGCCTACGCCCGGCAGGTAGGGGAAGCCGTCGCCCGCAGCGGCCTGTCGGGACGAGTGCAGCTCACTGGGGAGTTGACCGGGGATGCGCTTGAGGCGGAATGGAATCGTGCAGACCTGAGCCTCCTTGTCTCCCGCGAAGAAGCTTTTGGCATGGCGGTCACCGAGTCGCTGGCCCGCGGCGTTCCCGTGGTGGTCCGGCAGGGGACGGGTGCGGTCGAAGCGCTGGACCTTGCCTCGTTGAAGGATAACGACGGCGGCAGGCACCTCCCCGGGGCGGCGCTGGATTTGCTACGCGGCGGCGAAGCCGACGCACCAGTCCTCAACCGGACCCTTCGGCAGTGGCTGGAGAACCACGCTTTAAAGCAGGACTGGCGCAGCCGGGCCCTGGAAGCGCGAGGCCTCCTGCCCGGTTGGGATGAGACGGCAAGGAACGTCGTGCGTGCGCTGACCCGTACCGAGTAAAAAGCCCGGACAGGGCAAGGCTGTTAAAGGCTCCAGTCACCAACCGAAGCAGTGCGGCTACAACCGCGTCCGGTGGCCCGCAAAGAAATCCCGCAGCAGCACTGCGCTTTCCTCCTCGCGGACGCCCGGGTACACCTCTACCCAATGGTTGAGCCTGCGCTCGCGGAGAATGTCGAACACCGAACCTGCCGCGCCGGCCTTCTCGTCCCAGGCGCCGAACACCACCCGGGGAATGCGGGCCAGGACAATCGCTCCGGCACACATTGCGCATGGCTCCAGCGTGACCACCAGCGTGCAGTCGGACAGGCGCCACCCGTCGTCCAAGCCGCGGCCATCCCGGGCACGCTCCCGTAACTGTTCCGCAGCCTGGCGGATGGCCACCACCTCAGCGTGGGCGGTGGGGTCTCCGAGCTCTTCGCGCTGGTTGCGTCCCGAACCCAGCACCTCTCCGTCGGGCCCCAGCACCACGGCGCCAATGGGAACATCGCCAGTCGCGAGTGCCGCGCGGGCCTCCGCCAGGGCAAGGCCCATCCACCTGTCGTGATTGTTCGATGCGGAGACCATGGCTCAATGATAGTTTCGGGGGATAGTAAGCCTGCGTACTGAATGCCGGGGAGGCGCCGTGAGTACCGTTCGGGACCGCGTGGACCGTTGGATCAAACCGTATGCCGCGTTGTGGCTGACCATGGCTGTGGGCGGAACCCTGATTGTCGCCATGGCCCTCCTGGGTGCCGAAGTGTATTCGGACGTGGTGGATGACGAAGGTCTGGCGAGCCTCGACATCCCTGCGCTGGACTACTCCCAATCCCTGCGCAATCCCGGACTTGATGCGTTCGTCACGGGCTTCACCAATATTGGCGGCGGCATCGGCATGCCAATCCTCGCCACAATCCTGACCGCGTGGCTGACCTTCCTCAGCAGGTCCTGGCGCCCGCTCCTCCTCGTCGGTGGTGCGGCTGCCGTTTCCACCACAGCCACCACCCTGGGCAAGCGGCTGGTGGGGCGGACCCGCCCGGACCACTCCGAAGCTGTCCCGCCCTACGAAGACTCACCGTCGTTCCCCAGCGGGCACACCCTCAACACCACGGTGGTGATCGGCGTGCTGGTCTACCTCATTTGCCTGCAGTTCCAGGTCCTCAGCGCGCGCATCTCTGCCATCACCGCCGGCGCGGTCTTCATCATTGCCATGGGCCTGAGCAGGGTCTTCCTGGGCCACCACTGGCTGACCGACGTCATTGCAGGCTGGACGCTGGGCCTGGCATGGGTGGGGTTCGTCATCCTGGCCCATCGGATGTTCCACCTGATACGGCGCCGGGAACATGCCGGTCCGGCGCCCACGTTTGAGCATCCCGTGGTGCGTGACGCTGTGGCAGACGCCATGCACCACGACGGCGGAAAGCACCCCCGCGATGCAGATCACACCGTCGCAGATCGCGACGGCGGGACGCACCCCCGCGGCGCAGATCACACCGGCACAGATCACGACGGCGGGACGCACCACGCCGGCCGCGCCCGGCACCCGGAGCGGGGAACCACGGACTCCGGCAGGGACAGCGCCGGATGATAGTTTTGAGCCATGCGCACTCTCGTTGTGGACCACCCGCTGGTCGCCCATAAGCTCACCGTTCTCCGGGACAAGAACACTCCCTCCCCGGTTTTCCGGCAGCTGACGGAGGAACTGGTGACGCTGCTGGCGTATGAGGCCACGCGCGAGGTCCGCACCGAGCCCGTCACCATCCAGACTCCGGTCAGCACCACGGTGGGCACGGCCTTCACCAAGCCCACTCCTTTGGTGGTCCCCATCCTGCGCGCGGGCCTCGGCATGCTGGAGGGCATGACCAAGCTGGTCCCCACTGCCGAGGTTGGCTTCCTGGGCATGGCCCGGGATGAGGAAACGCTGGATATCATCACCTACGCCGAGCGCCTGCCTGAGGACCTCACCGGCCGGCAGGTCTTCGTGCTGGACCCCATGCTGGCCACCGGCGGCACCCTGCGCGAGGCAATCAAGTTCCTGTTCAAGCGCGGCGCCTCCGACGTCACCTGCATCTGCCTGCTGGCCGCCCCGGAGGGACTGGCCAAGCTGGAGGAAGAGCTGGGCGAGGCAAACGTGCATATCGTCCTGGCGTCGATCGACGAGAAATTGAACGAAAAGTCCTACATCGTTCCCGGCCTTGGGGATGCGGGAGACCGGCTTTACGGCATCGCCGGCTGAGGTTCAAGCCTTCCGCGCAGAAGCCCGCGGCCGTAGCCTGTCCGCATGGACTGGAAACTTGAACTCGTGTTTGTCCCCGTGTCCGATGTGGACCGCGCCAAGGATTTCTACGTTAACAAGGTTGGTTTCAACGCCGACTTCGACGCACGCCCGTCGGAGTCCATCCGCTTTGTTCAGCTGACCCCGCCCGGTTCGGCATGTTCCATCTGCATCGGTGAGGGACTCACGGACGCACCTCCCGGCACCGGCTCAAACCTCCAGCTGGTGGTCAGCGACATCCAGGCCGCCCACGAGCACCTGAAGAACAACGGCGTGGACGTCAGCGACGTGGACGTCCAGGACTGGGGTCACTTCGTGTACTTCGCGGACCCCGACGGCAACCGTTGGGCCGTCCAGTACATCCCGGGACGGTAACGGCACATCCCGGCCACGATCCAACCAGTGACTGGTTGGGCAAATTCCAAGTGTGCTACCCAACGCGAGCGGCCTGCTGCCTGGCTGGCAGGCCGCAGATGCGACGACGGCCGCCGCTGAACCGGGAAGGTTCGGCGGCGGCCGGTCGGAAGGGCCTCAGCCAGTGAGGGCTTTTAGTACCAGTTGTTGCCCAGGTGGAAGTTCAGGGCGCCACACGGCGACTGGTAACGCTCCTTGATGTAGTTCAGGCCCCAGTTGATCTGGGTACGGTAGTTGGTCAGGTAATCGGGGCCTGCGCTCGCCATCTTCTCGGCGGGCAGGGACTGCACGATGCCGTAGGCGCCGCTGCTGGCGTTGGTGGCCGTGGTGGTCCAGTCCGATTCCTTGGTCCACAGCGTGACCAGGCACTGCATCTGGTCCTGGGCCCAGCCGTAGCTGGCCAGCTGGCTGGACGCGTAGGCCTGGGCGCCGGCAGGATCGTTGACGGCAACGACGGGGGCAGGCTCGGGAGCGGGCTCGGGTGCTGGAGCAGGTGCCGGTTCCGGTGCGGGGGCCGGGGCGGGCGCTGCGGCCGGGGCCGGTTCTGCCGCCGGTGCAGGTGCCGCTTCCTGGGGCTGCACCTTGAGTTCGGCGGGAGCGGACGCGGCCGGGTTTGAGCGGATTTCGCTCTTCTCGATGCTCATCTGGGAATCGGTGGCAGCGGGGGATTCGGTGCCGGTGGCTGCCACGCGGGAAAAGCCGTCCGTGGCCTGGCCTGCGGCGCCTACGCCCACCAGCATGGCTGCGGACACTGCGAGGACCGCGGCGCGCTTGCCAAAGGAAGACTTCTTGCGGGTTTCAGGCTGCGCGCTGTGGCTCGGGGCCGATTTTGGGCGCGGTTTTACCGTGAATTTAGACATGTTTATTTCGCCTCTCACACCTGCGGAGTTAGCTGTCGGGTTCGGATGAGGGCATCCGGCCGCACGGCAAATACACGTGCTGGCTTAACCCCAAGGGCAAAACTGCGTTGCCCGGGACGTGGGTCCCCCGCCTCTGCCTCAGTTCAAGCGAAATCCGGGAAGTGGCAGAGCTTGGCGTCATCCGGATATGCGGCCCGAACGGGAACCGCACTCTATCGACGGTACAGGAGAGCAGCGCTTAAGTCACATTTAGGTAACAGACATCACGACGGCGGCGCGTCGGCTTGGCGAAGTCAGGCCACGGTAGGCAGGCGGAGCGCGAATTCCGTCATCCCCGGCCGTGACGTCACCGTTACCTGGCCGCCGTGGGCCTCAACGATGGACTGGACGATGGACAGGCCCAGCCCGCTGGTGCCCTCGGCAACCGCCGCGCCGGCCTGGTCACCGCTGCCCTTGCGGGCCGCGTCAGCGCGGGCGAAGCGTGAAAAGACGTGGTCCACGAAGTCTGCCGGGATGCCTCCGCCGTCGTCCGTCACCGTCACCACGGCGGCGCCGTCCGGTGCCCTGCCGACGCCGGCCACTACGGTGGTTCCGGCGGGGGTGTGTTTCCGGGCGTTGGACAGCAGGTTCATGAGCACCTGCCGCAGCTGCACGCCGTCTCCGTTGACCAGCACCGGCTCCGCAGGAAGGTCCAGCCGCCAGGTGTGGCTGGGGGCCATGACCTTTTCGTCGCTGACGCTTTCCACCACCAGCTGCGTCAGGTCCACTTCGGCCAGCTTCAGCGGCTGGCCCTCATCCAGGCGCGCCAGGAGCAGCAGGTCCTCCACCAGTGCCGTCATCCGCTCCGACTGGCTCTGGACCCGGCCAAGGGATTTCTGTCCGTCGGGAGTGAAGTCCTCGGTCATCCGCATCAGTTCGGTGTAGCCGCGGATGGCGGTCAGCGGGGTCCGAAGCTCGTGCGAGGCGTCCGCCACGAACTGGCGCACTTTGGTTTCGCTCTTCTGCCGGGCTTCCAGGGCGCTGGCCACGTTGTCCAGCATGAGGTTCAGCGCGTGCCCCACGCTGCCCACTTCCGTGCCGGGGTTGGAGTTCGACGGCGGCACGCGGACTGCGAGCGCCACCTCACCGGCGTCCAAGGGCAGTTCAGACACCCGGGTGGCAACTTCGGAGAGCTGTTCAAGGGGTTTCATCGTACGGCGGATCAGTACGGTCCCCACCAGGCCGATCAGCAGCAGGCCACCCAGGGAGACGAATACGAAGGTCCACACGAGGGACCGGAGGGTACTTTCCTTGGTGGCCAGGGGGAGTCCCGTGACCAGGATGTCACCGGAGTTTGTCTGGACAGCGATCAGCCGGTAATCACCGCCGGACATGGAACGGTCCACTGGCCGGGAGTCGGCATCGAGCGCAAGGAGCGTTTCCTTGTCCTCCGTGGAAAGCGGCTGGCGGGTGGTGTCCGAGGCAAGGAAGCCGCCGGAACTGACCTGGCCGCTGCGGATGCTCGCGTTCACGGTGCCGATCCTTTGGCCCCGGGCGTCCAGGGGGTCCCTTCCGTTGAAACCGCCAAACGGCGGGCGGCCCGGGTTGTCGGCCAGATTGGCGGCCTGGCTCAGCTGGTCATCCAGCTGCCGGGTCAGGAAGGCGTCCATCGACGCGTAGCTCACTATGCCAACGGCACCGCAGATGGCGATGAGCAGGGCCATGGCCAGGGCGATCAGCCGGGTGCGCAGGTGCCAGGTTGCCGGCCTAAGCCAACTCCGGCCGTAAGGAGCTTCTGAAGGGGCCATGGCGTGCTAGTCCGCAGGCTTGATGACGTAGCCGGCCCCGCGGACGGTGTGGATCATCGGCGGATGGACGGCATCGATCTTCTTGCGCAGGTATGAAATATAGAGCTCCACAATGTTGGCCTGGCCGCCGAAGTCGTAGTCCCACACGCGGTCCAGGATCTGTGCCTTGCTGATGACCCGCTTGGGGTTCTCCATGAGGTACCGGAGGAGTTCGAACTGTGTTGCCGTCAACTGCACGTCGTCCCCGGCCCGCGTTACCTCGCGGGTGTCGACGTTCAGCACCAGGTCACCCACTACCAGCTCAGCAGTATCCATGGCAGCCACGCCTGAGCGCTGAACCAGCCGGTGCAGGCGGAGGATAACTTCCTCCATGCTGAACGGCTTGGTGACATAGTCGTCACCGCCGGCGGCCAGGCCGACGATGCGGTCCTGGACTGCGTCCTTCGCGGTGAGGAAGAGAGCGGGCACCTCCGGCGCGAAAGCGCGGATCCTGCCCAGCAACTCAACGCCGTCGAACCCCGGAAGCATCACGTCCAGCACCAGGACGTCGGGACGGAAGTCCTTGGCCAGCTTTACCGCCTCGGGCCCGTCCGCCGCCACGGCCACGGACCACCCGGCCATCCGCAGGCCCATGCTCATCAACTCGGAAAGGCTGGGTTCGTCATCCACCACCAGGGCGCGGATGGGGGAGCCGTCCGGGTGGGAGAGCTTGGGGAGGTTGTTGGTCATGGAGTGCGAGGTGGCCATGGGACAACTCTCCGATCCTTCGATATAGGCGGGCTTTGGGCTTCCTGTGCCCCAGCTGTGAATCCCAGCCTAGCCAGCTGGAAAGGCGGTGTCCGGAAACCCTGCAAGGGTTGGGCCTGCCGGTTCCAACGGAGCGGCCACGCGCTGTTCGCGGGCCGCCGGTAATGGGACTGCCATGCCTTTTACACCAGCTCCCGGCAGCTCTTTCACCACGGGGGGAGGAAAAATTCCTGGTCCATTTCTGCCGGTTGCTGGACAGCTGCAAATGCTCAGTGTGCTGATTTTGGGTTTCCCGGACAATATGAATATTTTGATGCCAAAGTGCCACTTGCTCGAACGAAGTTCGGATGAGCCACCAAAAGAGGGTCCACTTTCGGATAACGAGCGTTATTCTTTTGGGTCTGCCAGAATCGTGATCTGCGGCACAATGGTCCGATTCGTCTCACCATGCGGACGATTCCGTCCATTGTTACTTGCAAGTTGCCATTGTTACGCTGCACACTTCCAATGTGAACAAGAACTCAACAGCACCTGCAGCCGCAGAATATTGGCCCAGCACATCAGCTGCTGCCGACATGCGCTGTTGTCGAATGCACGCCTGACCTTCTCCACCCCTCGAAGTTCTTAGGCATTCGCCCCCAGCCCAGCGTCGGGCGCCCCTCCCCATTCGCAGTGCGGGGAAACCCAGCATTCGAGTGCCGCTAAGGCGGCCATTCACATTGAGGTAAGCATTCCATGTCAGTTGCATCCGGATACGTCCACATCTCCGTCCGTAACGCCGCCAAGGCAGGCCAGCCGTCCGGCCTCCGCCCCGGCTTCGGCCCCCGCCCCTCGCTTGCTCCTACGTCCGGAAGCAGCTTCCCGGCACAGGGCTACGCACCGCAGGGCTACAACCCCAATTCCTACGGCCAGCTCCGCGCCGTGCAGCCCACGGAGACCGCGGCGCCCGTCACCGCCCCCACCCCGGTGGTGGCCGGGCCCAACGCCGTCCGGCCGGTTCCCAATGAGAACGTGGCCCGCGGGTTCGTCCTCTACATGGGCATTGATGAGGAAACCGCTGCAGCTGCCGGCACCTCCATCGCCAAGCTCGCCCAGGAAATCCGGGCCTACGCCCAGTCCCTGGTGACCGGCGCCGAAAGCTACGCCGCCGTGGCGGTTGCCCCCGCCGGCACTCCCGGTTCCGCGCTCGACGTCGTCCGTTCCACCTTCGGTGACCCCACCGTCAACGCCCGGCAGCGCACCGAGGCACCCCGGCCCCAGCAGCCGCAGGAGCCCCGTCCCTCCGGCGTCCTGATCGACCTCGCCCGCCGCGAAGTCCACCTTGACGGCGAATCCCTCAACCTGACCTTCAAGGAGTTCGAACTCCTGAACTACCTGGTGGAAAACGGCACCCGCACGGTGGGTCGCGACGAACTGCTCGAAGGCCTGTGGCGCAACGCCGAAGAGGTCCCCAACGAGCGCACCATCGACGTCCATATCCGCCGCCTGCGCTCCAAGCTCGGCCGGCTGGCCAACACCGTCCGCACGGTCCGCGGCCAGGGCTACCGGTTCTACGAGCACCCCGAGGTGGTCGTCTGGGCCGCTCCGGAATACTCGATCTAGAAACTCTCATCACCGCCAGAAGGCGGCACGATCCCTCCGCGCCTGCGCTCGTTCCTCCCCACCGCTTCCCTCGCCTCGCAAGCTCGGCCAGGGAACCCTGGCGGAGTGGGCCCAGCAACAACGGCGCTTTCGGGATGTGCCGCCTTCTTGCGTTCGTGTTGCCCAGCCAAGCATTGACCTCCGCGGCTAAGTGGTTTGGATAGGCTTGGGCCATGAGTGAGCACCATCTTCGCCGGCTTGTGATCATGCGGCACTCCAAAGCCGACTGGCCGGGCGGGGTTGCCGACCATGAGCGGCCTCTGGAGGAACGCGGCCACCGGGAGGCGCCGCTGGCCGGGAAGTGGCTGCTCAAGCACAACATCGTTCCTGACTTCATCCTGTGCTCGAGTGCCCTGCGGACCCGCCAGACGTGCACCTGGGTGTGCTCGGAACTGGGGGACAAGGCCCCTACGCCCAAACTCGAGGACGGGCTGTACGCCGCCTCGGCCCTGCGCATGCTTGCCGTGGTCAACCACGTTCCAGACACCGTGACCACACTGATGCTGATCTCGCACCTGCCGGGCGTACAGGACCTGGCCATGCACCTGGCGTCCCGGGACTCCGACCACGACGCCTATATGGACGCTGCCACCCGGTATCCCACCAGTGCGCTGACGGTACTTGAAACCGAAAAGTCGTGGGCCGAGCTGGACGGGCAGGACGCCCGCATCACCAGGTTCAAGGTTCCCCGGGCCCGCTAGCCGCGATCTCCCGCAGCAGCTCCGACACGTAGCGGATACCCGGACTGGCCGTCATGGTCCTGCGGTGCACAATACCCACCTGCCGCGCCTGGACGGGGTCCGTGACGGGTACCGCCACCACGTCCCCAGGCAACACGGGACGGCCCAGCCGCGGAACCAGGGCCACCACGGCGGCCTGCTCCACGAGGGCGATGTGGGTGGCGAAATCGGGGTCGTAGACCTTAATGTCGGGAACCCGGCCAAGGTCGGCGAAGATCCTCAGCAGGGCTTCGTTGCAGATGGCCCCGTGCGGGGTGCTGATCCACTGCTCATCCACCAGGTCCGCCGGTGTCACGCCGGAACGCCCTGCCAGCGGATGGCTGCTGTGCACCAGGACGTCGGCGATGTCCTCGCACAGCCACTCCAGCGACAGATGCTCGGGAATCACCAGCGGCACGGAATTCCAGTTGTGCACCAGGCCCAGGTCCGCCTCGCCGTTCGCCACCCGGGCCACGGCTTCTCGTGGGTCTTCGGCAAGGACGCTGACGTCCAGGTCGCTTTCGGACTTGCCCAGCCTGCCCAGCAGGGGCCCCACCAACCCGCGGCATGCGGTGGAGAACGCCACCACCCGCAGCTGCCCGCTGGGCTTGGCCGGATCTGCAAGCAGGGTTGACTGGAGTTCTTCGAGTTCGGCAAGGATGCGCCGTCCGTAGGCCGCCAGCGCCACGCCACGTTCGGTGAGCAGCACGCCCCGCCCCCGGCGCTCCAGCACGGCGAAGCCTGCCTCCTTCTCCAGTTTCTTCACCTGCTGGGAGACGGCCGAGGGGCTGAACCCCATGGCTTCGGAGGCAGCAATGACGGACCGGTACTGTTCGATCGCGGCCAGGGCCCGGAGCGATCCGATATCAATCATGAAGCAAAAGTACACGATAGGCGGTGTAAATAAACGCTGGTGCTTCATTGGTTGATCTGCCACCCTGATGGGGTGAACCTCCGCAACTCCCTCCTCGCCGTCCTGGTCGCCGTCCTGTGGGGCCTAAATTTTGTGGCCATCGACATCGGGCTGCACCCCGGGGGAGAGGACGTCCCGCCCCTGCTGTTCGTGGCAATGCGCTTCGTCCTGGTGGTGGTCCCCTGGATCTTCTTTATCCGCAAGCCGGATGTCAGCTGGAAGGCGATCATCGGCGTCGGACTCTTCATGAGTGCCGGGCAGTTTGGGCTCCTTTACCTGGCCATGGCGCTGGGAATGCCGGCAGGGCTCGCTTCCCTGGTGCTGCAGGCGCAGGTGCTCCTGACGGTCCTGTTGGCCGCCGTCTTCCTCGGTGAGCGGCCCGGACCCCGCCAGCTTGCCGGCGTGGTGCTGGGCGTGGCGGGGTTGGCGGTCGTCGCCGTGGGCCGCAGCGCCGTGGCACCCCTGCTGCCCTTCCTGATCGTCCTCGCGGCCGCACTGTCCTGGGCCGCCGGGAACGTCATTGCCCGGAAGGCGCGGGCGGCCTCGGGGCTGGGCCTGGTGGTGTGGTCCGGCGCCGTGGTGCCGCTGCCCCTGTTCGGGCTGTCGCTGGTGGTGGACGGCCCCGGAGCGGTGCTGGGGACGCTCGGGCACCTGCAGGCGCCCACGCTGCTGAGCGCGCTGTACACGGCCGTTTTCGCCTCGCTGGTGGGTTACGGAATCTGGAACCGGCTGCTGGCCAGCCACCCGTCGTCGGCCGTTGTTCCTTTCACTCTGCTGGTCCCGGTGGTGGGAATGGGCGCGGCCTGGCTGGTCCTGGCGGAAATTCCCACGCCAACGGAAGTTGCGGGCGGTCTGCTGCTCCTTGCAGGTGTGGCGACGGCGGTGGTCAACATCAGCCGAAGGCCACCTCAGCGGCCGGTGGTCGAGCCGTTGCCGGATCTCGGCGACGGGCGGCGGGCCGGCGCGGACGGCAGCCTGGCCGGCGGGCGGGTCCCCGGGGCACGCTGAGCCGCCGAACCCTGCACGCCCGTACGCTGCGATCCTGGCCGCTGCGCACTGGGGCGCTGCGCGGGCTTTTGTGCCGGTCCCCGGCCCGGGGGCCGTCCGGAAGAAGCTGGCCTGCGTGGTACCGGCGCGCGCTTGCGCCCGTTGCCGGCACGACGGCGGGAGGGCCACGCGGCGCCGAGGAAGAGGACCGCGAGGGTCCCCGCCGCGGCGGCAGCGGCCACCATGAAGTAGTTGTCCGGATCGTTCGTGGGCAGCGGCGTACCGATGAAGGACGATTCGCCGTCGAACGCCAGCTCCCAGGTGCTCAGGAATGCCAGTGAGCACGCGATGGTGATGCTGGTACCCGCACCCGTTGCCAGGAGGGCCAGGCGCCGCCGACGGACCAGCAGCTCCCCGACGGCGGCCACATAGGCCAGCGCCAGGACGCCAAGGAACGCCAGGAACACCGGCTCAGCCAGCGTCATCCCCGTCAGGACCAGCAGCCCGGCCGCGACGATGCCGCAAATGACCGCAAACTTTCCGCTGTTGCCCATGTGACGCATGTGCTCCATCATCCCCGAGGGGGCGCATCCTTCAGGACGTAGCCGCGCATGATGGCCATGATTGCTGCAACGCTTTGGTCACGGGTCCGTTCGGGGTTGTAGGTCTGGCGGTCCAGGCCCACCACAAAACAGGCGCCGAAGATGGCCGTTTCCAGGCTCCCGCGGGGTACGGACTCGTCCACCGGGTAGGCCTTCGCCACGTTGTCCACGGCCTGCCCCACCACCTCCAGCAGCTCGCCGCGAAGCACCGCGAAGGTGCCCTGCCACTCGCTGGGGATGCGCCAGTTCTCGCTAACCCACAATCGGGCGAAGGACGGGTACTCTGCCATGAAATCCATGGCCTGCCCGATCATCGCCTCCATGGCCACCAGGGGATCCCCGGCCGGCGGGGCAGCGCTACCGGCCCCGGCACCGCCGGCCTTATCGGCCTTGCGCGGGCGCCCGGAACGGGGGCCCCCGGCGTCGGCCGCTCCCAGCAGCCGGGCCTTGAGGATGTCCACCCCATGCCTCAGCAGCTGGGCGATCAGTTCAGACTTGCTCCCGAAGTTGTAGTAGACCGTACCCTTCGATACGCCCGCCGCCGCGGCGATCTCGTCCACCGTCACATTGGCGGCCCCGCGCTCGCCGATCAGTGCCATGGAGGCGTCGAACAGCTTCTGCCGGGTGGCCGTGGTCCGGGCCGGACGCCGCCCCTTCGCTGCCTCCAGCGAGTCGGTGCCCGTTCCGGCCGATTCCTGGGCCACCCCTGATGCGGCCCTGTCTGCGCTGGCTGCCTCTGCCATGGCCGCGCCTGTATCTTCCGGGTCCTTGCTCATACGGCAATCTCCGGCTTGAGCGTCTTCAGGGTCCAGTACTTGTTCTTGCGCACTGCCAGCGTGGACATCACCGTTCCCAGCAGGGTGTACCCCAGGAGCCCGGCCACGGTGGGCAGGATCATGGACAGGTCCGCCCCGTAGATCAGGTGCCTCATTCCGGTCACCACATATCCCATCGGAAGGATCTCGTGCACCACATGCAGGGGCTGCGGGGTGGTTTGCCAGGGGAAGGTGCCTCCCGAGGACACGAGCTGGAGCACCAGCAGGATGAGCACCACCAGCTTGCCGGGGGAGCCCAGCAGCGCGACGATCCCCTGGATCAGGGCGCTGAACGCCATGGCCGCCGCCAGCATGAACAGCCACATCATCACCGGATGCGCGGGGTTCAGGCCCAGGGCGACGTTCACTACGAGGGTCAGCAGGGACGCCTGCACAACAGATACAGCCAGGAAGGGGAGCCAGCCGCCCAGGGCGATCTTCCAGGACGGGGCGTTGGAGGCCAGCGCCCGCTGGGTAATGGGACGCATGGCCTGCACCAGCATGAAGATGCCGATCCACAGCGCCAGCGTGAGGAAGAACGGTGCCAGCCCGGCGCCGTAGGAATTGGCCTTGGCCTGCGAAACGTTGCTGACCGCCACCGGATCCGCCATCACCCGGGACAGGTTGTCCTTCTGGGCGTCGTCGGGGTTGGGAACCTGCCCGGCGCCCTTACCGATCTCGTCGGCCAGCGTGCGTGAACCGTCCGCGGCCGTGCTGGCGCCGTCGGCGAGCCGGGCAGCGCCGGAATCGAGTTTCTGCGCCCCCGCGGCCAGGCTGGAGGTACCGTCCAGCGCTGCCTGCTCGCCGGTGGCCAGCGTGGCGGCACCGGTATGGAGCTGGTCGGCGCCGCTTGAGGCCTGCCGGATGGCATCCTTCAGGGCGGGTGTGGCTGCGGCCAGCTGCGCGGCGCCGACACTCACGGCCTCGGAGCCGTCGGCGAGTTGCTGGATCTGGGCCGCATCCGTCTGCAGCTTCGCCTTGGCATCGGCCACGGGGCTGGACGCAGCCGCGGCGTCAAAGTCGGCCAGGATGGCGTTGGCCTGCTCCTGCGTCAGGACCCCTGAAGCCACCAGCCGGCTGTTGGACTCCACCACGCGCGCCCGCAATCCCTGGTCCGCCGCCTCCAGCTGTGCTGCCACGTCCTGGACCTTCGTGTTCAGCTGGGCATTTCCAGCGGCCACCTGCGCGGCGCCGGACGCCAGCGTCTGCGAATCGGTGGGGAGCTGCCCGGTCTTGTCCTTCAGTACCGACAGGCCGCTGCTCAGCTGGCCGGCGCCGTCGGTGAGCTGGTTGGCCCCGTCCCGGAGCTTCAGTTGGCCGGCCTGGAGCTGGGAGGCTCCGCTGCTCAGGTCCGTGGTTCCCTGATGCAGCGTCACGGTGCCGTCGCGGAGGGTGGCGACGCCGTCGGCCAGCTGGCCGGCGCCGTCGGCCGCTTTCACCATCTGGGTGTGGATGGTGCCAAAGCCGGTGAGCAGCTGGTTTGCGGTTTCCTCGCCCACTTCGGTGGCCACCGTGGTGTGAACAGCAGTGGTCAGCTTGTCCACGATGGTGCTGAGGAGGTAGTTGTTCGCGTCGTTGGTGGTGACGTTGAGCATCGCCTGGCTCGCAGAGTCGAAGCTTCCCGGGGACGCCAGGTTGGCGGAGAAGTCCTTGGGGATCTTCAGGGCGAAGGCGTATTCGCCGCTGCTGACGCCTTCATCCGCTGCTGCGGAGCTTTCCACCGGAATCCAATGGAAGACGTTGCCCTCCACCAGGCTGTCCGCAACCTTCGCCCCGGCCTCCAGCCGGGTGCCGTCGCTGCTGCCGGCCCCGGTATCCTCGACCACCAGCGCGGCATCGAGGTTGTTCAGGTGCCCGTAGGGGTTCCAGTTCGCATACAGGTAAACGGCCCCGTACAGGAGGGGGACCATGGTCAGCGCCAGGATGGTCAGCTTGGGCAGCAGCCCGCCGGTCATGCGCTTGAGTTCGGAGCGGGCCAGCCGGATGACGGTCACTTGGCAACCTCGGTTTCGAGTTCATCGGTCCGGACGTGCTGCCCGGTGTGTGCAGGGGTGGCCCGGCTTTCCTGGCCGTGGGCGCCCACGTTGAAGGCTTCGTCTTCGTTCGGGTGCTCCGGCGCTTCGTCGCGGAACGCAGCTTCGCGCCCGGCGGCCTGCCCGCCATCGATCGGCTCGGCAGTCTCCGCCATGGACGCAGCTGCCACGGCATCGTTGCCCACGACGGCGGACGGGCCGTCCCACGACGGCGGGAGGGCGCGCACGGTGGCGACGACCGCGAGCGGCCTTCCGGCGTCGGACGCCAATTCCTGCAGGCGGGGCAGCCACGCGTCGTTGTCCGCACTGTGCCTGTCCGGAGAGTCCACCACGAGGAGATCGGTGTGCGGGTTCGCCAGCGCCAGCGCGGTCAGCAGCTCCAGCCGCCGGGCGGGGTCCAGCTGTTCGGTCCAGAGGCCCGCGATGTCCTCGAAGCGGTTCACCTTGAGCCAGGGGCCGCTGAGCAGCGCTCCCCGGTAACGGCGCGGAACCAAGGCAAGGTCCTCTGTCACCAGATCGCGTACGCTCAGGTGCTCTTCCGGCTCATTCACTCCGGGGGAGTCCACCAGGGCGCTGGCCAGCCGCAGCTGCCGGGTGCGCTGCTGTCCGTCCCAGGTGACCGAGCCGCCGGTGGACTTCATCCGCCCGCTGAGGGCAAGGGCAAGGGCAGTGCGCTGGTCCTGGCGATCGCCGGCCACCAGCAGAAGCTGCCCCCGCTCCACGGCAAGCGTGGTGGGAGGGAGCAGTGGATCGCGGCGGCCTTTAACGGAAAGCTGGCGTGCTGAGAGCAAGGGGAGCCTTTCACAGAAAGTGTCTGCTTCAAGACTAACCAAACTGACCGGTCAGTTCAAATACGAACTTTACAGCCCATACTTCTCCAAGAGTCGCAGCCACACTTCGCTGATGGTGGGGTACGCGGGGACCGCATGCCAGAGCCGGTGGAGCGGAACTTCACCCACGACGGCGATGGTGGCCGCGTGCAGGAGCTCCGCCACGTCCGGCCCGGCGAAAGTGGCGCCCAGGAGGACTTTCCGGTCCTCGTCGATGACCAGCTGCGCCCAGCCCTCGTAGTTCTCGGACTGCAGGGAGGACCCCGCTACCTGGATGGGAAGCTCCACTGAAGACACGTTGTAGCCGTCCTTGCGGGCGCGCTGGACGCTGCGGCCCACCGTTGCGAGTTCCGGATCCGTGAAGACCACTCCGGGGACGGCATGGTCATTGGAGGTCTGGGCGAACCGACTCCAGTCCGCGGGATGGCCATCCAGTTCTCCCTTGGCGCGCGCGGCTATGGCATCCCCGGTGGCCCGGGCCTCGTATTTGCCCTGATGCGTGTAGAGGTTCTTGCCAGCAGCATCGCCCACCGCATATAACCAATCCCCGTCACCCTGCGCGGCCTGGACCAGTCCTGTGTTGTCCGTTTCAAGGAGCAGGCGCCCGTCCGCGTCCGGTTCAATACCGATGCTTTCCAGGCCAAGTCCCTCAAGGGCGGGGTGCCGGCCCGTGGATACCAGGACCTTGTCCGCCGTGACGCTGGAACCGTCGCCGAGCCCGATACTGAACGTCCCGTCGTCGTTCATCCCGATCCGCTGCGTGGCCGTGTGGAGGCGAAGGTCAACGCCGTCAGCCCGCAGGCCGGCGGCGACAAGGCCCGCGGCTTCTTCCGGGAAGCTTCCCAACAGGCCGCTGCGCGCAACGAGGGTGACGGCCGAGCCCAGCCGGGCAAAGGCCTGGGCCAGTTCAGTTCCTGCCACGCCGCCGCCGAGCACTGCCAGCCGGGCCGGCACTTCCCTGGCCGAGGTCGCTTCCCGGTTGCTCCAGACCTGGACATCCGCCAGTCCGTCAATGGGCGGTTGGGTGGGCACCGATCCGGTGGCCAGGACCACGGCGTGCCGTGCCTTGAGCCGGTGGTCTGTTCCGTCCAGCCCTGCCACTTCAACGGTCCGCGGCGCGGTGAGGAAGGCGTGGCCGCGGACCAGCTCAATGCCGGAATCCTTGACCCAGTCCACTTGTGAGTCGTCCGTCCAGTTGGAGGTGAAGTAGTTCCTGCGGGACAGGACGGCTTTGGCGTCCAGCGTCCGGGTCACGGCTTCCTTGGCGCCGGGCGTCGTCTGGGCACCGTGCAGTGCGGTGCCTGGCCGGAGCAGAGCCTTGGAGGGCATGCAGGCCCAGTATGAGCATTCACCGCCTACCAGTTCAGCCTCAACGAGTACGGCGGTGAGCCCGCCCTTGACCACGCGGTCCGCCACGTTTTCGCCGGCAGCGCCGGCACCGATTATTACTACGTCATACTCGCGCCCCGAAGGCTCAGGAATCATGGGGACAGCCTACGCCGGGAGGCCGCGCCAAACGTGTGCCCAAGCAGTGAAAGCGTGTGCGGCGGAAAGGTGGGCGCGCTGGGACCGGGAAACGCCGGAACCCGTTAAAGCAAAAGGTCCGCACCGGCGAACCGGTGCGGACCTCATTTGTGCGCCCAAAGGGATTCGAACCCCTGACCTTCTGTTCCGTAGACAGACGCTCTATCCAGCTGAGCTATGGGCGCATCTCGTGTTCCTGGAGAAGAACCGCTCTCCTTGGAACTCGAATTACTTTACGCGAGTCTCGGCGGAGTGCCAAATCGAGAGCCCTGTTATCTGCGCTACTAGACCGGTCTAGGTGACCTTCCTCACTTAATCGTAGAATTTTCCACAAATATTCCTTGAAATCTCGCGGAATCCGCATTTTGGGCAAAGTTCTAGCAAGCAAACTGCCGAAAACCGGCAGTGGTCCGGACCATAGCATTTAGGACACACCGATGAACCCGAGGAAGGGAACCACAATGGGCGATCTGGCACAGAAGCCGCTGCTTGACGAAGCACCCACCACACATGCCGGACTGCTGGCATGGGTCGAAGAAGTTGCTGAGCTGACGCAGCCGGACCGCATCTACTGGGTTGACGGGTCCGAAGAGGAGAACACGCGCCTCACCGATGAGCTCGTTGCCGCCGGCACACTGACCAGGCTCAACCAGGACCTGTTCCCCAACTCCTTCGCAGCCTTCTCCGATCCGGCCGATGTTGCCCGGGTGGAGGAGCAGACCTTCATCTGCTCCGAGAACAAGCGCGACGCCGGCTTCACCAACAACTGGATGGCTCCGGCCGAGATGAAGGAAAAGCTGCGCGGCCTGTTCGTCGGGTCCATGCGCGGCCGCACCATGTACGTCATTCCCTTCGTCATGGGCCACCTTGACGCGGAAGACCCGAAGTTCGGCGTCGAAATCACGGACAGCGCCTACGTTGTGGCCTCGATGCGCATCATGGCCCGCATCGGCACCGATGTCCTGAACCGCATCACGGAAACCAATGCCTTCTTCGTTCCGGCCCTGCACTCCCTGGGTGCGCCGCTGGAACACGGCCAGGCCGACGTGCCGTGGCCGTGCAACCCGGACAAGTGGATTGTCCACTTCCCGGAAGAGCGCTCCATCTGGTCCTTCGGCTCCGGCTACGGCGGCAACGCCCTGCTCGGCAAGAAGTGCTACGCCCTGCGCATCGCTTCCGTCATGGCGCGCGACGAGGGCTGGCTGGCCGAGCACATGCTCATCCTCAAGCTGACCTCGCCCGAGCAGAAGACGTACTACGTCTCCGCCGCCTTCCCGTCCGCCTGCGGCAAGACCAACCTCGCGCTGCTTGATCCCACCATCAGTGGCTGGAAGGTCGAAACCCTCGGCGACGACATCACCTGGATGCGCTTCGGCAAGGAAGGCGAGCTCCGCGCCGTCAACCCCGAAGCCGGCCTGTTCGGTGTGGCCCCCGGTACCGGCTGGGGCACTAACCCCAACGCCATGCGCGCCATCGCCAAGGGCAACAGCATCTTCACCAACGTTGCGCTGACCGACGACGGCGGCGTGTGGTGGGAGGGCATGACCGAGGAAACTCCTGCGCACCTCACCGACTGGCAGGGCAACTCCTGGACGCCCGGCTCGGACAAGCCCGCTGCGCACCCGAACTCCCGCTTCTGCACCCCGATCGACCAGATCGACATGCTCGCCGAGGAATACAACAGCCCCGAGGGCGTGGAGCTGTCCGCAATCCTGTTCGGCGGACGCCGCAAGACCACCATCCCCCTGGTGACCGAGGCCCGCAGCTGGTCCAACGGCATCTTCATGGGCTCCACGCTGTCCTCCGAAACCACCGCAGCCGCAGCCGGTGCGGTGGGCGTGGTCCGCCGCGACCCCATGGCCATGCTGCCCTTCATCGGCTACGACGCAGGCGACTACCTGAACCACTGGGTCAACCTGTCCGCCAAGGCGAACCCGGAACGGCTGCCCAAGATCTTCCTGGTCAACTGGTTCCGACGGAACTCTGAAGGCGGCTTCGCCTGGCCCGGGTTCGGCGACAACGCCCGCGTCCTCAAGTGGGCCATCGAGCGCCTCGAGGGCAAGGCCGACGCGGTCGAGACCCCCATCGGCTTCGTTCCCACCGGCGAGGCAATCGACCTCGAAGGCCTGGATATGACCCCTGCCCAGGTTGAGGAAGCCGTCAAGGTTGACCCTGCCGAGTGGGCCACCGAGCTTGCCTCCATCGAGGAATGGTTCGGCAACTTCGGCGGCTCCCTCCCGCAGGCGCTGCAGTCCGAGCTGAGCGGCCTGAAGTCCCGCCTGGCCTAGGACTTCCCCGCTGAGTACGACGGCGGCCCCGCACCTTTCGCGAAAGGTGCGGGGCCGCCGTCGTTCCCCACCGGCCCCAAACTTCGCAAGCTCGGCCAGGGAACCCTGCCGGAGTGGGCCACCGAGTTTTAGGACAGATACCGGGACCTACGGGCCGATCACGCCGTGGTATCTGTCCGAAAACTCCAGGGGGAGGTGTCAGCTGGCCTGCCAGATGTCCGGGCCGAAGACCTCGTAGTGGATGCGGGTTGCCGGAATACCGGCATTGATGGCCTCGTTGCGGATGTTCTTCATGAACGGCAGCGGACCGCACAGGTACAGGGACGCGTCGGCGGGAAGATCCACTTCGCGCAGGGACATGAATCCTTCCTTCGCCCCTTCCGCCGGCTGCTCCAGCCACAGCTGCAGCTCGGCACCGTCCAGGCGCTCGACGTCGTCCGTCATCTGGCCGCGCAAGGCCCAGCTGTCCAGCGTGCTTTCGGCGTGCAGCACCAGCACTTGGCGGTCCGTCCCGGATTCGGCGAGCGAGCGCAGGATGGAGGCCGTGGGGGTGCAGCCGATGCCTGCGGAGGCCAGGACCACCGGGCCGTCGCCTTCCTTGAGTGTGATTTCGCCGTACGGGTTCGAAATTTCGAGGATGTCGCCCACCTGGACATCGTTGTGCAGGACGGGGGAAACCTCACCGCCGTCGTCCTTCTTGGTGGTGAAGCTGCGGCTGGTGCCGGCTTCGCCTGACAGGGAGTACTGGCGCACCTGGCGCAGGCCGTCCGGAAGCTGGACCTTGACACTGACGTACTGGCCGGGGAGTGCTTCGGTGATGGGGGTGTCGTCGGCAGGTTCCAGGGTGAACGTCATGGACCCGACGCCAGCCGGGGTCTTGGCGGCCACGCGCCACGGTGACCACATCTTGCCGTTGGCCTGGGCCGCATACAGGCCCTTCTCCAGCTTGATGAGGGCATCCGCCATGAGCCAGTAGACCTCCGTCCAGGCTTCGGCGATCTCGGGAGTTATCACCTCGGCGAGGTCCTCCGCGATCGCTGCGAACAGGTGCTCGTAGACCACTTTGTACTGCGGTTCGGTGATACCGAGGGAGGCGTGGCGGTGGGCAATGCGGGACAGTACGGTTTCCGGCAAGGTGCCCGGGTTGTTGACCAGGTGGGTGGCGAAAGCGGCGATGCTTCCGGCCAGGGCCTGCTGCTGGCTGCCGTTGCGCTGGTTGGACCGGCTGAAGAGGCCGTCAAGGAGTTCGGGGTGGGCGGCGAACAGGCGGGCGTAGAACTTGGGCGTAATGTCGCCGATCCGTGATCCCACCAGCGGCAGTGTGGCTTCGATGACGGGGCGGGATTTATCCGAGAGCATTGCGGACTCCTGAGGTTGGGACCGGGGCCTTCGTCCGGCCGTGTTGAAATGCTTGCATTTCATATACAAGTATTTCTGCCTCAGTTCTACACCTCGTAGAAGTTTGAAATCAAACTGGGATAACGCTCCCGGCTTTAACGGGTGGGGGCCCGGCTACTGCCCCGGCTGAACGCCCGGACGGAGGGGCTTCGGGAGCCCGGGGCGGAGGCCGATCATCTCGAACACGGGAGCCATTTGGCGGGACCCCGGCAGGTCGGCAATGACTACCGGGTCAAGCTCGCGGTAGAACGCCTCGCGTGCCCGGGCAAGGGCTGCGCGCAGCTTGCACTCATTGATCAGCGGGCAATATCCCGTGGCGGACATGCAGTCCGCCGGGTCCGTGCGGGTATCGAGTTCGCGCAGGATCTGGCCAACGGTGGCCGTCCTCCCGGCGCTGCTCAGCCGGGAACCGCCGGTGCGTCCCCGCTCCACGTCGATCAGCCCCATGGTGCGGAGCCGGGCCATCGCTTTGCTGACGTGGTTGTAGGGCGTCCCCACGGAGTCGGCAATGTTCTGGGTGGTCAGGAGCTGGTTCCCGGGCGCAGCCGCCAGGACCATCAGTGCCCGCAGGCTGACGTCGGCAAACGCGTTGATCTTCATGGCGCGGCGCCTGGTCTAGTCCACCCAGATGGCGGGTTCGTTGGTGTCGGCCTCGAGTTCGCCGAACTCCCAGGTTTGGGTTTCGGCGTTTGCCGCGTAGGGAAGCACAGCGGCGAACACTGAGCCGTCCCGGTGCTCGGCGGCAACGTGGACGGCGTCGGAGTCCTCCTCCACCAGCAGGATGTCGCACACCACGGCAGCGGCACGGTAGTCATCCCGGTTCTGCTTCAACAGCGCGTTCAGGTCGCCGATCATGGCGTCAGCATCGAACTCGTCGCCGCTTCCTTCCCCGGCATCCGCCGGGGAAACGGCCACCAGCCGCACCTCGCCGTCGTTCTGCACTGTGAGGGCGAACGGGAGGAAGCCGCCGGCGCGCTGAAGCTGCTCCTGGGCGGCGCTGACGCCGGTTCCAAGGAGGTTTTCAAGGTCCGCCGCCGTGGCTTCGGGGACAGAGTCGCGCCAGCTTTCCTGTCCCGCCGCCGCGGGCCCGGTATGGTCAGCCATGGCCTAGGCCCGCACGAGTGCCAGGACCCGGTCCCGGACCCGTTCCATGGTGGCCTGGTCGGTTGCTTCGGCGTTGAGCCGCAGGAAGGGCTCGGTGTTGGACGGGCGCAGGTTGAACCAGTAGCTGCCGTCGTTGGCCGTGAAGGTGCTGCCGTCCAGGGTGTCGATGGTGATGTCTTCGCCGGCGAAGTCTGCACGCACGCGCTCTACGGCAGCCGGATTGTCGTCCACTTCGGAGTTGATCTCCCCGGAGCTGACGTAGGGCTCGTACTCGCGGCCAAGCTCGGACAGCGGGCCGTCCTGCTCACCCAGTGCTGCCAAGACGTGCATGGCGGCCAGCATGCCGGTGTCGGCGTTCCAGAAGTCGCGGAAGTAGAAGTGTGCCGAGTGCTCGCCGCCGAACACCGCGCCTTCCTCGGCCATGACTGCCTTGATGAAGGAGTGGCCCACGCGCGTACGGACGGCCCGGCCGCCGTCGTGCTCCACCAGTTCGGCCACGGCGCGGGAGGTGAGGAGGTTGTGGATGATCGTGGGGGTGGCTTCGCCCTGGGCTTTCGCGCGGGCAATTTCGCGCCGGGCCACCATGCCGGTAACGGCCGACGGCGAGACGGGCTCGCCCTTTTCGTCCACCACGAAGCAGCGGTCGGCATCGCCGTCGAAGGCCAGCCCGATGTCCGCGCCGTGCTCGATGACGGCGGCCTGCAGGTCCCGGAGGTTTTCCGGCTCCAGCGGGTTGGCGGGGTGGTTCGGGAAGGAACCGTCCAGTTCGAAGTACAGCGGAATGATGTCGAACGGCAGCTTGGGCAGCAGGGCGTCACCCAGCACGGCGGGCGTGGTCAGCCCGGCCATGCCGTTTCCGGCGTCCACTACGACCTTCAGGCGGCGTGATCCTGAGAGGTCCACGAGCTTGCGGAGGTACTCGGAGTATTCCTTGAGGACGTCGCGCACACCAATCTGGCCGCGCTGGCCCGCAGCCGGGATGGTCCCGGTGCTGAGGTAGTGCTCGGCCAGTGACTGGATGTCCTTCAGCCCGGTTTCGGAGGAAATGGGGACTGCGCCGGCCTTGGACATCTTGATGCCGTTGTAGCCGGCGGGGTTGTGGCTCGCGGTGAAGGTGGCCCCGGCCCGGTTGAGCAGGCCGCAGGCGAAGTAAAGTTCGTCGGTGGAGATCAGGTCCAGCAGTTCCACGTTGGCGCCACGGGTGGCAGCGCCGTCGGCGAAAGCTTTGCTGAACTCAGGGGAGGAGGGGCGCATGTCGCCACCCACCAGGATGGTCTGGCCTTCGAGCTGCAGGACGTCCACGAACGCGGCCCCCACGGCTTCGACGATTTCGGCGGTGATCGATTCGCCCACGATGCCGCGGACGTCGTAGGCCTTGAAGGATGCCGAAAGGTCAAAAGTCGTTGTCTGTTCGCTAGTCACGGGCTTTATCTTACGTGGACCCGTGCGGTGCCTGTGGAGGGCAGGAACCGGGCTGGCGATTGTGACGCAATGGATCTGTGGGCCTTTCCACATATCCGCTGTACAGGGGCCAGCTGTCAGGGGTGGCTGGGATACTGAATCAATGGTCGATAACCGGAACGCCACCCTTTCCCAAACCGATACTGATTCAGACGCAGCTTTTACGGCCGACACTTCCTTTGCGCAGCCGTCCGCTCCGGGCGGATCCGGTACCGCCACCCACAGCCAGGCACTGGCGGTGCTGCGCGAGCTGGTGGGAAACTCCGGGGCGGATTTTCACGACGGCCAGTACGAGGCCATTGAGGCGCTGGTCGACGGCGGCCGGCGGACCTTGGTGGTCCAGCGCACCGGCTGGGGAAAGTCCGCAGTCTATTTCGTGGCGTCCCTGCTGCTGCGCCGCCGCGGAGCCGGCCCCACCCTGATCGTGTCGCCTTTGCTGGCGCTCATGCGTGACCAGGTGGCGGCCGCAGCCAGGGCCGGTGTAAGTGCCGTGGCCATCAACTCGGCGAATCAGCTCGAGTGGGACAGTGTCCGCGAACAGCTTGCGGCAGACCAGGTTGACGTTCTCCTGGTCTCGCCGGAACGTTTGACCAACCCTTCGTTCCGGGAAAACCAGCTGCCGGAACTGATCCGGCGCACCGGACTGCTGGTCATCGACGAGGCACACTGCATCTCGGACTGGGGCCACGACTTCCGCCCTGATTACCGCCGGATCGCAGACCTCATCGAGCAGTTGCCGGATTCGGTGCCGGTGCTGGCCACCACTGCCACCGCCAACTCCCGTGTGGTCCACGACATCGAAGAGCAACTGGGCGCCGGCGTCCTGACCATCCGCGGCGCCCTCGGCCGCGATTCGCTGCGGCTCGGCGTCCTGGCGCTCCCTGACGCCCGGCAGCGGCTGGGGTGGCTGCTGACCCATCTGTCGGACCTGCCCGGCAGCGGCATCATCTACACCCTGACCGTTTCCGCCGCCGAGGACACCGCCCGGCTCTTGGCGGAGGCGGGCCACGAAGTGCTGTCCTACACCGGCCGCACCGACCCCGCGGACCGGGAACGCGCCGAGCAGCTGCTCAAGGACAACCAGGTTAAGGCCCTCGTGGCCACATCTGCACTTGGCATGGGGTTCGACAAGCCGGACCTTGGGTTCGTGGTCCACCTCGGGGCGCCGTCGTCGCCGGTTGCCTACTACCAGCAGGTGGGCCGTGCAGGCCGTGGGGCCGCCAACGCCGACGTCCTGCTGTTGCCGGGCTCCGAGGACCGCGACATCTGGCAGTACTTCGCCACGGCGTCCATGCCTTCGGAGGAGAAAGCTGCCGCTGTCCTGACTGCGCTCGCCGAGGCGGGAAGTGCTGTGTCCACAGTGGCGCTGGAAGCGCGGGTGGACCTGCGCCGGACCCCGCTGGAGCTGCTGCTCAAGGTCCTCTCCGTGGATGGGGCCGTGGAACGGGTCGGCGGTGGCTGGCGCTCCACCGGGCGGCCGTGGGTCTATGACGCGGAGCGGTACCAGCGCATTGCCGAGGCCCGCGTCGATGAGCAGGACTCCATGATCATCTACCAGGACACGGCCGGGTGCCGGATGGAATACATCACGTCAGTCCTCGATGATGAGACCGCCCATGCCTGCGGCCGGTGCGATAACTGCGCCGGGCAGTGGTTCCCCGTCGACGTCGCAGCCGATGCCACGAACGCGGCCGGGCAGACGCTCAGCAGGGCAGGCGGCGTCCTTGAGCCGCGGCTGCAGTGGCCCAGCGGCATGGACCGGCTGGGCGTTCCGGTCAAGGGAAAAATCAAGCCTCCGGAGGCGATCTCCGAGGGCCGCGTCCTGGCCAGGCTGACCGACCTTGGCTGGGGCGGCGCCCTGCGCACGATCTTCGCCGCGGGCGCGGAAGACCGGCCGGTGGACCCCGCCATGCTGCAGGCCTGCGTCCAGGTCCTGCGTGAGTGGGGAGCCGGTGATTCGCGGACTGCAGGTTGGAGCGGTGGCGGCCGGCCGGCCGCGATCGTGAGCATGCCGTCGCGCAGCAAGCCGGAGCTGGTGGAATCCCTCGCCCGCGGCATCTCCGACATAGGCCGCATCCCTTACCTCGGCGGCCTGCAGTTGGCCCATGGCGGCCCCACAGGAAGTCGGGGCGGCAACAGCGCCTACCGGTTGGCCGGGGTCTGGGACCGGGTGGTGGTCGGCCCGGAACTCGAAGCGGCGTTGGGTTCCATCCAGGGGCAAAGCGTGATGCTGATCGATGACCTGGCGGACAGCCGGTGGACGCTCACGGTCGCGGGGCGTGCCCTTCGGCAGGCCGGGGCCGGGGCTGTGCTTCCGCTGGTCCTGGCGCAGGCCGGCTGACCGCTGCTCCCGCATGCCGCGGGAGCAAAACACTGTCCACCGTGCTTGCCAGCATCAGGGCTGCCATGGCCAGGAAAGCTCCGCGGTAGGGACCGGCGTCGTCCTGGGGAAACGAGCCAAGCCCGTCAAAGATCCTGATGAGCAGGGCGGCCACGGCGATCCCGGCGCCGGTGGCGAGCTGCACCAGGGTTGCCGAGACGGTGTTGGCTGAGGTGAGCTGCGCGGGGACGATGTCGGCGTACTGCACCGAGGCGTAGGACGAGAACCCGATGGAGCGGAACGCGCCGCTGCAGACCAGCAGGGCAAACGTCAGCACCTGCGGGGTATCCGGGGTCAGCAGGGCGCACAGTGCAAAAGTGGCTGCTGAGGCGAGGGAAGCGAACACCAGCATGGCCTTGAACCCGAAGCGGCGGATCAGGGGAGTGGTGGCGGGTTTGATGCCGATGTTGCCGATAAAGACGGCGGCCACCATGGCGCCGGCGTGGATGGGGGTCCAGCCAAAGCCGGCCTGGAACATCAGCGGCAGGAGGAACGGCACGGAGCTGATGGTCAGCCGGTAAATGAATCCGCCGGTAGCCATCGCGCGGAAGGTGCGGGTCCGGAACACCCCCAGGTTGAACAGGGGGTTGCTGGCCCGGCGCATCCAGAGCACGGCCGCGAGCAGGGAGGCAGCACCTGCGGCAGCACTGATGCCCGCCCAGGGGCTGCCAGGGTGGGAGCTGGCCAGTTCAAGGCCCACCACCAGGGCACCGACGCCCAGCGTGGTGAGGAATAGCCCGGGCCAGTCCAGCCGCCGCCCTTTGTCTCCAGCGGACGATGGGACCAGGCGAAGGGCCGCCAGGAAGGCCGCCAGTCCCAGTGGGAGGTTGATCAGGAAAATCCAGTGCCAGGACAGGTAGGTGGTGAGTGCACCGCCCACCAGGGGTGCGAGGACCGGGGCCAGCAGGCCGGGCCACACAAGGAACGCCGTGGCCCGCAAGAGCTCCGATTTAGGTGTACCGCGCAGCACCACCAGCGTTCCCACCGGAACCATCATGGCGCCCCCGGCTCCCTGGGCGATGCGGCTCAGCGTCAGTGTGGTGAGGTCCTGGCTGAGGGCACAGGCCAGTGAAGCGACGGTGAAGATGGCAACGGCCAGGCAGAAGACCCTTCGCGCCCCGAAACGTTCGGCCAGCCACCCGCTGATGGGTATGCCGACGGCGACGGTGAGCAGGTACGCCGTCATGGTGATATTCACGTCTGCCGCGGGAACACCGAAGTCGGCTGAAATATTCGGAATGGCAGTGGTGAGGATGGTCCCGTCGAGGAACTCCATAAAAAAAGTTGCCGCCACCAGAAGGGCCAGCCGTGGGCTCCATACCTGCGCGGCATCCCCGTCCAAGCGGGGCCGGTCTCTTTCTGCCATCCGTTTATCCTGCCACCAGGCAGCCTGCGCCAGCAGAGTGCGTCCGGTCCCCGGACTGCCGCGGCGGTGCGGGGCGGGCTCTGGCGTCTGGCCACCCTGGGTCAGACGCTTGTCCGCCAGACCATGCCGTCAGCCTTCTGATTCGCGAACAAGGCCAGTAACAAGCCCGGGACCGCGCCCGCAAAACCTCCCCGGGTACGCAAAAGGCCCCGGTCCAGGGACCGGGGCCGAACGCGGAGACGGGGGGATTTGAACCCCCGGTGGAGTTGTGCCCCACACTTCATTAGCAGTGAAGCCCATTCGGCCGCTCTGGCACGTCTCCAATTGCTATTCCTAGCCCACCAAGGATACGCAGATCCGGCCATGCAGTGCAAAACGGCTGCGGCCGCGCGACACGGGAAGACTGGCCGGGCCCGATCAGCCTAGGCAGCGGGCTGGGCCGGGCGCACCATCCTGATCTCGGGCAGGTCCTCCCAGTCCGCCAGGGTGTCCTCCACGCCGTCCGGTTCGAAGCCGAACCGCCGGTAAAAGCCGATGGCCCGGCTGTTCTCCGCGGCCACCCAGAGGCTCGCTGCCCGGCTGCCCAGGGCGGTGACGATCAGCTGCCGCCCCAGGCCCAGGCCCTGGTGGGACGCCAACAGGTACAGCCCCCACAGTTCCAGGGGGCCGGACTCCGGCGGCGGGTGTCCGTCCTGGGAATCCTGTGGCGGAACTGAACGGGTGCCAGCGAAGCCGACTACCGTATCGCCGTCGCAGGCCACCCACGCGTCGGCGGGGTCCGGGCGGTCCAGCAGGTGCCGCCACAGCGCGAGGCGGCCCTCCCGGTCGGCAGCAGCCAGAAAGGCGTCGGACAGCATCCCGCGGTAAGTTTCCTGCCAACACCTGATGTGCACGTCCGCGAGCCGTTCCACATCAGTGGCAACCGCCCTGCGGACCGAGACCGAGGGCCCCGGCACCGCAGACCCGGGCACCGCAGCCCCCGGCACCGCACGCCCAGGCATTGCGGGCCCGGGGGCCGCCATTACGACGTTCCGCCCGCCAGCGCCTTCCACAGGAAGTGCTGGCTGCGGGCCTGCAAAGCTGCCGCCTGCCGGTTGTCTGATGCTCCAGCGTGGCCGCCCTCCAACGCCTCGTGGAACCAGACGTTGGGGATGCCCATGGCGAGCATGCGGGCAGCCATTTTCCGCGCCTGGACCGGGCCCACGCGGTCATCCGAGGTGGCAGTCCAGATGAACGTTTCCGGGTATTCGATGCCGTCCTTGAGCAGGTGGTATGGGGAGAAGGTCCGGATGTAGTCCCACTGCTCCGCGACGTCCGGGTCCCCGTACTCGGCGATCCAGGAGTGCCCGGCGGACAGCTTGGTGTACCGGCGCATGTCCAGCAGCGGCACGCCACAGGAGACGGCCCGGAACAGGTCTGGGTAGCGGGTCAGCATGTTGCCCACCAGCAGCCCGCCGTTCGAGCCGCCCACGCAGCCCAGGCGCTCGCGGGAGGTGACGCCCCGGGAGATCAGGTCGCGTGCCACCGCGGCGAAGTCCTCGTAGGCTTTGTGCCGGTTTTCCTGAAGGGCGGCGCGGTGCCATGCAGTCCCGTATTCGCCGCCGCCGCGGATGTTTGCCACCACGTAGACGCCGCCACGGGAGTGCGGTGCCTCGCCGCCGTCGACCGGCAGCCCGGTGGTCCGCCGCTCCAGCCACGCCCGCCCCACTGTTCCGCTGTAGGCGGGCGTCCGGGAGACCTCGAAGCCGCCGTAACCGGAGAGCTGGGTGGGGTTCTGGCCGTCAAGGGGCAGGTTATGGGAGGAGACCTGGAAGTACGGAACCCGTGTGCCGTCGTCGGAAACCGCGAAGTGCTGCTGGACCTCGTACTCGGCGTCGGAGAAGAACGACGGCGAGGACTTCACTTCCGTGTGCCGGCTCACCACGCCGGGTTCCCCGGCATCGTTGCGGCCGCGTTCCAGCGTGCCGCGCATCAGGGTGCTGGGGGTGGTAAATCCGGTGGCGAGCAGCCAGAAATCGTCGCCCGCACCGCCGGCGGCCGCTGCTTCATCCTCGTCGTCCACGGCATAGGCGTTGACGTCATGCAGCGGGGGGCAGGCATCCAGAAGTGTGGACGCCCAGGCGGAGCCGTCCCCGAAGGACCCGTCGGCGGCGTCCGCCGGGCGGGACGGGTCCAGCACCCGGATTTCCGAGGACACGTCCCTCAGGAGGTTGAGGAGCAGGAAGTTCCGCGTCCAGCTCCACGACTGCAGCGATGTGTGGGCGTCCGGCGTGAACAGCACCACGAGGTCCCGCCCGCCGGACAGGTAGTCCTCGAAGTTGGCGGCCAGCAGCGCGCCGGCCGGGTAGGTGGTGCCATCCAGCGCCCAGTCCCGCTGTGGCCGGAACAGCAGCCATTCGCGGTGGGCGCTGGCGTTGACGTCGGTGGGAACGTCGATGGCCACCCACGAACCGTCGCGCAGCACCAGGTTGGTGCGGTTGAAGAAGTCGATGTAGTCCACAGCGAAGGTGCGCTCGAAGCCGGGGGTGGAGTCGTGCGCCACCACAGCCATCATGTGCTGCTCGGGTACCTCGAACAGCCGGGGTGCAGCGGCCAGGGTTTCGCCGCGTTTCAGGGTGACGCCGGTGCGGGCGTAGGAGGACGCCGTCCTGGGCAGCCCGTCCGCCGTGGAGGAGACCAGGAGGGTGTCCGCGTCCAGCCAGGACACGTTCCCCTTCGCCGTCGGCAGGTCAAACCCGCCCGCCGCCGGGTCAACAAAGGTGCGGGATTCGACGTCGAACTCCCGGTAGCGGTTAGCGTCGCCGCCGTCGGGGGAGAGCGCCAGCAGTGCGTGCCGGTAGGGCTCGCCCGGGGCCGGCCGCAGGAACGTGGCGCCGTGGAACACCCACTCCTCGCCTTCGGTGGCGGCCAGGGCGTCCACGTCCAGCAGGACGTCCCAGTCGGGGGAATCCGTGCAGTAGCTGTCCCAGGTGGTGCGGCGCCACAGGCCCTTGGGGTTCTCCCGGTCCTTCCAGAAGTTGTAGTACCAGTCACCGCGCTTTCCCACCATGGCGATCCGGTCGGTGGAGTCCAGCACCTCCAGGATGCTGCCTTCGAGCTCCGCGTAGTCGGCGTCCTCCAGGAGATCCTCCGTGCGCGAGTTTTGCTCCTTGACCCAGGCGAGCTGCTCTTCGCCGTAGATCTCCTCGAGCCACACGTTTTCGTCGGTTGGCTCCGGCGCTGGGCCGCCGTTGCCGCCCGGGCCGGTGCCCGCAGGCCTGCCGTCCGTGGGGGTGTTGCCGTGGCCGGACGCTGAATCAGCTGCAGTGGTGGTCATGCGCCCCATCCAAACAACATCCGCTCGGGGGTGGCAAGTCAAGCGGCCAGCCCTTCCTCTTCAACACAAGCCCGTACTCTGGAAGGCGTGGAAAATACGCAGAGCATCCGGACCGCCATCATTGGTGCCGGCCCCCGGGGGACCAGCGTCCTGGAGCGCCTGCTCGCCCATGCCAGCCACCAAGCCGCTCAGTCAGGAGACGGCGGCGCTGCCTTGCGGCTCCACATCGACGTCGTCGACCCCTATCCCGCAGGTCCGGGGCATGTCTGGCAGCCGGGGCAGTCACGGCTATTCCTGATGAACACCCAGTCCTTCTACCCCACGCTGATTCCCGAAGACCCAGGGTTGCCCGCCGCCGTCGCCGGGACCACCTTCGACCGCTGGCGCGAACGCCAACAGCAGGATCCACTCCCGGCCCTCACCGCGGATGAACGCGCCGAACTTGCCGTGCTCGGGTCCAACGACTTCCCCAGCCGGGCGATCTACGGCCGGTACCTTCGCTCCACACTGCAGGACCTTCTGGAAAAGGCGCCCGACGGCGTCACCATCGACTTCCACGAAACGTCCGCATTGTCGGTGCACCCGGCGGGTGACGGCACGTTCGACGTCGGCCTGGCCACCGGTGAGACCCTCCGCACCGGTTCCGTGGCGCTGGCCCTGGGGCACATCCCGTCCAGGCTCAACCCCGAACAGCGTGAACTGCAGGCCTCAGCGGCCCAGCTGGGGCTGCGGTACCTGCCACCGGCCGTGCCCGCTGACGTGGACTGGGCACAGATTCCGGCCGGCGAGCCTGTCCTGGTGCGCGGCATGGGGCTGAATTTCTTCGACACGATGGTCCAGCTGACCGAGGGCAGGGGCGGCAAATTCACTGCCGGCGGCCCGGCCGGCCGGCTGGAATACGAGCCCTCCGGCCAGGAACCGTTCATCATCGCCGCCTCCCGCCGGGGGGCCCCTTACCGGGCCAAAGCGGCGCTGGAGGGCTATTACGCCTCCTCGGTCACCCTCCGCTACCTCACCGAAGCGGCGATGGACCGGTTCCAGGCTGCCGGAATCCGTCCGGGCTTCGACCACGACCTCTGGCCCCTCCTGCACCGCGACACCCTCTGGGCCTACTATTCAACCCTCGTGCGCTCGCAGCCTGGCGCCGTGCCGGACAGTACAGCGTTCCTGGCCGCACTCGAGGAGGCCCTGCACCCGCACGCGCACAGCGCCGCCAACTGGGAAGACGCCGTGGACAGCGTGCTGGCCATCCACGTGGGGCCGCGCCACCGGCTGGATCTCCAGGGGCTCGCCGCGCCTCTTGCAGGGCGCACTTTCGCGTCGCGCCCCGAGCAGGACGCCGCCGTCGTCGAATTCCTCCTGGACGATGCCCGCCGCTCCTCGCTCGGCGAGGATGACCCCGTGAAGATGGCCATCGGTGCCCTGCACCACGGCCGCGCGGTGCTCAAGACGGCAGTGGCCGACGGCGGCATCACCGACGAATCCTGGGTGGCCGGCCTGCGGGGCTGGTTCGAGTCGTTCGTGGAAGGGCTGGCCAGCGGGCCGCCGGCGCTGCGCTCGGAGCAGCTGGCCGCGCTGGCGCGGGCCGGCGTGGTCAGCTTTGTGGGCCCGGACCCGAAATTCGGCGTCGACCGCAAAGCCGGAACCTTCACCGCTGCCTCTCCCTGGGTGGAGGGCCCGCCGGCCGCTGCCCGGACCATGGTGGAGGCGTTGGCACCCGGCAACCGGGTCTCGGCCAACGACTCTCCGCTCCTGCAGCAGCTGCTCAAGGACGGGCTGGTCCGGTCCAGGCACATGATGACCGCCGAGGGGGCGCCGGTACAGTCCACCGGCCTGGATGTGGAGCCGCACCCGTACCGGCCCGTCGCCGCCAACGGGTCGGTCACCGAGGGGATGTACGTGCTGGGACTGCAGCTGTCCTCCGCCCAGTGGGGAACCGCGATCGCCGCCGAGGCGCACCAGCCGGGCACCCCGGCCTACCGCAGCGGCCAGCGCACCCTCCGGGACGCCGACGAAATCGCCCAGGCCATCCTCCGCCGCTAAACCCGTCAACGCGCGCTTTGTTGTGGCGGTTTGCCCGTCAACGCGCGCTCCCGCCCCGCCCGGCTCCGGCCGTTTGGAAGTCCTGCCCGGGCAGATCGGCGCACGGGAACCACGGTGCCACGTAACAGGGCTTCTTTCCCGGCAGAAATATTAGGTCCGGGTTCCTCCTTGGCGGTCCGATGCGTGCCGGCATGACTTGACGTGCCCGCTGCCGGGCACCCGACCGGACGGCAAAATCCGCCGGGGATGCCGGACATCGGCCAACCCTGGGTCCGCCGAGCCGGTCCCCGTGACCACTCGTGAAGCGCGTGGCGGACCTTTTCCTTACGGACCATGAACGCCCGCCGCCCGAATGTGACACGGGGTTTCGCAGGCGTTCTCCGTGCTGCCCGACAAGGCTCCGAATAACCCCGCGTGGCAGCACATTTCTTGGGATTTCCTGCGGAGAACCTGCCTCTTCTGCATCCCCGTGAGCTCTGCTCTAGTGGTTGCCACACGCAAACCCAACCACCTGAACTGAGCCAAACACCCCCAAGCGAAAGGCAAGGAACACCCATGACCACCGTTACCGAAACAAAGCTCGAATTCGCGAAGCTCGGCTCCCGCATCGGCGCCGAAATCCGCGGCCTGGACCTCAGCGCAGACCTCAGCCCGGGCACCGTAGCGCAGATCCGCGAGGCCCTCAACGTCCACAAAGCGCTGGTCTTCCGGGAAGCGAACGTGCTGACGGACGAGGACCAGGTCCGGTTTGCCAGCCACTTCGGCCCGCTCACCAACGCCCACCCCACCGTCGCATCGGTGGAGGGCAAACCCGCTGTGCTGCCGGTGGACAGCGAGAACGGCAGTGCAAACAACTGGCACACTGATGTCACCTTCGTGGTGAACCCGCCCCAGGCGTCCACCCTGCGCAGCATCACCCTTCCGGACTACGGGGGAGAAACCCTTATTGCCTCCTCCGCCGGCGCCTACCGGGACCTGCCGGACGAGCTGCGCAACTTTGCCGACACCCTCTGGGCCATCCACACCAACGACTACGACTACTCCCGGCCCAAGAACCTCGAACACGCCAACGCGGAGGAGCGGCGCAAGGAGTTCACCCGGATCCACTTCGAAACCGCGCATCCGGTTGTCCGGGTCCACCCCCTGACGGGTGAACGTGGCCTGTTCATTGGCGGTTTTGCCCAGCGGCTGCGGATCGTGGGACTGTCCAACACCGAATCAAAAGACATCCTGCGGATCCTTCAGGCGTACATCACCCGCCCCGAAAACGTGGTGCGGGTGAACTGGGAACCCAACCAACTGGTCCTGTTCGACAACCGCATCACCCAGCACTACGCGCCGGACAACTACGATGGCCAGCCGCGCAAACTCAACCGCGTGACCATTGCCGGTGACGTGCCGGTAGGCGTGGACGGGCGCAGCAGCACCTCTATCAAGGGCGACTCGTCCACGTACTCGGAAACCGTCGTCGTGCCCTGAGCTCTTGGGCACGCAGCGCGGGGACGAAGCTCCCGCGCAATGAAAAGGGGTGTCCCTCCCGGCCAGCTGGCCGGGAGGGACACCCCTTTCTTGTTCTATGCCTTACCGGCGCAGCATCAGCCGCGCAGGCACTGCTGGTACTGGAGCCAGGCGATGCCGTAGCGGATCCAGCCCAGGACGTCGTACCACTTGGCCGGCTTGGTGGGTGCCGTGCACGCAGGCGGCAGCGGCGTGGTGGCCGCCACCTGTACCGCGATGGTCACCTTCGTGCCGGACTCCGCAGCGGTGAGCACCAGCGTTGCAGTACCGGCGGCTGCACCTGCCGGAACGGCGAAGCTGACGGTGGCGGATCCCGCCGATACCGGCACGGTTCCCACCTGGGTGGCCTTGCCGGCTGAATCGGTGAAAACGCCGGCGAGCGCGGTGTTCACCGGGCTGCCCAGCGAGGTCAGGTCCAGCTTGGAGACCGCCAGGTTGACCGGTTCGCCGGGCTTTACCTCGGCGGCAGTGGTGTTCACCACGGCCACTGAACGGCGGGCAAAGTCCGGGGCCACCGGGCTGCTCTTCTGCAGGTAGCCGATCCACGCATCCCGGTCCACGAGGCCGGAATCGCGCGTATTGGCTCCCTGGGTGAAGACCCGGAAGTTGTCACCGCCGGTTGCCAGGAAGCTGAACGTGCCCACCCGGTAGGACTTGGCAGGATCCAGCACCTCACCGTTGACCCGGATTGAGGTAATCCTGTCACCGGCGGTGCGTGCGGCGTCGTAGGTGTAGTTCACGTTCTTGGACAGGCCAAGCTGCAGGTACGCGCGGCTGGGGACCGTGCCGTCGGCGTTGGTCTGCCACTGCTGCTCCAGCAGGGTCTTGAACTGCGCTCCGGTCAGGGAGGTGGTCCAGAGGTTGTTGACGAACGGCAGAACGGCGTTCGCTTCGGCATAGGTGATGGTCCCGTCCGGAGCGTAGTACAGCTCGTTGCGGAGGCCGCCGGGGTTCACGACGCCGATCTCCGCCCCGCCCAGTTCGGCCGGCTTGAGCGAATCGAGCAGTGAGTCGGCCACCAGGTTGCCCAGGGTTGACTCGCTGCCGCGGTCATCGCGCTTTGCGGTTCCGGTGGCGTCGGTGCTGAAAGCGGTGGTGATGTCCTTGGTGACCGAGCCGACAGGCTGGTTGCCTACCTCGGCTGCGGCCGCCAGGGCCTTCTGCACGATGGAATCCACAGCGGCCACCCGCGGGTAGGCCGCGATCAGGTCCGCGGCCGCATCAGTGGTCCGCTTGACGTTGCCGGCCTTGTAACCGGTGACTTCCTTGGTGGCGGTATCCACGGTCAGCTGGATCTGGCCCACGTTCTCGCCGTAGTTGCCGGTCTGCACGATGGGCCGGGTCTTGCCCTGCACACCGGGGACGGGGGCGTCCCAGGCATATTCCTTGTGCGTGTGGCCGGTGAAGATGGCGTCCACGTCTGCGGTGGTTTCGGTGACCAGCTTCGCGAACGGGCCGCCGGCTGCCACTTCCTGCTCCAGCGTGGAGCCTTCCACCACACCGGACCCGGCGCCGTCGTGGTTCTCCACGATGATGACGTCGGCGAGGTTGCCTGCCTTGATCTTTGCTGCGGCCCGGTTGATGGCCTCCACCGGGTCGCCGAACTCGAGGTCGGCGATGCCGGCCGGGGTCACCAGGGAGGGGACTTCCTGGGTGACGGTGCCGATGACGGCCACCTTGATGCCGTTCATGTCCAGCACCGTGTACTCCGGCAGGACCGGTTCCGTGGTGCCCTTCCGGTACACGTTGGCACCGAGGTACGGGAACTTGGCGTTGCTGCCGCCTGCAATGACGCGGTCGCGCAGGTCTGCCCAGCCGCCGTCGAACTCGTGGTTGCCCACTGCCGAGGCCTTGAGCTCAAGGGCGTTCAGCACATCGATGGTGGGCTGGTCCTTGGCCACGGCGGAGGCAAACAGGGACGCGCCGATGTTGTCGCCGGCGGAGAGGAATGCTGTTGCTCCGGGGGCGGCAGCCGCCCGCAGCTTCTCGATGGTTCCGGCGAACTGGACGGTGTTGGCGTCGATCCGGCCGTGGAAATCGTTGATGCCCAGGAAGTTCAGGTCAACGCTGGAGGGTGCGGACTTCAGGTCCAGGCCCACCACCACGGGGTCGTGGTCGCTGGCGCGGAACTGGTCCGGTGCGTAGTAGTTGGTGACGTTGTTGTTGTAGCGGCTGTATTCCAGGGCCACGGATTCGACGGAGTTGATGTTCCAGATGTCCGCACCGGTCACCACGCCGTTGGCTGCAGGGGAGGCCAGGATGTGGTCCAGGGACCCCACCAGGCCGCCGAAGAGGTACGAGTGCTTGGAGGACCCGTCGGCGTTCTTCGCCTTGTCGTCCTGGTTGACGTAGCCGGCGGCCGTCAGGACGTTGATGGGGTCTTCCTTGCCGTAGGAGTTGAAGTCACCGATCAGGAAGACCTTGTCGGTGCCCTTCGACTGCTGCAGCGAGGTGGCGAAGTCCAGCAGGGACTTGGCCTGGGCGGTGCGGGCAAGGTTGGAGTTTCCTTGGCCCTTGTCCGTGTCGTCCGGCGTTGCGGCGGAGCCCTTGGACTTGAAGTGGTTGGCGATGGCGATGAATTCGGTGCCCGCGCCGCCGCCCACGGGCTTGAAGACCTGGGCCAGCGGCTTGCGGGCGCTGGCAAAAGCGGTGGTGTCGTTGTGGATGATGGATTCACCCATGGGTTCTGCGACGGCTTTTTTGTAGATGAAGGCGGTGCGGATCATGTCCTCATCGGCCAGCGGGGGTGCGTTCGCGGGGGAGCGCACGTAGTCCCAGATGCCGGGCGTGGGAATGTTCAGCGCCTCCACGAGCTTGGCCAGGGCGTCATCCCGGTTCTTGCCGAACTGCGCGGAGTTCTCAATTTCCATGAGGGTGACCACGTCGGCGCCGGTCTTGGTGATGGCGGCGACGATCTTGTCCTGCTGCCGCTGGAAGTTCTCGGCGTTGGCGGCTCCGCGGGCGTCGCAGCCGCCGCGGACGGTGATGGGGTTGCCGGCACGGTCCCCGTAATAGGTGCAGCCGGTGAGGGTGTCCCCGGTGGTGGGGAAGTAGTTCAGCACGTTGAACGAGGCGATCTTGACGTTGCCGCCCACGGGTGCGGGGGCTTCGGTGCGGGTGGCGCCGAAGCTGGCCGGCTGGACCGTTGCCTTGTTGGCGTCGGTGAGGTGGGTCAGCGGTTGCAGCTTCCAGGACTCGTTGGCGTAGCCCAGCACCACGTTGGTGGTGAAGGTGGCGGGAGAGCCGACGCGGACCGGGTCCGTGGTGGTGAGGTAGGGCAGCACTTCGGCCTTGGTGGCGGCGTCCTTGAGGAAGTTGGTGCTGGCGCCGTCGTCGAGCTTGATGCCGCGGGACGCGTTGTCGGCAACGGCGGCGTTGTACTCCGCAGAGCCGTACGGGGCGACGGCGGTGGGCTGCACCAGCGGAGTGGTGCCGCCGGCCAGTCCGATCTCGCCGTACTGGTTCAGGCTGTAGTTGTCCGTTACCGTCAGGGGTCCCTGGGGTGCCAGGAGCATGCCTTCCAGCGACTCGCGGAACGCCTCGGTGGCGGGCAGGGTGAAGATGGTGGGCTTCACCTCGGGCGCCGCCTCAGTGAGCTGCGTGAGCCCGGCTGCCGCTGTGACGTTGACCTGGGTCATGCCGTAGTACTCGGCCACGGTACCTGTCACCTGGACATAGTCGCCGGCCTTGACCGAGCCAACGGTAGCGGGGGAGTAGACGAAGATGCCGTCCGAAGCCGCGTGGTTCGTGGCCGTCAGGTCGCCGCCGGTGCCGGGGGTCTGGATGTAGTAGCCGTTGAGGCCGCCGGTGGGGAATGCTGCGGTGACCTTGCCGCGGGTGGTCACCGTGGTGCCGGCCAGCGGGCTGGCGGTGCCGGTGCCCTGGATCTCGGCGATGGTCTTGGCCACAGGATCCGGGGTGGGGTCAGGATTCGGCTCGGGGTCTGGCGCGGTTCCGCCGGAGGATACCGGGGTGATGGTGGAGCTGAGGCTGAAGTCGGTGGCGTTGTTGTTGCTGTCCGCTCCGCCGGCCCGGTTGAAGCTCCGCACGTCCGTGTTGCCTGTGGGGGCCGCTGCGGCCTTTGTCTCGAACGTGTTGGAGGTCCCGTAGCCCAGGAGGTCAGCCACACCGGCGGATTCCACCGCGGAACCGGTGGGAAGCACGACGGCGGAGGGCTGCTTGGCGAGCACGATGGTCCCGGAAGTGCCGCTCGGGTTCAGGCCGGTGACGGCGTCGGGCTTGGGCAGGTCCGCGCCGTTGGTTCCGTTGCTTCCGCCCTGGACCAGGTAGTACCCCTTGGCCGGGATGGAACCGGACAGTGCTGCTACGCCGGTGGGCGCTGCAGTTCCGGTGGCGGAGCGGTACTGGACCGACCAGCCGTCCAGTGACACCGGGGCGTCCGAGGAGTTGTAGAGCTCCACGAACTTGTTCTTGTAGGCGGCGCCGCTGCTGCCGCCGCTCAGGTAGGCCTCGTTGATGACAACGGGCGATGTGCCTGCCGCGGCTGAGACCTCCGCGGCCGTGCTGTCCGCTACCGCAGGCAACGCCATCAACGGGGCTGCGATGAGCCCCGCCGACAACGCTGTGCCCAGCGCTAATTTCCAAGGTGTTTGATGCATCCGCTCTTACTTTCATGAGATTGTCCCCGGTGGGGGACCCATTGGAGTATGTCCGGGTTGTACCGATCGGACTGGGGCCGGACCCTGCTCCTGGTCAAGTGGTTGTCCGGCATATCCCAACAGCACTGAATGAACGCAAAGTGGCCAGTGCGTGCATTCGGCGGATCGTTCCCCAGCGGAGCGGCCCGTCCACCGTCCCGGGGCGACCTTGGCCCCGTTCGGGTGATGCCATTGCGGTGGCCGGCTCGTGAAAAGTGTGCCGGCCATCACAAACAATACCGGCCGGTAGCTTGAAGCTCCGGCCGGTATCAGGTGGATTTTGCGGTGTCGCTTACCCCGACGCTGTCCGCCGTCAGGTTCCCTGGCCGGCCTGTTGGGCCTGGCTGGAGATGATCTTGAACGTGGCCCCGGTGGGGTCGGCGAGCATCGCCACCCTGCCGAAGTCGCTGTCCTCAGGCCCGTCCAGGACGGTGGCGCCCATGGCGGTGGCCTGGGCGATGCTGGCGTCCGTGTCCGCCACGGCAAAGTAGACCTGCCAGTGGGAGGGCACCTCCGCCGGCAGGTAGCCGGAGGCGTCCAGGATCCCGGCCTCCGCAGACATGCCCGACCCCAGGGTGGTGTAGCGGAATTCCGGCGCGTCACTCATGACTTCGGTGTCCCAACCGAAGACCTCCTGGTAGAACCGTACGGCGGCGTCGTAGTCCTTGGCGTGTAATTCATGCCAGGCGGCGGAACCGGGCTCGGCCACCAGCTCGTAGCCCTTCATCTCCCGGGGCTGCCACGCACCGATGGAGGCTCCGGACGCATCTCCGAAAATTGCCATGAAGCCCTGCTCCGGAACATCCATGGGTGGCATGTAGACCTGGCCGCCGTGGCTGCCGACAGCTGCGGCGGTGGCCGCGGCGTCCTCGGTCCGCAGGTAGGTGGACCAGACGTCCGGCATGGCCGCCATGCCGGCATCTTTCTGCATGATCCCGGCAACTGTCTTGCCGTTCTTCCTGGCGGTGGTGTAACCGCCGTACTTCTCCTGGTCGCCCGTTTCGAACTCCCACCCGAACAGCTCGCCGTAGAACGTTTGGGCGGCTGCAACATCGGAGGTCACGAGGTCGATCCAGCAAGGGGCTCCGGGGGTGGACATGGGGCTCGGCATAACGGTCTCCTGTCGCGGGATGCGGGAAGCTGGCAATAGTGTGCGGCAACGTCCGGAGGTAAGGAATCCGGTCACCCTGACCCTATGTGCAGGCACTGACACCGATCAAGGGTCCCTTGCGCTGGCTGGCCAACGCATCTGCGCGCAGGGGGCCGCCAACGCATCCCGGCCTGGTCAACGGAGTCCGGACCCAGAAAAACGAAGGACCCCGCCTGCCGGTGTTGCCGGCAGGCGGGGTCCTGATCGCGGAAGGTAAGAGATTCGAACTCTTGGTACGGGGTTACCGCACACTGGTTTTCAAGACCAGCTCCTTCGGCCGCTCGGACAACCTTCCTCAACGAGTAGTGTTTCATAGGCACTTGCCTGCAACAAAACAGGCCCGCAGTGCATACCCGGTGCACACTGGTTGGACCGGTATTGAGTCAGGAACAGGGAGTGGTCCATGAAAGCCGTCTACATTTCGGAACCGGGAGGACCGGAAGTACTCGAGGTACGCGAGGTCGAGGCCCCGTTGCCCGGTCCAGGCGAGGTGTTGATCGACGTCGTGGCCGCCGGCCTGAACCGTGCAGACGTACAGCAGCGCCGCGGGTTCTACCCGCCGCCGCCCGGCGCATCGGAGATCCCCGGACTGGAAGTTTCCGGCCGCATTGCAGGGTTTGGTACGGGTGTGAGCAAGCCGTTCTCCCTGGGGGACAAGGTGGTGGCACTGCTTGCCGGCGGTGGCTACGCGCAGCAGGTTGCCGTCCCCGCGGAGCAGGTCCTGCGGCTGCCCGACGGCGTTGACCTGGTCACGGCGGCTTCCTTGCCCGAAGTGGCTGCCACGGTGTACTCGAACCTGGTCATGACGGCCCAGTTGCAGGCCGGGGAAACGGTACTCATCCATGGCGCCACAGGCGGAATTGGCACCATGGCCATCCAGCTGGCCAAGGCCTACGGCGCGAAGGTGGCCACCACGGCCGGCACCGATGAGAAAGTCAGCACTGCGAAGGCCTTCCTGGGGGCGGACATCGCCATTAACTACGCCGAAGAAGACTTCCCGGAGAGCCTGCGCAGGCAGAACGGCGGCAAGGGGGCCGACGTGATCCTCGATGTGGTGGGCGCCAAGTACCTGAAGCAAAACATCGAGGCGCTCGCCGAGTATGGGCGCCTGGTGGTGATTGGCCTGCAGGGCGGCACCAAGGGTGAGCTGGACCTTGGCGAACTGCTCAGGAAACGGGCCGCGGTGGTGGCTACCGCCCTTCGCCCCAGGCCGGTAGCCGAAAAGGGCGCCATTCTGAACGGGGTCAGGGACCACGTCTGGCCGATGGTGGCGGACGGCAGGATCCAGCCGTTGGTGGCAAGGACGTTCCCGCTGGACCAGGTCAGCGCGGCACACGAATACTTCGACAGCGGCGACCACGTGGGCAAAGTCCTGCTGGTGATGTGACCACTTAGTGGATACTGAGTATTGCTTGATCCTCATCAGGGGGCTAGGCTTGGCTATACGCGGTATGCACGGGTCTTGGGGGCCTGTGCATACCGGATAGTGACTAAGCCCGGGGGAGCACCATGTCCATACGCCACAGCCTCCTCGCCCTGCTGCAGGACCAGCCGCGCTACGGCTACCAGCTGCGGGTCGAGTTCGAAACCCGCACGGGAGCCACCTGGCCCCTGAACATCGGACAGGTCTACACCACCCTGGACCGGCTGGAGCGCGATGGCCTGGTGGCCAGGGAAGGCGACGACGGCGGCGGCCACGTGGTCTACAGCATCACCGCCGAGGGCGCCGCGGAAGTGCAGGGCTGGTTCGCCGCCCCCGTGGAACGGAGCAACCCGCCCAGGAATGAACTGGCCATCAAGCTGGCGCTCGCCGTCACCCTTCCCGGCGTGGATGTCCAGGCCATCATCCAGGCCCAGCGGGTGGCATCCATCCGGGCACTGCAGGACTACACCAAGGCCCGCCGCGACACCGCCGCCAACCAGCGCACCGCGGACACCGCCTGGCTGCTGGTGCTCGATTCCCTCATCTTCCAGACCGAGGCCGAGGTCCGCTGGCTGGATCTCTGCGAAGCCAGGATGGTCCAGCAGGCACAATCGGCCGGCCAAAGTGCCGCGCGCAAAACGTCCAACGGGGTCACGGAAGACGCCGCCCCGCTCAACGCGGACAACCGGCGGTGAGCGTCCGCGGGCCGCAGCAGGTCCTTGAACTGGCCAGGGTGAGCAGGACTTTCGGGGAAGGCGCGACGGCGGTCGCCGCGTTGAGGGACGTGGACCTCACCATCGCAGCGGGCGAGTTCGTAGCCGTCATGGGACCGTCCGGCTCCGGAAAATCCTCCCTGCTGGCGCTGGCCGGCGGACTGGACCGGCCGACGTCGGGCGGGGTCTTCGTGGAGTCCACGCCGCTGGCGGGCCTTGGCCTGAACGAGCTTGCCAGGCTGCGCCGGCGTGCGGTGGGCTATGTCTTCCAGGACTTCAACCTGGTTCCCACACTGACCGCGGCCGAGAATGTGGCGCTTCCGCTGGAACTGGACGGAACAGCAGCAAGGAAAGCGGGCCGGCAGGCCCTGGACGCCCTCCGCCAGGTGGGCATCCCGGAACTCGCGGACCGCTTCATGGACCAGATGTCCGGCGGCCAGCAGCAACGAGTCGCCATTGCCCGGGCCATCGTGGGCCAGCGGCGGCTGATCCTGGCGGACGAACCCACCGGTGCGCTTGACTCCACCACGGGGCATGGGGTCATGGAAGTCCTGCGCTGCCGTGCCGATGCCGGTGCCGCCGTCATGCTGGTGACGCACGAAGCCCGTCACGCAGCGTGGGCTGACAGGGTGGTCTTCCTGCGCGACGGGCGGATTGTTGACCAGGCTGCCGCAATGCACGACCCCACCTTCCTCCTGACTCAGGCGGGCCTCTGATGCCCCTCCGGCACCCGCCGCTGGAGTTGGCACCGGCCGCCGGTGGCCGCCGAGGCAGTTTCCGGGTGGCCCTGAGGATGGCCCGGCGGGACATTGCCAGGCACAGGGGCCGGTCCCTGCTCATCGTGCTGCTGATCATGCTGCCGGTGGCAGGGATGACCGCGGCAGGCACCCTGTACCAAAGTTCACTGCGGACGCCGCAGGAAATCGTGCGGTACGAACTGGGCAACACCCAGGCACGGTTCGGCGCCCTGCCGGTTCCCAACGGCAACTCGGTCCAGGATCCAATGAATGACGCCTACGTGACCTCCAGCACCGGAGAGCTGGATGGTGATTTCGTTCCCACGGACCCCAAGGACCTGCTTCCGCCCGGCTACGGGATACTGCCGCTGCGGCAAGTGCAGCTGACCACTTCCGTGGGCGCGGCCAAGGTCACGCTGAACGGCGTGCAGGTGGACGCGCTGAACGAGGCTTTCGAGGGGAAATTCACCCTCCTGGATGGCCGGGCACCGGCAGGCGGTGCAGAGGTTTTGGCCTCACGCGGGCTGCTCAAGCGGTTTAACGTGGACTTGGGCGAGGAATTTACGACGTCGGCGGGGACCTTTGTCCCGGTGGGCACCATCCGCGACGCGGACGCCTCGGACAACAACAGCACGCTGTACCTGCAGTCCGCGCAGGTGCCCGCAGGCCTTGTCCAGGGGCCCGCTTCCGCACAGCCTGTCTCCTACTATGTGACAGGACCGGAACCGGTCACCTGGCAGCAGGTCAGGGAGGCCAACAGCAAGGGCGTGGGAGTGCTGTCCCGCAGCGTGGTGCTGGATCCGCCGCCGCCGGGCGAGCTGACCGTGCCGGGGGCCAGGGTGGCCGGAGTTCCCTCGGAGACGGTCGCCACCTACGCCACCTTCGCTGTGGTGGGTGCCCTTGCCCTGCTGGAAGTCGGCCTCCTGGCCGGGGCAGCGTTCGCCGTCGGGGCCAAGCACCAGGTGCGCGAACTCGCCCTTCTTGCGGCGTCCGGTGCCGAAGCACCCACCATCCGTGCCGTGGTCACCGCCAGCGGCCTGTGGCTCGGCGGCCTGGCCGTCACAGCCGGCGCCGCTGCCGGCGTAGCAGCTGCGGCCGGAGTAGTTTGGTGGGTCCGTTCCACCGGTTCCGCCCGCCTGGCGGGAGTCCACCCGGATCTCCTACTGACCACCGTAGCCATGCTGATGGGCCTGGCGGCCTGCATCCTTGCCGCCCTGGCGCCGGCCAACCTCGTTGCCCGGCAGGCACTGCTGGGTGCGCTCAAATCCGGGCGCGCACCGGCAGCAAGCGGACGCCGGAGCACCCTCGCCGGGGTGGCTGTGCTCCTGGCGGCCGCCGGACTGCTAGCCGCAGGCTCGGCCCTGGGCAGCTCGGCCAAAGACCCCGACCAGCGGGCACAACAGGCCGCCGCAGTTTCGGCGATGCTGGCCGGGGGAGCGGTCCTGGCGGTGGTGGCCCTGGTGCTCCTGACCGGATGGCTGGCAGCGATCCTGACATCCCGCACCCGGGCCATGCCGCTGCCGCTGCGCATGGCGGCCCGGGACTCCGCCAGGAACCGAGGCCGGACGGTCCCGGCGGTGGCGGCCGTACTGGCCGCCGCGACCCTGGCAAGTGCGGCCCTGGTGCTGACGGCCAGCCAACTGGCAGGGCAGCGCCAGTCGCATTCCTGGAGCGCACTGGAGAACCAGTCGTACCTGCCGCTTAACCTCGCGCAGCCACCGCTGGCCGACGGCACCGCCGCTCCGGCCGTGACTGGCGACCCGGAGCGGCTCTCGGCTGCCGTCTCGGGCGCCCTGGACAGCGTCTCCTGGACCAGGACAGTCACTACCCCCGCGCCGGTGGAAAACTGTGGCTTCGGGGAAGGCTCAGGTCCCGCCGGGCCCGTGGCGACGGAAACGTCCAACTGCCTCCTCTACGCCCTCGCCAGGCCAAGCGGCCAGGAATGTCCGGTCACGCCCCAACGGCGGGTCGTGGATCCGGACGACTGGCGGTGCCGCGGCTCCATGGCCTCGGACCAGCCAACGGACCGGTCCATCCTGGTGGGCGGCGCCGACGATATCCGTGCCATGTTCGGGAGCGAAGCCGGGGCTGCCACCGTTGCCGCGCTGGACGCCGGGGCCATGGTGGTGACCAACCCGGCTTTTGTCCGCGACGGAAAAGTCGAGCTGCAGGGCCTGGACGTGCGCACCCAGCAGCCATCGCCGTCGGACGGGTCCATCGTCCACGACGCTGTCACCAGCACCGTCCTGGACGCCGCCATCCTGGAGCCCGCGGTGGCCGTGCCCTACTACGGCATCGTCTCGCCGGCCACGGCCGGGCGCCTGGGCCTTGATCCGAAGGCCGTCGGGCTGGCCATTCAGCTCAACCGGCCTCCTTCGGCGGCTGAGGTTGACGCGGTGACCGGTGCGGTGGCGGGAGTCGTCGGACACTACGGCCTGGGATTCTGGGTGGAACCGGGGGTCCCCAAAGACCAGGCCTGGATGGGCTGGCTGATCGTGGCTATCAGCGCTTTGATCACCTTCAGCGCGGCCGGGATCACCACTGGCCTTGCCCTCGCCGATGCCCGGACGGACCATGCCACGCTGGCTGGAGTGGGGGCGGCGCCGCGGCTGCGGAAGACCCTGGCGGCGTCGCAGGCGCTCTTCACCTCAGGGCTTGGAGCTGTGCTGGGTGCCGTGGCGGGCACGGTGCCCGCCGTGCTCATTGTCGCTTCCACGGAGATGCGTTCCTCGCTGGAGGTACCCTGGCTTCCCCTTGCGGCGATGGTGGTGGCCATCCCGCTGACGGCGTCAGCCCTGGCCTGGGCCTTCACCAGGTCTGCGCTGCCGATGACCCGAAGGGCCCTCGGCGGCTGATTCTGGCACCGGAATATGCCCGGCGCCGTGCTCGTTCGCAACCGTTTCCCGTGGCGCGCCTCTTTTGGCCGGGGCCAAGGAAGCCTAACGTGGAATTCACAGGCCGCCCGTCCGCCGTCGTTCGTCGCCGATTGCCTGCCGCCTGCCGCATAACCCCGGGCACCCGGCAGAACCGTCGCCGCCCGCACCCCCGGGTTCGGTAGGGTGCCTCAGAGCAGATCCGCACGAATCTCAAGGAGGAGACAATGGCCGCAGCGCCAGAGAACAGGTCCGGCTCATCGGGGCGGGAGGGTGCGGTGGATACCGACCCGGCGCTCCCACCCACAGCCGTGGACGATGCCGTCCGCGAATCCGAAGACAGCAAATGGACCCCGGGAAAGATCGCGCTCTGGGCGGCGATCTCCCTGCTGGGCGGCGTTGCATGGTTCATGCTCGCCATCGTCCGGGGCGAGACCGTCAACGCCATCTGGTTTGTCTTCGCCTCGGTGTGCACGTACCTGATCGGTTACCGGTTCTACTCCAAGGTGATCGAACGGTTCATCACCAAGCCCGATGACCGGAGGGCAACCCCCGCCGAGTACAAGGCTGACGGCAAGGACTACGTCCGGACGGACCGGAACGTCCTCTTCGGCCACCACTTCGCAGCCATCGCCGGCGCCGGCCCGCTGGTTGGCCCGGTCATCGCGGCCCAGATGGGCTACCTGCCCGGGACCATCTGGATCATCGTCGGCGTGGTCCTCGCCGGTGCCGTGCAGGACTACCTGGTGATGTTCTTCTCCATGCGCCGCGGCGGACGTTCACTGGGCCAGATGGCCCGCGAGGAACTCGGCGTCATCGGCGGCACAGCTGCGCTGGTTGCCACGCTGCTGATCATGGTGATCATTGTCGCCATCCTGGCGCTCGTCGTCGTCAATGCCCTGGGCGAAAGCCCGTGGGGCGTCTTCTCCGTGGGCATGACCATCCCCATCGCGCTTTTCATGGGCGTGTACCTCCGCTACCTTCGGCCGGGCAAGGTCATGGAAGTTTCCATCATCGGGTTTGTGCTGCTCATGGCCGCCATCATCGGCGGCGGAATCGTGGCGGAAACCGCCTGGGGCGCGGACGTCTTCACCCTGGACAAGGTGACCATTGCCTGGGGCCTGATCGTCTATGGTTTCATCGCCGCCATCCTTCCCGTCTGGCTGCTGCTGGCACCCCGCGACTACCTGTCCACGTTCATGAAGATCGGCGTGATCGTCATGCTCGCGCTGGCCATCATCGTGGTCCGGCCCGAAATCAACGTCCCGGCCTTCAGCGAATTCGCCAGCAGGGAGAACGGCCCCGTCTTCCCGGGCGCGCTGTTCCCGTTCCTGTTCGTCACCATCGCCTGCGGTGCGCTGTCCGGCTTCCATGCCCTGATTTCCTCCGGCACCACTCCCAAACTGGTGGAGAAGGAACGCCAGACCCGGTTCATCGGCTACGGCGGCATGCTCATGGAATCCTTCGTCGCCATCATGGCGCTGGTGGCGGCAATCTCGATCGACCGCGGCCTCTATTTCGCCATGAACGCTCCAGCCGCACTCACCGGCGGAAGCGTGGAAACCGCCGCAACCTGGGTCAACAGCCTCGGCCTTGCCGGGGTCAACATCACCCCTGAGCTGTTGGCTGAGACAGCGCGGAACGTGGGCGAACAAAGCGTCGTCTCCCGCACCGGCGGCGCGCCCACCCTGGCCGTGGGCCTGGCCCACATCATGCAGCAGTTCATCGGCGGCACGGCCATGATGTCTTTCTGGTACCACTTCGCCATCATGTTCGAAGCCCTCTTCATTCTGACGGCCGTTGACGCCGGCACGCGAGTGGCCCGGTTTATGCTGCAGGACTCGATCGGCAACTTCGTGCCCAAGTTCAAGGAAGCCTCCTGGCGCCCCGGGGCCTGGCTCTGCACAGCGATCATGGTGGGTGCATGGGGCGCGGTCCTGCTGATGGGCGTGACCGATCCGCTGGGCGGCATCAACACCCTGTTCCCGCTGTTCGGCATCGCCAACCAGTTGCTGGCCGCCATCGCACTCTCCGTCTGCCTGGCCATCGTGGCCAAGCGCGGCACCTTCAAGTACCTGTGGATTGTCGCCCTGCCGCTGGCCTTCGCCGCGGTGGTCACCATTACGGCCAGCTACCAGAAGATCTTCTCTCCCACGCCCGCCGTGGGCTACTTCGCCAATAACGCAGCGTTCAGCAAGGCCTTGGCGGACGGCAAGACGGAGTTCGGCACCGCCAAGACCGTTGCCGCCATGGAAGCCGTGGTCCGCAACACTGCCATCCAGGGCTGGCTGTCCGTAGTCTTCGTGGTGCTGAGCATCATCGTGATCGCGACGGCGGTGCTCGCCACGGTGAAGGCCTTCCGCAACCGGGGCACAGGCACGGAGAAGGACAACGAGGATCCGGCTTTGCCGTCCCGCGTTTTCGCACCTGCGGGCCTCATCCCCACGGCTGCCGAGCGCGAACTGATGGCGGAGTGGGAGAAGGTCCCGGCCAACCTGCGGTTCGAGCGGGCAGGCCACCACTGATGAGCGCCGGACTGGCAGTACTGTCCAGCGGGTTCCGTGGTTTCGCGCGGTACGTCAGCGGGGTGCTCGGCGCGGATGCGTACGCCAAGTATCTCGAACACCACCGGGCTTCGGGGCACAGCGGACCGCCGCTCACGGAGCGGGAGTTCTGGCGCGACAGGACCGACCGGCAGGACGCCAACCCGCAGGGCCGCTGCTGCTGATTTAGCCCTCAGCGGACGCCGCGTCAGGCGGGTTCATGGAGTGAAGTTCCTTCGGATCGCTCATGAGAGTATGAACGCATGAGCGATCCGAAAGACACCCCGTCAGCTGAGGACCTCCCCGTCGAAGGAACCACCCTTGACGGCAACGAACCAGCAGTGCCGGCGGAAGCTGGAGCGGCAGCCGGTTCGAGGGACGGCCGCAAGCCCAAGGGCAGCAACCTGCAGGACCTGGTGGATGAACCGGCCAAGGTGATGCGGATCGGCACCATGATCCGTCAGCTCCTGGAAGAAGTGAAGTCCGCCCCGCTGGACGACGCCGCCCGGGAACGGCTGGCCGAAATCCATGCGCGCTCCATTAAGGAGCTCGAGGACGGCCTGGCACCCGAGCTCGTGGAGGAGCTGGACCGCATCAGCCTTCCCTTCTCCGATGAAAGCACCCCCTCCGACGCCGAGCTCCGGATCGCTCAAGCACAGCTGGTGGGCTGGCTCGAAGGGTTGTTCCACGGAATCCAGACGGCCATTGCGGCCCAGCACGCTGCCCGGGAGCACGCCGCCGCACAGATGCAGTTGCGCCAGCTGCCCCCCGGAACCGTGATCGCCCCGGGTGTGGTGATCGGTGAAAACGGTGAACCGGAGCGCGCCCCCGCGGGTGCGGCGCGGCAGGGTGCGCCGGCGACGGCCGGCAAGCGCGATGACCCGGACCACGGTCCCGGACAGTACCTGTAGGCTCCGGTTGGGTTTTTTCAGCGCCGCCAGGCAGGGGCGCAAGGACGACGCGGAACTGGGCAAGGGGTTGTGGCGCCGCGCGCACGACCGCTTCCACCGGGGACTGGACCGCTTCCACCAGGTGCTCGAGGGCGTGGAGGATGACCAGCTGTACGGCGAGCTGGTGGAGATCGCCAACGAACTCGCTGCCCTGCTGGACCGGGTGCGGGCCGTCTGCGTCGAAGCCCAGCGGCGCTCACCCAGTGACGGCCTGGACATTCCCGCCGCCCTTTCCGGTGTGCACCGTGCCTTGTCCAAAGCCGGCAACTCGCTGGCCACCACAGCCGAGGCTGCCGCCATGCTGCGGCTCGCCGTCGGGCCCGTCCCGGTAGGCGCGGCATCCGTGCGCCGGCGAGCGGAAGCCGTCTACGAACAGGTTGCCGACGCCGAGCGGCACCTGGCCGGGGAAACCTCCTAGCCGCAATTTATTCCCGCTGCCAGGGGTGACTTTGTGCGTTACGCGCCTGGCTGACAGACCGGAAATCACACCTTTTCCGCGCCCGCCATTTGGCAGGATGAAGTCATGACTCTTTCACCTACACTCACTTTCAAAGACGGAAACACGATCCCCCAGCTCGGCTACGGCGTGTGGCAGGTCGAAGACGACGTGGCTGAGAAGGTGGTGCGGCAGGCATTCGAAGCTGGCTTCCGCCACATCGACACGGCCAAAATCTATGGCAACGAAGCGGGCGTGGGACGCGCCATCGCCAGCTCCGGCCTGACCCCGGAGCAGATCTTCATCACCACCAAGCTGTGGAATGCCGATCAGGGCTATGAGTCCACGCTGGCTGCCTTCGAGGAATCCATGGACCGCCTCGGCCTGGAAACCCTGGACCTGTACCTGATCCACTGGATGCAGCCCAAGCAGGACAAGTACGTCGACACCTGGAAGGCGCTGATCGAGCTCCAGAAGCGCGGCCGGGTCAAGTCCATCGGCGTCTCCAACTTCACCGTTGACGGGCTGCAGCGGCTCATCGACGAAACCGGTGTGGTCCCGGCCATCCACCAGATCGAGCTCCACCCGTACTTCAGCCAGCGCGAGCTGCGCGAGTTCGGTGCTTCCAAGGGCATCCTGACCCAGGCCTGGTCACCGCTGGGACAGGGCGGCGAGCTCCTGGAAGACGCGGCCGTTGCCGCTATCGCCGCCAAGCACCAGGCCACGCCGGCTCAGGTTGTCATCGCCTGGCACCTCGCCATTGGCAACGTGGTGATCCCGAAGTCGGTCACCGAATCCCGGATCCGGGAGAACTACGCGGCACTCGACGTCACGCTGGACGCCGAGGACGTCGAGGCCATCAACGCCCTCGACCGGTCCGCCAGCGGCGAAGGCCGGATCGGCCCCGACCCGGCTGTATCCGACTTCGCGTAAGTCAGCCTGTCCGCAGTGAGCCCCGCCCTGACCGGCGGTCCTGCTTAACAGTGACGTCGAACCCGCACCACCTGGCTGGCCCAGGCGGTGCGGGTTCTTCTGTTGCACGGGCCTTCCCACGGTGAATGGCCGGCCCGGCCCAAACCTGTGGGGTCAAGCGGCAATGCGGACGGGCTCCACGCTGACAGCGTCGATTACTGCCCAGCCGTCCTCACCGGAGCACTGCCGGTCAGCGAAACGCTGCGCCTCCACCATGGTGTCGAAGGACTCAGAGCGTGCACGGCCGGAGTCGGCGTCGAAGTAGGTGACGTGAAATTCCTGAACGGTGTTTTCCATAAATCCAGTGTGCAACCGGGGTCTGACATTCCACGGAATCGGCCCCGCGTGTTGCGGTATGACAGTGCTACAGCGCACATCGTGGTGCGTTGTGGCCGCCGCCGCAGGGCACCGGAACTCCGGTTAGGCTTTGACCATGGAGGTTAGTGATTCTCCGGACCGTGACAACGCCACCAGGCACATCAATCGTGAACTGGCACGGCGACGCGGCTGGATGTTGACGGTGGCGGTCGGGTTCGCCCTGCAGATTCTCAGCGTGGTGCTGGGACTCAAATCCGTGGCGCCGCTGTGCGGCAGCCCGATGATCCCGCACAGCGGGGCAGCTGAACTGTCCGATGCGCAATCACTCACCACGGGCCTCGCGGCCGAGTGCTACCGGAGCATCGACTCCGCCGCTGTGCCCATCTGGATGCTGATGGGGTTTGGCATCGGCCTGGTCCTGGTGGGCGTGGCCATCAGGATCGTCGGTATCCGCCGGTCCCTCGCCGCAGTAGCCACCTGAGCTGACAGCCCCCCCCGGGTCTGCTGTTCGCCGGGACCCGTGGAGCCGGCAAACCACCGCCGGGTTGGGGAGTCCCGGTTCAGGTACCTGCCTCGCGGTGATCCAGCCTCAGAACCCGTTCCTGGGCCAGGACGGCTGCCCTGGCCGCCTTATCTGCGGCACGCGCAGCCTGTTTGGCCTCCGCAGAGATGGCAGCAAGGCGCTTCTTCGACTGCTCCAGCTCAGCCTCGGCCGTTTTCAGGCGGGCACGCAAGTCCGCCGTTTCCTCCTGCAATCCGGCGACGTCCCCGGCCGTCTGCTCCGCCTCCGCCTTAAGGTCTACGGCATGGCCGGCAGCCTCGGATGCTTCTTCTTCGGCCGCCTCCAGCGCAGCCCTGGCCCTTTCCAACAGAGGAGGCGATGCCGGCCGCGGCGTCTGCCGGACGGCCTCGAGGCGCGGCCTGGTGGGCCGGGGCTGGGACCCGGCCTCCGGCGTCGTGCGCTGCTTCTTTCCTGGCCGTGAATTTTTGGTATCCGCATTCCCGGAGGCCGGCACCGAGGCAAGGACCGGGGGAGCGGCAGCCGGCGTTGCGGGGAGGGCACCGGGTACGGCCACCGTCCCGTCCAGGTCTGCGGCGCTGACCCCGTCGGCGGACAGTGTCTTCACGAGCCTGCCGCTGCGGACGGCGGCCTCGGCCCCTTCATCGGCGGTCAGGGCGCGCAGGGTTTCCTCGATGTCCCCGGCGATCGTGTCACTGAGCTGCCGGCCTTGATCGCGGACAACAGCGCGGGCGGCGTCGACGGCGGAGGCCAGCAGGGTGCGTCGCTCACGTCCCAGGTCGCGGAGGGCCGGCGCATCAAGGGACGCCTGCGCCGCACGCATGCGGGAGCCCAGATCCGCCAGTTCGTCGAGCACGTCCGGCCGGTGCAGGACGAGCATGTTCACGGCCCAGGCGCCCACCGACGGTTTGGCAAGCCCACGGACTGCCGTGCCTAAGCCCTTATCCTTGCCGGCCGCCTCCTTGGCCGCCGCCGTCCGGGCGGCGACGAAGTCGTCCAGGGGACAGGCGTACAGCCCGTTCGCGATCCCGGCCAGGGCCTCTTCACTCATGTCCGCCATCATAGGCGCGACGGCTGGGACGGGCGTGGAGTGCCGGGCGGGCGCAGCCGGGGGCTGGGCCTGTGAACCCTGTTGCTGCGGCGCCGTGCACGGTATGTTGCTCGAATGGACGATACATATCAGGTCATCGTGGTTGGCGGCGGCTTCGCCGGTAAGGCCGCAGCCCAGGAACTGGGCCGCAAGGGCACCCGGGTGCTGCTGATTGATGCCAACAACTACCACCAGTTCCAGCCGCTGCTGTACCAGGTGGCATCATCCCAAATCGGTGTCTCAGCAGTGGCCCGCCCGCTGCGCGCGGTCTTCCGCAATATCAAGGGCGTTCGGGTCCTGACTGCCGAAGTCACCTCGGTGGATGCTGCCGCCCACACCGTAACCACCGCGGACGGCAGGCAGTTCAAAGCACAGATCCTGGTCCTTGCCACGGGCGCGGTCCCGAATTTCTTCAATACTCCGGGTGCCGATAAGTTCGCGTACCCGCTCTATTCGGTTTCAGACGCCACGCGCCTGAGTGTGGCGTTGACGGAAGCCCTCGACGAGGCGGACCGGGGCAACGGCGACAGTCCCGACGTCGTAGTGGTGGGAGGCGGCCCCACCGGGGTGGAGACGGCCGGCGCCCTCGCCGAGAACGTCAAATACATCGTGCCGAAATACTTCTCCTCCGAGCTTGCCGCCCGCTGCCACGTACACCTCGTGGACATGGTGCCCAATGTGCTCATGGCGTTCTCGGAAAAATCACAGGCCTACACCCGGGACCGCCTGTTGAAGCTTGGCGTCCAGCTGCACATGGGCCAGAGCGTCACGGAGGTCCGTCCCGACGGCGTGACGCTGGCGGACGGTACCGTGCTGCCTGCGCCCATCGTCGTCTGGGCCGGCGGCCTCCAGGCAGGCAAGATCATCGCCGAATCAGGGCTCACGCAGGGCAAGGGCGGGCGGATCGACGTGCGTCCGGACCTGACCGCTCCGGGAGTGGAAGGCGTCTACGTCCTGGGGGACTCTGCCAACATCACCGACGCCGCGGGGGCCCGGCTCCCTCAGCTGGGGTCTGTGGCCCAGCAATCAGGGAAATGGGCCGCAAAAAACATCCACGCTGACCTCACCGGTGGTACGCGTCAGCCCTTCCGTTACCTCGACAAGGGGTATATGGCCATGGTGGGCCGGGGTGCCGCGGTGGCTGAGTTGGGCCCCCAGCGCATCCAGCTGCAGGGTCCGCTGGCATTCCTGTCCTGGCTGGGCGTCCACCTTGCCCTGCTGCCCGGAGTCCAGCAGAAAGTCCGTGCCCTCTTCTCCTGGGCAGTGGGCTACGTGACGCACAGTCCGTCCCAGGTTGTGGTGGGGCGGCCGGACTAGGCCCGGGAGCCGCCCTGTCCAGCTAAAGGCTGCCTGGCGGTGTGCTCCCACTGAAAGAACTTGCGCCTGAGGGCATTGACCAGGCCAAAGGGGTGGGAGCCGGCGGCGGCTGGAGGAGGCACCGCACTCGCGGACAGTGCCATCGCCGCCGACTCCACGCATCACGCTAGGTCCGCGACCTGAGCGAAAGCCGGGTAGGAACTGCATCTTTCCGCAAAGCCGCCGGACACCTTGGCTGCGGGCGGTTTCGAAAGATGATGCGGGCCGGCGGCGGCTGGGGGAGGTGCTGGTCTCCATCAAGCACCATCGCCGCCGGCTCCGGTCACCACGCTATGGCTTCAGAAGCCGCGGCGCCTGAGTAACCGGTACGTGTTTTCGCGAACCACGCTACGTGCGCTGACCGCCCCGGGCTCCAACCGGCCGGAGGATAAACTGGGACATATGGTCTTGGGGGGGCAGCGTGATGGCGCAATGAGGAACTGGGTTCGGCAGCATCCGTATCTGGCTCTTGTGGCTGGCTACGTCGTCATCTTCGTCATCGCCGGTGCCATCCGGCTGGCCTTTGTGCCCGGGGACCTGGCCGATGCCGCCGTCTACACCATCATGAACACGCTGGTGTATTGGCTTCTGGTGTTGTTCCAGGTGCGCAACCTGAGGAAAACCAATGCACGCCTCAAGGAACGTGGCCAGCTCAGGGCGTTTATCCGCTATCCGGAATCCCGCCCCGGTTCTCTCAGTGGTATTTGGAACCAGGGGATTGTGACGCCCGCGGCCGGATCGCTGCAGTTTCAGCCAGCGGTCTACGACAACCTCGAAGCGTCAGGGCGCGCCACCACACTCATTGTGGAAAGAGTGCAGCCGGAGCGGTGGAAGGTCACCGGCGAGAACCGCAAGTACATCGGATCGTTTGGGATGTACGCCGTGACCGTCCTGACAGATCGCGGCACAGTGGAGCCGGCAGCGAGCCCTGAATCGTTGGACCGGCTCGCTGAAGCCCTTGCCGGCTGAAGAACGCCGGATCTGAGCCGGGCAGGAGCAATCACCGATCACACGGCGAAGAGGCGAACGGCAGCATCCTGTAGTTGGGCTTAACCAGCGAAAAACCCCCCAAAGCCCTCCAACGAGGGGCAATAGGGGGTTTATCCCGAGCTTCCTATCAGAATCGAACTGATGACCTTTTCATTACGAGTGAAACGCTCTACCGACTGAGCTAAGGAAGCACCGCACGAAATCCCCGGAAGAATCCGGGCGCTTCATGCAAGAGTCAACTGTAATGGAGTCTCCGCGCCCGGGTCAAAATGGCGGGCGCTGCAGCGGGTGAGGCCTTCAGCACACCGTGTTGTCGGCCGGAACCTGACCGCTGACCAGGTAGCTGTCCACCTTGTCCTCGAGGCAGCTGTTGGCCCGGCCGTAGGCTGTGTGGCCCTCGCCTTTCCACGTCAGCAGCGAGGAGTTGCCGAGCTGTTTCCGCAGCGAGGATGCCCATTCCACGGGGGTGGCGGGATCGCCGGTGGTGCCGATGACCACGATCGGAGACTCACCCGTGTACTGGACGGGGGCAGGCGTGCGCACGTTCTTGTAGGGCCAGTCGGCACAGTTGATGCCGCCGTAGGCGAAGAAGTAGCCCAGGGTGGGGGACTCCTGCATCAGCCGCTGCTGCTCTGCCCGCATGGACGCAGGATCGGAGTCCATGGGGTAGTCCAGGCAGTTGATGGCGTTGAAGGCGAACGTCGAATTCGAGGTGTAGCTTCCATTGGCGGACCGGTCGGCGCCGAGGTCGGACAGGCGCAGCATCAGGCTTACGTCGCCGGTCATGGCAGCGTCCAGGGCCTGGGTCAGGGCGGGCCAGCTCTGGTCGTTATACAGCGGTGTGATGAGGCCACTGACGAACATGTTGGCGTTGACCACCCGGCCGTCCTTGGCGGTGCGGGGCTGCTGCTCCACGGCGCTGATCAGGTCACGGATCTGCTGGACGCCGCCGTCCACTCCGCCAGTGAGGGGGCATTCCTTCTGCTGCTGGCAGCTGGCCACGTAGGTGCGTACCGCCTTTTCGAAGGTCACGGCCTGGCCGCTGGTCAGTTCCTCATTGCTGATGGAGGGATCCAGCGCACCATCGAGCACCATCCGGCCCACGTTGTTCGGGAACAGTTGCGCGTATGTGGAGCCCAGGAACGTCCCGTAGGAGTAGCCCAGGTAGTTCAGCTTCGCATCGTTGACCACGGCCCTGAGGACGTCCAGGTCCCTGGCTGCGCTCTGGGTATCGATGTGGGCCATCGACGGGCCGGTCTGCTCGGCACACTGTTCGGCGATGGCCTTGTTGTCCGCCCGGGCCGCCGCGAGGCCGGCGTCGGTCTCCAAGTCGTAGATCTTGGCCCTCGCCGCATCACGCTCTGCGTCCGTCATGCAGGTCACCGGAGCGGACCGCTTAACGCCGCGGGGGTCGAAACCGACCAGGTCGTAGGCGTCACGGACGGGCTGGGAGAAATGGGTGGCCGCCGCATCCTTTACGAAGTCATAGCCGGATGCGCCGGGCCCGCCCGGGTTGACCAGCAGGCTTCCGGTCTTGTTGCCAGTGCTTGCAGCCCGCAGCGCGGCAAGCTGGATGGTTTCGCCGTCGGGAGCCGCATAGTCCATGGGAACCGTGACCTTGGCGCACTGGAACTGGCCCTCGCAGGGCTCCCACACGATTTCCTGCGAGTAGAACTTCTCAAGCCCCGCCGGCGCGGAGGCCACGATGGAGGGATCTGCCTTGGCCGTGGCGGTTTCCTGTTGGCGGTCGCCCCCGTTGATGAGGCTGCAGGACGCCAGCACCAGGGCAAGGGCCATGGCTCCGGCGGCGCGGGCCGCGAACACCAGGGGCTGGCGGCGGCGTACGGGCAGGGGGCGGGCAGTCATCGGGTCTCCTTGGAAGGCTGGATCAGGCTGGCTGCCATGGACTCAATGGCCAACAGCGGGGCAACGTTCGTGGTGGTGATGCGTTCGCGGGCTTTGTTGATGGCGTCCATCCGGGCGAGCGTGACTTCCGGAGCGGAACGGGAGGCGAATTCCTCCAGTTCACCCCTGAGCTCAACGTTTACCAGCTCAACAGCATTCCCCATCTGGATGATCAGGACGTCCCTGTAGAAGGACATCAGGTCAGTGAGGGTTCGGTCCAGGGAGTCGGTAATGGAACGCTTGGCCCGCCGCTTCTGGTCGTCCTCCAGCTGCTTGACCTGCGCCCGCATGGCGGGCGGAAGGGTGCCGGATTCAGGTGCGCCCAGGGTGGCGAGCAAGGCGGCTTTCTCGGCGGCGTCGCGTTCTTCGTTGGAGCTGTTTGCCTCGGCGGTGGCAATTTTCACGAGCTTGTCCGCCATCATGACAGCCGCGGTGACGCCCCGCAGGCCCAGCGGAAACCTGACAGTTTCGAGCCGGCGTTCGCGCGCTGCAGGGTCCCGCGCCAGCCGGCGGGCGATCCCCACATGGCTTTGGGCTGCCCGGGCGGCCCGTTCAGCCACTGCGGGATCGACGCCGTCGCGCTTCACCAGGAGCTCCGCGACGTCGGCCGCGGGCGGCAGCCGCAGCGCCACGCTGCGGCAACGCGACCGGATGGTGACCAGCACGTCGGCCGGCGAGGGGGCGCACAGCATCCAGACCGTCCGCGGTGTCGGTTCCTCGATGGCCTTGAGCAGCACGTTGGTGGTGCGCTCTGCCATCCGGTCCGCGTCCTCGACCACGATGATGCGCCAGCGTCCGGCGGAGGGCCGGTTGCCGGCGGTGGCTACCAGGTCGCGGGCTTCGTCGATGGTGATAGTGACCTTTTCCGTCCGGACAAACGTCACGTCCGAATGCGTTTCACCCAGGATTGTCAGGCAGGCGTGGCACTGCCCGCAGCCGCGCAGGTTCACGTCTTCCTGGTCGCAGTTGAGTGCGGCGGCAAAGGCTTTGGCGGCGTTGGAGCGCCCCGATCCCGGCGGACCGGTGAACAGCCACGCGTGCGTCAGGCCTTCGCCGCTGGAAGCCTGGCGCAGTTGCTCGACGACGGCGGGCTGGCCCTGGAGGTCATCCCACACGGTCATGGGGTGCCGCCGCCGTGCGCGCCGTCAGCGGGTGCGGCACCTGCTGGTTCGTTCCCGGGTGCTTCCACCAGTCCGACCACGCGGTCGAGGATCATCGCGGCAAGCTCGTTGACCGGAAGCCGGGCAGGCAGCACCAGGTAGTGAGCCGGCCGGGCCGCGGCCAGGTCAAGGAAGGCGTCCCGGATCCGGGCATGGAACTCGTCAGCTTCGGATTCCAGGCGGTCCTCCGTTGCGTCCCCCGCTGTGCGCCGGGTCCTGCCGACTTCCGGCTCCACATCGAGCAGCACGGTGAGATGGGGCTGGAGGCCGGAAGTGGCCCATTCGTTCAGTGAGCGGACCGCATCGGTGCCGAGGTCCCTGCCGGCTCCCTGGTAGGCGACGGAGGAGTCGATATAGCGGTCTGTCAGCACAATCTCGCCACGCTCCAGCGCCGGCCGGATCACCTGGCCGGCGTGGGCCGCCCGGGATGCCGCGAAAATCAGCGCTTCCGTGTGTGCGTCGATATGGCCATGGCCGTGGTCCAGGACCAGGGACCGGAGCTTCTCGCCGATGGGAGTGCCGCCCGGTTCACGGGTCCGGAGAACGGTCAGGCCGCGGCTTTCGAGTGCTTCGGCGAGCCTTGCTGCCTGGGTGGACTTTCCGGCGCCGTCGCCGCCTTCGAACGCGATGAATAGTCCGGCACTCTGTTTGTTCACTGTTCAAGCCTACCGATCGGCCGGGACAAACACTGTCCCGGCTTGGGGCTTTGTGGACAGTTTCACCGTGCCTGGTGCTTCGCGGTGGCTATTCGGGCGGTCTGCAGACGGACAGTACGCTGTCCCCATGAGTCTTTCCGAACAGCAGGCCGCCGGCCTGTCAGCCGAAACCGTGGTGGTGGCCGCGGGCCGCCCGCCGCGGGAACGGGACCAGCCGGTGAACCCGCCACTGGTTCTCTCCTCCACGTACTACGGAACAGGACCGCTCGGGCCCGGAGACCGTGGTTACGGCAGGTACTCCAACCCCACCTGGGATCCGTTCGAGGAGGCCCTCGGCCAGCTGGAAGGAGCGGACCTGCCGGGCCTGCTCTATGCCTCCGGGCTGGCTGCCGTCAGCTCCGCGTTGTCACTGATCCCATCCGGTGGGGTGCTGGTGATGCCCAACCACAGCTACTCCGGAACCCTTGTCATGGCCGCGGAACTGGCCCAGAAGGGGTTCATCGAGCTGCGCACGGTGGACATCGCCGATACCGGGGCCGTCAAAGCGGCCCTCGCCCCGGGCGGGCCGGATGCCAAAGCCGCCGCCATGCTGTGGCTGGAAAGCCCCACCAACCCCATGCTGGGAATCGCGGACATCCCCGTGCTGACGGAAGCAGCCCACGCGTCGGGCGCCATCGTGGTCACGGACAATACCTTCTCGACGCCGCTGGTGCAGCAGCCGCTCGCCCTGGGCTCCGACGTCGTACTCCACTCGGTGACCAAGTACCTGGCGGGCCACTCGGACGTTGTCCTTGGCGCCCTGGTGACCTCCAACGCGGATATCCGCGCCGCACTCCTGCACCACCGGACCATCCACGGAGCCATCGCGGGGCCCTTTGAGGCCTGGCTTGCGCTGCGCGGCCTGCGCACCCTGGCGCTGCGCGTTGAAAAGTCCCAGGAGTCCGCCCGGGTGCTGGCGGAACGGCTGGGCGCCCACCCGGGCGTCGAGGCCATCCGCTTCCCGGGCCTCGCGGACGATCCCGGGCACAATCGGGCCACGGCGCAGATGAAGGGCTTTGGCTCCATCATCTGCATCCAGGTGGCGCCCGCCGGCGGACTGGACGGCGCAGCGGCGGCCGACAAGGTCGTTGAAGCAGTCAACCTCTGGCTGCCGGCCACATCGCTGGGCGGTGTGGAATCCCTGATCGAACGCAGGCGGCGGCACACCGCCGAGCCGGCCACCGTGCCGGAGAATCTGGTCCGCCTCAGCATCGGCATTGAGAACGTGGAAGACCTCTGGCCAGACTTGGAGCAGGCGCTGGACACGCTGGGCGGCTAGGCTGGGCTTTGTGGACGGTGAACTGATTATTCGGCCTGTGGAACAGGCAGTGTTCTTTATCCTTGCCCTCGTTGCCCTGGGGCTGGAGTTGTGGGCGCTGGCAGACTGCGCCCGCCACAAGGCCAACGCCTTTGAGGCGACAGGCAAGCGGACCAAGGGCTTCTGGCTTGCCCTCACCGGCGGCGCCGCGCTGGTGGGTGTCATCTCCCTGTTCGCCAGCGGCGGTATCTTCGGCACCCTGGGACTGTTCGGCCTTGCCGCCGTGGTCGCCGCATCGGTCTACCTGGCCGACGTCCGCCCGGCGGTCAAGGACGCAGGCCGGGGCGGCAGCCGCAACATGGGGCCTTACGGCCCCTGGTAACCCCGGTCAGGACCGGGGCGCCACCGCGTCCCAGTCCACCGTCAGTTCGCCCAGCCGCCACCGGCCCGGTCCGTCCTGGACCGGCCAGCCGGCTTCGCGTAACGCCCTGCACATCCCCTGCCAGCGCTGCCGGTTTCCAAAGGACGCCAGCGGGGCGCACTCGAGCCACGCCTTGTCCATGGCCTGCATCAGGGCATGGATGGATTCGCCGGGAACATTGCGGTGGATCAAGGCCTTGGGGAGGCGTTCGGCAACGTCGGAGGGCAGCTCAAAACTCCCGAACCGGACCGACATGCTCAGGGACAGCGGGCGTTCCGCGTCCAGGGCCACCCACGTCACGCGTCGTCCGATTTCGTCGCACGTACCGTCAATAAAGAGCCCGCCAGGTGCCAGCCTGCCCTGCACCAGGCGCCAGATCCCGGCGACATCGGCCTCTTCATACTGCCGGAGGACGTTAAAGGCCCGGACCAGGACGGGGCGGCCGGCAACGGGAAGCTCAAATCCACCCACGTGGAAGCTCAGGCCCGGACGTTGAAGGGGGAGGGCAGCGCGCACCCGCTCAGGCTCGATTTCAATCCCGCAGACCCGGACGTCCGGGCGGACCGCGGCAAGCCGCTCAAAGAGTTCGACGGCGGTGGCCGGCGTCGCGCCGTAGCCCAGGTCCACCACCAGGGGGTCGGCGGCCCGCCGAAGCCGCCAAGCCTGGGGACCGGCCAGCCAGCGGTCCACCCGGCGCATCCGGTTGGGGTTGGTGGTCCCACGGGTAATGTTTCCCACCGGCCTGCCGGACGATCTCCGCCCGGTGATCCCGGAGCCACTCACCCGTTCAGCCTTTTGCACCACCGCCCCACTGTATCCCCGCCGCCGCGGCCGAGGCGCCAGCCGGCATGCCGGGTGACGTGTGACGGTGGCCGTCCCTGGTCCCTGTAACGCGGGGCGGGCGGCAACACTGCTCGGCTAGGATGAAAATCATGACTTACAAGCTGATTCTGCTGCGCCACGGCCACAGCGAATGGAACGCCAAGAACCTGTTCACCGGCTGGGTGGACGTCGACCTGAACGATCAGGGCCGCGGGGAAGCAGCACGCGGCGGTGAGCTGCTGGTGGAGAACAACATCCTCCCCGACGTCCTGTACACGTCCCTTCTGAAGCGGGCCATCAACACCGCCAACATCGCCCTGGACAAGGCCGACCGCGGCTGGATCCCGGTCAAGCGCGACTGGCGCCTGAACGAACGCCACTACGGCGCCCTGCAGGGCAAGGACAAGGCCCAGACGTTGGCCGAATACGGTGAAGAGCAGTTCATGGAATGGCGCCGCTCCTACGACACCCCGCCGCCGCCCCTGGATGACAACAGCGAATTCAGCCAGGCACACGATCCGCGCTACGCGGACCTTGGCGATGCCTTGCCGCGCACCGAATGCCTCAAGGACGTTCTGGTGCGCCTGCTGCCTTACTGGGAGTCGGACATCAAGGAAGACCTCAAGTCGGGCAAGACCGTCCTGGTCACCGCGCACGGCAACTCCCTGCGCGCGCTGGTCAAGCACCTTGACGGCATCAGCGACGAAGCCATCGCCGGCCTCAACATCCCCACCGGCATCCCGCTCGTCTATGACCTCGACGAGGACTTTAAGCCCGTCAAGGCCGGTGGAACCTACCTCGACCCCGAGGCCGCCGAGCAGGCCATCCTGGCCGTAGCCAACCAGGGCAAGAAATAAGGCTTTAGAACGTACGACGGCGGGCTGGTCACCTCAGGTGACCAGCCC
>NZ_JZTW01000019.1 GCF_000962805.1 Pseudarthrobacter chlorophenolicus | reverse complement strand
ACCCAGCTCAAGGCACAATAGAACAACAACCCGTGGCCCTGTTTTCAGTTGGCAAAACTGGCCCTATTTTCGGTTGGCGTTAACAATCCCGTCTCGTTCCAGGCCGGGCAGCCACTTTGCTTGCCACTCACTGAGAGGGATCATGACTTTTTCGAAGCCGGCATAATCCTGGACATTTGGAGATGATGCGCTCTGCTCGTGAGCTCATTGACCAAAAGGGCATGCTACGTAGTCCATCGCTTCCGAGCGGGGCTGGAAAGCCATTAGCATCCCTGATCGTCCAGACTTGCTGTTCGCGGACGACTTCCTCGAAAAATGCCGTTGCATGCGCACCACTAATTGTCATTGCCCGTTTCCGACCGCTGGTTCAGCTCTTTTTGCGTCAGAGTTGCGGCCTGGTGTTCCAGATTCCAGCGACTGTAAGGCACCTGGGAGTGCAAAGACGGTGTTGATAAAGCTGAGGTCGATGTTCAAGTCTGGCCGCATCTGTCGCCCTTCCAACCCCCATACGCGAGTTCCCTTGCGCCGAATCCACGACATACTGCGATTTACCCATCTTTCATAGTCCTTGGAGATTTGCGCCATCGAATCTGCTTGTGACCCCAGCGAACTGGGCAAGATCACTTCTGCATCCAGACGAGCAGGAGACCACAAGATGGTGGGCGAAGCATTGGAATCTATCAAGGCTTCATCCTCAGCCGGCGTTAGCCGCTCCCAGTTCAATCTATTGAGCACGCTGGACACGGAGCCACCTTGCATGGCTGCATCACCCTGACGTACTGGAATGGGCAAGCCGAGCTGGTGATCAACAACCATCACGGGTGATTGCTCAAGCGCTTCTTCCCGGCTCAAGGCCGTCAGTGGCATCTTGATAAGTGGCCATGGATGCAAGGTCACCGTTCCCGGTTCACCCAAGTAATCGAGCAGCATCATTGATCTTCAAGAGTCGCGAAGTAATGGACAGCGGTCACCATGAACTGGAGTCTTTCATGCTGTACCGCAGTTCGCAGAAGCGCCCCTAAGCCGATCCCCTACGGACAGATGAACCTGCTCCGAAACGAGGCAATGTGTCTCCTGACCCGGGCGCGGAGGTTAGGCTGACGTGGTGATCGAGTCAGCCGCCTTTGTCATACGCGCCGTTGGCCACGCCGTGGATTTCGTTGTCGAGCCTCTTCCTCCGACAGACCCAATGGCGGCGTTGCAAGCTGCGAGGCGGGGTGAAGTCCCTCAACCCCTACGAGTGCCTTTGGTGTTCACCGGAGTTCATTCAGGACCAGTCGAATTAGCCGTCGAAATTTTGCAGGAACATCCGGAAGCAGCCTCTCCTGCTTGGGAAGACGTTCACGAAGTATCCCTGACACTGCCGGAAGGACGGGCTTACTTCAATACCCCCACGGATTGGGAGATAGCGGACATCGGCAACGTAGCGAGGGACGAAAAGGGCAGCTACCGTGCGCGGCTCCACGCTACCGGCCGAGACGCAGCTTTTGACCTGGTTGTGGACGCCCCGACCGAGCAGCACCTGGTCCAGCTCTGGAGAGAATCAACATCCCCGCCAAGTGTCATCTCGTCCCGGTCAGAACACGGCAGAAACATCCTTGATTTCATTAGGCTGTGGCAAACACCTGGAACCGCGACGGCGAAAACGGAGCCAACTCCTATCGACGTGCACCGATAGGAGTTATGCAGGGAGTTCTGTCCCGATTAAATCTGTTCCACTTATGGTGCCCGGTGGAGGATCCTCTACCGGGCACCCATCCTTATCCAGCCCCGGAGTTTTGGAGGGGTACCGTTACGCCAAAGTGTCTAAGCTGGCCGAAAGCCAAGCATCATTTTGGAGGACATATGGAGCCCGACTGGAATTTCCGCATTGGCGACGAAAGCGCTCAGTACTCTGTTCCGCCTGAAGATATTCGTCGTCCTCTGGAAGCGGCTGTCGCAAAGCTGCGGGAAGCCACCGAGGCATCCAAGGCTGCTGCCCTGGTACTTGGTGAAGAAATCAGGTCTGCAAGTAATGCCGGCTATGGCCTGGGCTGGGTTCTGGAAGCAAGCAGCCTCAACAGCGCAGACCTAGAGCGCGTTCTCCGCGGGGAAGCGCTTTTTTGATTCATGCCCGGATTATCCTCAGCAGCTGCGCACGTCCGATAGGGATCCCCTTCCGGACTACCCCATGCGCTAAATAGGGCTGTTAAAACCCCGCCATTTACCGCTGAACGTCACAAGCTAAGCGCGCCCCTGTCAGCTCCGCAATCTCGGGTCCCAGTTCTCAGGAAATGGAACGCCGCTCTCACCGGTGGCTTGTTTGGGAGGCTGGCAAGTCCACTGTCGGCGCCCCGAAGCTTGTCACTCGTCGCTGACTCACGACCTGGGCGCTTCTCTGCTCACGGTTGGCAATATCGCTGGAATAGAGTTGGGCCGAAACCCAGAATTGGGACTTTTGGTCGCCAAGAGCAAGGAGAAGATCCTGTGAAGTGTGGGACTACGACTGTCGATTGGGGAAGCGGCTACGAAATTTACGATCCTGGTGTCGCCGGCAACCCGCAGTCTCTCCCGCGCTGAGGCGCGGCAGGCATTCAAACAATGCATGCAGACCAAGCCCACGCGGTTAGAGATGCTCAGGCGACTGCTGGAGGCCAACGGACTCGAGCTAGGGACTTCCGATGACGACGTCCAACGCCTCAACGACTGGTTCTACGCCCACGTCGAGGCAGACCCCGAGCACCCTGGTCGGTTGCTCCCGGAGTGGTATTCAGTCGTTCACGACGTCGCACTTTTCCTAGGAGATGTGATGATTGAGCGCCATCCCAATTTGCGCTGGGAGTTCTTCACATGGGGTAAGACCAGCGTCGCTTACCAAAGACACGTCATCATGGGGTTTTCCACCGAGGACCCGAAGTTTCGAACAAACATCAATATCGATCGCACGGTTGCTACCTACGCCCACCGGATCATCGAGCACCGTGGGTCCATTCCCGTGTACGGAACGGTAGAGGTTCGTGGCATTCCAATAGACGTCGACGCATTGGCCGCCCACCACCGCGGCCGCTATATCGAGACAGATGCTTTCCGGCGCTGGCTTCAAAACGCAGCCCGACGAGCTTGAGCAGCGATGAATTTCCTGCGTAGCCGCTAAACGTAGCAATGCCGGCCGGGGGCACAATCATGGCGCAGATCGTTCCGAGGTCGTTAGCTCACCGCGTTCGGAGACTCGATAGCCGTGCCCGAATAGCCTGTGGCCGATCGTGCGCTTAAGAGCACGATAAGAGATCCCTTTGCGGACGGTCGAGCACGCAGACCTGTGGACTGTGACCCACGAGTTGTGAGGACGCGCCAGCTTCCAACCGTTAGACGGTTATGCTAAGCCATGAATCGGCCCCGATTTGTATTGCACGGAACCTTGGCAATCCTTACGGGCGTGGTTGTCTCCCTCACCGCCGCAGCGCTTATTCCTGCGCTTCCGCAATGGGCGGTAGTCGTGATCGGCGGTGCGGTGACTGGCCTCTGTGCGCCCGTTGTCGTTAGCCGAGATCGTACTTCTAAGGCTTCCGGACAGGCTCGCCTCACCGACATTTCGGATGAGAACGATGCTGGCGATGAAGAACGCGAGTCGAGGTAAACGCCCGAGCGCTTGCTTCTGCCTTTGTCCGGTGAAGGATCCTCCACTGAGACAACCCGGTCGTTTTCTAGGGCATCAGCAGGACCGAGATCCCGCGGTTCGATACGGACCATCGCGTGCTAACGGTACGGAGCATAGTGGAGGTCCTGAGTGCGCCGGGTGCGCACGCCGTCGCTATGCGGTCCGCTGACGACGTCACCTTCAGGGGTTAGAAGTTGCGAAAAGCGACGTGTGCTGTGAACAATGCCGCTCCGAACGACTAACTGCTCGATCACTTTCCACGCTTCAGCGATCCCGTCGGACTTGTAATCACCCCCGAAAGTCCACCAACCGAGGTGGTCACTGTAGATGACGATGAGGTAACCGCTGATGATGTGGACCTTGAAAGGAATTGCCCCGGAACGCCTTGGTCGCACTGTCAGGCTCCGGTCAAACTCAGGCTGATCCGTTGCCACATCCACCTCACCATCGCTGCCCACCAGTGCGATAAGTCGGGCCGCGAAAATATCCCCAGCACTGGGAGCCAGCAAGAACCTCTTCTGATAACTCTCGAGCACCGCAATCGCCTCATCGAGATCGGAGTCCCAGTCAAACTCCCACCTCCGAGCGTAAACAAACGGATAGGAGCCAGGTGTGATTGCGACTACGAGCCACTGCTCACCGATCACCATCAGGTCGCCGACCCGGAAGCTGGGTAGTTGATGTGTATCCGGGGCGACCAGTTCTTCTCTAACGGCATTACCGAAGAGTTGTCGTGCCCGGAGCATCAGGCGATTGAATGCTGCAAGGTGGGCATCGGGAATGGGAGGCACCCGCCCATTCTTGCCTACGCCCTGTCTACATGGGAGCCTCTTCTTGCTCGCGCCACTATGTCCGTAAAGCGGTGGCCAAGCGTTCGCTTCGCCGCCCGGTAGAGGATCCTCCTCCGCACGCACCGCCGGAAGATAGCCAAGCCGGCATCCGCATGAAGAGAACCGAAGAGCAATACAGTTTCACTCATGGCAATTTGGGACCTGACTGACGAGCTGAATCATCCGCTGGACTTTCTCTTGATCCAGAACGGATTTATCAGTCTTTTCCATCAGCAAGCCGTCCTCGACGAAGCAACGTCGTGGCTGCGAAACCACCGCTACAAGGTCGTTAAGGTTGACGCCGCTGCCTGGCAATCTACGGTTGACCTCCACCAAGACGTTGCCCGGGCTCTTGATTTCCCTGATTACTACGGCTCCAACCTGGATGCTCTCAACGATTGCCTCGGCGACGTAGCCGTTCAAGCTTATGGATGGACGGCATCGGATGCCGGGCTTGTTCTCGTGATTGATGGGTTTGAAGCCTTCAAAGGCAAGGACGCGTCAACAGCACACCACCTCTTAGACATCTTTGCCAGGCAGGCAACTTATGCCGCGCTATTCGGCCATCGCATGATGTGTCTAGTTAGAACCGGGGATCCGCGTCTGGAGCTCCCTCTGGTTGGTGGCCTTTCTGTTGCTTGGAATCACCACGAATTCCTCAGCACTCGGTGAGGGATCGGCTTACCGATGTGGCACTCTGGTTAGAGGAGACGGCCAGGAAAGGCTGATGTGCAAGGTACATATATTTTCGTAGCTGTTGCGGCTGTAGCCGTAGCCATTCTGCTTCCGATAATTTTCGTCCTTCGCCACCCAGGCAAGAAGATGGACCTAAGCCCCTATCGGCCATGGCTAGTTGGAACATTAGTTCTGGCAGCAGTTTCACTTGTTGCGACTTTCCTCGCCGTAGCTACTCAATAGTGGCTGCTCTTGTCATGCGCAAAACTAGGGGTTCAACACCTAGTCTTTGATGGGACGTTAGTGTCACGCTGGAGGATCCTTTAGCGGGCCCGGCAACCGAGGTGCAGGTACAAAGACATCCTTGCGCTTTACTCTTACCAATCGAACCTCATACGCCCGGCTCTGTATTCACGAAGGGTCATCTCCGCGCTCAACGAGTGGGTTCCCCGAGGAGTGAGGAGATCCTCCAATGCTGTTACCGCAGCACTGGAGTTCCACGCCAAGCAATCCGCAGCCGCTTTCAGACGGACGCCACGGACTGGATGGCACAGGAGCCTCTCTAGTCCTTGTTTGCCCTCTTCCCCAGACCTGAGCTGCAAGGCGAGCGCGTGAATCCGGTCGAAAATCTTGTTGGCCTTGCCAGAGTTAGTTTCAGAATTCCAGGCAACCGCCAGTTCCTCGTATTCCGAAAGCAATGAAGCAGGATCACCCATAAATCAACTCCACCTCCACGCGCCCCATATATGGATTTTACTGGCCCGACGCAGCCCTCAAGCTGGCCGCCCATCGGACGTCGCGATCGTCCGGTTGAGGATCCCCCTACGGGCGGGCGCCATCTCGTAACTGAGGGCCCAAATAGCGATTCAACCTCAACGGGTTTAGATGCCGAACACAACGGGCAGACACGGCAGTTGATGGTCCGTTCAAGCAGAATGACCGTATGGCACCCAAAGAAGTCTTCACCTTCTCGCTGGAGGTAGAGCTTGATGACCTCGAAGCGACACAGCGCTATAACGAGCAATGGGAACTGGAGGCTTCGGACGAACCGACCGTTATTCCTCCAAATGAACGCGAGCAGGGATCGAGAGCATCTGCACGTTTGATAGCCCGGGCTTTCACAGCCCAGCACCAGCAAACCGGACTCAAGCTCTGTTCCCTTAGGGTTCTGGACTAGGACTCTCTGTACCGTCGCGTCAAATAAGGGTGATGGCCGACGGGTAAACCGGCCCTTCTGTGGAACGCTGAAGGATCCTCCACCGGCCCGCCCATCGGGTGCCTACCCCAACTGCTGTGTTCGACCAGTGTCGTAATGAAGGACGCCGTCGTGTTCCAATGCGGACAGTCTGTCGGCGACTTCCTGCGCTTGAGGCTCACCGCAGGATATGGCGAAGAATTGCGGAGAGATGAAATCAATTAGGCAGCCATTCTCGGCAAGTTCAGCGGCCAGGGGATGCGATGCGTTGGGTTCATCGGTATTCAGCTGGACTCTGAATGTGAAATTGCGAGCGTCGTGCTCCAGGCCAGTGGCAACGAGCGCATTCTCAGCGGATCGCATCACGCTTACTCGGTCGCCGAAATTGAGGTCGTAGAGATAAGCGGGGACTCCTAGAACAGTTGCAGTGCCGTCCGCTTCCAAGCGACCGAGAAGTCCCTCCCACATTTGCTCCACGTCAGGTTCAGGTGGCACCGCAAACCATATGGTCTCTCGCGCTTCCAGGGCTTCTGGAAGGGGCTGGAGCAAAGCATCTCGCCAGTGCGCCACGACGCTGGGATGTTGCCGGTAATCGGTCACGAGCTGAGCCTACCCAAGGAAAACATCGATGAGACCGCGCCACGGGGTAGGTTTTCCCAGCGGCGACGGGTAGGGGGTTTCCTCTACGGGCCGTCCCAGAGGGATAGCTCACCTGCGGGCGTAGACACAATCAGTAATCCGTTTGGACCAGTGACGTTCCACGCTTCGTACGCCGACTTGGGTTCGGGCACCACACGCAGCCGGAAGCCGTCCTGGGTGACAATTTCTAGCCGTCCGTCGTCGAAGGCCCTTGCCTCAGCAACCACCTGGGAGCGTGAGAGTGGCAGTACAGGACTGAGCTGATCGAAACCGCCGCCCGGTTCGACTACATGAGAAGTGCCATCGGGGTGCTCAAGAACGAAGCTTTCCTCGATGGTGATTCTGAATTGTTCGAGAACCAGAGCTACCTGGAAATCCAGGACAAGTTGCAGGATGAGTTGCCCACTCACCTCGAGAAGCCAGTAACCCTCGAATCTCTTTGCCCCGCTCATGGATGCAGGAACATATGGCACAGGTGACCCCTTCCTGATACGCTCCGCTCCACCCTAGCCCTAGCCCTTGTCCAGGGGCCAGCATCCCAAAACGTAGAGGGTTTATCACGGCGTCGGGTAACCAGATTAGTGCGCGGAAGCCGATCCTCCAGCGGGCACCCTGCGCCCCAGGCCACGGTCGTTGGCAGAAACGACCTAAATCAATGCGATAGAGATAGTTGTTTGGCGGGTTACCGTGAATAGATGCCCCGTGCTCTGAGCGTGCCTCTATCATCTGTGCTGCTTCTCGCAACGTTGTTTCTGACTGGTTGCTACAGGCCTTCCTGTGCCACTTTGCTGGAACCTAATATCCTCTCGATTGATTTCTCGGGGATGGGGAGACCTGCGGCCGACCTCGAATTCGAGATTGACTGTCCCGGTAAGACTGAGTGCTTTGAGAAGTCCGCAGGGGCTCGATTCGACGCTGCCACTTAAAATGAAGTCGAGGTGTGGCCTGGTATCAACAGCGTCCACGTGGTTGTCTTTGAAAAAGGCCGGCAGTCCGCAATTTTTGAGAAGACTCTTGATCCAGTGCCATGGGATCCGCCCACCAAGCCCAACAGTTGTGCGGTGCCAGGCAAGGCGATGCTGAGGTTTTAGGACCTCATGCTCATATCGCCCGGCAAGTGTGTAGGAGCGGAAACACAGACGTTCACGCAGTTTTACGTAGCCGTCCCGCTAGGGGATCGTCCAGCGGACGCCGGTGTCCTCTGGACCGCCGGACTAAACCACTTTCAGGGCTCTTCGGAGATGGCACAACATCACGCCATACCCTCCACGCTAGATCGGACATACCCTAGACCATGAGTCGCCCAAAAGATGGCCAAAATCCCCAGCCAAGGTGGAAACGGTTGCTGCTAGCAGCGCTGTGGATTCTATGTGTCGTAGCGACATCCTGGAATCTCCTCGCTAATCCTCCCCATCTCGAATTCTGGCCTTCCGTCGCTTTTCTTACGGTCGTGGCACTGGGTATTGCAATACCTGTGGGCATTGAACGTAGACACCTTAGGAGCTCTGATCCCAATGACCCCAAGGAGGATACTTAGACCGTCGGGTTTGCGTGTATTTAAGTGCGAAGCTGGCCTTGAATCAATTTTCCTGTTGAGCTCTCACGCTGCCAGTAAGACGATCGCCTTACGGGCAGCTGTCTTGGAAAGGTCACTCTCCTTTTGTTGTTGCAAAGACTAGGCTGTCGTCACGTTCCTAGTTGTAGGAGAGGACAAAATGGAGATCGCGCGAAGCCGAACCAAACCGATGTTCGAGAAGACCGATCAGTGGCTGTCGCCGCTTTCTCCGGGTGAGGTCTTGGCGGCCGTCTCCACAGCTTTCGCCCCAGAGAAGGCAAAGGTACGCCAGGACGGAAACGTCCTCGACATACGGACTGGATCAAACTTGCAGTACCGCCTCTGGGGCAATTTATTCTCAGTGGGGCGCAGGAACCTGCCTGCTGCGATAACGATCCGAGTTCGAGCAGCTAAGCAGGGAGCCGAAATTGAGGCTCATGCCTTTGATACCTTCGGCTTCCGATTGACTGATCAGGCATTTTTCGGAGCTCGCGAGAGCTTTGAGGACCGGCTCAACGAGTTGTTGGAAATGGTTGCCACGGCAGCAAAGGCATCTCCAGGCGCCTGAAGGCGGTCCCGATCCGAACATCGGGGGTAACAAGTTGAGGCGATGACAAACGTCCCTTGGAGGATCCTCTACCGGGCAGCGTCCCGCCAAGCATGATGCGGGTGGGAGACCCGGTGAATGCACCCTAGTTTTGATGGGTTGGCACCTGCTGTTGCCCTATCTCTTGTTTTTTCTTCGAAGAACCACAATTCCCGTGATGATAATCCCCACTAGGGCAATGCCTGCAAGTGCAAAAACGAGGCCGACATATTCTGCCCCGCCTCCAAGATCAGGACCGATTAGTGGCTGCATAGTTTCTCCTGGTGCTCAAGGTGCTTAACCTATTAGGTCTGCACATCCTAGGGACCAGACGAGTCTTCGCACAGCCTGGGGCCCACAGGGGGTTTACCTAGGGCGGCTCAGGCTGACGCAAGTTGCTAGTGTCCGGTAGTAAATCCGTACGCAATGGTGATGAGGCCCGCCAGAACCATTCCCAGTCCTCCGAGTAGATAGCCACGCTCTGACTGGAATTTGTTAAAGACTTCCCCCGGTGGCCCGGATCGCTTGTTCCAACGGGTACTCCAATCCATCAGCCGTTTACGCTGCCAAGAGCCAAGCAAGCCGACGACAAATGCCGACAGGCCCAGAAGTACGTACATTCCCCTCCTATGCGCACCGGATAGTGCACCACCGCATTTTTATGTTGCCAGGTTCATGCCGCGATCAATCGTGTACATATTCCTAGAGGAAACTCCGGCTCGTGTACAGCATCAAAAAGGTTGACGTCCTCTACCAGATGCCGGCAACCAGCAGCCGGGCGCCGTATGCCGGTCCCTCAGCGGGCAGGATCGTCTGACAAGCAGCAGGGGTAGGGTCATCTGCATGATGTCCAGAGGAGTTTGATTCGAAATGAATACGATTTATCGCAGTATGAGGCAACAGCGCAACTGGCTGAAAATACTTCTTCACGGCTCGATCGCCAGCGGAGTGTTGGCGCTACTCACGGCAGGATTGACTTTAATTCTGTTCCAGGAAATTGAGAGCAGGGGTGACGTTACCAACGCGCATGATTTCGGGTGGCGCGCAATCGCGCTTGCTGTGTTGTCTCTCGTGTTCTTCACTGTCTACCTCATCCGTCGCAATGCGCAGCGTACGAGGTCCCCGCAAACGTAGAAGAATGGCTCCGATCTCGTGACGTGATCATGGTGCTGACACAACGAGTAAGTGAGGCACTCTTCTGCAGGACCCCGAGCTTAGACGAGGGGTGTCCGCATTAGGTTCTATGAGCGATCCTTTGCGGGCAGACCCTGCCGGTCTTAGCCCGCGATATGTTTCCGTCATGAATGACCGCTGGCCGCGAGTGCGCGCATTTTTCCGGTGTGAGCAAACTGCCTAAGAGTAGGGCCCACCCAGTCAGGTCTCGGAGACGCCGCATCGTAAGCCAGAAACTACCCACCCGCCAGGAATGGTCGGGCTTACACCGACAATCCAGTCACTGCTGCGCACCGTCTGTTCATCCACCACGTTCCAACCCTCGGTTGGAGCACCGGAAGGCGCGCTCACCGACTTAGCCCACATCAGGGCGGCACCTTCAGGGGTTGGTTCTCCTGGCACGCTCGTGTCAACGTCAGCAACAAAGGCGCCGTGACAAGGCTCAGCACTACCGCTTGGCACGATCCCGGTGGACGCTGGCTGCACCGCACATGACGCCGAAGTGAACACGATAGCGACCGTAACTCCAGCTATCCCGACGTTTTTCCTCACAGTCGCATCATAAGGCTGAAGACCTGTCGCATCTATGGGTAGGTTGCATCCCTTGCATCCGGCAGGTGCACGCGGAACGATCCCTCACAGCGCGTGGGTTTTCCTACACGCTGGAGATAGGCTTTGGACTGCAAGTCTGCCACGGCCGTAGCAGGCGGGCGGCCTAGATTCTCACCTCAGCGTTGGAAGCTGTTTGGCAGGCCGTCGGATCTTGCCGTGGCGCCCACTCCAGATCAGCATCTATATCTGCAACCGTCTGCGATGTGCTTATCTGCACAACGACGATACGGACCGACCTGAGGCTCGGAATGATGTTAACGGGGTATTCGGTATCGGCGGCGTAGACAGTCGCTGTTTGCGTCTCGTCATAAACGCAGGAACCGAGTTCCGGGCAGTGAAGAGTGTACTCCAAGTCAGATGTTGGGATGTCCATCCGCGAAAAATCCACGGAGAGCGTTGTCATCACCAGCATCGTGGGGCAGCTGGCTGGCCCGCAGGCGCTAACAGTAGTCAGTAAGGCCAAAGCCACGAGCGGGGCCGGTACTACCCACGCCGACTTCCCCATGGATCAAGTCTAGGTTTTACGACCTCGCATCGGGGTTTTCTTAAGGTGAACTTTAGGGCTAGGTCCCAACGGCCGTTCGGTTCCTATGGATGTCCGGTAAGGATCCCTGACCGTATTTAGAGGTTCAGTCGAATTTCACGAAGGCCCGGACGGATCCTCCACGAAATTCGTCTGTCTGGGCATAGCCGAGCGATTCATAGAATGCCTTCTGTTTCGGCTCATCATCAGTGATCAAAACCTTCTGCCGCACATGCGGGTACTCTTCGAGGGCTCTTTCGGCTAGAGCTCGCCCTATACCTCGTCGGTGGTGTGACGGCAGGACCAGGATGTCTTGGAGATAACAGATAGAAGCCCCGTCGGAGATCACTCGCGCCAGCCCCACAAGCACCTGACCATCACGGGCAGCGACAAGAGTGGAGGACCCTTGCAGGGCTCGCTGGAGGGCGTCCGGATCCTTGGTGTACGCCAGCCATTCCACTGCGCCATACAGTGCGAGCACATCACTCAAAGCTAGGTCTTCTACCTCGACAACTTCGATTGTGGTCATGGTCCATCGAATCACAGGGGTATATCTATCTGCCCGTTGAAAGCCTGTAGTGCGACCGGTGAAAGGTCTCCTATCGTGCGTGTCAACGAACCAGCCAGGGCCCATCCGAGCACTGCTCGGTACCTGGTGGATGGTTCAGACGCGGACCACGCCTGCGGCCTCAGCCGCCGCACCGTCCGGGGCTTCGGCCGGTGCCTCAACGCGGGTTGCGCTCCGCTTGGCGGCGGCCGCTGCGAAGGCCATGACGGCCACGCCCGCCAAGGTGATGACGGCTCCGGCCCAGATCGGTGACGTGTATCCGAAGCCTGCCGTGATGGTGACGCCGCCCAGCCAGGCACCGAGGGCGTTCCCCACGTTGAAGGCGCCGATGTTGGCGCCGGAGGCCAGGGTGGGCGCGCCCGGAGCGTATGTCATCACGCGCATCTGCAGCCCGGGAACGGTGGCGAAGCCGAAGCCGCCCATCAGCACCAGGGAGATGACCGTCAGGACCGGGTTGGCTGCCACCAGGGCGAACGCCACCAGGACCACAACCAGGACGGCGAGCACCACCAGCAGGGTACGGTCCACGTTCCGGTCCGCCGCCTTGCCGCCGAGGGTGTTACCGGCGAACAGCCCCACGCCGAACACGATCAGGAGCCACGGCACCGTTGAGGCAGCGAAGCCTGACACTTCGGTGAGGGTGTAGGCGATGTAGGTGAACGCGCCGAACATGCCGCCGAAGCCCAGGACCGTCACCACAATGGAAAGCCACACCTGGCCGGAGCGGAACGCGCCAAGCTCTGAACGCAGGCTTCCGCCGGCTTCGGCTGCGCCGGCCTGCCGGGGCACCAGGGCCAGGATGCCGGCGAGCGCCGCCACGCCGATCACGGTGATGGCCCAGAACGTGGCCCGCCAACCAGCGGCCTGGCCCAGCAAGGTGCCAAAAGGTACACCCAGGACGTTGGCGGCAGTGAGCCCGGTGAACATCAGCGCAATGGCTCCTGCCTTCTTGCTGGGCGGCACCATGCCGGCGGCCACCACAGCGCCGATGCCGAAGAAGGCACCATGCGCGAGTGCGGCGATGACCCGGCCCAGCATCATGGGCCAGTAATCCGCAGCCGTTGCGGACAGCAGATTCCCGGCGATAAAGAGCACCAGCAGGCCGGCCAGTACGGGCTTGCGATCCAGCCGGGTGACAGCCGCCGTCAACCCCAGGGCGCCCACCACCACGGCGAGCGCGTAGCCCGAAATGAACCATCCGGCGGACGCTTCGCTCACCCCGAAGTCTGCGGCAACGTCGGGCAGGAGGCCCGCGATCACGAATTCGGTGAGTCCAATGCCAAACCCTCCAAGGGCGAGGGCAATCAGGCCAACAGGCATGTCAATGCTCCTTTGAGCTTTGTGGTTGGTTGTTCCCTGCGGGAATAGCGCCTAAAATAGTTGCAGGCGCGGTATTTATTGTTGCACATGCAAATATACCGCGCAAGCAACTACTTGTGTGCACCGCCGCCGATCCTCTGTCGCCGGCTTCCCGGAAGGAGCAACCATGGGCATCAAGGACGACGCCGTCGAGGTCCGCGCGCAGGGCTGGCGCACCCTGGCAGCCCTGCACGGCCTGATCGAGGGTGAGCTGGAACGGTCCCTGCAGGCTGAGTCCCAACTGTCCGTGGTGGAGTACACCGTCCTGGACGCACTGAACCGGCAGGACGGCTGGCATATGCGCATGCAGCAGCTGGCCCGGGCCACAGCCCTGAGTCCCAGCGCCACCACCCGCCTGGTTAACCGGCTTGAGGACCGGGGCCTGCTGACCCGGATCCTCTGCGATGACGACCGGAGGGGCATTTACACCGAGCTCACCCCCAGCGGAAGCTCGCTGCTGGCCGAAGCCCGCCCGGTCCACGACGCCACGCTGGAAAGGGCGCTTGAACAGGCCCAGGCGCTGCCGGAACTTGCGACCCTGGTGGGCGCGCTGCCCACGCTGCACGTTCCGGCGTAAGTACGGCCCCACCTTCCGCCACCAACAGAAGATGCCCCTCCGAAGATGAACGGAGGGGCATCGCCTTTTCTGGAGGAACCGTATTGCGGGCTGGCTAAATCGCCTTGCCGGCGGCTGCCCCGGCCTTCTGCCCGGCAATGTTCTTGAAGTAGTGCTCCAGGTCCTCGAGGCTCTTGTCCTTGGTTTCCGGAACGTACTTCGCGGCGAATGCGATGGCGCCGACCCCCAGCACGGCGAAGACGAAGAACGTGTTGGACAGCCCAATGGCGGCCAGGAGCTGCGGGAAGCCGAAGCCCACCAGGAAGTTCACAATCCACAACAGGAACGCGGACGCGCCCATGCCCAGGCCGCGGATCTTGAGCGGGAAGATTTCGGACAACATCAGCCAGGTGACCGGGGAGATGGCACCCTGTTGGAAGGCCAGGAACGTCACGGTGAGCGCCAGGATGACGAAACCCCGGACGGACCCTTCCGGCAGGATCAGTGAGAAGAGCCCGATGAGCAGCAGCGCCGTCGTCGTGCCTGCCTGCCCGGTGATCAGCATCCTGCGGCGCCCCACCTTGCCGAGCAGCCAGATGCCCACGAAGGTGGCCAGGACCGAGATAACGCCGTTGGCGATGTTGGCGGTCAGGGCTGCTTCGCGGCCAAAGCCGGACTCGGACAGGATCTGCGTCCCGTAGTACATGATGGAGTTCACGCCCGTGATCTGCTGGATAACCGCCAGTCCCAGGCCCACAAAGAAGATCCGGCGGAGCCACGGGATGCCGAGGTCCTTCCAGGTGCCCATCTTGGACTTGTAGTCCTCCACGGCCATGGCCTTGACTTCCTCGAACTCCCTCCGTGCCTCCTCCTGGGACCTGATGCGCTGGAGCACGCTGAGGGTTTCGCCGAAGCTGCCCATCGAAGCGAGCCAGCGCGGGCTCTCGGGCATGAAGTTCATCCCGATCCACAGCGCAATGGCGGGAAGGGTAGCGATCACCAGCATCCAGCGCCAGATGCCGCCGGACTCGCCGAAGGTGTTGCCGAGGTAGGCGTTGAAGATGAAGGCCAGCAGTTGGCCGGTGACGATCATCAGCTCGTTCTGCGTGACGATCCGCCCGCGGCGGTCGCTCGGGGACACTTCGGCCAGGTAAACCGGAACCGTGACGGAGGCGCCGCCCACGGCCAGGCCCAGAATGAACCTGGCGGCGATCATCACCTCGGTGCTCGGCGAGAAGGTACAGGCAAGCGTGCCGATGAGGAAGATGACCGCCAGGACCATGATCATCTTCCGGCGCCCGTTGCGGTCAGCCAGCCGGCCGCCGAACAGGGCCCCGAAGGCTGCACCGAACAGCAGCGACGACGTCACCAGCCCCTCGGTGAGCGGCGTCAGTCCCAGGTCTTCCTGCATGTACGGCAGCGCGCCGTTGATCACACCCGTGTCGTAACCGAACAGCAGGCCGCCGAAGGTGGAGATGATAGTGACAGTCCGGAGCGCCTTCTTATGGTTCCCGGGCTTGGTTTCCGTATGCGCAGGCACACTCATACGCTGACCTTTTGCACGTACTGCTTCATGGTGTCCAGCTGGTACCGTGACACCTCATCGGCGTTCTCGTCCTCGGCGAAAACGCTGGAAACCATCACGGTGTCCTCGCGGTCCAGGAAGCCGATCTCCTTCAGGCCGCCGAAGAACTCGTCCCAGTTCACGTCACCGTCGCCCACCTTCAGGTGCTGGTGGACGCGGACCGGGTTGCCCGGCGGGTTGGTGATGTAGCGCAGCCCGTGCGAGGCGTGGTGGTCCATGGTGTCAGCCACGTGGACCAGGCGCAGCCGGTCCCCCGCCGCCCGCATGATCTCCAGCGGGGAGTCCTTCATGTGGAAGCTGTGCGAGGCCACGTAGACCATGCCAACATTCTTGGAGTTCACGCCCCGGATCACGCGGATGGCGGCGAGGCCTTCCTCCACGAAGTCATCCGGGTGCGGGTCAATCAGCAGGTCGATGCCTTCCCGCTCGATGATGGGCACCAGTTCCTCCATGGACCGGTAGAACGCCCGTTCGGACTCTTCGGCCTTCTCCGGCCGGCCGCTGAACTCGGTGTTCATGGTGCTGACGCCGAGGTCCACGGCGATCTGGATGGCCCGCTTCCAGTAGCGGACCGCGGCTTCGCGGGCATCCTCGTCCGGGCCGGACCAGCGCAGCACCGGCAGGATGGAGGCAATTTCGATGCCCGCATCCGTGCAGGCCTTCTTCAGCTGTCCCACCAGTTCGTCGTCCGCTTTGGGATGGTTGTAGAAGGGGATGAAGTCCGGGTGCGGGGTCATCTGCATGTACTTGTAGCCAAGGTCCGCCACCACCTTGGGGAACTCCAGCAGGCTGTGCGAGTGGTGGTACGGGGTGGGGTCAAGTGCGATTTTCACGTAAACACTCCATTGTGGATCAGGAAGGCCGGAAAGGTGGAACTAGCTGTAGAGGTCCGGCTTGGCTGCCAGCTTGACGGCCACCTTCTCGCCGTTCTTCTGCGCTTCGACGCCGGCTTCGCAGCAGGCTGCGGTGGCGTAGCCGTCCCAGGCGGTGGGGCCGCCGATCTCGCCCTTGAGGGCAGCGTCAACCCATGACTGGATTTCGACGTCGTACGCCGCGCCAAAGCGTTCCTCGAAGCCGGGCGTGACGTTGCCTCCCCAGCGGCCGGCACTGCGGGTGTAGGGGCCCTTGTCGCCGCCGATGCTGACGATGCCGTCCTCGAAGGAGGCCTGCGTGGCAACCTCGTACCCGAACTTGGCGTTGACGTAGATCTCGACGTCGGCCAGGACGCCGGACTCGGTTTCGATGAGGACGTGCTGGGGGTCGTGCTGGCCGGCCGGTGCGTTCTTCGTGGCCTTGCCGAGGCGGACCTGGACGGAGGTGATTTCCTCGCCGGTGAAGAACCGGATGGCGTCAAACTCGTGGACCACGGAGTCGTTGATCAGCATCTCGTTGGTGAAACCTGCCGGGGTGGTGGGGTTGCGGTGCTGGTGGTGCAGCATCAGCAGTTCGCCGAGTTCCTGGTTGCGGATCATTGAGCCCAGGGCGGCGTATTCGGCGTCGAAGCGGCGCATGAAGCCCACCTGGATGCGCTTGCGGCCGAGCGCCACCTCAGCTTCGACGATCTTCAGCGAGGACTCTGCGTCCGGGGTCAGCGGCTTTTCGCAGAGGATGGGGATGTCCTTGGCGATGGCCTTGAGCAGGATGTCCTCGTGCAGGAAGCCGGGGGTAGCGATCAGGACGGCGTTGACGTCGCCGTTGTTGAGCGCTTCCTCGGCATCGGCGAGGGCCACGGCACCGGGGATGCCTTCGATAGCGGCCTGGGCGCGGGCAAGGTCGACGTCGACGACGGCGGCCACCTCGGCGCCGTGGATCCGCTGGTGGAGGCGCTGGATGTGGTCGGCGCCCATGCGTCCGGCACCGATGACGGCGACGCGGAGGGTTTCAGTCATTGTTCTGTCCTTTTGGTTCTTGGCGGGAAGGAATTAGCTGACGGCGGTGCGGGAACCGCAGGACAGCAGGTAGTTGCGGGTGCGCTTGGCGATGGGCATGGGCACATCGAAGGCCACCGGGTACATGTCCTGCTCCACGATGCCGAAGATGGGCCGGTTAAGGGCCTCTACGGCTTCGATCACGGCGCGGAGGTCCGGCAGCCCGTTGGGCGGTTCGGTCATGACGCCGGCCAGGTTTGCCGCGGCCCAGGTCATGTTTTCCTCGTTGACCTTCTTGAGGATGTCCGGGTTGATCTGCTTCAGGTGCAGGTAGCCGATCCGGTCCGGGTAGTTCTTGATCAGCTCCAGGCTGGAAGCACCGCAGTATTCGGCATGCCCGGTGTCCAGGCAGAGGTTCAGGTACTGCGGGTCGGTGGCACCGAGGAGGGTTTCGATGTCCGCCTGCGCGCCCACGTGCGAGTCTGCGTGCGAGTGGAACTGCTGCTTGAGGCCAAAGTCCTCCAGCAGGGTCTTGCCCAGCCGGTTGTGGCCGTCGAACAGGTCACTCCAGGCCTTCTCGCTCAGCGTGCCGCTTTCCACTGCCTCGCCGGTGACGTCATCGCGCCACATGGCCGGGATGACCACGATGTGCTCGCCGCCCATTGCTGCGGTCAGTTCGGCTACCTTGCGGGCCGGCTCCCAGGCGGTCTCCCACTGGTCCAGGCCGCGGTGGAAGGCGGTGAACACGGTGCCGGCGGTGACCTTGAGGTCGCGCTGCTTCAGCTCCTCCGCCAGCCGGGCGGGATCGTTGGGCAGGTAGCCGTAGGGGCCCAGCTCGATCCACTTGTAGCCGGATTCGGCTACCTCGTCGAGGAAGCGCTCCCACGGGGTCTGTTGGGGGTCATCCGCGAACCAGACGCCCCAGGAATCAGGAGCGGTGCCGATGATCAGCTTGTTCTCAGTCATTGTCTGTTCCTTCGAGCGGTTTCGACGGGCTCAACCAACGATGGTTGAGCTTGCCGAAACCTGGTGGTGTCAGTTGGAGGGGAAGTTGTAGGAGGCGCCGGAGGCGTGGTGGGTTTCGGGCCAGCGGGAGGTGATGACTTTGCCGCGGGTGTAGAAGGATACGCCTTCGGGGCCGTAGATGTGCTTGTCGCCGAAGAGGGAGGCTTTCCAGCCGCCGAAGGAGTGGTAGGCCACGGGGACGGGCAGGGGAACGTTGATGCCGATCATGCCGACCGTGACGGAGCGCTGGAACTTGCGGGCGGCGGCGCCGGAGGAGGTGAAGATGGCGGTGCCGTTGCCGTAGGGGTTGGCGTTGATGAGCTTGATGCCGTCTTCGAGGGTGTCCACGCGGACCACCACAAGGACAGGTCCGAAGATTTCCTCCCGGTAGGCGGTCATTTCGGTCTTGACGTGGTCCAGGACGGTGGGGCCCACCCAGAAGCCGTCTTCGTGGCCGGGGACCACAAGGTCGCGGCCGTCCACCACCATGGCGGCGCCGGCAGTTTCGGCTTCGGAGACGATCTTCAGGATGCGTTCCTTCGAGGCGGGGGTGATCACCGGGCCCATTTCGGCGTCGGGTTCGGTGCCGTTGTTGACCTTCACGGCTTCGGCGCGATCCTGGACCTTGGCGACCAGGGCGTCGGCGGCATCCCCCACGGCGACAGCAACGGAGATGGCCATGCAGCGTTCCCCGGCGGAACCGAAGGCTGCGGCGGCGAGGTGGTCGGCGGCGTTGTCGAGGTCGGCGTCAGGCAGGATGATGGCGTGGTTCTTCGCCCCGCCCAGGGCCTGGACGCGCTTGCCGTGCTTGGTGGCGGTCTCGTGGACGTACTGGGCGATCGGGGTAGACCCAACAAAGCTGATGCCGTCCACGTCCGGGTGGGTCAGCAGTCCGTCCACTGTTTCCTTGTCGCCGTGCAGGACCTGGAACACGCCGTCCGGCAGGCCGGCTTCCTTCCAGAGCTTGGCGAGCAGCAGGGACGCGGAGGGGTCGCGTTCGGAGGGCTTGAGGATGAAGGCGTTGCCGGTGGCAATGGCCATCGGCGCCATCCAGAGCGGCACCATCACCGGGAAGTTGAACGGCGTGATGCCGGCGACCACGCCGAGGGGTTCGCGGAAGGAGAAGACGTCGATCCCGGTGGAGACCTGGTCCGAGTAGTCGCCCTTGAGCAGGGTGGGGATTCCGCAGGCGTACTCGATGACTTCGAGGCCGCGGCCGATTTCGCCCTTGGCGTCGGAGAGGACCTTGCCGTGCTCTGCGGTAACCAGCTGGGCGAGTTCGTCCACGTGGGCGGCGACGAGTTCACGGAACCTGAACAGCACGGCGGTGCGCTTGGCCAGGGAAATATCACCCCAGGAATCCGCTGCGGCGCGGGCGGCCGCGACGGTGGCGTCGAGATCGGCACGGTTGGCCAGGCGAAGCTCGCCGGACACCTGGCCCGTGGCCGGGTTGTAGACCGGGGTGGTCCGGTCCCCCTCGCCGGCGGTCTCGGCGCCGTTGATGAAGTGGTTGATCACGGTGGTTTCGGTGGTGGTGGCAGTCATGGGACTCTTCCTTGAGTGGTTTCGAAGGGGGCTGAGGTACGGGGTCAGCCGAGCAGTTTGCGCTGGCGTGACTTGTGGTCGGTATAGGTCTGGAAGGCTGCCTTGGTGGAGTCCAGCTCGGAGACCTGGGAGACGGGCACGTCCCACCAGGAGTCGGAGGACGGCGCGTCCAGCAGGGGGTCGGACTCGACGTGGATCAGGATGGGTCCGGTTCCTTCCGGGGCGGCCTTGGCGTCGCGGATGGCCTGTTCGAGTTCGGCGATGACTTTCTCGCCGGGTTCGATCCGGACCACTTTCACGCCGAGGGATTCGGCGTTAAGGGCCAGGTCCACGGGCAGGGTTTCGCCGGCGTCGAAGCTGTGCTGCTCTTCGTTCAGGGCCCTGTATTGGGTGCCGAACCGCTGCGAGCCGAGGGACTCGGAGAGTGAGCCGATGGAGGCGTATCCGTGGTTCTGGATCAGGACCACGATCAGTTTGATGCGTTCTGCGACGGCGGTGACCAGTTCGGTGTGCATCATCAGGTAGGAGCCGTCCCCCACCATCACGACGACGTCCCGCACCTCAGCGGCGCCGGTCCCGCCAGTGCCGCCGGCCGCCGTCGTGCCCGATGCTTCGGCGATCGCTGCCCGCTTGACGCCGAGGCCGCCGGGGATCTCATAGCCCATGCAGGAGTAGGCGTATTCGACGTGGTAACCGAAGGGGTCACGGACCCGCCACATCTTGTGCAGGTCACCGGGCAGCGAGCCTGCAGCGCAGATGACGACGTCGCGGGCGTCCATGGCCTTGTTGGTGGCGCCGATGATGGCATTCTGGCTCACCAGCGGCGCATAGTCCTGGGCGAAGGCTTCGTCCACGGTGGCGTCCCAGCGCTTCTTCTCGGCGGTGACCTGCTGTTCGAGGTCGGCGCCGATGCGGTAGCCGCCGAGTGCTGCGTTGAGCTTGACCAGGGCCTTGCGGGCGTCGGCGACGATCGGCAACGTAGTGCCGTGCTTGTACGCGTCGATCGGGGCGACGTTGATGTTCACGAACTTCACGTCCGGGTTCTGGAACGCGGTGCGGGACGCCGTGGTGAAATCCTCGTAGCGGGTGCCGATACCGATGATCAGGTCAGCTTCGGCAGCGATGGCATTCGCCGCCGTCGTACCCGTGGAACCGATCGCGCCCAAGGACTGCTTGTGGTCCCACGGCAGGACGCCGACGCCGGCCTGGGTGTTGCCCACCGGGATACCGGTCAGCTCGGCGAACTTTGCCAGTTCGTCGTTGGCGTAGGCGTACAGGACACCGCCACCGGCAATGATCAGCGGACGCTTCGCGGCTTTGATCGCCTGCACGGCGCGGGCGATGTCCTCGTCGTCGGCGTCGGGACGGCGGATCCGCCACTCCCGCTCGGCCAGGAACTCCACCGGCACGTCAAAGGCCTCGGCCTGGACGTCCTGCGGCAGCGAAATGGTCACCGCACCGGTCTCGGCCGGGTCGGTCAGGACGCGCAGGCCGTGGTGGACCGCGGAGAACAGCTGCTCGGGCCGGGTGACCCGGTCGAAGAACTTGGACAGCGGCCGGAACGCGTCATTGACGGTGATGTCGTAAGCGTACGGCTGCTCCAGCTGCTGCAGCACGGGGTCAGCGGCACGGGTGGCGAACGTGTCACTCGGGAGCAGCAGGACCGGGAGGCGGTTCGTGGTGGCCAAAGCGGCGCCGGTCAGCAGGTTCGACGAGCCAGGGCCGATGGAGGTGCTGATCGCGAAGGTTTGGCGGCGGCGGGTGTGCCGGGCGTAGCCGACGGCCTGGTGGACCTGGGCCTGCTCGTTCCGGCCCTGGTAATACGGCATGATCGCCGGGTCCAGCTGCTGGTACTGCTTCAGCGCCTGGCCCACACCGGCCACGTTGCCGTGCCCGAAGATCCCGAACGTGCCCGGGATCAGCCGCTCCCGGTAATCCACGCCGTTAACCGTGTCCACGGTGTACTGCTGGGAAAGGTATTCGACGACGGCCTGCGCCACCGTCATCCTGCGCGTGCCTGTTGTGCCCATGGCTGTTACTCCGATGCTTCTGTGGTGTGGTGCAGCAGCGAGGCCGCCGCGGCGACAGCGCCGGCGACGTCCCCGTCCGCGGGGTAGAGCAGCGTCCGGCCTACGGTGAGGCCTTGTACGCCCGGCAGGGACAGGGCAGCTCCCCAGGTGGCGAAGACTTCGTCCTGGGATCCGTCCGGGTCCCCGCCCAGGAGGACGGTGGGCATGGTGGTGGCGGCCATCACGCGTTCCATCTCCGCTACGACCGGCAGTTTCATCCAGGTGTAGGCGCTGGTGGAGCCGAGGCCTTCTGCGATGCCGATGGACTTGATGACCGCGTTGGTGGACAGGTCGTTGCGTACCCGGCCGTTTTCACGGACGGACAGGAACGGCTCCACCATGGCGATCAGCTTCCGCTCCGCCAGTGAATCAATGGCTTTGGCAGTGGCTTCCAGGGTGGCCACGGTGTCCGGGTCTCCCAGGCAGATGCGGGTCAGCATCTTGCCGCCGTCAGCACCGAGCGCTTCGAGGGCGGCGGCTGTGTGGCCGGTGAACCGGTCATCGAACTCGTTGACCAGGCCGGCCAGGCCGCCGCGGTTCATAGAGCCGAAGACCAGCTTGCCCTCCAGGGCGCCCAGCAGCAGCAGGTCATCCATGATGTCCGGCGAGGCCAGGATGCCGTCCACAGCCGGGTTGGCCAGGGCGATCTGGAGCCGGTCCAGCAGCTGCCGGCGGTCTGCCATGGCCACCGGGTCGTTGCCGACAGCCAGGGCGCCGCGGGCCGGGTGGTCAGCGGCGACGATGAAGTTTTGCCGCCCTGCTTTCAGGCCCGGGTGGCGCCGGCGGGCCTTGGCTGCACGGGCCACCGCTTCGGGGTCTTCGAGCCGGATGGTGCTCAGGTGCTCGTACCGGCGCGGATCGTCGTCCACGGCGTTACTCGAGGCAATCGGGGTGAGAGTCACAGTGCTGCTCCTTCGGGAACGGAAGTGCCTGGCACCTTGCGGCCGCGTTCGGCCAGCAGCGAGGTGACTTCATCCGGCGTCGGCATGGCATCAGCGCAGGACAGACGGGAGGCGACGATCGCGCCGGCTGCGTTGGCGTAGTCCAGGACCTGTTCCAGCGGCCAGCCGGAGAGCAGGCCGTGGCAGAAGGCTCCGCCGAACGAATCCCCGGCACCGAGTCCGTTCAAGGTTTCCACCGGGACGGGCGCGGAGACCACGCGCTCGGTGCGGGTCTTGGCCATCACGCCCTCCGCGCCGAGCTTGACGACGGCGATCTCCACGCCCGCGGCCAGCAGGCGGTCCGCTTGCTCATCCGGAGTTCCCTCGCCGACGGCGACGGCGCATTCCTTGTCGTTGCCGATCGCGACCGTGACATGCGGCAGGATCTTCGCAACCTCCGCCCGGGCATCCTCCTCGGAAGCCCAGAACATCGGCCGGTAGTCCAGGTCCAGAATGGTGAACTGGCCCTCGGCAAGCCCCGTCCGGGGGCGTGCTTCGTGCGCGGCGATATGCGCGGAACGGCTGGGCTCCTGGCACAGGCCGGTCACCGTGGACCAGAAGATCCCCGCCTCGCGGATGGCCTCCAGATCCAGCTCTTCGGCTTTGATTTGCAGGTCCGGTGCCGTGGGAAAACGCCCGTAGAAGTAGAGCGGGAACTCGTCCGTGGCGGGCTTGATGGCGCAGAAGGTAACGGCTGTCGGCCAATCCTGGACCGGGGTCACGAAAGTGTCATCGACATTGAACTTGTGCAGCTCGCGGTGCAGATAGGTGCCGAACGCGTCATCCCCGGTGCGCGTGATGACGCCGGTCCGGCGGCCATGCCGGGCGGCTGCAACGGCGACGTTGGACGGTGAACCGCCAAGGTACTTGCCGAAGGAATTGACGTCCTCCAGGCCTACCCCGATGTCGTTCGGGTAGATATCAACGCTGATGCGCCCGATCGTAAGAAGCTCATGGGTCACGGTGAATCGTGGACCTTTCTGGTGTGGAACGGTAGTCCTTCATAGGGCTGGCGCTCCGGGACTGGCAGGCCGTGGCGTGGGCCACAGGCACTACTTTGCCCTAGATCGAATGTCCTGTCAAAGGTTTGTACTGACATACTTACAACAAATTTAGAGCGCGCTAAAACTTGGCGGGCATCACCTCTTGGGTACAGCCAATTCGCCCGTCACGTACTGCGCCCGGCCAAAGCCGAATGACCAGTCGCCGGCCGTATTCTCCACGTAGCCAATGAAGACATCTTCGCCGGCAACACCCTCCTCCGAGAGCTTGCCCGCCACGGCCGCAAAGAGTTTCTGCTTGGCCTCCTGGGAGCGGCCTCCCTGCGTGAAGATCTGGATCATCACCACTCCCCCGCTGCGCTCAAACCCCAGGCCGGCATCCTGGGCAAGGATCTGGCCCTGGGGGTGTTCGGTGAGGATGTGGAAGTAGTCGCGTTCAGGGATGCCATATTCAGCCAGGATGGCGTCGTGGATTGCCCGGCTCAGGCGCCGCAGCTCATCAGGGGCGCGGCCTTCGTTGACGTCGATGCGGACCAGTGGCATAAGAATTCTCCTCCGTTAGGTTTGTACTGACATACTAACAAAGTAAGAAATTAGAAGACAAGGCCCACCCCCTTGAATCGCCCCGTTGGTGGATCTATTCTTAATCAACCGAAAGGTTGATAAATAAGATAGTTGACTAGGGGTAGCACATGATTTCCGACAGCACGGCCCTGGACTCGGCCTTCCTGGCCCTGGCCGACCCCGTGCGGCGGAGCATCATCGCCAGGCTGAGCCGTGGCCCCGCAACGGTAAATGAACTGGCGGAACCATTCGAGATCTCCAAGCAGGCGGTCTCAAAGCACATCCAGGTACTCGAGCAGGCGCAGTTGGTCACCCGCACCAGGGACGCCCAGCGCAGGCCCGTCCACCTGAACCCTGCACGGCTTGAGGCGCTCACAGCGTGGATCGACCAGTACCGGCTGGTCCGCGAAGGGCAATTCCGCAACCTCGATGCCGTTCTTCAATCCAGCGCCGGGCAACGCGGCGCCAAGGCAAAGGAACAATGATGAGCAACTCCCTGAAGCTTTCGATCCCCGAAGGCCTGCCTTTCATCGACTATGAGCGCGAGTTCGACTTTCCTGTGGCGGACGTCTTCCGAGCCCACAAGGAACCGGACCTGATCACCCAGTGGCTGGGCCCTCGCGGCATGAAGATGGAAATGGACCACTACGATTTCCGCAGCGGCGGGACATACCGCTACATCCACACCGGCCCCGAGGGGGTCCCCTACGAGTTCCGCGGCATCTTCCACACGGTCCGCGAGAATGAATTCGCCCTGCAGACGTTTGAATTTGGCGGCTACCCGGACGTGGTGAGCCTGGAGTACATGACCTTCGAGGACCTCGGCGGCGGCCGGTGCAGGCTCCGTGGCCACTCCGTCTACCCCAGCCTGGAAGCACGGGACGGCATGGCGCAGTCCGGCATGGAAGGCGGCATGACCGAAGGCTACGAGCGGCTGGACGAGCTGCTCAGCGGGGCCAAGGTCTAGCGCCCCGTCCGGGCGGAGAAAAGTACGACGACGGTTGGCGACTATCCGCGCCAGGGGCTCGTTCCCGTCGTCGTACGCAGCAGAAAGGCCTTAACCGCAAAAAGCGGCGCCGCCTGCCGTCCCGGAGGACAGCAGGCGGCGCCGCTTTGCGTACTGGTGCAGCCTAGAGGGCTGCGAAGACCTCGCGCAGCAGCTTGGCGGTCTCAGACGGCGTCTTGCCGACCTTTACGCCAGCGGCTTCGAGGGCTTCCTTCTTGGCCTGTGCCGTGCCCGCGGAGCCGGAGACGATGGCGCCTGCGTGGCCCATGGTCTTGCCCTCGGGAGCGGTGAAGCCTGCCACGTAGCCGACAACCGGCTTGGTGACGTTGGCCTTGATGAAGTCGGCTGCGCGCTCTTCAGCGTCACCGCCGATCTCACCGATCATGACGATGGCCTTGGTCTCGGGGTCGGCCTCGAACGCAGCCAGGGCGTCGATGTGGGTGGTGCCGATGATGGGGTCGCCGCCGATGCCGATGGCGGTGGAGAAGCCCAGGTCGCGCAGTTCGTACATCATCTGGTAGGTCAGGGTGCCCGACTTGGAGACGAGGCCGATGGGGCCCTTGCCGGTGATGTTGGCGGGGGTGATGCCCACCAGTGCTTCGCCGGGGGTGATGATGCCGGGGCAGTTCGGTCCGATGATGCGCGTGACCTGGTTGCCGTCGGCGTCCACCGTGGCCTGGGCCAGGGCCCAGAATTCGGCGGAGTCCTGGACCGGCACGCCTTCGGTGATGACGACGACCAGGCCGATGCCTGCTTCGATGGCTTCAACGACGGCAGCCTTGGTGAATGCCGGCGGCACGAAGACGATCGAGACGTCAGCGCCGGTCTCCGCGATGGCTTCCTTGACGGTGCCGAAGACGGTGATTTCCTTGTCGCCGTGCAGCACAGTGGTGCCTGCCTTGCGGGCGTTGACGCCACCGACGATGTTGGTGCCGGCCTTGAGCATCAGGGCGGTGTGCTTGGTGCCTTCGCCGCCGGTGATGCCCTGGACGATGACCTTGGAGTCCTTGTTGAGGTAGATAGACATGGTGCGTCCCTTTACTTAGCTGCGTTGGCGAGCTCGGCGGCCTTGTCGGCGCCCTCGTCCATGGTGGCGGCCAGGGTAACCAGCGGGTGGTTGGCCTCGTTGAGGATGCGGCGGCCTTCCTCGACGTTGTTCCCGTCGAGGCGGACTACCAGCGGCTTGTTGGCGGAGCTGCCCAGTTCGGCCAGTGCACCGACGATGCCCTTGGCGACGGCGTCGCAGGCAGTGATGCCGCCGAAGACGTTGACGAACACGGACTTGACCTGCTCGTCGCCCAGGATGACATCCAGGCCAGCGGCCATGACCTCTGCCGAGGCGCCGCCGCCGATGTCCAGGAAGTTGGCGGGCTTGACGTTGCCGTGGTTTTCACCGGCGTAGGCAACGACGTCCAGGGTGGACATGACCAGGCCTGCACCGTTACCGATGATGCCCACTTCGCCGTCGAGCTTGACGTAGTTGAGGTCCTGCGCCTTGGCCTTGGCCTCGAGGGGATCCGCTGCATCCTTGTCTTCAAGCTGGGCGTGCTTGGCGTGGCGGAACTCGGCGTTCTCGTCCAGGGAAACCTTGCCGTCCAGGGCGACGATGTCACCGGCGCCGGTCTTGACGAGGGGGTTGACCTCCACCAGGGTGGCGTCTTCCTTCTTGAAGACGTCCCAGAGCTTGAGGATGACGTCGGCGACCTTGCCGCGCAGTTCCTCAGCGAAGCCGGCGGCTGCGACGATTTCGTCGGCCTTGGCCTGGTCGATGCCGACGGCGGGGTCGATGGCGATCTTCGCCAGGGCCTCGGGGCGTTCGACGGCGAGCTGTTCGATTTCCATGCCGCCTTCAACCGAGCACATGGCCAGGTAGTTGCGGTTGGCCCGGTCCAGCAGGACGGAGAAGTAGTATTCCTCGGCGATGTCCGCACCCTGGGCGATCATCACCTTGTTGACGGTGTGGCCCTTGATGTCCATGCCCAGGATGTTGGTGGAGTGCTCAAGAGCCTCGTCTGCGGACTTTGCAACCTTGACGCCGCCGGCCTTGCCGCGGCCGCCAACCTTGACCTGTGCCTTGACGACGGTTACGCCGCCAATCTTTTCGGCAGCTGCCTTTGCTTCTTCAGGGGTGTACGCCACGATGCCGGCCAGCACGGGTACACCGTGCGCCTCGAACATATCGCGCGCCTGGTATTCAAACAGGTCCACGGTTTAGTGTCCTTCTACGTCGAAGTAGTTTCTATACAGCCAGACACCATCGATAGACGGTGACCTTGCTGCGGTATGCACGCACCGGCGGCCTGTTGGAAACGAGCCACGCGGCGTTGTTGCTCCATGGGGAACTCTAGTCCTTTGGAAGGACGGAGCCGTCCCAGAGTACCGCTTATGTGAGTAACGACACTATTCTATGGAGCGTAGAAAAACCGCGGAATCACGGGGATTTTGGGGCCTCCGCGGGCGCTGTAGCAGGGCCGGACGCGGGGGCGGAAATCAGTTCATACTTCTGCGGAGAGACGAAGAATCCAACACCGGCCGACACGTTTCCGCATGCCACACCGCCGTTATAGGCCGAGCAGCGCAGGCCGTTGCGCTCCAGGTTCTGCCCATCCGCCAAAGCGCGTACCTGAAGCAGTGGGCCGGCCTTGCTGCCGTCCGGCCCGTAGGTGGCTTCCGCCTGTGTGACGCCGGAACGGCATTCCCCGTACCGGGCAGCGTCTGGGGTCAGCAGCGCCACGCCGCCGAGGTAGCCGAGGTTGGTTCCAGCGCAGTCATCCTTGACGTCCTCGCGGGCCGGCTCGGCGTAGGTGGCCAGCTCACAGTGGGCCACGGGGACGGTTGCGAGTTTGTTGTTGGCGGCGTCGCTGAAGCTGTTCTCTTCGTAGGGAAGATTGACGTGCTCCCCCCTCGCCGAGGTGAGCGAGCAGACGATGCTCCGGTCTTCAGTGGCAAAGGACAGGATGTCCTCCCCGCCGCCGGCAAAGTCCTCGGGGTTGGCCAGCGGGGCCTGTTCCAGCTGTGCCATGGGTGCCAACGGCGCCGGCGGGACGTAGTTAGGGTCCTCAGTGGTGACGGTGCACGCAGTGGCGGTGAACAGGAGGGTCACAAGAGGCAGGGCGGCGAGCATCCCCAAAGCAGTCCGTCGCATGGGCTCCATTATGCTCCATGGCGGATTCAGGCGGACGACGGCGGGAGCACACCTTCCACGACGTCGGCCGCTGCCGCTGCGGGGTCGGCGCCAACAAACTGGTCCCGCATGTGCCGGGCGCGGGCCTTCCAGCGGGGTTCGCTGAGGACGGCGGTCACGGCCCGGGTGATGGCCGCCGGACTGGGGTGCTCTGATTTCAGGTTGATCCCCACTCCTGCGTACTCAACGCGGGCGTTGACATCGCTTTTGCCTTCGTTGATTCCGGAGACCACCAGGGGCACCCCTTTGGAGAGGCTGAGCTGGACGCCCCCAAAGCCGCCGTTGCTGATAAACACGTCGGTGAATTCCAGGACCTTGGCGAAGTCCACATAGTCGCGGACCACAACGTTCGCCTGGGGGTAGCGGGCGCGGAGTTCCTCCGTGCCGCGGCCGCCGGTGGCAACCACCACCAGGGCATCCATGTCCTTAACGGCTTCCAGTGCGGGGATGATGAGCTTGCCGTGGTCTGTGTTGTCTACCGTTCCCTGCGTCACCAGGAAGGTGGCTGGGTAGCGCGGCCATTCGCTTTCCGCGGTATTGGCGCCGGATTCCCTGGACTGGCCGGGTTGGCTGGGCTGGGGCCGGTGCGGCAGGAGCGCCCCAACGTAGTGGACTTTGGGGTTGGTTTGCCTGCGGGGGAAATCGAGGGCTTCCGGGCCTGTCTGGATGACTGCGTCTGAGCAGCGGTAGGGCTCGTCGACCAGGTGTCCCCGTTTGGGTACCGCCAGTCCGTAGGCGGCGTGCTGGCGGCGGTAGCTTTGTCCGGCGGGCCGAAGGATGACATGGTCGGACAGGACCCCGGCCGCGGCCTGCAGGATCTTCTCCGCCGGGTTCCGGGGCGGCGTGAACCCGAAGAACAGCGGCGGCACCAGCGGGTCGCTCTCCATGTTGGGCAGCACCACGAAGTTGACCAGGGGCTTGTTGAGCAGCCGCGAGGTCAGCCGGTGGATGAACATGGTGCTGTCCACCACCGCGACGTCGAAGGGGAAGTCAACCGCCAGACTGCGGATGTCCTCGAAGAAGTTGGTGACGTTGCTGGCGAAGATCTTTTCGCCGTCGAAACCTATGGCGCGGGGACCCTTAAGCCGTGCCCGTTCGGGATAGAGCTCCAGCAGGTTGTCAGCCCGGTGTTCGATGGCGCGCTCGAATGGCAGGAGCGGGATGCCGAGCACTGCCAGCTTCGGGGCGAAGACGGGGCCGGTGTACCACCGCACGTCATGGCCGCGCTCCCGCAGCCGGACAGCGACGCCGGTCATCGGGTTGAAGTGCCCGTCAATGGCCTGGCTGGCGAAGAGAATCCGCATGGTCCGCTCCGATGCTTTGGGCTCGGCGTCAGAAAGTTCCTGAACTGTAGCCCTGCGGCCAGGCGGCGGCAAGGGCCGCGCTGCTCTTCCGGCGGCCAATGCAGGCGAATATCCCCCGGGCTACTGGACCTCCACCTTGGTCAGCGGAGCATAACGCAGCAGCAGGCGTTTCTCGCCAACGTCGAACTTCACCTTCGCCACGGTCTTGTCACCGGCACCCTCCAGCGCCAGGACCGTCCCGTTGCCGAAGCTGGTGTGGTTGACCTTGTCCCCCACGCTGACGGCGATAATTTCCTTCTGTGGCTGGACCCTGTTCCGTGCGATTGCCGCCGGAACGTCAGCATTGAATCCCGCCGAAGGATCGGCGGCGGCTCCGCGGGAGGTACCCGCACCCCAGAAGGAGCCGCTGTAGCGGCCGGAACTGATCGATCCCCCGCCCCAGGCGGCCTGCCGGCTGGTTCCCTCGCGCTTCCACTCCAGCAGTTCCGCAGGGATTTCCTCGAGGAACTGGCTGGCCGGGTTGTACTGGCTCTGGCCCCACATGTTGCGGACTTCGGAGCGTGTGACGTAGAGGCGTTTGCGGGCGCGGGTCAGGCCCACATAGGCCAGCCGGCGTTCCTCGGCCAGTTCCTTCGGATCGGTGGCAGACCGCTGGTGCGGAAACAGTCCGTGCTCCATGCCGGTCAGGAACACGACAGGGAATTCAAGCCCCTTGGCGGTGTGCAAAGTCATGAGGGTCACCACGCCCAGCCGTTTGGCTTCAGCGACGGCGGCGTCAATGTCGGCGCCTGGGGCATCGGGAATCTGGTCGGCGTCAGCCACCAGCGACACCTGCTCCAGGAACGCTCCCAACGATCCTTCAGGGTTTTCCTGCTCGTACTCGCGGACCACGGCAACGAGTTCGGCAAGGTTCTCCACCCTGGACTCGTCCTGGGGATCGGTGCTGGACCGCAAGCCGGCGAGGTAGCCGGTCTGTTCCAGGACTGCTTCGAGTGCGGCGGCAGCGCCGGAGCCGGCAGCCACCTCGGCGAGATCGTCCAGGAGTTTCACGAAGCCCAGGACGGCGTTGACGGAGCGGGTGGCCATGGCGGGAGCCTGTTCGGCGCGCCGGGCAGCGGCCATGAAGGAAATCCGCTCGCGGCTGGCAAGCGCCGCCACTGCCCCTTCCGCACGGTCCCCGATGCCCCGCTTAGGTTCGTTGAGCACCCGACGGAGGTTGACGTCGTCGTCCGGGTTGACCAGGACGCGCAGGTAGGCGAGGGCGTCCTTGATTTCCTTGCGCTCGTAGAAGCGGGTGCCACCCACTACCTTGTACGGCAACCCGACGCGGACCAGGACATCTTCGATGGAGCGGGACTGCGCGTTGGTGCGGTAGAAAATGGCGACGTCGCCGGGGCGGAGGTTGTCCTCGTCCTGGAGCCGGTCGATTTCCTTGGCGATGAACTGGGCTTCGTCGTGTTCGTTTTCGCCCACGTAGCCGATGATCTTGTGGCCTTCGCCCTCGGCCGTCCACAGCCGCTTTTCGGGGCGGTTGGGGTTGCGGGAAATCACCGAGTTGGCGGCGCTGAGGATGTTCTGCGTGGAGCGGTAGTTCTGCTCCAGTTTGATGGTGCGGGCCTCGGGGTAATCCTTTTCGAACTCCACGATGTTGCGGATGTCTGCCCCGCGGAAGGCGTAGATGGACTGGTCCGAGTCGCCCACTACTGTAAGTTCCGAGGCCCCGGGGCCCTCGCCCACGATTTCGCGGACCAGCGCGTACTGGGCGTGGTTGGTGTCCTGGTATTCGTCCACCAGGACGTGGCGGAACCGGCGCCGGTAGGATTCCGCGAGCGCCGGGAACGCGCGGAACATGAACACGGTCTCGGCAATGAGGTCGTCAAAGTCCATGGCGTTGGCCTGGCGAAGCCGTTGGGTATACCCCTTGTAAACCTCGGCGACGGCCTGCTCGAAGGGATCGTTGTAATTGGCGTCCGAGGCGTAGGAATCAGCGTCGATGAGCTCGTTCTTCAGCGCGGAGATCTTGTGCTGGATGGCCTTGGGTGCGAACTTCTTGGGGTCCAGGTCCAGGGCCTTGGACACCTGCGTGACCAGGCGCAGCGAATCCGCGGAGTCGTAGATGGAGAAGTTGGATTTCAAACCAACGTTGGCCGCCTCCTGGCGGAGGATCCGGACGCAGGAGGAGTGGAACGTGGAGATCCACATGATTTTGGCGCGGCCGCCCACCAGGGCTTCGATACGTTCCCGCATTTCCGCGGCGGCCTTGTTGGTGAAGGTGATCGCCAGGATCTCGCCGTGGTGGGCGCGCCCGGTGGCGATGAGGTAGGCAATCCGGTTACTGAGCACACGGGTCTTGCCCGAGCCTGCACCGGCGACGATCAGCAATGCCGATCCGGCGTGCTTGACCGCTTCCTCCTGCTGGGGATTCAGGCCCTCCGTCAACTTCGCGGGATCCAGGCGCCTGCCGTGGTGCTGCCCGGACTGGTGCTGCCCAGGGTGCTCGCCTGCGGCGTGGCCGCCGGACGCCGAACCGCCCGGCCCGGCCGCGGTAGCCACGGCGTCGGAACGGGTCCTTGCATGGGTGGCAGATGCGGGGGCGGCCTTGAACGGTCCGTCAGAGTACGGGTCAAACAACATATCCATGGTGCCTACAAGTCTAGGCGTTGGGACCGACACCCACCTCCCGGCCTGTGGATGACGCTCCCCGGAGAGCCTGGAACGGCCTAGGCCACCGAGCCGGATTCAAGCGCGGCACGCAACTCGCGCACCGCCGTCGTGCCCCCGGCCATGAACCACTCCAGGCCGTTGACCTGCACGGTGTCAACGGCGCCGCCGGCGGCGCGGACAATTGCCTTGCCGGGCAGCCAATCCCATTCGGGGCAGCTGTGCTGGAACCAGCAGCCGAGTTGCCCGTCGGCCACCCTGCCCAGGTCGCAGGAGCCGGATCCGAGCATGCGCAGCGCCGCCGCGGAGGTCGCCGCTGCGTGCCAGGGCATGGCACAGAGCGGGTCCATCAGCCAGGTGGGGTGGATGTAGGTGGCTGCGCCCAGTTGGGCGGCGGGGGTGGCGTTGCGCTCCCCGTGGTTGTCGCCGTACACGGTGATGGTATCGCCGTTCAGCGTGGCCTTCCGGCTGCTGCCGCCCAGCCACAACTTGTCCTCCTCAGGCTGGAAGATGGCCCCCAGCTGGACATCATGCTCGTCCTTGAGCGCAATGGCCGAGCACCAGTACGTGGAGCCGTGCAGGAAGTTGTAGGTGCCGTCCACGGGGTCGATGACCCAGGTGCGGCCGCTGGTCCCCTGCACGGAGGCGCCTTCCTCCCCCAGGATGCCATCCTGGGGCCGGCACCGCTGCAGCTGCGAGAGGACGTACTCCTCCGCAGCGTGGTCCGCCGCCGTCACAACGTCGGAAACGGACGTCTTCTGCTGGGACTGCAGTCCTGCCATCCGCATAAGGAGCGCCAGTTGCCCGGCTTCGCGGACCAGCGCCGCCGCCAGATCGTAGTCGTCCAGTGCAGGGTCAAGTACAGCTGCGCTGTGTCGGCCAATGGTCATGGCTTCAGTCTATGGGGCGGAATAATGGAGCCATGGCCAAAACCCCTGCCCAGCGGATCAAGAAGCACGGTGCAAAGGCTGCCGTGCCGCAGCACCATCTCCCGCCGGTGGTGAACCCCACTACCGCGCGCACTCCCGAGAAAGCCCAGAACAACAGCAACCTCATCCTGATCGCGGGCGTGGTGGCCAGCCTGTTCCTGTTCTGGTACCTGCACCTGCTGACCATGGACCAGCTCACCCAACTCTCTGTTGGCAAACCCATGCCGGACTCCCTGGTGGGCGGCTTCGATCCTGCCTACATCGACGACCTGCGCGGCGTCATGGATGACGACGCGCGCGGCCAGCTCAACTACGTCCATAAGACTGCCGGCATCCTGTTTCCGCTGATCTTCGGGTTCACCTGGCTGCTGCTGATCGGCACCAATGTGGCCAGGAAGTCGCTGCGCTGGGCGCTGTGGGCCCTGCCCATGCTGTTCGTCGTGGTCCGGCTGTGGGCCAACGTGGCCATTGACGGGCTGATGGGACCGGACGCTCCCGGCACCGGCCAGGTGGCCCTCGCGTCCGGTCTCACGGTGGCAGGGTGGGTGCTGCTGATCCTGAGCCTTCTGGCCGGAGTGGCCGCGGTGGTCATCGGAACGCGGAAGCGCAAGGCAGCAACGGCCGGTTAACGCTATCCGTTGCTCCGTAACTGCCTTTTGGACACCCAAATCGGCGGCTACGGGGCAATCGCTGAAGCCCTCAGGTACTTCCGGTGCCGGTGGACCCGCCGTGCGATGACGATGCCCGCTGTTGCCATGCCCACCGTCACCGGATAGCCCATCAGCCGCTCCAGCGTGCCGGGCTCGGGAACATCCATCCCGGTCAGGCCGCCGGTTGCCAGCGCCGCCAGCGAGACGGTTCCGCAGGCCAGGAGGAACCAGGCCATGCGGGCCTTCCGCAGCCACAGGAAGCCCAACACCAGCAGCGCAGCAGCGCCGGTAAGGAAGTACGTGACAGCCCCGATGAAGTGCAAGGGTGAGCCCGCGTCCTCGGGGACAAGCCCCACCACCACGGTTCCTGCCCCTGCCGCTCCTGTCAGCACCCTCACCGCGGCGGCCGCGAGCCACGGCCTGCGCGGGCCCGGCTCAACCCGGGTTCCGGGACGGGCTGCGACGCACAGCAGCCCGGACGTCAGCAGCACCGCACCCAGCAGCATCCCCAGCCCCTGCACCACGAACGAGGCATTCATCAGCCAGTTCAACGGAGAACACACCTGGCGGCCGTCGTAGATACCGCAGTTGAGGGCGCCAAGGTCACTGATGTAACCGGTGCGCAGGTCGTAGGGGCGCGGACCGGCCCATGCCATGACCACCGCAGCCTCCGCCGCAAAGTACTGGAGAACACTCAGGACGGACCACGCGCCGATGTACTGCCGGGTGGACGCTGTGTCCGGTAAAAAGGTGGCAGCGGGAGCGGCGGACGGGGCTGGACTCATGCCTTGAGCGTAGTACGGCTCCGTACCTTGTATGCTGGTATGCGTGTCCGTCCGGACCGGCGCCGCCGATCCCCAGGATGCCCGCCCTCGTAGCTCAGTGGATAGAGCACGGCTCTCCTAAAGCCGGTGTCGTTGGTTCGATTCCAATCGAGGGCACTTGAATTTCGAGTCCCCGGCGTTTGAGTCCCCGGCGTTTGACCTTCGCGCCTACCTGCTCGGCCCCGCCGGTAAACCGGCCGGGACAACGGATACGGGGCGCCTCGGCCGCTGGACTGTCGAACGGGACCTGTGGGACCGGGCCGACGGCACCCGCGGAACCTTTTCCGGCGTCGTACTTTTCACGCCAACGCCCGACGCCGGCCTGGACCTTCGCGAGGAAGGCACCATGCGCTGGCCCACCTTCACCGGACCCGCCACCCGCGACTACCTGCTCAGGCCCAGCGGACGGGCGGACGCCCTTGACGTCTTTTTCCCGGACGGGCGGCCGTTCCACCGCATGAGTTTCGCTCCGGAGGCCAACCTGGACAACCACTGGTGCGATCCCGATACTTACCGCGTGGCCTACGCGTTCGAGGGTCCGCACCGGTTCAGCTACAGCTGGGACGTGACCGGGCCGCACAAGGACCTGCTCCTGACCTCGCACCTGACCCGGAATGGGGACTCGTGAAGCACCGGATCGTGGTGTCCGCCGTCTGCGTTTTTGACGACGCCGGCCGCCTCCTCACCGTCCGCAAGCGCGGCACCGCCATGTTCATGCACCCCGGCGGCAAACCGGAGCCCGGCGAAACAGCCGTGCAGGCGGCGGCCCGAGAGTTGGAGGAGGAAGTGGGTATCGTTATCGATCCACGCCAGCTCCGGCTGATGGGGGTATGGATCGCAGATGCCGCCAACGAAGCCGACACGGACATCGAGGCCACCGTATTCATGGCGCCCGGGACATGGCAGGCCCACCCGTCCGCCGAGATAGCGGAGATCCGCTGGCTGGACCTTGCTGGCCGGGACGGAGCCGCTCCGGAAGCCGCTGGTTCGGAAGCTTCCGGGCTGGGTGCCGGCGCTCCGCTTCCCGGCGACCTCGCCCCGCTGCTGACGGACCACATCCTGCCCGCGCTGGCTTCGCCCGACGCCACCCTGCCGGGCCACTGATCGACCCTGGAGCCCCGTAAGGGCTGCTAGGACTCCGGGACGGCTTCTGCCGCCACCGCCTTGGCCTCGGCGAACTGTGTCCGGTAGAGCTCCGCGTAGCGGCCCTCGGCGGCCAGGAGCTCGGTGTGCGTCCCGCGCTCCACGATGTGGCCGCCCTCCACCACCAGGATGGCGTCCGCCGCGCGGACGGTGGACAGGCGGTGCGCAATCACGACGGCGGTACGCCCCTCAAGTGCGGCGCCAAGGGCTGCCTGCACCGCGGCTTCGTTCGTAGAGTCCAGTGCAGCCGTCGCCTCGTCCAGGATGACCACCCGGGGCTGGGCGATAAGGAGCCGGGCGATGGTGAGCCGTTGGCGTTCGCCGCCGGAAAGCCGGTAGCCGCGCTCCCCCACCACTGTTTCCAGGCCGTCCGGCAGGGACCGGATCATGGCCTCGAGGCGTGCCTGCCGCAGGACGTCCCACATGTCATCGTCCGTCGCATCCGGGCGCGCAAGCCGAAGGTTTGAGGCGATGGTTTCGTGGAACAGGTGGCCGTCCTGGGTCACCATTCCCAGTGTGTCGCGCAACGAATCGAAGGTAGTGTCGCGGACGTCGATCCCGGTTCCCGGCGTGGTTCCGCCCAGCCGCACTGCGCCCGAGTCGACGTCGTACAGCCGCGACAGCAGCTGGGCGATCGTGGACTTGCCGGCGCCGGATGAGCCCACCAGCGCTACCGTCTGTCCCGGCTCCACCCGGAAGCTGACACCGTGCAGCACTTCCTCGCCGCCCCTGGTGTCCAGGGTGGAGACTTCCTCAAGGGAGGCCAGGGAGACCTTGTCCGCTGACGGGTAGGCGAACCGGACGTCGTCGAACTCCACGGACACCGGCCCGGCCGGAACCGGGCGGGCGTCCGGCTTCTGCTGGATGAGCGGCTTCAGGTCCAGGATTTCGAACACGCGTTCAAAGCTGACCAGCGCGCTCATGACTTCCACCCGGGCGTTGGACAGCGCCGTGAGCGGAGCGTAGAGGCGGGTCAGGAGCAGCGCAAGGACCACCACGTCACCGGGGGCCAGCTGGCCACCCAGGGCAAGCCAGCCGCCCAGTCCGTACACCAGCGCCAGCGCGAGCGCGGAGACCAGCGTCAGGGCCGTGACGAAGGTGAACTGCAGCATTGCCATGCGGACGCCGATGTCCCGGACCCTGCCTGCGCGGGCAGCGAACTCGCGGGATTCCTCATCCGGGCGTCCGAACAGCTTGACCAGCGTGGCCCCCGGTGCGGAGAACCGCTCCGTCATCTGGGTGCCCATGGCGGCGTTGTGCGCGGCGGCTTCGCGGCGCAGGTCTGCCAGCTTGGAGCCCATGCGCCGGGCCGGGATCAGGAAGATCGGCAGCAGCACCATGGCCAGCACTGTCACCAGCCACGACGTATTGAGCATTACGACCAGCGTCAGGACCAGGGCCACGGAGTTGCTCACCACGCCGGAGAGGGTGCCGGCGAAAGCGGACTGCGCCCCGATGACGTCATTGTTGAGCCGGCTGACCAGCGCTCCTGTCCGGGTGCGGGTGAAGAAGGCAATGGGCATGCGCTGCACGTGGTCGAACACCCGGGTGCGCAGGTCCACGATGACGCCTTCGCCGATGTTCGACGACAACCAGCGGGTCAGCAGCCCCACGCCGGCCTCCCCCACAGCCACGATGGCGATCAGCACGGCAAGCCAGATCACAGTCCCGGCGGCTGCCTTGGCAATAATGGCGTCAACCACCTGGCCGGCGAGCACCGGGGTGGCCACGGCCAGCACCGCCCCTGCGATGGACGCGATCACAAAGGCAATGAGTTTGCCCTTGTGCGGGGCGGCAAAGGCCAGGACCCTTTTTAGGGTTTCCTTGGAGAACGGCTTGGAGCCGCTCTTTGCGGTGCTGATTTTGTAGAGCGAGCTCCAGGCCACGCCGTCCATGCTCATGGTTATTTCTCCTGGCTTGCAGTGTTGTGGAGCTGCCGGACCGTGCCGTCTTCGAGGTGCCACCGGTAGTCGAGCCGGACGTTTTCCAGCAGCCGCCGGTCGTGGGTGACCAGCAGCAGGGCCCCCTCGTAGCTTTCAAGGGCCTCTTCCAGCTGCTCAATGGCCGGCAAGTCGAGGTGGTTGGTCGGTTCGTCCAACACCAGCAGGTTCACGCCCCGTGCCTGAAGCAGCGCCAGGGAAGCCCGGGTCCGCTCCCCCGGGGACAGGGAATCCACGGTCCGCGAGGTGTGGTCCGCCTTCAGGCCGAACTTTGCCAGGAGCGTCCGGACGTCTGCGCTGTTCCAGTCCGCCAGGACCGCTTCAACTGCGTCGCCCAGCGGCGAGCCGCCGTCCAACAGTCCGCGGGCCTGGTCAATCTCGCCGACGGCGACAGTGGCACCCATGGAGGCATCGCCGTCGTCCGGTGCCTGCGTTCCCAGCAGGAGGCGCAGGAGCGTGGACTTCCCGGCGCCGTTGGGCCCGGTGATCCCGATGCGTTCGCCGCCGTTGAGCTGCAGGTTCACCGGCCCCAGCGTGAAGCTGCCCTGGCGTGCCACTGCGTTGCGCAGGGTTGCCACAACGGCGCTTGAGCGGGGTGCCTGGCCGATGCTGAACTGGAGCTGCCACTCCTTCCGGGGCTCCTCCACCACATCCAGCCGGGCAATCCGGGACTCCATCTGGCGGACCTTCTGGGCCTGCTTTTCGGAGGATTCGGTGCTGGCTGCGCGCCGGATCTTGTCGTTGTCAGGGCTCTTCTTCATGGCGTTCCGCACGCCCTGGGAGCTCCATTCACGCTGGGTCCGGGCACGGGACACCAGGTCCGCCTTCGTGGCGGCGAATTCGTCATACCTCTCGCGGGCGTGCCGGCGTGCCACGGCGCGCTCCTCGAGGAAAGCGTCGTACCCGCCGTCGTAGACCGCCACGGCGTTCTGGGCCAGGTCCAGTTCAACAATGGTGGTGACGCAGCGGGCCAGGAACTCGCGGTCATGGCTGACCAGCACCACGCCGCCGCGCAGGTTGGTGACGAAGTCCTCCAACTTGGCCAGCCCGGCAAGGTCCAGGTCATTGGTGGGCTCGTCCAGCAGCACAACGTCGAACCTGCTCAGCAGCAGTGCGGCCAGGGCAACCCTGGCGGCCTGGCCACCGGACAGCCCGGTCATCAGGGCATCGGCGCCCGTTGCCACGCCGAGGTCGGAGAGGACAGGCGGGATGCGTTCGTCCAGGTCCGCGGCGCCCGAGGCCATCCACCGGTCGAAGGCGCGGGCGTAGGCATCGTCCGCGCCGGGAGCTCCGGCGCCCAGGGCTTCTGCGGCGGATTCCATTTCGGCGGTGGCCTGTGTGCAGCCCGTGCGCCGGCCAATGTACGCAGCCACGGTTTCGCCGGCCACGCGCTCGTGTTCCTGCGGCAACCACCCCACGAAGGCATCGGCGGGGGCCAGGCTGACGGAGCCGCCCTGGGGCTGGTCGACGCCGGCGAGGAGGCGCAGCAGCGTGGATTTCCCGGCACCGTTGGCGCCCACGACGCCCACCACGTCTCCCGGCGCAACCGTGAAGGAAAGATTGTCGAAAAGCGTGCGGTGGCCGTGGCCGCCGGAGAGGTCTTTGGCAACAAGGGTTGCAGTCATCGATGCGTCCTTTCGCCCGGGTGCATGCGCAACCGGTCCCATGCCGGAACGGGCCCGGCGATGCCGTGCGGACAGTCCCGGTAAAGGCGCTCCGGGCCGCGGGCATGAAAGAACCCGCTGGTCCGGACTTGGGGGGTGTACGGACCAACGGGCTCGACCATCAAGCATAGTCGAAACACCTCCCGGGGTAAAATCGGGAGTCCCGCGGCACGGTAAAATCGACTCACCATCCGTTCAGCAGAGAGCACTTCATGACCCTTCCCGCCAAGGCGTTCCAGCGCTGGCTGCAAGGCATCGCCCCTGATGCCAGCACGGCAGACGTCTGCCGGGTCTCCGGGATCAAGCGGACCACGCTCGCCCAACAGCTGGTACGCGGCAAGGTTTCCGTCTCCACGGTGGTGAGCATCAGCCGGGCGTACAACATCAACCCGGTGGCCGCCCTCGCGGGCTTTGACAGTTACAGCGTCCTTGCCGGGCCGCCGCAGCCGCCCACCCGGTGTGAGCTGGTCAGCCAGATCTCGACGGCGGACCTGTTGCGTGCAGCGCTCGCCCGGCCGGCCATGGACCCGCTGGGCCGCCGGGGCGCTGCACCGCCGCCCTTGAGCCCCGTGCCGCATGCCTCCTCGGTGAAGAACTGGGTGGACGCGATAGACGACGGCGAGGTCCGGCACCGGGTGTCATCCGCCACCGGGATCGCGCCGCAGAATTACTCCGCCCAGCTGACGGCCAACAGGCTGTCGCCGGAGCTGGCGGTGGCCACCTCGGTGGCGGCCGGCGTGGGCCCGGCAAGCGGACTGGTAGCCACCGGCCTGATCACGGAAGAGGAAGCGGGGTGGGCGCCGGGAGCGCGCCAGGAGGCGCTGGACAGCATGTCCGACGGCGACCTCACCGCCTTGGTGGGCGACAGGATGCAGGCATTGGGCAAGGTATTGCGCCGCCAGGAGCAGGATCAGGCACAGACGGAAAAGATTTGGGAGAACCTGGGATGATCACGATCCTTCAATGGACCACGTTGGCTGTCTGCGGACTTGTGGCCCTCGCCCGTGTCCCCAGTGCTGTTCGGGGTGAAAACAGGTCGCTGTTCGGCATCTTCGCCCTCATGACCCTCGCCATCCTGCTCAGCATCGAGGCTCCCTATGTCGCCATCGACCAGGCCTTGGGTGGCATCAACCTGGCTAACCTGCTGCTCCGGTTCGTCATTTTCGGTGCAATCTTCTTCCTGGGCATCCGGGTGGCCAAGGGTTTTGGTGCAACCGGAACTTACCGCCTGATCACGGGCCGGCCAGGGATCCTGGTGCTGCTCGTCCTCTCGGCCCTGGTGATAGCAGTCTTCTTCCTGATGGATACTGAGGGCTCCTCGGCAGGGCTTAGCACGGTCTATGCCAAGGATGACCGTCACATGCTGCTGGTGGAGTACTACGGAGCAGCCGGCCGCGCTTACCCTGCCTTCGTCGGGGTCGCGCTCATCCCCGCCATGGTCAAGGCCATCGGAAGCCGGCTTCCCGTCCTGGTGCGGGTTGCAGCGCTGCTGCTGGGAGTCGGCGGAGCGGCGATTGGACTGAGCCTGCTCTTTCCCTTTATCCCGCCGGATTGGAGCGCGATGCGGTTCGTTGTGAACTACACAGCCGTCCTCTGCTACATCGTGGGCCTGGCGTTGATCTGGGTTGCCAAGGTTCGCCGGCGCAAACCGCTGGCCGGAACCGCGTCATTTACCGAAAAGTAACCAAACTGCCTTTCACAAAATCATTAGAATGTGAAACAATCATGAATGTGTGAAGGTGAGGCACGGCGCGTTTTTGAACGGGGATAAATTCTTGGACGAAGCCCTGCTTCGGGGGCCTTCACACGCATTGGGGGGATGAGTGGTGGCGGCCGTTGGGGACCGCCCCCACTCAGCCTATTTAAGGGGCTTTTGAGCAGCGGAGGCGCGTCTCCGCCGCGATTATTTGTCCAGGCCTGCGGGCCCGATGGACCCCCAGACCTGGACAACGGCTCCGCGGTACTACCGGACGAAGCGCAGAGTCACCAGCTGGAAGGGCCGGAGCCGCAGTTCCGCGCCATCCTCAGCCGCGGACACGCCGGGAGCCTCGGTGGGCCGCTCCAGCAGGTCCGTCACCACAACGTCACGCACGGGGAAATTCGCCGTGATGCGCCCGGCAGTGCGCTGCCCCAGCGACTCATAGAGGCGGACCACGACGTCGCCTGAGCCGTCCTCGGCAAGCTTGACTGCTTCGATGACCAGGCCCGGTGTGCCCACCGAGACCAGTGGCTCAACCGGCGCGGCCCCAGCGACCAGCCTGGGCGCAAGGTTGGTCCTGTACCCCTCCTCCACAGCGGCCCCAATATCCGCACCGGGCCGGATGGTGACGGTCAGCTCATGCTGGCCGCGGTCGGCCGCAGGGTCCGGGAACTTGGGCGCCCGCAGCAGCGAGAGGCGCACAGTGGTGGTGGTGCCGCCGTCGGCCTCCCTGATGTTCCTGGCGACGTCGTGGCCGTAGGTGGACGAGTTGGAAACGGCGACGCCGTAGCCGGGCTCCCCCACGTGGATCCACCGGTGCGCACAGATCTCAAACTTCGCGGCTTCCCAGGACGTGTTCGTATGGGTAGGCCGGTAGACATGGCCAAACTGGGTTTCCGACGCCGACCGATCGGCGCGCACATCAAGGGCAAACCCGAGCTTGAGCAGTTTCTCCCGTTCCTGCCAGTCCACTGATGTGGTGATGCTCAGGGAGGGGCTGCCAGGTGCCAGGGTGATGCGCTGGGTGATGGGCGAGGTACCGGCCAAGCGTTCCACCACAACAGTGGCGCCGCCGGGACCCTCCTCCAGCCGGACCGACTCCGCGCCGGTCAGGGCAGTGACGTTGCGCCGGTAGAACTCGTCAATATCCCAGGCATCCCACTCGTTGGGAGTGTCCCGGTGCAGTTCCAGCAGGTTGCCGCGCTGTCCGGGTGCTATGGCTTCGCGGCCCGAGGCGTAGTCCTGCAGGGATGAGACCAGGCCGTCCGCGTCCAGGACCGCCCGGATCACGCCGTTGTCCAGGACGTATCCGCCGTCCTTGCTGCCGGCCCGGACCGGTCCATACTGGGCCGCCGGCTCGGCGGCGGCCAGCGCCGGAACTCCGTTCCGGGCATGCGGGGCGGCGTTGAGCAGGAATGTCCGTTCCCCGGTTCCCAGAGCCGCCGCTGCGGCCTTGCTGATGATGCCTTCCAGTGCGGACTCGATGGCCTGGTAGTTGCGTTCGGCGTCCTGGTGTACCCAGGCGATGGAGCTGCCCGGCAGGATGTCATGGAACTGCTGCAACAGGACCAGCTGCCAAAGCCGCTTCAGCTCAGCTGCCGGGTACCCAAAGGCGCCGTCGGTGCGGACGGCTGCCGTGGCACACCATAGTTCGGCTTCGCGGAGCAGGTGCTCGCTGCGCCGGTTTCCCTTCTTCGTGCGCGCCTGGCTGGTGTAGGTACCGCGGTGCAGCTCGAGGTACATCTCTCCCACCCACACGGGCAGGGCCTCATATTCCTCTTCGGCCTGCCGGAAGAAGCTCTCAGCGGATCCGATCCGGACCTTGGGTGAGCCTTCAAGATCTGCGGTGCGGGCGGCGGCGCTGAGCATTTCCCGGGTAGGTCCGCCGCCGCCGTCGCCATAGCCGAACGGCACCAGGGACACGGTGCCCCGGCCGTGATCCCTGTAGTTGCGTTCCGCGTGCGCCAGCTCGCGGCCGCTGAGCTCGGCGTTGTAGGTGTCCACCGGGGGGAAGTGCGTAAAGAGCCGGGTACCGTCGATGCCTTCCCAGTTGAAGGTGTGGTGCGGCATCCGGTTGGTCTGGTTCCAGGAGATCTTCTGCGTCAGGAACCAGCGGCTTCCCGCGGACTTCACGATCTGCGGCAGTGCGGCGGAATAGCCGAAGGAGTCCGGCAGCCAGGCCTCCCTGCACTCGACGCCAAATTCGGACAGGAAGAACGATTTGCCCTCAATGAATTGCCGCGCCATAGCCTCGCCACCGGGCATGTTGGTGTCAGACTCCACCCACATGCCGCCGACCGGAACGAACTGCCCGGCGCGGACTTTCTCCCGGATCCTGCTGAACAGTTCCGGGTAGGACTCCTTGATCCAGGAGAGCTGCTGGGCTGAGGAACACGAAAAGACGAAGTCCGGGTTCTCGTCCATCAGGGCCACCACGTTGGAGAAAGTCCGGGCGCACTTCCGGACGGTTTCGCGTACCGGCCACAGCCAGGCCGAGTCGATGTGCGCGTGGCCGGTGGCCACCAGCTGGTGGGCGGAAGCGTAGGCGGGCTGCGCCAGCACCCCGGCCAGCGCTTCCCGGCCGGCCGCCGCGGTTCCGGCAACATCGTCCGGATCCATGACATCCATCATCCGTTCCAGGGCCCGGAGAATGTCGTGCCGCCGCGGGAGTTCCAGGGGCAGCTGTTCCATCAGCCCCGACAGGGTCCAGACGTCCTGTTGCAGTTCCCAGACGGTCTGGTTGAGTTCGGCGATGGCGATGGTTCCCAGCCGGTAGTGCGGGGCCGTTCCGGCAGTGGACTTGTCACCGTAGGGAGTTGCCGCGAAGGTCCAGTCCTGCGCAAGGTCCGGGTTGGCCGCTGCCTCCACGTAGAAGTCCACTGCCATGCCGGTGCCCAGTAGCTTCAGCGGGATGTACCGGTTCCGGGGCGAGACTGCCTTGATGATGGTGCCGTCCGGCCGCCAGGCAATACCCTCGCACTGAAAACCAGGGGTTTGGACGGTGAATCCGAGGTCCACCACCACTTCGACAGTCGTGTCCGGGCCGGTGCCCCACGATTCCGGTACGTCACCCTGGAGCCGGAGCCATTTGGTGCTCCACGGCTTGCCCCATGCAGTCCCGTGCTCGAGGGGTTGGAACTGCTGCCGCATCGCTTCGAGTGCGGGTACCGGCTCATCCGGCACGTCCCAGCTGCTCAGGGTCAGGGGCACGGTCCGGCTGTAGACAGCGGGGTCGATGCGCTCACGCACAAACCTGGTGAGTCGGACTTCCGTGATCCTGCGGTCGTCATGCAATGTGTGCCCTCTTTAGCGCTTGAAAAAATTGGATCATCGTGTCCATTCGATGGACAAATCTACCCGCTGGTAGCCCTCAAACCAACCCCCTTGCGGCAGCTCCGAAGGCGTTGGAGGAGCGTCAGGCCGGTGCCGAAGCAACTACCGGGCTGCTGATCCTGGCCGCCCCCGCGTAGACGTTGAAGCTGGTTCCCCGGCTGAAACCGGCAAGCGTCAGTCCACTGGCTTCGGCGAGTTCCACCGCCAGGCTCGACGGAGCGCTGACGGCAGCCAACACGGGTATGCCGGCCTGGGCTGCCTTTTGGACCAGCTCGAATGATGCCCGGCCTGACACCTGGAGGACGGTGCCGCGCAGTGGCAGGAGTCCCTCGCGAAGGGCCCAGCCCACCACCTTGTCCACCGCGTTGTGCCGTCCCACATCCTCGCGGAGGCACAGCAGCTGCACGCCGCCGTCGTCATCAATCCGGAAAAGCCCGGCAGCGTGCACCCCGCCGGTATCGTCGAAGAGGCGCTGCGACTTCCGGAGCAGGGCGGGCAGGGATGCCAGCACCTGGGCGTCGAGCGTGAGGGGGTCCGCCGCGGGGCTGTGGTGCGAGGACTTCCGGACTGCTTCAATGGAGTCCGTCCCGCAGATCCCGCAGGAACTGGACGTGTAAACGTTCCGCCCCGTCTCCGGCAGGGGGACGTCCGGCCGCAGCTGGGCCTCCACCACGTTGAACGTCTGGACGCCGTTCTCGTCCTCTCCCGCGCAGAAGCGCAGGGACACCAGCTGGTCCGGGCTCCAGATCACGCCCTCGGACACCAGGAAGCCCGCCACAAGGTCGAAGTCATCGCCCGGGGTCCGCATGGTGACCGAATAGGAGAGGCTGCCCAGCCGGATTTCCAGCGGTTCCTCCACTGCCAGGACATCCTCGCGGTAACGGACCGGAAACTCCAGCGCCTTCGGCGAGCCGTCCAGGACATACTTATGCACCTTGCGGCGCTGCGTCACGCGTCCCATGGACCGTCCTGCCTGTTCATGCTTCCATCATCGCACTGCAGGGTGCCAGTCCGGCCATGCCCCGGCTCAACCGAGCAGGGCGCTCCAGTCCACCGGCCCCGCGGGGCCGGGCTTCGCGGCCGTCCGGGACGTCCTGCTGCTGCGCGGTTTGGCTTTGGCGGGATCCGCCGGGGCCGGAATGGGCGGGCCCCACGGCAGCGCGAAGGCAGGTACCTGCTCCCCCAACTGCACGCCGTGGGGAGGAACCACCATGACGCCGTGGGCCGTGGCAAGCCCGCGCATCATGCCCGGGCCGGTGTGCTGGGCCGGCGACGCCATCCCGTAGACAAGCCGGAACGGCATGAGGCGCGTGCGGCCAGGATCCGGCTCGATGAGGGCACCGGAGGCCACCTCCCGGACCTCCGGCAAAGTTCCGTGCCCCAGGGCGGCCAACAGGGGCGCGCCCACTGTAAAGAGGGCCATCATGGCGGCCAGCGGGTTGCCGGGCAGGCCCAGGACGAACCGGCCGTCGGGGAGTTCGGCCAGGACCACCGGGTGCCCGGGCCGCATGGCCACTCCATCAACCACCAGGCGGCCGCCCAGTTCGGCAACGGCGCGGCGGAGATGGTCCGTGCCGGAGCGGCCCGTTCCCCCGGTGGTGATGACGACGTCGGCCGGAAGCCCGGGTGCGTCGGGGCCGTCCGGGACCACGTCCTCCAAGGCCTCGAGCCATTCTTCGTAGGAGTCGCCGATGCGCTGCTGGCCGCCCGGGATGCCGCCAAGCATGCCGACGACGGCCGGCAGCTGATGACCGAACGTATCCCTGACCCTCCCCGCGGCGGGCAGGCCCTGCACCACCACCTCGGACCCGGTCAGCAGCAGGCGAACGAGGGGTTTGCCTTGGACCTGCAGCTCGTCGTAGCCGGCCAGCGCGGCAAGTGCCAGGTGCGCCGGGTTCAGGGTCACCCCCGCCGGAACGAGGAGGTCCCCTTCATGTGCCTCCTCGCCTGCCTTGCGCACGTGCTGTCCGTTGCGCGGTTCGCCGGGGCGGGCGGTTCCGCCGGTCTCAAGGACGGGAAGGCCGTCCTCGTCCTCGGCAAGGACAGCGCTTTCACTGCGCAGGACACCCTTGCCGCCGGGCGGGATGAGTCCGCCGGTAACGATGGGGCTGGCCTGATGCGGGGCCAGCCGGGCCCCGGCTTCCACGGGAATCCATGGCCCGGACCCGTTGACTGCCCACCCGTCCATGGCCGAGGACGCGTAATGCGGCATGTCCTGGAGCGCAACGATGTCCTGCTCCAACCTGCGGGCCTGGGCCTGGTCCAGCGGCACGGGACCGGGCGGGATGGGTGTTGCGGCGTCAAAGGCGGCCTGGCGCGCTTCCGCCCAGGTGTGGGCCAGGTGATGGTGGCCGTCTCGCACTTTCTGGCCACTTCCAGCCTGGCCTTCGCCCGGTTGTCCCTGCGGGTGTTCCTGCGGTTGTCCGTGCAGTTCTTCTTGCGGGTGCCCGAGGCTGTGTTCTTGCCTGTGTTCGTTCCCTGCGGGGGATGCGGCTTCCTGCCCCGGCGCTTCGGTCATTCGGAGGGGGCCCCGGCGGCTTCAGCGTCATAGTCCTCCGCCAACGCGCGGGCGACGGCGAGGGCCTTTTCCATAGTCGCGGCATCTGTCGAGCCGCCGGAACGCGTGGACAGGCCTGCAGCGAGTCCGGCGATGAACGTGGTCAGCGGGGCGGCGGGACGGACCACCGAATGGGCCGCCACGCCGGCGAGGGACAGAATGGCATTGATGTCTATCTGGACATCCTCAAGCTCGTAGGCCTGAAGCAGCAACCTGCACCACTCCTCCAGCGTTTCGTCCTGGCTCTTCACCACTTGCCTCCCAAGCTAAATGCGGCCGCTCCCGGCCCCGTCCACGTCCTCCACGTCCGGGTTGCCGGCAGCAATCCCCAGTGCGGCGGCATCGTCCCACGTGTCCACATCTGCCGTGTAAGCGGCCGGAACGGCGACAAGCTGCACGTCCAGACTAGCAAGGAGTGAGCGGACTGATCCGTTTATCAGCCTGCCGCTGGCGGCCATCCCGCGGGCGGACCTTTTTAGCGCGACCGTGCTATAAATTCCGGCCAGCGGCTGCATCCGCCCGGTACCGCTTCCCTCCTCGGTACAGGCCACATAAGAGCCCGACCCAGGTCCCGCGGACAGCTCATGCAGGAGGGTACGCACAGCCCCGGAGACCAAAGGCATGTCGCAGGCCAAAACAAGCGTGTGCGGAGCGCACGCCCCCGCCCGGTCCAGGACGTCCAGGCCCATAGCAATGGCTGCTGCCGGGCCGGCGAATTCCGGTTCTTCGCGGCACGTGAGCACTCCGGGAGGCAAAGGGCCGGGATCCGGGCCAACAATCACGGTGGCCCGGGCTCCCTCAGCGGCCGCCAAGGCCCGGTCGAGGAGGGTGGTTCCGCGAAACAGCAGTCCTTGTTTCGGAACGCCGCCTAAACGCGAGGATCGGCCTCCCGCCAGGATGAGGGCATCAAAGGCCGGCACTTCGTCTTGCATGGTTCAAGCGTAGCCAGTGCCGGGAACCATCAGGACAGTCCCTGCATTAGCGGGCCGGGCGGTCAGCGCAGGTCAGGCGGCCCGCTCCGGCAGGAGGAACGGGTCCCACGCCGGCGTGGGCTTCTCCAGTTCCTTGATCTGCCAGATGGTGCCGTGCGGAGGCGCCGGCTCGAACCGCAGCTTCCAGCCCATCTCAGCGGGCGTGTGGTCGCCTTTGACGTTATTGCACCGCAGGCAGGCAGCTACCAGGTTCTCCCAGGAGTCGGCCCCGCCCCGTGACTTAGGGTGCACATGGTCGATCGTGTGCGCCGCCTTTCCGCAGTACGCACACTTGTGCCCATCCCGCCTCAGGACGCCGCGCCGGCTCACGGCAGTGGCATGGTTGTATCTGGGACGGATGTAGCGGTTCAGGAGAATCACGGAGGGGCGGCCCAGGATTTCCTGCGGACCCACCACGGGATCATCGCCCTCGGCAACCACGCTTGCCTTGCCCGTGAGCACAAGCACCAGCGCCCGGCGGAAAGTTATAACCGCCAGCGGTTCATATCCAGCATTCAGAACGAGAGTGCGCATGCACGTACCTCTTCACGGCCGCACCCGTCAGGGGCACGAGGGCCGGCTGCCCTCGGCATGTTCGGGCTATGGATCGACACCACAAGAGTAAACAGAAAAATGCAGGATCAGCTAATCACGGCCCACGGCACCTTCAGGAATGGCATCCCGGGCGCACCGCCCGTTAACGGCAAAGGACCCCTGCCACGTGGGCAGGGGTCCTTTGACTCCGAAGGGCGGCTGTACCGGCCAGCCCTTCCGGGGGATCAGTTGACGCGGATGAAAACCGGTCCGGAACCGACGTTGGCGCTGAAGACCACCGTCTGGTTGCCGTTGTAGCCGCCGTGCACAGCCTGGCCGTTGCCGGCGTAAACAGCGATATGCGCCATGCCGGCGCCGCCGTCCGCGTAGTAGATCAGGTCGCCGGGCTGGGCTTCGGCAGCGCTGACAGTGCGGCCCAGGGAGAGGTAGCCGGCGGGCCAGTCGTGGAAGTTGATGCCCACGGCAGCCAGCGAGTTGGTGACGAGCATCGTGCAGTCCTGGTTGACGCCGAGCTGGGCGTACGCTGCGGAAAGGATTGCTGCGCCCTTGCCGCTGGCAGATGCCTGGGGAGCAGATGCGGGCTGCGCCGTGACGGTGGCAGTGACTTTCGGTGCCGCAGCGGTCTGGGTTGCGGCGGCCGGGGCGGCGGGAGCCGGAGCGGCTTCCTGCACCTCAACCTCGGGCTCTGCTTCAACCACCGGAGCCGGGCTGGTGCTGACGGCCGGCTTCTCGAAGGAGATGTTGATGGTGGAAGCCGCGGAGATCGGGGCGTCGACAGCTGATCCAACTTCAAAAGCGGAAGCAGGAGCGGAGTCGCGCTGGACGTTGGTGTCAGCTGCGTTTGCGGCGATGCCACTGGTCAGGACTAGGCCCGAGGCTGCGGCGATAACCGCTGCCTGGCGCCCAACGCCGCCGGCGTTGCCGCCAACAGCCTTGGCGATGATGGCGATTGAGTTGGTCTTGGTGACTTCGGCGCGATGCCGTGCGGTAGCACGAGTCGTCATCAGTTCTCTCTTTCGTTGTCCCCGGGCCTGTAGGCAACACGGGGGTTTTGGACGCGCCGGCATCTTGGGGGTAAGTCGGCGCGTCCCGAACGGGGATGTGTGATTTAGCGAAAAACGGGGGCAAAGAAAAAGTTCCTGGGGCCTGGGGCCCCGGGAACTAGTTCATGGTGTAGAACGAGGAGGTTCCGGTAGCGGCAACCGCGTGAAGAAGGGTGCCCTGGGACGGGTTGAGGGCGCTGATCATCATGCCGTTGCCAACGTAGATGCCAACGTGCGCTCCGCCGTTCTGCATGACGAGGTCGCCAGGCTGAGGAGTGGAGGTGGGCTTCATGGCGTTCCAGGCATTGACGCGCGGGATGCTGATGCCGGCCTGGGCGTAAACCCACTGGGTGAATCCGGAGCAGTCCCAGCCGTTGGGGCTGGTGCCGCCCCACACGTACGGGTGGCCGATGCCGGTGTACGCAATAGCTGCGATACCTGAGGTGGCGGCGGAAGAAACAGTCTCCGCGAGCTTCTCGGAAGCAGCTTCGGTGGAGTCAGCGGCTGCGGTGACGGCATTGCCGGCATCCCGTGCTGCTGATGCGGTGGACTGGGTGCGTACCGGCTCCGGCTTCGGAGCAGCAGTGGTCTTGATGACCGGGCGCTCGAAGGAAACGGTGGCGGTGGGTGCCGCGGTGACGGCGAGGGCGGTCTGGGCCGAACCCGACTCAGTGGATGCCGAGACACCCGCGGTAGTGTCCGCGACGGCCGGCAGGCCCATACCAAGGACGAGGCCCGATGCAGCTGCAACTACTGCAGCCTGGCGACCCACTGTCCCGGCATTGGCACTAACAGCCTTGGACACGGCGCCCAAAGGGTTGGTGCGAACCGTTTGCGCACGGTGGCGCGCAGCATTATGGCGTGAAGACACGAAGGTAGCCTCTCCCAATGCCTGCGAGGTGAGCTGTCGGATTCGGATGGGAGTCACCCGGCCACACGGCTTCCAAGGAAGCTTTCGTGACTTAACCCCAAGGCCTTCGAAACATGAAGGCCAAAATTGGTTCCCCCGCCCCTGCCAGACGATGAAATGCGAACGGACCTTGAGCGGTGGCAGAGTTAGGCAATCCACTCAAGAGCGTCAACTTCGGAAAAGTTGACGCGAGTTAGACGGTACAGCAGTTTTGTTTGAATGTCACATTCAGGTCACGGCGGGTCACGGTCATTCGAGAGTCCACCATCATTTGACTAAAGCCAACCGGTGGGGTCGACGACCTCGCCGTTGACCTGGACTTCGAAGTGGAGGTGGCAGCCCGTGGAGGCACCGGTGGTCCCACTCAGGGCTATGACGTCGCCCCGGGAGACGGTTTGGCCCTCGGTCACGTTGAACGATGACAGGTGGTTATAGGTGGTCTCCAGGCCGTTACCGTGGTCCACCACCACCCTGTTGCCGCCGCCGTACTGGTGCCAGCCCACAAAGGTCACGGTTCCGGTGGCGGCAGCCATCACGGAGGTACCGCACTGGGCAACGTAGTCCTGCCCGCGGTGGAAGTCGCCGGTGCCGCCCGTGATGGGGCTGACGCGGTAGCCGAATGGCGATGCGGTGGCCATGGTGGCCAGCGGGGCTCCCAGGGTACCGGCCGACGCAGCACGGGAGACCGATCCTGCGGACTGGGCGCTGAGCAACTGTTTGAGCTTGCCGTCAGGGTCCGCCTGGGTAACGACGGCAGAGCGGCTGAAGTCGATCTGGGCGCCTGCTTCCGCGGAAATTGCGGGCTGCGGCGTTACCGATGAGGCGGCAACCGCACCGGTTCCGCTGGCGTCGGTGGCCATGACGGGACTGGTGACGGGGACGGTCACGGTGAGCACCAGGCCGGTGGCGGCAAGTGCTATGCCGGCCTTTTGGCCAATGCCGCTGGCCGAGGCAAATTCCGTTATCTGGCGGAATGGACCCCGACGGCGGCGCGCATCACGGTGGAGATCGCGGGGGCGCGGGGTCTCAGCAGCCTGGACGGCTTCGAGAGCACGCGGCGTAGCAGCGGGGCCCGCCGCGCGTCGGCGGCCCCGGGGGGTCTGCATGGTCAAGAAGGGTTCCTCTCTGGATAGCCTGCGAAGTTAGCTGTCGGATTCGGGTCAGAGAGTTCACAGACCCGGTCCGCCGTAAGCAAGCTGCGGCACAGAGAATTCCCCGGAAGGTTCCTTCACTGGAAGAGGCTTGCTGCTGACGGACTTCACCCCAAGGCAGTCCCCCGCTGCCAGTTGTGGTTCCCCCGCCTCTGCCAGTTGTGACTTGATGCTCCCGATCCGCTGGCAGAGCTCGGCTCCAGATCAGGTAACGCTTAAGTATCAACGCTTTCGTTCAACTATAGGTGCTTAAGGCCCTTAGTAACAATTCCGTTATTTTTGCGTGACCCAGCTCCCACGGGGTAAAAGCGGGGCGTTTACCGTATCAGCTAACGGCTACGAATACGTGGGCAGCCACTTCAGGAGGCAGTTCCAGTGCGCCTTCGATGCCGGGAACACGGACCGAAATGTAGTCCCCTACACGCTCCAGCGATACGGCCGCTCCGGGGCGGATGCCGCCTTCGTCGAGCTGGGACAGGAGCTCGGGTTCCACCTGGATGGGTTCGGCCAACCGGCTGATGGTTACGGCAGAGGCAAGGCCGTAGGTCTTCATGGCCTCAAGGAGGCTGACCGCACCGTCGGCGGACGGCTGCTCCGGGTGTCCACCCAGTGCGGCCAGTCCGGGAATCGGATTACCGTAGGGCGATTCGGTGGGGTGGTCCAGCAGTTCGTAGATCCGGCGCTCAACGCGCTCGCTCATCACATGCTCCCAGCGGCAGGCTTCGTCGTGGACGTAGGCCCAGTCCAGGCCGATGACGTCGGCCAGGAGCCGTTCGGCAAGGCGGTGCTTGCGCATTACTTCCGTTGCACGCTTGCGGCCGACCTCGGTGAGCTCCAGGTGGCGGTCGCCGGACACCACCACCAGGCCGTCACGCTCCATCCGGCCGATGGTCTGGGACACAGTGGGGCCAGAGTGGCGCAACCGCTCGGCAATACGGGCCCTCAGGGCAACGATGTTTTCTTCCTCCAGCTCCAGGATGGTCCGAAGGTACATCTCCGTAGTGTCGATCAGATCCGTCATCCAGCTCAGCTCCTCGAGCGCAAATACCCTGCGTTGTTCCGCGTTGTCCTGCACAGTCCCGCCATGCGGCGCGCGACATAGTCCGGAGGCAAGCTTAGCCTATTTTGACTTTGTCCGAATAGTTGCAGGTTCCATGTTTCAGTGTCTCAATGTTTGGACTTTGGCGGCTCCGGCTCCCGCGCCTACGCCTGTTCAGGCAGAATGGGAAAGGCCTGCGTTGCAGTCACTGCCGACTGTCGGGCGGCGTTATCCGCCCGACCGGCCAAAGCCACCTCCCCGCCGACATTGGAGCACCCGTGAGCGAAACCAGCATCACTATTCCCGCCGACCTCCTGCCCCGGGACGGACGGTTCGGAGCCGGGCCATCCAAGGTCAGGCCGGAACAGATCGATGCACTCTCTGCGGCGTCGAAGACCATCCTGGGCACGTCACACCGGCAGGCCCCCGTCAAGAACCTTGTGGGGTCGGTCCGCGAGGGCCTCAGCCAGTTCTTCCGCGCACCCGAGGGTTACGAGGTTGTCCTCGGCGTCGGCGGCTCCACCGCGTTCTGGGATGTTGCCTCCTTTGGCCTCGTGGAGACGAAAGCCCAACACCTGTCGTTCGGTGAGTTCGGGTCGAAGTTCGCCGCCGCCACCAACAAGGCACCTTTCCTGGATGCATCCTCCATCATCACGTCGGAACCGGGCACCCGCCCGGCAGCCCGGGCCGAGGCCGGCGTCGACGTTTACGCGTGGCCGCAGAACGAAACCTCCACCGGCGTCTCCGCTCCGGTGCAGCGCGTGGCGGGTGCCGACGAGGGCGCACTGGTCCTGGTCGATGCAACCTCGGCCGCCGGCGGCCTGGACGTCGATGTTGCCGAAAGCGATGTCTACTACTTCGCCCCGCAGAAGAACTTTGCCTCCGACGGCGGCCTGTGGCTTGGCCTGTTCTCCCCCGCCGCCCTGGAACGCGCCGCTCGGATCAAGGCCAGCGGCCGCTGGATTCCGGATTTCCTGGACCTTCAGACCGCCATCGACAACTCGAAGCTGAACCAGACCTACAACACCCCGTCGCTGTCCACGCTGGTGACGCTGGATGCACAGGTCCAGTGGCTGAACTCCAACGGCGGCCTGGACTTCGCAGCAGGACGCACCGCCGACTCCGCCGACCGCATCTACACCTGGGCCGAGGCATCTGAATACGCGACGCCGTTCGTCACCAACCCGGACGAGCGCTCGAACGTCATTGCCACCATCGACTTCGACGACTCTGTGGATGCCGCCGCGGTAGCCAAGGTCCTGCGCGCCAACGGCATCGTGGACACGGAGCCTTACCGCAAGCTGGGCCGCAACCAGCTCCGGATCGCCACCTTCGTTGCCATCGACCCCGAGGATGTTTCGGCCCTGCTGGCCAGCATCGACTACGTGGTGGGCGAGCTGCGCAAGTAGCGTCCCGCCGTCGGCCAAGCCCCGCGATTGAACATACGACGGCGCCGCCCGGGTTTACCCCGGACGGCGCCGTTTGCTGTTGGTTAGCTCAAGGCAACCACTGCCCGGGGGGGCGGGTTAGCCCTGCTCGCCATCCGCCTGGCCCGCGTCCGAAGACCCGGCCTGCCGTGAAGACCCTGCCTCTTCCGGCTCCTGTTCCGCTTCTGGTTCTCCGGCGGCTTGGGCGTCGGGGGCCGGGCGCTCCTGCTCGTGCTCTTCGTCCCGGGCGTCCTCGGGCCGTACCCGCTCAGCCCACGGCACCCATTCCGGGGCCAGGATCGAGTCTTCCGAGGGCAACAGGCCCAGTTCGTTGACTGTCACCAGCTTGGACCGGGAGTTACGGGTGAGGACGGCATACCACTGCCAGCCCGAGTAGCCCGGCAGCCTGGATTCGAAGAGGTGCGTCACCAGGCGATCACCTTCGCTCTTGGCAGCCAGGTGTGGACCGATATCAGACGCCGAAGTGATTCCCTCGAGGGCGCTTCTGGCAACGTCGACGGCGGCGGCCAGGAATGCGTCGGGCTTCCCTGTCCGCCACACCGGCACGCCGGCCTTGCGTTGGGGAGCCGCCTTAACGGCCGCGCCGGAACGGGAGACGGCGGTGCGCTCCGAAGCAGCCGCCTGGTGCACAGCGGCTGTCTCCGAGGCCTGCATTCCTGCGTCGGGCTGTTCAGCTTCCGGATTCATTGCTGCCTAAACGTCCAGCTCGTCGGCAACCTTACGCAGGGCAGCGGCAATGGCCTTGCCCTTGTTGCCGTCCGGGTACTTGCCGTTGGACAGGGTGCCCGAGAGATTGTCGAGGACAGTCACCAGGTCCTGGACCAGGGGCGCAAGATCGCGGGCACTGGGCCGTTTGGCCTTGGCGATGGAGGGAGTCTTGTCGAGGACGCGCAGGCCCAAGGCCTGGGCACCCTTGCGGCCGTCGGCCACGCCGAACTCCACACGGGTGCCGGCTTTGAGTTCCGTCACGCCCTCGGGCAGCGACGATTTGGGCAGGAAGACTTCCTGGCCGTCCTCGCCCGCGAGGAACCCGAAGCCTTTGTCCTTGTCGTACCACTTGACCTTGCCGGTAGGCATTGAATCAACCTTCTTCGTTCTGCTGTTGTGAGACACGGCCGGCCGCCACCGCATCCGCACCGGTTGTGCGGGTTTAAGGTATGGCAGCTGCGTACCGTGTTGGTCTGTATCCTTCAAGGTTATCCTGCCCCGCGCCCGAATCCCGCTTCATGCCGACCTGAACGCCGGGGTTCACGCGCGCTGCCGGAGGGGCGGTAGCGTTACGTCCATGACACCCTCGCGCTACCGGCGGCCCATCATGATTGCCGCCGCCGCCATTGCCGTGCTCTCGCTCGCCGCCGTGGGGGCCGTCATGGCCTTTGCCTTTGCCGGGTCAGTGGCTCCAGCGTGGGTTACCTACACGGCGCTGTACGGGCTGCCCGCGGCGTTCGTTCTCATGCTCTTCCTGGTGCTCGACAGCGTTGCCGGGCGGCGCCGGGCAGGAAAACCTGACCAGCGGTAACGTTGGACTGATGTCCCTCATTCGCGCGCTCAGCAAGGACCTGGCGGCCCGCAGCGACGACTCGCTGCGGGAATTGTTCGCCGCGCGGCCGGACCTGCTCTCCCCCGCCGTGCCCGATTTCCCTGCCCTGGCGGCGCGGGCCAGCTCAAGGGTCAGCGTCCAGCGTGCCCTGGAGCGGCTCAACAGGCCACAGATGCAGGTCCTTGAAACCCTCCATCTGTGCACGAACACCGATACCGGGCACAGCGCCAGCGCACCCGCGCTGCGCAAGATGATTGCAGGCTCCACCATTCCTGTCCTGGAACGGATCCTGGACCGCCTGCAGGAACTTGCCCTGGTGCACCGGGCCGATCCACCACACGGTACGCCGTCCGGCAACCGCCAGCGCTTCTACCTCCCCGTCGGCTGCCTCAAGGACGTAGTGGGCATCTATCCCGCGGGGCTGGGCCGCAGCTACACGGAACTTGTCCGGCTCCAGCCGGCGTTTGCCCAACGGGCTGTACAGCTTGTCTCCGAACTGCACCGGAGCGGCGTCGAGATCCAGGGTGCCACCACCCCGATGGAGGCGGCACTGGCCCTGCAGCACTGGACGTCCTCGCCGGAAGCGGTGCAGGAGATCCTCGCCCATGCCCCGGAACGGACGACGGCGCTGCTCGCCCGGTTCCGGAACTGGGCCATGGGTGCCGTCCCCCAGGCGCAACGCAAGGCCTCCGTCACCACCGAGGGCGCCGACGTCGGGCCCATCGACTGGCTGCTGGCCCGGGGGCTGCTGGTCCCGCTGGACGCCGCCCACGTGGAACTGCCGCACAGCGTAGGGGTGTCCCTGCGGGGCGGCGCCATCATCAACGACTTCACCCTGACCCCGCCGGTGCCGGAGCTCGGCACCACCACCGCAGCCCTCCGCCGGAATGCTGCCCTGAGTGCCATCTCGGACACCCTGCGGCTGGTGGGTGAACTGCTGCACGCCGTCCAGCGCCAGCCGCTGGCCACGCTGCGCAGCGGTGGCGTCGGGGTCCGTGAGACACGGCGGCTCGGTGAGCTGCTGCGGATCAGCCAGCCGCAGGTGGGACTCCTGCTGGAGCTCTGCGGCCTTGCCGGACTGATCCGCCTGGACGTGGACTCGTCCTCCTGGGTACAGCCACCGCAGCTTGAGTGGCTGGAGCTGCCCCGGCAGGAGCAATGGCAGTGGCTGGTCAATGCCTGGCTGTCCAGCGAACGCGTTCCGTCGCTGGTGGGCCAACCTGCCAACGGGACCTCTGGAGTTCCGGCTGCGCACCGGTCGGGTGCCGGCGGGGCCATCGTCCCGTTGTCTGCGGAAGCGCAACGGCCTGATGCCCCCGTCATCCGCAAGCGCATCCTGGAAATCCTGCTGGAGCTGACCACCGAAGCGGCTGCAACCGACGGCGCCGCGCCGGTCCTGGACGCGGCGGCAGTCCTTCAGCGCGCCGAGTGGGCGCAGCCCCGGATGGCGCGGCGCTTCAGCTCACTGATCCGCGGGGTCCTCGCAGAGGCCGAGCTGCTCGGACTGGTGGGCTCCGGAGCCCTGACCCAGCTGGGAGCCGCCTTCGCCGGTGACAACCCCGACGAAGCCATGACACTCCTGGGCCAGCACCTGCCGGCCGCCCTGAACCATGTGCTGCTCCAGGCCGACCTGACAGCGGTGGCACCTGGTTACCTGGCACCCGGCCTGGCTGAAAAGCTGCTGGCCATGGCCGACGCCGAAGGCCAGGGACCAGCCACGATCTACCGGTTCTCCGAGGCCTCCGTCCGGCGCGCACTGGACGCCGGGTATGACGCCGGCCGCCTGCTGCAATTCCTGGGCGAGCATTCCGCCACCGCGGTGCCGCAGCCGCTCGAATACCTCATCCAGGACACCGCCACCCGCCATGGGCAAATTCGGGTGGGGACGGCCGCCAGCTTCATCCAGAGCGATGACGAGGAAGCGTTGCAGGAGCTCCTCTCCGGGCCACGGGCGGCCGCACTCGGCCTGGTCCGGCTCGCTCCCACCGTCCTAACGTCCTCTTTGCCGCCTCGCGAAGCGGTGCAGATCCTGCGCGGCCTCGGCCTCTCGCCGTCGGTGGATGGCGTGGAGGACTCTGCCGTCCGGCTCCGGCGCGGGCCGGTACCGCAGGAAAGCCCGCGGCCCGTCTATACCGCGCCCCGCCTGGCTCCGGCAGCCGACGACGTTGACGCCCAACTCGCCGTGCTGCGCCAGGAAGACGGCCCGCACGGCCGCCACGGTGCGGCCGGCCATGAGGCGGAAGCGGCAACCCAGCTGGGGCTGGAGGCGCTGCAGCGCGCCATCCGGCTCAAGCAGCGGATCAGCATGAACGTGGTGGACAGCCTGGGGAATGCCACCTTGGAAACCGTTGTTCCGCTTTCAGTAAGCGGCGGACGCGTCCGTGTCTTCGACCCCGCCAAGGACACGGAACGGGTCCTGTCCATCCACCGGATCATCGATATCGAGGCTGCAGAGGAACTGCACCAGTAAAGGACTGTCCTGCGTGAACGACGGACCCCTGATTGTCCAGAGTGACAAAACCATCCTGCTCGAGGTGGACCACGAACTCGCCACCGAGGCCCGCCATGCCATCGCGCCGTTCGCGGAGTTGGAGCGGGCACCCGAGCACATGCACAGCTACCGGCTCACGCCGCTGGGGCTGTGGAATGCGCGCGCCGCCGGGCTGGACGCCGAGAGGGTCCTGGACACGCTGCTGAAGTATTCGCGCTTTCCCGTACCGCATTCGCTCCTCATTGATATCGAGGAGACGATGTCGCGGTACGGCCGGCTGCGCCTGGAGAAGGATCCCCAGCACGGGCTGGTAATGCGCACTGACGACTACCCGGTGCTGGAGGAGGTCATCCGGGCGAAGAAGATCCAGCCACTCCTTGGGCCGCGGATCGACGGCGAGACAGTGGTGGTTCACGCCTCGCAGCGGGGCCAGCTGAAGCAGCTGCTCCTAAAGATCGGCTGGCCGGCTGAGGACCTTGCCGGCTACGTTGACGGCACCCCGCACCTCATCGCGCTGAACGAGGACGGCTGGCAGCTGCGCCCTTACCAGCGGCTGGCCAGCGAAAACTTCTGGTCCGGCGGCAGCGGCGTGGTAGTGCTCCCCTGCGGTGCCGGCAAGACGCTGGTGGGCGCCGCGGCCATGGCTACTGGATCCACCACCACGCTGATCCTGGTGACCAACACCGTGGCCGCGCGGCAGTGGAAGGACGAGCTGTTGAAGCGCACGTCGCTGACGGAGGACGAAATCGGCGAATACTCCGGTGCGCTGAAGGAAGTGCGCCCCGTGACCATCGCCACGTACCAGGTCCTGACCACTAAACGCGGTGGCCTGTACCCCCATCTGGAACTGGTGGACGGCCACGACTGGGGGCTGATCATCTACGACGAGGTGCACCTGCTGCCGGCTCCAATCTTCCGGATGACGGCCGACCTTCAGGCGCGGCGCCGCCTGGGCCTGACCGCCACCCTGGTCCGCGAGGACGGGCGTGAGGGCGAGGTCTTCAGCCTGATCGGGCCGAAACGATACGACGCACCGTGGAAGGACATCGAGTCCCAGGGCTACATCGCACCGGCGGACTGCGTTGAGGTGCGGGTGGACCTGCCGAAGGACGAGCGGGTTGCCTACGCCATGGCCGACGACGCGGACAAATACCGGCTGTGTTCTACTTCCGAGTCCAAATCCCTGGTGGTGGAACAGCTGCTGGCACGGCACGCCGGCGAGCAGCTTCTGGTTATTGGCCAGTACATCGACCAGCTCGACGACCTCGGCGAGCGCCTGCAGGCACCGGTCATCAAGGGGGACACCTCGGTCAAGGTGCGGCAGCGGCTCTTCGACGCCTTCCGTGCCGGAGAAATCCAGACCCTCGTGGTGTCCAAGGTAGCCAACTTTTCCATCGACCTGCCGGAGGCCTCGGTGGCCATCCAGGTGTCCGGTTCGTTTGGGTCACGCCAAGAAGAGGCGCAACGGCTCGGGAGGTTGCTGCGCCCCAAAAAGGACGGCCGGGCAGCCCGTTTCTACTCACTGGTGGCCCGTGACACGCTGGACCAGGAATTCGCCGCCAAACGGCAACGGTTCCTGGCCGAGCAGGGGTACGCCTACCGGATCATGGACGCCAAGGACGTGGATGCCGGGGAGTAGCCTTCAGCGTGCGCGCTAGGTAATCCCTTCGTTGCTGTCCCGCTCCAGGGTCCCGGTCCGAGGATCGAGCTGCGGGCGTTCATAGGCGAATTCGCCGCCGCTGCGGCCACCGAAGGGGCGGCCGTGGTCGGCGAATTCCTCCCGGAAGAACGCCAGGCACCACTGCCCCATCTGGATCCGCGCTCCGGTCCGGAGTACTGACGCTCCGGACCTGGCAACACTTCCGCTGACGGGGCCGTGCGGCACCAGGACGTACTCGTCCTGGTCGTCGTGCCGGATCTCGGCGTGCAGTTCTTCAAGGCCTTCCAGCACGAGGCCGGATTCCGGGCTGCTGCCAATGGTCGTCACATCGTCCGTAAGTGCCACTTCCCGGGGAACCTGGCCGGTCCAGATTGCTGCGTCCTGGACGAAGATCAGCCGCGGCCGGCCCCCGCCCCGGGCGTAATGCGTTGTGGTGATGCGGCGCACCACCTTCCGCTGCACCGTGGGAAACAGGGGCATGGGGGTAAAAGGCGGCAGCAATCCCCCGCCCTTGGGCGCCCGCCGGCCGTGCCGGACCAGCGGCAGCAGGGACCCCAGTTTGCCCAGTTTGATGTGGGGCGACCGGGTCACCAACCGCTGCGTGGCCGGACTGTCCACTGCGCCCAGGCTGACGACATTTCCATCCGGTCCGGCCACGGTGACGCTCAACCCCTTGCGGGCCAGGAAGTCGGCCAGCGGCTTGATCGCCTCCACCGAAGGCATTCCGCCACCGGACAATGGGGCCAGGCCGTCCAGCGATACGGTGACTTCTGTCCCGGCGGCCTGGGCCCGTCCCGTGGTGACCGCCCCGGACTCGTCCGTGAAGGTGAAGTCCAGATCGATGTCCAAACGGTTCTCCGGCATGCCGTCAGCCGCGGTTCGCGTCCGACCCGGCGGCATCCCGGTCGCTGGTGGTCACCCGCAGGGATCCGTTGAGCTTCCACGTGGCGCGTGGAGCATCGGGGCCGATGTCCCGTGGGACCTCCACGGTCATGTCAATGAACTGATAGTTGATTGCGGCTCCCTTGCCGGTGAGATATGACCACATCTCCTCGGCAAGGTCCGCCCAATCCCGGATGGTGCGTTCGCCCGCAGTTGCGTTTTCGGTGGCGTTCAGATCGGTCATGTTGGTCTATCCCCTTCGATGGCCAGGAACTAACAGGTACTACCGGTGGAAGGGGCCACCGGCAGCAATGAAAACAGCACGCGGTGGTCCGTTAAACAGCTGGTGCCGGCATTACGCCCGGCAAGCATCACTGTATTCCCGCTTCGGTAGCCGGGGAAGATGCGCGACGCCGAACGTTCTTACCGCGTTTTGGGTTCCCGGGTGCTAAATCGGGCTCCCCGACGCACACTGGACACATGAGTCAACGCATCGTGCCGGCTGTGCCCGGCCCCGGGCAGGAGTCCGTGTGGGACTATCCGCGCCCGCCAAGGGTGGAACCAAGCTCCGGACAGATCCGGATCTACTTGGGCGGGGAACTGATTGCCGAGACCACGGAATCGCTGAGGGTCCTTGAAACCAGCCATCCGCCGGTCTATTACCTTCCACGTGCTGCGTTCCTTGCCGGTGCGTTGGAGCCGTCCCAGGGATCCAGCTGGTGCGAGTTCAAGGGACAGGCCCAATACTTCACCGTTCGCGGCGGCGGCAGGTCGGCGGAGCGGGCCGCCTGGTCCTACCCGCAACCCCTTCCCGGCTATGCGGAACTGGCGGGCCGGGTGGCAGTCTATGCGGGGCCAATGGACCGTTGCGAGGTGGACGGCGAAGTTGCCCGCCCCCAAGCGGGAGGTTTTTACGGCGGCTGGGTCACCGACCGGGTCGTGGGTCCGTTCAAGGGTGAGCCCGGCACGCTGGGATGGTGAGCCTGACGCAAGGGGCACGTGAGCCTACATTCCCAGCGTGTCCAACCGTCCCAGGATGAACCGGAGCATGTCCAGCCTTCCTGCCACCACGTCCTCCAGCCCGGGGCGAGGCGACTCCAGCTGGTCGAGCGGCAGGGCCTGCAGCCCTGTGAACACGGCCATGGCGGCAGCGTGGCCACGGGCGACTGCCGACTCATCGGGTTCGGTTCCGGCCTCTGCCATCCCTGTGCAGTAGGCGTCCACGCACAGCGGCGCCAACCGGGCAAGGCCGCTGCCTGGCATGTAGCCGTCATTTACCCGTCCGGCCAGCAGCTGCGCCAGGTCGAAGCCCGCAGGCCCCCGGCCGAAGTTTCCCCAGTCGATGAGGACGAACGCGCGGTCCCCGCCTGCGGAGGCCCCGGCCAGCAGGTTCTGGGGGCTGGCGTCGCCGTGCATGGGGTACTGGGGCAGGGCCACGAGCACGTTTACCAGGTCCCGGGCCCTCCCTGCCAGGCTACGCAGTCCGCTGATGACCGCGGGGTCCGCTGCACCGGCCACCACGGGGTGCCGCCACACATCGTCGCCCATGATCGCCGGGATAAGCAGCTGCGTTCCAACGCCCTCAAGGAAGAACTCCAGGCGCCGCGATGTGGTGGCATCCGGCACTGCTGTGACGCATGCATCCACGTCCGGGCTGCCGGCGAGGCCGCCCAGGACAAAGGCGGCGTCCGCAAAGTGCTCGTCGCTCCACTCCTGGGCGCCGCCGTCGTCCACGTCCTCCATCCAGATAAGGATCCGCTGCGCATCCACCTCGGTGATGCGGAAAGCCCCGGGCATCCGTGCGTTCAAGGGCAATGCTGTGCTGACCCCGTCGGCGTACGCCTGCGCTTCAGTGCGCCACGGGTAGCGCTCCGCCAACTGCTCCCGAAACTCCGGTGGTACAGCCTGTATGCCCGGCCATAGCAGCGGCGACTGGGTGAGCTTGGCAATCGCGCTGAACGGGACAGGTTCCTCCGCCTTGTCGCCTGCCTCCTGTGCCGTCCCCTGGATCCGCCAGAGCCCGCCCGTGGTCATGTTGGCCCCGGGAGGGATGATGCTCTCCGCCCTCGCCCCGGTGACCACCATGCCGTGCCGGCCCAGGGCAGCGTCCACCACTGCCGGGAGGTCCTGGCGAAGCAGGCTGGGGACGGGCAGCTCCGGCGCGTCGATCACCGGCTAGGAGCCGGCCGGTGGAACCACGACGGCGGGTGAGCCCTCGTTGAGCGGGTTGGGGGTGGCGGAGGGAGCCACTACCCCGAATTCATAGCCCCGGGCACGCAGGGCGTCAATGGTGGATGCGAGGTATGTCCACTGTGAGGCCGGGCAGGCCAGGACGTCTTCGGCATCATGGAGCAGGATAATCGCCCCCGGCGCTGCCTCATCCATGACGAACTTCTGGACGCCGGCTGCTCCCGGGCACTCAAAGTCACCGGGCTGGCCGATGTGCCAACGCCAGAGGACCCCGCCGCTCATACCAATGGTCCGCAGGTAATTCGCTGCGTACGGGGTGCTGTTGCCGAACGGGAAACGCATGAGGCGGGGGGTCTCGCCTGTCACAGCCCGGATGGCCTCATTCGTGCTGTCTATCTGCTGCTTTTGGTTCGCTTGGCTGATCTTAAGGAAGTCGGCGTGGTTCCACGAGTGGTTACCGATGACGTGTCCCTCGGCCTTGATCCGGCGCACGAGGTCAGGGTACAGCTGTGCGTTGGCCCCCTGCAGGAAGAACGTTGCCTTTACATTCTTCGCCTTGAGGACATCCAGGACGTAAGCCGTACGCTGTGGCGACGGCCCGTCGTCGAACGTCAGTCCAACCAGCGGTTCGTCGGCTGCTTGTGCGGCCTGCGTGGGACCACCCGCCAGCAGGGCGAAGACAAGTGCCCCGGCGCCCAGGGCCATGGTGGCAAATTTGCTCTTCATCGTGCTTACCCTTCCTTGCCCAAGGCTTCCGGCAACCCTCTTAGATGCACCATACGGCGGCGTTTAAGGCACTGTAAACAGCCGCCGGAGATACGCGGGGAACGCCAGTGCGGACGGGTAGGAGGCCGCGGGCCCGCCCGCGAAAGAGGGGGAAACCGGCGGTCGGGAGGGGGTGCTCCACCCTTGTGGGCACGTCCGGCAAGAGGGATCATAGTCCCCCTGTTTCGGGCCAGGGTGACCCCACCCGCGGTACTGCCAAAGATACGCAACGTTCATCCATGGAACGTCCAGACAACTCCCAGAGACTGGGAGCATGATGGGAACATGAACAAGAACGGCCCCGAAGCGAAGCTCCTCGTTGTTGACGATGAACCCAACATCCGTGAGCTGCTGTCCACGTCACTGAGGTTCGCCGGCTTCGAGGTGGTGTCCGCGGCCAACGGCCGCGATGCCCTGGCCGCCGCCGACGCCCACGCCCCCGACCTGGCTGTCCTCGACGTCATGCTTCCGGACATGGACGGGTTTACCGTTACCCGCCGGCTGCGTGCCTCGGGCAAGCACTTCCCGGTCCTGTTCCTCACCGCCAAGGACGACACGGAAGACAAAGTCACCGGGCTCACCGTGGGTGGGGACGACTACGTCACCAAGCCGTTCAGCCTCGACGAGGTGGTGGCGCGCATCCGCGCCGTGCTCCGCCGCACGCAGCCGCTGCTGGACGACGACGCCATCATCCGGGTGGGTGACCTCGAGCTCGACGACGACGCCCACGAAGTGCGCCGCGGCGGCACGGTCATTGAACTTTCCCCCACCGAGTTCAAGCTGCTCCGCTACCTGATGCTGAACCCCAACCGCGTGCTGTCCAAGTCGCAGATCCTGGACCACGTTTGGGAGTATGACTTCAACGGCGACGCCTCGATCGTGGAGTCCTACATTTCCTACCTGCGCCGCAAGGTGGACATCGATCCCGACGCCCCTGCCCTGATCCAGACGAAACGCGGCGTGGGCTACGTGCTCCGAACGGCCGAAAAGCGCTGACCTTGCTGAAACGGTGGAAGTCCTCGTCCCTGAGGACACAACTGGTAGCCATGATCATGGCCCTGCTCATTGTCGCCCTGACGGTGACCGGGGCCGGGACACTGGCGCTGCTGCACAGCTACCTGCAGGGGCAGGTTGACGACAAGCTCAACGCCGCCGTGGGGCTTGCAGTCAAGCAGCAGTCGTTCTCGCAGCTTCAGGCCACCAGCCCCGAAGTCCCCACCGATTACTCCCTTCTTCTCTTCAGGCAGGGCCAGGAGCCACTCAGGCTCGGCGGCGACCCGGACAACCATCCGGCCGTCAGTTTCATCAGCCCGGAGCAAGCACGGGCCCGCGACAGCGTGCCCTTCCAGGTAGGCGGCACGGACGGCGAAAACTGGCGGGTTGTGGCGGTGCCCGTCCTGTCCAACAACCAGCCCGCGGTAGTGCTCATCGGCCTTCCGCTCGAGGGCGTTGACGATGTCCTCAAACATGCCACTTTGGTGGTCACCGGCGTCGGCCTGCTGACGCTCCTGCTCGCCTCACTGATCGCCAGCTGGACTGTTTCGCGCTCCTTCCGCCCACTGGCGAGGGTGGAAAAGACCGCCGCCGCCATCGCCGCCGGAGACTTGTCCCGCCGCGTGGACGTCGAAAACCCGGCCACCGAGCTGGGCAGGCTCAGCAGCTCGCTGAATGCCATGCTGGCGCATATCGAGACGGCCTTCGCGGCCCGCACAGCCTCCGAAGCACGGATGAGGCGCTTCGCCGCCGATGCGTCGCACGAACTGAGGACCCCGCTGGTGACTATCCGCGGCTTCTCCGAGTTGTACCGCCACGGAGCCCTGACCACGGACGAGGACGTCGCCACCGCCATGGGGCGGATCGAAAGCGAAGCCAAGCGCATGGGATCCATGGTGGAGGACCTCCTCCTCCTTGCCCGCTTGGACGAGCAGCGCCCGTTGCAGCAAAAACCCCTGGACCTCCAGCTCCTTGCACACGATGCCGTAGTGGACACCCAGGCCAGCGACCGCTCCCGGGCGATCACGCTGGCCGGGCTCGACGACGGACCGGCCAAGCCCGCACCGGCACTCGGCGATGAGGCCAAAATACGGCAGGTGCTGGGAAACCTCGTGGGAAATGCCTTGCGCTACACCCCCGAAGGCAGCCCCATCGAACTGGCTGTTGGCGTGCGGACGGTGGACGGGCAGCCACGCTCCGTGGTTGAGGTACGGGACCACGGCCCGGGCATCTCCGAGGAAGACGCGTCAAAGGTCTTTGAACGTTTCTACCGCGCAGACACGTCGCGGACACGGGACACGGGCGGCAGCGGCCTTGGCCTGGCCATCGTGGCGGCGATTGTTGGTTCACATGGCGGCTCGGTCCGCGTACAGGAGACCGAGGGCGGCGGCGCCACCATGGAGGTCAGCCTGCCCTACCGTGACGAGGCCGCGGCAGGCAGCGAGGACGCGGTCAGCGACGGCAAGGTTATCCACATATAGCTTTGTGGCCGTGGCCCGCCGCACTGCCCGTCCCTAGGCTCGTTTCAGCGGCCCGGACCAGCCGGGCCAGGGCAACCTGCGTTGCCCCGCAGCGAGCGAAAGGCACAGCCATGAGCATCATCTCCGTCGATACCGAACTGCTGCAACTGAAGTCAGCCAGCGTTCAAGCCACCGTGGACAGGATCAGCACCGACGTCCAGTCCATGAAGCGCGGCCTCGATGAGCTCCAAGGGTCCTGGCGGGGCTCCGCGGCCACAAACTTCCAGGCCCTGATCACCGAGTGGACCATCACGCAGGGCAGGGTGGAGGCCTCGCTTGCTTCCATCAACGCGGCGCTGGCCTCCGCGGCGGCCACCTACGCCAAGGCGGAGCAGGGAAACACGCAGCGCTTCAGCTAGGCCCCTTATGCCTCCGGCGTGCCCTGGTGGAACCGCAACCGCCAGCGGCCGCCGTCGAGGACCCACAGTGAGCTTCTCAGGGTGGTGCCGGAGCGGGCGAAGCTTCGGTATGTCAGCAGCACAGCGCTGGTGCCGATGCGGTCGGTCCCCAGGATCTCGATGTCGGTCCGCTCCCCCGGGTCTTCTTCGAGGGCCATCATCATGGCATCCCGGGCCCAGACCCGGCCCGAGCTGCCGATTTCCATGAAGTCGGGGTGCAGCAGGACGGCTGTGCGGCCCATGTCTCCGCGGACCAGGGGGCCCAGGAGCTCGCGTTCGAGTTCCTCCACCTGGGCTTCGGCGGATGGCTCAGCTGCGGCTGGATCCGTGTCGAAGGCTTCGCTGCCCAGCTCGCTGAAAAGGTTCGGTTCGCTGAAGAGCTTCGGGTCGCCGAAGAGCCCGGGGTCAGTGAACAGATCCGGCTCGGCCTTGGCGGCAGGCCGTGCGGCGGCTGGTTGCCCCGCCGAACGCTGCGACGCTGCACCCTGATCGGTGGAAGTCTGCTCTTCGGCAACCTGCGTGGGGGCCGTCCGGGTGCCGGCCTGCGCTGCTGCGCCGCCTTCGGCTCCGTGCTGGTGGCCCGGGAATCCCGGCCCGGACCGGGCAGCAACCCCCTGTTGGTAGGCCGTGGCTGCCGCCCTGGCCCGCTCGTCGGCGGCCTCGTTGAGGTCATGGCCGGCATGGCCTTTCACCCACTCGAAGGTGTATTTGCGCCCCGTAAGCTCGCGGTCGAGCTCCTTGAGGAGCTCAACGTTAAGGACCGGCTTGCCGTCCGCCTTGCGCCAGCCCTTCCGCTTCCAGCCGGGCATCCACTTGGTGATCGAGTTGATGACGTACTGGCTGTCGCACAGGATGTGGAGGTCCTCCTGCCGGACGTGCGCGGTTGCGCGCAGCAAATCCAGCACTGCCATCAACTCGCCCTGGTTGTTGGTTCCGTGCGGCCATCCGCCGGCTCGCCAGCATTCGTCATTCACGTACCAGGCCCATCCGGCAGGGCCGGGGTTTCCCAAGGCCGAACCGTCAGCCGCTGCAGTAATCGTCACCGGTCCATCCTGCCAGACCTCTCCGACAATGCCTGAACGGTGGCAGGCATCAAGGCTTTACAGACGGACACCGTTCCCCGCCGGCTGAGAAAAACTGGTGCGGGAAAACGTTTACCCAAAAGTATTGACGGCCCGCCTCCAACAGGGACAGAATCACTGTATCGAATGAGAAAACGCTTTCTCGTTCTGGCGGAGCGGCAAGGATGCCTATGCAGCCGCCGGGAAGGCGCCCAAGATTTTAAGGAAGGCACATCGATGACGATTCCAACCGTAAGCCGGCGAAGGTTCCAGCTGGGAGCTGCAGCCCTGGCAATTACGCTTCTGGCAACAGGCTGCGGCGCCGCGGGCAGTTCAGGCAGCGGCGACCAGGTGACCCTGAGGTTTGCCTGGTGGGGCAACGAATACCTCAACGCCCAGACTGAGAAGGTCATTGATGCCTTCGAAGCCAGCCACCCCAACATCAAGATCGAGTCCGAGCCCGGCGAATGGGGCGGCTACTGGGACAAGCTGGCCACCAAGACCGCCGCCAATGATGCCCCGGACGTTATCCAGATGGACCAGAAGTACATCGCGGAATACGGCGGCCGGGGCGCGCTCCTGGACCTGTCGAAGCAGGAGGGAATCGATACCTCGAAGCTGGACGAGGAGGCTCTCGCCTCGGGACAGTACGATGACGCCCAGTACGGCCTGAGCACGGGCCAGAACGCCTACGTCATCATGGCGAACACCAAGGTCTTCGAGGCGGCCAACGTCCCGGTCCCGGACGATACGAAGTGGACCTGGGACGAATTCCTGACCACTGCAGCCAAGATCAGCGCCTCCGGCGATGGGAAGACGTACGGCGCTGCCTATGGCAGCAACGAAGCAGACCTCATCATCTGGCTGAGGCAGCACGGGCAGAACCTGTACTCACAGGACGGCAAACTGGACTTTGACACTGCTACTGCCGCGTCGTTCTGGGAGCGGCTGAAAGAGCAGCGGGACTCGAAAGCCAGCCCGCCGGCCACGGTGGCTACCGAAGACTCCGGCGCGGGCCTGGAAGAGAGCCTCTTCGGCACCAACCGTGTGGGCATGGCCTGGTGGTGGACCAACCAGCTCGGCTCCCTTGAGTCCACCACGGGCAGCCCCATCAAGATGCTGCGCGCACCCAGCCAGGACGGCACTTCAGCCAAGAACGGAATGTACTACAAACCCACCATGTTCTGGTCCGCGTCGTCGCGCTCCAAGCATCCCAAGGAAGCGGCCGCCTTCATCGACTACCTCACCAACAGCCCGGAAGCGGGAGCCATCCTGATGACGGACCGCGGCGTCCCCACCAACGCTGCCATCGTGGAAAGCATCACGCCAAGCCTTAAGCCGGCAGACACCACCGTGGTGTCCTTCCTCAAGGACATCGCGCCGGATATCAAGGACGCGCCTCCTGTTCCACCAGTGGGTGCGGGCAGCGTGCAGAACGTGATCAAGCGCTACACCGACGAAGTGCTGTATGACCGGCTAACTCCGCAGGCAGCGGCCGACGCCTTCAAGAAGGAAGTCGAAGGAATGCTCGCCAGCGCGAAGAAGTAAGTTCCAGCAGCACAGGAAAAACGAAAAATGCGGCCCCCTCAAAAGAGGGGGCCGCATTTTGAGTGTCAGCGGGGGGAAGCTTAGAAGCCGCCCATTCCGCCCATGCCACCCATGTCGTCGCCACCGGCGGGAGCAGCGTTCTTCTCCGGCTTATCGGCAACGACTGCCTCGGTGGTGAGGAACAGGCCGGCGATGGAAGCTGCGTTCTGCAGTGCAGAGCGGGTTACCTTGACCGGGTCGTTGACGCCGGCAGCCAGCAGGTCGACGTACTCGCCGGTTGCTGCGTTCAGGCCGTGGCCTGCAGGCAGGCCGCGGACCTTGTCGACCACAACACCGGGCTCGAGGCCGGCGTTGAAGGCGATCTGCTTCAGCGGGGCGTCGATGGCAACGCGGACGATGTTCGCACCCGTTGCTTCGTCGCCGGACAACTGCAGGTTGGCAAATGCCTTGGCACCGGCCTGAATGAGGGCCACGCCGCCACCGGCGACGATACCCTCTTCAACGGCAGCCTTGGCGTTGCGCACTGCGTCTTCGATGCGGTGCTTGCGCTCCTTGAGCTCAACCTCCGTGGCGGCACCGGCCTTGATGACTGCAACGCCGCCGGCCAGCTTGGCCAGGCGTTCCTGCAGCTTCTCACGGTCGTAGTCGGAGTCGGAGTTCTCGATCTCGGCGCGGATCTGGGAAACGCGGCCGGCGATCTGGTCGGCGTCGCCGGCACCTTCGACGATGGTGGTCTCGTCCTTGGTGACGACAACCTTGCGCGCCTGGCCCAGGAGTTCCAGCCCAGCCGTTTCCAGCTTGAGGCCGACTTCCTCGGAGATGACCTGGCCGCCGGTAAGGACGGCGATGTCGGCGAGCTGGGCCTTGCGGCGGTCACCGAAGCCGGGAGCCTTGACGGCAACAGACTTGAACGTGCCGCGGATCTTGTTCACGATCAGCGTGGCCAGGGCCTCGCCCTCAATGTCCTCAGCGATGATCAGCAGCGGCTTGTTGGACTGCATGACCTTTTCCAGGACAGCAACCAGTTCCTTGACGTTGGAGATCTTGGAGTTGACGATCAGGATGTACGGATCCTCAAGGACCGTTTCCTGGCGCTCTGCGTCGGTGACGAAGTAGGCGGAGATGTAGCCCTTGTCGAAGCGCATGCCTTCGGTGAGTTCGAGCTCCAGGCCGAAGGTGTTGGATTCCTCGACGGTGATGACGCCTTCCTTGCCAACCTTGTCCAGGGCTTCGGCAATGAGGGCACCAATCTCATCGTCACCGGCAGAGATGGAGGCGGTGGCCGCAATCTCTTCCTTGGTTTCGATTTCCTTGGCGGAGTTCAGCAGTTCGGCGGTGACGGCGTCAACGGCCTTTTCGATGCCGCGCTTGAGGGACAGCGGGTCGGCGCCGGCTGCAACGTTGCGCAGGCCTTCCTTGACGAGGGCCTGGGCCAGCACGGTTGCCGTGGTGGTGCCGTCGCCTGCGACGTCGTCAGTCTTCTTGGCAACTTCCTTGACCAGCTCGGCGCCGATCTTCTCGTAAGGATCGTCCAGCTCGATCTCCTTGGCGATGGAAACACCATCGTTGGTGATCGTGGGGGCGCCCCACTTCTTTTCGAGGACGACGTTGCGTCCACGCGGGCCGAGGGTGACCTTAACGGCGTCGGCGAGGGTGTTCAGGCCCCGCTCAAGGCCGCGGCGTGCCTCTTCATCAAATGCAATGATCTTGGCCATAACGGCAGTAGTCCTTTCGGGACAGTCGTTAAGAATGAACCTCAGCTGCAGTGCCCGCGACGGACGGTTCCTGAACGGCGGCCTCTGTATGCCTCCGCGTGGGAACCTCACTCCAGTAAGGTGTTTCTTCGCTCCTCGGCCGGTGCCGGGCGCCGCCGGCTGAACCGGGCGTTGCCTTTAGCAGTCGATGCGTCAGAGTGCTAACTCAATAATTAGCACTCCCCCGGTGAGAGTGCAAGCGAAAGAGACCCCCGGATACTCGCCGAGCGCCCGTATTCGCCGAGGGCGATCAGCTGCCGCTGCGGCCGGCGGTTTCGCGGCCGGTCGCCGTCGGAATGTTGTCACTGCCATAGGTGAACACCGTAAAGGTGGCGGAGGTGATGTCGCCGTTCGTGTCGAATGCGATGGGACCTGACTCGCCGTCGTAATTGATGCTGCCCCCTGCGGCGAGGGCGGGCAGGCAGTCCCTGTACGTAGTGCAGGGCGCCGCTTCCGTGGCTTCAGATTCCACGGCGGTCCCGCCGGAGACGGCCACGAGGTTGGCAGCGATGGAAGGACCGGCGTCATCCTGCGCACGCGCCGCCGCCAAGGCGGCAAGGGTCACCGCAGCGAAGGTTTCCGCCGCGTAGGAGACATCCTTCAGCCCCTCGTCCACGCCCAACAGCCGGGCCTGGAAGGCGGCGCTGGGAAGCTGCCCGGACACCACGGCCCTGGCACCGTCCAGCGCCTTGCTACCGAGTTTCGATCCGTAGCGCGCGAACGCTCCATCGCTCAGCAGCAGGCTGGCACCGGAGAGCCCCGCGTTGTTGAGCTCGGCCAGTGCCCCCTGCGCCCCGTCGCGGGCAACCACGACGACGGCATCAGGCTTCGCGGCCCCGGCTTTCCGGGCCGCGTCCCCGGCCTCCCCGGCGGCGAACCCGGCGTTGTCCAGGACCTGCAGCCCGGTACCGGCAGCGGCGTCGGCAACTGCCGCAGCTACTTCCTTGCCGTAGGTTCCCTCCTGGTGGAGAATGGCGATGGTCCTGGCGCCGCCGTCTTTGGCAAGCTTGGCCAGGACCGGTCCCTGTGCAACGTCTGCGGCCGTGGTCCGGAAATAGTAGCCGCCCGACTCGGCGCTGCTGAGGCCTGCGGCGGTGTTGGCTGGCGATATCAGTGGGGTCCGCGCCCGGGACAGGACATCGATGGCCTCGGTGGCGTGGCTTGAATCGGTGGGACCGATCACCACGTCCGCCTTGTCGGAGACCAGAGCGTGCGCCTGCGCGGCGGTGTCCCCGCCGGCCTGGATGGGAAGGAGTTCCACGGGCCGGCCTTTGTGGCCGCCGGCGGCGTTGATTTCCCGGACGGCGAGCTGGGCCGCCGCGAGCTGGGAGGTATTGAGGAAGCTGCCGTCCCCGGTGTTGTCCAGGATCAGGCCCACACGCAGGACTCCGTCCCCGGATGCCTCAACGGTGTCCACGCGGGCATTGCCGGTGACCCCGGAGCAGGCAGTGAGGGCCAGGACGGCAGCAAGGGATGCGGCTAACACCGGTCGACGGCGGGCCGCTGGGCAGAAAGGATGCATCACTCGGCGGGCCGGACGCTTTCGGCCTGGGGGCCTTTTTCGCCCTCCCCCACTTCAAGTTCCACCCGCTGGCCCTCATCGAGCGCCCGGTAGCCTTCACCCTGGATTGCCGACCAGTGCACGAAAATATCGTCCCCGGAGCCGTCTACGGTGATGAAGCCGTAGCCCTTTTCGGCGTTGAACCATTTGACGGTTCCCAGTGCCATGATGACCCACTCTTTCCGTTGAGACCGGAGGTCCCCTGCTGCGGTGCCGCGGCGTTGACTTGCGTTGCAGGGAACCGGCAGGAGCCTGGATTTCACTCTAGCCAAAGGCTGCCCCGCCCTGTAGGCGGCCGGCAGCGGAGGCGGTAAACGTTATTCAGGCGTGACCGCCGGCAGCGTGTCCGGGTTTAGCGGTAGCCCGGCCCAAGGACTACTACCAGCGGGACCTGGAATTCGGTGCTTGCCACTACGGTGGACACGCCCAGCAGGTTGGCCAGCTCGCGCGCATTGGCCGCCTGGTCCGCTCCGGAGTAGTACACCGTGGAGCCCTGCTGCGGGGCGCCGGCCCAATTGCCAACCTGCCCCAGGGTCCATCCCGCCGCCTTCACCGTTCCGCCCACCCGGCCGGCGAGTCCGGATGTTCCGGCGGCGTTGTAGACGGCTACCGGCTGGGACTTGTCCAGCTCCGGCCCAACGGACGCTGTGGCGCTGGGCACGGGTTCCGGCTCGGTGGTGGTTTCGGCGCTGGGCTCCGTGGAGGGCTGGGCCGTTGCCGACGGTTCGGCTGACGTGTCCGCAGCGGCGGAGGGCGTGGCCCCTGTGCCGGCAAGCGGCGCCTCGGACACGACGGCCGAAGCCTGGTTTTCGGTCCCGCCAAGGCCGAGCTTGGGAAGGATCAGGAAGGACACCAGGCCGATGGCCAGGGCCGCAACGCCAACGGCAAGGATGGGCCACAGCCGGACGCGGGACGGGGCGGTTGCCGTCCGGTGGACACCTTGTCGCGACGCTGTCTCCGGGACCTTGTCGAATTCATCGCGGGCGTATTTGGTCATGGTGGGATGGATCCTTGCTGGTGGCTGCTGAAAAGGCGGGCGTCCTAGGCGTCGGATCCCAGGCGCCGCGCGGTGCGTGCACGGTGGCGCGACGTACGTAGTCTACGCAATCGCTTAACCAGCATGGGATCGTGGGCCAGCGCATCTTCCCTGTCGATCAGGGCATTCAACACTTGGTAGTAGTGGGTCGCGGAGAGGTCGAAGAGCTCCCTGACAGCCTGTTCCTTGGCTCCGGCGTACTTCCACCACTGCCGCTCCAGGGCGAGGATCTGCTGCTCCCGCTCGGTCAGGGGCGAATCTTTGAGGGTGAAGTCAGCCAACAGTGAGTTTGCCCCGCCGTCTCCCCCGCCCTCCGGCAGGTAACCGGTCAGATGTTCCCGGGCCGGTTCAGCCACGGCGCACTCCTTCACTGGTTACGGAAAATGTCTCACCCCTATGCTACGGACGAATAACACCCTTGTCATTTGGCATCCCCCTCCGGCCACAGGCCCGTTCCGCGCTCCAGGCACCCTGCAAGAATGGGACGGTGGCTGAATCAGATGCGTTGTTCGAACTGGAACCGGAGCCCCAGCCGGACGGCGGCTTCGCTGAACTTGCCGGGCTGCCGCTGGACCGGCTCGTTGCCCCGGACTGGGCGGCCGCCCTCTCCGGAGTCGAAGCCGAACTCCGGCAGGTGCTCGCGTTCCTGGGTACGGAGGAGGCCGCTGGGCACCACGTCCTCCCGGCGCCGTCGAACGTCCTGCGCGCCTTCAGCCAACCGCTGGCCGACGTCAAGGTGCTGATCGTGGGGCAGGACCCTTACCCCACGCCGGGACACGCCGTCGGTCTCTCCTTTGCCGTGGACGGGCACGTCCGTCCCCTCCCCCGCAGCCTGGCCAACATCTATCGGGAGCTGGAATCCGATCTTGGCCTGCCGCCAAGGGTCCACGGTGATCTGTCCGCCTGGACCGGCCAGGGCGTCCTCCTGCTGAACCGGGTCATGAGTGTCCGCGCCGGGGCGGCGGGGTCGCACCGGGGCAAGGGCTGGGAGAGGATTACGACGGCGGCCGTCACCGCCCTCGCGGCCCGCACGTCAGCGGACGGGTCACCCCTGCCGCTGGTTGCGGTGCTGTGGGGCAAGGACGCCGAGGCCGTGCGCCCGTTGCTGGGTGGACGGCCCGCCGTGTCCAGCGCCCATCCCAGCCCGCTGTCGGCATCGAGGGGCTTCTTCGGTTCCCGGCCTTTCAGTGAGGTTAGCCGGCTGCTGCAAGAGCAGGGGGCGGAAGCCGTAACCTGGGAACTCCCGCCGTTGCCCTAGCTTAGGCTTGCCTTATGAGCACTGTTCCCGCCGCTGCAGGCGCCCCGAAAAAGAGCCGCCCCCAGGTCACCCTTACGGTGCTGAGGAGGGAGTCATTGTCCCCCCACATGGTGCGGATTGTGGCCGGCGGCGACGGCTTCGCGGATTTCGTGAACAACAGCTTTGCCGACCGTTACATCAAGATCATCTTCCCGCAGCCCGGTGTGGAATACCCCGCGCCCTTTGACCTGGCCACCATCCGCGAAACCATGCCGCGGGAGCAGTGGCCCACCACCCGCACCTACACCATCCGCCGGGTTGATCCTGAGGCACGCGAGCTTTCCATCGACTTCGTGGTCCACGGGGATGAGGGGCTGGCCGGGCCGTGGGCGGCTGCAGCGGAACCCGGTGACACGCTGACGTTCACCGGTCCCGGGGGCGCCTACAACCCCAACCCGGCCGCCGACTGGTACCTGTTCGCCGGTGACGAGGCCGCGTTGCCGGCCATCGCCGCGAGCCTGGAAGCCCTGTCTGCGGACGCCACGGGGCTGGCGTTCCTTGAAGTGGATACCCAGGCCGACATCCAGCCCCTTTCCGCGCCGGCCGGCGTGCGGGTCGAGTGGCTGGCCCGCAACGGGGAACCGGCAGGTGCCAGCCGCTTGCTGGTGGACGCCGTGGCCGGCGCCGAGTGGCCTTCCGGGACAGTGGACGTCTTTGCCCATGGAGAGCGCGGCTACATGAAGGCGCTGCGGGATGTCTTCTTCACCCAGCGCGGACTTGAGCGCAGCCAGGTATCGCTGTCCGGCTACTGGGCCCAGGGCCGGGTCGAGGATGTCTTCCAGGCGGAGAAGAAGCTCCCCGTAGGTAAAATCTAGCGGCAGCATTTAGGCCGAACCGAGAAACAAAAGCGCGCCCCGGGCAGGAGCCCGGGGCGCGTTTTTTGGACCTTCCGGAGCCTAGCGGCGCCGGGCGCGGCGGCGTTCGTTGCTGGCCAGGCTGCGGGTGAACGGGCGGGCCAGGGTGTCGCCCAGGACGATGCCGCCCGCGGTGCCCAGAACGATGGCCCCGGCGCTGAGCATCCCGCCGGCACCGAGCAGGATTTCCGACTCCTCGATGGTGAGCACGTACATGGACCGGAAGATCGTCAGGCCCGGCAGCAGGATCAGCGCTGCGGGCACTGCCACCACCAGCTGCGGGGCTCCCATGCGCAGGGCGAGCACCCGGGCCAGCAGGCCGATCACCACGGCCGCCAGGGCGGGCGCGAACCGGTCGCCGATGCCCAGCAGGCCACCGCCCAGCAGCACCAGGTAGCCGATTACTCCCACAGCCGCAGTGGGCAGCAGCAGCTGCCAGCTGGTCTGCTCGGTGACTCCGATGGCCATGACGGCCACCGCCACGAAGATGATGAGGACCCACAGGTCGTAGGCGGGCGGGAATGTTTCGGTGACATCGATCCGCTGCGCCCCGGTCAGCTCACCCACGACGAAGGCGACGGCGATGCCCGCCACTATGGCGCCGAACGTCAGGAGCGTTGAGAGGAACCGTCCGGCCGCCGTGACGGGGAAGCCGTTGATGGCATCCTGCACCGAGGAGACCAGGCGGCCCGTGGGCAGCAGCAGGAGGATGCCGCCCACCACCACGATGGCCGGTGACTTGGTGAGGCCGAACTGCCAGAGCAGCAGAGCCAGCTGGGTCACCACGAAGGAACAGCTCGCAGTGATGAAGAAGTCAGGAACGCGCCAGCGTCCCAGCTGGCGGGCCAGGAGGCTGATGCCGATGTTCGCTGCGAAGGCGATGGCGGACGATACCGGCCCGCCGCCGAGCACGCCGACGAACACGGCCGCGAAGACACCGAAGGCCGAGGTAACCATCCAGCGCGGAAAGGGCTTGGGGCTGGTGATGATCTCGTTGAGCCGCCTGATGGCTTCGTCGCGGCCCACTCCCCCGGCCACGATATCCGTGACCAACTGGTGCACCCTGGCCAGGCCGGCGTAGTTGTTGGTCCAGGACCGGACCACACGCAGCAGTGCGATGGGCGGCTGGTCCTTGGGGGCGTAATTGATGCCAACGGACTGGTTGGTGATATCCACCTCGACGTACTTCAGCCCCAGCGCCGCCGTGACGGCGATGATGCTGGTCTCCACTTCGAGGGCGCCGGCACCGTAGCGGAACATTGTTTCAGCAAGGTGGAGGACGAAGTCCAGGGTCTTGCGGGCGGACGCGTCCACGCCACTGACCTGGATGGTGGGGTTGGCGTACGGGCTCCCGGTCAGCCTGTCCACGATGCTCATCGGCGCGGTGGGAGGATTCTCGCCTTGGACGAGGCGGCGCAGCATCTTCTTCGCCGCAGCGTTCTGGCGGACCTGGGCGGCCGTCAGCGGTTCGGTTTTGGGCAGGGCTTCGGTGCTGGGCAATGCCCGGGACGGCGCCGTGGGCGGGCGGTCCTTGGCGCCGGTTGGTTGAGCTTTGGGATGATCGCGCCGGTCGGCCATGATCTCCTCCTCCCTGATGCGCTGGTGTGGTGCGCTGGTTCGGATATGTGGGTCAGGCGCGCCTGGTCGGAAGCTTGCCCAGCAGGGTGCGGGCAGCTCCGGCGGCGGACCTGGCCAGCCTGTTGGCGTGGAAGGCGGCGGGGCGGACAGGCATCACAAAGTCGCCCACGAGCTGGACCACTTCTCCACCGAAGCCCTTCTTGAATTCGTAGCCGCCGTGGCCCTCCTGGTCCTGCCCGGAGATGCCGAAGGTTCCGTAGAAGTTGTACCTCGGGTAGCCCTTCTCGAGGGCGTGCAGCATCATGCCCCAGTACAGCGACGTGGCGCCGTTGAAGTAGATGTAGTCCTGCACGGTGCCGCCGATGACGCACACCACTTCGTCGCCGTAGCAGACAAAGTGGATGGCGGCCACGGTGGCCACGCCCACGGAGTCCGGGAAGCGTTCGATGTCCTTGAGGCTGCGCTCGTAGCTGTCCACCAGGTCCTGGACCACTTTGAGCCGGTTGGCTTTCTTCTTGCTGCCCGTCTCCTCGACCTCGCGCCGAAGCTCCGCGGCTGTGGCCGATTCGGCGTCCAGCCGTTCGGTGATGGACTTGCGGTAGGCCGGGATGTCGATCTTGGCCATCATGAGCTTGGTGAATTCCGGCGACGTGGTGCGGAGCAGGTTTTCGTAGTACTCCCGTTCCCGGTAGACGAAGCCCTTCTCGTCCCCGGCCCGGCTCAGCGCGCCGTAGAAGTCGTCCAGGGTTTCCAGCGTGGCCTGTTCCAGGAACACACCGTTCTTTTCGGCCTTGCGGATGGCTTTGCGGGTGCGGTAGCTGGTGCCCATGATCAGCTCTTCGGGGTCCGCGATGCCCTGGAGGTCCTTGACGAACATCCAGTTGACGTTCACGAAGTTCATCTCCAGGCCCTGGTGCCGGAATCCCAGGCCGCCCAGCCGCGCCACCAGCGGCCGGTTGTCCACGGTTTCCGGGTGCTCGGCCCCGTCTTCATCGCGGGCAATGTACTTCAGGTTCGGCGAGATGCGCAGTTCGGCCGCCTTGCGCTCGGCCGCGCGCTTGCGGAGAAGTACGACGACGTCACGCACCAGGGCAGGGTCCGTGTAGTCCATCAGGGGTCCCTTGGCGCAGTCGCACACCGTGTACCCGAGGCGCGTGGGGGTGAAGTTCAGTTTCCCGGCGGCAACAAGTTCTCCGTTGCGGCGGATGCCGAACAGCTCCACCTGCTGTCCGCGGGCCCGCTGGAAGCGGGTGAAATCGGCCGACTGCAGGAAGCTGTTTTGTGGGTGCTTGAGGGCGAAGGCCTCAAACTCGTCTTCGCTGAGGACCGAGTATTCGGGAGCGGTGGTGGTGGAAACCTGGTTCAAGGGATTACCTTTTCTGGAACTTGTCGCGGGCCTGCCTGGCAGGTGCTGGGGCGGGAGCGTCGTCTTCCGTGCAGTGGATTACCGGGCAGCGGATTGGCGGAGGTGGTCAGTAGAACTGCTGGCCGGTGCGCGCAGTTTCTATACGGCGGAATACCCGCTCACCGCCCTTGACCCACAGCCGGTGCCGGAGGGGAGAAAGAACGTAGTCGTGGCACCCCACAAAGTCGGTGACGGTCTTGGTGAAGCTGGTCTTGAACATCCCCATGCCGTAGAGATTGTGGCTCTTGTCCTTGATTCGGGATGCCGGCGGCGTGCCGCAGAAGTCGTATTCGGTGCAGCCCAGTTCCTGCATCCTGCGGATGGCGGACCACTGGACCAGGTGTGAGTCGCCGTATTGTTTGCGGTTTTGCGTGGAGCCGCCGTCCTTGTAGGTTGCCTTGGCGCCGTAGTTGATGACGAACGCACCGACGCTGGGTTTTCCGTCTTCGTATGTGAAGAAGAAGTTTCCCTGGCCGCGGTTGCAGAATTCGTCCCAGAACTGCGCGTAGTACTCGTAACTGCGCAAGGGCATGGATCCCTTGGCCTTGACGGTGTCGGCCATGAGGTCGTAGAGGGCACGGTAGGTTTCGGGCCCAGGTTCCCGGCGCACTACCTCGCAGCCTTCCCGTTCGGCGCGCCGGACGGCGTTGCGGGCGCGGGAGGAGATGGCTTTGAGGACTTCCTCGTCCGTTCCGGAGATGTCCAGCAGTGCCGTGGAGTCGTTTGACTGGATGTTCGGGGCCTTGGCCAGGCCGGCCGCGGCCAGCGTGGCGCGGGTGTCAGCGGAATCAACGATGTCCGGCTCGATCTTGATGGTGAACACGTTGAGCTTGTGCCCGCGAACCAGGGCGGCACAGGACTCCAGCGCCGCTTTAAGGTGGCCGGCGTCGGTGAGGTCAGGGCCCTTGATGAGGTACCAGAGCCGTCCCAGCAGCGGGACGGCCTTCTCCAGGACCAGGTTGTAGCTGGTGGTTTCGCTGCCTTCCAGCACCAGGAAGCGGACCTTCCAGCCGCTGCCGTTCTTCACGGATGCGTACGCCGCCGACTGCAGCATGTTGCCGCCGTTTGGGTTGGCCGTGACGTGCTTGTCCCAGTTCTCAATTTCCTCGGCTGTGGCAAAACGTGCGGTGAATTCTCGCAAGGGGGCCGTGTCCAATCGGGGTTGATGCTCGGTGCTGTTCTCGGTGCTGCTGTTGCCGTTCCTGCGCGGACATGCAGCCTCAAGTCTAAAGCCTGCGGCGGTCCGGGCCGCGCCCGGGGACCGGCCCGGGGCTCTGCCGGACGGCAGTCCCGCAGGCGTTGGACGCCGCCGCGCGCCTGCCTTGACTCGCGCACCCCCATTCGCAAGGGTGGTGAGATGGAGCCAAATACGGGACAGTCCACCTTGCCGTCGGAGCGAAAGTCCCGCCCGTACCGGCCGGCGGTCCAGGTGGCCGGATTGGCAGGGTTCCTGGTGGCGTCCTTCCTGGTGGCCGGCCTTGGCGGACTCGCTTCCACCAGCAACGTCGACGGCTGGTACGCCACGGCCGAGAAAGCGCCCTGGACACCGCCTAACTTTGTGTTCGGCCCCGTATGGACAGTGCTGTATACGGCCATGGCCGTGGCCGCCTGGCTGGTATGGCGCAAGCGCACCGGGCGCACGCGCCCGGCCATGATTGCCTATGCCGTCCAACTCGTCCTGAACCTCGCCTGGACCCCGATGTTTTTCGGGCTCTACCCCACGTTGGGAACTCCCGCGCTGTGGCTGGCTCTGGTGATCATCCTGGCGCTGATCGTCGCCGTCGTCGTCACCATCCTGTACTTCGGCCCCATCAGTCGCACGGCGGGATTGTTGCTGCTGCCCTACGTGGCCTGGCTGGTGTATGCCTCCACGCTGAACGTGTGGGCCGCCATCAACAATTAGCGTCCGCCGAGCCGCAGCAGGCCCGGGCCACGACGGACCGGGGCGTGCTTGTCAGCATTCGACGACGTTGACGGCGAGGCCGCCCATGGCGGTTTCCTTGTATTTGTCGGACATGTCTTTGCCGGTTTCGCGCATGGTGATGATGACTTCGTCGAGGCTGACGCGGTGGGTGCCGTCGCCCCAGAGCGCCATTTTCGCCGCGTTGATGGCTTTCGCCGCGGCGATCGCGTTCCGCTCGATACACGGGACCTGGACCAGCCCGCCGATCGGGTCGCACGTCAGGCCCAGGTTGTGCTCCATCGCGATTTCCGCGGCGTTCTCCACCTGCGCCGGGGTGCCGCCCATCACCTCAGCCAGTCCCGCCGCGGCCATCGAGGACGCCGACCCGACCTCGCCCTGGCAGCCCACCTCGGCCCCGGAAATGGACGCCTGCTCCTTATAGAGCACCCCCACCGCACCGGCGGCGAGCAGGAACCTGGCCACCACCGCGTCGCGGTCTTCCTGCGTGGCCGTATCCATCCCGGGGGCGAAGTGCAGGGCGTAGTACAGCACCGCCGGGATGATCCCGGCCGCCCCGTTCGTGGGCGCGGTGACCACCCGCCCGCCGGAGGCGTTCTCCTCGTTCACGGCCAGGGCCACCAGGTTCACCCATTCCTGCCAGTACTTCGGGTCGTGGAAGTCCCAGCCGGTAAAGTCCAGGTCCTGGCTGTCGACGCCCGGGCGGGCGCATTCCTTCTTCAACCGGTCGAACCAGTCCGGGGCGCGGCGGCGGACCTTCAACCCGCCCGGCAACACCCCCTCCCGCTTCAGGGACGTGGCCACGCACGCTTCCATCACGGACCAGATGTGCAGCAGCCCCGCCCGGATCTCCTCCTCCGTGCGGGAGGATTTCTCGTTGACCAGCATCACGTCGCCGATCCCCAACCCGGTATCGGCGCAATGGGCCAGGAGCTCCGCGGCGGTCCGGAACGGCAGCGGCAGTTCCTTCTTGGACGCATCCAGCTCCTGCTGCGCGGCGTCCTCTTCGCCCTCGCGGACAATGAACCCGCCACCGACGGAGAAGAACGTCGCCGCATGCAGCACCGCCCCGCCGCTGTCCGAGACGGTGAAGGTCATGCCGTTCGTGTGCCGCGGCAGCACCGTCAACGGCCGCAGCACCATGTCCTTCACCCCGTACGGCAACGGCACACCCTCACCACCGGCACCGGCGAGGGTCAGTGTCCCGGTCTCGGCGATCGCCGCGAGCCGTTCCTCCACCTCCTCGGGAAGGATCAGCTCCGGATGGAACCCCTCCAACCCCAGCAGGACCGCCGTCATGGTCCCATGCCCATGCCCCGTCGCCGCCAACGACCCATACAAATCCACCCGCAACGAAGCCACCCGTGACAGGACCCCAAGGCGCTTGAGCTCCTCCGCAAAAACAGCAGCGGCCCGCATCGGCCCCACAGTATGAGAAGACGAAGGCCCAATACCGATCGAAAACAGATCAAAGACGCCAACAGCCATGACGGGGTTTCCTAACTAGAGATTTCGTGGCGGGGTTGGGTGCGGCTGACCGGACTCCTCCGCGTGCTCGGTCGCGAAGACGCCCGCTGCGCGGACGTGACGCTCCCTTAGACGCACGCCTCCGGAATCCGTCCAGTCGCGAAAGCCGCTCACCAAAGTGAGGGAACCGGCTGAGCGTCGGCGGAGCCGGACTTTTCGAAAGCGTGCGTCAAAGCGAGGAACGAGCAGCACGCGTGAAAATGTCCGGTCCGCCGACGCGGGAGCAACCACCGCGATGGCCTACTTGACGCGGCGGTAGAACGGCAGGGCGACGACTTCGAACGGTTCGGCTTTGCCGCGGAGGTCGACGTCGAGGGTGGTGCCAGTTTCGGTGTGTTCGACGTCGACGTAGGCCAGCGCCACCGGGTAGCCGAGGGTGGGCGAAGGCTGCCCGGAGGTGACCTCACCAACCACTGCCCCGTCCTTAAGGACAGGGTAGTGGGCGCGGCCGGCGCGGCGGCCCATTCCCTTAAGGCCCACCAGGCGGCGGCCGGTGGTCGATCCTGCGCCGGCCTCCTTCTTTGCAGCCAGGGCGGCTTTGCCGACGAAGTCACCTTCCTTGGACAGCGCGACGACGGGACCGAGCCCGGCGGAGTACGGGTCGCCCTGCAGGGAGAGTTCGTTGCCGTAGAGGGGCATTCCGGCCTCCAGTCGGAGCGAATCCCGGGATGCGAGGCCCGCCGGAGTGAGCTCACCGACGTCGGAGACCGCTAGGAGTGCCTGCCAAAGTCCGACGGCGTCACTATTGGGGACGAAGATTTCGAAGCCGTCTTCGCCGGTGTAGCCGGTGCGGGCCAGCAGGAGGGTGAGGCCGGCACCGTTGACCAGGAACGTGACTTCCACCGCGGCGTAGTACTTCAGCCCGGTGACGTCCGAGTGCTGGGCCGCGGGGACCAGCCGGAGCAGGAGGTCCTGCGCGTTGGGTCCCTGGACCGCGATCAGCGACGTTTCCGCCGAGGCATCCACTACGGTCACGTCAAAGCCGGCGGCGCGTTCCTGCAAAGCCTCGGCCACCACCTTGGCGTTGCCTGCGTTCGGAACCACCAGGAAGCGGTCCCCGCCCTCCGCCGGCGATGGGCGGCGGTAGGTAATGAGGTCATCAATGATGCCGCCGTCCGGAGTGCAGATCAGCGAGTACTTCGCCTTGCCCACTGGCATGGCCGAGATCTTGCCCACCAGGGCGAAGTCCAGGAAGGCGCCGGCGTCCGGGCCGGTGACCCAGACTTCGCCCATGTGGGAGAGGTCGAACAGGCCGGCAGCGTTGCGCACGGCGTGGTGCTCGGCCAGCTCGGAGCTGTACTTCAGGGGCATCTGCCAGCCGCCGAAGTCGGTAAAGGACGCGCCAAGCTTCTGGTGCTCGCTGTACAGGGCGGTGTAGTTCTCAGTCATGGGAAGTCCTTAAGGGAGCGGCGGGTGGTTGAGCTGGTCGAAACCCGGTTTCGGCCAGCTCAACCACCGATTATCAGTTCTCGAATTCGGACAGCGGAGGGCAGGAGCAGATGAGGTTGCGGTCGCCGGCTGCGCCGTCGATCCGGCCTACCGGCGGGAAGTACTTGTCCTGCTCGTGGTGTGTGGGGAACGCGGCCTGCTCGCGCGGGTAGGCGCGGTCCCAGTCGGAGCTGACGACGGCGGCGGCCGTGTGCGGTGCGTTGCGCAGCGGGGAGTCGGCGAGGGTGAAGTCGCCGGCCTCGACCTGGTCGATTTCCTTGCGGATGGTGATCATGGCCTCGATGAAGCGGTCGATCTCGGCCAGGTCCTCGGACTCGGTGGGCTCCACCATCAGGGTTCCGGCCACCGGGAAGGCCAGGGTGGGGGCATGGAAACCGAAGTCGATCAGGCGCTTGGCCACGTCCTCGGCCGTAACCCCGGTGCGGGCGGTCAGTTCGCGCAGGTCCAGGATGCACTCGTGCGCCACCAGCCCGCCTTCACCGGTGTAGAGCA
>NZ_JZTW01000018.1 GCF_000962805.1 Pseudarthrobacter chlorophenolicus | reverse complement strand
TCCGCAGGCTGAGTCTGCCGCCAGCCACCTCCTGGCCGAGGCCGTCGAGGCAGAGTTCCGGCAGGGGCGGGTCACGGCACGGAAGGTCCGGCGCCTGGGCGCCATCGTGCTGGCGGACACGCCCGTCCGGCCCACGCCGGAGGCTGGCCGTGCAGCGGTCAGCGCGGCCCTGCGCCGGGATGGGCTCGCCCTGCTGGACTGGTCGACGGCGGCACGGGACCTCCGCGGGCGCCTCGCCCTCCTGCACCGCGAACTGGGCGGGCCGTGGCCCGACGTCTCGGACGGGGCGCTCCTGCAGCGCCTCGACGATTGGCTCGGGCCGGAGCTCCAGGCACTCGCGGAAGGGGCCGCCGTCGCGCGCATCGACCTGGCCGGTCCGCTGCGGAACCTGCTGCCCTGGCCGGAGGCGGCGCGGTTCGATGAGCTGGCGCCCGAATGGCTCGAGGTCCCCAGCGGTTCAAGGGTCCGGGTGGCCTATCCGGTCCCCGGGGAGGAAACCACCCGGCCCGTGGTGGCCGTGAAACTGCAGGAGTGTTTCGGGCTGGCCGAGTCACCGCGACTGGCCGGCGGCCGGGTTCCGGTCCTGTTCCACCTGTTGTCCCCGGCACGCCGGCCGCTGGCCGTCACCGACGACCTCACCTCGTTCTGGTCCGGGCCGTATGCCCAGGTCAGGGCTGAGATGCGGGGCAGGTACCCCCGGCATCCGTGGCCCGAGGACCCCTGGGCCGCTCCGGCCACGGCACGGACCAACCGGCGGAACTAAAGCGGGCGCCCCGCGGCGCCCCGCGGCATGCATCGCGGCCTGCACCGCTGCGCAGACGGTTGCGTGAGAACAACGATACAAAGCCGAAACGTCCAGTCGACGTGCTGAAACATCACTTCCCTAGGCTCGTTCCTACGCGGACAGCGTGGTCCGCACCACCTACGAAAGGAAGCACCATGTTTCTCTTGACCAGCCTCAACCTCCTGCTGGATGGCCGCCGCAACGAAGCCGGCGGGTCCCGCAACACCGAATCCGGGACATTCCCGGCGGGCCGGCTGACCTCTGCTGCCTGGGCGGGCTGGTGGCACGAAGACGCCGCCTAGCCGGCACCGGGCCCGGCCGTTGTCAGCCGCTGGACCTGATGAAATCCGCCACCGGCGCCGCCAGGGACGCACCAACCTGGTCAGCGGGCCGTTTAGCCCCCGCCACCGCAAAAGAATGGTCGCCACCGTCCACCCACTGCAGGACCGCCGTCGGGCCGATCCTGGCCACCACGTCCTCAAGCAGGTGCGCGGTGGCGAACGTGTCCCGGCTTCCCTGCAGGAACAGCATGGGAGTGGCCAGCCCGTACAGGTGTTCGTCGCGCATTTTCTCCGGCTTGCCCGGCGGGTGCAGCGGATAGCCCAGGTAAATGAGGCCGGCCGCCGGCATCCCCTCCGCCACGGCCATGGACGCCATCCGGCCGCCAAAGGATTTACCGCAGGCCCATACCGGGCCTGTGTCGCCGTGGGCCGTCGCTTGTTCCGCGGCGGCAGCCATGACTGCCCGCCAGGTGGCGATGGCCAGCGGAGGGCGGTCCGGAAATTTGCGGCCCGCTTCACGGTAGGGGAAGTTGAACCGGAGCGTGGCCAGCCCCAGTTCGTTCAGGGCAGCGGTGAAACCGCGCAGGAACGGGTGTTCCATCCCGGCGCCGGCTCCGTGCGCCACCACCACGGTGGGGACGGGGCCTGCCGGGTGGTCCGGGCGGGCGTAGTCGGCGGAGACGGCGGTATCGCCCACCGGGATGGACAGGTGCTGATCGGTTGCGGGCATGGATCCATCATGCCGGACCTGGCAGGGCAATGTGCTGACGTGCGGAGCGCGGGGTGTACGTTGTCCCCATGGCGAGCGAACACACCACCATCACCGTCCCGGGCCCCCACGGCGAGCGCGAGATGCGCATTTCCAGCCCCAGCCGGGTCCTGTTCCCGGACCTGGGCCTGACCAAACTGGATCTCGCCCGCTATATCTGCGGGGTGGGGGAGGCGTTCATCGCAGCGAACGGCGACCGTCCGGTGTCCCTGCAGCGGTACTCCGACAACATCGACGGCGAGATGTTCTTCTCGAAGAACCCGCCCCGGGGCACCCCGGATTTCGTCCGGTCCGTCAAGGTGGTTTATCCGAGCGCGCGTTCCCATCCCCAGCTGGTGCTGGACGAGCCGGCGGCCGCCGTCTGGGCCGTGCAGATGAACACGGTGGTGTTCCACCCCTGGCCGTCCCGGGCGGAGGACACGGACAACCCGGACCAGCTCCGCATCGACCTCGACCCACAGCCCGGTACGGACTTCGACGACGCCATACCGGCGGCCCAGGTGCTGCGGGATGTCCTGGCCGAGGCCGGACTTGAGTCGTTCATAAAGACCTCAGGCAACCGCGGCCTGCATGTTTATGCTCCGATTGAGCCGGTCCGCGAGTTCCTGGACGTCCGGCACGCCGTTATTGCCGCTGCCCGGGAGGTGGAACGGCGGATGCCGGACAAGGTGACCACGGCATGGTGGAAGGAGGAACGCGGTGAGCGGATCTTCCTTGACTTCAACCAGGCCAACCGGGACCGGACCATCGCCGGAGCCTACAGTCCCCGCGCGCTGCCGCACGCCCCCGTCTCATGCCCCATCGCGTGGAATGAACTGGAGAACACGGATCCCAGGAAGTTCACCGTCCTCACCGTCCCGGACCGGCTGAAGACCGTGGGGGACCCATGGGCCAAATTCGGCGAAAAGCAAGGCAGCATCAACACCCTCCTGGAGTGGTGGGACCGGGACACCAAGGACGGGCTGGGTGAAATGCCGTTCCCGCCGGACTACCCCAAGATGCCCGGCGAGCCGCCGAGGGTGCAGCCGAGCCGCGCGAAGAAGCAGGACTGAACCACCAGCCTGCAGCGGCGCACCTTCCGCACGGACCTGCTGGCCGCCGTCGTAGATTACGACGGCGGCCAGGGGCTAGGTGCGTCTCGACGGCGGCCGGGGACCGGCGGCTACTCGAAGCGTGACGCGTCTCCCATGCCGTGGCGGACCACCTCGGCCACCCCGCTGGAGAAGTCCACAACCGTGGTGGGTTCGGCGCCGCAATCACCGGCGTCAATCACGGCGTCCACTTGGTGGTCAAGCCGTTCCTTGATTTCCCAGCCCACGGTCAGCGGCTCGTCCTCGTCCGGCAGCAGCAGGGTGCTGGAGAGCAGCGGTTCACCCAGCTCGGCAAGGAGGGCCTGCACTACCCGGTTGTCCGGGATCCGCACACCCACCGTCTTCTTCTTAGGGTGCAGCAGCCGCTTGGGCACTTCCTTGGTGGCGGGGAGGATGAACGTGTAGCTGCCGGGTGTCACGGACTTGATGCTCCGGAACACGTCGTTTCCGATGTTCACCAACTGGCCCAGCTGGGCGAAATCCCGGCAGACCAGGGTGAAGTGGTGCTTGTCATCCAGGTGCCGGATGGTCCGGATCCGGTCCAGCGCCTCCTTGTTGCCCATCTGTGCTCCCAGCGCATAGCAGGAGTCTGTGGGGTAGGCGATCAGCCCGCCGTCGCGGACAATGTTGACGGCCTGCGCAATGGCGCGGGGCTGCGGATCGTGCGGATGAACATCGAAGAATCTGGCCATCACCCGAGCCTACTTTCCTCCAGTCCGTTCGGCACCACTTTTCCCCTGCTCCGGGTCAGCCGACGTGGACCCACGGGCGCCGGGTCACGTCCGGTTCGGCTTCACGCAGGATTTCGCGGGTCACCGGGGCAATCTCGCCCTCACCGAGGACCAGGAACCGCAGGAGGTTGGACACAGGGTTTCCCTCGGTCCAGCGGAAGTAGATGTGCGGCATGAGCCCGGTGACGTCCCGGATATGCAGGAGCACCGAGGCGATGGTGTTGGGGACCACCGGGCCGTGGACTTCCAGCACAGGGTAGCCGTGGCGGAGGACGCCCCGTACTTCGAGGGCCGTTTCGAAGTCAGAGGAGTCGTCCACCATCACTTCCAGGAACAGGGGAGTGGCATTGTCAGGGAAGTGGCTCGCCTCAGTGGCGGAGGCCAGCTTCCGCCGGTACGCCTCCGCGGAGCGGCGCAGTGGCTCGTGGGCGATGATCCCGATGGGACCGGCTACCGCGGAGGTGACGAACTCGAGCGCCTCGGTGTCCAGCCGGACATGGGTGGCGTGCAGCTCGAAGGACCGGAGCACCCTGGACAGCAGGGAGATGGCCACGATCGCCAGGATGAAGAACCCGGCAATCCGGATGCCCTCGGGCCGCTCGAAGATGTTGGCCACCGTGGTGTAGAGGAACAGCAGCGCAATGATGGCGAACCCGATGCTCCTGCGCCGTTGCCGGAGCCGGCGCGCGGACAACGTCACCGCCACTGCCGCGGACGTCATCAGCACCAGGACACCGGTGGCGTAGGCGCCGCCCTGGGCATCGACGTCGGCCTCGAACAGCACCGTGATGAGGACACCCGTCAGCGTGAAAACCAGCACCAGGGGCCGGACCGCTTTGGCCCACTCCGGCGCCATACCGTAGCGGGGCAGGTACCGGGGTACGAGGTTCAGGAGCCCCGCCATCGCGGAGGCGCCGGCAAACCACAGGATGGCGATGGTGCTGATGTCGTACACCGTGCCGAATTCAGGGCCCAGGTAGGTGTGCGCCAGGAAAGCCAGGGCCCGTCCATTCGCTTCGCCGCCGGGCTGGAACTGCTGCTCCGGAATCAGGACCACCGTGGCGAAACTGCTGGTGATCAGGAACGTGCTCATGATCAGGGCGGCAGTGGTCAGCATCCGGCGGGTACCGCGGATCCGCCCTGCAGGGTTGGCCTCGGTGTCACCGGAACCGCCCCGGATCTGCGGCATGACGGCCACGCCCGTCTCAAACCCGGACAGCCCAAGGGCCAGGCGGGGGAACACCAGCAGGGCCACGGCCACCGCCATGAGGGGGTTTCCATGACTGGTGGTGAGGGCATCCCACCATCCGCTGACCGCCACCGGGTGGGTGGCTGCCTCGGCCAGTGCCCGGGCCACCACCACCACGTTCAGCGCCAGGTACACGGCCACCAGGACCACCGCGATGCCGATCGCCTCCTTGAAGCCCCGCAAAAACACTGCCGCAAGGAGCCCCAGCAGCACCAGGGTGATGGCGACGTTCTGGCCGTGCATCCACCCCGGTGCGAACGGGTTCTCGATCAGGTGGGCGGTGGCGTCGGCGGCGGACAGGGTCATGGTGATCATGAAGTCGGTTGCCGCGAAGCCGAGGAGGACCAGCACCAGCAGCTTGCCGCCCCAGCGGGGCAGGAGGCGTTCAAGCATGGCAATGGACCCTTCGCCGCGCGGGCTCTCCGCCGCCACCCGGCGGTACACGGGAAGCGCCCCGAACAGGGTGACTGCCACCAATACCAGGGTGGCGAGCGGGGAGATGGCACCGGCGGCCAGGGCCGCGATAGCGGGCTGGTAGCCCAGGGTGGAGAAGTAGTCCACACCAGTCAGGCACATCACCTGCCACCAGCGGTGCTTCCGGTGCCCGCTGGCTGCCACGCCGCCAGGACCCTGGTGCGTGCCCTTGGTGTCCTGCAGCCCAAACAGCAGCCAGTTCTTCATTGCCATGCCCCTGGGGAGCGGCGGGGCCGAGGGATCAGCCGGGGGCCGGCTCATGGTGGTCATCGCTATGCCTTTCGAATCAAGGTCCCGGCACGCCGCCGGGCACAGCCGAACGTAGCACCGGGCACCGGCCACGGAACCGGCAAACGGGCGATCTTGATGCATCCTTAACGCCGCTGTGAGCGGACCCACACCCGAGGCCCTTCGGCGCATCCACCTGCTGCAACGGTGGAAGAATGTGCCTCATGGCAACCGAACGGATTGTCGCCGGCCTTAAGGGCGGGGACGACGACGAACTCCTGGTGAGGCGCGCCGCGCGCCTTGCAGGGCGCGGCGGCGGGGAGTTGCTGGCAGTGCACGTGAGGACCCCGTCCGGTACCCGCGGCGACTCGCCGCGCGCCCTCGAAGACCTGCGCCGGACAGTGGCCGGCGTGGGCGGCGAATACCATGCGCTCGCCGGAACGGACGTCGCGCAGGTCCTGCTGGATTACGCACGGTCGGTGCAGGCGACGCACATCCTGGTGGGACAGTCGCGGCGGCGGATTGCGGGACTGTTCCGCGGCAGCGTTGAATCCCGGGTGGTGCGCGACGCAGGCGACATCGACGTGCAGGTGGTGCCCCGGGACCCGGCCGTCCACCCGATGCGGCGTGTGCGGACCGAACTCGGCCGGGGCAGGACCATGGCAGGATTCGCGCTCGCGGCCATCCTTCCGGCAGGCCTTCAGCTGTTCCTTGCGGTGGTGGACCACAGCGTGGCCACGGCGGTGCTGGTGCAGCTGGCCGGAGCGGTGGCCGTCGCCCTGGTGGGCGGGCTCTGGCCGGCGGTGGCCGGTGCCCTCTGGAGCAGCCTGCTGGTCAATTACTTTTCCACGCCACCGGTGGGGGACCTTGCCATCCACGACCCCCAGGACGTCCTGGCGCTGGGCGTCTTCGTAGGGGTATCCGTTGCCGTGGCCGGCGTCGTGGATGGATCGGCCCGCCGGTCCAAGGAAGCAGCCCTCGCCCGGGCCGAAGCGGCAACCCTGGCTGACCTGGCACTGGGGGCCTCCCGCTCCGAGGACTCCCTGCAGGCGCTGCTCGCGGAGTCCCTCAGCGTCTTCGGGGTCTCCGGAGCGGCCGTGGTCACCGCCTCCGCTGACCCTCCGCAGCAGGGCTGGGAACTTGTGGCGGGTGCGGGGGACATCCCGGGCTGGGAGGAGGGCCCGGAGGTGGCGGGGGCGCGGACTGCCGAGGAACTGGGCAACCGCACGTGGCTGCTCCTGTTCGGACGGGAAATTCCCCGCACGGAGCGCCGGCTGGTGGACGCCTTCGGGGTTCATGTCCGGGCGCGCCTGGAACGGCGGCAGCTGGAGGCAAGCCGGTTGGAGATTTCCCGCCTTGCCGAGGGGAACGCTATGCGCACCGCGATCCTCCGGGCAGTGTCCCACGATCTCCGGACGCCGTTGGCGGGCATCAAGCTGGCAGCCGGGGGCCTCCTCCAGGACGGCGTCGGCTACGGCCCCGAGGAGCGGCGGGAACTGCTGGAAACCATTGATGAATGCACTGACCGGCTGGACGGGCTGGTGGGCAACCTCTTGGACATGTCCAGGATTACTGCCCAGTCCGTTGAACCTCTGCTGGAACCCGTGCGGTGGCGGGTTGCCGTGGACCACGCCCTCCGGACGTGCCCCGACCATGCTGTGACGGTGATGCTTCCCGCCAACATGCCCGCTGTGGAGGCGGACCCCGGGCTGCTGGAGCGCGCCATCGCCAACATCGTGGAGAATGCGCTGAAGTACGCCCCCGGGGCGGGCATCACTATTTCCGGTACGCCGGTGCAACAGGCCGGACCGGGCGGCCACCCCGCCGGCGAGCTGCGGATCATCGACCACGGCCCGGGTGTTCCGGCCCGCAAGGTGGTGGAGATGTTCCAGCCCTTCCAGCGGCTGGGGGACGCGGACCAGGGAACCGGCATCGGGCTGGGACTGGCCGTGGCACAGGGGTTCGTGCAGGCGATGCGCGGAACCCTGGACGCTGAAGAAACACCGGGTGGCGGCCTGACGATGGTCATCCGCCTGCCGCTGTCCGCCGGGCCACCGGTCACAGGATCTGCACGTGCCGGCCGTGCCTTCACGGGACCAGGTGGCGGGCCGGCCGGAGGGGCGCAGGAATGACGCCGGCGAACCAGGACACGACGGCGGCCGGCCCTGCGGCTGCCCACGCCAGGGTGCTGGTGGTGGACGACGATCCCCATCTCCTGAAGGCGCTGCGGATCACCCTTGCCGCCCATGGATACGCCGTGGACGCAGCGGCTGACGGCGCATCGGCGCTCCTTTCCGCGTCCCGCCACCCACCGGACCTGCTGATCCTGGATCTGGGACTGCCGGACATGGACGGCGTGGAAGTGCTGCGCGACCTGCGGCGGTGGAGCAGCTTGCCGGTCCTGGTGCTGTCGGCGCGGCATGGGTCGGTGGACAAGGTGGGCGCCCTGGACGCCGGAGCCGACGACTACATCACCAAGCCCTTCGGGCTGGACGAACTCCTGGCACGGCTGCGCGCCCTGCAACGCCGCGTCCCTGTCCCGGAAGCGGCACCAGTGGTGGCTTCTGCGGCGTTCAGCGTGGATCTGGCAGCCCGCCGGGTGGACCGCGGCGGAATTGCGGTACGGCTGACGCCCACCGAGTGGAAAATCCTCGAAATCCTTGTCCTGAACCCTGACCGGCTCATCACACAGCAGCAGCTGCTGGCACGGGTGTGGGGTCCCGGCTACGTCAAGGAGGCAAACTACCTGCGGGTGTACATGGCCCAGCTGCGGCGGAAGTTGGAGGCCGACGCCGGCAAGCCACGGCACCTGCTGACCGAACCCGGCATCGGGTACCGGTTCGTGCCCTGACAACCCGTCCGGGGCCGCCCACCAGCCCTACCACAGGAAGCGCCCATGGGGCAGGATGTTGTCTGGTCCGTACCACGACACCACGCGAAGGAGATCCAGTCATGCCGACCATCCTCAATCCGTACATCAGCTTCCGGGACAACGCCCGCGAGGCCCTGAACTTCTACCAGTCAGTCTTTGGCGGCGACCTGCGGGTCAGCACGTTCGGCGAATACCAGATGGCCGAGGACCCGGCTGAAGCCGAGAAGGTCATGCACGGCATGCTGACTACGCCGAACGGCCTGGTGCTGATGGGCTCGGACACCCCCAACCATATGGAATTCAGCGAGGGCTCCGCCATCTCCATTTCCCTCAGCGGCGAGGACGAAACGGAACTGCGCGGCTACTACGACAAGCTCAGCGGCGAGGGTGGCGCCGTCACCGTTCCGATGGAGAAATCCCCGTGGGGTGACGTCTTCGGCATGTGCACGGACCGGTTCGGCGTCGCGTGGCTGGTCAACGCCAACGCGGGGGAGCGTGCCGCGGACGCCCCCTGATCCGGCAGCCAGGCCGGCGAAGGGCACCCCGCGGAACAGCGCAGGGGTGCCCTTCATGTTTACTGGCCGGACCTACACCGATTTACTGGCCGGACCTACACCGACGCCACGAAGTAGGCGTTGAAGGGGTCCTCCGCAAGATCCAGCACCTCGACGTCACGGAAGCCGGCTTCCCGCAGCATGGCTTCAGCCCGCTGTACACCCCAGACAGTGCCCAGGCCGTCGCCGTCCTGGGCCAGGGACACCGACATGCAGTGCGTGGTGGAGATGGCGTAGAGGAAGGCGGCCCAGGGGAGTTCCACGTTCTCTTCCAGGTTGCTGGAGGCCTTGATGTCCACCATCAGGAAGGTCCCGCCGGGCTTGAGTGCCCGCCGGATGTTCCGCAGCACCGCCGCCGGGTGGGCCTGGTCGTGGACGGCGTCGAACACTGTGACGAGGTCCAGCTCTTCGCGGAGGTCCAGCAATGCGGCATCGGCGAGCTCGAACCGGACGTTGGCGAGCCCCAGTTGCTGCGCTTCGGTCCTGCCGGCTTCGATGGCTTCTTCGAAGAAGTCGTAGCCCGTGAAGCTGCTGGCAGGGAAGGCCTGCGCCATCAGGTTGACCGCGTGGCCGGCGCCGCAGCCGAGGTCGGCCACCCGGATGCCGGCCCGCAGGTCCGCTATCCTGCCGGACAGCGGAAGGATGACATCCACCAGGGAGTAGTCGTGGACGGCCGCACTGTCCGCAGCCTGGATCTGGACGAAGCCGGGATAGTCGTCGTACTGCAGACCGCCGCCCGTGCGGAACTTGCCGGCAACCTTTCCCGCCACCTCGCCCATGAGGGTGACAAACGTCAGGGTCCTGGCAAGGTTGTCCACTCCCGTTCCGGTCATGGACGGCACGTAGGCGGGCTCCAGTGCGTAGGATCCTGTGCCGGGCGCATAGCGGAGAATGCCTGTGGTCACCATGCCGCCCAGCCATTCGCGGACGTAGCGTTCATTGAGCCCTGCGGCATCCGCGACCTGCGCGCTTGTGGCGGGCGGGAGGGCAGCGAGCACATCGAACAGCCCTGTCTGGTGGCCGAGGCTGATCAGGACGGCTGCGGACCCGTCGTTCAGGATTTCCATGAGCCGCGCGGCGGCCGCGTCAGTGCTCTCGGCCGGCGCTTCGGCCGCCGTTTCTGCCTGGTAGGTGGTCATCGATCTATCCTTTGTCCCGTCCCCGGCGCCCATCGGGCCGGCGGGGGCTGTCCGGTCTTTCCGGATGGTCCCAACCTAGGGCCGCGGATGAGGGGCCCGCGTCGGGCGGATGATGCATCATGGCGCGGCGGGCATGGTGCGGATGCTGCAGGCGCGCACCCGCTGGGGGACGCACGACAGCGGGTGCGCACCAAAAGAGCGCAAGCGCTCCGGCTCCCTACCGGCGTCGTCCGTCAGGCCACGTGGTGCCCGCGCGCCCAATCCGCCGCCGCCGTCCGCGAGGCCACGCCGATCTTGGCAAAGATGTTGGCAAGGTGCCGTCCCACCGTCTTCTCGCTGAGGACCAGGGCGGCTGCGGCCTCCCGGTTGCTGGCACCGCGGCTCACCAGGGCCAGGACCTCTGTTTCGCGCGCCGTGAGTCCGCCAGGCAGCGGTCCGTCCAGCCGCCGGACATCCGGCTGCGCACCGAGTCCGCGGTAGATCGCGAGGGCTGTGGCGCGGTCCGCTGCAGCGGCGCCCTGCTGCCCCAGGCCTTGCCGGCAGTCGGCCAGGAGTTCATGTACGGCGGCAATGCTGTACCGCGCATGCTGGAGGCGGTAGATCCGGATGGCCCTCTCCAGCGGCTCCAGCGCATCGGCATGCCGGCCCGCGGCCAGCAGAACCCGTGCGCGGGCATGGGCCGCCCAGGCATGGAAGCCCGGCGAACTGAAGCGGGTTGCGCTCTCTTCCAGTTCGGCGCAATAGGCTTCGGCGAGCGCCCGTTGCCCGGCCGCCAGTGCCGCCTCCGTGGCGGGCAGCAGGAGCCGGGCCCTGTCCAGCGCGGTGCTTTCGCCCAGCGAGCGGCCCAGGAGTTGGAGGGCTTCGGAATGCCGGCCGGATGCCAGGAGCAGCAGGGCTTCGCCGGGTTGCGGTTCCACACCGGTTTCCCGCGCCTTGGCATACGCGTCCATGGCCCCGGGCAGGTCGCCGCGGAGCCGCAGGATGTCACCCAGTTCGCAGTAACCGGCGCCCGCCATCCACCCATGCGCGCCGGCCAGGGCTTCACTCAGCGGGCCGATCTCCTTGAGCACTTCCTCCCAGGAGCCTTCAGTGCTGAGCAGCTGGAGCTCGTGGACCCGGGTCACGTGGGCGTACACGAACGTGCCGGACATACCTGCTGTCCACCGCTGCAGGGCATCGGTCCACGACCGCATCCGTGCATAGTCGCCGAGGGCATGGCAGAGGTGCGTCACGGTGCAATAGATGTCGCCGCTCCACTCGGCCGGGACGTCGCCGGCGAGCACGGGCAGCATCGCTTCATCCAGGTGCCGGAAGCCCGCTTCCACGTCGCCGGCCCGTGCCAGTGCCAGGCCGGACAGAACCGTCGAGAAGCAGGCAAGGGCAGGGTCACTGCAGGTGTTCGCCAGGGCATCAAGTGCCTCAGCTGCCCCTGCGGCAGGTCCCGGGTCGCCTTCGAAGTCCATGGTCATGGTTGCCTCCAGGTATTGGAGGTAGCCGTAAACCGGCAGGGCCTCAAACCCGAAGAGCGTCCGCCGGGCACGGCTGAGCCAGCCGGACGCGACGGCCAGGTCGCCGCGGGTGCCCCACCGCAGGCTCAATTCGATGGCCGTCATGGCGGCTCCGGCACGATCGCCGCTTTCCAGGAGGCGCCGGTACAGCTCCTCGGAGTTGGCCAGCGCTGCCGTGATATCGCCCAGCCACCAGGCGGAGTCCGCCAGGGCTTCGAGGTCGCCGGCTGGCAGGGGCGCCAGCGCCGAGGCTTCGCGCAGGGTCCGTTCGGCCGCAGGCCAGTCCCGCCGGGCGAACGCTTCCCGCCCGGACGCCAGCAGCTGGTCCAGTTCCGTCATTGGCCCCTCCGGGACATCGTCTCCAGCGTACTGCCGCCGCCGTGGCCCGAACAGGCAGGCTTATTTCCGCGGCAGGCCGACCGCCCTGCTGATGAGCGTGTCGAACAGCCGGTCGGTGAGGAGCCTGCGGGCCGCGATCAGGGGCCGGGCACCGAACCCGGCCACGTACCGGGTCTTCGGGTTGCCCGCCGTTGCTGCCTTGGCCACGGCGTCGGCAATGACCGACGGCGGGGAGTTGCGTTTCGGGTTGGAACCTGAGCGCAGCGTCTTCGCCACGGCCGCCGCCTGGACCGCGTAGGGACCCTTGCCGGAGGTCTCCTCAACGAAGTCCGCGGCGATGCCGCCCCACTCGGTTTCGATCCCGCCGGGTTCGATGACCACCACGTCGATGCCGAACGGTTTGACCTCCAGCCGCAGGCAGTCACTGAGGGCTTCAAGGGCGAACTTGGTGCCGTGGTACCAGCCGCCCAGCGGCGTATAGATCTTTCCGCCCATCGACGTGATGTTCACGATGGTGCCGGAGCCCTGTGCGCGCATGTGGGGCAATGCCAGCTGGGCCAGCCTTATTGCGCCGAAGACGTTGACCTCGAATTGCCTCCTTCCCTCATCGATGTCCACGTCCTCCAACGCGCCGTACGAACCGTAGCCGGCATTATTGACCAGGACGTCGATCCGTCCGGTCGCCGCCATGATCTCCCCGATGCCGGCGAGCATGGAGGCGTCGCCGGTAACGTCCATGGCCAGCGGGCGGATGCCGTCCCGGGCAAGGTCCTGGAGCCGGCTGGTCCGCCGTGCGGCGCCGTAGACGGTGAAACCCAGGGCGTGGAGTTTCCTGGCGGTGGCCTCTCCAATTCCGGAGGATGCACCTGTGACGAGGGCGGTCCTGGTACTCATGCCTGTGCTCCTGTCCTGTGATGAAGCCGGTTTACCTCCATGATGAACCAATGGCCAGGCAGGAGCCTTGAGGCTGCCGGTGCCGCCTGCGAGGATGGTGCAGTGGAGCCCCTCTTTGAATTCCTCTCCGATAAATGGTGGCTGGTCTTTCCCCTGACCGCTTTCGCCGGCCACTATGCCAATTCGTGGCGCAAGGCCAGCGAGCGGCGGCATCGGCGCAAGGTGGAACTGCTCACATTGAAGAACCAGGCCCGGGAAGCCGGGAAGGCATCTGTGGCCGAGGTGGAGGCGCTGACCGCCACGCATGACGCCACCAACCGGCGCTGGCTCGAGTACGAACTCGACGTGGGCAAGCTCATCGACTTTCCACTCATGACGGACGTGCGCGAACCCCTGACCGTTGCTTTCCTGCGGGCCAAGCGCGACGCTGACGGCCAGCGTCCCCACCCCGGCACAGACTTGTCACCGGCACAACTGGATGCCTACCGGACGGCAGTCAACGCCTTTGCCGTTGCCCTGGACGTGGCGGAGCGGGAAGCCCGCCGGATCCGCGACAGCAAGTTTTCCGGGCCCGAGCGTGAGCGGCTCGCCACGGCCAGGAAGCTGCTGATGATTGCCGAGAACGCGGCCGCCACCCCGGCGGAGCGCCAAGCCGCCTACAAGCGGGCGCGGCGGGAACTGGACGGACTGATTGTCCTGCCCGACGTGACCATCGCAGCCCTGGAGAGGTTGGCTGCGCCCGGCTTGGACATCGGCCGCAGCCAGCCGGACCGGCCCGGCTGACCCGCGCGGACCGACACCGTGGCACGCACGCTGTATATCGACGTCGACGGCGTCATCTGCCCTTTCGGACCGGACGGAACCACCGGGTGGGGGACTGCGTGGCGGCGGGCTGACGCCGGGCTGCTGCCCGTTGCTTATGCCGCTGAGCTGGTCACCGGGCTCAACAGCATGGCCCGCACCGAAGGCGTCCGCTGCGTCTGGCTCACCAGCTGGGAGGAACTTGCACCCCAGTACCTGTGCCCGGCCATCGGCCTGGATGGCAAAGACTGGCCGTATCTCACCGCGGCCGGAGCGGGGACGGGGGAGGGATGGTGGAAACTCCGGGCCATCATGGACCACCTGGAAGCAACCGGGCCCGACGCCGCCGTGTGGATCGACGACCAGCTCGGCTACGAGGCCGAAGCCCAGTCGTGGGTGCGGTTGCTGGGCCGGCGGATGCTTGCCGTTTCCCCGGATCCCCGGCGTGGAATCTCGCCCGCCGAACTGGAGTCCGTCCGGTCTTTCCTGGCCGGATCGCTGTTTTGACCTGCTGCCACGGACGCGTACGATCGATAGGGTTTCGCACCGGCTTGGTAACCAGCACAGGACATTCCCCACGAACATCCGGTGAATTATGCTGTGCAGGGCAGCCGGAGTACGGAAACCGCTGAACACCAACTCTGCAGATTGGGCAACAGGTGGACATCACCTTCATGGTGGCGCTGGTCATTGCACTGGCTCTATTTTTCGACTTCACGAACGGCTTCCACGACACCGCGAACGCCATGGCAACACCCATCGCCACGGGTGCCATCAAGCCGAAGACCGCGGTGACGCTGGCCGCCCTCCTCAACCTGGTGGGTGCGTTCCTGTCCACAGAGGTGGCGAAGACGGTTTCCGGCGGCATCATCCGCGAAGGCACCGACGGCGTCCAGATCACTCCGGAGATCATCTTCGCGGGCCTGATGGGCGCCATCCTCTGGAACATGATCACCTGGCTCAAGGGACTGCCGTCCAGCTCCTCGCACGCCCTGTTCGGCGGCCTGATCGGCGCAGCCATCGCGGGCATCGGCTTCGGCTCGGTCAATCTCGAAACCCTCATGCAGAAGGTCATCCTCCCGGCCATCTTCGCACCCCTTATCGCCGGGCTGGTGGCGTATGTGTGCACCCGCCTCGCCTACGCCCTGACCTCGCGGCACGATCCTGAGACCGGCAGCAAGCTGACGCAAAAGCGTGGCGGCTTCCGCACGGGGCAGATCTTCACCTCCAGCCTCGTGGCGCTGGCGCACGGTACCAACGACGCCCAGAAGACCATGGGCATCATCACCCTGGTCCTCATCGCGGCCGGCACCCAGGCTCCCGGCACCGGACCCCAGTTCTGGGTTATCGCCGCCTGCGCGTTCGCCATCGCCATCGGCACCTACTCGGGCGGCTGGCGCATCATCCGCACCATGGGATCCGGCCTCACCGAGGTCAAGCCCGCGCAGGGCTTCGCCGCAGAGACCAGCACCGCGTCAGCCATCCTGGCGTCCTCGCACCTGGGCTTCGCGCTGTCCACCACCCAGGTGGCCTCCGGCTCCGTCATCGGCTCGGGAATGGGCCGCAAGGGCACCACCGTCCGCTGGAACATGGTGGGCAAGATTGCCGTTGGCTGGCTGTTCACCCTTCCGGCCGCCGGCATCGTCGGCGCGCTGACCGCGCTTCTCGTGAACACCGGAGTGGTGGGAGTCCTCATCGCGGCGATCGCCGGTACCGGGGCGGTCCTGTTCATGTTCTTCTACTCACGCAAGTCCGCCGTGGGCCACCACAACGCCGTGGAGGTCGAGGAAGCCGGGCAGGCCGTCCGCTTCGCCAAGAAGAAGGCCATGGCGCGGGCCCGCGCCGAAGCCAAGGCTAAGGCGAAAGCCGACGCCAGTGCCAAGGCAAACGCCAAGGCGCCGTCCTCGCCGAAGGCAGAGGCAGGGCCGCAGGCCCCGGCCGACGCCGACGCAACCAACTCGAAGGAAACGCAGCGATGAAGTGGTTGGAACTCCTGACAGTTGCCGGCGCCACACTCATAGCCGCTTCCACGGTGGTGACGCTGTACGCCCTGGGCGTGCGGCTGACAGCCATCGCCGCCGACGCCTCCCAGCCCTCTCCCGGGCTGAAGCGGTCGCTCGCCTACGTCTGCTTTGGCCTCTGCGGTGCCGCGGTCCTGTTCGGGCTCTACCTGATCATTCCGTACTTCTCCAAGTAAACGCCGGCACCCTCCCGTGGCGCTGGGCAGGCCCTTCACCGTTGGCTAGGCTTGGCCCATGCCACGCATCCAGTATTTCGTAGCTGCCTCCCTGGACGGTTTCATCGCCACCACAGGAGACGATCTCGGCTGGCTCCTGCAGTTCGACGGTTTCGAAGGCGGCAGTGACAGCTACGAATCGTTCATGGCGGACGTTGGCTGCATCGTCATGGGCGGTGAGACCTACGCTTGGCTGATGGAACACGAACCGGGCACATGGCCGTACGCTTCAACACCCTGCTACGTCTTCACCCACCACGAACACGCAGCGCCGCCGGGCTCCGACATCACGTTCGTCAGGGGCAGCGTTACCGAGTTCGCCGATGACTTCCGCGCGGACGCCGCGGGCCGGAACATCTGGGTGGTGGGTGGCGGAAACCTCGCCGCCCAGTTCGCAGCCGAGGGTCTCCTGGATGAGATCATCCTCTCCACCATCCCGGTCCTCCTGGGCGAGGGCAAGCGCCTGCTGCCCGTCCAGGGTCCGACGGCGCCGCTTGAGCTGACTGCCTCCCGCACCCTGGGCAGGGGCATCATTGAGTCGCGGTACCTGCTCAACAGCGGCGTCGCCTGAGCAGCACTCGGAACGCCCTAGGCGCGGGTGTTGTCCCGGAGCATATTCGTGATCCTGGCGGTGGAGAGCTTGCGGCCCTGCTCGTCTGTCATCACGATCTCATGCGTCGCCAGGGTGCCGCCCAGGTGGATGGCGGTGCAGGTGCCGGTCACCAGGCCCTTTGCGATGGACCGGTGATGGGTGGCGTTGACCTCGATTCCCACGGCATGGCGGTGGGGGCCGGCGTGCATGCAGGCCGAGAACGAGCCGAGGGTTTCGGCGAGGACAACATGCGCGCCACCATGCAAAATGCCCGCCACCTGGGTGTTCCCCTCTACCGGCATGGTGGCCACGGTCCGTTCCGGGCTCATTTCCAGGAACCGGATCCCCATTTTCACCACCAGCGCGCCGATGCCAAACTGCCCCAGCCAGCCGTGCAGGTGCTCCGGTATACCGGCCTCGGTGAGCTCTGCCTCGAAGGGGCCGGGCGTGAAATTGTCCATCATGCCAACTAGGCTGGCACCTGTGAGTGAAACAACCAAACCGGCCCCTCTTCCATCCCCAGTACTTCCGCAGGGCGCCGCCGCCCAGGACGCAGCCCCCTCAGCCGGTGAGTCGGTTTCAGCCACTGCCGCCCCCGTCGTACCGATGACCGGCCAGCCCCGGCTCCTGGTCCTGGACGGCCATTCCATGGCATTTCGCGCATTCTTTGCCCTGCCTGCAGACAAGTTCTCCACGTCCAACGGGCAGCACACCAACGCCATCCACGGCTTCACTTCCATGCTGATCAACCTCATCAAGGAACAGCAGCCCACCCACATCGCCGTGGCCTTCGACGTCTCCGACGAATCGACCCACCGCAAGGCCGAGTACAGCGAATACAAGGGCGGCAGGAACGAAACGCCGCGGGAGATGAGCGGCCAGATCGACCTCATCGGCCAGGTCATGGAAGCTTGGGGCATCAAGACCATCAAGATGCCCGGCTATGAGGCCGACGACATCCTGGCCACCCTCGCGGCGATGGGCGAGAAGGCCGGCCACGAGGTACTGCTGGTTTCCGGTGACCGCGATGCGTTCCAGCTCATCACCGACAACGTCTTTGTCCTGTACCCGAAGAAGGGCGTCAGCGACATCCCGCGGATGGATGCCGCGGCCATCGAGGCGAAGTACTTCGTCCCGCCCTCCCGCTACTCGGACCTCGCCGCACTGGTGGGCGAGACCGCGGACAACCTCCCTGGCGTGCCGGGCGTCGGTCCCAAGACTGCGGCCAAGTGGATCAACCTCTATGGCGGGCTGGAAGGGGTCCTGGAACACCTCGACTCCATCGGTGGAAAAGTGGGGGACTCCCTTCGCGAAAACGTGGACAACGTCAAACGGAACCGGCGCCTCAACCAGCTGCACACTGACCTGGAACTTCCGGTCACCCTGGACGACCTGTTTGAACCCCGCCCCGACCAGGCAGCCCTGGAAGACCTCTTCGATGAGCTCGAATTCAAAACCATCCGCAGCCGGCTTTTCGCGCTCTATGGGAATGACGACGCCCCCGCAGCCGAACGCGAAAGCATTGGAGCGCCTCCGTACACCGTTCCGGCCACCCGTGACGAACTCGCTTCGTTCCTGGCCGGAGGGGACGGGCAGCGCTCAGCCCTCGCCGTCGACCTCGTCCCGGGACGCATCGGCGAAGACGCCGCCGGCCTGGCCATCGTGCGTGCGGGTGCCGCCGTCTACCTGGACCTCACCGCCCTGGACGCGGACACCGAAAATGAGCTGGCGGCCTGGCTCCGTGACCCCGAGTCGCCCAAGGTCCTGCACGGGTTCAAGGCCGCTTTGAAGGCACTCACCGCGCGCGGACTGGAGCTCGAAGGCGTGGTGGACGACACGTCCATCTCGGGCTACCTCATCCAGCCGGACCGGCGTACCTACGAACTCGCCGAACTGGCCCAGCACCACCTCAATGTCGGGATGCCCGCCGCCACTGCAAAGGCAGGCCAGCTTGAGCTGTCCTTCGACGGCAATGACACCGCCGCCGCCGAGGCCCTCGTCCAGGCTGCCGCCGTCGTGCTCGCCCTGAGCCGCTTCTTCGAAACGGAACTCAAGGAACGCCGCGCGGAGGAACTGCTGTCCACGCTGGAACTGCCGGTCAGCCGCGTCCTCGCTCATATGGAGCTGGCCGGGATCGGGATCGACCTGGACCGCATGGATGAACAGCTCGCCGACCTCGCCAGGGTCATCGACCAGGCGCAGGAGCAGGCTTTCGCGGCGATCGGCCACGAGGTTAACCTTGGTTCCCCGAAGCAGCTGCAGACGGTCCTGTTCGAGGAACTGCAGCTGCCCAAGACCAAGAAGATCAAGTCCGGGTACACCACCGATGCCGCATCGCTGAAGAACCTCCTGGAAAAAACCGGCCACGAGTTCCTGGTCCAGCTCATGGCCCACCGCGAAGCCGCCAAGCTCCGCCAGATGATCGAGTCCCTGAAGAAGTCGGTAGCCGAAGACGGCCGGATCCACACCACCTATGCCCAAAACGTGGCAGCCACCGGCCGGATCTCGTCCAACAACCCCAACCTGCAGAACATCCCCATCCGCAGCGAGGAAGGCCGGCGCGTCCGCGGCATCTTCGTGGTCAGTGACGGCTACGAGTGCCTGCTGTCCGCGGACTACTCACAGATCGAAATGCGGATCATGGCCCACCTGTCCGGAGACGCCGGGCTGATCCAGGCGTACAAGGACGGCGAGGACCTGCACCGGTTCGTCGGCTCCAACATCTTCCACGTGCCCACAGACCAGGTCACCAGCGCCATGCGCTCCAAGGTCAAGGCCATGTCCTACGGCCTGGCCTACGGACTGACGTCCTTCGGGCTGTCCAAGCAGCTCGAAATCTCCGTGGACGAGGCCCGCACCCTCATGAAGGACTACTTCGACCGGTTCGGCGCCGTCCGCGACTACCTGCGGGGAGTGGTGGACCAGGCCAGGGTGGACGGCTACACCTCCACCATCGAAGGCCGCCGCCGCTACCTGCCGGACCTCACCAGCACGGACCGCCAGCTTCGCGAGAACGCCGAACGCATTGCGCTCAACAGCCCCATCCAGGGCTCCGCCGCCGACATCATCAAACGCGCCATGCTCGGTGTGCACGCCGAACTGCAGGCACAGGGACTCAAGTCGCGGATGCTGCTGCAGGTCCACGACGAACTCGTCCTCGAAGTGGCGCCCGGAGAACGTGCGGCGGTGGAGGCGCTGGTCACCGAGCAGATGGCTGCCGCCGCGGACCTCAGCGTGCCGCTGGAAGTCCAGATCGGCGTCGGGCCCTCCTGGTACGACGCCGGGCACTAGGCTGCGTGCGCAGGCACGCCCTCGCCAGGGCGTGTCTGCGCTGGTCAGGCGCCGGATGCATTGGTTACGCTCTCCCTTGTGGCTGATATGAGCGGAAACTATGACATCCGGCGCTTCCCTGCGGTATCCAAGGGGAAGGACGGGTATGCCGAAGCCGAAACCTGGGCACAGGCCGTAGGTTTCGGGTTCCATGAGTCCACCCGGACCCCCGAGCACCGCGAACGTTCGCTAGCCACCTACGAGGCGGATGGACGCATCTTCACCGGCGCTTACCAGACCGGCACCGTGGCGCCGTCGTCGCTGCCGGCAGAGGTACCGGTAGCTACGTTCGGAACGTTCCGGAAGACCCTGAACATCGGCTTCGGCCGCATGCTCGAAGCGCAGCTGGTCACGGCCGTGACTGTCCGCACCTCGCACCGCCGGCGCGGCCTGCTGCGGCGCATGATGACCGAGGACCTGCAGGGCGCCAAGGACGACGGCATTGCCGTGGCCGCGCTGACCGCCTCCGAAGGATCCATCTACGGGCGGTTCGGCTACGGCGTGGCCAGCCTTGAACGCTCCGTCAAGGTGGACACCACCGCGCGGTTCAAGCTGGCGCACCAGGCCGCCGGGACCATCGATGTCGCCGATCCCAAGGTGCTGCTGGACGTGGCGCCGGCCGTCTTCAACCGCGTCCACCGCAACACGCCTGGGTCCATCGGCCGGCAGGACTGGTACCGGCAGCTGGCCTCCGGTTCCCTGGGCCGCGACGGCAAGGAGGACCCGGCCATCAAGGTGGCGCTCCACTATGCTGCCGACGGCGGCGTGGACGGCTACGTCTCCTACAAGTTCCTCGGCTGGGAAACCGAGCCCTACACGGTCGAGGTCGTGGACCTCGTGGCCGCCACGGACCACGCCTACCTTGAGCTCTGGGAGTACCTCTCGGCCATCGACCTCGTGGAGCGGGTCTCCTGGAACGAAGCGCCGGTGGACGATCCACTGGCCTGGGCGCTGGCGGACCCGCGGTGCATCGATGCTTCGGACAGCCGCGACATGCTGTGGCTGCGGCTCCTCGACGTGCCCGCGGCGCTGGCCGCCAGGCACTACCCCGCAGACGGTCGGCTGGTGCTGGCGGTCGGCGACACCCTCGGCCTCACCGGAGGAACCTTCGCCCTTAATGTCGAAGGGGGGCAGGCCGCCGTCGAACGCGTCCCCGACGATACGCCCGCCGACCTCGAACTGGACGTCTCCGCGCTGGCCTCGATCTACCTGGGCGGTGTGTGCCCGGTGACGCTGAAGGCGGCCGGGAAAGTCCGCGAGGCTGCACAGGGGGCCGCGTTCAAGGCCAAGCAGATGTTCGCCGTTGAGCGGGCAACACACTGCCTTACCCACTTCTGACCGTTGCTGCTTCCCGCTTCCAGCCGGGGACGCGAGGCCGATTGACGGGGCGCCGGGTGGGCTGCCGCTTTTGACCCTTGTTGTGCGCTGCGACTAGAATAAACGGGCGTGTACCACGTGCACGCTTCTGCGGTGATAAAACACCTCAGTACACCAATCCATAAATCAGGATGACCCGGGGATTCCGTCGGATTTCCCGCGAATCGCGCCTGCGTTCCATGACGCGGGTGCGCCGGTCCGCCTGACCGACTAACTATCCACAACGGAGCCCCTACTACATGACCATCACCTCCACCGAGAAGCCCGGTACCCCCGTAGTCGCCATTAACGACATCGGTACCGCTGAGGACTTCCTCGCCGCAGTCGACGCGACCATCAAGTACTTCAACGACGGAGACCTCGTCGAAGGTACCGTCGTCAAGGTCGACCGCGACGAAGTCCTGCTCGACATCGGTTACAAGACCGAAGGTGTCATCCCCTCCCGCGAGCTGTCCATCAAGCACGACGTTGATCCCGGAGACGTTGTCTCCGTTGGCGATCAGGTCGAAGCCCTGGTGCTCACCAAGGAAGACAAAGAAGGCCGTCTGATCCTCTCCAAGAAGCGTGCTCAGTACGAGCGCGCCTGGGGCGACATCGAGAAGGTCAAGGAAGAAGACGGTGTCGTCACCGGTACCGTCATCGAGGTTGTCAAGGGTGGTCTTATCCTCGACATCGGCCTGCGCGGCTTCCTGCCCGCATCCCTCGTCGAGATGCGCCGTGTGCGCGACCTTGCTCCGTACATCGGTCAGCAGATCGAAGCCAAGATCATCGAGCTGGACAAGAACCGCAACAACGTGGTCCTGTCCCGCCGTGCATGGCTCGAGCAGACCCAGTCCGAGGTCCGCTCCACGTTCCTCAACAAGCTGGAAAAGGGCCAGGTCCGTCCCGGCGTTGTTTCCTCCATCGTCAACTTCGGTGCATTCGTGGACCTGGGCGGCGTAGACGGCCTCGTCCACGTTTCCGAGCTGTCCTGGAAGCACATCGACCACCCGTCCGAGGTTGTCGAAGTTGGCCAGGAAGTCACTGTCGAGGTCCTCGAGGTCGACCTGGACCGCGAGCGCGTCTCCCTGTCGCTCAAGGCTACGCAGGAAGATCCGTGGCAGACCTTCGCCCGCACCCACGCCCTCGGCCAGGTTGTTCCGGGTAAGGTCACCAAGCTGGTTCCGTTCGGTGCGTTCGTTCGCGTCGAAGACGGCATCGAAGGCCTGGTCCACATCTCCGAGCTCGCCGTGCGCCACGTTGAGCTGGCTGAGCAGGTTGTCTCCGTTGGAGACGAACTGTTCGTCAAGGTCATCGACATCGACCTGGAACGCCGCCGCATCTCGCTGTCCCTCAAGCAGGCCAACGAGGGCGTCGACGCCGACAGCACCGAATTCGATCCCGCTCTGTACGGCATGGCCGCAGAGTACGACGAAGAGGGCAACTACAAGTACCCCGAGGGCTTCGATCCCGAGTCCAACGAGTGGCTTGAAGGCTACGAGAACCAGCGCGCCGCCTGGGAGCAGCAGTACGCTGACGCCCAGACCCGTTGGGAAGCCCACAAGAAGCAGGTTACCCAGCACGCCGCCGACGACGCTGCAGCAGCAACGTCCGGTGACAGCGACTCGGGTGCCACCAGCTACTCCTCGGAGCCCGCTGCCACCGATTCCGGTGCCGGCACCCTGGCTTCGGACGAGGCACTTGCTGCCCTGCGCGAGAAGCTGACCGGCAACTAATTTGCCGCCGGCCCTTCGGGGCTGACACAACAAGACCCCCTGCCGTACGGCAGGGGGTCTTGTTGGCTTAAAGCTGAGGCTGACCAAAATGCGTGATTCTTAGCCTCCCGGAACGCGGTGTTCCCTGCAATCCCGCTGAGCGGTGGCCAACCGGCACCTGTAAGTGATGCATGTGAGATCCGGAATGCGGCTCACTGCCAGTCGGATGAGAGGTCGACGACGGCGAGGACCGTTCCGTCGTCGTCGGGCGTGAGGCGGCAGCCGGCTGAGGCCAGCAGACGCTGGGCGGCGCGGTTCCCGGCCAGCGTCCGGGCGGTGACCCGGGAGAGTCCCGCACGGCGGGCGTAGTCAAGAACGAGCGCCAGCGCAGCGGTGCCGACGCCCCGGGACCTGAAGCTCCGTCCCAGCCAGATGCCCGTCTCTGCCGTGGGAACCTCCGCCGGTGCGACCCGTTTCAGGCGCACGGACCCTGCAGCGTTGCCCCCGCTGAAGACCGCCCAGCTCTTTTCCCCGGCGTCACCGTCCAGTCCTGCCGCGGCTTCGCGGTGGTAGTTACGGAACCACGCTGTGCGTTCCGGGTTCCAGCCTGGCCCGCCCAAAGGGGGAGCCACCTCGTCCGGGGACGCATCCCGGTGGGCCAGGGACAGCAGCTGTTCCAGTACCAGCTCATCGACGTCCACCAGCGTCACGCCGGGGGAGTGCTGCGGTTCAGGCGTTGGGCACATCAATCCACTCCGTTCCTTCGGGGGCCAGCGTGGCGGATCCGGCGGTCAGGCCCAGCACCCGTTCGGCAGCGGCGGAGACTTCATTATCGGTGTCCGGCACGGCGATGCGCAGCACCGTGTGGCTGCCTCCGTAGCTGGTGCCGGCCATGGTGAAACCGCCGGAACGCAGATCGTTCTCGAGCCGTCCGGCAACGCCGTGCGGCACTGGGATGGCGCAGATCCGGAGCCGGCTGCGCCGCACCAGGGGCGCCAGGGCCAGCGCCGATGACACAGATTCCGAGTAGGCACGCACCAGGCCGCCTGCACCCAGCAGGATGCCACCGAAGTAACGGACGACGACGGCGCTGATGTCGCTGAGGTCCGTGGCCCCGGGCGCGGTTTCCTTCTTGGTGAGGGCTTCCAGCATCGGGATTCCGGCGGTTCCGGAGGGTTCGCCGTCGTCACTGGAGCGCTGGATTTCCCGGTCGGGGCCGATCACGAACGCGGAACAGTGGTGCCGGGCGTCGTGGAACTCGCGGCGGAGGTCTGCCACCAGTGAACGGGCTTCGTCTTCGCTGCCCGAACGGCGCAGCACGGTGATGAACCGGGACCGCTTAATTTCCAGCTCGTGCCGGAAATCGTCCCCCGCCAACAGTGCGGTGTAGGCCGTGGCCCTGCTGTTCCCGGGCTCCGCTGCATCCACCACGGGGTCAGTCTAGCCCGAGCCGAAGGGCTGCCACTGCGGCGGCGCTACTTGCCGGCGGACTCGCGCGGGCGGCGGCGCAGGGTCTTGGCCAGTGACAGCTTGCCGGTGTACTGGATGGACCCGTAGCGGAACAGGTGCACGGACAGGCGGAGCGTGAGGACGCCGACGATGAACAGTTCGGCTATGACGATGATCGACTCGGCGGGGCTCAGGGTTCCGAAGCCGTTCCGGAGCATGGCGGTGACGGGCGCCGAGAGCGGGAAGTAGGTAAACACTTGGACGATGGGGGACCGGGGGTCGCTCAGGATGAGGCTGATGGCGTAGAACGGCACGAAAATCAGCGCCATCAGCGGGCCGAAGACCACGCCGGCTTCCTTGGCGTTGGGCATCACCGCGCCAATGGCCCCCAAAACGGCAGTGAACAGCAGGAAACCGCCCAGCAGCAGCAGCGCGCCCACCATCAGCGGGCCCGGTTCGAACACGACGTCGGAGAGATCGATGTCGGGAAGGGACAGCCTGTCCCTGAAGAAGGCAAAGCCGATGACGACCGGGGCCAGGAACACCGAAATCTGCACGAGGCCCACCAAAAGGAGCGAGATGATTTTCCCGATGATCAGGGTGGTGGGGTTCAGCGTGGTCAGGATCATTTCCGTGACCCTGTTCTCCTTCTCCTCGAGGGTGCTGTTCAGCATCTGGTTCGAGAGGAGAATGATCATCACGTAGAAAAGCACCAGGAACATCAGCGGCGGCACGGCGGCTCCGAAGCCGCCGGAGGCCTGCCCGTCACGGTAAGTCTCGGTGTCCACCTTGATGTTCCCGCTTGCTGCCGCCGTCAGTTGCGGTGAGCCAATGTCTGCCTGCGCCGCCAGCATGAGCAGTTGCTTGGCCACCGCCTCGTAGGTTCCGTTGGCGAAAACCCCGCGGTCCGCGCCGTACACCTGCACCGGTTCGGCGGCGGGGTTGGCAGGATAGGCGAAGTAGGCATCCACGGTCCCGGCCTTGACGTCAGCGAGTGCCTGCTCCGGGTTTGCCGCTTTGGATCCGCCGGCTGCCCGGCCGGCGGCCTCCGGGATGATCCCCGACGCGTCCGTGTAGGTGAAAGACAACGCTGCGTTCTTCTGTGCATCCGCCGACGCACTGGTTGAGCTGTTACTGACGAAGATCAAGGCAAAGACGATTGCCGTCACCACGGGTATGGCCAGCGTGGCGATCCAAAACCGGGGCTTCTTGGTGGTGCGGAAGAATTCAAACCCCACCACGGTGCCAAGGTTATGCCAGCGCACCGCCGGGCGCCGGGCCGGGATGGGCGGAGTGGAGGCAGAACGTGATGGTGCAGTGCTCATGGCCGGACCTCCGCGGGTTGGTCCTGTTCCCCGTAGACCCGGATGAAGATTTCATCCAGGGAAACGCGGGCTGTGGTGAAGCTGCTGACGCCGGCTCCGGCGGTGACAAGCTCGCGCAGGACGGCTGCCTGCCCCGCGCCCGGGCGTGGGGCCAGCTCGGCGTACCCGCCGGAGTCGAGCGCGATGTCGTACAGGGTGGAATGGGGCAGGACCCCGTCGTAGCCCACCCGGTAGACGGTTCCGCCGAACTGCTCCTGCACCTCCTCCACTGTGCCGTAGGCGCGGGACGTGCCGTCCTTGAGGAGGATGACGCGGTCGCAGAGCCGTTCCACTTCTTCCATCTGGTGGGTGACCATGATGACCGTGGCGCCGGCCAGTTTCTGTTCTTCGATGATGTCCATCAGCAGGCGGCGGTTCACGGGGTCGAAGCCCTTCGTGGGTTCGTCCAGGATCAGCAGTTCCGGGGCGTTCATGATAGTGACGCCGAGTTGGATCTTCTGCTGCTGCCCACCGGAGAGTTTGTCCAGGTTGGCGGCAGCCTTGTCCGCCAGCTGCACGCGCTCCAGGTAATCGAGGGACCAGGCTTTGGCCTGCGCCTTGCCCAGGCCCTTGAGCCGGCCGAAGTAGACCATGACGTCCAGGACCGGTTCCTTCTTGTACAGGCCGCGCTCCTCGGGGAGATAGCCCAGCCTGGCGCCGTCGCTTGGTTCAAACGGTTTACCGCCAATGTGGAGCGTCCCCGCGGTGGGCTGGTAGATCCCCAGCAAGGCGCGCAACGTCGTGGTTTTCCCAGAGCCGTTGCTTCCCAGGAACCCGAAGGTTTCCCCGGCACGCACGTCGAAGGACAGGTCCCTGATGACGGTGGCGTCACCAAAGTCCATCCGGAAATCCTTGATGTGGACCAGCGGCTCCGTGGCCGCACCCCCTGCAGTCATGGACTCAGACTATCGAACCGGCAGGCTGTCCCGGCCCTGCGCCCCGGGCCGGGAATGTGGCGCGGCGGCGCGTGCCTTCCGTCTAGGCTGGGACGGTGTTGAAGATCGGATTGACCGGCGGGATCGCGTCAGGGAAGTCGGTGGTTGCCTCCCGGCTGAAGGAGCGCGGGGCGGTCCTGGTGGACGCGGATGCACTCGCCCGCGAGGTGGTGGAGCCCGGCACCGAGGGACTGGAACGCATCGTTGCCGAATTCGGCCAGGACATGCTCGACGCCGAGGGCCGGCTTGACCGTCCACGGCTCGGTGAGGCGGTGTTCGGCAACAAGGACCGCCTGGCGGCGTTGAACGGTATTGTGCATCCGCTGGTACGCGCCCGTGCTGCAGCCATCACCAATGCCGCGCCGGAGGATTCGGTGGTGGTCCAGGATATTCCCCTGCTGGTGGAGACCGGCCAGGGCAGCAACTTCCACCTTGTCCTGGTGGTAGACGCCCCGGACGGCTTGCGGCTGGAGCGGATGCAGCAGCTGCGGGGCATGAGCGCTGAGGCGTCCCGCTCCCGGATGGCAGCGCAGGCTCCGCGGGATACCAGGCTGGCCGCGGCCGACATCGTCCTGGACAACTCCGGCACCCTGCAGCACACACTCGAGCAGGTGGACAACCTTTGGGACAGCCGCCTGCTGCCGTACGCCCGGAACCTGGCAGCCGGCGTGCGGGCCGCAAGGGACGGGGCGCCCATTCTCGAGGCTTATCGGGAGGACTGGCCGCAACAGGCCGAACGGATCGCCGCGAGGCTCATGGCCGCGGCTCCGGGGCTGATCCTTGCAGTGGACCACATCGGCTCCACCTCCGTCCCGGGCCTGGCCGCGAAGGACGTCATCGACCTGCAGGTTGCGGTCTCCGGGCTGGATGCCGCGGACAGGCTGGCCCCGTTGCTGGGTGCGGCAGGCTTCCCGCTGGTCCCCGGCGCGGGCCAGGACACCCCGAAACCAACCGACCCCGATCCGGGCCAGTGGCAGAAGAGATTCCACGCCAACGCCGATCCCGGCCGGGCCGTCAATATCCACGTACGGGTGGCAGGCTCTCCCGGCTGGCGCTACGCCCTGCTGTGCCGGGACTGGCTGCGGAACGATTCCTCAGCGCGCAGCCTCTATCAAACGCACAAGGCGGAACTTGCGGCGGCGCACGCAAGCTCGGGCAGCACCAGGGCCTACGCGGAGGCCAAGGAGCCGTGGTTCACGGACGTCGCGTGGCCCGCAATGGCGGCCTGGGCCGGCGCAACCGGGTGGGAACCGCCGTCGTACGCGCCCTGAAGGCGCGGATACCGCATCTGGATGTTCGCCCGTAACGGACTGGAACGTCCAGTGTCAGTGCCCGGTTGTAGATTAGATCCATGAGCCTTGCGCAGGATATCAACCGTGTTGTAGCGCCTTTCGAAGTCATCAGCGAGTTCAAGCCGGCCGGCGACCAGCCTGCCGCCATCGCCGACCTGACGGAGCGGATCAACAACGGCGAGAAAGACGTGGTTTTGCTGGGCGCCACGGGTACCGGCAAGAGTGCCACTACCGCCTGGCTCATCGAACAGGTGCAGCGGCCCACCCTGGTGATGGTCCAGAACAAGACCCTCGCCGCGCAGTTGGCCAATGAATTCCGTGAGCTGCTGCCCAACAACGCGGTGGAATACTTCGTGTCGTACTACGACTACTACCAGCCTGAGGCCTACGTGGCCCAGACGGACACCTTCATCGAGAAGGACTCGTCCATCAACGAGGAAGTCGAGCGGCTGCGGCACTCCGCCACCAACGCCCTGCTCACGCGGCGCGACGTCGTTGTGGTGGCCACCGTGTCCTGCATCTACGGCCTGGGCACCCCGGAAGAGTACATCGCCGGCATGGTGACGTTGCGCAAGGGCGCCGAAATGAACCGGGACGACCTCCTCCGGAAGTTTGTCTCCATGCAGTACGCCCGCAACGACATGGACTTCCACCGCGGGACGTTCCGCGTCCGCGGCGACACCGTGGAAATCATCCCCATGTACGAGGAACTCGCCATCCGGATCGAGTTCTTCGGGGACGAAATCGAGAACATCCAGACCCTTCACCCGCTGACCGGCGAAATCATCCAGGACGAAGAAGAGATGTACGTCTTCCCGGCTTCGCACTACGTGGCGGGGCCCGAGCGGATGAGCCGCGCCATCAAGCGGATCGAGGACGAACTGGCAGAGCGCCTCCAGGTCCTTGAGAGCCAGAACAAGCTCGTCGAGGCCCAGCGGCTCAGGATGCGGACCACCTACGACCTGGAAATGATGCAGCAGATGGGTTTCTGCAACGGCATCGAAAACTACTCCTCCCACATCGACGGCCGTGCCCGCGGCACGGCGCCGCACTGCCTCCTGGACTATTTCCCGGACGACTTCCTGCTGGTCATCGACGAATCCCACGTGACAGTGCCGCAGATCGGCGCCATGTACGAAGGTGACATGTCCCGGAAGCGGAACCTCGTGGACTTCGGGTTCCGGTTGCCCTCCGCCATGGATAACCGGCCGCTTAAATGGGACGAATTCCTTGAGCGCGTCGGCCAGACCGTCTATCTGTCGGCAACGCCCGGCAAATACGAGCTGGGCAAGGCTGACGGCTTTGTCCAGCAGATCATCCGGCCCACCGGCCTGATCGATCCAGAGGTGGTGGTCAAACCCACCAAGGGGCAGATCGATGACCTGCTGGGCGAGATCAGGACGCGTACCGAAAAGAACGAACGTGTCCTCGTGACCACCCTTACCAAGAGGATGGCCGAAGACCTCACCGACTACCTCCTGGGCCACGGCGTCAAAGTCGAATACCTGCACTCGGACGTCGACACGCTGCGCCGCGTGGAGCTGTTGAGGGAGCTCCGGATGGGGACCTTTGATGTCCTTGTCGGCATCAACCTCCTGAGGGAGGGCCTCGACCTGCCCGAGGTTTCCCTGGTCAGCATCCTCGACGCCGACAAGGAAGGCTTCCTCCGGTCCTCCACGTCACTGATCCAGACCATCGGCCGTGCGGCCCGCAACGTCTCCGGCCAGGTGCACATGTACGCGGACCGGATCACTGACTCCATGGCCCAGGCCATCGATGAAACCAACCGGCGCCGTGCCATCCAGGTGGCCTACAACACCGAGCATGGGATTGATCCGCAGCCTCTGCGGAAGAAGATCGCCGACATCACGGACCAGCTGGCCAAGGAAGACGCCGACACCGATGCGCTGCTGGGCAGCTTCGACTACGGCAAAGGCAAGCGTGGCATTACAGGTGCAACGAAGGCCGGTGCGAAGAAGGGAGCTGCGCAGGTACGGGCGGACGGCCTGGCAGCAGCACCGGCAGAGGACCTGGTGGGCATGATCGCGCAACTGACCGAGCAGATGCACGGGGCCGCGGCGGAACTGCAGTTCGAAGTGGCCGCCCGCATCAGGGACGAGGTCAGCGAACTGAAGAAGGAACTGCGGCAGATGCAGGCCGCCGGCCACGCCTGACACATACGTCACCCCGGGGTCGCATCCAGCTGCGCTGCGGTACAGTTAACGTCACGTAGGGGAGTATCCCAAAGCGCTACGATCGTCAACACGCAGGGCATGGTTGCCCGGCCGGGCGTAGCGGGCCCGCCGCATCAGCACCAAGTGCCCAGGCTGGCCGGAGAGACTTACACCGCATCTCTGTACCCCGCGAAAGGCTACCCCTGTGCTCGAATTGCCCTTGTGGTTCGAGGTCGGCTCATTTGTCGTCCTCGGCCTGATCCTCCTGATCGACCTGCTTTTGGTCGTTCGCCGCCCGCACGAACCGTCCATGAAGGAAGCCGGACTGTGGGTGGCGTTCTACGTCACCCTGGCCCTGCTGTTTGCCGGCGCCATGTTTATCTTCGCCGGACACGAGTATGGCGGCCAGTTCGTTGCAGGCTGGGTCACTGAGTACAGCCTCAGCATCGACAACCTCTTCGTCTTCATCATCATCATGGCCCGGTTCTCGGTGCCCAGGAAGTACCAGCAGGAAGTGCTGATGGTGGGCATCATCATCGCCCTGGTCCTGCGCGGCATCTTCATCCTTCTCGGCGCCATCGTGATCGAGCAGTTCAGCTGGGTGTTCTATATCTTCGGTGCCTTCCTGCTCTGGACCGCCTGGAAGCAGGCCCAGGACGAAGGCGAAGATGAAGAGGACAAGGAAAACCCCCTCATCGCCCGGATCCGCAAGGTCATCCCCATGTCGGAGAAGTTCGACGAAGGCAAGCTGCGCACCACCGTGAACGGCAAGAGGGTCTTCACCCCCATGCTGATCGTGTTCATCACCATCGGCCTGACGGACCTCCTGTTCGCCGTGGACTCGATCCCCGCCATCTTCGGCCTCACCCAGAGCCCGTTCATCGTGTTCACCGCGAACCTGTTCGCCCTTATGGGCCTGCGCCAGTTGTACTTCCTGCTCGGCGGCCTCATGAACCGCCTGGTGTACCTGAAGCACGCCCTCTCCTTCATCCTGGCGTTCATCGGCGTCAAGCTGGTCCTGCACGCCATGCACGTGAACGAACTGCCGTTCATCAACGGCGGCAAGCACATTGAGTGGGCACCTGAAATCCCCACGTTCGTGTCCCTCGCGGTCATCGTCGGAACCATCGTCATCGCCGTCGTTGCCAGCCTCCTCAGCTCCAAAGCGAAGGAAGCGCACATGGACCCGCGCCTCGAAGAGGACGTCCGAAAGAGCCACAGCGACGCCGAGTAGACACTCCGTCCCGCTTCAGCAGACAGCAGTCCCGGCCGCATGCGCGCCGGGACTGCTGTTTTTAACCCCTGATGGATGGCGTCCCACGGGACTATGCTCGATCCATGGCCATCATGGCGGAGCATGAGGTTGTACGGGTGCAGCGGCGCACCGTGGCCCTCTTGGCTGCCGCGCAGGTCTTTGGCGGCATCGGCACGGGTGCCACCGTCTCCATTGGCTCCATCCTTGCCGTTGAACTGTCCGGCTCCGGCGCCTGGGCAGGAGCGGTGGCCACTGTCATGACCCTCGGCGCCGCGGTGTCGGCATTGCCGCTTGCAGCCCTGGCGGACCGCAGGGGGCGCAGGGCGGGGCAGGTGGCCGGCATGCTCGCGGCGCTGGCCGGCGCGCTCCTGATGGTGCTCTCGGTGGTGACCGGGGTGTTCGTGCTCCTCCTGCTGGGCGCGGCGGGCATCGGGGCAGGTACCGCAGCCAACCTCCAGGCCCGTTTCGCCGCCGTCGACCTTGCCGACGCCGGACACCGCGGCCGGGCGCTGGCAACGGTCGTCTGGGCGGTCACCATCGGCGCCGTGGCCGGACCGAACCTGATCCAGCCGGGCGCCGCCGTGGGACTGGCGATGGGACTGCCGCCCGTGGCCGGGCCGTTCGTCATCTCCAGCGCCGGCCTGCTGGTGGCCATCATCCTCGTGTTCGCGGGCCTCCGACCGGATCCGTTGCTGCTGGCGCGGGAACTTGCGGGCCGGGCCGGTGACGCCGGGACCGGCACAAGTCTGCGGCCGACGCAGGGAGGCCGGCTCGCCAGGGGCATGCGCGCCATCCGCGGTTCACGGATGGCGCTGCTGGCCGTCACCGCGGTAGTTGGTGCCCACGCTGTCATGGTGGGCGTCATGTCCATGACGCCGCTGCACCTGCAGCACCTGGTGGAAGGGGCAGGAATGCCGCACGCCGGCCACGCGGCAGACGGCGGAGCCCTGGTGGTCATCGGCTTCACCATTTCACTGCATATCGCCGGAATGTTCGCCCTGTCTCCAGTCATGGGATGGCTGACGGACAAGGCAGGCCGGACGGAGACCATCATGCTCGGGTTTGCCACACTCATTGCGGGCGTGGCAGTGGCTGGCTTCGGGCAGGACTCCACCGTCGCGGTGGCCGCCGGGCTGGTGCTGCTGGGGCTGGGGTGGTCAGCATCCACCGTGGCCGGATCCACGCTGCTGGCCGAAAGCGTGGAGCAGGACGAACGCGTGGTGGTTCAAGGTGTCTCGGACATGCTGATGGGTGCCGCAGGAGCGGTGGGCGGCGCAGCCTCCGGCCTGGTGCTGAGCGGGGCGGGATACTTCGGACTCAACGTGCTTGCCGGCGCTATCGCCGCCTGCGTCCTGGCCGGCGCGGCGATCACACGGGCGAGGGCGCCCCGGAATTCAGCGGCGGCCTGACGCTGCCATTCCCAACAACCGGGCGAAGATCCCTTCACCGTCGTCGGCGATCCCATCGTGGTGGAAATCGCCCGTTTCCCAGACCTGGAGGCCACGGACTGTGGCTGCCGTCTCCAGGGAGAGTTTCCGGTCCACGTAGATGTCGTCAGAGTAAACGGCAGCGGCCACAGGCACCCGGTTGGCGGCGAGCCTGCGGACGTCGTAGAGCGGCTTCCAGTCGTTCTTGGCGGCCAGCAGGCGGGCCACCTCCCGGAGCGGCCGCAGTGCCGGGTCCTGGTCGAAGTACCAGGGGTAGACCATCTCGCCGGTGAGCAGCAACGGCTCGGCGTCCGGCCGGAACTCGGGGTATTCGTCCAGTACCCGCCAGGCGGCCCAATCCGTGGCCTCGCCCTGGCCGTAGATGGACTCATGCATCAGGGCGTACAGCGGGTTGGCCGCCCGCGAGACGACGCCGTGCACCTGCTCCAGGAAGCCGTCGGAAAGACTAACCCCGTCAGGGGTATCCGTAAAGGCGTCCTCAAGGAGGTAGTGGAGGCTGTCCACCCTGGTGTTGCCGCCCAGGAACGCCCCCAGCATCTGCAGCCGCTCCACTGTGAACGGACTGCCGTCGGGCAGGTTCTCGGGCACGCTGCGCAAGTGGCGGGCGATCCGTTCGAGTGTCTCCCGGTCCTCGGGGTACCACGAGAAGTACTCCGCGTTCCGAGCTGCAACCCGTTGGAACGTTGCACGGTACACATCGTCGGCCGGACCCGTCAGCGGGGCGAGCCCGCCGGTGATGAGCACCTGGCGGAGGGCCTCGGGGGCAAAGGACAGGTAGGTCAGGGCACAGAACCCGCCGTAGCTCTGGCCGTAGATGGTCCAGTACGGAATGCCCAGCGCTTTGCGGATCAATTCTGCGTCGGCAACGATCGAGTCTGCCCGGAAGTGCTCCAGGTAGGCAGCCTGCCCGGCTGCCGTACCACGCAGCGGAAGGGTCTTGCGGTCCGCCGGGGTGGACAGGCCGGTTCCGCGCTGGTCCAGCATGAGGATGCGGAAGTCCTTGGCCGCTGCCTTGCTCCAACCGCCCAACGTCCCGAACCTGTTGCCGCGTCCTCCCGGGCCGCCCTGCAGGAACAACAGCCAGGGCAGGTTCTCCGCTTCCTCGGCACTGTGGCCGGCTGCAACATATTCGCGGGCAAAGACCGTGATGGTTTCTGCGTCCCTGCCGGTGGCGGCATAGTCCAGGGGCACGGTGAAGACGTGCTCCACGGTGCGCATGCCGCGGAATTCGTGGCGTGCGCGGACCTGGTGGCCTGCCTCAGCCATGGGTCGCGGCCGGGACTGTGCTGCCAAACTGGTCCAGGGCTTCGCCGGTAAGCCGGAACGTCGACCACCCGTCCATCGGACGGGCACCCAAGCTGCGGTAGAAGTTGATGGAGGGCTCGTTCCAGTCGAGCACGCTCCATTCCACCCGGGCGTAGCCGTTGTCGACGGCGATACCCGCCAGGTGCTTCAACAGCGCCTTACCGTGGCCCTCGCCGCGCGCCTCCGGACTGACGTAGAGGTCCTCGAGATAGATCCCGTGGACGCCCTCCCAGGTGGAATAGTTCAGGAACCACAGAGCGAAGCCCTGCACTTCGCCTGCCGCGTTCTCGGCCATGGCGGCGAACACCCGGGGGTTGCTGCCAAAGAGCGCAGCCTGCAGCATTTCCGGCGTGTTCCGGACTGCGTCAGGCTCCTTTTCGTAGTGCGCCAGTTCGTGGATCATCCGGAGGATTGCCGGGACGTCGTGCTCGGTTGCGGGGCGGATTACACTCATTGTCCGAGCTTACCTAAAGCCTGTTGACGCCCGTTACCCTCACGACCGCGGTGCCGGTTTCGTCCGATTCCGCCAGGTTCACTTCGGCGGAGATGCCCCAGTCGTGGTTCCGCGCCGGGTCGTCGAAGATCTGGCGCACCTTCCACACCCCGGCTTCCTCCGTGATGATCAGCAGGCCGGGACCGCGGGCGTCCGGTCCGGTGCCGATGTCGTCGTGTTCGTCGAAGTAGTCGTCCAGTGCGTCTTCCCAGCGGTCGGCGTCCCAGCCGGAGCCGCCGTCGAGATCACCCAGTGCCGCCGCGTCCTCGTCGGCGAAGAGCTCCACCCGGCGGAACATCTCGTTGCGGACCATCACGCGGAAGGCGCGGATATTGGACGTCAGCGACGGCGGGGGAGGCGGTGGTGCGTCATGCGGCGTGGGCATGGCCCCGGACGCCAGTTCCTCCCATTCATCCAGGAGGCTGGAATCCACCTGCCGGACCAGCTCGCCCAGCCATGCGGTCAGGTCTTCCAAATCGTCCCGGAGCATGTCCTGCGGGACGGTTTGCCGGAGGGCCTTGAACGCATCGGCCAAGTACCGCAGCACAATGCCTTCAGAGCGGGCCAGCCCATAGAACTGGACAAACTCGCCGAAGTTCATGGCGCGCTCGTACATGTCCCGGACCACGGATTTGGGCGCCAGCTCGAAGTCGCCCACCCACGGGGCGGCCTTGCGGTATACCTCGAAGGCCTCCGCCAAGATGTCCGCCAGCGGTTGCGGGTACGTCACTTCGTCCAGCATGGCCATCCGCTGGTCGTACTCGATCCCGTCAGCCTTCATAGCGGCTACCGCCTCGCCGCGGGCCTTTTTCAGCTGCGCAGACAGGATCTGGCGCGGCTTTTCCAGGGTCGCCTCGATGACCGACACCACGTCCAGGGCGTACGACGGCGACTCCGGGTCCAGGAGCTCCAGCGCGGCGAGTGCGAAGGGGGAGAGCGGTTGGTTGAGTGCGAAGTTGGCCTGCAGGTGCACCGTCAGGCGCACGGCGCGGCCGTCCGGACCCTGTTCGGCTGCCGGGATCCGCTCCACAACCTCGGCGGCCAGCAGCTCGCGGTAGATGCCCAGGGCCTTCTTCATCAGCCGGAGCTGCGCCGGCCGGGTTTCGTGGTTCTCGGTCAGCAGCCGGCGTGCGGCGGCGAACGGGTCTCCGGGACGTTCCATCAGGTTCATCAGCATGGCGTGCGTGACCGTGAAGCTGGACGCCAGCGGGTCCGGAACGGATTCCACGAGCCGGCGGTAAGTGGGTTCGCCCCAGGACACGAAACCCTCCGGGGGCTTCTTCTTAACCACCTGGCGCAGCTTCTTCTGGTCGTCGCCGAACTTGGCCACGGCCTTGGCCATGGCCCTGACGTTTTCGGTGACATGTTCCGGGGCCTGCACCACCACGGTGCCGGCGGTGTCGTACCCCGCCCGGCCGGCGCGCCCGGCAATCTGGTGGAACTCGCGGGAGTTGAGCAGCCGGGTGCGGACGCCGTCGTACTTGCTCAAGGCAGTGAGCAGCACGGTGCGGATGGGAACGTTGATGCCCACGCCCAGGGTGTCCGTACCGCAGATGACCTTCAACAGTCCCGCCTGCGCCAGCTGTTCCACCAGGCGCCGGTACTTCGGCAACATACCGGCGTGGTGCACACCGATCCCGTGGCGGACCAGCCGGTTGAGGGTCTTCCCGAACCCGGCGGCGAACCGGAAGTTCGCGATGAGCTCGGCGATTTTGTCCTTCTCTTCCCGCGTGCACACGTTGATGCTCATGAGCGTCTGGGCGCGGTCGATCGCTTCGAGCTGGCTGAAGTGCACCACATACACCGGAACCTGCTTGGTGGACAGCAGCTCTTCGAGGGTCTCGTGGACCGGGGTTTCGTGATAGTAGAAATGCAGCGGAATGGGCCGCTCCGCCGAGCTCACGGTGGTGCTGGGGCGCCCGGTCAGGGCCGTGAGGCCCTTCTCGAACCGGGTCACGTCGCCCAGCGTGGCGGACATGAGGAGGAACTGCGCCTGCGGCAGTTCCAGCAGCGGCACCTGCCAGGCCCAGCCGCGCTGCGGGTCCGAGTAGAAATGGAACTCGTCCATGATGACGGAGCCCAGGTCCGCCGTGTCGCCCTCGCGCAGGGCAATGTTGGCCAGGATCTCGGCGGTGCAGCAGATGATCGGGGCGTCCTGGTTCACGCCCGAATCGCCGGTGATCATGCCCACGTTCTCAGCGCCGAAAATCTCGCAGAGCGCAAAGAACTTTTCCGATACCAGCGCCTTGATCGGCGCCGTGTAGTAGCTGCGCAGGCCCCGCGCCATAGCCTGGAAGTGGGCCGCGATGGCAACCAGGGACTTCCCGGACCCGGTGGGTGTTGCGAGGATGACGTTGGCGCCGGTGGCGAGCTCCATGATGGCCTGGTCCTGCGCCGGATACAGGTCCAGGCCGCGGCTTTCAGTCCATTCCACGAAGCGGGTGTACAGGTCGTCGGGGTCGACGGCGGCCGACGGTCCCGGCGCGGTCAGATCGGTCAGCTGGTCAACGAGTTTCATTGTTTTCCAGCTTAGTGCCCCGCTGCGGCAGGAAATCCGCCGGTCCGGCGCACGGTGCCGCTGCCCTTCGCCGCGGACTAGGCTTCCCGTAGCAGAGTCAGCACGAGGGCATGGAGAAGCTTATGAAATGGGATCCGGCGACGTACGTTGAGTTCGGCGACTACCGGAACCGCCCGTTCTTCGACCTCACCGGCAGGATCGAAGCCGCCAGCCCCGGCCAAGTGGTTGACCTTGGCTGCGGGCCCGGCAACCTGACGGCAACGCTCGCCCGCCGCTGGCCCGGTGCCCGGGTGGTGGGGGTGGACTCCTCGGCCCAGATGCTGGACAAGGCCGCGGACCTCGCCGCCGCGCAACCGTCCCTCGAGTTTAAGCAGCAGGACATCCGGGACTGGCTGCCCGCCGCTGACACGGATGTGGTGGTGACAAACGCAGCGCTCCAGTGGGTCCCCGGGCACCAGGACCTGCTGCGGACCTGGCTGGCCGCGCTGCGCCCCGGCGGCTGGTTCGCGATGCAGGTGCCCGGGAACTTCACCGCCCCATCCCATCAACTGATGCGCCAGCTGGCAGGGTCGGCGCGGTGGGCGCCCCAGCTCGACGGCGTCCTGCGGGGTGGAGAGTCCGTCGGTGAACCGGCGGACTACCTCGGGATAATGCTCGACGCCGGCTGCACCGCGGATGCGTGGGAAACCACCTACCAGCAGCTGCTGCCCGGGCCTGACCCCGTCCTTGAATGGGTTCGTGGCACCGCCCTGCGCCCCGTCCTGGCTGTGCTCCCGGCGGAGGACGGTGCCGCCTTCGAAGCGGAATACGCGGAGGCGCTCCGTGCGGCCTACCCTCCGGGCCGGCATGGCACAGTCTTTCCCTTCCGCAGGATCTTTGCGGTGGGACGCAAATCGGACTGAGCGCTTTCCCCTGTTGTCCTGATGCTGTGCAGGCGGCTCAACCGACCTGTCATGTCTTTGACAGCAGGGAAAAGTGATCTGGCTTACAATGACGGAGTGGTTTCTGGGGGAGAGGCCGACGTCCGGCCCCGACGGCCCCCGACCGAAGTGGAGGTTCGTTGCTGATCGGTTTGATGAGGCGCCTGCTCTCGGACCAAAAGGGTTCCGTCGCCGCCGTCGTCCTGCTGCAGCTCATCCAGGCAGCCGCCAACCTCCTGCTGCCAACCGTTAATGCCGCCATCATTGATGACGGCATTGTTCCCGGGGATACCGGCGTCATTTCCCGCCTGGGTGTCGTAATGGCCGGTATCGCCGTTGTCCAGGCGGCCGCCGCCATAGCCGCGGGGTACCTGGGCGCCGTGGTGGCCATGCGGATCGGGCACCGGCTCCGCGCGGAAATCTTCGCCCGGATCCAGTCCCTGTCCTCCCTGGAAGTTGCCCGCTTCGGCACCCAAAGCCTGACCACCCGGGCCACCAACGACACCCAGCAGGTGCAGTCCTTCGCCATCCTGGTCTTCACAATGCTGGTGGCGGGCCCGGCCATGGGCGTCGGCGGCATCATCCTTGCCCTGCAGCAGGACGTTGCACTGTCCGCCATCGTCATCGTCATCGTGCCGCTGCTGGTCCTGATCATGGCCCTGATCGTCCGGCGCCTCATTCCGCTCTACCGCGACGGCCAGGACCTGCTCGACAACGCCGGCGGCATCCTTCGGGAGCAGATCATCGGCGCCAACGCCATCCGCGCCTTCGTCCGGCAGGACCACGAGACGCGCCGGTTTGCCCGCGCCAACTCAGGCCTTACGGCCAACAACCTGCAGTCTGCGCTGCTCGTAGCCGGCATGTTGCCCCTGATCATGCTCGTGGTGAACCTCTCCTCGGTGGCGGTGGTCTGGTTCGGCGGCCACCGGATCCAGTCCGGCGAGATGAACCTCGGCGCGCTGACCGCCTTCATCGCCTACATCCTGCAGATCCTCCTGGCCATCATGATGTCCATGTACGTGCTGATGACGGCCCCGCGGGCGGCAGTCTGCGCCGAGCGGATCTCCGCTGTGCTGGATACCAAATCCTCCGTCGCCGGCCCCGGCAGCCTCCCGCCGTCGCATCCTGCCGTAGCCGCGGGCGATCCTGTGACGCCCCTGGCCGGGCCCGGCGCCCTTGAGTTCAGGGGGGTTGGCTTCTCCTACCCGGGGGCCGAAGCACCGGTTCTCGCAGACCTGAACTTTGTGGCAGCGCCCGGGACCACCACGGCGATCGTCGGGTCCACCGGCAGCGGCAAATCAACGCTGCTGAACCTGGTGCCGAGGTTCCTCGACACCACCGAAGGCAGCATCTTCCTCGACGGCACCGATGTCCGCGACCTGCCGCTGGACGTCCTGCGCAGATCCATGTCGATCGTCCCGCAACACTCCCACCTGTTTTCCGGGACCATTGCGGACAACCTCCGGATGGCTTCACCCGGAGCCTCCGACCACGAGCTCTGGGAGGTCCTCGAGGCGGCACAAACCATGCGCTTCATGCGGGACCTCCCGCTGGGGCTGGCAACGCCGGTGGGGCAGGGGGGCACCAACCTCTCCGGCGGGCAGCGGCAGCGGCTGTGCATTGCCCGCGCGCTGTTGCGCAGGGCCCCGCTGTACCTCTTTGACGACAGCTTTTCCGCGTTGGACTACGACACGGACACCAGGCTCCGGCAGGCTCTGGACGTCCGGCTTGCCGCGGCCACCAGGATTGTCGTGGCCGAACGCATCGCCGCGGTGGAGGACGCCGACTTGATCCTGGTGCTCGACGGCGGGCGGCTCGTCGCGCAGGGAACGCACGGCGAGCTGCTGGAAACGTCGCCTACCTACCGGGAAATCGCCGACTCGCAGCTCGCACTGGACGGCCCGCAATGACGGCGACACCCGGCGCCGAAATGGGAGGGGCCGGATTCTGGCGCACCGCCGGGAGGCTGCTGGGCCTGCTCCGGCCGTTCCGGGCCCTGATGCTGGGTGCCGTTGCCGCTACCTGCGGTTTCGCCGCCTTGAATGTGGCAGCCCCCAAACTGCTCGGCGACGCCACCGACATTGTGGTGGACGGGGTGGTCAGGGGAGCCTTGGACCAGGAAGGCCTCGGCCTCCTGCTGGCTGCCGTGTCGCTGATGTACATCTTCACATCGCTGTTCAACTGGGTGCAGGGTGCCCTCACTGCCAGGTCCGTCCAGGGCGTCATGTACGGGCTGCGCGGCGCCGTGGAAAGCAAACTGCACCGCCTTCCGTCCACCTATTTCCGGGAACGGTCCCGCGGCGACGTGCTGAGCCGGGCCACCAACGACATCGACAACGTCTCCCAGGCGCTGAACCAGCTCCTCACCCAGCTGATCATGTCCGTCCTGATGCTGTTCGGGTCGCTCGCAATGATGCTGTGGATATCCCCCCTCCTCGCCTGCATAGCCATCGCCTCAGTTCCGCTGTCCATGGGTGTCACAGTGCTCGTGGCCCGCAGGTCGCAGGAGCATTTCGCCCGCCAATGGACGGAAACAGGGGAGCTGAACTCCCACGTCGAGGAATTCATCACGGGCCATGAGGTGATCAAGGCCTTTGGGCAGCAACCGCAGGCCGCCGAGGTTTTCGCGAGCAGCAACAGCCGGTTGGCCCGCGCGGCAACCAAAGCGCAGTATTCCGCCGGCGTGGTTCAGCCCCTGATGGTGCTGATGGCAAACCTCAACTACATCGCCGTGGCGGTGGTTGGCGCCCTCCAGGTCATCGCAGGCGCCATGACCATCGGCGGGATCCAGGCATTCATCCAGTTCAGCCGGCTGTTCACCCAGCCGGTGGGCCAGATCGGCGGCTTACTCAACCTGATCCAGTCTTGCGTGGCATCCGCGGAACGCGTGTTTGTCCTCCTTGACTCGGAAGAGGACGCGGACGGAGGCACCCTGGAAGCGCCGTCAGGCGGGCGCATCGTCTTCGACGACGTGACATTCGGCTACCCAGGCGCAGCGCCCGCAGTCCGGAACCTGTCGTTCGCAGTGGAACCTGGCCAGATGGTCGCCATCGTGGGCCATACCGGGGCGGGCAAAACCACGGTGGTAAACCTTCTGATGCGGTTCTACGAACCGGGCACGGGCGCCATCACCATGGGCGGCACCGACATCGCCGCTGTCCAGCCGGACCGGCTCCGCGAACAATTCGGGGTAGTGCTTCAGGATACGTGGCTGTTTGGCGGAACCATCAGGGACAACATCGCCTACGGGCTGCCCGGCGCCTCCGAGGCGGAGATCCGGGCCGCGGCGGAGGCCAGCTACGTGGACCGCTTCGCCAGGTCGCTGCCGGACGGCTACGACACCGTGCTGGAAAACGGAGGCGAGCCGCTCAGCCAGGGCCAGCGCCAGCTCATCACCATCGCCCGGGCACAATTGGCCGGCCGGGCCGTGCTGATCCTCGATGAGGCGACCAGTTCCGTAGATTCCAGGACCGAACTGCTGATCCGCCAGGCGATGCTCCGGCTGCGGCGGGGGAGGACCAGCTTTGTCATCGCGCACCGTTTGTCCACCGTCAGGAACGCTGATCTAATTCTCGTCATGGACCACGGACGGATTGTTGAGCAGGGCACGCACCAGGGCCTGTTGGCCGCGAACAGCTTTTACGCACGGCTTTACAACGCCCAGTTCTCGCCGGCTCCCCGCCGCTCCGGTGCCCTTGAGGCCGGACTGTGAGCTCCGCAGCCGAATTCCCCGGGACATGGAAGCCCAACTCCACCAGCACCGTGGCCCTTTTTGAACAGCTGCGCCTGCAGGTGATCCACCAGGTGGACAATGGGGCGCTGGCGCCCGGCACCAGGCTGCCTGCGGTCCGTGCACTCGCGGAGCGGCTGGAGGTCGCACCGCACACTGTGGCGCGGGCCTACAAGGAGCTCGAAGCAGCAGGGATTGTGGCAACCCGGGGCAGGAACGGCACAGTGGTTTGCGCCCGTGACGAACGCCTCGGCGGTCTGTCCGATGCTGCTGCGGCGTACGCTGCCACCGCCAAAGCGCAGGGGGCAACGTTTGCGGAAGCCGTGAAGCTGCTGGCTGCCGCCTACGATGTTCCCTGAGGGCGGAACCGTGCGCGTTCGAAGAAATTTTCGATTAGCATTATGGGGTGCCTAAAGCCGTAGCCGAAGAAACAGCCGTCCCCGCTTCCTTCACCGCCACCTCCGCCGACAGCCCCCAACGCCACGATCTCTCCCGGCTTGTGGTCAAGGGTGCGCGCGAGCACAACCTGCGCAACGTGGACCTCGACCTGCCCCGCGACGCCATGATCGTCTTCACCGGCCTTTCAGGTTCCGGCAAATCCTCGCTAGCCTTCGACACCATCTTCGCCGAAGGCCAGCGACGCTACGTCGAGTCCCTTTCCGCCTACGCGCGCCAGTTCCTGGGCCAAGTGGACAAGCCCGATGTCGACTTCATCGAAGGACTGTCGCCGGCGGTCTCCATCGACCAGAAGTCCACCAGCAAGAACCCCCGGTCAACGGTGGGAACCATCACCGAGATCTACGACTACATGCGCCTCCTGTGGGCACGCGTCGGCCGGCCGCACTGCCCCGTCTGTGGCGAACCCGTGGCCAAGCAGACGCCGCAGCAGATCGTGGACCAGCTGCTGGAGCTGGAGGACGGAACCCGCTTCCAGGTCCTCGCACCCGTAGTCCGCGGACGCAAGGGTGAATTCGTCGACCTCTTCAAGGAGCTTTCGGCCAAGGGATATTCCAGGGCGCGGGTGGACGGCGACCTCATCCAGCTCAGCGATCCGCCCAAGCTCGGCAAGCAGTACAAGCACACCATCGAAGTGGTGGTGGACCGTTTGGTGGTCAAGGAAGGCATCAGCCAGCGCCTCACGGACTCCATCGAAACCGCCCTCGGCCTCGCTGAAGGGCGGGTCCTGGCCGAATTCGTCGACCTTGACGCAGACGACCCCGGCCGCACGCGGGCCTTCTCCGAAAACCTGGCCTGCCCCAACGAACACCCGCTGGCCATCGACGAGATCGAACCGCGGTCCTTCTCCTTCAACAACCCGTTCGGGGCCTGCGCAGCCTGCAGCGGCATCGGCACCAAGCTGGAGGTTGATGACGAGCTGATCGTCCCCAACCCCGAGCTGTCCCTGTCGGAAGGCGCCATCGCGCCGTGGTCCCTCGGCACCGCCACCACCGAGTACTGGAACCGGCTCCTCGAGGGCCTGGCCAAGGAACTCGGGTTCTCCATGGACACCCCCTGGGAAAAGCTGGGCAAGGATGTCCGCCAGACGGTCCTGCACGGCAAGGACCACAAAGTGGTGGTGCAGTACCGCAACCGCTTTGGCCGCGAACGCAAGTACAGCACCGGCTTCGAAGGTGCCATCCAGTACGTCCACCGCAAGCACGGCGAAACCGACTCTGACTGGGCGCGCGACCGCTACGAAGAGTACATGCGCCAGATTCCCTGCCCTGCCTGCAACGGCGCGCGGCTGAACCCGGCCTCACTGTCGGTGCTGATCAACGGCAAGTCCATTGCCGAGGTGGCAGCGCTGCCCATGCGTGAATGTGCTGCGTTCCTCGACAACCTTGTCCTCACCGGCCGCGAAGCGCAGATTGCCCACCAGGTTCTCAAGGAGATCCAGGCCAGGCTGACCTTCCTCCTCGATGTGGGCCTGGAGTACCTGAACCTGGAGCGCCCCTCCGCCACACTGTCCGGCGGCGAGGCGCAGCGTATCCGCCTGGCCACCCAGATCGGCTCCGGCCTGGTGGGTGTCCTCTACGTCCTGGACGAACCGTCCATCGGTCTTCACCAGCGTGATAACCGCCGCCTGATCGACACCCTCACCAGGCTCCGCGACATGGGCAACACCCTGATCGTGGTGGAACATGACGAGGACACCATCCATGTGGCGGACTGGATCGTCGACATCGGACCCGGCGCCGGTGAGCACGGCGGCCAGGTGGTCCACTCCGGTTCCTATAAGGAGCTCCTCGACAACACGGACTCCCTGACCGGCGACTACCTGTCCGGCCGGAAGAGCATCGAAGTCCCCAAGAAGCGCCGCAAGTACGACAAAAAGCGCGAGCTGAAGGTGGTCGGCGCCCGGGAGAACAACCTCACCAATGTGGACGCAGCGTTCCCGCTGGGCCTGCTGACGGCAGTCACGGGCGTCAGTGGCTCCGGCAAGTCCACGCTCGTCAACGAGATCCTCTACAAGGTGCTCGCCAACAAGCTCAACGGGGCAAAGCAGGTGGCCGGCCGGCACAAGACGGTGCAGGGCCTTGAACACCTCGACAAGGTGGTCCACGTTGACCAGAGCCCCATCGGCCGGACACCACGTTCAAACCCCGCCACCTACACCGGTGTGTTCGACAACATCCGCAAGCTTTTCGCCGAAACCACAGAGGCGAAGGTCCGCGGCTACCTGCCCGGCCGGTTCTCCTTCAACGTCAAGGGCGGCCGCTGCGAAGCATGCTCGGGCGACGGCACCCTGAAGATCGAGATGAACTTCCTGCCGGACGTCTACGTGCCCTGCGAGGTGTGCCACGGCGCCCGCTACAACCGGGAAACCCTTGAAGTCCACTACAAGGGCAAGACCATCGCCGACGTCCTTAACATGCCCATCGAGGAAGGCGCCGAGTTCTTTGCGGCATTTTCGCCCATCGCACGGCACCTGAACACGCTGGTGGACGTCGGCTTGGGCTATGTCCGCCTCGGTCAACCCGCCACCACCCTCTCCGGCGGCGAGGCGCAGCGCGTGAAGCTGGCTGCCGAGCTGCAGAAGAGGTCCAACGGCCGTAGCGTCTACGTCCTGGACGAGCCCACCACGGGCCTGCACTTCGAGGACATCCGGAAGCTGCTGCTGGTCCTGCAGGGGCTGGTGGACAAGGGCAACACGGTCATCACCATCGAGCACAACCTTGATGTCATCAAGAGTGCGGACTGGATCGTTGACCTGGGGCCTGACGGCGGCTCCGGCGGTGGAAAGATCGTGGCCACGGGAACCCCCGAGCAGGTGGCCACCTCCACCACCAGCCACACCGCCGCGTTCCTGGCTGAAATTCTCCGCTGACCCCGGCGCGGTTCCACCGGAAGTATTCCCCTGGTGGAATGCGAGTTTCGGGCACCCGTAAAGGCATGAGAAACTAACCCGGTGACTTCAACAACAGTGCCCGTGATCTTTGACCTGGACGGCACTCTTGTCGATCCTGCCGGTGGGATAACTGACGGAATCTCCTCGGCCCTGAAGGAGCTGGGACTTCCCGTGCCCAGCCAGGAGCTGCTCGATTCCATGATTGGCCCCAAGCTCAGCGACGCCCTGCTGAATGTGGCGCGGGTTCCGGCGGACCGCCTCGACGATGTGATCCGCCGGTACCGTGCCTACTACGCGGAAACCGGAATCGCCCAGGGCCGGCTCTACCCGGGCATCCGGGAAGTCTTGGAAACCTTCGCGGCTGCCGGCCTGCCCGTAGCCGTGGCGACGCAGAAACCGCAGACCATCGCCCGCACCGTCCTTGCCCACCACGGCATCGATGGGCTCTTCCGCGGCATCCACGGTTCCGCGGACAATGAATCCGCAGTGGACGGCGTCCCGCTCGGAAAAACGGAGATCATCGCAGCTGCCCTGAAAGACCTCGACACCCACCACGCCGTCATGGTTGGGGACCGCGCGCAGGATGTCTCGGGCGCCATCGCCAACGGCCTGGACTGCATCGGCGTAGCGTGGGGATTCGCGCCGGACGGCGAGCTGGAGGGCGCCGGCGCCTTCACTGTCGTCGCAAACGCCGCCGAACTCGTCAACGCCGTGGAGCGGCTGCAGTCCATTCACGCTTCGGCCATGAGCGAGGTGACCAACGATGGAAATGTTTGATGTCGTCCGCTGGACCACCCGCAACCTGATCTCCGGCACCTGCCGGCCCACCGTCGTCGGCCTTGAAAACGTCCCCAAGGACGGGCCGTTCATCGTCGCCCCCAACCACCTGTCCTTCTTTGACAGCGTCATTGTCCAAGCGCTCATGCCCCGCCCGGTGGCGTTCTTCGCCAAAGCGGAGTACTTCACCACCGGCGGCATCAAAGGGAAAGTCATGAAGGCTTTCTTCGAATCCGTCGGCTCCATCCCGGTGGAACGCGGTGAGCAGGCCGCCAGCGTCCAGGCGCTGAAGACCCTGCTGGACATCCTTGAATCAGGCAAGGGAATCGGCATTTACCCGGAGGGCACCCGGTCCCGGGACGGCCTCCTCTACCGGGGGCGCACGGGGGTGGGCTGGCTGGCCCTTACCACCGGGGCTCCCGTGGTTCCCGTCGGCCTGATCGGCACGGAGAACCTGCAGCGGGCCGGCGAAAAAGGCGTGAAGCCGCAGCACTTCACCATGAAGGTGGGGGAGCCGCTGTACTTCGACAAAACCGGACCGGACCACTCCCTGCCCGCCCGGCGGGAAGTGACGGACCGCATCATGGACGCCATTGCGGAACTCAGCGGGCAGGAGCGCTCCACCAGCTACAACCAAAGCAAAGTCGCAGAGTAGGGCAGCGCCATTACGCCTATGGCATATCCGCAGGGCCTACCGCCCGCTGAATATGCGCCGGCGGCGATGCAGGGCGTGCGGCTCAGTAGACTGTATGGGTGGCAAATCCAGCAAGTTACAGGCCCCGGACCGGTGAAATCCCCACCAACCCGGGCGTCTACCGGTTCCGGGATCCGCACGGACGGGTCATCTACGTGGGGAAGGCCAAGAGCCTCCGCTCCCGCTTGAACTCCTACTTTGCCAACCCCGCCGGATTGCTGCCTAAAACCTATGCCATGGTGCATGCGGCCAGCAGCGTGGAGTGGACAGTGGTGGGCAGCGAGCTGGAGTCCCTGCAGCTGGAATACACCTGGATCAAGGAATTCAAGCCGCGCTTCAACGTGGTGTTCCGCGACGACAAGACCTACCCGTACCTGGCCGTCACCCTGGGCGAAAAGTACCCCCGGGTGCAGGTGATGCGTGGTGACAAGCGGAAGGGAACCCGCTACTTCGGGCCGTACACCGCAGGCGCCATCCGGGAAACCATGGACACCCTGCTCCGGGTCTTCCCGGTCCGCAGCTGCAGTGCCGGCGTGTTCAAACGAGCCGAGTCCAGCGGACGTCCGTGCCTGCTGGGCTACATCGACAAGTGCTCGGCGCCCTGCGTGGGCAGGATTTCCCCGGAAGACCACCGGGTGCTTGCTGAGGACTTCTGCGCCTTCATGGGTGGCGAAGCGAAGCGGTTCACCAACAAGCTCGAAAAACAGATGGCTGCAGCCGTGGCAAGGCTGGACTACGAACAGGCCGCCCGCATCCGGGACGACATCACGGCCCTGCGGAAGGTCTTTGAGCGGAATGCCGTGGTACTGGCTGAGGACACTGATGCTGACGTGTTCGCGCTCCACGAGGATGAGCTGGAGGCCGCCGTGCAGGTCTTCCACGTCCGCGGCGGCAGGATCCGCGGCCAGCGCGGCTGGGTGGTGGAAAAGGTGGAGGACTTCACCACGCCGGATCTCGTGGAACACCTGCTGCAGCAGGTCTACGGCGAGGACGGCGAGACCCACGGCCGGCTGCCCCGGGAAGTGCTGGTTCCCGTGGCTCCCAGCAACGCTGAGGAGCTGACGGAGTGGCTAAGCGGCATCCGCGGTGCCAGGGTGGACGTCCGGGTTCCGCAACGGGGGGACAAGGCCGCCCTGATGTCCACCGTCAGGGAGAACGCCGAGCACGCCCTGAAGCTGCACAAGACCCGCCGCGCGGGGGACCTCACCGTAAGGTCGCAGGCCCTCCAGGAACTCCAGGAGGCGCTGGATCTTCCCGTCCCGCTGCTGCGCATCGAATGCTTCGACGTCTCCCATGTGCAGGGAACCAACGTGGTGGCGTCCATGGTTGTGGTGGAGGACGGTCTGCCCAAGAAGTCCGACTACCGGAAGTTCTCCATCACAGGTCCGGCCGCCTCCGATGACACCGCCGCCATGCACGATGTCCTCACCAGGCGCTTCCGCCACTACCTCCAGGACAAGTCCGCCCAGGTGGACGAGGACGTCCTTGAAGCAGGCACCGCCGAGGCCGCAGCAGAAGCAGCCGCAGACGCTGCCGCTGAGGCTGCCGTGGCGGACACCACCACCCCCATCCCGAAGACCAAGTTCGCCTACCCGCCCAACCTGGTGGTTGTCGACGGCGGGCAGCCGCAGGTCAATGCGGCCGCACGGGCCCTGGCAGACCTGGGCATCGACGATGTTTACGTGGTGGGCCTGGCCAAGCGGCTCGAGGAAGTGTGGCTCCCGGACAGCGACTTCCCGGTCATCCTTCCGCGCACGTCGCAGGGCCTGTACCTGCTGCAGCGCATCCGCGACGAGGCGCACAGGTTCGCCATTTCGTTCCACCGCCAGAAGCGCGGCAAGGCCATGACCGTTTCGGCGCTGGACGGCGTCCCGGGGCTGGGCGCCTCCAAGCGCAAGGCGCTGCTGGCCCACTTCGGGTCGGTCAAGGGAGTCAAGGCGGCAACACCCGAGGAGCTCGCCCAGGCGAAAGGGATCGGCCCGGCGCTGGCCGCCGCGATCGTCAGCCATTTCACCGGAGACGGTCCTGCAGCGGTCACAGTGCCGGCCATCAACATGACTACCGGCGAAATCATTGAAACTTAGCTAGGGTAAGTGGCGGGGTTTGCGCCGGCGCTGCCCCGCGGACCAACAACGGAAATGGGGCGGACTCAATGGCAGGCACTTCGGCGGAATCCGAGGCAGGGCAGGACGGCATGGAGCCCGTCAAACCCCTCGAAGCGGAGCTGCTGGTGGTTACCGGGATGTCCGGTGCCGGGCGGAGCACCGCCGCCGATGCCCTCGAGGACCACGGCTGGTACGTGGTGGAAAACCTGCCGCCCCAGATGCTGGGAACCCTCGCCGAGCTTGTATCGCACGCACCGCAGTCCATTCCGCGGCTGGCAGTTGTCATCGACGTCCGCAGCAAGGGCCTGTTCGCGGATATCCGGGCTGCCCTGGGCGCCCTTGCCGCCAGTGGTGTCACGTTCCGGGTGCTGTTCCTGGACGCCAGCGACAACGTCCTGGTCCGCCGCTTCGAGCAGGGACGCCGGCCGCATCCGTTGCAGGGCGGAGGCCGCATCCTGGACGGTATCGCCGCCGAACGCGAGCTCCTGCAGGAACTGCGCGACAGCTCCGACGTCGTACTGGACACCTCCGGCTACAACGTGCACGGCCTGGCCACGGCCATCACCGAGCTCTTCAGCGAAACCGGTCCGGTGGCGCTGCGGCTGAATGTCATGAGCTTCGGCTTCAAGTACGGCCTGCCCGTGGACTCCAACTACGTGGCGGACGTCCGGTTCATTCCCAATCCGCACTGGGTGCCGCAGCTGCGCCCGCACACCGGCCTGGACAAGGACGTGAGTGACTACGTGCTCGAGGCCGAGGGAGTCAAGAACTTCGTGGACCGCTATGTCATGGCCCTCGAGCCTGTCCTCGACGGCTACCGGCGTGAAAATAAGCACTACGCCACCATCGCCGTGGGCTGCACAGGCGGGAAACACCGCTCCGTGGCAGTCGCCGTCGAGCTTTCCAAGAAGCTCGCGCAGTATCCCCGGGTCACCGTGACCACCACCCACCGGGATCTGGGCCGCGAGTAATGGCGCTGTTCACCGGCGCGCTGCCGCTGGTTCCCCCTGCCACGGGACCGGGCGCCGGCCCGCAGGACACCGAGCCCACCATCGTCGCGCTCGGCGGCGGCCACGGGCTCTCCGCGTCGCTGTCCGCCCTCCGGCTCCTCACCTCCAAGCTCACCGCGATCGTCACAGTGGCGGACGACGGCGGCTCATCCGGGCGTCTGCGCGAAGAGTACGGCGTCCTCCCGCCGGGGGATCTCCGGATGGCCCTCTCCGCGCTCTGCGACGACACGGACTGGGGACGGACCTGGCGCGACGTCATGCAGCACCGCTTCCGCCCCGGCAATGGCCGCGGCGGCTCGCTGGACGAGCACGCCATGGGAAACCTGCTGATCGTAACGCTCTGGGAACTGCTGGGCGACGCCGTCGCGGGCCTGACCTGGGCCGGCGCGCTCCTGGGTGCCCGCGGCCAGGTCCTGCCCATGTCCACGGTGCCGCTCACCATTGAAGGCGATGTCAGGGTGACGGCGCCGAATGGCGAATCGGTGCTGCAGACGGTCCACGGGCAGGCCCGCTGCGCCGTGGCAGGATCGCTGGAGAACGTCCGCCTGCTCCCGGAGTCGGCACCTGCCTGCACGGAAGCGCTGACCGCCATCGAGCTTGCCGACTGGGTCATCCTGGGCCCGGGCTCCTGGTACACGTCGGTGCTGCCCCATCTGCTGCTGCCGGAGATGCGCCAGGCGCTGTGCAACACCCCGGCCAAGCGCTGCCTCACCATGAACCTCGCCACGGATACCAAGGAAACTTCAGGCATGACGGCCGCGGACCACCTGCACGTCCTGCGCCGCTACGCCCCCGGATTCAACGTGGACGTTGTCCTGGCCGATCCCGCTTCCGTCCCCGACCGCCAGGAGTTCGAGAAGGCCGCCGCGATGATCGGCGCCGAGGTGGTCTTGGGTAAAGTAGGGGCGTCGGGACGCCGTCCCGTCCATGACCCCCTGCGGCTGGCCACGGCGTACCAGGACATTTTTGGGAACAGTTAGGAAGGTGCCATGGCACTGACAGCATCAGTCAAAGAAGAACTGTCCCGTCTGGACATAAAGAAGTCGTCCGTCCGCAAGGCTGAGGTCTCCGCGATGCTCCGTTTCGCGGGCGGCCTGCACATCATTTCCGGCCGGATCGTCATCGAGGCAGAGGTGGACCTTGCCTCCACGGCGCGGCGCCTCCGGGCAGCCATCGCAGAGGTTTACGGGCATCAAAGCGAAATCATCGTCGTGTCCGCCGGCGGGCTCCGCAGGGCCAGCAGGTACGTGGTCCGGGTAGTGCGCGACGGCGAGGCGCTGGCCCGCCAGACCGGCCTCCTGGACGGCCGCGGACGCCCCGTCCGCGGGCTGCCGTCCGCCGTCGTCAACGGCTCCGCAGCCGATGCCGAAGCAGTCTGGCGCGGTGCGTTCCTGGCCCACGGCTCGCTGACGGAGCCCGGCCGCTCGTCCTCGCTCGAGGTCACCTGCCCCGGACCTGAATCCGCCCTGGCACTGGTCGGTGCCGCCCGCCGCCTCGACATCCAGGCCAAAGCCCGCGAGGTGCGCGGCGTGGACCGGGTGGTCATCCGCGACGGCGACACCATCGCCGCGCTCCTGACCCGCATGGGTGCCCACGACGCACTCATGGTCTGGGAGGAGCGCCGGATGCGCAAGGAGGTCCGCGCCACCGCGAACCGCCTCGCCAATTTCGATGACGCCAACCTCCGGCGCTCGGCGCAGGCCGCCGTGGCCGCCGGTGCCCGCGTGGACCGCGCCCTGGAAATCCTCGGCGACGACGTACCCGACCACCTGAAATACGCCGGAGAGCTGCGGGTGGCCCACAAGCAGGCCAGCCTGGACGAGCTCGGCAGGCTTGCCGATCCCGTCATGACCAAGGACGCCATCGCCGGCCGGATCCGCCGGCTCCTGGCGATGGCGGACAAGCGGGCCCTTGACCTGGGTATTCCCGGCACCGACGCCAATGTGACGCCCGAAATGCTCGACGAGTAGCGGGCCCATAGAATCAAAAATAATTCCGGGCGCCAGACGTCCGGATGCATAATCCGAGAGTCACCAACCGGACCGAAAGTCCACGATATTGGAGGATTTTGTGACTGAGTACGTATTGCCCGAACTCAAGTACGACTACGCCGCCCTTGAGCCGCACATCTCTGCGCGGATCATGGAGCTGCACCACAGCAAGCACCACGCTGCCTACGTTGCAGGTGCCAACAACGCGCTGGCCCAGCTGGCAGAGGCACGGGAGAAGGGCGATTTCGCCAACATCAACCGGCTCTCCAAGGACCTCGCGTTCCACACCGGCGGACACGTCAACCACTCCGTCTTCTGGAACAACCTTTCCCCGGACGGCGGCGACAAGCCCGAGGGCGAACTGGCTGCAGCCATCGACGACGCGTTCGGTTCCTTCGACGCCTTCCGCGCCCAGTTCTCCGCAGCCGCCCTCGGCCTGCAGGGTTCGGGCTGGGGCTTCCTGGCTTACGAGCCCATCGGTGGAAACCTGGTAATCGAGCAGCTGTACGACCAGCAGGGCAACGTGGCACTGGGCACCACGCCGCTGCTCATGTTGGACATGTGGGAGCACGCCTTCTACCTGGACTACGTGAACGTCAAGGCCGATTACGTCAAGGCGTTCTGGAACATCGTGAACTGGGCCGACGTCGCCAAGCGCTTCGACGCCGCCCGCAGCAACGCAACCGGGCTCATCACCCTCCCGTAACCTGCAGCACACTTGCTTGTTACAAACTTCACATTCGGACTTAATCAGGCCGCCATGTGGACTGGCCGCCCCCGCACTTGCGGGGGCGGACCCAGTTAAACGTAAGATAGGTCACGGAAGGCGGTTAGCCTTCAGCAATGAGGCTGGTCGCCCTCCGTCTGTAAATCATCTCTGCCCAATGGCGTGCGGGATCTGTTAGTTGGCTTGAACGCCCGCTCAACTAGTAGTGCTTGCTTCAAGCACCAAGGAGACTGAAAAGTGACGACCCGTATTGGTATCAACGGCTTCGGCCGTATTGGCCGCAACTACTTCCGCGCAGCACTCGCACAGGGTGCGGACCTCGAAATCGTTGCAGTCAACGACCTCACCAGCCCCGAGGCGCTGGCCCACCTGTTCAAGTACGACTCCGTGGGCGGCCGCCTGAAGGAAACCATCGAGGTCAAGGACGGCAACATCGTCGTCAACGGCAACGTCATCAAGGTCCTGGCGGAACGCGATCCCGCCAACCTGCCGTGGGGCGAGCTCGGCGTGGATATCGTCATCGAATCCACCGGCTTCTTCACCAAGGCAGCCGATGCGCAGAAGCACATCGACGCCGGCGCCAAGAAGGTGCTGATTTCCGCCCCTGCCTCGGATGAGGACATCACCATCGTGATGGGCGTCAACCACAACCTGTATGACAACGCCACGCACCACATCATTTCCAACGCGTCCTGCACCACCAACTGCCTCGGCCCGCTGGCCAAGGTGGTCAACGACGAGTTCGGCATCGAGCGTGGCCTGATGACCACCGTGCACGCCTACACGGCCGACCAGAACCTGCAGGACGGCCCGCACAAGGACCTGCGCCGCGCCCGCGCCGCCGCCATCAACATGGTGCCCACCTCCACCGGTGCGGCCAAGGCAATCGGCCTGGTGCTGCCGGAGCTCAAGGGCAAGCTGGACGGCTACGCCATCCGCGTTCCCGTCCCCACCGGTTCCGCCACGGACCTCACCGTCACGGTGTCCCGCGAAACCACCGTTGAGGAAGTCAACGCCGCCCTCAAGCGCGCTGCCGAGTCTGACGAACTGCAGGGCTTCCTGACCTACACGGAAGAGCCCATCGTTTCCTCTGACATCGTTGGCGACCCCGCATCCTCGATCTTCGACGCCGGACTAACCAAGGTCATCGGCAACCAGGTCAAGGTTGTTTCCTGGTATGACAACGAATGGGGCTACTCAAACCGCCTCGTCGACCTCACGGAGCTTGTCGCGTCCAAGCTGGGCTAGGGTTAGACACATGACATCCCACACCCTCAACGAACTGATCGCTGAAGGTGTCCGCGGGCGGTACATTCTGGTCCGAAGCGACCTGAATGTGCCGCTCGACGGCTCTACAGTCACTGACGACGGCCGCATCAAGGCCTCCCTTCCAGTGCTGGCAAAGCTCACGGACGCCGGTGCCCGCGTGCTGGTAACAGCCCACCTTGGACGCCCCAAGGGCGCGCCCGAGGATAAGTACTCCCTCCGCCCTGCCGTGGAGCGCCTCGCCGAACTGGCGGGCTTCAAGGTCACCCTCGCCGCCGACACCGTCGGTGACTCCGCCAGGGAAGCAGCAGCTTCCCTGCAGGACGGCGAAGCCCTGGTCCTGGAGAACGTCCGCTTCGACGCCCGCGAAACCAGCAAGGACGACGCCGAGCGCGGCGCCTTCGCTGACGAGCTGGTGGCGCTGACCGGCGGGAACGGCGCCTACGTGGATGACGCCTTCGGTGCTGTCCACCGCAAGCACGCAAGCGTCTACGACGTCGCGTCCCGGCTGCCGTCCTACCAGGGCGACCTGGTGCACACCGAGGTGGAGGTCCTGCGCAAGCTCACCGCCGACACCCAGCGTCCCTACGTGGTGGTCCTGGGCGGATCCAAGGTCTCGGACAAGCTCGCCGTGATCGACAACCTGATTGGCAAGGCAGACACCATCCTGGTGGGCGGCGGCATGCTGTTCACGTTCCTCGCTGCCGCGGGGCACAAGGTGGCCGCCAGCCTGCTCGAACAGGACCAGATCGGCGTTGTCCAGGACTACCTGAAGCGTGCTGCTGACGCCGGCACCGGGTTCGTGATCCCGACTGACGTTGTGGTGGCGGAGAAGTTCGCTGCCGACGCCGCGCATGAAACGGTTGCCGCGGACGCCATCGAAGCCAGCAGCTTCGGCGCCAACGGCATCGGACTGGATATTGGTCCCGACTCCGCAGCTGCCTTTGCGGACCGGATCAAGGGCGCCCGGACGGTGTTCTGGAACGGTCCCATGGGAGTCTTTGAATTCGAGGCCTTCTCCGCGGGAACCCGCGCGGTCGCCCAGGCCCTGACCGAAACCGAAGCGTTCACCGTGGTGGGCGGCGGCGACTCCGCTGCTGCTGTACGTACCCTCGGCTTCGCCGACGACCAGTTCGGGCACATTTCCACCGGCGGCGGCGCCAGCCTGGAGTACCTTGAGGGCAAGGAACTCCCCGGTTTGAGCATCCTGGACCGGTAGGGCCAGCCACCGGGAGCAGCAACGCTCCTGTCCTTCGGCCGGCAGGTTGCCCGCGGCAGCCTGCCGGCCGCACACTTTACAAGACCTTTTTGGAGAACACGTGACAACGTCTACGAACGGCGCCTTCGACCGTAAGCCCTTCATCGCCGGTAACTGGAAGATGAACATGGACCACGTGCAGGGCATTACGCTCCTGCAGAAGCTGGCCTGGACGCTCTCGGACGCCAAGCATGACTACAGCCGCGTCGAAGTTGCGGTTTTCCCGCCCTTCACGGACCTCCGCGGTGTCCAGACCCTCGTCCAGGGCGACGACCTGGACGTGGCCTACGGCGGCCAGGATCTTTCCCAGTTCGACTCCGGCGCTTACACCGGCGACATCTCCGGGCAGTTCCTGAGCAAACTGGGCTGCAAGTACGTGCTGGTGGGCCACAGTGAGCGCCGTACCATCCACAACGAGTCGGACGACGTCCTGAACGCCAAGACCAAGGCGGCCTTCAAGCACGGCGTCACCCCGGTTCTTTGCGTCGGTGAGGGCCTGGAGATCCGCCAGGCGGGCACGCACGTGAACCACACCCTGGACCAGCTTCGCGGCGGCGTGGCAGGCCTGACCGATGAGCAGGCCGCAGAACTCGTCGTTGCCTACGAACCCGTATGGGCCATTGGCACGGGAGAAGTTGCCGGGCCGGAGGACGCGCAGGAGATGTGCGCCGCCATCCGGGCCGAGCTGGAGAAACTGTTCGGCGCGGACGTTGCTGCCAAGACCCGGCTGCTGTATGGCGGCTCAGTCAAGGCCAACAACGCAGCAGCCATCCTCAAGGAGCGCGACGTTGACGGCGTGCTTGTGGGTGGCGCCAGCCTGGATCCGGCTGAGTTTGCTAATATTGTCAGGTTCGAGAGTCACCTGGTGACGGACTAGTCCGTCCCGGCGCACGCGCTCCCGCCCCACTAACTTCCTGAAAGGCCGTCGTGGACGTTCTTCATGTCATCCTGCAGATCCTCCTGGGCATCACCAGCCTCCTGCTGACGCTGCTCATCCTCCTTCACAAAGGGCGTGGCGGCGGGCTGTCGGATATGTTCGGCGGCGGCATGAGCTCAGGACTCAGCTCATCCGGTGTGGCTGAACGGAACCTCAACCGGTTCACCATCATCCTCGGCGTGACCTGGGGCATCGTCATCATCGCCCTGGGCCTGATCATGAGGTTCAGCGGCGCCGGGGATTCGTAACCCCCAACTTCGTGCATTGGCATGCCGTTGGGCCCTCCCGCCCCGCGCGCCTGCGAACTAAACTGTGGCTGTCGGCTTCCGACAGCCACAGTTTCGTTTAACCGGCAGGACAGTCTTCCCGAGGCAGGAGTTCCGATGGTTCATCCAGTGTCAGGTTTCCGCGGTACGCGGGCTGGGGTGACAGCGGGGTCAGGCTCCAGCCTCCAAGGCGACGCCGACCACGGCAACCCGCTGCCCAGGATCCGTGTTTCTTACTGGTGTGCAAAGGGGCACGTCACGGAGCCCGTGTTCCTGCAGCTCCCCGACGTCCAGATCCCGGCCGTCTGGGACTGCCGGCGCTGCGGAGCGCCGGCCTCAAGGGACGGTTCAGAGGCTGCCGGCACCGAGGCCCTCGACGACGGCTACAAAACGCACCTGGAGTACGTTAAAGAGCGGCGCTCCGACCAGGACGCCGAAGACGTACTGGCCGGAGCGCTGGAACGGTTACGCGCCCGCGGCGTCCTTGCGGACGAGCTGCTGCGGGACCCGTGAGGCCGCATTCTCGTCGATAAGCCACAGGGTCCGGGACGTACCCCGCGGCCCCGCCGCGGGCACCTGGACCGGGGTGGCCCCGGCCAGGGCCAGGCCAACTGCTCCGGCTTTATCCTCGCCGGCCACCACCATCCAGACCTCAGCGGCAGTGTTGATGGCCGGCAGCGTCAGCGAAATCCTCAGCGGCGGCGGCTTGGGGGAATTGCGCACCCCCACCACCGTGCGTTCCTTCTCGCGGATGCCGGCCTGCTCGGGGAAGAGCGACGCAACGTGTGCGTCGGGACCCACACCCAGCAGGACAACGTCAAGCCGGGGGAGGACCCCAGGCTCGTCCGGGCGGTCATCGGACATGTCGGCGGCATGCTCTGCGGCTGCTGCCTCACGGAGGCGGCGCGCATAGTCATCAGCTGCTTCTTCAGGCGTTTCGAAGTCGTCCGAGGAACCGGGTTCGTGGATCCGCTCCGGATCCACGGGAATGTGCTTCAGCAGGGCGTCGTACGCCTGCCTGGTGTTCCGGTCGCCGTCGGCAGATCCCACGAACCGCTCGTCGCCCCACCAGAAATTCACCTTTGACCAGTCCACGGCGGGAGCCGCCGGAGAGTCTGCAACAGCCTTCAGCGTGCCGATGCCCACCGTGCCGCCGGTCAGGACAACGGTGGCCTCACCGTGTTTGTCCTGCACGTCGACGAGCTTGGTGATGAGGCGTGCCGCGATGGCAGCCATCAGCACGGACGAATCGGGATGAATGCTTACTCTTGGGTCAACGCTCACTGGGCCGGACGCTCCTTAGGTTTGTACGTGGCAGTCCAATAGTAATCACTTCACCGAAGACCTCATCCGGATCGAGCCGGCGCAGTTCTTCGGCGAGGCAGTCACGGAGGCTGCGGCGCGGGAGGGAGATCCGCTGGGCCGGTTGCCCGGGCTGGGTGAGTTCCGCCACCGAGAGTCCCGGGCGGAACAGCTGGACGTCACCGCCGGGCCGGGTGAGCCGGACCCGGCGGATGCCGGTTCCTGCCGGATCCGCCACGATGGTGACAGGGGCATCCAGGGTGAGGGTCAGCCACGCGGCCAGCAGGATAGTGCTGGGCGAGTCGGAGGCACCTTCCACAGCCACGGCCGTGACGGGGGAGGAGTCCGCTTCGTCGAGGGCTGCGGCGAGTTGGATGCGCCAGTTGGTCAGCCTCGTCCAGGCAAGGTCGGTGTCGCCGGCCTTGTAGGTGCCATGGATGCGTTCGAGGGCCGCCTGGGGGTCGGGTTCGTTCGCGGAGTCCGTGATCCGGCGGTGCGCGATGGCGCCGATGGAGGTTTCGCAGGCGTTCTCCGGGGCGCCGTGCGGCCACCAGGCCACGATCGGCGCGTCCGGGAGCAGCAGCGCCGCGACGAGAGACTCGCTTTCGTGGGCAAGCTGGCCGTAGCCGCGCAGCACGATCACCTCCGAGGCTCCGGCGTCACCGCCAACCCGGATCTGGGCGTCCAGCCGGTCACCTGCCTCCTTGCCGGCGTCGGCGAGGACGATAATCCGGCAGGGGTGCTCCCGGCTGGCATCGTTGGCGGCCTCAATTGCTTCCTCTTCGAGGCCGGACTTCGTCACCACCACGAGGGTCAGGACCCGGCCCAGGGCGATCACGCCGCCCTGTTCCCTCAGGGCCATGAGTTTCTTGGACACCTTCGAGGTGGTGGTGTCCGGCAAATCGACAATCATGGCCTTCTCCAGGTTCGTCCGTCACGGGCCAGCAGCTCATCAGCAGAGGCAGGGCCCCAGGATCCCGGGGCGTAGGGTTCGGGCTGTTCGTCCAGCTGCGCCCAGTATTCCTCGAACGGGTCAAGGATCTTCCAGGACAGTTCCACTTCCTCATGCCGGGGGAACAGCGGCGGCTCACCCAGGAGCACGTCCAGGATCAGGCGCTCGTACGCCTCCGGGGAGGACTCGGTGAACGAGTGGCCGTAGCCGAAGTCCATCGTGACATCCCGGACTTCCATCTGGGTGCCCGGGACCTTGGACCCGAACCGGATGGTGACGCCTTCGTCCGGCTGCACGCGGATGACCACCGCGTTCTGCCCGAAGTCGTCCTCACCGTGGTCACGGAACAGCAGGTTGGGGGCGCGCTTGAACACCACTGCAATCTCCGTGACCCGCCTGCCCAGGCGTTTGCCGGCACGCAGGTAGAACGGCACTCCTGACCAGCGCCGCGTGTGGATGTCAACCCGCACCGCGGCGTAGGTTTCGGTGGTGGAGTCCGCGGGAATGCCCTCTTCCTCCAGATAGCCCTGGACCTGCTCGCCGCCCTGCCAGCCGCCGGAGAACTGCCCCCGGGCTGAATGCGTGGACAGGTCTTCGGGGAGCTTGACCGCTGCCAGCACCTTTTCCTTCTCCGCGCGCAGGTCATCGGCGTTGAAGGAAATGGGCTCCTCCATCGCTGTCAGCGCGAGCAGCTGGAGGAGGTGGTTCTGGATGACGTCGCGGGCCGCACCCACGCCGTCGTAGTACCCGGCACGGCCGCCGGTACCGATGTCCTCGGCCATGGTGATCTGGACGTGGTCCACGTAGTTCGCGTTCCACAGCGGCTCGAACAGCTGGTTGGCGAAACGCAGCGCCAGGATGTTCTGGACCGTTTCCTTACCCAGGTAGTGGTCGATCCGGAACACCGCATCCGGCGGGAAGACCGATTCGACAATGTCATTCAGCTGCCGGGCGGACTGGAGGTCGTGGCCGAACGGCTTCTCAATGACCACGCGCCGCCACTTGTCGCCGTCGGCCTGCGCCAGCCCATGCTTGGACAGTTGCCGGCAGACCTGTTCGAAGGCTTTCGGCGGGATCGACAGATAGAACGCGTGGTTTCCGCGCGTCCCGCGGACATCATCGAGTTCCTTGATGGTTTCGCCGAGCCGCTCAAACGCGGCGTCGTCGTCGAATTCACCCTGGACGAACCGGATGCCCTCGGAGAGCTGGTTCCAGACCGCCTCATCGAACGGGGTCCGTGCATGGGCCTGGACGGAGGCCTTCACCTCAGCGGCGAAGTCCTCCTTGTCCCACTCACGGCGAGCGAACCCCACCAGCGCGAAACTCGGTGGCAGCAGCCCCCGGTTGGCGAGGTCATACACGGCGGGCATCAGTTTCTTCCGGGCGAGGTCGCCGGTAACCCCGAAGAGCACCAGCGACGACGGACCGGCAATCCGGTTCAACCGGCGGTCACGCGGATCCCGCAGTGGATTCCGGCCGGACTTTCCGGAACGTGCTCCGGAAGTCCTGCCGTATTCAGTTTCTGGCATGTTGCTTGTGCGCCTTAGCTTTCGGTTGCGGATGCCCGGGCGGACAGTGCAGAAACGATCTCCTGCAGCTGTGCCACGCCGGCGGCTCGGTTGGTCAGGTGCAGGCGGAGCACGGGGCGGCCGTGCTCCTCGAGAACCTGGGCGTCACCGGCAGCCTGGGCGGAAATCAGTTCGCCGAAGGTGAAGGGACGCTCGGGGATGGCAAGGTCATCCGTGGAAGCAGCCGTCACCTGGAGGAACACGCCGATGGCGGGGCCGCCCTTGTGGAACTGGCCGGTCGAGTGCAGGAACCGCGGCCCCCAGCCGAACGTGACCGGGCGTCCCGTCACAGCTGCGAACTCGTCGCGGACACCTTCGAGCTGCGCAAACGCCAGCCGGTCAAAGTAGGCCTGGACGCTGAGGTAGCTGTCCGGCTGGAGGGTATCCAGCAGTGCGCTGACAGCTTCCGCAGCCGTTGATGCGCCGCCGAGCCATTCCCCGCCGCGGACTTCGATGGAGCCATCGACGAACGCTGCCGGAGTGGGTTCGGGCTGTGCATCCAGCAGGCCGCGGGCTGCAACCTTGGCCGCTTCCACGTCGGGCTGGTCGAACGGGTTGATGCCCAGCAGCCTGCCGGCCACAGCGGTGGCGAACTCCCAGACCATCATCTGGGCGGCGAGGCCACCCGCGATGGCAACTTCGTTTTCACCGAGCTCGACGTCGGCATCCGCGGCCACGAGGCGGACCACGAGGACGTCCTTCGCGCCGGAGTTGGCCTCGGGGGAGTCGGGGCCCGCCACAACGGGCAGCACCCCGGTGCCAAGCTTGCCGGTGGATTCGGCGATGAGCTGCTCGGCCCAGTCGGCAAATCCCACGATGCCGGAGCCGTCTTCGGCGATGACGATTTTGTTGCGCAGCGGGCTGGTGCCGCCCAGTGCGGTTCCGAGGGCCAGGCCGATGTTCTCGGGTGCGTCGTCGTTCAGGACCTCGGCCGCTTCTTCAGCCTCGTCCAGGAACGCCTGGAAGTCCACGCCGGCCAGGCCGGAAGGCACCAGGCCGAACGCGGTCAGTGCGGAGAAACGGCCGCCAACGTTGGGGTCGGCGTTGAAGACGGCGCGGTAGCCGGCTTCACGGGAGGCCTTGTCCAATGGCGAGCCCGGATCCGTGACGATGATGATCCGGCTGTTGGCATCGATGCCGGCGTCGTTGAACGCCTTCTCGAAGACCCGCCGCTGGGAGTCTGTTTCAACTGTGGAACCCGACTTGGAGGAGACCACGATGGCGGTTTCCGCCAGGCGGTCCGCCAGGGCAGCACGGACCTGGTCGGGGTCCGTGCTGTCCAGCACAGTCAGCTCGACGCCGGCGGTACCGGCGATGACCTCGGGCGCCAGAGAGGACCCGCCCATGCCGCACAGGGCAATACGGGTGACTCCTTCGGCCCGGAGGGCGTCGCGCAGATCCAGGATGTCCTTCACCAGCGGCTGGGAGACCGTTGCAGCCTCGACCCAGCCGAGGCGGATTGCGGACTCCGACTCAGCGTCGGAACCCCAGAGGGTGTGGTCCTTGGCAAAGATCCGGGTGGCAATCCTGTCCTCGACGAGGGCGGGAAGGTGCTGTTCGAGTGCCTGCTGCGCGGCACCGGTGGCTTCGTAGCTGAGTGTGCTCATGGGTGGTTAGGAGGCCTTCCGTGCGGAGGTGAGGGCGCCTTCGACGTCGGCCAGCAGTTCCTTCCAGCTGGCCACGAACTTATCCAGGCCTTCGGATTCCAGGAGGGCGACGACTTCGTTGTAGGAGACGCCGAGCTTTTCGAGCGCGTCCAGGGTGGCGTTGGCGTCCGCGTAGGTGCCGGAGACGGTGTCGCCGGTGACCACGCCGTGGTCGAAGGTGGCGTCAAGGGTCTTCTCGGGCATGGTGTTGACGACGCCGGGAGCAACCAGTTCGGTCACGTAGAGGGTGTCCGGGTAGGCCGGGTCCTTCACGCCGGTGGATGCCCACAGCGGACGCTGGGGGAGCGCGCCGGCTTCGGCGAGGAGTGCCCAGCGTTCGGTAGCGAAGAGTTCTTCGTACACCTGGTAGGCGAGGCGGGCGTTGGCGAGGCCGGCCTTGCCCTTGAGTGCCTTGGCTTCGTCCGTGCCGATCTTGTCGAGGCGCTTATCGATTTCGCTGTCCACGCGGGAGACGAAGAAGGATGCCACGGAGTGGATCTTCGAGAGGTCGTGGCCGTTCTCCTTGGCCTGCTCCAGGCCGGCCTGGAAGGCGTTGATGACCGCGCGGTAGCGCTCGAGGGAGAAGATCAGGGTGACGTTGACGCTGATGCCTTCGGCCAGTGTGGCGGTGATGGCTTCCAGGCCCTCGATGGTGGCCGGGATCTTGATCAGGACGTTGTCCTTGTTGACCTTCTTGTAGAGGTGCTTGGCCTCGGCGATGGTGCCGTTGGTGTCCCAGGCGAGGCGGGGGTCCACCTCGATGGAGACGCGGCCGTCAACACCCTTGGTGGCCGCCGCCACGGGGGCAAACAGGTCGCAGGCGTCGGCGACGTCGGTGGTGGTGATCTCAAAGATCGTCTCCTCCACGCTGGCGCCGGCTGCTGCCTGGGCAGCGACGGTGGCATCGTAATCGGTGCCGGCGGTGATCGCTGCGTGGAAGATGGACGGGTTGGTGGTTACGCCAACCACGTTCTTTTCCTCGATGAGCTTCCGGAGGGTGCCGGTTTCGAGGCGTCCGCGGGAAAGGTCATCGAGCCAGATGGAAACTCCGGCTTCGGAGAGCTGCTGGGTGGGAGTAGTCATGGTGGTTATCTCCTGGAAATCGTTGTTAGGCGTTCAGGCCTGCGAGGGAATCCTTGGCTGCGGCGGCGACTGCCTCCGCGGTGATGCCGAACTCCTGGAAAAGGCGCTTGTAGTCAGCCGAAGCGCCGTAGTGCTCGAGGCTCACGGAACGGCCGGCGTCGCCGACGAATTCCTTCCAGCCCAGGGAGAGGCCGGCCTCGACGGAGACGCGGGCCTTGACCGTGGCGGGCAGCACCGATTCACGGTAGGCGGCGTCCTGCTTGTTGAACCACTCCACGCAGGGCATCGAAACGACGCGGGCGGCGATGCCTTCGGCCTGCAGGGCTTCGCGGGCCTGGACGGCAAGCTGGACCTCGGACCCGGTGGCGATCAGGATGACGTCAGCGGTGACGGTGGCGCCGTCCTTCGCTGCCTCGGCCAGGACGTACCCGCCCTTGGCGACGCCGGACGCGGCACCGAACGTATCGCCGTCGGCTGCTCCTTCGCCGCGCTCCCAGGTGGGGATGTTCTGCCGGGTCAGGACGATGCCGGCAGGGTTGGAGTGGTTCTCCAGCATGGTTTTCCATGCCACGGCGACCTCGTTGGGATCGCCGGGGCGGACCACATCCAGGCCCACGATGGCGCGCAGCGAGGCGAGCTGTTCCACCGGCTGGTGGGTGGGGCCGTCCTCGCCCAGGCCGATGGAGTCGTGCGTCCAGACGTACAGCGACGGAACACCCATCAGGGCACCCAGGCGGATGGCGGGACGCTGGTAGTCGCTGAAAATCAGGAACGTGCCGGAGAACGCGCGGGTGTTCCCGTGCAGGCTGATGCCGTTGACGATCGACGCGGCTGCGTGTTCGCGGATACCGAAGTGCAGCACGCGGCCGTAGGGGTTGCCCTTCCATGCATCAGTCTGCTTGGAAGCCGGTACGAACGACGGCGAACCCTCGATGGTGGTGTTATTCGACTCGGCGAGGTCGGCGGAGCCGCCCCAGAGTTCGGGCATGACCGGGCCCAGCGCGTTCAGGACCTTGCCTGATGCAGCGCGGGTGGAGACGTCCTTGCCGGCCGGGAAGACCGGAAGGGCGGCGTCGATGTCCGAGGGAAGTTCCCGGGCCTCGATGCGCTGCAGCAGGGCTGACCCCTCGGGGTTGGCGGCCTGCCATGCGTTGAAGGATTCTTCCCATTCCTTGCGGGCTTCCGCACCGCGGTCAACCACGGAGCGGGCGTGGGCCAGGACTTCCTGGTCCACGTCGAAGGACTTGGCGGGGTCGAAGCCCAGGACTTCCTTCAAAGCCGCGACTTCCTCGGCACCCAGTGCGGAACCGTGGATCTTGCCCGTGTTCTGCTTCTTGGGGGCCGGGTAGCCGATGATGGTGCGCAGCGAAATGATGGAGGGCTTGGAGGTCTCGGCCTTGGCGGCGCGCAGGGCGGAGTAGAGCTCCTGGACGTCTTCCTTGTATTCGCCGGTCTTGGTCCAGTCCACCCGCTGGATGTGCCAGCCGTAGGCTTCGTATCGCTTCAGGACATCCTCGGTGAAGGCAATGTCGGTGTCGTCCTCGATGGAGATGTGGTTCTCGTCGTAGATGACCACGAGGTTGCCTAGTTCCTGGTGGCCGGCCAGCGAGGAAGCCTCGGAGGTGACGCCTTCCTGCAGGTCGCCGTCGGATGCGATGACCCAGATGGTGTGGTCGAACGGGCTGGTGCCCGGTGCGGCGTCGGCGTCGAACAGGCCGCGCTGGCGGCGCTGGGAGTAGGCGAAGCCGACCGAGGACGCCAGGCCCTGGCCGAGGGGACCGGTGGTGATCTCCACGCCTGCGGTGTGCTTGTACTCGGGGTGGCCCGGGGTCAGCGAGCCCCAGGTCCGCAGGGCTTCCAGGTCCTTGAGTTCCAGGCCGTAGCCGGAAAGGAACAGCTGGATGTACAGGGTCAGCGAGGTGTGGCCGGGGGACAGGATGAACCGGTCACGGCCCAGCCACTGCGGATCCCGCGGATCGTGGCGCATCAGCTTCTGGAACAGCAGGTAAGCGGCCGGTGCAAGGCTCATCGCCGTACCGGGGTGTCCGTTGCCCACCTTCTCAACAGCATCCGCGGCCAGGACACGGATGGTATCCACGGCACGCTCATCCAGGCTGGTCCAGGACAGTTCTTGCTCTTCCAAATGTGGCACGAAAACCGGGCCCCTCTCTTTGCTGACGGCGCGCGGCACACCCGGTCCGGTTCCAGGCACGATATGGGGCGCCCGCTGCGGTGTGTACCAGTCGCCGTCGAATGTTGGTCTCTCGTTCAGCCGCGGGGGAGGTGGGAATGCGTTTTCCACCGCTTCCCTGCCGCGTGCTGATCTGGTGACAGCTTAGCTCCATTCCAATCTTCGGGAGGCTGAAATCTCACGTTTTGGACGCAATTTCCCCTTTTATGAATAAGGCTGAAGTGAGGATGAGTTAATCTGCTCGAATCGGGCTGCGAGCGATCAAGTGCGCATATCGGCCGGGCTTTGGGCGGGTGGCGGCGCGGTATGATATTCGGAGGCCAATGCCGGGCGCCGTACCTTTTCAACCGCCCGCAGCTGCAATGCCAGATACAACTGCCACACAGAACGGGTGACTGCCACCGTGAGCACAACAGATACGCCGCTGAACGCTTCCCGGGCCTCCGGTCCAGGGTTTGCCCGTAAGGCCAAGGCGTATCTTGCCCTCACCAAACCGCGCGTCATCGAACTGCTCCTGGTCAGCACCCTGCCCACCATGATCTACGCAGAGCGGGGTTTCCCGTCCATCGGCCTGATCCTGGCCACGCTGGTAGGCGGAGCGTTTGCCGCGGGCAGTGCCGGCGCGTTCAACTGCTACATCGACCGCGACATCGACAAGCTGATGGCCCGCACCGAAAACCGGCCCCTGGTCACCGGGGAAGTCACCCCGCGCGAAGCGCTGGTCTTTTCGTGGCTGTTGGGTGCTGCGGCCATCGCCATCCTGTGGTTTGGCGCCAACCCGCTGTCGGCGTGGCTCGGGCTCGGCGCCATCTTCTTCTACGTCGTGATCTACACGATCATCCTGAAGCGGCGCACAGCCCAGAACATTGTTTGGGGCGGCGCCGCAGGCTGCTTCCCGGTGCTGATCGCCTGGGCCGCCGTCACCAACTCGGTGGAATGGCCCGCCATCATCCTCTTCATGGTGATCTTCCTCTGGACGCCGCCGCACTACTGGCCGCTGTCCATGCGTTACGGCGAGGACTACCGCAACGCCAAGGTGCCCATGCTTGGGGCCATTGCCGGCGCCAAAGTGGTGTCCGTCCAGGTGGTCCTGTACGCCTGGGCCATGGTGGCCTGTTCACTGCTGATGGTTCCGGCCGGTGGCGCCGGGTGGGTCTACACGGTCACTGCCGTCCTGGCCGGTGCCTGGTTCCTTTATGAGTCGCACGCCCTCTACAACCGTGCGCAGCGTGAGGACATCCCGGACAAAAAGGCCATGAAGGTCTTCCACGGCTCCATCAGCTACCTCACCCTGCTGTTCATTGCCCTGGCCGTGGATCCCTTCATCGGACCTGCAGTCATCGGCGGCTAATCACACCAAACTGCCCGCGAACGGCCCGGACTTTCGAGTCCGGGCCGTTCGCCGTTTAAAGCCTGGACCAACCTTGGCGCGCCACGTCATAGACGCGGACTTGGGTGGTGACAGATTCTGTCATATCCGTCACTTTAAGTGTCATCCTGCGTGACATTCTGCATACGGTGGACTGGATCTTTCCCGCGAAGCAAAGGAAATCCCATGACGCCCGGCCCAGCCACAACAACAGCCTCCAACCACAGCCCGCCCGGCGGACAGCGCGGGCGAGCCAACCGTTTCCGGCCTTTCCTGTCGAACCTGGGCGCGGACGTGCCCGCCTCCCTGGTGGTGTTCCTCGTGGCGCTGCCGTTGTCCCTCGGGATCGCCGCTGCCTCCGGTGCGCCGATCATGGCCGGACTCATCGCCGCCGCCGTCGGCGGCATCGTCGCCGGCAGCCTGGGCGGCGCTCCGCTGCAGGTCAGCGGGCCAGCCGCCGGCCTGACCGTGATTGTCGCCGGCCTGGTCCAGGAATTCGGCTGGCAGGCCACCTGTGCCATCACAGCCGCTGCCGGCGTTGTACAACTCTTGCTCGGCGTGAGTCGGGTGGGAAGGGCAGCACTGGCGGTCTCGCCAGTGGTGGTCAAGGCGATGCTCGCCGGGATCGGCGTGACCATTATGGTCCAGCAGATCCACGTGCTGCTGGGCTCCGGCCCGGCCGGTTCCGCCATCGAGAACCTCGCCAACCTCCCGGCAGCCATCACCAACGTCGAGATCCATGCGGCGCTGCTTGGCCTCACCGTGGTGATCATCCTGGTGGCCTGGAAGCACCTGCCCGCGGCTGTGCGCAAGATCCCCGGACCGCTGGCTGCCGTTGCTGCCGTCACCGCGTTGTCGGTCCCGCTGGCGCCGGCCGTTGAACGGATCTCCTTTTCGGGCTCCATCCTGGACGCCGTGGCCCTACCTGCTTTGCCCGAAGGGAACTGGCGCGCCATAGCCTTTGCTGTGCTGTCGATGGCCCTCATCGCCAGTATCGAATCGCTCCTGTCAGCCGTTGCCGTGGACAAGATGCACTCCGGTCCGCGGACCAACCTCAACAAGGAGCTGATGGGCCAGGGAACGGCCAACATCCTCTCCGGTGCCCTGGGTGGCCTGCCGGTCACGGGCGTCATTGTCCGCAGCGCCACGAACGTGGAAGCCGGCGCCAAGTCGCGGACTTCCGCCATCCTGCACGGCGTGTGGATCCTCATCTTCTCGGCGCTTTTCGCCGGCATGATCCAGCTCATTCCGCTGTCGGTGCTGGCGGGCCTGCTCCTGGTCATCGGTGCCAAGCTGATCAAGGTGGCCGATATCCGGACCAGCCGGCGCACTGGGGACCTGCTGATCTACGTCGTCACCCTTTTCTGCGTCGTCTTCCTCAACCTGCTGGAGGGAGTGCTCATCGGCCTGGTGCTGGCCGCGGCCAGCGTGCTGTGGCGCGTCCTGCGCGCGGCAATCCGCGTGCACGAGCCAGTCTCGCCGTCGTCGGCCTGGCGGATCACCATCGCAGGATCGTGCAGCTTCTTCGCCCTGCCGCGCCTTAACCGTGTACTGCACTCGGTGCCGGCAGGGAACGTTGTGGTGGTTGAACTCAATGCCGATTACGTGGACCACGCCTTCCGTGAATCCCTGGTGGCCTGGCGGGACCAGTACGCTGCCACAGGCGGCTCGGTGGAACTTGAGGAACACGGAAACACCCTGTTCCAGGACGCTGAGCACAGGGCACCCCAGCGGCAGGAAGCCCGCGAGCTTCCGCTGCCGCCGCGCAACTCCCGGACCGCGGACGGCGAAGACGCCTCCAGCCAGCAGGGCAGTGAACGGACCCCGGCAGTCCTGGCGGGAATCAGCAAGTACCACCGGCGCTTCGCTGACCAGGTCCGTCCGCTGGTGGAGGACCTGGCGGAGCAGCAGCATCCGGATACGCTTTTCGTGGCGTGCGTCGATTCGAGGGTCAACCCCAACCTGATCACCAGCAGCGGCCCCGGCGACCTGCTGACCCTCCGCAACATCGGCAACGTGGTGTGCCATGACGGCCAGGACGCCTCCATTGACTCTGCGCTTTCGTTCGCGGTCAAGGGCCTCGAGGTAAACACCATCGTGGTGTGCGGGCACTCGAACTGCGGCGCCATGAAGGCCGTCATCGCCGATGCCGAAGGTGCGGGGAATCCGGGACTGGGCACCGGATTCGACGCCTGGCTGGAGCATGCCCGTCCCAGCTACCTCGAGCTGATGGCGGACCACCCCGTGGCGCGGGCCGCTGCGGAGGCGGGCTACTGCCGCCTCGACCAGCTGGGCATGGTCAACGTGGCTGTCCAGCTCAGCAAGCTCGACAACCATCCGGTGGTTGGTCCTGCCATCGCCGCCGGGCAGGTCCAGGCCACCGGGCTCTTCTACGACATCGCCACTGCCCGGGTGGTCCTGGTGACGCCTCACGGCATCGAGTCCCTGGACCCGGCCCAAGCCCTGGTGCCGGCCACGGGCGCAGCTGCCCGCTGAGCGCTGACGCCAAGACACCTTAAACGCGAGGCCGCCCCGGTCTGGAACCCGGGGCGGCCTCGCGTTTTCCGTGTGTTACTCCACCGGGCTGGACCTGGCGAGGTCCCAGGCATTCGTGGCGGTGGCCATCAGCAGCGCGGCTCCCAGCATGTGGGCGCCCACCAGCAGGGCCGGGATGCCGTTGTAGTACTGGGTGAAACCGATGACCGCCTGCAGGACCGTGACCCCAAGCAGGCCGAACACGGCAGTCCGGAAGGGACCGGCAATACGGCGCATCAGCACCAGGACCAGCGCCACCAGGGAACCCGCCGTCACAAGGTAGGCAGGCACAGCGTGGATGTGCGAGAAAAGGTCCCAGTCCAGGCCGTTGCGGGGTGCATCCGCGTCACCGGCGTGCGGTCCTGCTCCGGTAACCACCACGCCCAGCATCACGGCCAGAGCAGCGAAAAGCGCGACGGCGGACGTCACCGGGCGCAGGGTCCCCGGCAGCGCACGCAGGGATACCGTCATGTAACGGCCGGTGCGGCCATAGGCCCTGTTGACCAGCAGGGTAGCGAACACCACCAGGGCCATGGACACCAGGAAGTGCAGGCCCACTACCCACGGGTTGAGGCCCGTGAGGACGGTGATCCCGCCAATGACGGCCTGGGCGGGAATGCTGGCCAGAAGGCCGAGCGCCAGCAGGAAGAGGTCGCGGCGTTCCCTGCGGAGGTTCCACAGGTACACCAGCATGAGGGCCGCGACGGCGGCGAGGGCAAACGTCAGGAGCCGGTTGCCGAACTCGATGAAGCCGTGGATGCCCATTTCCGCCGTGTTGACCAGCGATGTGTCAGTGCAGCGCGGCCAGGTGGGGCAGCCCAGGCCCGACGCCGTCAGCCGTACGGCGCCACCGGTCACCACCAGCAGTGTCTGCCCGATCAGGGAGGCCACCGCCAGGCGGCGCACTCTGGCGTCGACTGTGCGGGGAAGCCGCGATGCCAGGCGGCCGGCGAACTGGGGGAGGCGCGAAGCCGTGCTCACGAATATCTCAATTCCACTTGAACCAACGGATGGCTGCTGCTCCGGCAATCGCCGTCCAGAGCACCAGGATGAGGGCGGCCCCGCCGTTGAGGGCGCCATGAAGGAAGGCGTCGCGGAGGGATTCACCCAGCGCGCCGGAGGGCAGGAAATGCACAATGGACTGTGCCAGGGCGGGAAGCCGGTCAGCCGGAATCACAATTCCTCCCATGGCGCCCAGCAGGATCCACAGCAGGTTGGTGATGGCCAGCGTTGCCTCCGGCCGGACGGTACCGGCAACCAGGAGGCCCAGTGACGTGAATGCCGCCGCACCCAGGACCAGCAGGACAAGGCCGGGCAGCCAGCCCGCAGCGACGGGCTGCCAGCCCAGGGCAAACGCCACTGCGGATACCACCACGATCTGCAGGCACAGCACCACCAGCACCGAGAGGACCTTGCCCGCAATCAGGCCGCCGCGGCCAAGGGGGGTGGTGGAGAGGAAACGGAGCACGCCGTAGCGGCGGTCGAAGCCGGTTGCGATGCCCTGGCCGGTGAAGGCCGTGGACATTGCACACAGTGCCAGGATGCCCGGAACGGCCACGTTGACCCGGCTCGGACCCAGGCCGTCAAGGAACGGCGTGACGGTGAGTCCCACCAGGGCAAGCAACGGCAGCACCACGGCCAGGATCAGCTGTTCACCGTTCCGCAGCATGGTGATGGCTTCATACTTACCCTGCAGGAGCACGCGCCGAAACAGGGAGGCAGGGTGCTGGCGGCCGCCGGCTGCTTCAGCCAGGCCGTTCCCGGGAGCGCTGCCCGCGGCAGTACCGGTCCCGTTCATCGAATGTCCTTTCCAGAGATGTCCAGGAAGACGTCTTCAAGGCTACGCGCCTGCAGGCTCATGGCGGCGGGCATGATTCCCTTCGCTTCCCACCAGGCAGCCAACGCCGCGAGGTGTCCTGGCGTGAGCGCTCCGGTCACTGAATAGCTGCCCGCGCGGGTCTCGGCGACGGCGATGGCGGCGGGGAGCACGGCGGAAAGGTCCAAGCCGGGCTGCGCTTCGAACACCAGCGTCCGGACGTGCTCGGCGCCGCTGTCCACGGCGGGTTCGCGCTGCAGGAGCTGCTGCACTGTTCCTTCGGCGACGTTGCGGCCGCCGTCGATGATGTAGACGTAGTCGGCCAGGCGCTGCGCATCGTCCATGAGGTGGGTGGTGAGGATGATGCCCATCCCGCTGCTGCGGAGCTCAGAGATCAGGTCAAAGACGAGGGCGCGGGACTGCGGATCAAGCCCGGCGCTCGGTTCGTCGAGGAAGAGGACCTCGGGCCTGCCCACCAAGGCCGCCGCGAGGGTAAGCCGCTGCTTCTGTCCGCCGGACAACCTCCGCACGCCGGTGCGGCTGAACGAATCGATGCCCAGCCGCTCCACCAGGTCCTCGACGGGCCAGGGGTTCGCATAGAGGCCGGCGATGTGCCGCAGCAGCGGCACAGGCTTGGCCGACGGCGGGAGCCCGCCATCCTGGAGCATCACGCCGACGCGGGAGCGCAAGTCTGCCCCGGCGGAAGCAGGATCCTCGCCAAGGAGGCTGATGGTTCCGCCGCTGCGCCGCTGGAGGCCCTGTGCGCACTCAAGCGTGGTGGTCTTTCCGGCGCCGTTGGGTCCCAGCAGGGCCGTCACCTCGCCGCGCCCGGCGATCAGCGACACATCGCTGACCACCCTCAGCATCTTTCCGTCCAGGCTGGCCAGGGGGCCGACGTCCTTAACGAGTCCATTGATGGACAGGACGGGGGATTGGGGGGATCGCACCCCAGTATTCTACGGGATGTAGTACTAGCCGGGTCCCGTGCAGCCGCCTGCCCCGTAAGATCGAGTTTTCGGGCAGGTACCACGGCCTTAGCGGCTTGGACGTCCCGTTATCTGCCCAAAAACTCCAAAGAGGGAGTTCAGCTGAGGTCAGCCTGCCCTTACTGGAGCCCGGGACTAAATTACGACATGATTGTGTTGTGTATTCCGTGAGCAATGCTACTGCTGTGCCTATCGCCGGGCACGGGGCCGCGCAGGCCCAGGAGGGGCGCGCCCAGACCGTGCCCGGTCCCGTGGCTGACGCCGACGAGCGCACCCGCGACCGCGTGCTCTCCGCCGTCCTGGAACACGGCCCGGTCAGCGCGGCCGAACTCGGCGACATGCTGGGATTCACTCCGGCAGCAGTCCGCCGTCACCTCGACCATTTATCCCGTGCCGGCATCATCGAAGTCAAGAGGGTGGCCAGGGCCGGAGCGGGCGCCGGACGCCCCGCACGCCGCTACGTCCTCAGCTCCGAAGGCCAGTCAAGCCTGGGCAACGACTACCTGGACATCGCCGCGCTGGCGCTCCAGCAGCTCCAGAAGGCTGCCGGACCGGACGCCGTCCGCGCCTTCGCCGTCGAGCGCTTCGCTGACATGGAACGCCGCTACGCGCCCGAAATCGACAAGGCCGGCCCGGAGATCGCTGACCGTGCAAAGGCTCTTGCCGAAGCGCTCAGCCGGGACAATTTCGTTGCGTCCGCAGCATCCATCGAGGCCAAGGCGCCACTGCCGGCCGCACTGTCCAGCGTCCAGCTGTGCCAGGGCCACTGCCCCATCCAGCAACTCGCCGCCCGCTTCCCGGTGTTCTGCGACGTGGAAACCGAAGTGTTTTCACGGCTGGTGGGCGTCGATGTGCGCCGCCTGTCCACACTGGCCCGCGGCGGGCACGTCTGCACCACCCACATACCCACAGGCAGGCTGTCTGCGCCCGGGCCCACAAGGCCTTCCGCAGCCCCCGCCAGCCTGAACGAAGTAACAAACCATCAGCAAGAAAGGCCGTGATGACGGACCAACTATCAGAGAAAGCAGTAGCCGAAAACACTGTGATCTCGGAGATTCTGGAAAAGAATCCCGAGCTCCACGGCATCGGCAACTACGAGTACGGCTGGGCTGACAAGAACGATGTCGGCGCCAACGCACGCCGTGGACTCGACGAAGAGGTAGTCCGCGACATTTCGGCTAAGAAGAGCGAGCCCGAGTGGATGCTGGACCTTCGCCTCAAGGGGCTGAAGTACTTCGACCGCAAGCCCATGCCCACCTGGGGTGCAGACCTCTCGGGCATCGACTTCGACAACATCAAGTACTTTGTGCGCTCCACGGAGAAGCAGGCCACCAGCTGGGAGGAACTGCCCGAGGACATCAAGAACACGTACGACAAGCTCGGCATCCCCGAAGCTGAAAAGCAGCGCCTGGTCTCCGGTGTCGCCGCCCAGTACGAGTCCGAGGTTGTCTACCACCAGCTGCGTGAGGACCTTGAGAAGCAGGGCGTCATCTTCCTGGACACCGACACGGCGCTGAAGGAACACCCGGAAATCTTCCAGGAGTACTTCGGAACCATCATCCCGGTGGGCGACAACAAGTTCGCGTCGCTCAACACCGCAGTCTGGTCCGGCGGATCCTTCGTCTACGTCCCCAAGGGCGTCCATGTGGACATCCCGCTGCAGGCCTACTTCCGCATCAACACCGAGAACATGGGCCAGTTCGAGCGGACCCTGATCATCGCCGACGAGGACTCCTACGTCCACTACATCGAAGGCTGCACGGCGCCGATCTACACCTCGGACTCCCTGCACTCCGCTGTTGTGGAAATCGTGGTCAAGAAGGGCGCCCGGGTCCGCTACACCACCATCCAGAACTGGTCCAACAACGTCTACAACCTGGTGACCAAGCGCGCCGTCTGTGAAGCGGGCGGCACCATGGAATGGGTGGACGGCAACATCGGCTCCAAGGTGACCATGAAGTACCCGGCCGTATACCTGGTGGGTGAGCACGCCAAGGGTGAAACCCTGTCCATCGCGTTCGCCGGCGAAGGCCAGCACCAGGACACGGGGTCCAAGATGGTCCACATTGCGCCCAACACCAAGAGCTCCATCATCTCCAAGTCAGTGGCCCGCGGCGGCGGCCGTGCAGCCTACCGCGGCCTGGTCCAGGTCCGCGAAGGCGCCAAGCACTCTGCCAACACCGTCCGCTGTGACGCCCTGCTGGTGGACACCATCTCGCGGTCTGACACTTACCCCTACATCGACATCCGCGAGGACGATGTACAGCTGGGACACGAGGCCACCGTTTCACGCGTCAGCGAGGAGCAGCTGTTCTACCTCATGTCCCGCGGTATGCCCGAGGACGAGGCCATGGCCATGATCGTGCGCGGCTTCATTGAGCCGATCGCCCGTGAGCTGCCCATGGAATACGCCCTCGAGCTGAACCGCCTCATCGAACTCCAGATGGAAGGATCCGTCGGTTAATGACTGCCGAAGCTACTACCGAAAAGGCCCGCATCGGCGCGCCGTCAATCGCCGGTTTCACTGAGGAAGGCGAACACCTGGTCGCCTCCAAGGTGGACCGCCACCACAGCCACGGCACGCAGGTCATGGCCTCCCGCGCGGAGCGCATCACCAGCCACGACGTCGCTGACTTCGCCCTGCCCAACGGCCGCGAAGAGGAATGGCGCTTCACCCCGGTCCGCGAGCTGGCCAACCTGCTCTCGGACACGCCTTCGGACGCCGGCGCACTCGGCGTCACCGTTGAAGGCCCGGACTCCTTCGTCCAGGGTGCACTCCGCGCCGGCGAGGCCCCCCGCGGTGCCACGCTGGTCCCCGCGGACCGTGCCGCCGTCGTCGCTTCCGCAAATGTGGAGGAGGCCCAGCTCATCCGCATTCCCGCAGACGCCGAGCTGGACCAGCCCGTCCGCGTGGTCATCACCGGAAACGGCGCAGGCCGCCGCACCAACACGCACCACGTGATCGAGGCCGGCGCCAACAGCCGCGCCGTGGTCATCCTGGAACACGACGGCTCCGCCGACCACAACGGCAACGTGGAGGTCTTCGTCCGCGAAGGCGCCCACCTGACCGTGGTCTCCGTCCAGCTCTGGGAAGACGACGCACGCCACCTGGCCCAGCACGACGCCGAGGTTTCCAAGGACGCCGTGTACAAGCACATCGCCGTGACCCTTGGCGGCAAGATCGTCCGGCTGAACTCCAACGTCCGGTTCGCCGGCGAGGGCGCCGATGCCGAACTCCTCGGCCTGTACTTCGCCGACGCCGGGCAGCACCTGGAGCACCGTTCGTTCGTTGACCACAACCTGGCCAACTGCAAGTCCAACGTCCTCTACAAGGGCGCACTGCAGGGCAAGGGTGCGCACACCGTCTGGGTGGGCGACGTCCTCATCCAGAAGCAGGCCGAAGGCACCGACTCCTACGAGAAGAACCAGAACCTGGTCCTGACCGACGGCTGCCGCGCGGACTCCGTGCCCAACCTGGAAATCGAGACTGGCCTGATTGAGGGTGCCGGCCACGCCAGCGCCACCGGCCGTTTCGATGACGAGCACCTGTTCTACCTGATGGCCCGCGGCATCCCGGAGGATGTTGCACGCCGCCTGGTGGTCCGCGGCTTCCTCAACGAGATCATCCAGCAGATCAAGGTCCCGGCACTCGAAGAGCGCCTGACCGAGGCTGTGGAACGCGAACTCGCGGCAACGGAAAACTAGACGACAGGCAGGCAGGAACGCATGAGTGGTAAGCCCAAGGGCGAGCTGGTGTGCAGCGCCAACGACGTCAAGGTCAAGCAGGCGCTGCGCATCCTGATCGACGACTACCCCGTGGCCGTGGTCAGGGATTCGATGGGTGACATCCACGCCATCGGCGACACCTGCTCGCACGCTGACATTTCGCTGTCCGAAGGCGACGTGGACGGCTGCGCGATCGAATGCTGGGGGCACGGTTCCCAGTTCGACCTGCGCAGCGGCCAGCCACTGCAGCTCCCCGCCTACGATCCCGTCCCGGTGTTCGCCATCGAACTCGACGGCGACGACGTCTACGTGGATGTCACCAACGTTTTGAACGGCGCGGCAGTAAACAACTACTGAGCGCCCCGCAGCACAGACTTACGAACGAACAGAAAGAAGAGCATGTCTACTCTTGAGATCAAGGACCTGCACGTCAGCATTGAGACGGAACAGGGCACCAAGGAGATCCTGAAGGGCGTCAGCCTCACCATCCGCACGGGTGAAACCCACGCCATCATGGGCCCCAACGGATCCGGCAAGTCCACCCTGGCCTCCACCATCGCAGGCCACCCCCGCTACACGGTCACCGGCGGTTCCATCACCCTCGACGGCGAAGACGTCCTGGAGATGAGCGTTGACGAGCGTGCCCGCGCCGGTGTCTTCCTGGCCATGCAGTACCCGGTAGAGGTTCCCGGCGTCACCATGACCAACTTCCTGCGCACCGCCAAGACCGCTATCGACGGCGAAGCACCCAAGCTGCGTACCTGGACCAAGGACGTCAAGGACGCCATGGGCAAGCTGCGCATCGACGCCGACTTCGCCCAGCGCAACGTCAACGAAGGCTTCTCCGGCGGCGAGAAGAAGCGCGTGGAGATCCTGCAGCTCGAACTCTTCAAGCCGAAGTTCGCCGTGCTGGACGAGACCGACTCCGGCCTGGACGTCGACGCGCTCAAGATTGTTTCCGAGGGCGTCAACCGCGCACACTCCGAGGGCAACATGGGCACGCTGCTCATCACCCACTACACCCGCATCCTGCGCTACATCAAGCCTGACTTCGTCCACGTCTTCGTTGACGGCCAGGTTGTCGAAGAGGGCGGCCCGGAACTGGCCGACCGCCTCGAAGAAGAAGGCTACGACCGTTACGCCAAGGGTGCCGGCACGGCCGCAGCCCCCGCAGCAGCACAGGCCTAGTTAGGACTTGCGATGACCGAAATCAAGCCGGGCCGCACGGCCCTGGAAGACGTCGAGGAAGCGCTCAAGGACGTCATCGACCCCGAGCTTGGCGTCAACGTGGTGGACCTTGGGCTGCTGTACGGCCTGAAGTACTCCGATGATGACGGTGCGCTCCTGATCGACATGACGCTTACCACGGCGGCCTGCCCCCTCACCGATGTCCTCGAGGAACAGGTGGGTAAAGCCCTGGAAAGCGTTGTGGATGACTGGCGCCTCAACTGGGTCTGGATGCCGCCATGGGGTCCCGAACGGATCACCGACGACGGCAAGGACCAGATGAGGGCCCTCGGGTTCAACATCTGAAATACCTGAAGTACGACGACGGCCGGTTACCTTTCGCAGGAAAGGTAACCGGCCGTCGTCGTTCCCCACGCCTGGTTCCCCACCACTAGAGGAGAGAGTTACAGGCTTGGGGCGCTGAACGTGTCGCACTGCTTGATGTCGCCTGACTCGAAGCCGCGGGCAAACCAGCGCTGGCGCTCCTCGCTGGAGCCGTGCGTCCAGCCCTCGGGGGACACGCGTCCGGTGGCGGCTTTCTGGATGCGGTCATCGCCCACGGAGGCGGCAGCTGAGAGGGCATCGTTGATGTCCTGCTGCCTCAACGGCTCCAGGTACGGCTGGCCGGTGTCGGGATTTGGCGTGGTGGAGGCATACTTGGCCCACAGCCCGGCGTAGCAGTCAGCCTGAAGCTCCGTGCGGACGGATCCGGATTCCGGGCCCTGCGGATCCTGCTGGGCGCGGCCCAGGTCACCGAGGACATTCTGGATGTGGTGGCCGAACTCATGGGCCACCACATACTCCTGCGCGAGCGGGCCGCCGGAGGAACCGAACCGGTCCACCAGTTCCTGGAAGAACCCCGGATCGAAGTAGGCAGTGGTGTCCGTGGGGCAGTAGAACGGGCCCACCTCGGACGTCGCTGCGCCGCACCCGGTGTTGGTGCCGCCCGTGAAGATAACGGCTTCCGGCCGCGGGTACTGGACGTTGTACTGCTGCAGGTACCCGGGCCAGAACGCGTTCAGGCTGTTAACCGTGCCGGTGATCCGGCAGTCCAGCCGGGCGTCGGCATCGGCGCCGGTGCTGCAGGCAGGAGCGCTGCCCTGGGTTTGGGGCTGTTCTCCGGTCCCACCGCCGGTGAGTCCCCCCAGCAGGTTGGGGTCTATGCCCAGCAACAGCGCAACGAGCAGCACCAGTCCGCCACCGATGCCGCCGCCAACTTTCACGCCGCGGCCCATTCCCCGCCGGTCCTGGACCTGGGACGGATCGAGCTGCACATTGTCATTGAAACTCATATCGTCACAATACCCGCGGATCGGCCGGCCAATCAGGGGCGCCGGTAAAGTTGATCCGGTGCCTTTCCTTGACCGAATCCAGCGCTGGGCCGCAGAGCGGCCGCACGGCACGGCAGTGGCCGTCGCAGGCCGCCGGCTGTCCTGGGCCGAGCTGCGGGACGGGGCGGCTGCCATGGTCCCGGATACGAAATCGGTGACCACGCTGTGTGAAGCCAATTCAACCGATTTCGCGCTGAAGTTTGCGGCGGCAGTGGCCGGCGGCCGCCAGTGCGCCGTGCTGGATCCCGCTTGGCCCACCCACCTCCAGGAGGATATGGTCCGGCGGGTCCAGTCTTCAGCGGAGCCGGGAGCGGTCACTGCGGACGACCCCCTGGCCGACGGCGCGCCCGGTTCGACGTTCCTCATCGGCCTCACATCAGGCACCACGTCCGTGCCGAAAGCGTTCACCCGGTCCCGGCGTTCGTGGCAGGAGTCCTTTGAGGCCTCCATCGAGTTCTTCGGGCTGCGGCAGGATGACGTCACCCTTGCCCCGGGTCCGCTGGCCGCCAGCCTGAACCTCTACGCACTGGCCGAATGCCTCTACGCGGGGTCTGAATTCCAGACACTGGAGACCTTCGACGTCGGCGACGTCCACGCAGCCATCACTTATGACCGGGTAACCCGCCTGGTGCTGGTACCCACCATGCTGCGGATGCTCAGCGAACGCGGGCTGACCGGGTGCGTGGATGCGTCCGGTATCCGGTCCATCGTCTGCGCCGGCTCCAAGCTCGACGCCAGGACCCTGGAAGCGGCCCGCCGCTGGGCTCCCAACGCCACCATCTACGAGTACTACGGCGCCTCGGAACTGAGCTTCGTCTCCGGCGCCGGCCTGTCCGCCCAGCAGCCTCCCGCCGTCGGGAGCACCTGTATCGGCCGCCCGTTTCCCGGCGCTGAGGTGCGCATCCTGGACGACGCCGGGCAGCCGGTACAGGACGGCGGGTACGGGAACATTTGTGTGCGCAGCGGCATGGTCAGCAACGGTTACCTGTGGGGCGACGACGGCGAGGCCCTGCGGTCCTTCAACGACTGGCACACCGTGGGGGACCAGGGCTACCTGGCTCCGGACGGGCTGCATATCCTGGGCCGCCGGGCAGACATGATCCTCACGTCGGGCCGGAACGTGTACCCGCACGAGGTGGAGCTGGCACTCTGCGCAGTTCCCGGCGTTTCCGCCGCCATCGCCGCCGGTATGCCCGACGACCTGCGCGGGCAAAAGGTGGTGGCCGGCGTCGTTCCGTCCCACGGCGGGGTCACCGCAACCCAACTCCGGTCGGGCCTCGAGGACATCCTGGCCAGGGACAAGCGTCCGCTGCAGTACTTCGTCCTCGCCGAGCTTCCCGTCACGGACCGCGGCAAGGTCAGCCGCAACCTGCTGCTGGACTGGATTGCCCAGAGGGATCCACGGGTGAAGAGCCTTGGCAGCTGACCCTCTTCCGGCGGACCGTCAGCCCGTGATCATCGCGGCCCGGCGGACCCCCGTGTGCCGGACCAACGGCGCCCTGCGGACGGTGCGTGCCCATGAACTCCTGGCGCCTGTGCTCAACGGCCTGCTCAACGAAACTGCTGCGGCATCCGGGTCGGTCACCGACGTCGTCATTGGCAACGCGGTGGGCGGCGGCGGAAATGTTGCACGGCTGGCCCTTTTGGAAGCCGGGTTGCCCGTGAGCGTCCCGGGCATCACCGTGGACCGCCAGTGCGGGTCCGGCCTGGACGCGATTGCCCTCGCCGCCCAGTTGGTGGCCGCGGGCGGGAACCCGCTCTATCTCGCTGGGGGAGTGGAGAGCACCAGCACCGCTCCTTTGCGCGCGCACAGGAATTCCGACGGCGGCCCGGAGTTCTACACCCGTGCCCAGTTCGTGCCGGCCAGTTTTGGTGACCCGGACATGGGCGTGGCCGCAGAGACCGTTGCGGGGCGGTACGGCATTGCCCGGGACCGGCAGGACGCCTTTGCCCTCGGCAGCCACCGGAAGGCCCTTGAAGCGATGGCGGAGGGCCGCTATGAGGGGGAGATTGTTCCGCTTGCCACGGCGGGTGGGACGGTATCTGCTGATGACGGCCCGCGGCGCGGTCTCACCCCCGGAGTCATGGGGCGGTTCCCTGCCGCGTTCGTGCCCGGGGGAACTGTCACCGCCGGAAACTCGTGCTTCGACGCAGACGCCGCGTCCGCCGTCGTAATGACTTCCCTGCAGCGGGCCCGCGACCTGGGTGCTGAGGACGGCCTCCTGGTGCTGGGCACCTGCACCGCCGGCGTTGAGCCGGACGTGCTTGGCGTGGGTGCCGCAGAAGCTGCGCGGAAACTCCTGTCCATCCACGGTGTGGAGGCGGCCGGGCTGGACCTGGTGGAGTTCAACGAGGCCTTCGCCTCCCAGACCCTCGCCTGCTTCGATCTGCTGGGCATTGACCCTGCGCGGGCCAACCTTGACGGCGGGGCGTTGGCCCTGGGGCACGCCTACGGCGCGTCGGGTGCCGTCCTGGTGACCAGGCTCCTCGCCCAGGCGCGCAGGGCCGGCAGGCCTGGAAGCCTGGGGCTGGCGATGATCAGCAGCGCCGGCGGCATGGGCACCGCGGCGCTGCTGCGTTACGGGCGACTGGACTGATCCGCAGTCCGGCTACTGGCTAATCCTCGGCGCGGTCTTTGGCGTCGCCGAGCCCCCTGGCCGCGAGCGCCTCGCCGGTTTGGCGCGCGTAGGCCACGGAGGTGATGAAAACCGGCAGGACCAGTGCCCGCGGGTTCCGCTCCAGCCCCCGCGCCCTCGCGGAATCCCTGACGTCGGCGAAAGTTCCAGCGATGTAGGGAATGCTGCGCAGCATGACTCCGATGGTGAGGGCGAACCGCTCCGGATCGGCTCCGAACCGCTGGAAGGGTGTTGCGGCCGCCACCACGCCGTCCAGGAGCCGCTGGACGGGGGTGGTAGCGGTCAGCAGGGACGCGGCCACCAGGCAGACCAGGATGTTCAGGACGATCCTGCCGGCTGTGGGCGCACCGAGCTGCCACCACTGGAAGAGCCCGATCACCAGGAGCACCGGGAGCAGCGGGCGGACGGCGCGTCCCAGCCGCTTCGGCCCGGCTCCGGTCAGGAGGAACAGCCCGCACAGCGCAGCCAGTATCGCCAGGGATACGCGCCAGTCGACTATCAGGAAGGACGCCAGGCCGCAGGCGAACACCAGCAGGAATTTCACGGCGAGGGGCGACCGGTGTATGAAGGAGTTTCCCGGCACATAGTTGGCCAGCAGGAACCCGTGGCCCCTCATGGCGTGGCCGGGCCGGCGGGGTGCCGCATGCCGTTCAGGCACAGGGCACGGTAGAAGGCGACGGCGTCTGCCGGAGTGCCGTCGAACGCCACCGTTCCGTTCTCGATCACGAGGACCCGGTCCATATCCAGGGCGAGCTCGAGGTCATGGGTGGACATGATGACCTGTTGCTCCAGTCCCGCAAGGGTGTGGCGCAACAGTTCCCTGTTCCTGAGGTCCAGGAGCGTGGACGGCTCGTCGAGGACCAGCACCGCCGGCTCGACCGCCAGGACCGCTGCGAGTGCCATCAGCTGGCGTTCCCCGCCGGAGAGTTCGTAGATGCTTTGGTCGGCCAGGTGCAGCAGGCCAAGGTGGTCGAGCGCGGCTTCGGCCATGGCCTGCCGTTCGCGGCCGTTCCGGACAGACCGGCGCAGCGACAACTCAACATCCTCCCTGCCGGTGGGCATGACGAGCTGGGACAGCGGGTCGGTGAAGACGAACCCCACGCTCCGGCGGACTTTCCGGACCGCGCGGACTGTGTCGTCGCCGTCGACCGCTACTTTCCCCGCAGTGGGCTGGACGAGCCCGTTCACCAGGCGCAGCAGCGTGGACTTTCCGGATCCGTTGGCGCCGATGACGCCCACGCGCTGTTCCTTCAGGCGGAGGTCCACGCCATTGAGGAGGACCTTGGGCGTGGGGGAGTGGTCCGTTTCTACGGCGACCGTTACCTGGTCAAAGGCGACAACTGGCACTGATGTTCTTCCTAGGCCTTGGCGGGCTGGACAGGTGACTGGCTGCGGCGCGCGCGGCGGACCAGGATGTCCGGGAAGGCGCGGTGCAGCGCGACGGCGATGCCGGCGGCGAGGACGTTCTTGATGACGTCCCCCGGGTAGAAGACGACGTCGCTGAGGAAGGCCTGGCCGAGGGTGGTTTTGGCGTTGATCGCGATGCCGGCGACGCCCAGGGTGTGGACGGTGAGGATGCTGGTTACCGTAGCCGCGAGGAAGAACCACAGCGCGCGGGCCTTGGTGGTGCGGCGGATCACCACCGTTGCCAGCCAGCCGACAAGTGCGGCAGCGATGGGAAACGCGATGATGTAGCCGGCGGACGGGCCGGCGAGGATGCCCAGGCCGCTGCGCCCCTGGCTGAAGATGGGCAGTCCGGCAAGGCCCAGGAGGGTGTAAAGGCCGACGGCGGCGAAGCCCCTTCCGGGCCCCAGCACCAGGCCGGTCAGCATGACGGCGAGGGTCTGGAAGGTAATGGGCACGCCGAAGCCGTTGACTGCCAGGCCCGGCACCAGAGCGGCGCCGGCCACCAATGCGGCGAACACGCCGATGAGGCCAAGGTCGGTGGCGTTCCAGCGGCGGCGCCCGGATGGAAGGTTGGAGGTGACGGCGGTGTCGGTGTTGCTCATGGCTGTCCTGTCGGGGTTGTACAAGCGGAATCTAATGTACAGCCGACGTTACTGGGACGGAACAGGGCCCATTTTGTAGAGGACCTACTAAGTGGCGAGCCCCGGGATTAGGGGCAGGGCACAACTGCGGGCAGAACCGGCTGGTTGACCCGCCGAAACGGGAGGGACGGCATCTGGCAAGCCGTCCCTCCCGCCGCTTGCCTTCGCTAATTCAGCGCCGGAGTATCAGCGGGAATGACGCCGGACCCGTACAGATCCGATGCGAGGTCACGCAGTGCCCGGAGTGCCACCCGCTGGGTGAAGGGGCCGTACGACACCCTCGCCACGCCGAGTTCCTGGAGTTGGGCTGCCGGGAGCGCACCGGGTGCGCCGATGATGGACAGCTTTCCGCGGCCGAGTCCCTCGACGAGTGGTTCGATGACCTCACCGGTCAGGGCGCCGGGGACGAAAACCAGTGCTGCACCGGCGTCGAGGAAGGCGCGGCCCCGGGCGATGGCATCATCGATGCTTTCCTGTACGGGCCGGTCCCCGCCGCGGACCAGCGCATCCGTGCGCGCGTTCAACTGGAAGGGAACGCCTTCCGACTCTGCGGCCCGGACGATCGCCGCCACGCGGGAGACTGCTTCGTCGAACGGCCGCAGCCTGTCCTCAACGTTGGCACCGGCAATACCGAGCCCGATGGCCCGCCGGATGGTTTCGGCAGGGTCCTGGTACCCGTCGTCGAGGTCCGCCGTGACGGGCAGATCCACGGCGTCGACGATGCGCTTAGCGCCTTCGAAGGCAACGTCCAACGGCATGGCGCCATCCGCATAGCCCAGTGCTGCTGCAATCGAGTGGCCCGCCGTGGCGATCGCCTTGGTCTCCGGCAATGCCGCGACGGTTGCTGCACTGATGGCATCCCACACGTTGACCACCTGGAGGATTTCCGGTGCTTCATGGAGGGCCTTGAGCTGCTGGGCGCGCTCCTCTGTTGTTGTTCCAGTCATTCGTGGTTGTTCCTTATCCGTAGGTCGGCACGTCTTTGCAATTCCTACCTACACACATGCAGCGGCCTCAAGGCAAGACAAGGTCACGGGCAGGAGTACCGCCTACCGCCGTCTGCTGCCTTGGCGGGGCAGGATGGGAGGCATGATTGTTGAACTTCGCCCGTGGACGACTGAGGACGCCTCCGCGCTGTGCAACGCCAATGAGGGCGATCAGGATTTGCAGGCCCAATTTGGCGGAGTCGATCTGGGAAGTCTGGGTAGCTCGCAGGAATACATAAATGAGTACCTGATGATGAGCGAAACTCGGTGGAACTGGGCAATATGCGTGGACAACGTGGCCGTCGGAAACGTCGGGCTGTCAGGAGTTGAACGGCGTCACGGGACTGCCTGGGCTTCATACTGGCTGGCATCGTCCTATCGCGGGTACGGGCTGGCCGTCCGTGCCCTTGCCACGGTTGCTTCGGTCGCATTCCAGGAGGGGTTGTTCCGGATTGAGCTGGGGCATCGAATCAACAATCCCGCATCCTGCAAGGTCGCTGCCCGCGCGGGCTTCGTTCCTGAGGGCATAGAACGCCAGAAACTCAGGTACGGCCACCAACGGTTCGACGTAGAGACCCATGCGCGCTTATTGACGGATCCAGCTCCGGATGTGTCCGCACTTCCAATGAAGCCTACGAAGTTCTTACCGTCGTCGAGTAACAGGCCGTAGGCTGGCAAGGCCGTTCCTGGCCGTTGCATGTTTGGGGGAAGTTTTGGAAATTGTCGTGTTCGTGGTGCTGCCGCTTGTCTTCTTTTACATTCTTTACGGCGTTATCAGGGCAGCGGTGCGGGACGGAATCCTCGCTGCTGACCGGGTCCGGAGCGCGGGCAGCATCGAAGCAGCTGGTGCGCCGGAGGCAGCCGAACAGCGTGAGCCCTTGGCTTAACTGCCCGCGCCGGCTGCAGGGATTCGGAAGAATGGCTGCATGGAATTCCACCGGCTCCTCCAGATCCGGCGCATCTTCGCCCAGCCGGAGGCGTTGGAATTGCCCCGTGGCCGCGAGATCGTAAAGCGCTGGCCGGACGCCGACGTCGTACCGGTCGAAAGCCACTGGAACATCCCGGAACTGCACGGCGACGAAACCAACGTGCCGCGGTGGTCCCGGATCAAGACCGAAGCGCTGGTCCTCGGAGTGAAGAAGTCCTTGACCGTGAAGCCCAACGGGCGATCGGCAGACTTCATCGCCCCCTCCACGGCGAACGGATGCGCCATGGCATGCGCCTACTGCTACGTCCCCCGCCATAAGGGGTTCAGCAACCCGGTTACCGTCTTTGCCAACATCAACCAGATCGCTGCAACGCTTGAACGGCACGTCATGAAGCAGGGCATCAAGCTCGAACCCAACCAATGCGATCCCGAACTCTGGGTCTACGACATCGGTGAAAACAGTGACTGCTCCGTGGATGCGCTGATCAGTGACAACGTAGAGGACCTGGTTGGGCTGTTCCGGGAACTGCCCACCGCCAAGCTGTCCTTCGCTACCAAGTACGTCAACAGGGACATGCTCACGTGGGACCACGGCGGACACACCCGCATTCGTTTTTCGCTGATGCCCGCGCACCTTGCGAAGTCCATAGACGTCCGGACATCCCCCGTTGCGGAGCGCATTGCGGCGATCAACGATTTCGTCGACGCCGGGTATGAAGTGCACGTCAATTTCTCACCGGTGGTGATCACGGAGACCTGGCTTGATGACTGGCGTGAACTGCTTCAACAGGTCGACGCCGCCCTGACGCCAGCAGCCAAAGCGCAGCTTGCCGCGGAAGTGATCTTTCTGACCCACAACGAGGGGCTCCACCAGGTCAACCTCGGATGGCACCCGCAGGCGGAGAAGGTCCTCTGGCGTCCGGACCTGCAGGAGTCCAAAACCTCCTCCAACGGCTTCAGCAACGTCCGTTACCGCAGCGGAAGCAAGGGGCGGTATGTGCGGCAGCTGACGGCAATGATCGAGGAGATCATTCCCTATTGCCGGGTCCGCTACGCCTTTTGATATCCCGGTCGGCGCCGGAAGGTCCGGTTTCCTTGGCATGGACGGTAGACTTGTCAAGGCCGTTCTCCGGCCACTCTGCCTCCAGCCCCCGACATATCCTGTTGGTGCTGCGGCGTTCCCCGTTGTGAAAGGCCTTACCTTCTGTGATTACTGTCCAGGATCTTGAACTCCGCGCCGGTGCCCGGCTCCTGATGGATCAGGTGAGCTTCCGCATCGATAAGGGCGACAAGATCGGCCTGGTGGGACGCAATGGAGCCGGCAAGACCACGCTTACGCGCGTCCTGGCAGGGGAAGGGCTTCCCGCCGCCGGCAAGGTGACCCGCAGCGGCGAGATCGGGTACCTGCCGCAGGACCCGCGCACCCCGGACATGGAGCAATTGGCGCGGGACCGGATCCTCTCCGCCCGCGGCCTGGACATCGTGGTCGGCAAGCTCCGCAAGGCCCACGACGAAATGGCAAGCGAGGACGCTGCCGTGCAGCAGAAGGCCATGAACCGGTACGACCGGCTGGAATCCGAGTTCCTGGCAGCGGGCGGCTACGCCGCGGAGGCAGAAGCCGCATCCATCTGCTCGAACCTCGCACTGCCTGACCGGCTCCTGAACCAGCCGCTCAAGACACTGTCCGGTGGCCAGCGCCGCCGCGTGGAACTGGCCCGGATCCTCTACTCGGATGCCGAGACCATGCTCCTCGACGAGCCCACCAACCACCTCGACGCCGACTCCATCGCCTGGCTTCGCGACTTTTTGAAGAACCACCAGGGCGGGCTCATCGTCATCAGCCACGACACCGAACTCCTCGAAGCCACCGTTAACAAGGTGTTCCTGCTGGACGCCAACCGTGCCCAGATCGATTTCTACAACATGGACTGGAAGCGGTACCTCACCCAGCGCGAAACGGATGAGCGCGCCCGCAAGCGGGAACGGGCCAATGCCGAGAAGAAGGCCCAGGTCCTCTTCGACCAGGCCAATAAGATGCGGGCGAAGGCCACCAAGGCCGTGGCGGCGCAGAACATGGCCAAGCGCGCCGAGCGGCTCCTCAGCGGCCTCGAAGCCGTCCGCGAGAACGACCGCGTGGCCGCCCTCCGGTTCCCTGATCCGTCGCCGTGCGGCAAGACCCCGCTCACCGCAGACGGGCTCAGCAAGTCCTATGGCTCGCTGGAAATCTTCACGGACGTGGACCTCGCCATCGACCGCGGCTCCAAGGTGGTCATCCTCGGCCTCAACGGTGCGGGCAAAACCACCCTGTTGCGCATGCTCGCCGGCGTGGACCAGCCGGACACCGGCGAAATCGTGCCGGGGCACGGGCTCAAGGTGGGCTACTACGCCCAGGAACACGAGACGCTCGACGTCAACCGCACCGTCCTGGAAAATATGCGCTCGTCCGCACCCGACATGAAGGACGCCGAGGTCCGCGGCATCCTGGGCTCGTTCCTGTTCTCCGGTGACGACGTCGACAAGCCCGCGGGCGTCCTGTCCGGCGGTGAGAAGACCCGTCTGGCGCTGGCCACCATCGTTGCGTCGAGTGCCAATGTCCTGCTTCTCGACGAACCCACCAACAACCTGGACCCCGCCAGCCGCGCGGAAATCCTCGGCGCGCTCCGGAACTACACCGGCGCCGTCGTCCTTGTCAGCCATGATGAAGGCGCCGTCGAGGCGCTGAACCCCGAACGCGTTGTGCTGCTGCCCGACGGCGTCGAGGACCATTGGAACGAGGACTACCTGGACCTGATCACGCTGGCCTAGGCAGGCGAAGAGGCCCGACGCCGGACGGTGGCCTTGATGAGGTCCGCCACCTTCGGTTTGAGCTGGTCAGTGGGGGATCGGAGCCAACGGGCTGGCTTTAGTAGCGCGCGGGTACGTCTTGAGTAGTCTGGTTCCAGTCGGCGTAACCGGGCCGAGGCTGCCTTCGCGCACGTCTGATCCGGTGCCATATTGTCCGACTCGGTGATTCGCTCACGCCGGTCTTGAATCGGGATGACTCTAGGCCACTTCGCATGAGCACACCGAATGGCAGGGCCGGGAAAAGGACGTGAAGCATGGTCTTCCGAGCGTCCAGTGTGGCTCTTTAAGGAGCAAGGGGTTTCGCCGCCTTTGGATGATGTTGGCAGGCCGGAGACGCCGAGGGCGTCGCCGTACTCGGGTTAAATTCGTGTGTAGCGTATAGGGCACCTTCACCGGGCAATTTTGCGGGCAGGGTATACGGGACACCTTGAACGTCAATTTTACAAAGCCGCAGGTCAGCGGCGGGTTGTCTCACTAGGGGACCGGCTTGCGGACGCTTGTTCTCGGGCAGTTTCTGGTCCCGGACGGGGCATACTTTAGAAATGCAGCTGCCATGCACGGATCCAATCTGGTTTATCGAGGCACCCTTCGAACGAGTCGTCACAGAAACCACTGAATGGCTCAATGGGTTGGGAGGCAGAAGCTTCACTCGTCTCCGCGAGCCGCTCCCGTCCATGATTCACCACCTCGCCCCCAGGGCCATGCCATCGTGGAAACAGCTCGTGGTGGCAACCTCCGCCAACGAATGGACCGCAGTGTTTAGCCAAGGCAGCGATATAGCGAGTGCGAACGTTGTCGCTGCACGGCTCGACTGCCTCAACATCCGCACGTCCCACCAACCCCACATCATTCGTGATCGAAAGATCGTCAGCTACGGCAGTACAGCGCTCTGGATTCACGCCGGAGCGCGGCACATCCGTTCCATCCAGGCCAGCTATCAATCCCGTTGGGAATGGACGCTTTTCGGTGATCCGCAACCCTTCGAGAACCTTGAAACCTACAAAGCAAAAAAGATCCCCGACCGGTTCCCACTTGATTCCCTGAACGAATACTGCCGTGCCCTGGGCATTGAGCGAGACAATCTAGGTTTTTACGGCTCTAACGGGTTGCTCATCGAAGAGGACACGAGCAACTGGCCTCACAAGCCCCAGCCAGTTAGGGGTAGCGAAGGGTTGAACGGCTTCGTCTAGGCCGGTGCGCGCTGGAGGATCGGTGTGCGTGACGTTATGGCAACTACATAGGATTTGCTGATGAGCCGCACACAACTCTGCGTGGAAACTATCCGGGACGAGATAATCGCCGCAGCCGCTGAGCTGCGGGCGGTGGCCGGCTCAGAGCAAGACGAGCAGCGAAAAGGAGTTGCCGACTGGCTCGACGAGCAGTTCATCGGCGTCACAGACCCGCACGTTCTACTTGAGGCCACGCGAAATGCTCTCACCTTGTACCAAGGCGGAATGGGGTCGTTCCAAGATGTCGGCACCGGCGCATCGTCTCTCGCAGTTAGCCGGCTACGTACCGCGCTAATGCGTGGGCTCGATAATGAAGTGCGCTAATCGTAGACGCGCTCATGGACGTGACGGTTCTTTAGCGTCCGTTCAGGGATCCTTCACCGAGCTCGTCAGCAGTCAAGCGGCTGGGGCACCAAATCAATGCCCCGTTGCTCGTTGTACCACCGTCCTTTAGTGTCTGGATCGACCCTATAACCGATTCGGATTCTAAGAGACTCGGAGAACCGCGTGGAAGCATCGAGCTTTACGTTTGCGGGAATGCTTATTTCCCTGGCTGTTGGTCTAGGAATCGGGGTGTACGCGGGCGCAAAAAAGATCACTATCAATGACGGCAAACACCGAGCCCTTTGGAGGTGGCTTTTGCTTGATCTAGCTTTTGGATTAGCTTCCGCAGCACTTCACGTTTGGCTTGTTACCTCTTAGCGGTGCAAATGGTGAGGGCGGGATCGAAGGAGGTCTCATGATGTTGGCACGGAGGCGCGCCTGATGGGAGCCAACCCGGGGGCGTCCGTGCTGATCGAATCTTGCGTTCGACTACCGCCCGGTGATCGATCCTTGCTGGGCATCCCGAGCCCGGAAGCAGGTATCAGACGCCGAAAGCGGGGTTGGGAATTAGCCAAGTCACCCATCTAAACCGCGGTATAGAGCTGAACAAGTGTAAGTGCTCCGATAACGAGACTCGCCATGCCCACCATTCCCGATCCGATGATGCAAAACTCTTTTGCTCGGGTGCCCGGATGTAGGAAGCTGGCGGCGGACAGACCTAGAGCTAAGATTCCGGCGCCACCAATACACAGAACCGCAGAAAAAGGGCGGATAGGCAGGTCGTTGGCCAGGAAAGAAGAGAGCGGGAACGCCAGAAGGATTAGCGCCGCACCTAGTAGTGCAGTCAAAGCCAGGCCCACGCGGCTCCATCGATAATCGATTGTCACCTTGCCCCCTAAGTGGATTGGATTATCTCTATCTTCATCTCGCCGGTCGCTGTCGGCTAGTCCGGATAAGCTGTGCCCGTAAGGCGATCGTGTATCGGACGGCCTAAAGTGTCACGAATACGTTTTCGGGCAGGTCATCTCGAAGTGCTAGGTCATATAGAACCTGTAATTGGGCTGGAACTAGAATCACGACATGACCAGCAGGCGACTCCTCCCAGGCGAGATCCTCATCATGCGGACGTTACTGGACCGCGCTTACGAGTCCAGGTGGAAGGCGATCGACGTTGAGTCGCTACGTGCGTTCGACATGGATGACGGGGGCATGGGTAGCCTGCTATTCGAGACCACGAAGCCAGACCGCTTTTTTGGCCGGACACTCTCCGAGGGCTGGTTCAAGGATGCGGACGGATACCTGGTGATGCTTTACCTCAATCTAGATAAAGAGGATGAGATCTTCGAGCTGGATAGCTGGAAGGTCGATTTCTCGCCACGACGCCGACTCCCGCAAAACGAAGCCGACATATTGTCAGGGCCAGCAAAGATGGATTAGTCCGAGTGGGCCACCAGTCCGGCCTTAGCGGGCCGCTGCTTTGCTGAGTCCACCTGATGCTGACCATAGGCTGTTGCTATGCCGATGCAGTGGTTTACCCGGGACGCCTTCGCAGGGACGCTTTCCGACAGGGAAGAAGAGGAAAGGGAGCAGCAGTGGAGGGACGCTCGTAAGTTGGTCCGGCGTCGGCTGCACTCCGGAGCAGAAAAACTCATCCAGATCAACGTCCACGACGGAGTTATCGACAGGCTTCACCAGACAGACACTGGTTCGGTCGAGCTTCGCGCACTGATCGGCGATAACGAAGCCGGCTATGAATGGCTCCACCTTCGATACTTGGGTGCCACGTTATCTATCATCGAACCGGGGTTCGGTGAGATAGCCAGTCCCTTTGAAATGCTAAGAGACGAACTAGTTGCCGCCGACGATGGTACCTTCCTGCACAGTGTGATCACCGAGCCCTGTGGAGAGTTCGACATCGCCTTTACGTCGGTAGAAGTGGCTCTCACCCCCGGACAAGCTGAGGAGCGGCTGGCCGTCTTTGCACGCGCAATGCGGGCCAAATCGCCAAGCTGACCTCAAAGGTTGACGGAGCGTCCGGTGAAGGATGACTAAACGGAAGCCACTATGCCCTGGCGCACTGCGGCTATTCGTTTAGCGCCCCCAGGCCAGGAGCGGCGAGCGATTGAAGGCGCTGCAGGCGAGTCCTAGGGCCAGGATGGCGCTGCTAATCGCCGCGGCGGGTGTTGATCCCCCGGAGTGGAGTGGGAGTGCCCAGTTTGTCGGTGTGTTGGAGGGGTCAACGCCGAGGGTGAAGACCAGGAGCATGTAGGCGACGGGGGCCAGCCAGAACCATCCTTGCGAGGTGAAGCGGGAGGTGATGAGGGTGAGGCCGGTCAGCATGAGGATGTTGCGTAGTCCGACCAGCAGGTCGGGGCGGCCGCTCAGTAGTGCGTAGGCCAGCACACCTGGCAGCGAAACGATGACGAGTTGGCCCATGAAACGCAGAGTAAGGATCAGTCCGATTGGTCGGGTGCTGGTGGTCACGTGATGGGTGTCTGGAGTGTAGGTGGTGTAGCCCAGGAGCAGTGCGATCATGAGGGGCAACAGGTATGACAGGGGTGCTTCGTAGTCCTGGTTCAGGGGGAACGGTACGAGGGTGTTCCCGAATACCGCCATTACCAGGGCGGTCGCGGCAGCAATACCTGTGCACCAGAGGGCATTAAACGCTTTGAGGAAAAGGGTCATTCGAAGTCGCTGGCTGACACGCTGTCCGTGCAGATCTTCTTCATGTTCGTTGTGATCCACTGTGCTTTGTCGTTGTCCGGGATGGCGTCGAAGGCTTGGAGTACCGCGCCTTGTCCATGTTTTGGTTCGATGGCGGATTCTTCTTTGTCCATGGACCAGTTCAGTACGGCCTGCCCGAACCCAGTGTGGAATGAGCGTGCAGCTGTTTCCATGCCGTAGATGACGCAGGGACCGGAGGGCTTGATTGCCTGGTTGAGGGCCAGTTCCGTGCGATCACGGTCTTGCCATCCGGTGGTGAGGTCATCGACGTGCATGACTGCTGCTGTCGGGTCCTCCGGGGTGCCGAAGGCTCCGCGGTTCCTTACTTCCACTTTCTCAAAGCCCAGTGGCGTACCTGCCAGTTTCTCCTGCATTCGGGTAAGGGCCGCAGTGATCGGCCCGCGGACGGACTCGTAAGAAGGGTGGAGGCATAGTGTGAGGTCAGCGTTAGTTTTGCATCCGTCACTGACGGAATAGGCCTGGACCTTGAGGAATCCTGGCGCCGTGGTGAAGACGCCGGTGGCACCGACACCGGCCATGACTAGGCCGCCGACGATCACCGCAAGTGTGGAGGCTTTCTTGGCTTCCAGCACCATGGACAGGGCGCCGACGATGACGGCCAGCAGTCCGAGATACCAGGCCCCTTGCCAGATCAGCAGTTCATTGTTAATCCCGAAATAGGGTTCAGCGGATTGTTGAACGGTGGGGCTGAGGAACAAGAACCGCTCGTGCAGTTGAGCGTTCAGGATCAAGAACACGAGCACCAGCGCGTAAAGCCCCGGACCGGTCAGGGCGGCTGTCAGTTTGTACGGCAGGACCGTGCCCGCAGTGTGCCCCAAGCCCACTTGAACTGTTAGGCCGGCCAGCCCGCATAAGAGCCAAAGCCACGGAACTTCCCCGGCCGTTCCAGCAAGTCCCATGGGGACAAGAACGGCAGCTCCGATCAGACAGTAAGCGGCTGCACTCCAGACACAGCTTGCCATCAGCACGGATAGAGACGCCCGCCAAGCCCCAATCGTGCTGGCCCTCCACGGGACTTCCAAACCATGCCGTTTGATGCGTGCAGCATCCCAGGCAGCCACTGCGCCAAGGAGTGGGCCGGCGATCGTCACTGACGCAACCACCGCTTGAACGCCGTTGTCCAGAATGGCGAGCCCGTCCCAGACAATAGACCTCGCCACAAGCCACGTCAGAGGTCCGACGACAACCAGAGCCCACGTTGCAGAAGAATGCCGTAGATCCGAGATATTGATCATGCAGGCACCTCGACGCACCGCGCATACGCTATCTCGAGGTCAGTTGCTGTCGGAGCATCCACGGCGGCAAACGCCCTTACGCTTCCGTGGAAGCGGACCTTGCCCCTCGAAACGGCCATCACAGAATCACAGATCCCGGGCAGGTCGGCGACATTGTGAGTGGACATAATGATGGTTGTCGTCCCTGACAGGGAGGCCAGGACATCCAGCACAGATCGACGCTCAATAGGGTCAAGGCTGGCCGTAGGCTCATCCAACAACAGGACACCCGGTTGTGACACCACGGCCTGCGCAATCCCCACCCGCTGACGTTCACCGCCCGAAAGCCCGGACATCTTCCGCGTAGCAAGGTGGGCGGTATTTGAACGCTCTAAAGCTTCTTCGACCAACGCGTTGCTTCGCTGGCCCTTAAGCCACAGGGCATAAGCAACGGATTCCCTGACCGTGAACGAAGGAACAAAGAACCCAGACTGGGGAAGATAGCCGGCAGCTGCTCGCGCCTGGGCAATGCCGTGCCTCGTCTGGAGATCATGTCCACCAACGCGGGCTGTGCCGCTGCTAGGACGCCGAAGGGTTCCAAGCACCGATAACAGCGACGTCTTACCCGCACCGTTAGGACCAAGAAGTCCAAGAATTCCCGAACTATGGACCCACGACTGGGACTCCACCACCGTCCTGCGCCCCAAACGTACCGAGAGGTTGGCAGCTTCTACCGCTGCAACGGCCACGTCAGCGGCTTCCGCCCGGATTCCAGCGCATACTGCTGCTAACTAAGACACTTGAAAATCGACCGAAATACTGACGCTTCACGGATCCCCCTTTAATACCGGTCATGCTCTCGTCAATGTCGGACGCTAGCACGATGCCGCGCAGGCAGCCTGTCACAACATCGGTCTCCTTCAGAAGACGCGGGACTGTCCGATAAACGGTGTGTGGAGTCCGGCCGGTTTCATTATTGAGTGGTCCTTTCGAACCGGCCCGCGAAGGTAATCGCGAACGCGTTTAGCGCAGGCTTCCACCTCATCACCCAGCGTGCCCGGCCACCGCCGGTGGGATCAAGAGATCTGGTGACCAGATACAGGCATTTCAGGGCAGCGGTCTCATTCGGAAAGTGCCCGCGGGCCCTAACCGCCCTGCGGTAGCGGGCGTTGATCGACTCGATCGCGTTCGTCGTGCAAATGACGCGCCGGATTTCCACGTCGTACTCCAGGAACGGCACGAACTCCGCCCACGACGCTTCCCAGAGCCGCACGATCGCCGGATATCGCTGGCCCCATTCCGCGGTGAACTCCGCGAACCGGTCCTTTGCCGCTTGCTCGGACGGTGCCGTGTAGACGGGCTTGAGTGCCTTGACGATACCGTCGCGGTGCTGGCGTCCGGCATAGCGGAAGCTGTTCCGGATCAGGTGCACGATGCACTGCTGCACGACCGTCCGCTCCCACGTCGTGGTGATCGCCTCCGGCAGGCCCTTGAGCCCGTCGCAGACAGCGATCAACACGTCCTCCACGCCCCGGTTCTTCAGCTCGGAGAAGACCTGCAGCCAGAACCGTGCACCCTCGCCGCCGTCGCCGGCCCAGATGCCCAGGATCTCCCGCTCCCCGTTGGTGGTGACTCCCATGACGACGTAGAACGGGGTGTTCCGCACCTGCCCGTCACGGACCTTGACCACGACCGCGTCAACGAAGAGCACCGGATAGACCGGGTCCAGGGGCCGGGACGACCATTCCGCCAGCTCCGAGGAGACTTTCTCCGTGATGCGGCTGATGGTGTCCTTGGAGACCCTGGCCCCGTAGACCTCCTCGAAGTGCGCGGCGATTTCCCCGGTCGTCAGACCCCGTGCGGACAGTGAGAGGACGATCTGGTCGATCCCGTCCAAACGCCGTTTACGCTTGGGCACGATCACCGGTTCGAACGAGCCGTCCCGGTCCCGGGGCACCTCAATCTCAACCGGGCCGATCTCGGTCAGCACGGTCTTTGATCGGGTGCCGTTGCGCATGTTGGCCGCGATCGGTGTCTGGCCGTGCTCGTGCCCGAGGTGCTCGGTCAGCTCGGCTTCCAGCGCGGTCTCGAGCACGTTCCTGGTGAGCTGGTTCAGCAGTCCGCCGGGGCCGACCAGGCTTACGCCCTGTTCCTTGGCCTGCGCGAGCAACCGCTCCGCAAGCTCCTTCTGATCGATGATCTCTCCCGTCACAGGATCGATCATCACCCCTGTAATTGCGGTCGTGGACTCTGACACGGCCGTCTCCTCTCGGATTAGGCCGGACCCCACACACCGTTATTCAGACAGTCCCGAAGACGCCGAAGTGTTCGGTAAGGGATCCCCAAAGGGACGACTTTGAGTATCGTCCGTTTCCGCGAGGCGCTAAGCATGGTCTGATGGACGGATGAAGAACTGGGTTTGGGGCGTAACAGGAGTGGCTACGTTATGTATGGCTTTAGC
>NZ_JZTW01000017.1 GCF_000962805.1 Pseudarthrobacter chlorophenolicus | reverse complement strand
TGGTGAGGGGGCCAGCCGGGGCGGGGCAGCCCGGACTATCCTTCCGGCGCCTCCGCCAGACCCTCCGGGCCGCCGGCGCGGCCGGTGCCGTCGCCTGACCTTTCAGTGGGCTGGTCCTGTTCGGCTGGGCCGGAATCCCGGGTGCCGGACCCGGGCTTTGCTGCGTCCGCATCCCGGTGGACGGGTGCTGCGTCTCCTGTGTCAGCGTGGCCGGGTTGCCCGCTGAAATCGTCCGAGTAAGGTGCCCTCGGCCGGGGGAGGTCGTCGATCAGTTCATTGGCGGCCAACGCCAACAGGTCGCGCTGGATGGCCGGAAGCGAGAGGAGCCCCTGGAGGTACGCTTCCACCTCGTATTCGCCGGCATCGCCGGACAGGCTGAAGTACTTCAGCCACAGTTCGGGCAGGGGGATGTCGGCCGCCTTCATCGCTGCGCGCAGGCGCCGCCGCTGTTCCGGTTCGTTCGGATCGAAGCCCATGCGGAGTTCCTAGGCCCTGGGCGCCGGCGGCCCGGACAAGACAGCTTCGCTCACCTGCTGAAGGGTGGCGCCACGGTCCCTGGCTGCCTTGATAAGTTGCCGCAGGGCGGCTTCATGGGGGACGGCCTGCCGCTCCATCAGGACTCCGCAGGCGCGGTTAACTACGTCCCGGCTGTACAGCGACTGGCGCAGCCCCTCAGTCAGTTTCTGCGGAGCTTCGCTGGCCTGGATGTGCGCAATGAGCGTGGCCGCTGGTGCTGCGAAAAGTTCCAGGAGGCGTCCGCTGGAGCCGTCGTACGTGTGGGGTCCGGAAGAGTACAGCTTCAGTGAGCCGATGGCTTCCCTGCCGGCAATCAGGGGAGCGGTGACCACCGAACGGACGGGCAGCTGCTGTACTGCCCGCCGCCACTCCGGCCAGCGGTGCTCGCCGTGGACATCGCTCACCAGCACAGGCCTCTCTGTTGCCCAAGCGGTGAGGCACGGACCTTCCCCGAGCTGGTACTGCACGGCGTCGGCCTGCTGGACAATGCTGTCGGTGTAGCCGCTGCTGGTGCGCGTGCCGCGGGAATCCAGCAGGGAAACGCCCGCGCCGATGGTTCCCGGCACTGAGTCTTTAGCGGCCCGGGCCAGGGAGTGGACTGCTGCCACCACTTTTTCCTCTGTCAGCAGCAGGCCGCGGATACGGCCAATGAGCATGCTGAGCTCGTCAAGGGGAAGCTGCTGGGCCATAGCCCCCAGCATATGCCAATCGATTTGGCCGGTCAGGAAGTCCGCCGATTGCACGCGCCAGTAGGATGGGCACATGTCGAAATCGGCTGACAACAACGTTGTCCACGAACTCCAAGAGATCCTCACTGGCGCCGAGAGCGTGGTGGAGTTTCTCTCCGGGCTGTCCGGAATTGCCGCAGCCGCTGTGTCCGAAGCCGCGAACGACCGGATCGAATGTGCCGTCACCCTGAAGGTCCAGCGGCGGCCCGCAACCGCGGCCGGCAGCAGCGACCGGGCCGTGGAACTGGACCGGGTTGAGCAGGCCCTCGGTGACGGCCCCTGTATCGAGGCGATCCGGGAGATGGCCCCGGTGCTGGTTGAAGACGTCGCCGCAGACCAGCGCTGGCCCGCCTACAACAAGGCGCTGCTCAATGCCGGCGTGCACAGCACGCTGGGCGTTCCGCTGAAGATCACCGAAGGCGCAAGCGCCGCACTGAACTTCTTCGCTGACAAGCCGGGCGCGTTTACGGAAGACGTCTACGCGAAGGCCGTGGGATTCGCGGCCTCGGCGCATAACACGTTCAATCTCTCCGTGCGGCTCAACAAGGCCCAGAACCGTGCGGACGATCTTGAGGCGGCGCTGGAAAGCAGGACTGCCATCAACCTCGCCTGCGGCGTCATCATGGCGCAGAACCGCTGCTCCCAGGCCGAGGCCATGGAAATCCTCACCAGGGTCTCCAGCAACCGGAACCGCAAACTCCGTGATGTGGCAGCGGAGCTGATCCAACAGCTCTCCGGAGACCGCATCCAAACCCACTTCGAGTAGGCGCCCACCCTCGCGGTGATTGCCGACGGCGGCAGGCGGCCTGCGCCGTCGTCGTCAGTTTCCTGCCCGTTCCGCTGTCCGGGCGGTGACCACCGCGGCTCCTCCGCCAAGGCCTGGACCGCGGCCGGCGCGTCCCCGGATGTCCCAGCAGGTGCCCGCGCCGATCACCGTGTAATCCCCGGCGTCCACTGCGGCGAGAATGATGGCCGTGCCTTCATCAATGGCCACAGCGTGGTCCACCAGTCCGGCTGCTACGGCTCCGGTGGCCCTGCTCAACGTCCCGGCCTGCGCTGCGTGGACGTCCACCGCGAACGGGGCAATCCCCAGTCCGGGGCGGAATTCCAGGTCAACCAGGCCCTCGGAGCACTCTTCGCCGCAGACCTCGATCCCGTTGATGCGGTAGCCACCGATCAGCGCCCGCCCCGGCGCCACCATCGCACCCGCGGAAAAGCCGAGGTAGGGAACGCCGCCCGCCACCGTGTCCCGGATCGCGTGGCCCGCCTCTGCAATGCCCTTCCAGTAGGCAGGCGTCAGCCCGCCGCCCACCACTACGCCGTCTGCTCCGGCGAAAGCCGCGTGATCCACGGGATCGCCCTTACCGAGCAATACCGGCACTACGTCACAGGCAATGCGCTCCTGCAGCGGACCGGCATATTCCGGCAGCCGGGTGATCGGGGCGCCGCCGCTGTCATGGACCACTACCGCGATCCGTGGCCGTCGTCCCGGTCCTGCCCCCAGCTGTGCCTCGGCGGCAAATCTGTCAAACACTTCGGGGAACGATTCTGGGTCCGGCCCGGCGCCCACCAGGAAAATGCTCATGCCCTTCAAGATACAGAACCATTGACGCCCCGTTACCGGCGGGTTATTGTACAACCAAATGGTTGTAGATAAGCTCCGCGAGACCGAACTGGACCGCCTCTTCCAGGCGTTCGCCGATTCCACCCGCCGCGACATCGTCCGCCGCGTAACCGTCGGCGAGTTCTCGGTTTCCGGCCTCGCAGCGCTCTACGCCATGAGCTTCGCCGCAGTCCAAAAGCATGTTGCGGTGTTGGAGCGTGCCTCCCTGGTGACCAAGGAGAAGCGCGGAAGGGAGCAGATTGTGCGGGGTGACCACGACGGCCTGCAGAAAGCCCGACGGCTGCTCGACGAATACGAACACATCTGGCGGCAGCGCGCCGCGCGGATGGCCGACATTCTCGCTGAAGGTTAGGAAGGCATTGCCATGACAGTCATCAGTACGGACAAGAACTTCGAGGCCCTGAGCCTTACCCTGGTTGCCGAGTTCGATGCCGGCGCGGAACGCGTGTGGCAGCTATTCGAGGACCCCCGGCAACTGGAGCGCTGGTGGGGGCCGCCGACGTACCCGGCAACGTTCTACCAGCACGACTTTGTGCCCGGCGGCAAGGCGAGCTACTACATGACCAGCCCCCAGGGCGAAAAGTTCCACGGCTGGTGGGAGTTCACCAGCATCCAGGCGCCGCGGCAGCTGGAGTTCAACGACGGGTTCGCGGACAGCGACGGCAAACCCACCGGTGAGCACGGAACCAGCCACGCCACTGTGACACTGGAACCGCTCGGGGACCGCACCCGGATGACCATGCTCTCCGCCTTCGAGTCCGAAGAGCAGCTGGAACAGATGATGCAGATGGGCATGGAGGAAGGCCTCAAGGAGGCCGTCGGCCAGATGGACAGCATCCTCGCCGAGCACGCCAACGCCTGACGCGGCGGGCTTACTGCGGCGCAAATAAAGGAAGCGGACGACGCCGGGGCCTCCCGGCGTCGTCCGCTTCCGCGTCCGCTTCCGCGTGCGCTGGTTTGCTGCCGGGCGGCTTACGCCGCCGGCGCCTCCCGCCAGGCTGTCCAGCCGACCAGCAGGACCGCGTCCAGCGCGGCAAGGTCGCCGTGTGATTCTTCCCGGCGCTGTTGCGCCTCGACGGGCAGCCCCACCCGGGCCGCGGGGGACAGCGGCAGGATCTCCAGGGTGACGTCGGTACCGGGCCCGATTCCGGCGTCGGCCACATTGATGACCCAGGGGGAGCCGTCCCAGAACCTGTCGGCCACTGCCGCGCCGTCCACCAGCAGCCGGGCCACGTCTCCGGCCCAATGGATTTCCAGCTCGGTGTGCGCTCCGGCCAGCGACTGGCCGGGAAGGGGCAGCCGGTAAGCCTGGGCCAACTCAGTGATCACCGCAGGGTCAGGCGCTGCGGCCCGGTTGGCCGAGGAGCCGTAGGTTCCAGGGACAGGGCCCGCTGCCTTGACCGGTTCCGCGGCAACGTCAACGCTTCCGGCGGCCGGGGCAGCCGGGCCGGTGGCATGCGCGGCGACTGCCTCGAAAGAGCGCGCTCCGGGCCGGTAGCGCAGCACGTCAGGGGTGGCACGGGACAGGCCCGCCAGGTTGCCGTTGCCATCCAGCCACACCGGATCCTTGGAGAGGATCAGTTCAGGCGAGGCGTTGTCGTCCAAGACCCAGGCGGCCTCCGCCGCCTCGGCCGGGAGGACCAGGATGTCCAGCTGGGCATCCCCAAGGCGTGCGGTGGCAACCACCGGTTCGTGGCCGTGGATCCGGTAGGACCCCGCTGCATCCGAGCCGCCGGCGCCATGGACCTCCGTACCTTCGGCGAAAGAGAGTTCCACGGGTATTCCAGGTTCCGCTGCGAGGACAAGGGTGGGCAGCGAATCCGGATCCTCCGCGGACGGCTCCAGGAAGGTCAACGGGGAGGCCGTGGCCCAGGCGATGGTCACGCCGGCCACCTCGAGGTTTACGGGCCAGTGCGCCACGGTGCCCGCGGGGATGTCCACCGGCTGCCCCGGAAAGGTGACCGGACCGCCGTCGAGCTCTATCTCGAAGTGGGCGTCTTCGTAGGTGGGCAGCGGGATGTGCGGCTGGTGCCACGTGATGAACACGAAGCCGGCGGTGCCGTCGCTTCGCAGTGCCCAGCGGAGCGTGGTGGTGTCCTCGATGCCGTTAGGCATGGCCGTAGGGAGGGAAGATGGCATCTGCGCCAGGCGGTCGCCGAAGGCTGCCAGGAAGGCGTGCTGCTTGCGCAGGGCGGCAAAGCTGCCGGCCAGCCGGCCGGAAGCGCCGATCGGGGCATGGAAGTCGTAGTCGAACCGGGGAAGGTCGTTCGGGTAGCCGGTTTCCTGGGATTCCTGCAGCCCGTCGGCAGGGTTCACCCCGCCGGCGAACATGTAGTAGCCCTGCCAGGCCGAGCCGTTGCCGATCTTGTTGTGGGCCACCGCGGCCACATCCAGCCCCTGCGGCCAGGGGCGGCGCTGGTAAGCCGTGGCCATGCCACCGGTCAGCTCGCAGGTGGCGAGTGGAAAAAGGGCCGACGGTGTGCGGGGCGAAGGTGCGTTGTTTCCGCCGCCCGGGTTGCCTGCATCCTCGGCGCCGTTACCCACGAACTCGCGGATGTCCGCGCCGATGCCCGGATCGTCCCACACGTGGCTGAAGAAGTAGTGCTCGCGGAACGTGGGATCCCAGGGGGCGTCCGCATCCACCCAGAACCCGTCGCCGTAGCCGCCGAACAGGGGCAGGACCTCCCCGGCCGGCAGGTCCGCGCCACCCCAGGCCGTGGCCGTCCAGATGGGCGCGGACAGGCCGGCGTTCCTGGCCAGTTTCTTGAGCTCCACGAAGTGGTCCGGCTGGTCGTATAGCTCGTTTTCCAGCTGGATGCCAATCACGTTGGTGTCCGGCCCCGTCAGTTGGCGGAGTTCCTCTCCGAGGTGCCCGAACCAGCCCTTCACCAGTTCCAGGTAGGCGGGATCGTTGGTCCGGTGCTCTACCGGTGCCTCCTGCACCCAGTCCGGGAAGCCGCCGTTGCGGACCTCGCCGTGGCACCAGGGACCGATGCGCAGCACCACGTCCAGGCCGATCTCCGCGCAAAGGCGGACGAACGCACCTACGTCCAGGCCGCCGTCGAACCTCACCTTGCCCTCGGTTTGCTCATGGTGGATCCAGAAAGCGTAGGTGGCCACCACTGTGATGCCGCCGGCCTTCATCAGCCGCAGCCGCTCCTCCCACCGTGCCCGCGGCACCCTGCTGTAGTGCAGCTCACCGGACACCGGGAGGACCGGCTGACCGTCGGCCTCCAGGTATCGGTTGGTGACGCGGTAGCGGTGGTGGCGGTCGATGGTGTTGCTCATGGCGGGCCGGGTCAGGGGAGTTTCCCACGGCGTGTGGGCGGCGCGCAGGACGGACGGGGAACCGTTGGAGGGTGATGGCATGGGAGGAAGTATTGCACACTCGGGAAACGTTTTCTTGGCTTGGTCCCTCCGGGCCGTTGAACCCGGCGCGATGCTTCGAAATACTGGGAGGACGGCATCAACCAAGGCGAGGCGGTGAGACTGATGGGCGGCGGGGCGTCGGAGTACCGGAAGCGGCTGGAGCGCGCGGCCGAGGTCCGTTCGTACCGCGGGGCCGGCATCAGCTCGGAGGAGGAAGCCGCCCTGGATGCGCTCGACGCCAAGGAACGGGAGAAGCGGCGCAAGGTCAGCGACTCAGCGCCGGCCGAGTATCTGGTCCGGGACGCGATGGCGCAGGGAAAGTTCGACAACCTCAAGTACGCCGGCAAGCCGATTCCCGGGCTGGGCGAATCCTACGACCCCGACTGGTGGGTCAAAGGCCTCCTGCAGCGCGAGAACATCAGTGGTCTTGGACCGCCTGCCATCCTGCTCCGGGCGGAGGACGCCGGGCTGGACGCACAACTGGATGCGCAGTACACCGAACAGCAGGTCCGGGACCTCCTGGCTGATTTCAACCGCCGCGTCATTGATGCGCGCCGCCAGCTCCAGGGCGGGCCGCCGGTGGTCACCAAGACCCGGGACGTGGAGGAACAGGTGGAGCGGTGGCGGGCCAGGCGTGCCGCGCGGACGCCTGAGGTGGTGGAGGAGCCCATTCCGGAGCGCTCCTGGTGGCAGCGGCTCTGGAAGGGTCCGGGCTAGGCTGCCGGGTTCGCCAGTTCGTACAGCTCGCACAGGGCGTTGTAGTACCTGCTGGTCTGGCCTTGGTGGAGCAGGCCAAGCCTGGTGTACACACGTTGCGACGCCGCGTTGGCGGGGTTGGTCACGGCCACCACTTTGGGCACGCCGCTATTGAAGGCATAGGCGAGTACCGCCGCCGCGGCCTCGGTGGCGTACCCCTTTCCCCAGTGGTCCGGGTGGAAGTGCCAGCCGATTTCCGTGTCTCCGGACGGCTGCAGGGGGAGTTCAGCGCCCGACGCCGGAATGGACTTGAGGAGCAGCGTCCCGGCGAGTGCGGGCAGGCTGCGTCCCGGGATTCTTGGCTGCGCAGGGTCTGTCAGTTGCGGCGGGTTTGTTGGTTGGGCTGGGTTTGTGGGGTGGGCTGGGTTCGCCTGCTGGGCTGGGTCTTTCAGCTGGACGGCCCAGACGGCGTGGACCGGATCTTCCATGGCCCGCCACACACCAATGCGTTCCTCCGCTTGAGTGCGGTCCGCCATCACTCGGGGCGGGTTTCCGATAAAGCGCTGCACCTCCCAGCGGGAGTAAAGATCCAGCACAAAGTCTTCATCCTCGGGCTCCCATGGCCGAAGGATCAGCCGCTCCGTTTCAAGCTTCTCCACGCCGTTCATTGTGCCCTTGATCGTCCGGGGACCGCTGCTTTTCCACATAGGGCTTTTGGGGCGGCGGGAATGTCAGTGGGTGCTGGAAGACTTTGGTCATGGAGACGGTTGGCGGAGCGGCAGTGGAGCTGGGGCAGGCAGTTGCCGTTGCGCGGCCTGCTGTCAGGGACACCTCCGCGCCCGCCTCAATTGCGCCTATTCCGGCTGCTCCTGACGCCCGTCCGGCGGCCGCGCACGCCCTGGTTGTCCATGTTCCTTCTCTTGCTGACGCACCGCCCGTCACCGCACTTGTCTCGGCTGCCCATTGTCGTCCTCCCGCCGGCGCCGGATCCGCCGCTCCCCAGCCGGCTGCCGCTGGATCGGCCATCCTGCAAGCTACGGCCGTTCATGTTCTTTCGCCTGCGGGAGTCCGGCCGGCCGCAGGCGACCCCTTGGGCGCTGGAGTTCCTTCTCCCTCCGGTGTTGCGGGTGTTCTTGATGTGTTGAGGATTCTGGCGGTGGTGCCGGTTGCGGGTGATGGTTCGGGGATGATTGGTCAGCTTCGGCTGTTGGAGGATGTGAAGGCTGTGGCGGCGGCGAGGCAGGCCGAGATCGCTGTTGCTTTTGACCTGGTCCAGCGGCGGGAGCAGGCCGCTGCCGGTGTCCCCGCCGAGCATCTTGGAGCAGGGGTCGGGGCGCAGGTGGCGTTGGCGCGCCGGGAGTCCCCGGCCCGCGGCGGGCGGCTATTGGGATTGGCCAAGACCCTGACCGGGATGCCCCGCACCTTTGCTGCGTTCCGGTCCGGGCGGTTGAGCGAGTGGCGGACCACCCTGGTGGTGAAGGAAACCATCTGCCTGTCGGTCGAGGACCGGGCCGGGGTCGATGAGGAACTCGCCGCCGATGCCGGCGCTTTCGACGGTGCCGGGGACCGGAGCATCATCTCCGCGGTGAAGGCCGCCGCGTACCGGCGTGACCCCGCCGCTGTGGCCAGGCGGGCCGCTAAAGCCGTAGGCGAGCGGACGGTGAGCCTGCGCCCGGCCCCGGACACCATGGCCCGGCTGACCGCGCTGCTGCCGGTCGCCGAGGGTGTGGCGGCCTACGCCGCGCTCACGGCAGAAGCGGACTCCCTCCTGTCCTCCGGGGATGGCCGGTCCCGGGGCCAGATCATGGCCGATACCCTCGTCGAACGGGCCACCGGAACCCCTTGCGGGGTCAGCGGGGTGGAGGTCCAGCTCGTCATGACCGACCGCACCCTCCTCCAGGGCGACAGCGAGCCCGCCCGTCTGACCGGGTACGGCATCATCCCCGCCACCTGGGCCCGCGAACTGGTCACCGGACATCAACCGGGCACGGACACCACCACCGGCGGCAGGCGTGCAGGCGGTTCCACGGGTGTGGCTGCTCCCGGTACCGGCGGTGCACCCGGGAACCCTGCCAGCACCAGCATCAACAAAGAACCCGGGGCCGGAGCCGATTCCGGGATGGCTGTCTGGGTGAGACGGCTTTACACCGCCCCCGGGACCGGGGAGCTCATCGGATTGGATTCCAAGGCCAGGCTCTTCCCGGCCGGGCTCAAACGCTTCCTCCAGATCCGCGACGACACCTGCCGCACCCCGTACTGCGACGCACCCATCCGCCACCACGACCACATCACCCCCTGGCACCACGGAGGAGACACCACCGCCAACAACGGCCAGGGCCTCTGCGAAGCCTGCAACCACACCAAGGAAGCACCCGGCTGGTCAGCTGCAACAGCACCAAATCCCGGAGCACGCCACACCGTCCAACTCCGAACCCCAACCGGCCACACCTACCACTCCACCGCACCACCACTTCCAGGAAACCGTAATCCGGAATGCTTGACGTACGTCCCGCAGCCCGGAGCACTCCCTGGCGCGGGCGCCGATCAGGAGCGCCGCCGTCGTCCCAACCTTGCCTCGCGGCAGAAACTGGAAAGGCGGCCAAGGACCCGCGTGCCGCATGCTTCAGGACCCAAGGCAGCCGCCGTCGGCATCCCCGAAGCCAAACGAAACCGCGTGGAGGTGCTCGGCCGGGCTGGACCAATGCCTGCGGGGTAGGGCAGGTTCAATCGGTCAGCCCTGGGCTGCTACCGCTTAGGCGCGGGGGTGGGTGTCGGACTCGGGCCGATCATCGACTGGGGAGGCCCGGGGAACGGCGCGGCGGGGTAGAGGGGAGCCGCCTTGAGCATGTAGTTTGCCCATTGCGGGCCGGCGATCATGTACCCGTCGAGGCGGGGATAAAACGTTCCGTTGATGGTGACGTTTTGGCCTGCCCGCTTCTGGCCTTCGAGTGCGTCCCCGAAGAAGGACGCCGTGGCCAGCCCGCTGGTGTATCCCACAATCCAGGTGGCGCCGTTGTTGTTGGAGGTGCCGGTCTTGGCGGCAGTGGGCCACTTATCGTGAACCTTGGGCTGAATCCAGAAGCCGGAACCCCTCACCAGCACGTCCTGTAGGACGCTGTTGACGCCGCGCGCCACCTCCGGCTTCACCGCGTCCCTGCACTCGGTTGTCTGGGCGGGAAGCTTTCCACCCATAGCGTCCTTGATGTCCAGCAGGGCGATGGGGTTGCAGTACCGGCCGTCGTTGGCGAAGGTGGCGAAGGCGTTGGCCAGGTGGAGCGGTGCAACGCCGGTAGCTCCCAGCAGGTTGCCCAGCTGGTGCATGTTGATGGGTGTCCCGTCGAGGCCGCTGTGCAGGCCCACTGCGTCAACCATCTTTTGGATGCCGCAGAAATCCAGCTGCGCGGCGGACGCGAACGTAGCCGTATTGATCGAGTTGTAGAGGCCGTAGTTGATGGGCATCTTCCGGTAGAAGCCCTCTTCCGAGTTCTGCAGGTCATCGGCCGCACCCAGCTCGGGGTTGTTCTGCGCGGTACTGTAGGCGCCCAGTACCTTGCCGCAGCTGGAGCGCCAAGGGAACCCGAGCGGATAGACGCGCCGTGAAGCATCAATCTCCGTAGTCAGGGACTTGCCTTCGTTGAGCCATTCCGCGAACGTGAATGGCTTCATGGTGGATCCGGTTTGGAAGCCACCTGCCCCGTTCAGATCATTCCCCTGCGGATCCCGGGCATCAACATTGAAATTCAGCTGTGTGTCGAATTTGCCCGGTTCGGGCAGGAACGCGGTGTTCTGCGCCATCGCCAGGATCTTGCCCGTTCCCGGTTGTACCGTGACCAGCGCTGCACCCCACTTGTCCGGATTGGCGCCGGCTGTGCTGTCCACCTGGGCCTGAGCCGCCGCCTGCAGCCTGCTGTCCAAGGTGGTGACAATCGTCAGCCCGCCCCGGTACAGCTTGCGCTCGCGCTCCACTTCGTTGGGCCCGAAGGCGGGGTTGTTGAGGATGAGGTGGGAGATGTAGTCGCAGAAGTAGGGGGCCATGGCGGCATTGGCGCAGCCTTGCCGTTCCGGGGTGACCTTGAGTTCCACCGGCGTGGCTTTTGCTTCGTCATGCTGCGCCTGGGTGATCTTCTTGAGGCGAAGCATTTCGTCAAGGACCTGATTGCGGCGCGCCAGCGAGTTCTCGGGGTTGATGGCCGGATTGTAGAAGGTGGGGCTGTTGACCAGCCCGGCCAGGAGGGCGGCCTGCGGCAGGGTGAGGTCCTTTGCGGTGGTGCCGAAGAAGTAGCGTGCTGCCGCCTCGACGCCGTAGGCATCGCTGTTGAAGAAGACGATGTTCAGGTACCCCTCAAGGATCTGGTCCTTGCTGTACTTCTTTTCCAGGGCGATGGCCAGCCTCATCTCCCGCAATTTGTCGCCCATGTCTTTCTGGCCACTCAGGACTACCTCGTCCGGCCGGTCCTGGGACAGCCGGGCCTCATTGACCACGTTGGTGACGTACTGCTGCGTGATGGTGGACGCGCCCTGCTGGTCCCCTTTTGTCACGTTGGCGATCACTGCCCGGAGGATGCCCTGGGGGTCAATTCCCGCGTGCTCGTAGAACCTGCTGTCCTCAATGGAGATGATGGCGTCCTTGATGTATGGCGACATCTGGTCCAGCGGAATCCGCACGCGGTTCTCGGCGTAGAAAGTCGCGATCGGCTGGCCGTCGGAGGTGAGAACCCTGGTGGATTGCGACGGCGGTTGGACCGTCAGCTCTTTAGGCAGGCCCTCGAAGAAGCCGATCGAGTTGCTGACTCCGAGCCCCGCCGCCGCAACTGCCGGGACAACCAGGCTGGCCACCAGCACGCCACACATTGCACTGGCTGCGAGGAACCCCACGAATCGTCCCAGGGCGGCGCCAAAACCGCTTCTGCGCTTCTTCTTCGCCATCTATCAGCCCTCAAGCTTGGAGGTGCGTCCAGCCTACGCCGCTGGTATGGGCTGATCCAGAACTTCGAAGGTCAGGATACGGTCACGAAAAATGCTTGACCGGCGATACTTAACGACATATCGTTAAGTATCGCCGAAGAGATTGGCGTAAAGATAAAAATTGAAAGGTGGATGCCATCATGAGAGGCATTTCTGACGAAAAATTCCCCGGCCCGGAGTTCGCGAAGGGCCGGTTTGAACGAGGCAGGGGACGCCGGGGACCGCATGGCCACCGCGGCGGCGGCGGTTTCGGCCCAGGTTTTGGTCCCGGGTTCGGCCCTGGTTTTGGTCCTGGCTTTGGCCCGGGTTTCGGTCCGGGATTCGGGCGCGGGGGGCGGCGGGCCAGCCGAGGCGACGTCCGCGCCGCCATTCTCTCGCTCCTGGCGGAGTCACCGTCAAATGGTTACGGGCTGATCAAGACCATCGCTGAAAAGACCGAGGGAGCCTGGCGGCCAAGCCCGGGCTCCATCTACCCAACACTCCAGCAACTGGTGGACGAAGGCCTGATCGAGGCCATGAGTGAAGGCCGCGGCACCGAGTTCTCGCTCACCGAGGCCGGCCGGGAGTACGTGGCCGGGCATGCGGAGGAGATGGACAGTGCCTGGAACGCGGTACCGGAAGGATCGGACCGCGAGTTCCACCACAGCATCGGCAAACTGATGGGCGTGATCCACCAGTTCCGCAGCGGTGTTACGGAGGAGCAGCGGACCGCCGCCATCGAGAAGCTGGACGAAACCCGGCGTGCGCTCTACAAGATCCTGGCGGACTAGTGCCGGGGCTGCCGGAGCAGGGGCGGCCGTCAGGCGAAAGTATCTTCCTTTGCCTGACGGTCCGAGCCCTGGGTTTCCGAACCCTGGCGGTCTGAATCCTGGTCGGCCTGGCGGTCTGCGGAGTGCACGCCGGCCGGAGTGTGGCCGAAGACTGCCCGCAGCGGGTTGAAGCCGGCGCCTACCTCGTTGAACGCATAGGCGCTCTCGGCATGCTCGGACAGGTCCACGCCGGCCGTCTCGGCTTCGTGGCTGACCCGGAATCCGATGGTCTTGTTGATGGCGCGGCCGATCACCAGGGTGCCCAGCCCTGAGACCAGCAGCGTGATGACCACGGCCGCCGTCTGGGCAATGAGCTGCTGCACTCCACCGCCGTAGAAAAGACCTCCGGCCTGGCCAGCTGCCGGCAGGGCAATAAACCCGAGCGCCAGGGTGCCGATGAGTCCGGCGCCGAGGTGGACGCCCACCACGTCCAGGGAGTCATCGAGCCCGAAGCGGTACTTGAGGTCAACGAAGATGGCGCACGCTGCACCTGCCATCAGTCCCAGGCCGATTGCGGCCACCGGGCTGATGTTGGCGCAGGAAGGCGTGATCGCCACGAGGCCCGCCACCACGCCGGAGGCGGCCCCCAATGATGTGGGGTGGCCGTGGCGGATCTTCTCGGTCACCAGCCAGCTGAGCATGGCTGCGGCGGGTGTAACCAGGGTGTTAATCCAGATCAGGCCGGCCTGTTCGGCGCTGGTCGCTGCGCCGCCGTTGAATCCGAACCAGCCGAACCACAGCAGGGCCGCGCCCAGCATGATGAAGGGGAGGTTGTGGGGGCGGTGGTTGGGGTCCTTCGCGAAGCCGTGGCGCTGGCCCACGATGACGGCGAGCACCAGTGCGGCTGTACCGGAGCTGATTTCCACCACGGCGCCACCCGCGAAATCGATGACCTGGCCGAAAATGGCCGTCACTGCACCGCCGGCGCTCATCAGTCCGCCGCCCCAGATCATGTAGGCGAGGGGGCAATAGATCAGGGTGATCCAGACCGGCACGAACACTGCCCAGGCGCTGAACTTGGCGCGGTCTGCAATAGCGCCGCTGATCAGGGCCACGGTGATGATGGCAAAGGTTGCGCTGTATCCGGCCTTTATCAGGTCCGGCGAGCCCATCAGGTTCTGCAGCCCGAAATTGGTGAACGGGTTGCCGAAGATGCCCAGGAAGCCGTCGCCGGTGGTCATGGAGTAGCCCCACAGGACCCAGACAACGCCGACGATGCCCGCAGAGATGAAGCTCATCATGATCATGTTCAGCGCGGCCTTGGCACGGGTCATGCCGCCGTAGAAGAGGCCGAGCCCGGGGGTCATCAGCAGTACCATCGCTGCCGAGATAAGCAGCCAGACGTGTTGGGCAGAGATCTCCACCGGTGGTCCCTTCGCATGAGATTCAACGGGGCTTTGTGCCACCCCGGCTTTCCCCCGGGGTCTATTTTTCGGTGCCCGTGTTTCATCCGATGCCGCGGAAAGTTGCCATTGCGTTACACAAAACGCGCCTGCGTGAAGTTCGCATGTCGGCAATGTTTCAGTCATGTAAACGCACTCCCACCGGTACGGCCCCGTCAGTCGAAGGCCGGCCTGCGCGGGCACGCCATCACGGGTGCGCAAGGGAATATGAAGGTGAGCTCCCGCCGTCGTGCCTTAATCGGTCAAAGTTTCCTGCCCGTGAACGGCGGCTCACCGCCGTCGGAGGCGTCTGCGTGCCGTAGCGTGGCACCATGCCGCCGCGGACGAACCTGGGAACGGGCATGACTGCGTTTACCGTTGCGCCTGCCTACGGCGTCGAGCTGAGCTGCTATGACTCGGGTGGAGCCGGGCCTGCCGTGGTGCTGCTGCACGGCCTGGCGGGGAGCGCCCGCGAATTTTTTCCGACGGCGGATGCGTTCCCGGAATACCGGGTCATCCTCGTGGATCTCCGCGGCCATGGGGGCAGCACGAGGGTGCCTCCCGGCGCAGCGCGGTCGGACTATGTTTCGGATGTTGTCACTGTCATTGAGCACGTTGGTGGACCGGTGGTTTTGGTTGGCCAATCGATGGGCGCCCATACGGCCATGCTCGTCGCTGCGGAGCGCCCGGACCTGGTGGGCGGCCTGGTTCTCCTGGAGTGCAGTGCGGCCGGCGGAGACGTGGAGGGCCATTTGGCCATTGGGGACTACTTCAGGTCCTGGCCGACGCCGTTCAGCAGCCGGGAGGCGGCGCGCAGCTTCCTCGGGGATGGCCCGCTGGCCCAGGCATGGGCCGAAGACCTCGAGGAACGGGCGGACGGCTTCCGGCCGAGGTTTGATTCGGACGTCATGGCGGAAGCCGCGGCCGGTCTTTCCGCGCCCCGCTGGAAGGAATGGCATGCAGTCCGGGCGCCGGCGTTGGTGGTCTACGGCGGACGGGGGATGTTCACCCCGACGCCAAGGACGCGTTCGTTCAGCTGGGTCACCGGGTTTCGCGGGTTAACCTGCCCGAGGCGTCGCATGACGCCCACCTGGACGCTTTCGACGACTGGGTGGACGCCCTCCGCGGTTTCCTGGACCGCGAAGGGCGTGGACAGCGCCGGGGCCGCCCCTAGAACTGGCGGGCGTTGGCCAGTACGGGCAGCTTGGTGCGGACGTCGTCAATGACGGCGGGATCGACATCCACGACGGCGAGTTCCGGCTTTCCGCCCAGCGCTACCAAGGCGCTGCCCAGTGGGGAGATGACGGCGCTGTGGCCGATCCCGGTGGGGGCGCTCCCGGCAGGCCCGGCGCCGATGGTTTGGGGGTCGCCCTGGCCGCAGGCCACCACGAAGGTGGTGCTGTCCAGGGCCCTGGCGCGCACCAGGAGGTCCCATTGCTCTGCCTTGCCCTCGCCGGCACCCCAGGAAGCGCAGACGATGTTGACCTGTGCCCCGGCGCGGGCGTTGGCTGTGAAAAGTGCCGGGAAGCGGACGTCGTAGCAGGTGGCGAGGCCAAAGACCGTCCCGTTGAGCTCGAACGTCACCGGGCTCTGGCCGGCGTCGACCGTCTTGGATTCGGTGAAACCGAAGGCATCAAACAGGTGCACCTTGTCGTAGGAGGTATCCAGGCCTGGCCCGGTGACCAGAAGGGTGTTGCGGACGCGGCCGTCCTTCCCCGGCGTGAACATCCCGGCTACGATCGCAATGTCCAGTTCGTTGGCGATGCTGCGGACCTTGTCCGCCCACGGGCCGTCCAGCGGCTCTGCGATATCGGTCAACGAATGGCCGAAGGCACGCATGGCGGCTTCGGGGAAAACCACCAACTCCGCGCCGGCCGCCTTGGCCTGCGTTGCGTAGTCCCGGATGAGCTCCAGGTTGGCTGCCGTATCGGCGCTGCTGATGATTTGGGCGACTGCGAGGCGCATGGATGAACTCCGATCTGTTGTATACATAATGTATGGGAAAAAACTCCGGCACGGCTGCCTCTGGACGCGAAAAGGCATATCTGCATTTGCGTGAGAACGTCCTGGTGGATCCGGAGCTTCAGGGCCACTTCCTCAACGAAGCTGAGCTTGCGGCCGAAATTGGAGTATCCCGGACCCCAGTCCGTGAAGCCCTGCTGCTCCTGGTGTCGGACGGACTTGTGGAACTCATTCCGCAGCGCGGCGCCTATGTTCCGGCGGTGACCGGCCGCGAAATTTCCGAACTTATGGAACTCCGCGGCGTGCTCGAAAATTACGCTGCCCGGCTTGCCATTGCCGAACGCCGGGTGCCGGCGGCGCTGATGCAGGAAACGCTCGACCTGCAGTCCGAGATTCCTGATACGGGAAGGCCCGAGGACGCGCGTGAATTCATTCGCCTCGATACCCTTTTTCACCAGCAGCTCATCGACGCTGCCGGGAACGAACTGATCTCCAAAACCTACAGCAAGCTGCATGTCCGGCAGGTGCTGGTCGGTGTTTCGGCCCTGTTCCGTACCGGTGACCGTCACAGGGCGGTGTGCGCCGAACACCAGGTCATCATTGACGCCCTGGTGTCCGGCGACACGGCCAGGGCGCAGAAGGCCATCGATGAGCACCTCGCGGTTACCCGGGACATTCTCCTGCGCACCTGACACTTCGGAAGGACCTAGCGTGCTCCGCCGATGCCTGCTCCGCTGCCCTCACGGGGCAAGGCCTCCATCAGCAGCCGGTAATCCTGGTCTTCGACCGTGTTGTTGTCGCGCCCAAGGGCAAGCCCCACGAGGGTGACGGCAGCAGCCACCCCAACGTAGATGGCCACCGGCACCCAGCTGTTGAACTGGGCCAGGAGCACTGTGAACAGCAGCGGTGCTATGGCCCCGCCAATAACGCCGGCGAAAGTGTAGGCGAGGGAACTGCCCGTCGATCGAAGCCGCGGAGAGAACTGTTCAACAATGAAGGCTGCCTGCGGTCCGTACATGAAGGAGTGGGCGGCGAGGCCCAGGACGATGCCAATGATCAGCATGGGCTGGTTGTCGCCACCCAAAATGCCGAAGAAGACGAACGTCCACACGGCGCCGACAACTGCGCCAACCCCGTAAACAGCACGGCGATTGAAGCGGTCGGAAACAGCGCCTGCAAGCGGGATGAGGAAGAGCTGGAATGCGGAGCCGATCAGCACAGCGGTGAGCACCTGGTTACGTTCATAACCGAGGGCCTGGATGCCGTAGGTAAGGGTAAAAACCGTAAAGAGCGCATAGAGCACGTCTGGGCCGACGCGGCAAAGTATGGCGGCGATCAGCGGGCGCAGTTCCTGGCTAAAGACTTCCCGGATGGGGGCCTGCGGCTGTTCACCGTGTGCCTCGATGGCTTTGAAGATGGGCGTGTCTTCGAGCTTCAGCCTGATCCAGAGGCCAAAGCCGACCAGCAGCGCGGACACCAGGAAGGCCACCCGCCAGCCGAAGCTCAGGAACTGCTCTTCGGTCAGGGCAAGGGTGAGGACCGCAAGGGCGCCGTTGGCCAGCAGGTTGCCGGCCGGTGGACCCACTTGGGCGGCGGAAGCCCAGAAACCGCGGCGGTTCGGATCGCCGTATTCGCTGGAAAGCAGGACTGCGCCGCCCCATTCGCCACCCACGCCCACGCCCTGTGCAAAGCGCAGCAGCACCAGGATGATGGGTGCCGCAATGCCAATGCTGCCGTAGCCCGGAAGGATGCCGATCAGCACGGTGGCCACGCCGATGATCATCAGGGTAGCGACCAGGACCTTCTTGCGCCCGATCCGGTCACCCAGCCGGCCGAAGACGATGCCTCCCACCGGGCGTGAAACGTAGCCCACTGCGTAAGTGGAGAACGCCAGGATGGTGCCGGTCAAGGGATCAGACGAGGGGAAGAAGACGATGGGAAAAACGACGGCGGCCGCGGCAGAGTACACGGCGAAGTCGTACCACTCAAGGGCGGTTCCGGTCAGGCTCGCGGCGAAGGCCTTGTACAGGCCTTTGGGGTGGATGGGCTTCTGCGGATGCGACGCTGCGTCCGGAGCCTGTTGGGGATTGCTCATGGTGTCCTCCATGGGTTTCAACGGTGACGCCTGTCACGCTGTGATGTAATGTATACATTACGCATACTGGATGTACATCCGCGACTGTTTCCGGTTTCCGGTTTGTTAATTTTTCTTTTGCCCCCGAATAGGACGGACCCACCATGACGGTTCTCAGCTTTGAACTTCCCGACGGCGCCACCACGGATGTGCAGGTCAATCACCTGCTCAACGCCGGGTACGCCGGGCGCGAGCAGGACGAAGTGCAGGCACACATTGCAGAGTTGGCCGAGCTTGGGGTGCCGGGTCCCACCACGACGCCGGCGCTCTACCCGGTTTCCCCGTACCTCGCGCAGCAGGTTTCGGAAGTTCGGGTGCAGCACGCCAGGACCTCAGGCGAAGCTGAGTGGGCCTTGGTCATCACCGACGAAGGCGTCCTCCTGACGGTGGCGTGCGACCACACCGACCGTGAACTGGAGGTTCACGGCGTCGCCTGGAGCAAGAATGCAAGCCCCGATGTCCTGGGGCGTAAAGCCTGGTGGCTCGATGATGTCCGCGACCATCTGGACCGGATCTCGCTGAAGGGCTGGGTGGGTAAGGGGGAGGACGCTGACACGCTCATCCAGGACAGCTCGCTGGAGGCACTCCTGACGCCGGACTACTGGCTGGGCGTCCTCACGGAGCGCGGCCTGAACGCGCCGGGCACGGTCCTGATCTCCGGCACCGTTGCCATGACCAGCGGCGTGGACCAGTTTGCCCGCAGCTGGAAGGTGGAGATGGCTGACCCCGTCACTGGCCTGAGCGTCGAGGCCGGCTACGTGGTGGAGCAGATGCCCGAACCCATCGGCTAGGGCCGGACAGGTGGGCGGCTACTGCTTGTAGCCCTCAACCTCGCTGACGGGGCGCGTCTCGGCGTCGTCGGGATTCTCGCCGGAATCTTTTTTCGCCCGGCGCTGCCGCAGCAGGTCCCAGCACTGGTCCAGGCTGATCTCCACCTGCCGGAGCCTCGCGTGGTCCGGCGCCTGGCCGTCCCCGGGCCCCTCCCGAAGTGAATGCTCCTCATCCACGAGCGCCTGGATGCGTGTCAGGATGTCTTCGTCGTTCATGGTTTCCCCTTCGTCCCGGGCCGGTCTCCCCAGCGTACGTAGTCTGTGCTGATGCCACCAGCCCTCGGGCGGTACCATCAAAGTCATGCCCGATGTGCTGGATATGGCAGGACCAATCCTGGAAATGCTGACCTGGATGTGCCTGCCCGTTGGCTTGCTGCTGCTCTTCTACGTGGGCTTTCAGCGCCGCTTTGTGCATCCCTGGGATGTGGCTGAGGCCGTGGTGTACTCGGACAAGACGGGCGTGGGGTTCAGGTGGCTGGACCGAAAGCACCAGGTGCACAATGCCCCCATGTCGCCCCACGACATCAGGGACCTGGCAGTGGGCGAGACCCTGCCCATCTACTACCATCCCAAGCGCCCCACGCAGTGGCAGATCACTCCGCCCGAGGAAGCCGGGGGGACAGCCTCGGTGCTGGGGCGTGTCCTGACGGCCATTGGTTCCGTGGCACTGCTGGCAGGTTTCGTCCTGCCCATGTTCTAGCCGGCGGCTTACCGCGCACTACCCGGCGAGCACCACGCCGATCCCCAGGGCTCCCAGGGCGATACCGGCGAAGGCTGTCCACAGCACGGCGGTGATGTCGGCGTCCACGTGTTCCCGGGCGACGCCGTGCGACCTGGCGCTGTACCGCCTGCGCTGCGTGAGGTAGATGGCCAGGGCAGCCCCGGCGGAGACCGTGAAAAGCAGCAGGATGGGCAGCCCGTGGTTGGGAAGCCATCGCAGGAAAAGCGCACTCGCCGTCACCAGGGCCAGCATGGTTCTGCCCCAGGCCAGCGAGGTGCGTTCCGGCTGCAGGCCGGGATCACCGTGCGTATCTCCAGCTGGAAGGGATGGCGCCACCGGCGTCAGCGCCAGAGGACGAAAACGAGGACGACGGCGGCCGCCACCGCGCCTGCCCCTGCCAGGAGGGGCACAATGAGCGGCAGGGGGAGGGGCGCCTTGTGCCGCATGCTGCGTTCCACGCGGAGCCATCTCAGCGCGGCCCCGGCGCTGAGCAGCATGCCCAGCAGGAGCAGCACGATGGCCAGGCCCTTGCGGACAGGTTCCAGGAACAGGTCCGAGGTGAACGCCTCGATGGCGATGCCGCCGGCCAGCAGGGCCAGGGAGGTCCGGATCCAGGCGAGGAACGTCCGTTCGTTGGCGAGGGTGAACCTGGGGTCCGGCTCCTCGCCGCCGGGCAGCAGCCGTTCGGCGATCTTGCCGCGCGACGGCGGTGCGCCGTCTCCGGGTGCTTGCTGGCTGTTGGTCACGGTGCCAGTTTAGCCGCGCCGCTGTCCGCGCCCCGGCCCGCCAACGGCGGACCCGGCAGGCTGCCGGCGCCGTAACGCCCTGCCCCAAGACGCTTCCCGACACGCTGTTGCCTACGCGGATCTCCGCAGAGCCGCCCGTGACGCGAGGTGTTCGCCGATGGGCAGGGCCGCCGTCGCTGCCGGGGACGGGGCGTTGAGGACGTGGATCATCCGGCCGGTCTCAGCAAGCAGGAAATCGTGAATGAGCGTGCCGTCCCGGCGTACCGCCTGCGCCCTGATCCCCGCCTCGTACGGCAGCAGGTCTGCCTTGGCCAATCCGGGAGCGTACTTCCGGCATTCCTGCAGGTAGCTGCCCTTGAACAGGGAATTGCGGACCTCCCGGACAGCAGTCAGGGCGTTGGCGCGGGCCACGTGCCACAGCCCTGGGAACTTCGCGTAACGGGCCACATCGCGGTAATCCACCGAGAACTTGGGGTAGCCCTCCCTGGCCATTCCCAGCACAGCGTTGGGGCCCACGGTGATGGTCCCCTGCACCGTGGGGGTGAGGTGGACGCCGAGGAATGGCAGGGCAGGATCGGGGACGGGGTAAATGAGATGCCGGACGTAGCCGGACTTCTCGGCAGGAAGCTCAAAGTACTCTCCGCGGAAGGGGATGATCTGGACGTCGATGTCCACCCCTGCAGCCTCTGCGAGCCGGTCCGACTGCAGCCCGGCGCAGGCCACAAGCTGCCGGCACGAGTACGCCCCGGTCTCGGTGCGAACGTCCACCCGGTCCGTGTGTTCGGAAATGGTGGTGACCCGGGCCTTGGTATATACCTGCCCGCCCGCCCTTTCCACCAGTTGTGCGAGCTTCCGGGCCACCGCCGGGTAGTCCACGATGCCGGTGCTGGGAATGAACAGGGCACCGAGCCCGGTGACATTGGGCTCACGCCGGAGGAGTTCCTTCCGGTCCAGCCGTTCATAGTCCAGTTCGTGGACCGCTGCCCGTTCCTCGAGCTGCGTCAGCCGCTCCAGCTCCAGCGGAGTGGTGGCCACCAGCAGCTTCCCGGGCTCGCGGTAAGGAATGCCGTGCTCCTGGCAGAACTCCTTTGTCTGCCGGGCGCCGGCTTTGCTGAATCTGGCCTTCAGGCTTCCGGGCGCATAGTAGATTCCCGAATGGATGACGCCGCTGTTGTGCCCGGTCTGGTGCGCGGCAAGGGTATCCGCCGCTTCCAGCAGGACCAGGGACGCATCGGGTTCCCTGCGCAGCAGCTGGTAGGCGGTGGCCAGGCCAACGATCCCGCCGCCGATGATGCAGTAGTCCACGTGCTCCACAGGGGAAATTCTGCCCCATGGCCGCAAATACTGCTGTTTAGCCTGCGCTTCGCGGGGCAAACATGATTACTGCCACCCCCAGCAGGCAGATGACCGAGCCGGCCACGTCCCACCGGTCGGGCCGGAAACCGTCGAAAATCATTCCCCATGCGAGGGATCCGGCAACGAACACCCCGCCGTAGGCCGCCAGGATCCGGCCGAAGTGGGCGTCCGGCTGGAGGGTGGCCACGAATCCGTAGGCACCCAGGGCAATCACGCCAAGTCCGGCCCACCACCAGTCCTTGCCTTCCCTGACCGCCTGCCACACCAGCCAGGCCCCGCCGATTTCTGCCGCCGCGGCCAGCACGAACAGCACGATGGTCTTGAGGACGCTGACGGTTTCTTCCGGGATACCCACCCGGCCATCATGCCAGCCGGGAACGCCGGCAACGCGGGAATGCCACCGGGCGGCCGGCGGTTGGGGCAGGTATGGAGCGCATAGGATTCCTTTCATTCGGCCACTGGGGACCCGGCCAGGGTTCCCGCACCAGGACAGCGGGCGAGGCGCTGGTGCAGGGCATCGAATTAGCCGTAGCTGCCGAGGAACTCGGTGTGGACGGTGCGTTCTTCCGGGTACACCATTTCGCCCGCCAACAGGCCTCGCCGTTTCCGCTCCTTGCAGCTATCGCAGCACGCACCCGCCGGATCGAAATCGGTACCGGTGTTATTGACATGCGTTACGAGAACCCGCTCTACATGGCGGAGGAAGCTGCAGCCACTGACCTGATCAGCGGCGGCAGGCTCCAGCTCGGGATCAGTCGTGGCTCACCCGAGCCGGCCCGGCAAGGCGCGTCAGCTTTCGGCTATGTGCCCCGGGACGGCGAATCCGACGCCGATATGGCACGCCGCCACACCGAGCTCTTCCGCAAGGCAATCACCGGGGCTGGAGTGGCGGAAGCCGACCCCCGGTATGCCGGTGGTGCCACGGGCCTCCTGCCCGTGCAACCGCAGTCGCCCGGCCTGGCGCAGCGGATTTGGTGGGGAGCCGGCACCCGCAAAACGGCTGTCTGGGCGGCGGAGCTCGGAATGAACCTGATGAGTTCCACCCTGCTCACGGAGGACACCGGCGTGCCTTTCCATGAACTCCAGGCGGAACAGATCCAGCTGTTCCGGGATACCTGGCAGGCAGCCGGCCACTCCTATCAGCCGAGGATCTCGGTCAGCCGCAGCGTGCTGCCCATCGCGGACGACGAGGACCGCCGCTACTTCGCCGGCAGCGCCCTCCGCGACGGCCGGGACCAGGTGGGCATCATTGATGGGCTCACGGCGCGGTTCGGAAAAAGCTATGTGGGCGAGCCCGACCGGCTCGCGGAGGAACTGGCTGCGGATACCGCTGTCCAGGCCGCTGACACGCTGCTCCTGACGGTCCCGAACCAACTCGGAGTCGAGTTCAACGCGAAACTCCTGGGGAACGTGGCCCGCCACATCGCGCCGTCCCTGGGCTGGAATCCGTCCAGCCGGTGACCGGGCGGGAACCATCTCCGTGACCCAGCCGTTACTCTTAAGGTGCGGCTTGGGGGCTTAGCGCCCCAACCAGTATGGCTGCAGGACGGTCATATGACGGAGAGAGAGAAATATGGCTCGCGCCGCCCTAGGCTTAACTGCATGATCAGGCTACGACAGCTGGCCCAAGCGGCTTCGGTTCTCACCACGCCCTTGGCTCCCGAGGACATCCTCGCGCTCTTCAACCCGGTCTTTTCCGCCCGGCAGCTCCGCGGCGTCGTCACCCGGGTCGTCCAGGAAACCGCCCAGTCGGCCACCATCTTCTTCCGCCCGGGGCGGGGCTGGCAGTCGCACCTTGCCGGCCAGTGGGCCCGCATCGGCGTCGAGCTGGACGGCGTGCGGCACTGGCGCTCGTACTCACTCAGTGCCGCCGCCGGCAAGGATCCCGCCATTACCGTGACGGACGTCGGCGCGGTGTCCGGCACCCTGGTGCGCACCACGCGCCCCGGTGATGTCCTGTTCCTCGCCCCGCCGCAGGGCGATTTTGTCCTGCCCGAGCACCCCAGGCCGCTGCTGATGGTCACCGCCGGCAGTGGCATCACTCCGGTGATGTCCATGATCCGTACGCTGGTGCCGCGCCGCCCGGATGCCGACGTCGTACTTGTCCATTCCGCCCGCACGCCCGGCGACAGCCTGTTCCGCGAGGAACTTGCTGAACTTGCGGACCAGTTCCCCAACTTCCGCCTGGCGCACTGGTTCACCGGGGAGCAGGGCCGGATGGACTTTTCCAGCACCAGCCAGCTGGATGAGATCTGTCCCGACTGGAAGGAACGCGCCGCCTACGCCTGCGGCCCGGACAGCTTCCTGGACGACGCCGAAGCCCTCTGGAACCGCGCCGCCCTCACCACCGCCGCGCCCGGGACCGACATTGCGGTGGCCGGCAGCGCGGGCAACCTCATGATCGAACGGTTCAACACCACCTTTGCCGCCGGTGTGGGGCACGACGGCGGCCTGGTCACCTTCGAAGCCTCGGACCGCGAGGTGGAGGCCGACGGCGACACCCCCATCCTGGACGTCGGAGAGGACGCCGGGGTGCTGATGCCCAGCGGCTGCCGGATGGGCATCTGCCACAGCTGCCTCACTCCGCTCCTGGCCGGCCAGGTGCGCGACCTCCGAACCGGGGAAATCCATGGCGATCCCGGCCAACTGATCCAAACGTGTGTCTCGGCAGCCGCCGGACCCGTCAACCTCGAACTCTGAGGAGCAGAATAATGTCTGTCATCTCACCCACTAAGGCCGCTTCCACCGGAGGGGCAAACGCCGGCAGCTCAAGGACGCGCCCCGGCAAGCTTGCCGAGTCCGGCAGCCCCACCGTACGGCCGCCAGCGGCCGCACACCTGACGGACGAGCAGGTGGCCGAGCTGGGCCGCGAGCTTGACGCCATCCGTGACGAGATCCTGGCGAAGCGTGGCGCCGAAGACGCCGCCTACATCCGCCGGATGATCAAGGTCCAGCGTGGCCTGGAAATTTCCGGCCGTGCCGCCCTTCTGGTTGGCAAGAACAAGGCTGCCTGGGTCACCGGCACCACCCTGCTGAGCCTGGCCAAGATCCTGGAAAACATGGAGATCGGGCACAACGTCCTGCACGGCCAGTGGGACTGGATGCGGGACCCGGACATCCACTCCACCACCTGGGAGTGGGACTTTGTCACCCCCTCGCGTTCGTGGCAGCACACCCACAATGACCTGCACCACCGCTGGACCAACGTGGTGGGCAAGGACAACGACGTCGGATACAACCTCCTGCGGATGGATGAACAGCAGCCGTGGAAGCCGATGAACCTTGGCAACCCGCTGTACAACGCCATCCTGGCGCCTCTCTTCGAGTGGGGCATCGCCATCTACGACCTCGAACTGACGGAGTTCAGGGAAGGCAAGAAGTCCAAGGAAGCGCTGCTCAAGGACCTCAAGGCCCTGGGCAAGAAGGTGGTCACGCAGTTCACCAAGGACTACGCCGCAACTCCCGCCGTTGCCATGCTGACTGGCTCCGGAAAGCAGGCGCTCTACGGAACCCTGACCGCCAACGCCGTGCGCAACGTCTGGGCCCACGCCGTGATCTTCTGTGGCCACTTCCCTGAGGGCACGGATACCTTTACGGAGGAAATGGCGGAAGGTGAAACCCGCGGAGACTGGTACATCCGGCAGATGATCGGCTCCGCCAACATTTCCGGCTCAAAGTTCATGCACATCATGACCGGCAACCTCTCGCACCAGATCGAGCACCACCTTTTCCCGGACCTGCCCTCCAACCGGTATGCCGAAGTTGCGCCCAAGGTCCGTGAGATCTGCCAGCGGTACGGCCTCAAGTACACCACCGGTCCGCTGCTGAAGCAGGTTGGCTCCACCTGGGGCAAGATCTTCAAGCTGGCGCTGCCCGGCAAGACCGCCAAGGCCTGACGCAGGACGGGCAGTCCAATGCAGTAACAGCACCTCCGGTTCCGGGACATGCCGGGACCGGGGGTGCTTTTCCCTTCACGCCCTCGGCGGCGCGCATAATGGATCCCACAGCTGCGCGGCCTTTGGAGGAAAGATGAAATTCGTGGGAGCCCTCATCGTCATCTGGCTCATCATCGGCGGCGTGGCCGCCTGGCAGCGGGGCTATTTCGGCGGGGCGCCCGGGTCCTGCGCAGAAGCAGGCACCGTCGCCGTAACCATCGTTGCGGGGCCACTGAACTACATGGGCGTCAACCCGCAGATCACCTGCGAGCTGCCGCAGCCATCCCAATAGACGGACCGGGAGTCCGAGGCTGCAGGAGAACGGCCGGGGCGGTCCTAGAGTAGGGACTGCGCGGGTATTGGCATGCCGCCTGCCTGCTCCGATCAGTCTCGAAAGGAATTCGCCGCGATGGCTTTCATCACCGTTGGAACTGAGAACAGCACCGACATCGAGCTCTACTACGAGGACCACGGCTCCGGCCAGCCGGTGGTGCTGATCCACGGCTACCCGCTGGACGGGGCGTCCTGGGAACGGCAGGCCACGGCCCTCCTGGCTGCCGGCTACCGTGTGATCACCTACGACCGGCGCGGCTTCGGGAAGTCCAGCAAAACCACCGAAGGCTACGACTACGACACCTTCGCCGCGGACCTCAATACCCTGCTGACCACGCTGGACCTCAGCAACACCGTCCTTGTGGGATTCTCCATGGGCACGGGCGAGGTGGCACGCTACCTTGGCACTTACGGTTCCGGACGCGTTGCCAAGGCTGCCTTCCTGGGATCCCTGGAGCCCTTCCTGCTCAAGACCGACGACAACCCCGGCGGTGTGCCGCAGGAGGTTTTCGACGGGCTGAAGGAAGCCGTCACCGCCGACCGGTATGCGTTCTTCACCGAGTTCTTCAAGAACTTCTACAACTCGGACACCTTCCTGGGGACGCCCCGCCTCAGCCAGGAGGCCGTCACAGCCAGCTGGAACGTGGCCGCAGGCTCCGGTGCCACCGCCTCCGTGGCCGCGCAGGCCACCTGGATCACGGACTTCCGCCAGGACATCCCCAAGATCGATGTTCCTGCGCTGATTGTGCATGGCACCGCGGACAACATCCTGCCCATCGACTCCACCGGGCGGCTGTTCGCCAAGGCCCTGCCGGAAGCGGAGTACGTGGAAATCGAGGGGGCCCCGCACGGCCTGCTCCTGACCCACGCCGCCGAGGTCAACGAGGCCCTGCTCGGCTTCCTGGCCAAGTAGCGCACCAATACTTCCGACGACGGCGGCCGGCTGCCGTCGTCGTCGGAAGTGAGCAGAACAGGATGCCCCATCAGATAACGTCCCTAAACCCGGGTTTTAGGAACCAATCCTGATAGGGCAACCACGGTGGAGAGTGGGGAAGCGGGCCGGAGCTACCGGTGGAAGCCGCCTCCTCCGCCGCCGGGGCCCTGCTCCGCCGTGTATTCGCCGGCGGTGACGGTGTCCACCTGCGTGGCGCCGTCGAGCGAACCCCCACCCAGGCCCGCACTCACCGTTGCCGTGCCCCCGGTGTAGACGGTGTACTTGGCCCCTGCGGTGATCGCCGCCGAGGAGAAGACCAGCGAGGCAGCGGCCTTGGTGGTGACAAACGCTGCCACCACGGTTCCGGAGGAGTCGGCGATCTGGATGACGGTACCGGCCGGAACGGACGAGCCGAGTGTCACCTGCACCCCGGACTGGGTGGAGGACTCCGCGGGCGTAACTGCCATGCCCGCGCTGCCGGCAGCGGCAACAGTTCCTCCGCTCACGGCGAGTTCGCCGTTGACGTCCAGGGCACCGTTGCCGTCGTTCGTGGGGCCGTTGACCACCACGGTGCCACCGGAAATGGTGGCGTTGCCGTTGGAATCGAGGCCGTCACCCTGCGCATTGATGGTCAGCAGGCCGCCGCTGATGTCCACGGTGTAATCACCCACCTCCATGCTGCCGCCGCCCATGCCGCCGCCTGCTCCTGCACCGGAGGAAGCCGTGCTGCTGCCGCCGGACGCGTTCACGCCGTCGTCGTTGGAAGTGACATTGGCGGTGCCGCCGGAGACCACGATGTGCTGAGCCTCCAGGCCCTCCTCGGATTCCTTGACGGTGGTGTCGCCGGCGGCGATGGTGAGGGTGTTGAAGGCCTTCACCCCGTCATCGCCGGCCGTCACGGCCAGGGTGCCGCCATTGATGAGCACCCACCCGCGGCCCTCGTCCTCCTCGTTGTCGGACTTGAAGCCGTCGTCTGCCGCGGTGACCTGGTAGGCACCGTCCAGCAGCACGGCGTAGTCCTTGCCCACAATGCCGTCGTCTGCCGCGTCCACAGTGACGGTGCCGCCGGCCAGGACCAGCCCGTCCTTGCTGGAGATGCCGTCGTTGTAGTTGCCGTCCACGGCCAGGGTACCCGGGCCGGCGATAGTGAGGTCCGCCTTGGAGTAGAGGGCGGCGTTGGGGGCGTCCGTTCCCTGGTCGGCGTAGGTGGAAGCGTCGCTGATCGAGTTGTTGGTGCCCTCCGCGAGGTAGACGATGGCCTCGTCCGCGCTTTCCACCACAAAGGGAGATCCCGTGGAGTTGGCCAGGGTGGCACCGTCCAGGATGATGCATACGGTGTCCTCCTCGCCGGCGGCCACCACGATCCTGCCGTCGGTGAGCGACCCGCTGAGGCGGTAGGTGCCCGCGGCGCTGATGGTGACCGTATCGCCCTCTACCGATACGCCGGATGAGGACCCGGAGGCCACGGAACTGGAGCCGTCCGCGAGGGTCACGGCTACCTCGGAGGCTGCATCCCAGGTGAGGTCGTCGCCGTCGTAATGCGTGTCCTGGGCAAGCGTGTCCAGCGAAACGGCTGTTGTGGTGCCCGTCCCGGTGGAACTGGAAGAAGTGGAGGAACCGGTGCCGGATGTGCCGGTGATGCCGGTGGGTGACGTGCCGGCTACGGAGCAGCCGGCCAGGCCGATGGCGGCTGCCATGGCGGCGACGGAAAGGTAAGTGCGGAGGCTTTTCATGGAGTGTCCTTGGGTGGGGGAGCGGGTGGTCAGGAGGTAATTAGGCGGCTGGGCGGAGGGGGAGGCTGCGGGACAGCGTGCGGTTCCAGCGGTTGGCTGGAAGCTCGGGCCGAAGGGCGGCCATCCCCGTAGCGAACTTGGAGATCCGGGACGGCCTGACGCCGGCCGCCCACAGGTGCCGGTCCAGCGGCCCGGCGGTGGAGCCGGACTTGGTTTCGAGGATGACGGCGTTGTCCAGGACCCACGGTTCCCGGCCAGGCCTCTGCCATGTCACGCCGGTATCGATGGTGGCGCGGCTGCCTGACTCCTGGAGGTAGAAGGTGGTGCGGTGGTAGCGGGTCTCGAGAACAGGTTCCAGGGGGCCGGCGGGGACTGACCCCACGGCGGCGGCCAGGGTTTCCCGGACGTAGTCCAGCCCTTCCGCCGTCAGCCGCGAACGGTCCTCCAACCGGTATGGAATGCGTTCCTTGACGGTGGCTTCCCGGGCGCCTTCGGTCTTGACCTCCAGGAAGCTGATGGCGCTGTCCACGTAGGTCCGCGTGCGGATCTTGTAGCGGCGGCGCCGGCCGTGGGCTGCCAGCAGGTAGCTGTCCAGGGCGGCGGTGTCGAAGTAGACGGAGTCGTAGGCGAAGCTGCGGGCTCCGTCCATTTCCAGGACCCGCATGTCCGTGCCGAAGGTGGCCAGCAGCTGCCGCGCGGTTCCGGTGGCCAGCACGTACTTCCGGTCCACGCGGGTCTGGAGTGCGGCCTCCGCGTTCAGTTCATCCAGTCCCACGGAGGGGAAGAGATGGAGATTCCCGACGGCGGCGCCCGCCGGGTTCATCGCACGCCTGCCTGGATGTGGCCGGGCAGCTGCTCCGGGCTGGGGATGTACTCAGCGGCGGGGATGCCGCCCGCTGTGGCCGGCGCCGTCGTCGTAAGTCCCGCGAGGGTTCCCGGGACGGAGGGGGCGGCGTAGGCGGCGGGGGAGTAGGCGTAGCGGACGTCCACGATGGTCTTGTCATTGACCAGGTCCAGCTGCTGGATGGTGGCGGAGTGGACCTTGCCGTGCAGCACTTCCTCAAGCCGTGCATACAGCTCGCCGTCCTCGGCAATGGCCCGGTCCAGGATGACGGTCTGGTGCCGGTGCGCCGGCAGGACCTTGGGGTGGTCGCCCACGAACATCACCAGCAGGATCAGGGCCATCAGCGAAACGGTCAGCCAGAGCGGCTCGATGCCGAGCCCGGCGATCAGGCCCAACGCCAGTGCCGAGAAGTAGTAGGCCACCTCGTGCTGGGCCAGTTCGGTGGAGCGGAGCCTGATGATGGACAGGACGCCGAACAGTCCGAGCCCCAGTCCCAGGCCTGCAGCGGAACCGGACAGTGCGGTGGCGACGGCCAGGACCCCCACGTTCATGCCGAGGTAGGAGACCACCAGGTCGCGCCGGCGGTGGCGGCGAAGGTAGAGGGCGAAGGTGAGGATGCTGATGGCTGCCAGGTCGGCGAGGATGAAAATGAGGTTCATGGGATTCTCCGGAATGTTTTCGGTGGGCTGTTTCTTACGATCCCCGGCGATACTGTGCAGGTGCTGTGACGGAACCTAGCCGGATATATGAGCTTCTGATGGCGGTTTGCCGGCACCATTCCCGGCCTTTTCCCGTGCTGGTTTTGCGGCGGGCGGCCGGTCTTGTTTCCGGGCGAAGAGCCAGCGCTGCTGCACCGAGAAACTGATGGCGAGCAGCATGATTTCGGCCAGGATCTTGGCCGCCAGGGCAGGTACGGCGATCGCTTCGAGCGCCCAGATCAGCGCAACGTTGGCCGTGAGGAGCACAGCCACCAGGCTGAAATAGCGGAACCCCGCGGAACGGGCCGGGCGTTGCCTGCCGTGTTCGAACACCACATGCCGGTTCACCAGGAAGTTCACCGCGGAGCTCACGGCCCGGGCCCCCAGCACGGCCAGTAGCAGCGAATCCACCAGCACCGTGAGCAGCAGGAACACCGTGGTGTCCACCAGGAACGCCGCGAAGGACGAGCCAAGGAATTTCAGGAGCGGGGCATAGATGCGCACGGAGTCTGCCACCGGACGGAAATGGGAACTGGAATTGTGGTCCAGGTACACCGTGGCGATCTCCAGCGACTGAATGGAGTAGCCGGCATTCTTCGCCTCCAGCAAGAGGTTCAGCTCGTACTCATACCGGTCGCCGCGGACGGACCGGAGCCACGGGAGCATGGCGGCCGGGTAGCCGCGGAGCCCGGTCTGGGTGTCCGGGATGCGCTCGCCGGTGGCCAGGGTGAACAGCGCACGGGTGGCCGTGTTGCCGAGGCGGCTGCGGGCAGGCACATTGCCGCTGAAGCTTCTGCTGCCCAGCACCATGGTGGCCGCGCCCCGCTGGTCACCGCTGTTTCCGTGGACCTTGCCGGCTACCCGGAGGATGTCCGTCACGGTGTGCTGGCCGTCGCTGTCGGCACACACCACGTCATGGCCGGGCAGGTTGTCCGCGATGAAGCCGAAGCCGGCCTTCAGGGCGAAACCTTTCCCCCTGTTGCGTGCGTAACTGAGGACGTGGCACCCCAGCGCCCTGACGTCGTCGAACACGTCCTTGTAGGCGGGGCCGCTGCCGTCATCAACCACCACGACGGCGGTCCACGGCTCGGCGGCGCGGATCCGGCGGATCAGGGCTGGCAAATGGTGGTGGTCCGGTTCGTAGGCCGGGATAAGGATGATCATGGCCGCCTACCCGGCGATGTAGAGGATGTCGGAGGTGCCGCGTTCCTTGTTCTCGCCCAGCGGGTTGTTGACCAGCCCGCCGTTGAAGTACATGGTGGACGAGCCGCCGCCGTCGATGTTGTACGCGGTGGTGGCACCCAGGCCCTGCATGATTTCGGCCAGGCCGGTCATGGTGACGCCGGCGCTGTAGCCCGGGCTGCGGCCGTCCACGACGACGAACACCAGGTGGTTTTCATCGATGATGCCGACGGCGGTGCGCGGCTGCTCGCCCTGGATGGAGTGGTTGCCGAAGTTGGTGTCCACCTCCACGTCCTCGATGCCGGAAGCGACCTCACCGTTGTCCAGGAGGGACGGGCCGAAGGAGAGGGTGTTCCAGACGCCGTCCGCCAGTAACTGTTCGGCGGTGGTGGTGGTTTCGTCGTAGACCTTGACCGTGCCGTCGCGATAGAAGGCAAGGCCCTGGCGGGCGCCTTCGTCGCGGAACACCACGCCGTTGCGGATCACGATGCCGGTGTCGCGGAATCCGTAGTAGTCGCCGTTAATGGCGAAGATGGCATTGTTCGCCTCGGCGATGGCGGAGGTGGTTTCGGTGATGTTCTCGCCGAAGCTGTCGTTGGCGAAGGCGGACTGCAGCGTGGTGGCGTCATCGAGCACGACATCGGCAACGTAGTACGTGACGGTGCTGTCGCCGCTGCCGGTGGTCACCGTTGAGATGCTGATGTTGGACGAATCCGACGTGTAGGACGTGTCCGTGGTGACCGCTGCGGTGCCTGATCCGTCGCCGGCCGCCGTGGTGGTACCGGACTGGGCAGTGCTGCTTTGGGCAGTCCCGGCCTGGCTGGCTTGGTATGCGGAGACGTCCGAGATCTCAACATGCTGGACCACGAACCGGTCCAGCGCCCAGGCGGTGGCGCCGCCGGCGGACAGGGTGAGGGCTACGGCCCCGGCGATGACGGCCCGCCTGACGCGGCCTGGTTTACGTTTGGGAGTCTGTTGGGATGTCATGCCCCATTTCTACGGAGGCAAGTTAGCAGAAGGATTTGCCGTTGATGTGATTGGCCTGTGAAACGTGGGGAGCTGGGGAAGGTGCGGAATCCGTGGCAACTGGGGCGGGGCAAAGCCGGTTGGCCAGGTCCTTGAGTTCCTTGGGGTGGAAGGGCTTGGTGAGGTACGCGGCGGCACCCGAGGCCATGCCGGCCAGGACGTCGTCCTCTTCGGAGCGGGCGGTCAGGAACAGCAGCGGCGCCTTGCTCAGTGCCCGGACTGCGCGCGCCACCACGTGGCCGTCCATGTCCGGCAGCCCGAGGTCCAGCGTCACCAGGGAAACGGCCGGATCAGCCGCGGCGGCGATGCCCTCTGCACCGCTTGCCACCGCCCGCACCTCGAATCCGGCGCGCGTCAGGACCACGGTGATGAGACCGCGGATATCGTCGTTGTCCTCCACCACAAGGCAGACACGTTGTTGTTCCATCGAAGCCCCCCAGGCCAAAAGATGGCATCAGTCTAGCGTGGCGGAGCTAGCCGTCGTAGTGTGTCCTCGCCGGCCCCTGGCCAAGGGAGTTAACCACCGCGCTGGCCACTTCGTGGAGCTTGGAGTTGCGGGTGCTGGAGGCGGTCTTCAGGATATCGAAGGCGTCCTGCTGGCTGCACCGGTTCTGCGCCATGATGATGCCCACCGCCATATCGATCACGGTCCGGGATTCAAGGGTGGCGCGCAGGTTCGCTGCCGTCTCGCTGTAGTGGGCAAAGCGCACTGCCAGGCGAAGGGCCAGCGAGGTCTGGCCAACGAAGTCCTCGGCGAACTTGCGCGCCCGTCCTTCGAAACGGTGCGGCCGCCGCGAATACAGGAGCAGGGCGGCCTTGGTTTCGCCCTCCAGCCGGAACGGGAGTGCAAGCACGGAACGGATGCCCTGGCCCAGGACGGCCCCGGCGTACTCCGGCCAGCTGCCGTCCTTTTCCAGGTCCGGCACGTGCACGGTCACCTTCTCCATGGACGCCGTCAGGCTGGGCGTCTCAGGGTACTGGTGCTCGAGGAGGCCGAGCGACGCGGCCTCCGGGCTGCTGCTGGCCACTGTGGCGGCCTTGCGCTGCCGCAGCAGCGTGATGGCGCACAGGATTTCGTCGCCGGGTTCGGAAAGATTGCGGGCAGACACCTGCGCCAGCTCGTTGAGGAAGTCCTCGACGTCGGAGCTGCTGAGGACCAGCTCGTGCAGGTGTTCAGTGATGGATGTATCGGTTTTAGCTGTTGACTCGCTGGCCACGATTCTCTGGTGCCATTCGCTCAGGTCAAAACGAGCCAGGCGACATGGACACCGGCCGGCGGCAAGCCGGAAGGGTTTCAGGTCGCTGGATCGACGAACTTTCCAACGGCCTGCTGCTAAACCGATATTCAGAAGTATATACATGGCTTTGCAGGCGAAAGTGTCATGTTTCCGCGCCTCCACCACTGGCGAACGCGGGGTGTTCCCGGCAGAATGAAGCGGTCGCCGCGGCTGCGGTGGCAACCGGACGCCAACGGACACTTCGCCGGAGGGACGCGAAAATGACCAGACTGCTCATCATCGGTCCGCCGGGTTCGGGCAAAGGGACGCAGGCGGAACACCTTGCCCGCCACTTTAAGATTCCGGCCGTCTCCACGGGGGATATTTTCCGCAGCAACGTGAACAGGGAAACGGAGCTGGGCCGCCAGGCCGCGGGATACCTCGACGGCGGCAGTTTCGTTCCGGACCATCTCACCAATGCACTCGTCAGGGACCGGCTGCAGGGCACGGACCTCCGTTCCGGTTTCCTGCTGGACGGCTATCCCCGCACAGCGCCCCAGGTGGCGGAGCTGGACACCATGCTGGCCGCCCAGGGCAGGGCTCTGGATGCCGTTATCGAACTGCTGGCCCCCGATGCCGAACTGGAAAAGCGCATGCACCGGAGGGCACAGGAGCAGGGCCGCTCGGATGACACCGAAGAGGTCTTCCGCCGCAGGCTGGAGCTCTACCATACGGAAACGCATGAAGTAGTCTCGGCCTATGCGGGCCGCGGACTCCTGGTGTCCGTGGACGGCACCGGAGATCCCGGCGAGATTACCGCCCTGGCAATCGCCGCCGTCGAGCAATTCCTGGCCTCGTTCCATCCCCGCACCTGACTGCTTCACAGAAAAGGACACCCCCATGAAGATTGCCGTCACCGGCGGAAACGGAAAACTTGGCCGGCATGTGGTCCGCCGCCTTACGGACGACGGACACGAGGTCCTGACCCTGGACCGTGCGGGAACACGCAGTCCCGGGCTCCTGGTGGTGGACCTGCGCAACTACGGCCAGGTGCTGGACGCCCTGCTGGGGGTGGATGACCGCCACGACGGGTTCGACGCCGTGGTGCACCTTGGCGCCATACCGGCCCCGGGCATCCTGCCGGACGCCGCCACGTTCGAGAACAACATGCTCTCCACCTACAACGTCTTCCAGGCCGCGCGCCGCGCCGGGATCAAGAAGGTGGTGTACGCCTCCAGCGAGACGGTGCTGGGGCTGCCGTTCGACGTCGACCCGCCCTACATTCCCGTGGACGAGGAGTACCCGGCACGGCCCGAAAGTACGTACTCCCTGGTCAAAAAGCTGGAAGAGCAGATGGCCGTGGAAATGACGCGCTGGGATCCGGGCCTGAGCATCGTGGGCCTGCGCTTCTCGAACGTCATGGACGTCGAAGACTATGAGCGGTTCCCGTCCTTCGACTCCGACGCGATGCTCCGCAAGTGGAACCTCTGGGGCTACATTGACGGACGAGACGGCGCGCAGGCTGTCGTGAAAGCACTGGAGAACGGGACACCGGGCTTCGAAGCGTTCATCATCGCCAACGCGGACACCGTGATGAGCCGGTCCAGCGCCAGCCTCGCCGCGGAGGTCTTCCCTGCCGTCAAGGTCACCAAGGAACTCGGCGAGCACGAAACCATGCTCTCCATCGGGAAGGCCCGGCGGCTCCTCGGCTTTGAGCCCGAGCACAGCTGGCGCGATCACCAGGACGCGGAATCCGCGCAGCAGGGATAATCTTCACCTAAGCAATCTTCCGGTCGAAGATGCGCTGGATGAATACTCACTGGGCACTGCCCACGCGGCAAGGATGGACACCAGGGTGGCACAGCACGAAACAGCAGGCTCCGGAACGTCCCGCACGGCGGCCGGCAGGAACAACGGACGCTGGCGGACTTTCCACGACAAGTTCGTGGTGGAGGAACGCTTTTTGGAACCGGCGGACCGGCGGGGCCTCTACCGCGCAGCGGTCATCCTGGCTGTGGTTGGCCTGGCATTGTTCATCGCCACGCTGATCAGCGTGTTGCAGGCGGACGGCCTGTCCGCGGCAGACGAACCGGTCCGCGACTGGCTGCTGACGGAGCGCTCCGGCGCCCTCACCGCCGTCATGATCTTCCTCGCCGTGGTTTTCGGCCCCATCGCCCTGCCCATCATCGTCCTGGTGGTCATCGTGGTGTGGGGATTCGCGGCGAAGCACGCCTGGCGCCCCATCCTCCTGGCGTCGGCCATGCTCAGCGGCGTCATCATCTCGCAGGTCATCCTCCGCATCGTCCAGCGGTCCCGCCCGCCCGTGGACCAGATGCTCTTCGGCATCGACCACACCTTTTCCTTCCCGTCCGGCCACGTGCTGGGCGCCTGCGACTTCCTGCTGGTGGGCACCTTCCTCATCTTTTCGCGCCGCAGGAACACCCGGTCCGCCGTGCTGGGGTTCGTTGGCGCCGGCGTAGGAATCGTTCTGGCGTCGGTGAGCAGGCTGTACCTGGGCTACCACTGGCTGACCGACACCCTCGCCTCGTTTTCGCTTTCGCTGGTGATCCTGGCCGGCGTGATCGCCCTGGATACCTGGCGGACAGCGAGGGTCCCGGGCGAACGGGTCACGGGGGAACTGTCTAAGGCGGAAACCCCGCGCGACTGAGGCTGGTCAGCCCGACGGCCGCTGCCGGGCGCGCTTCAGGGCGCTGTGCAGCTTCAGGTTCGCGGCTTCAAGTTCCAACACCATAGCCACCCCGGCAAGGTTCAGGCCCTGTTCCAGCAACTCGCCAATCCGCAGCAGCACCGCGATGTCATCCTCGCTGTACTGCCGCGTCCCGCCGGAGGTCCGGGCCGGCGTTAACAGGCCCTTGGTCTCATAAAGGCGGATGTTCTGCTGGCCCGTCCCGGTCAACCGGGCCGCTACCGAAATGGCGTAAACCGCAGTGGATCCGGGCCGCGGTGTAGCCGGGACCTGCGGTTTTGCCATGGGCTCCTCCAGGTGCTCGGTGCGGTCTTGCCTCAGTTTTTCACGGGTGCTATAAAAAATCTATATCAGCCACCATAGAAGATGCGCCGTAAGAATTAAGACTCGAACACCTGACCCGCACCGACAAGCTGCAAGGAGTGTGCGATGACGGCCGGTCCTCCCGACTACTACGCCATCCTGAACGTGCCGCCCGACGCCGGCCGTCCCGACATTGCGCGGGCCTACCGCGGCCTCATGCGGGCCCACCATCCTGACGTCGGCCCGGCGGCTTCCGGGCACGGCGGGCCAGACGACGAGCTGCTCCGGATTATGGACGCGTATGCGGTGCTGCGCGACCCGTCCCGGCGGGCGGCCTATGACCGGCGGCGGGCTCTATCAGCAGGCCAGTCCCCAGCCCCGGCCTGGCCCGTCGCTGTCCGGAAAGTACCCGGCAACGGCGGAGTCGCCGGAGACATCATCCGGGTCACCCCCGTGCGCTGGGAAAGCGGGCCCTGGGCCTGACACCAGGCGGTGGGGAGTACCTGAAGCACAAAACACGACGAGGAGGGAGAGAGCCGCATGAGCGAGTGGCGGCGTTACGATTCACACCTGATTCCGGCGTTCCATGAGCGCTTTGAACAGCGGTGGGGCAAGGGAACGGCGCCCTTCCTGGATCCTGAAGCCCACGAGGAGCCGGTACCGCGGGCGCAGTGGATCAACCCGTCAACCGGCGCAGCCCTTGCGGTGGTGCCGGTGTGGACCCTGGATGAAAGGCAGCAGCGGTCCTTCGGCGTTTTCTACCTGCCGCCTGCGGGTGACATCTGGGTCCTCAGGCCCGGTTACACCGCCTACCTTGAACCTGCCGACGGCGAACCGGAACACCTGGTCACCCTGCGCAATGATGCGTTCCGGAAGGCCGTGGCCCATGCCAAGGAGTTCCTCTTTGGCTCCCAGTAGCCGTCCCCGGCAGGCTCGCTGACGGGTGCCGCAGCAGTTGCTCGTCAGGGGGCCTTTGCTGTGCCATCCTGAGACGTACTTATCCGCCGATCACCACATAGGGCCGCCAGATGCACATCTCCGCCAAGGACCTCGCAGCAATCATTCCCCCGGGGTTCACGCTCGGCGTCGCCACCGCAGCCATCCAGATCGAGGGGGCCCTGGACGAGGACGGCCGCGGTCCCGCAGGCTGGGACGTCTTTGCCGCCCAGCCTGGCACGATCGTGGAGGACCACAGCCCCGCGGTGGCCACGGACCACTACCACCGGATGCCTCAGGACGTTGCCCTCATGAAGCAACTGGGAGTGGACTCGTACCGGTTCTCCTTCGCCTGGCCCAGGATCCAGCCCACCGGCCGCGGACCCGCCAACAGCGCCGGCCTGGCTTTCTACGACAGGCTCCTCGACGAGCTGCTGGCCAACGGGATCTCCCCAATGGCCACCATCTACCACTGGGACACGCCGCTGGCCCTGGACGAGGCAGACGGCTGGATGAACCGTGACACCGCCTACCGGCTGGGGGAGTATGCCACCATCCTCGCGGAGAAGTTCGGGGACCGGGTTGCCCGGTGGGTCACCATCAACGAACCGGCCACCGTCACCACCAACGGTTACACGCTGGGCTTGCACTCCCCGGGCAAGGAGCTGATGCTGGGCGCCTTCCCCACGGTGCACCACCAGCTGCTGGGCCACGGACTCGCCGTCCAGGCACTGCGCGCTGCCAAGGTCCCCGGCGAAATCGGGATGACCAACGTGTATTCACCCATGGTCCCCAATTCCATCAACCCGCTGGACAAGATCAGCGCCGGCCTCATGGACCTCGCCCAGAACCGGCTGTACGCGGATCCGGTCCTCACCGGAAAGTATCCGGACCTCGTCAGGGCAGCGAAGTTCTTCTCCTCGTTCGAACATCCGGAAGAGGACATGCAGCTGATCTCCCAGCCGCTGGATTTCTACGGGCTCAACTACTACATGCCCACCAAGGTGGCCGTGGGCCCCGGCGGCGGGGCAGTTCCGGCCAGCATGGCCGAAGCCATGGGCAGCGACCTGAGCGCGGCCGGCAACGGCGGCGCGCCGTTCCACGTGGAAACCTGGCCCGAGGCGGACATCACGTCCTATGGCTGGCCGGTGAAGCCCGAGTACATCGGGGTGGCCCTGAAGGAGATGGCCGAGCGGTACCCCAACCTCCCGCCCGTCATCCTCACCGAGGGCGGCGCCAGCTTCGAGGACATCATCGTCCGGGACAAATCCACCAACACCCGGTTCATCCCGGACGAGCGGCGCCTGAAGTACCTCTCGGACCATCTTGAGACGGCGCTGCGTGCAACCGCACCCGGCGGCGAAGCGGAGTCCGTGGACCTGCGTGGCTATTACGTCTGGTCATTGCTGGACAATTTTGAATGGTCAGCAGGCTTCAACCAGCCGTTTGGGCTGTTGCACGTGGACTTCGAGACCCTTGAGCGCACGCCCAAGGCATCCTACTTCTGGCTGCAGGAACTCATCGAAGAGCGCGACCTGTTCCAGGCTGCCGGTGCGGCGATCGCCCAGGCAGTCATCCCGGAGGACGCCGCATAGGCCAGGCGTTTCAGGCGGAGCGGGATCCTAGAGCAGGTCCAGCATGCCAAGCTGCTTGGCCATGCCTGCGCCATCGGGGGAGTAGATCCATGGCACCTTGGACGCGGTGTGGTCCCCGTCTTCGGAGTGGCCGCCGGCGAATACCGACTCGCTGACGGACAGTTGGCGGATGGCGATGGCGGCCACCTTGTCCGGGTTCTCGGCTGCGAAGCCGGAGTAGATGGCTTCGTCGTGCTGGCCGTTGTCGCCAATGAGGAGCCAGCGCATGTCCGGGAACTCCTTGCTGAGCCGTTCCAGGTTGCGGTGCTTGTGGTCCTGTCCGCTGCGGAACCAGCGGTCCTGCGTCAGGCCCCAGTCCGTCAGCAGCAGCGGGCCGGACGGGTACATGTTGCGGCCCAGGAACCTGGCCAGGGTAGGCGCAGCGTTCCACGGCCCGGTGGAGAGATAAATGACGGGGGCATCGGGGTGTTCGATGGTCAGCCGGTCCAGCAGCACGGCCATCCCCGGTGTTGCCATGCGGGCCCGCTCGCTGAGGACAAAAGTGTTCCACAGGGCAAGGAACGGACGGGGCAGTGCGGTCACCATCACCGTGTCATCAATATCGGACACGATGCCGAACTTCACATCAGGGGCGATGACGTGGATCAGGGCTTCTGCCGGCTCGGTACCCTCGGCCTGCAGTGTCGCAGTGTGCCAGCCGGGCGACAACTGGACGTCCACCTCGGTGTCCACCAGGCCGCCGCGGTCCGCCTGTACGCGGGCGACAACATCTCCGATGGTGATTTCGACGTCGGTGAACTGCAGCGGCACGCCGGTAAAGGCGCGCCAGCCGCGGACGTTCTGGGTAGCGTTCTTGGCCTCCTGCTCGGCCTTGCTGCCGGGAAGCGGCTTCTGCGTCATCAGCACCCGGCCCAGGATCCGGACGCGGCTGGTGGAACCGTACCCCTGGTAGGCGATGGTCCGGGGCACGAAGTCCCAACGCCTGGCGAGCCGGATCCGGAAGCTGTTGAACCCGTCAGAGATGCGGTGGGCCAGGCGGAAGGCCTGGTTTCCGTTGAGCTCGGGCCGGCGCTCCGGAATCTGCCCCGGCTGCCCGGAAGCGTGCTGGGTTGCGGGCTGGGTCGGGTTCTGCGGCGCCGGGTCCATGGTTCCACTCTGCCACAGGGCAGCGGCCCGTGCGGCAGCCTGCGGGAGCCGGCGGCACAGTGTGACGTCAGGCGCCCAGGATGGCGCGCAGGGTCCGGGCGTTGCGCACCGCGTGCCCGCCGCCGTCGTTATTGAAATAGGCGTGCACGTCCAGCCCGTTGGCTGCCCAGCCGCGGATCCTGTCCGCCCACCAGTGCAGGTCGTCGTCGGAATAGGAGCCGGCGTAGAGGTGCTGGTGGTCTGGCCCGTGCAGCCTGATGTAGGTGAACGGGGCAGTGGTCTGCAGCAGGCACGGCAGATTGGCTCCGCTCATGATGCAGTAGGCGGCGCCGTGCCGTTCCAGGATGGCCAGGACTTCCTGGCAGTTCCAGGTGGGGTGCCGGAATTCCACCGTGACGCGGATCCAGTCCGGCATGGCGGCCAGGAAGTAGTCCAGCCGGGCATCGTCCCGTTCCAACTGAGGGGGCAGCTGCACCAGGAGTACCGCCCGCTTGTCCCCCAGCTCGTGCCAGCAGCGGGCAATCCGGTCCACCCAGACCTCGGGCTGGTACAGCTTCCGCGCGTGCGTCAGGCCACGCGGAGCCTTGACGGACATGCTGAAGCCCGGGGGCAGCCGGCGGTTCCAGCCCGCAAACGTGGAGTCCCGGGGCCAGCGGTAGAAGCTGGCATTCAGCTCCACGGTGTTGAACTGTGAAACGTAGTGGGCCAGCCGTTCCTTCGCTGGCAGGCCGGGCGGGTACAAGACGTTTGCCCAGTGGTCATAGCTCCAGCCTGATGTGCCGATATGGACTGCCACCCCTGCAGGCTACACCGGGTCTTCTGCGATTTACCCGGAGCGGGAAGCACGTTTGTGGCAGGGTAAGGTCATGGCGCGAATCGAAGATTATGCGGTGGTAGGCGACCTTCAAACCGGGGCGCTCATCAGCAAAGAAGGTTCCATCGACTGGCTTTGCCTTCCCAGGTTTGACTCTCCAGCCTGCTTCAGTGCGCTGCTGGACACACCCGATGCCGGCCGCTGGCTGCTGGCACCCGAAAGCGGCGGGCCGTGCACCCGGCGGGGATACCGGGACGGCAGCCTGATCCTGGAAACCGAATGGGACACCCCTGAAGGAACAGTGCGCGTCATCGACTTCATGCCGCCGCGAGACTCCGTGGCGGACATCGTGCGGATCGTCGAGGGCGTCAGCGGAACCGTGAAGATGCACTGCGAGCTGGTCCTGCGCTTCGACTACGGCCACATCGTTCCGTGGGTACGCCGGGACAAGCACGGCCTCCACGCCATCGCCGGGCCGGACGCTGCCTACTTCGTGACGCCGGCGGAGGTGCACGGCGAGAACATGCATACCGTGGGCGACTTCACCGTCAGTGCCGGGGAGCGCGTCCCGTTCGTCCTCACGTGGGCTCCGAGCCACGTGGGCCGTCCGCACTCGGTGGATGCTGAAAAGGTCCTGGACAGCACCTTCGCGTTCTGGCGCGGCTGGACCACCCAGTGCACGGTGCAGGGGGAGTACCAGGACGCCGTGGTGCGCTCGCTGGTGACCCTCAAGGCCCTGACCTACGCGCCAACCGGCGGCATCGTGGCTGCCGTGACTACCTCCCTGCCCGAACAGCCGGGTGGCCCGCGCAACTGGGACTACAGGTACTGCTGGTTGCGGGACGCCACCATGACGCTTCAGGCACTCCTGGCCGCCGGCTACACCGCCGAAGCGGCGGCTTGGCGCGAGTGGCTGCTGCGTGCGGTGGCCGGGGACCCCGCGGACCTGCAGATCATGTACGGCATCCACGGCGAGCGGCGCCTGCCCGAGCTGGAGCTGCCCTGGCTCAGGGGGTACGAGAACTCGGCGCCCGTGCGGATCGGCAACGCTGCAGCCGAGCAGCTCCAGCTGGACGTGTGGGGCGAGGTGCTGGACTGCCTGGCGCTGACCCGCAATTCCCTGCTGAAGCATCCGGACGATTCGTGGGACCTGCAGTGCGCCCTGATGACGCACCTGGAAACCATCTGGGACCAGCCGGACAATGGGCTGTGGGAAATGCGAGGTCCCCGCCGGCACTTCACCCACTCGAAAGTGATGGCGTGGGTGGCCGCCGACCGGATGGTGAAAGGCGTCAGGGAGTCCGGGCTGCCGGGGCCGGTGGAACGGTGGGAGTCGCTGCGGGACACCATCCACCGGGACGTGATGGCCAATGGGTTCGACGCCGAACGCAACACTTTCGTACAGTCCTACGGCAGCCCGGAGCTGGATGCCAGCCTGTTGCTGATTCCCCGCGTGGGTTTCCTGCCGCCGGACGATCCCCGCGTCATCGGGACGATCGAGGCGATCCAGCGCGAGCTGACCGAGGACGGGTTCGTGCTGCGCTACCGCCCGGAGAAGAGCGACGACGGCCTGCCGGGGAGCGAGGGCGTCTTCCTCGCCTGCTCGTTCTGGCTGGTGGAGGCGCTGCTCGGTGCAGGACGGCATGAGGAATCGCGGGAACTCTTCGAGCGGCTGCTGGAGCTGCGCAATGATGTGGGGCTCCTCAGCGAGGAGTGGGCAGTCCGTGCCGGCCGGCAGCTGGGCAACACCCCGCAGGCGTTCAGCCACTTTGCCCTTGTGACTAGCGCTTTGGAGTTGCATCAGGATACGGTTCGGCGGAGTGACACCCCTATTCCGCCGGAGTCGGCGGACCGGCGCTGAGGCGGTGCCGGCAAGGGGCTGAACTTTCCCTTCGCAGAATAGATAAGTAGACTTACTAACACCTCATGGAGTGCTCCACAAGCACAATGCCGTGACTGACGGAGGAGGAGTGATTCGCATGGCCGGGTATTTTGAGCTCGTTGATGCCCCTGACGGTGGCTACAGGGTCAGGATGATGGACGGGGCGGGGCATCTGATGGCAATTTCGGTGACCTTTCCCACGAAGCGGGCGGCGGTGGCCGGAGTGGCCATGGCCCGTGAAATTGCAGGGACGGGCCTGATTCGGGATAAAAGCCTGGACGGTGCCGGAACGGTGATCAGGGAACGGGTCAGGCCGGTGGCTACCCCCAAGGAAGAAGCTGCCCGGCAGAAGAAGGCCCCCGAGGCCAGGCGGGCCGCGGTGGGCTGATGGGCCAGCAGGACACGCCGCCGGCGTCTAACGGAACACGCCGCCGGGGGGTTCTCTTTGACGTTGACGGAACGCTGATCGATTCCTCGTATTTCCACACCGTGGCCTGGTGGGGTGCGTTCCGCCAGTACGGCTACGACATTCCCATGGCATCCATCCACTACCTTGTGGGCATGGGCGGTGACCGCCTGGTGGACAGCCTGTTGCCCTCGGACCGGGACCGCAGCGCGGACGAAGAGATCATGGCCAGCCACGGCGCCCTGTATGCCGCCCGATGGCCATCCCTGCGCGCTTTTGACGGCTCGAAGGACCTGCTGGCCCAGTGCCATGCCGGTGGCCTCGCCGTTGCCTTGGCCTCCTCGGCCCGGGAAAAGGACCTGCAGATCATGAAGGGAATCCTTGACGCAGACGCGTTCATCGATGCCGCCACGAGCTCAAAGGACGCAGAGGAAAGCAAGCCGGCCCCGGATATCCTGGCTGCTGCCCTGGAGGCAATCGACGTGGAGCCGGCCGATGCTGTCTTTGTTGGTGACGCAGTCTGGGACATGAAGGCCGCGGCAGCGCTCGGCATCCCCGCGGTGGGTGTTACGTGCGGCGGAATCAGCGCCGACGTGCTGCGGGAAGCCGGCGCGGTGGACGTCTACGACAGCCCTGCCGACCTGTTGCGTAACCTGGCCGGCAGCGCCATCGGAAAGCTGCTGAATCGAGGCAGCTAAACGGTTTGCCCGCCCGTCGCGTCCTTCTCGGTGCCGTTGTCGGCGGGTTTGGCCCACGATACGGCCACCTTCACGGAACCGTCATCGTTTCTCTCGACGTCCGTGACGACGTCGGCGAGGTTGGCGCCCATGTCCACGATCCGGGTGCGGTAGCCGGCCACGAGTTCCTCCAGGCTGGCTTCGGTCCATTCGCCGGGCCGCATGCGGGTGGAGATTTCGACCGGTTCCGGCTGATACAGCGTCATGGTGTCCTCGTTCCGTTGGCATCGTCTTCGTCGAGCAGCCCGGCGGGCCCTTCCTACGCTAGAAGCACCGGCCCGGCGCGACAAGCCCTTGAAGGGTGGTTCTCAGGTAAGAACCGACAGCATGCGGTCCATCCGCTGGTGCCGCGCGCGGAATGTCATGCTGCATCTGCCCCAGCAGTATCCGGCGGTCCACCCAAGGGCCGAACGGGCCGGCGAACCGCACGGTGTCCGTGTAGCGGCAGCCGTTGCCTTCGTCCACGGCGGTATGGGTGTGGTGGAAATAGCGGAAGAATCCCCGCACCTGCTGGTCGCTGAACCCGCGGCCCGGCGTGTAGGAATCGATGAAGGCCACCCACTGTATGGGGAAGAGGTTCTTCAGCCACCAGCGGAAGTGGTACGTACCGCCCAGTTGGCCCTTTTCAGTCGATGACCAGAGGACCTGCATCCGATCCGGCATGATGGCGACGAAGTTCTGGCGCTGCAGGCAAAAATCGATGACGACGCCGGCGGGTTGCGGAAGCCACGACTCCACGCGAAGCTCGCACACGCCGCCGGGCTCGTCCAGCAGGGCAAGGCCGCCGATGCGGCTGCGGCCCGCGTAGGCCAGGGCAGAGCTTTTTTGTTCGGCGGTTGCCGATCCCGAGTCATTGGCCAATGCGTCCCCCTGGGCATTCAGTCCACTGGTTGCAGATGCTACCCGAGCGGGGCTGGGGCGGCGAACAGTGCGGAAGACTGAATTTGATCAGCATGCTTACTTTTCGGCCGCAAATTCGATAGCGTCGAACCAAGGGCGCAATGCCCGGACCGCGAGGAAAAGGAGTAGGCCGTGAAAGCACTGACCTGGCAGGGAAAGCGCTCAGTCAGCGTTGAAGAAGTACCGGACCCCGTGATCCAGGAGCCAACTGATGCGATCGTGCGCATCACGTCCACGGCGATCTGCGGATCCGATCTGCACCTGTACGAAGTTCTTGGCCCCTACATGCACAAGGGCGATGTCATCGGCCACGAGCCCATGGGCATCGTGGAAGAAGTGGGCAGCGCCGTTACCAACCTCCGCAAGGGTGACCGCGTGGTGATCCCGTTCAACATCTCGTGCGGCTCCTGCTACATGTGTAAGCAGGGCCTGCAGTCACAGTGCGAGACCACCCAGGTCAAAGACAAGGGATCGGGGGCTGCGCTGTTCGGCTATTCGGAACTGTATGGTTCGGTGCCGGGCGGGCAGGCTGAGTACCTCCGTGTGCCGCATGCCGACTACGGCCCGGTCAAGGTGGGGACGGAACTGCCGGATGAGCGCTACCTGTTCCTCTCCGACATCCTGCCCACCGCTTGGCAGGCGGTGGAGTACGCGGACGTGCAGCCCGGCGGCACGCTCGCAGTCCTGGGGCTGGGACCGGTGGGCCAGTTCGCAGCCCGGATCGGCGTCCAGCGCGGATTCAACGTCGTGGGCGTGGACCCTGTCCCGGAACGCCGCGCCATGGCGGCCCGGCACGGTGTGGACACCCTCGATTACACCAAGACGCTCGGGGACGAACTTCGGGAGAAGACCGCCGGAAGGGGCCCTGACGCGGTGGTGGACGCCGTCGGTATGGAAGCGCACGGATCCCCGGTGGCCGGGTTCGCCCACCAGGCCCTGGGCCTGCTGCCGGACAAACTGGCCCAGAAAGCCATGGAGACGGCGGGGGTGGACCGCCTGGCCGCGCTGCACACCGCCATTGATGCCGTCCGCCGGGGCGGAACACTGTCCCTCAGCGGTGTCTACGGCGGCCAGGCCAGCCCCATGCCGCTGCTGACCATGTTCGACAAGCAGATCCAGGTGCGGATGGGCCAGTGCAACGTGCGCCGCTGGACCGATGACATCCTGCCTCTGGTGGAGGACGGCGCCGATCCGCTGGGTGTGATGGACCTCGTCACCCACCGCTCGGGCCTGGATGGCGCGCCGGCGCTGTACGAAAAGTTCCAGAAGAAGGAAGACGGCTGCATCAAGGTGGTCCTCAACCCTGGAGCCTGATCAGCACAGACTGTTCAAGGCATCCTGCGCGACTTCCTGAATCTCGGAGATCAGCGGATTGACGCCGAGGGTTGGCGGCTCGGGCGGATAGGCCACTGCCATGGCCAGTTGGGTGTTGCCGTCCTCGCTGGTCATGGCAATGGTCCCGTAGCCGTCCGTGTCGCCGGGCAGGCCGTAGTAGAAGCGGTTGTTGCAGGTGTTGTTCCAGCGGCGCAACGCAAAGCCGTAGTACTCCAGGTAGCCGCCTTTCATGGCCGTGACGCTGTCCGGTGGGAGCAGCTCGCCTTTCAGGAGCGCGGCGTAGAAACGGTTCACTTCCGGCAGGGTGGAAACGGCTCCGGAAGACGGAGCTTCCGCTTGCCATTCGGGCATGCTGGCATCCAGGCGCGCTCCGCCCACCGTGACGTAGCCGTGGACCATGCCCGGAAGGCCCGGCCCGCCCAGGCGGGTTGCACCCAGCTCCAGCGGGCGCGCTGTGTCCGTGGCCAGGACCTGTGCGATGTCCTGCCCGCGGAGCCGTTCGACGATCAGGGCCAGCGCCGCATAGTTGGTCCGGGAGTAGTTAAAGATCCGTGCCAGCCGCGGCTCCCACGGCACGGTGGCCGACAGGGCGAGTTGCTGTTCGAGGCTTACCCTGCGCGCCGTGACCTGTTCCCAGGGACCTGACGCCAGCAGCGGGTCGGTGAAGTCGGGCAGCCCCGATTCATGGGTCAACAGTTGGCGCACAGTGACCGGTCCGGGCGGGTGCAGGACGCTGCCGAACTCCGGCAGGTAGCGGCTCACGGGGTCATCGAGGCCGAGTTTTCCTTCCGCCATCAGCTTCAGCACGGAAACTGCCACCAGTGATTCGGTGATGCCGCCGACGCGTACGGGGTCGGACGCCGTTGCAGGTTCGCGGGTTTCCAGGTTCCGCACCCCGGCGGCATGTGTCCAGGCCTTGCCGCCGTAGCGGACGTCGATCAGGACGGCGGGTGCGCCCTCGCCGATCATCCGGTCGCTGAACGCTTCCAGGAGGGCGAAGGCGGCAGCCCTGTCCGGCACCGTCGGCGTGGGGTCCGGAGGGCGGGGTTCTCCGGTGCAGCCGGCGCCGCCGACAACCAGCAAGGCCGCAGCCAGGACGGCTGCGGCCTGCTTGCAGAGCGCGGATGGGCGCGGTCCCATGGGAACATTTTCCCCCGCCGGCCCCGTTTAGGTGAGTTTCACCTGGCGGTTCATGTCCTTGTACAGCAGGTAGCGGAATTCGCCGGGGCCGCCGGCGTAGCAGGCCTGCGGGCAGAAGGCGCGCAGCCACATGAAGTCGCCGGCCTCAACCTCCACCCAGTCGTTGTTGAGGAGGTACATGGCCTTGCCCTCCAGGACGTACAGGCCGTGCTCCATGACGTGGGTTTCGGGGAAGGGGATGACGCCCCCGGGCTGGAACGTCACGATGTTCACCTGCATGTCGTGCGCCAGGTCGCTGGAGTCGGTAAAGCGGGTGGTCTTCCAGGCGTCGTTGGTGTCCGGCATGGAGGTGGGCTCCACGTCCTTCTCGTTGGTGACGAAGGACTTGGCTTCGAAGCCTTCCAGCCGTTCGTAGGCCTTGCGGATCCAGTGGAAGGACACGACGTCGTCCGAAACGTTCTCGAGGCCCCACTCCGCACCGGCGGCGAGGTAGGCGTAGCCGCCTTCCTCGAGCTGGTGCAGTTCGCCGTCGAGGGTGAGGTTGACCTGTCCGCGGGTCACGAAAACGACGCCTTCGACGCCGGCTTCGAACTCGGCCTTGGGTGCTCCGCCGCCGGGACCGATCTCAACGATCAGCTGGGAGAACGTGGTGGCGAAGCCCGAGATGGGACGGGCGATGATCCACGAGCGGGTGTTCGCGAAGCCCGGCAGGTTGGACGTGACGATGTCCGTCATGACGCCCTTGGGGATCACGGTGTACGCCTCGGTGACGATGGCCCGTTCGGTGGTCAGGTGCGTCTGCGGGGGCAGCCCGCCGGTGGGGGAGTAGTACTTACCCATGGAGGAGATCCTTTGCTGAGGTGGTGGAGGTAGCGAGCCGGGGGTGCGCCAGTGCGGTGAGCTGGGGAATTCCGACGCCGGCCAGCGCCAGCACCTCTTCGGCACCTACGGCGCCGCACTGGACACCGCGGAGGACGAAGGCGGCCAGGGCACGGGCGGTGGCGGGCTCGTCCATGACGCCGCCTTCGGTGCGTTCGACATAGTTGCGGAGGCGGGCCGCGGCAGCCGGCAGGCCTTCGCGGTAGAAAGCGTAGGTGGCGGCGAACCTGCTGGGCAGCTGGGCCGGGTGCAGGTCCCAGCCCTGGTAGTAGCCGCGTTCCAGGGACCGGCGGACCAGCCGCCCGTGCAGCCGCCAGGCATTCTCCACGTTGTCGCCCACCGGGATGATGTTGGTGGACCCGTCGGAGAGCCGGATGCCGGTGCCGGCAACGGCCAGCTGCATGACTTCCTTGGCGAAATCAGCCACGGGGTGCTCCATGGACTGGTATTCGGCAGAGATCTGCAGCGACGCGGAGTAGTCGTAGGTGCCATAGTGCAGCCCGCTGATCCGGCCCGGTACGGCGTGCGGCAGCTGCGCCACGGGAGAGGTGCCCTCCGGGCCCAGGATGAGCTGGGGTGTTTCCACCTGGACCTCGAAGCGCAGCCGCCCGGCGGGCAGCGAGTGGACTTCTTCCAGCCGGGACACTGCGTAGTCCATGGCCCGGACCTGGTCCACGGTGGTGACCTTCGGCAGGGTAAGGACCAGACCCTCGGGCAGCTCCCCGGCAGCGGCGAGTCCGGAGACGAACAGGTCCAGGGTGCGCAGGCCGCGGGCCCGGGTGGCCGACTCGAAGCATTTGAAGCGGATGCCGATGAACGGGGGCGCGGACCCGGCCGCGACTGCCTGGGCCACCGCGGAAGCCGCGGCAACAGCGGCGGCGTCCTCGGCGTCGTCGCCCCTGTCCCCGAAGCCGTCCTCGAAGTCCAGGCGCAGATCCTCGATGGGTTCGCCGGCGAGCTTGGCTTCGACGCGTGCGGCGACGGCCTCGGCGAGGCCGGGTTCCTGTCCCAGGAGCCGGCCCAGGTTTTCCAGGCCGCCGTGAGCGTCCGCCGTCGCGGTTGCCTGCGCGCCCCAGTCAGCCGCGAACGACGGCGTGAACCGGTCCGCGGGCACGTACACCGTGTGCACGGGCTGGCGGGAGCCGTCGTCGCCGGGGTAGTTCTGCTCCAGGAGCCGGTCGGTGGCGGCCAGCTGCCCGTCGATGGCGGCGAGGTCTCCCGGCGAAAGCGAGGGTTTGGGTGTTCCGGCCATGCCTCAGCCCACCAGTTCGTAGGCGGGGGTGGTGAGGAAGTCCGTGTACCCGTCGGAGAGGCAGATGTCAGCAATCAGGTCGCTGGCCGGCTGGTAGTACCGGCTGAACGCTTCGTCGCCCACTTCGGTGCGGAGCCGCTCGGTTTCCTCGCCCAGGATCCGCTCCACCAGGTCCTTGGTGACGGTGTTGCCGGTGTCGGCGAGGACGGACTTGTTGCGGATCTGCTGCCAGACCTGCGAGCGGGAGATCTCCGCGGTGGCGGCGTCCTCCATGAGGTTGTGGATGGCAACGGCACCGTTACCGGACAGCCATACGGCCGTGTAGGCCACCGCAACGTACAGGTTCAGGCGCAGTCCGGCCTCGGTCACCTGGCCCTCGGCGGAAGAGACGTCCAGCAGCTCGGCGGCGGTGACCGAAACTTCGGGGCGCTGCCTGTCCACCTGGTTCGGCTTGTCGCCGAGAACGGAATCGAAGACCTCGCGGCAGGTGGACACCAGGTCCGGGTGCGCGACCCAGGAGCCGTCGAACCCGTCGTTGGCTTCACGGGTCTTGTCCGCCCGGACCTTCTCGAAGGCCGCTGCGGTGACCTCCGGGTGGCGGCGGTTGGGAATGACGGCGGCCATGCCGCCCATGGCGAAGGCACCGCGGCGGTGGCAGGTCTTGACGAGCAGCTCGGTGTAGGCACGCATGAAGGGCGCGGTCATGGCCACGGAGGCGCGGTCCGGCAGGACGAACTCCTCCCCGGCATCACGGAAGTACTTGATGATGCTGAACAGGTAGTCCCAGCGGCCGGCGTTCAGGCCCGAGGCGTGGTCCCGCAGTTCGTAGAGGATCTCGTCCATCTCGAACGCGGCAGGGATGGTTTCGATCAGCACCGTGGCGCGGATGGTGCCCTGGTGCAGGCCGAGGAAGTCCTGGGCGAACACGAACACGTCGTTCCACAGCCGGGCCTCGAGGTGGCTTTCCATCTTGGGCAGGTAGTAGTACGGGCCCTGCCCGTTCAGCACCAGCTGCTTGGCGATGTGGAAGAAATGGAGGCCGAAGTCCACCAGTGCGCCCACGGCGGGTTCGCCGTTGACCAGGAGGTGCTTCTCCTGCATGTGCCAGCCGCGCGGGCGGGCCACTACGACGGCGAGCGGCGCGTCGGTGCGGAGCTTGTATTCCTTGCCCTCGTCCGAGGTGAAGCTGAGCGTGCCCTGCGCGGCGTCGCGGAGGTTGAGGATGGCGTCGATGACGTTGCCCCAGGTGGGTGTGCTGGCGTCCTCAAGGTCCGCCAGCCACACCTTGGCGCCCGAGTTCAGCGCATTGATGGCCATCTTCGCCGGTGAGGCAGGTCCTGTCATCTCCACGCGGCGGTCCTGCAGGGCCGCAGGTGCGGGCGCGACCTTCCAGTCGCCGTCGCGTACGTCCTGCGTCTCCGGCAGGAAGTCCAGCTTGCCGGTCTCGGCCACGCGCTGCCGCTTGGCGGAACGGGCCGCCAGGAGTTCGTTGCGGGTGCCGGCGAACCGGTTGTGCAGTTCCTCCACGAACGCCAGCGCCTTGGGGGTGAGGATCTCCTCCGCGCGGTTGATCGGCCGGGGATCTGTGACAGTGATGGCCATTTCTGGTCCTTTCCTTAGGCTGAAGACTTGTGCTGAAGTCAGGCGGTGAATCAGGCGTTGGCCAGGGCGGCTTCCGGTTCCGGCTGTTCCGCCGCTGCTGCGGTTGCCACGTTGGCGGCGTGCGCTGCGGCGGCCACGGCTGAGGCAACATCGGCGGCCACATGGGGATCGAAGACGCTGGGGATAATGTAGCTGGCATTGAGCTCGTCGTCAGCTACCCGGTTGGCGATGGCTTCCGCGGCGGCAACCAGCATTTCGGGGGTGATGTCCGAGGCTCCGGCGTCCAGCAGGCCGCGGAAGAAGCCCGGGAAGGCCAGCACGTTGTTGATCTGGTTGGGGAAGTCGCTGCGGCCGGTGGCCACCACTGCCGCGTGCTTCGCAGCGATGACGGGGTCGATTTCCGGCGTGGGGTTGGCCATGGCGAACACAATGGCGTCCTTGGCCATCGAAGCTACCTGTTCCTCACCGATGACGTGCGGGGCGCTGACGCCGATGAAGACGTCGGCGCCGACGAGTGCCTCGTGCAGTGTGCCGGAGAAGCCTTCCTCGTTGGTGTTGGCGGCGATCCAGCTGCGGTGTTCGTCGCTGTACGTTTCGCCGGAGTGGATGGCGCCGGAGCGGCCGGCGGCGACGATGTGCTCCGCACCCTGGGCCTTGAGGAGCTGGATGATGGCTGAGCCTGCGGCGCCGACGCCCGAGACGACGATCTTCACGTCGGAGAGCTTCTTGCCAACTACGCGCAGCGCGTTGACCAGGGCGGCGAGGGTGACGATGGCGGTGCCGTGCTGGTCGTCGTGGAACACCGGGATGTCCAGCTCTTCGCGGAGCCGGTTCTCGATCTCGAAGCAGCGCGGTGCCGCGATGTCCTCCAGGTTGATGCCGCCGTAGACAGGCGCCATGGCCTTGGCGATACGGATGATCTCCTCGGTGTCCTGGGTGTCCAGGCAGACCGGCCAGGCGTCCACGTTGGCGAACTGCTTGAACAGTGCTGCCTTGCCTTCCATGACGGGGAGGGCGGCGGCGGGGCCGATGTTGCCCAGGCCCAGGACGGCCGATCCGTCGGTGAGCACGGCGATGGTGTTGCGCTTGACCGTCAGGTTGCGGGCCGCGGCGGGGTCTTCGGCAATGGCCAGGCAGACACGGGCGACGCCGGGGGTGTAGGCACGCGAGAGGTCGTCGCGGTTGCGCAGGGCTACTTTGGGGACAACTTCGAGCTTGCCGCCGAGGTGCATCAGGAAGGTGCGGTCCGAGACGTGCTGCACCGTGACGCCGTCGAGCGCGTTGAGGGCGTCCTTGACGCGGGCGGCGTGTTCGTCGTCGGTGGTGTTGCAGGTGACGTCCACAACGAGGGTTTCGTGGTGGGACTCGCTGACGTCCAGGGCGGTGATGGCGGCGCCTGCCGCACCAACCGCGGCGGCGAGCTCGCTCGTGGCGCTGAAGCTGGACGGCGCTTCGACGCGCAGGGTGATCGAGTTTCCGGGGCTGGGGTTCGCCATTGAATGTCCTCCTGTTGGGGCCGTGCATCGGCCTGTTCCGGTAAGCCTGTTCTCTACGAATGTTTTCGTATTATGGATATTATTATCTGCAAGATGGAAATACAAGCCCTCCGAATGCGACTGGAGGACGTGGGTGCCGGCGCGTGCCCGCACCTCCGCGCTTGATGTATGTTGGGTGTTCTAAGCACTCTTTTCACGATGTGGATAAGAGTTGTCGGATTCCGAGCCGTAGGAGACAACGGAATGGCAGAAAAAGCGTCCGGTGGCGTGCAGTCGGTAGAGCGCGTCTTTGAACTGCTGGAGCTGATCACGGATGCCGGCGGCGATGTCACCCTGAGCGAGTTGTCCTCCTCCACTGACCTGCCGCTGCCTACCATCCACCGCCTGCTGCGGACCCTGGTGTCGCTGGGCTACATCCGCCAGCTGCCCAACCGCCGCTACGCCCTGGGCCCGCGGCTGATCCGGCTTGGCGAAGGCGCCAACAAGCAGCTTGGTGCCGTGGCCCGTCCCCAGCTGAAGGCCCTGGTCGACCAGCTCGGCGAGACCTCCAACATGGCCGTGCTGGATTCGGACATGGTCATCTACGTCGCCCAGGTGCCCTCGCTGCACTCGATGCGCATGTTCACCGAGGTGGGCCGGCGCGCCCACACCCATGCCACCGGCGTCGGCAAGGCCATCCTGGCCCAACTCGACGACGAGACAGTCCGCGGCATCGTGGCCCGTGCGGGAATGCCCACGCCCACCGTGAAGAGCATCGGCGACGTCGAGGAACTGCTGGCCGATCTCAAGCTGATCCGGGAACGTGGCTACTCCATCGACGAAGAGGAACAGGAGCTGGGCGTCCGCTGCTTCGCCATGGCCGTCCCCAACGCCCCCACCCCGACGGCGATCTCCGTCTCCGGCCCGGTGTCCCGGGTGGACGAGCATTTCGCCGACAAAGCCGTGCCGGTGCTCCGCCAGGCGGCCGAGACCATCTCCCGCGAGCTGAACCGCACCTAACCGCTGAGAGTTTTTGGGCAGATAACGCGACCTCAGCAGTGGAGAAGTTCCATTATCTGTCCGAAAACTTCGAGTGAGCGGACGACGGCGGCCCGCACCTTTGGCGAAAAGGTGCGGGCCGCCGTCGTTGGCTGGGTTGCTGCTAATGTTCTGATGCCTTTTGGGGCGACTCAACGCGGACTTCCTTGCCGTCGCAGTCGATGAGCTTGCCCCCTTCGAAGCGGTCGCCGTCCACCAGGCACTTGATGTCCTGTTCCTGCACCACGCGTTCAGTGCCGGCGACGAACACGGACTGGTTCTCCGAGTTGCCGGCCTTGAGGTGGTTGAACAGCAGGTTCAGCAGGATGGCCATGACGGCTGCCGAGCTGATGCCAGAGTGGAAGATGGTGCTGAACCAGGACGGGAAGCGGTCGTAGAACGCCGGTGCCGCAATGGGGATCATGCCGAACCCGATGGATGCTGCCACCACGATCAGGTTCATGTTGTTCTTGTACTCCACCTTGGACAGCGTGCGGATGCCGCTGGCGGCCACGGTGCCAAAGAGCACCACGCCGGCGCCGCCCAGGACGGGGGTGGGGACCGCTGCGACAACCCGGCCCAGGACCGGAAGCAGGCCGAGGATCACCAGGATCAGGCCGCCGGCACTGACTACGAACCGGCTTTTGACGCCGGTAATGGCCACCAGACCCACGTTCTGGGCGAAGGCGCTCTGCGTGAAGGAGTTGAACAGCGGGGAGATGGCGCTGGAGAGCATGTCTGCGCGGAGGCCGTTGCCGATCCGCTTGGAGTCCACCTTTGTACCCACGATTTCACCCACGGCGATGATGTCCGCTGACGTTTCGGTCAGGGTGACCAGGATGACGATCAGCATCGAGATGATGGCCGCGATCTCGAACGTGGGCGGGCCGAAGGCGAATGGGGTGGGGAAGGCGACGATCTCGCCCTGGCCCACCTTGGAGAAATCGGCCATGCCAAAGGCGAAGGCGATGCCCGTGCCGAGCACCATTGCCAGCAGGATCGAGAGCCGGGAGATGGCCGCGCTGCCCACCTTGCTCAGGAGCAGGACGATGCCCATGGTGGCGGCGGCGAGGCCGATGTTGGCCATGCTGCCGTAGTTGTCAGCCTTGTTGTTGCCGCCCATGGCCCAGTTGGCGGCCACCGGCATCAGGGTCAGGCCGATGGTGGTGATCACCGTTCCGGTCACCACGGGCGGGAAAAAGCGGATGATCTTCGAAAACAGCGGTGTGATCAGCAGGCCGATGAGCGAGGCCGCGATGACTGACCCGAAGACGGCCTGGATGCCGCCCCCGCCGTGGACAATCGCCACCATGGTGGAGACGCCTGCGAAGGAGACGCCCTGGACCAGGGGGAGCTGGGATCCGAAGAAGGGGACGCCGATGGTCTGGAGGATGGTGGCGAGGCCGCCCACGAAGAGGCAGGCCGCGATCAGCAGGCCGATGTCCTGCGAGGACATGCCGGCCGCGGCGCCGATGATCAGGGGAGGGGCGATGATGCCGCCGTACATGGTGAGGACGTGCTGGAAGCCGTAGGCGAACGTGCTTCCCAGCGGGAGCCGCTGGTCTTCCGGGCGGCCCGGCTGGGTGCCGCGTCCGGCGGCTGCGGCGGCCAGTTTCTTCTTGGTGTTCATGGCAGACTTTCTTGGTTCATGGCAGACGTCATCGTCTGGCTAACTGGTGTCTGGCTAACAGGTGAAGCTGTGGGTGCTGCGAGGCCGGAGTTTTTGGGCAGATACGGGGACTTCAGGGGTGCTGAAGCCGTGGTATCTGCCCAAAAACTCCGGGGTGGGGGGTGTTTAGCAGAAGCCGGCGATGCCGGACCAGGCTGCGGGTGCTGCGGTGGCGTCGTCGCGCTGGACGGTGGCCTCGATCAGGCCGTACGGGCGGTCGGCTGCGAAGAACACTTCATTGGGGTTGTCCAGCCCGAACGGGGACAGGTCAACCAGGAAGTGGTGCTTGTTGGGCATGGAGAACTTGATCTCGTCGATCTCGCTGTGGGCCTCCAGGACCTTGGTGCCCATGTCGAACAGGGTCTGCTGCAGGGCGTGGGAGTACTTCTCGGTGAATCCTTCGAGCAGGAGGCCCTTGACGTCCTCGTAGCTCTTGTTGAAGTCAAGGGTGCTGAAATCGGTGCCGGCCTTGAAGCGCCAGCGGGCGGAAACGTCCGTAGCGAGGATGCGGTCCGTGGTTTCCGGGAGGGTGGTGTAGCGGTCCCGGGGGTAGCCGACGAAGCCTGACTCGGTGGACTTCAGGACGGTCAGGTCCTTCAGGCCGGAGATGAGGTGGGTATCGGCGCCGTCGCGGACCAGCACTGCCGTGCGGACTTCCTGGCCGTTGCGGACGAACGAGTGGTCGTGTTCGCTGCCGTGGGCCTGGATACGGTTCCACGCGTAGGACTCGGCTTCCCAGCGGCCGCCGCTGACCCAGTCGAAGCTGGAGGTGAAGTGCTCGCCGAGGCGCAGCAGGAAAGCTTCCGGGGAGCCGATGCCGTCGCGGGCGAAGGCGTAGATGGTGTTCTTCTGGGTGTCCGTGGCCACCACGTGGGCGTTGTCGCCCTCCAGGTGGGCCGCGGAAAAGTCGCCGCGCAGCTGCGAGGTGACGTTCAGGTCTTCGATCTCGTGGCGGTTGGTGTCCCTGGTGATCTTGACGACGCGGACTTCGGCCTTGCCGTACTGGTTTTCGCCGAGAATGATCTTGCTGCTCATGGTCTTTTCCCAATCTCCGGTAAGTGGAACAAGGTTCCATCACTGAAATTAAGCGCGCATTTCAAGCGCGTTTCCGGTGGAGCCGACCCAACAAAAAAGAGCCGGCATCCATTGATGCCAGCTCATTACGACCCTGCCTGCTGCTCCCAGGTTACGTGACCTGCGCCACGAGTTGCCTAACAGCGTACCCCCGCAAGCCGGTGGTGTACATCACAAGTTCAAAAAACCGATTGTGACCGGCGGGCCAGCAGCTGCCTCGCGGAACCATTGACGCGACGGCGCAGGCCCCTTTACGCTTTTCATATAGCAAAAATTACTTTCCATAATGCGAAATAATAAAACGAGGAGGATCAGATGTACCAGCAGGAGTCGCAGGCAGTTGCACCGGCGAACACGGCGGGCAGTGCCGTCCAGGAGTTCTACCTCCCCCTCGGCGGCGGCACCGATCCGGACTTCTATGTTCCGGAGGACCGCATTCACGAACCCAGCCGCTTCTCGCGCTGGATCTCCGCCCTTCCGGGCTTCGGCCGGCAGCGCTAAGCCCCGTTCCGGCCGGGCCATTCCTTGCCGGCCCACGGATCGTAGTCCGCAATGAGTTCTTCCTGGCCCGGCCGGTCCGCCTCAGGGACGTGCTGCAGGTTGACCCGCACCCGGTACCAGAGCGAGCTTGAGCCCCGCATGCCATCCATGAGGATGTCCGCGGGCTGCAGGGATTTGACCACGACGGCGTGCCCGGACTTCCATTCCTCCAGCGCCTTGAGTGCCTCCGGCTTGGTTTTGGTGCGGGCCACCTCAATCAGCGGCATGGCGGACTGCCGCCGGCCGGATCCGTTTCCCGCCCGCGGCGCCTTCTCGGCCGGACCCAGCTCCTTCGCCAGGGCCAGCAGCCCGTCCAGCGAGCCGGCGGCGCCGTCAATGCCCGCGTGCGGATCGCCGATGTCCGCGAACCGCTCCAGCACCGTGGGGACTGTGAAGCGTTCCGGCCGGACGGTGCGGACCTCGTCCCAGGTGAGCGGCGTGGACACGCGCGCGTCGGGCAGGGCGCGCACCGAGTAGGCCGATGCCACGGTGCGGTCCTTGGCGTTCTGGTTGAAGTCAACGAACACGCTCTCGCCGCGTTCCTCCTTCCACCATCGGGCTGTGGCCAGGCCCGGGGCCCGGTTCTCCACCTCGCGCGCCAGCGTCTCGGCCGCAAGGCGGACGTCTTTATAGGACCACTCGGGCGCGATGCGCACCAATATGTGCAGCCCCCGGGATCCACTGGTCTTCGGCCACCCAACCAGCCCCGCGTCGTGGAGCACTTCCTGCGCCACATAGGCCACATCCACGATCTGCGACCAGTCCACGCCGGGCATGGGATCCAGATCCACCCGCAACTCGTCCGGATGCTCCAGGTCCTCGGCGCGGACCGGGTGCGGGTTCAGGTCCAGACAGCCGAGGTTCACCACCCATGCGAGGCCGGCTGCGTCCCGGATGACAGCTTCTTCCGCCGACGTCCCGGAGGCGTAGTGCAGCGTGGTGGTGTCGATGAACGGCGGGTGGTTTTCCGGGACGCGTTTCTGGAAGAACGGTTCGGCATCGATGCCTTTAGGGAACCGCTTCAGCACCATGGGCCTGCCGCCGGCACCCCGCAGTGCGCCGTCCGCGACGGCAAGGTAGTAACGCACCAGGTCCAGCTTGGTCAGCCCCGGTTCGGGGAACACCATTTTGTCCGGGCTCGAGATCCGGACTTCAACACCTTCGATGTCCAGGATCTCGGCCGGCGTCTTTGACGGAGTCATGGCGCCACGCTAGCAGCGGCGTTGATGCCTGTCAGCCGTTGACCAGCCTGCGCGCGGCCGTGGAGTGCTCCGCAACCAGCGCGGGGATGTCCAGCCCGGGGATCCGGCCGTCCACCACGCGCCACTGGCCGCCCACCATGACCCGGTCGGCCCTGTCGGCCGCGCACAGCAGGAGCGCCGCAATGGGGTCGTGGCTGCCGGAGAAGCGCAGGTCGTCCAGTTTGAACAGGGCGAGGTCTGCCTGCATCCCGGGTGCCAGCTGGCCCAGCCCCTTCCGTCCCAGCGCCGCCGCTGAGCCCCGCGTTGCCCAGCCGAGCGCCCGCTCCACCGGCACGTCCGCACCATAACGGAGGCGCTGCAGGTACAGGGCCTGCCGGGCCTCGAGGATCATGTTGGAGGCATCGTTCGACGCCGAGCCGTCCACTCCCAGCCCCACGGGAACTCCCGCGTCCTCCAGTTCCAGGACCCGCGCCGTTCCCGAGGCGAGGCGCATGTTGGACGTGGGGCAGTGCGCGACGGCGGTCCCCGCCGAACCGAGGCGGGTGATCTCCGCGTCGCTGAAATGGATGCCGTGCCCCAGCCAGGTGCGGTCCGTCAGCCAGCCCACGCTGTCCAGGTAGTCCACGGTCCGCAGCCCGAACCGTTCCCGGCAGAAGTCCTCCTCGTCCAACGTTTCGGCCAAGTGCGTATGCAGCCGGACGTCCAGCCTTTCGGCCAGTGCCGAGCTTTCGGCCATGATTTCTTTTGTCACCGAGAATGGCGAGCAGGGGGCCAGGGCTATCTGTATTACTGCGTCGTCGCCGCGTTCGTGATACTCCGAGACCAGGCGCTCGCTGTCCGCCAGCACCACCTCCGGATCCTGCACCGTGGACTGTGGCGGCAGGCCGCCGTCGTCCGTGCCCAGCGTCATGGAGCCGCGGGTGAGTGTTGCGCGCATGCCGAGGCGGCGCACCGCGGAGACTTCGATGTCGATGGCGTCTTCGAGGCCGGCCGGAAACAGGTAGTGGTGGTCTGCCGCGGTGGTGCAGCCGGACAGCAGCAGCTCTGCCAGGGCAACCGTGGCGGCCAGTTCGAGGTCCTTCGGCGTGAGCCGCGCCCACACCGGATACAGGTTCTGCAGCCAGGGGAACAGCGGGGCGTTGGCCACCGGACCCCAGGCGCGCGTCAGGGTTTGGTAGAAGTGGTGGTGCGTGTTGATCAGTCCGGGGAGCAGGACGTGGCTGCCCGCATCAAAGGTCTGGGAGCAGGGCGCGGACGGCTGCTGGCCCGCGGCGAGGACCTCCGTGATCACGCCGTTGCTGATGACCAGCCCGCCTGAGGCGTCCAGGGAATTGGCGGTGAAGGCGGCCAGCGGATTCCGGATCCAGAGCCGGGCAGCGGCGTCGGAAGTTGCGGAAGCGGGGGTGGGAAGAGTCATGGAAGGCATCCTTGTCTGAGCGGAGTTCTGCACGTTCCAGCTCAGTGAGGCCCTGTCTGCTGATCCAGGTGGCCGGCTGCCAGCTGCGATGCAGCGGGCGGTCCGGCTTTCGCACCAGCGTAGGGAATGCCGGTGACCTGAGTCAATGGCCGCGGAATGTGACCGGCAGCCTCCCGGTGGACGTGAGCGCGACGTAACGTGGATTTCACATTGCGAAATTAAATTTCCAGAAACCTATGGCGTGGACCACAAAGCGGTGCTAATCTCGATTCTGCCAAAGGCGGGCACCCGAACCCGGGAAGCTATCTACCAGGCGCAACTAAACCTTCACAGCACATGCTGAAGCCTGGTAACCGTTCGCACCTGGTTCCTTTGGTCCTTTGCGCGGCTTCAGGCTTCCCGGCACTAAGGAAGTCGCATCATGAGTACCACCGTCACGGCCGAGCAGTTCCTGGCCCGATCCATCCGGCTGGCAACAGCCAACGTCCTCAACAGCGGCGGGCCCTTCGGCGCCATGATCGTCACCGCGGACGGCAAGACGTTCGACGGCGTCAACCGCGTCACCGCTGACAACGATCCCACCGCCCACGCCGAAGTCACGGCCATCCGCACCGCCTGCCGCGAGCTCGGCACCTTCGACCTCAGCGGCGCCGTCCTTTACACCAGCTGCGAGCCATGCCCCATGTGCCTGGCCTCGGCACTCTGGGCCCGCGTGGAGCGAGTGGTCTTCGCCGCGGACCGCCACGACGCCGCCTCGGTGGGCTTCGACGACGCCGTCTTCTACGAGTATTTCGACAACCAAGACAGGGATTCCCTGATGCCGGTCTCCAAACTGGAACTGGCCGATCCCCAGGCGCCGGCCCCGCTGGAGCCGTTCAACACCTGGAACACGCTCGAATCCAGGATTGACTACTAGGGCCCGGTGGCTGACATGACAATCCTGGACAACTCCTCTGAAAAGCAGGCTGCACTGTTCCCGAATGGAGACAACAGTGCAGAGCCCGCAGGGGCACGCGACACGCAAACGGCAAGCGGGCGGGGACGGCAAGGAAGCACCCCGCCGGCGCCGAACAACATCCTTGACCGGTTCTTCCAGATCACCAAGCGCGGCTCCACCGTGGCCCGCGAGTTCCGCGGCGGACTGGTCACCTTCTTCACCATGGCGTACATCGTCATCCTGAACCCGCTGATCCTGGGCGGCTTCAGCGCGGACAACGCCCCCACGGACGTGGCGGGCGGCTGGCTCTCCGCCGCGCAGGTGGGGGCCGTCACAGGCCTCACCGCCGGCGTCATGACCATCCTCTTCGGCCTCATCGCCAACCTGCCGTTCGGCCTCGCAGCGGGCCTGGGCATCAACTCCTTCCTGGCCGTCTCCGTGATCCAGGAGGTCACGTGGGCCGAAGCCATGGGCCTGGTGGTGATCAACGGCATCCTGATTGTGCTGTTCGGCGTCACCGGCGCCCGGACCGCCATCTTCCGGGCCGTCCCCAAGGAACTTAAGGCCGCCATCACCGTGGGCATCGGCCTGTTCATCGCCTTCATCGGCTTCGTGGACTCCGGCTTCGTCCGGCCCACCGCGGGCGGCCCGCCCGTACAGTTGGGCGACGGCGGCTCCATCACCTCCGTGCCCACGCTCGTGTTCGTCGTTGGCCTCCTGGCCATGGGCATCCTGGTGGCCCGCAAGGTCCAGGGTGGCCTGCTCATCGGTATCGTCGGCACCACCGTGCTGGCCGCCGTCGTCGAAGCCTTCATGAAGATCGGCCCCGCCAGCGCCACCAACCCCGGCGGCTGGCACCTGAACACTCCCGTCCTCTCCGGACAACTGGTATCCGCGCCGGACCTGGGCCTGGTGGGCCAGTTCGATCTTTTCGGCTCGTTCGCCAGGATCGGCGGACTCGCAGCCACCATGCTGGTCTTCACCCTCGTGTTCACCAACTTCTTCGACGCCATGGGCACCATGACGGGCCTGGCCAAGAGCGCCGGCGTCGCGCACAAGGACGGCACGTTCCCGCGGCTCAAGTCGGCCTTCATCGTGGAAGGCTTCGGCGCTGTTGCCGGCGGTGCCACGTCCGGCTCGTCCAACACCGTCTACATCGACTCCGCGGCCGGCATCGGCGAAGGGGCCCGCACCGGGCTGGCCTCCGTAGTCACCGGCGTCTTGTTCCTGGGCTCGATGTTCCTCACTCCGCTCACCAGCGTGGTGCCGCTCGAAGTGGCCGCCGCCGCCCTGGTGGTAGTGGGCGCAATGATGATGGCGCAGATCCGCGAGATCAAGTTCACCAAGTTCACCGTGGCCCTGCCGGCGTTCCTCACCATCGTGACCATGCCGCTGAGCTACTCGATCGCCAACGGCATCGGCGTGGGCTTCGTCAGCTGGGCCATCATTGGCGCCGCGTCCGGAAAAGCGAAGAAGATCCATCCGCTCATGTGGGTGGTCAGCGCCGGGTTCCTGGTGTACTTCGCCCGCGGGCCCATCAACGCCCTGCTGGGCGGCTGACACCAGCAGCCCCGGGTCCGGCGGGACATCCGCATCCCGCACTGAAGATGCGGATGTCCCGGCCGGAATGCTTTCCCAACCACCGGATAGGAACGACAATGGACACCACCGCGCGGCAGGAGGAACACCGCAATGCTTGATTTGATCCCTTCGCTGGGCGCCTGGTTGCCTGCGCTCTCCGGGCGGCCGTTCGCCGTCGCCACCATTGTGGCCGCCGCCGGTTCCGTGCCCCGGCCCGTGGGCACGTCCATGATCGTCACGGCGTCAGGTCAGGTGCTGGGCAGCCTGTCCGGCGGCTGCGTTGAGGGCGCCGTGGTGGCGCTCGCGCAGGACGCCATGGACGACGCCGGCACCCGCCGGGAAACATTCGGCTTCAGTTCGGCTGACGCCTTCGCCGCCGGACTCACCTGCGGGGGCACGCTCACCGTCCACATCGAACCTGTTCCGGCCGCTGTGGCCGGTGGTACGCCACACCCGCTGCGTGCCGCCCTCCTCCACCTTGCCGGTGCCATCGCCGGCGAACCCGTTGCCTTGGTAAGGCGCCTGTCCCCGGACGGCGCCGCCGGGGGAGGTGGCGCCGTCGTCATACCGGATCCGGCCAGGGCCTGCGCGGCTGCCCCGGATCTCGCGGCGCTGCTGAGTGACGTGGGGCATGGGCGGGAAGCGGCGGAGATCCCCGCCCTCGTACAGTCTCAGCTGAGGGCCGGCGGAGCCGGACTGGTTCCGCTGCCCGGTCCGGACGGATGCCTTCAGGACCGGGCAACGGACCGCCACATGGGCCCTGCCGTGCTGGTGGAATCCCGGCTGGCTCCGCCACGGATGCTGGTGTTTGGCGCCAACGATTTCGGCGCCGCCCTGGTCCCCGCCGCCAAGCTCCTCGGCTACCACGTGACCCTGGTGGACGCCCGCCCGGCCTTCGCGAACCAGCCGCGGTTCGCCGCCGCCGATGAAGTCGTGACGGACTGGCCCCACCGCTACCTGGCTGCTGAGTCCGCGGCAGGCCGGCTGGACAGCCGCACCGTTGCCGCCGTCCTCACCCACGATCCCAAGTTCGATCTTCCGCTCCTCGAAACGGCCCTCGGCCTCGATCTCGCATACGTGGGGGCCATGGGATCGCGGCGCAGCCACCTGCAGCGCGTCGACGGCCTGCTCAGCGCGGGCATTCCGCCCGCCCGGATTGCCCAGCTCCATTCACCCATCGGCCTGGACCTCGGCGCCGTGACACCGGCGGAGGTGGCCGTGTCCATCACGGCCGAGCTCATCGCCGACCGGACGCGCGCTGCCAGCTGCGCACCGCTTCGTGAGACGTCCGGCAGTATCCACCAACACTCCGCGCCGTCGCCGGCGCCCACCACCCTTTACCAGCAGGAGAACGCATGGACATGAACACCATCGAGGCCGTGGTTCCCACCACGGACCCCGCCCAGTGGCGCGACGGCGACGCCTGGCTTGCCGGCGGCACGGTCCTGTTCTCCTACGGCAGCTACGCCTTCGGGCCCCAGCCGATCCGGCGCCTCCTTGATCTCGGCGCAGCGGGCTGGACGCCTGTTACCGCCACCGGCGACGGGATCGACCTCGCCGCCACCTGCTCCATCGCTGAGCTGTACCGCCTCCCTGACTCATCAGAGGCCGCGGGCATGCCCTGGCCTGCGCTGGACCTGGTCCGGCCGTGCTGCGACTCCTTCGTTGCTTCCTTCAAGGTGTGGAACATGTCCACCGTGGGCGGCAACCTGTGCACCTCGCTGCCCGCGGGCCCGGTCATCTCGCTGTGCGCCGGACTGGACGGGGTGGCCACCATCGCAGGGCCCGGCGGCACCAGCCGCAGCGTACCCGTCGCCGACTTCGTGACCGGGGACGCAAAGAACTGCCTGGCACCGGGCGAGCTGCTCCGCAGCGTCCATCTCCCGGCGTCGGCCCTCTCTTCCAGGGTAGCGTTCCGACGCCTGTCCCTGAGCAACCTGGGCAGGTCCGGAGTATTGCTGATCGGAAGGCTCGACGGCGGCACCGCCCTGGTCCTGACCGTCACCGCGGCCACGAAGCGGCCCGTGCAGCTGCGCTTCGACACTATTCCGGACACCGACCATCTGGCGGCCGCGCTCGACGACGCCATACCTGCCGCCCTGTACCACGACGACGTCCACGGGCTCCCGGCCTGGCGCCGGGACATGACCTACCGGCTGGCCGAGGAAATCCGTGCCGAACTGGCAGCACCTGAGGGGACAGCGGCGGGCCTTAGGGTGTCCGGCGACTTCTGGCCGCCCCGGAGTACCACGGCCACCGGTTCCACAGCTCTTCCGAAAGGGGCCTGACCATGGCCATCAACATCAACGGCGCACCGGCCGAAACGGATCCCCGCCCAGGGCAGTGCCTCCGGACCTTCCTCCGGGAACAGGGAAACCTCGGCGTCAAGAAAGGCTGCGACGGCGGCGACTGCGGCGCCTGCACGGTCCACGTGGACGGCACGCCGGTCCACAGCTGCATCTACCCCGCGGTCCGTGCCGACGGGCGCGCCGTCACCACCATCGAAGGACTGGCCGCCGCGTCCGGCGACGGTACCGGCCTGCACCCCGTGCAGCAGCAGTTCATGGAGCGGCAGGGCTTCCAGTGCGGCTTCTGCACCGCCGGCATGGTGATGACCGCCGCCACATTCGACGACGAACAAAAGGACAACCTGCCCCGCAACCTCAAGGGCAACCTCTGCCGCTGCACGGGCTACCGCGCCATTGCCGACGCCGTCTGCGGCCACGCAGGGCACCCGGATCCGCAGGGGCAGGGCTCGGGTATTGCCGGGGCAGGCCAGCCGGACCCGGAACCCGGCCAGCTTGGTGACGACGTCCCCGCGCCGGCCAGCCGTGCAGTGGTCACCGGCGCGGCCCGCTACACCCTGGACATCCCGCAGGAGCAGCAGCAGGCACTGCTGCACCTCAAGATCCTGCGGTCCCCGCACGCCCACGCGCGGGTGGTGTCCATCGACAAGGACGCAGCCCTCCGGATCCCCGGCGTGGTGGCTGTCTTCACCTCCGATGACGCCCCGGAGCAGCTGTTCTCCACCGCCCAGCACGAGCTGTTCACCGACGATCCGGACGATACCCGCGTGCTGGATGACGTGGTCCGGTTCATCGGGCAGCGCGTGGCCGCCGTCGTGGCCGAATCCGTGGCTGCCGCCGAGGCCGGTGTGCGGGCGCTCGCGGTGGAGTACGGGGAACTGCCCGCGGTCCTCACACCGCAGGACGCACTCCAGCCGGGCGCCCCGCTGGTGCACGGCGACAAGGACGGCGCCACCGCCCGGATCTCCCGCCCGGACCGCAACGTGGTGGCCGAGCTGCATTCCGAGCTTGGAAGCGTGGCAGACGGGTTTTCGGCAGCAGACTTCATCCACGAGCAGACTTACCAGACCCAGCGGGTCCAGCACGTGGCTTTGGAGACCCACGCCGCCGTCGCCTCCGTTGATGCCGAGGGCCGGCTCCAGGTCCGCACCTCCAGCCAGGTACCGTTCCTGGTCCGGCGCACCCTGTGCAGGGTGTTCGGGCTGGAAGAGGACCGGGTGCACGTAGTGGCAGGCAGGGTTGGCGGTGGCTTCGGGGGCAAGCAGGAAGTCCTCACCGAGGACCTCGTGGCGCTCGCGGCCCTGAAACTGGGGCGGCCCGTCCAGCTGGAACTTACCCGCACTGAACAGTTCACCGCCACCACCACCCGGCATCCGTTCACCATCAAGCTCAAGGCCGGGGCCAGCAAGGACGGCCACCTCACCGCCCTGGAGCTGGACGTCCTCACCAACACCGGCGCCTACGGGAACCATGGCCCCGGGGTCATGTTCCACGGCTGCGGCGAATCCCTTGCCGTGTACAAGTGCGACAACAAGAAAGTGGACGCCCACGCCATGTACACGCATACGGTCCCGGCCGGGGCGTTCCGCGGATACGGGCTGAGCCAGATGATTTTTGCTGTGGAGTCTGCCATGGACGAGCTCGCCGCCGGCATCGGCATGGACCCGTACGAGTTCCGCCGCCGAAACATGGTGCGCGAAGGCGACCACATGCTGTCCACCCACCCGGAACCCGAGGAGGACGTTCACTACGGCAGCTACGGGCTGGACCAGTGCCTGGACCTGGTGCGCGGCGCCCTGGACCGGGGCCTGGAGCGGTACCGCGCTGCCGGGCTGGACCAGCTGGGACCGGACTGGATGACCGGTGAGGGCGCCGCGCTGTCCATGATCGACACCGTGCCGCCGCGTGGACACTTCGCCCACTCCCGGATGCGGCTCCTGCCCGACGGGACGTACCAGGCCGACGTCGGCACGGCCGAGTTCGGCAACGGCACCACCACCGTCCACGCCCAGCTGGCCGCCACCGCCCTCTCCACCGAGGCCGCCCGGGTAGCTGTGCGGCAGTCCGACACGGACTTGGTGGAGCACGATACCGGCGCCTTCGGTTCGGCCGGCACAGTGGTGGCCGGAAAGGCCACGCTTGCTGCGGCCGAGGAACTGGCTGTCCGCATCCGGGCCTTTGCCGCTGGTATCCGGCAGACCCAGGCCTCCGCCTGCGTCCTGGACGGAGACGCTGTGGTGGTGGACGGGACGCCCGTGGCACTTTCGGAGCTGGCGCACGCAGCTGCGGAAGCCGGCGTCGAACTCGCCGCCGAAGGCCGCTGGGGCGGAACCCCCCGGTCCGTGGCGTTCAACGTGCACGGCTTCCGCGTCGCGGTGAACCGGAACACCGGCGAACTGAGGATCCTGCAAAGCGTGCAGGCGGCCGACGCCGGCGTGGTGGTCAACCCCCGGCAGTGCCGCGGCCAGATTGAAGGCGGAATCGCGCAGGCCATCGGTGCGGCGCTGTACGAGGAAGTGGTGGTGGACGGCGCCGGCAAGGTCACCACGGACATCCTGCGGCAATACCACATTCCTACTTTCGCGGACGTGCCGCGCAGCGAGGTGTACTTTGCCGACACCAACGACAAGCTGGGGCCTTTGGGCGCGAAGTCGATGAGTGAAAGCCCGTTCAATCCCGTGGCGCCGGCGCTGGCCAACGCCATCCGGAACGCCACCGGGGTGCGGTTCGCGTCCCTGCCCATCGCGCGGGACCGGATCTACCTGGGGCTTAAGGAGGCCGGGTTGGTCCCCGTGGACCATGTCCACTCCCAGCCAGTGCGGTGAACCGGCGGACTGTAAAATTCCTGTGGCTGCCGGGCTGCCCCCTATAGTCGGGGGATGGAACAACGGATTTTAGGCAGGACCGGACGGAACGTCTCCATCGTAGGGTTGGGCACCTGGCAGCTTGGCGCGGACTGGGGCAACGTTGACCCGGCCCAGGCCCAGGCCATCCTGGCGGCGTCCGCCGAAGCCGGTGTCACGTTCTTCGACACCGCCGACGTGTACGGCGATGGCAAGAGCGAGCAGGCCATCGGCAAGTTCCTGGCCGACAACCCCGGGCTGGACATCACCGTGGGCACCAAGATGGGCCGCCGGATGGACCAGCGCCCGGAGAACTACACGCTGGCCAACTTCCGCCAGTGGGTTGACCGCTCGCGGAAGAACCTGGGAACGGACACCCTGGACCTGGTCCAGCTGCACTGCCCGCCCACGCCGGTGTTCAGCAACAACGAGGTCTACGACGCCCTGGACACCCTGGTGTCTGAGGGGGCCATCCGCAACTATGGCGTCAGCGTGGAGCGGACGGACGAGGCCCTGGAAGCCATCCGGCGCCCGGGAACGGCCTCGGTCCAGATCATCCTGAACGCGTTCCGGCTCAAGCCGCTGGACGAGGTCCTGCCCGCCGCGAAGGCAGCCGGCGTGGGGATCATCGCCCGCGTACCCCTGGCTTCAGGGCTGCTGTCCGGAAAATACACCAAGGACACCACGTTCGCGGACAACGACCACCGGAACTACAACCGGGACGGCGGTTCCTTCGATGTGGGGGAGACCTTCTCCGGAGTGGACTTCCAGCTGGGCCTGAAGGCTGTGGCCGAGTTCGAACAGCTGGTTCCCTCCGGCGCCACCACCGCCCAGGCCGCCATCGCGTGGATCGCAGCACAGGACGGCGTCACCACGGTGATCCCGGGTGCCCGTAGCGTGGACCAGGCTGTGGCGAATGCTGCCGCCGCGTCCGTGGCTGTTTCCGATGAATTCGGTGAGGGCGTCCGCTGGATCTACGACCACTACTTCCGCGAGGTCATCCACCCGCGCTGGTAGCCGCGATGCCAGGTCCGGACAGTTCCATGCGGCCCGCTGACAGCGTCGACGCGTTCATTGGCGCGCTCGCCGCCGTGGAGCCGGGTGCTGACTGGGCCAACTTCTTCGATCACACAGTCCCGGAAAATGCGCTGCGCCGGAGCAACCTTGCGCTTTACGTGCAGGAGATGCTGGAACGCCGGCCATCGATCCTGCTGGTGGGCGAGGCGCCGGGTTTCCGGGGCATGCGGCTCACCGGTGTGCCCTTCACCAACCGCACCATGTTCGAGGGGCCGGCCAACAGTTTTGGGCTGTTCGGGCCGGGCAAGGGGTACGTCCTGCCGCCGGACGCTGCAGGGATTGCGGCGGAGCCTACGGCCACGGTGATGTGGGAGGTCCTCGCGGAGCTTGGTGTCCTGCCGCTGCTGTGGAGCGCGTTCCCGTGGCACCCGCACAAGCCGGGGCAGCCGCTGACCAACCGCACGCCGCGGCCGTCCGAAGCGGTCCTGGGCACCCCGTTCTGGCAGGCACTGGCAGAGCTCTTCGCTGTCCGCACCATAGTGGCCGTGGGCAACGTGGCCCATGGCAGCCTGCTCCGGAGCGGACTGGATGCGCCGAAGATCCGGCACCCAGCCCACGGCGGCAGGGCCGGGTTCAAGAGTGGGTTGGAGCAGCTGCTACTGAAGTAAGCCCAGTTGGTCCGGTGTGTCCACATCCTCGCCGGTGGACTGGTCGCTGCAGTCCACCTCATCCACCAGTTCGGGGTGGTCCCGCAGGAAGCGGCGCGCCCCGGCGTCGCCAGTCACCGTTGCGGCAACCGCCGGCCGCAGCGAAGCGTCGATGAGCAGGGGATGGCCGCGGCGCAGCTTGGGCGGCAGACCGCCGTCGTCCGGTGATTCCCGACGGCGGTACGCGGCGGCGGTGATCCGGCCCGGGCGGTGGGCGGCCAGCAGCCGCGCCACCGTTTCCGGGGTGAGCCCGGGCTGGTCCGCCAGGGCAACCAGAATGTGGTCCGCCGGGTCTGCCGTCCGTTCACCGAGCAGGAAGGAACTTCCCATGCCGGACTGCCAGTCCTTATTGGTGGCAATCCGGCAACGGCCCAGATTGGCCGCCGCTACAACCTCCGTGGCACCCGCGCCAAGGACCGCCACCACGTCACGGCAGCCGCCGTCGAACAGTGTTCCGGCGATGGCCTCCACCAGCGGCCGCCCGCGGTAGGGGAGCAGGGCTTTGGGCCCCCGGCCCAGGCGCGTCCCCGCGCCGGCGGCCAGGACGATACCCGTTGTCTTCACCTGTCCCATCCCCATACCCGCACCCTAACCGAGTTTTGGGCAGATACCGCGGCTTACGAGCCCCATAGGTCGTTGTACCTGCCCAAAAACTCTTGCGGGTGGATCAGGCGTCGCCGCCCGCACCACCTGTAGTGCCGGCGTTGACGTCCAGGAGCTTGTACCGGTCCATGGCGTACTGCGGTGCGCCCTCCTCCACGTCGCCCCGCGCCGCGAGCATCTGCAGCGCCTTCACCACGATGGAGTGGGTGTCGTTCTTGAAGAAGCGGCGGGCTGCTGCTCGGGTGTCGGAGAAGCCGAAGCCGTCAGCGCCGAGGGTGGCGTATTCGTTGGGGACGAACTGGCGGATCTGGTCGGGGACGGCTTTCATGTAGTCGGAGACGGCGACGACGGGGCCGGTGGCGCCTTCGAGTTGTTGGGCGACGAACGGGACCCGGGCGGGTTGTTCGGGGTTGAGGAAGGCTTCTTCTTCGGCGGCGAGGCCGTCGCGTCGGAGTTCGTTCCAGGAGGTGACGGACCAGACGTCGGCCGAGACGGACCAGTCTTCGGCGAGGATGCGCTGGGCTTCGAGGGCCCAGGGCACGGACACGCCGGAGGCCAGGATCTGCGCCTTTGGTCCCTCAACGCCCGACGCCGAGATCCGGTGGATGCCGCGCAGGACACCCTGCACATCCAGGTTTTCCGGCTCAGCAGGCTGGACGATGGGCTCGTTGTAGACCGTGAGGTAGTACATGAGGTTCTTGTCTTCGAAACCTGCCGTCCCGCCGTCGGACTTTTCCCCGTACATGCGTTCGAGGCCGTCGCGGATGATGTGGCCCATTTCGTAGCCGTAGGCGGGGTCGTAGGTGACTACTGCCGGGTTGGTTGATGCCAGGAGGGGGGAGTGGCCGTCGGCGTGTTGGAGGCCTTCGCCGGTGAGGGTGGTCCGTCCTGCGGTGGCGCCGATGATGAAGCCGCGGGTCATCTGGTCCGCGGCGGCCCAGAAGGCGTCGCCGGTGCGTTGGAAGCCGAACATGGAGTAGAACACGTAGACCGGGACCAGGGGCACGCCGTGGGTGGCGTAGGCGGTGCCGGCGGCGGTGAAGGCTGCCACGGCGCCGGCTTCGTTGATGCCGGGGTGGATGAGCTGGCCGGCGGGGGATTCCTTGTAGGCCAGGACGAGGTCGCGGTCCACGGACAGGTAGTTCTGGCCCTTGGGGTTGTAGATCTTCGCCGTGGGGAAGAACGCATCCATACCGAAGGTCCGCGATTCGTCCGGAACGATGGGAACAATCCGGTGCCCGAACTTCTTGTCGCGGAGCAGGTCCTTGAGCAGGCGCACGAACGCCATGGTGGTGGCGGCCTGCTGTTTCCCCGAGCCGCGCCTGGCCGCATCGTAGGACTTCAGTTCCGGCAGCTCGACGGCCTCATGGTGTGAACGGCGTTCGGGTACCGAGCCACCCAGCGCCCGCCGGCGTTCGTGGAGATAGGCGATTTCGGGTGCATCGGCACCCGGGTGGTAGTAGGGCGGGCGGTAGGGATCTGCGTCCAATTGCTCATCAGACACGGGGATACGGAGGTAATCCCGGAAGTCCTTGAGGTCTTCCACCGTCAGCTTCTTCATCTGGTGGGTCGCGTTGCGGCCCTCGAAGTGCGGTCCGAGTCCGTAGCCTTTGACGGTTTTGGCGAGGATGACGGTGGGTTTGCCCTTGAATTCGGTGGCGGCTTTGTAGGCGGCGTAGACCTTGCGGTAGTCGTGGCCGCCGCGTTTGAGGTTCCAGATCTGGTCATCGGTGAGGTCCGCGACCATGTCCTTGGTGGCCGGGTCCTTGCCGAAGAAGTGTTCGCGGACGAACCCGCCGGATTCGGCCTTGTAGGTCTGGTAGTCCCCGTCGGGGGTTTCGTTCATGATCTTCACCAGGGACCCGTTGGTGTCCTGGGTGAGCAGGTCATCCCACTCCCGGCCCCAGACGACCTTGATCACGTTCCAGCCCGCGCCGCGGAAGAACGCTTCGAGTTCCTGCATGATCTTCCCGTTGCCCCGGACCGGCCCGTCGAGGCGCTGGAGGTTGCAGTTGATCACGAAGTTCAGGTTGTCCAGGTTCTCGTTCGCGGCGAGCTGGAGCAGGCCGCGGGACTCGGGCTCGTCCATTTCCCCATCGCCCAGGAACGCCCAGACCTGCTGGTCACTGGTGTCTTTGAGGCCACGGTTGTGCAGGTACCGGTTGGACTGGGCCTGGTAGATCGCGTTCATCGGGCCGATGCCCATCGACACGGTGGGGAACTCCCAGAAGTCCGGCATCAGGCGCGGGTGCGGGTAGGAGGACAGGGCATGGCCGGCCCGGGACTTTTCCTGCCGGAACCCGTCCAGGTCCTCCTCCGTGAGGCGGCCTTCCATGAACGCCCGGGCGTACATGCCGGGGGAGGCGTGGCCCTGGAAGAAGACCTGGTCCCCGCCGCCGGGGGCGTCCTTGCCGCGGAAGAAGTGGTTAAAGCCCACCTCGTACAGGGTCGCCGCCCCGGCGTAGGTGGAGATATGCCCGCCCACCCCGATCTCGGGCCGCTGCGCCCGGTGCACCATGACCGCGGCGTTCCACCGCATGTACGCCCGGTACCGGCGCTCGTACTCCTCGTTGCCCGGGAACGGTGCTTCCTGGTCCACCGGGATCGTGTTCACGTAATCGGTGGTGGTCACCATCGGCACCCCGACACTCTGCGCGCCCGCACGCTGCAGCAGGCTCCGCATAATGTACTGGGCACGCTCGGTACCCTGTTCCCGGATCAACGCATCCAGGGACTCAACCCACTCCGCAGTCTCTTCCGGATCACGATCAGGCAGCTGGTCAGTCAACCCGCTGAGGATATGGGAGGTATCTTCTCCTGCAGCCACGGGAGCCTCTTTTCATCATCGAATGGCCCATGTTTTCGTATTGTGAGAAAACATTCTTGCATGACGAGATTATCCGCGAGGCGCCGCTCGGGTCAATGTGAGGGCCTGCCGCTCTCCTTGCGAGCCGAAGGCCCGCCCCTCCCAACCATTTGTGACTGTTTTGGCGGGCGGCGTTACCTTGACGCTACGTGACCCAGGTCATACGCTTGTTTTCACTATTCAATATCTCGATTCCGCAGAGTGGAATAACAGAAACGACAGGGGCCAGCAGGCCTGGTTCCCACCGTCGGACTCACCACCCCGGAAGCCCCAACGAATTGAGACCCCCTATGCAGACCCCTCCTCCGGCGGGCGTTGATACGACGCAGGACCTGACAGCGCCGTCAGTTGCTCCCACCCATCCGTCCGTCAGCGTTGACGCCCTGTGCGAAGCTGCAAGCGCAGCATCAGGCAAGAGCATCAGCCCCACTCTCTACAACGTGGACCTTGCCCCCACCAAGCGTGAAGGCCGCAGCTGGACCAGTTACAGCATCTTCACGTTGTGGGCCAACGATGTGCACAGCCTCGGAAACTATGCCTTCGCCATCGGCCTGTTCGCACTGGGCCTTGGCGGCTGGCAGATCCTTTTGGCACTGGGCATCGGGGCGGCGCTGCTGTTCGGACTCCTGACCCTCTCAGGTTTCATGGGCGTCAAGACCGGTGTTCCCTTCCCGGTGATGAGCCGGATCAGTTTCGGCATCAGGGGAGCCCAGATCGCCAGCCTCCTCCGCGGCGCCGTCGCAGTGGCCTGGTTCGGCATCCAGACGTACCTCGCCTCCGTGGTTTTCCGCGTGATGCTCGTGGCCATGTTCCCCGCCCTGGCTGACCTGGACAAAGACTCCATCCTGGGGCTCTCCACCCTCGGCTGGGCGGCATTCCTGGTCCTGTGGGTGGTACAGCTGGTGATTGTCAGCTTCGGCATGGAGATGATCCGCAAGTACGAGGCCTTCGCCGGCCCGGTCATCCTGGCCACCATGGCTGCCATGGCCATCTGGATCTTCGTGGAAGCGGGCGGCTCCATCGCCTGGTCCTCGAACAATGCCCTGGAAGGGCTGGACATGTGGCGGACCATCTTCGCCGGCGGCGCCCTCTGGGTATCCATCTACGGCACGTTCGTCCTGAACTTCTGTGACTTTACCCGGTCCGCGGTATCAAAGAATGCGGTGGTGCGCGGCAACTTCTGGGGCATCCCCATCAACATGCTGCTCTTCGGCGCCATTGTGGTGGTCATGGCCGGCGGCCAGTTCAAGATCAACGGCACCATTATCCAGAGCCCCTCGGACATCGTCCAGACCATCCCCAACACGCTGTTCCTGGTCCTGGCCTGCCTCGCCCTGCTGATCCTCACCATCGCGGTCAACCTGATGGCCAACTTCGTTGCCCCCGTCTACGCCCTGACCAACCTGTTCCCCAAACGGCTCAACTTCCGCCGGGCGGCCATCGTCAGTGCCGTCATCGGACTCGTGATCCTGCCCTGGAACCTGTACAACAACCCGCTGGTGATCGTGTACTTCCTGGGCGGCCTCGGGGCCCTGCTCGGCCCGCTGTTCGGCGTGGTCATGGCCGACTACTGGCTGATCCGCCGCGGCAGGGTCAACGTCCCGGAGCTTTACACCGCCTCACCCGACGGCACCTACTTCTACCGCAACGGCGTCAACCCGCGCGCCCTCATCGCCATGGTGCCGGCCGCTGTCGTGGCCCTGTGCATCGCCTTCGTTCCGGCGCTGGCCGCCGTGGCACCCTTTGCCTGGTTCTTTGCGGCGAGCATCGCGGCAGTGGTGTACTACTTCGCCGCCGACCGGACGCAACGGCTGGAAGATCGCGACGGCGAGTCCATCGCCGTCGCCAGTACCCACTGACCAGGACCCACTCACCAGCACCCACTGACCAGGGTCCACCCACCGGCGGCCACCGCCGCAGCCCCGTAAAGGAAAACTGCATGCGCATCCTCGTTGCCAACGTCAATACCACCGGGTCCATGACCGAATCCATCGCCGCCTCGGCCCGTGCGGTTGCCGCGCCGGGCACGGAGATCGTGGGCATCACGCCCCGCTTCGGCGCCGATTCCTGTGAGGGGAACTTCGAAAGCTACCTTGCGGCCATCGCCGTCATGGACGCGGTGACGTCCTACCCTGAACCGTTCGACGCGGTGGTCCAGGCCGGCTACGGCGAGCACGGCCGGGAAGGGCTGCAGGAACTCCTGGACGTCCCGGTGGTGGACATTACCGAGGCCGCGGCCAGCACCGCCATGTTCCTGGGCCACAAGTACTCCGTGGTGACCACCTTGGACCGCGCCGTGCCGCTCATCGAAGACCGGCTCAAGCTCGCCGGCCTGGACGCCCGGTGCGCATCGGTCCGGGCGAGCGGAATGGCGGTACTGGAGCTGGAGGAAGAACCCGATCGGGCCGTCGAGGCGATCGTTAGCGAGGCCATGCGGGCCGTCACCCAGGACAAGGCGGAAGTGATCGTCCTGGGCTGCGGCGGGATGGCCGGGCTGGACGAAGAGATCCGCCAACGCGCAGGAGTTCCCGTGGTGGACGGTGTGGCCTCGGCTGTCACCATTGCGGAGTCGCTGGTGCGGATGCGGCTGTCCACCTCCAAGATCCGGACCTACGCTGCGCCCCGGCCCAAGACCGTCATAGGCTGGCCGCTGAACAGCGCCGGAACGGCAGCGCAGCTGCAGAACACGCGGCCGTAGTACAAGGAGCACACGTGAGCAATTCCCACTCCGCAGGACAGCCGGTGCCACGCACCGCGGTGGTGACCGGCGCCGGTTCCGGCATTGGGCGGGAGGTGGCACGCCAGCTGCTGGCGGACGGGTACCGGGTAGTCCTGGCCGGCCGGCGTGAGACTCCGCTCAAGGAAACCGCGGCGGACCATCCCGGCGCGTACGTGGTGGCATGCGACGTCTCCCTGCCGGACGACGTCGAACGCCTTTTCTCCGCCGCCCTGCAGCGGTGGGGCCGCGTGGACGTCCTGTTCAACAACGCCGGCGTGTTTGGCCCCGCCGCGAGCGTGGATGAGATCAGCGTGGACGACTGGAACGCCACCGTGGCCGTAAACCTGACCGGGTCCATGCTGTGCGCGGCAGCCGCGGTGCGGGCCATGAAGGCCCAGGAACCGCAGGGCGGCCGGATCATCAACAACGGGTCCATCGCGGCCCACTCACCCCGGCCGCGGACGGTCGCCTATACGGTAACAAAGCACGCCCTGACGGGCCTGACCAAGAGCATCGAGCTGGACGGACGCGGGTTCGGGATCACCTGCGGGCAGATCGATATCGGCAACACCGCCACGGAGATCATGGACGCCATCGGCGTGGGCTCGGGTGCGCTGCAGGCCGACGGGACCCGCCGGGTGGAGCCGACCTTTCCTGTGGCGGACGCGGCCCGTGCGGTGCTGATGATGGCCAACATGCCGGCGTCGGCCAACGTGGGCTCCGTGGTGGTCACCGCTGCGGGTATGCCGTTCGTCGGCCGCGGCTGACCCTCGGAGTTTTTGGGCAGATACGGGGACTTCCGGGCGGCCCAAGTCCTCGTACCTGTCCAAAAACTCAGGTGGCGGGTGCTCAACCTGTGGATAACATCCCGGAAGCATCCCCGGGGTGGCTCAATGAAGTATGAGCAGATTGTCCCGCTTGCCGGACCCGTTTGATGATTATCCCTTTTCGGTAGCGGATGCTGAACGAGCGGGCATTGCCACCAGTAGGCTTTTCGCCTCGGATTTGCACCGGCCAAGCCGCGGTCTCCGGGTGCCAAGGACAGCTTCGCTGGAATTGACGGCGCTGGTCCAAACGCATACGCGGTTAGACAGCGACACTTTCGCCAGCCTTCTTACCGCGGCCCAAATCCTGGGCGTGCCATTGCCTCCTTGGGCAGAATTCAGGCCCGACGGCGGCGGGCCCGTGACCTCCGTCGTCGACCCTGTTCCGTGGGGTAAGAAATCAGGCACCCACTTCCGTGAACCCGGGCGGTTCCTGCATCTCTCGAGGAAGAATGGCGGGTCCCTTCCCCGACGGAGAGGCATCGCAGGGCATTTGCTCAAGGTCCGCGACGGCGACCTGATGGAGATCGACGGGCTGAGGCTGACATCGCCTCTCCGGACGTGGGTGGATCTTGGCTCGGTCCTGCCGATGGACGACCTGATTGTTGCCGGCGATGCCATCGTCAGTGAGCACGCGAGGAATTTAGGGGAACCAAAGATCGCCATGGTGCCGCTGACCGAGCTGAGGAAATTCGTCGAAGGTGCCAACGGAATCCATGGCGTCCGCAAGGCGCGGGAGGCCCTGGAGCGGCTGCGTGTAGGAGTCGACTCACCTCCGGAAACGAAGCTGCGGCTGATGTTGGACGACGCCGGCCTCCCGGAGTTTGTGCCTAACTGCAGGGTGCACGATTCCGTGGGAAAGCCCGTCTGGACGGACCTGGGCTGCACCCGGTTTCGGGTCTGCCTCGAGTACGAGGGCCTGCACCACCTCCAGCCAGAGCAGCAGGCCCTGGATTCGTATCGTGACCAGCGGGTGGGCGAGGCAGGTTGGCGGCAGGTCAAGATCAACAGGATCGATATCGAACGCGGTCCGGAGTGGGTGGTGGCGAGGGTCAGTCAGGCGCTCCGCAAACAGGGCTGGCGCCGGTGAGTTTTTGGACACATACCGGGACTTTAGCGCCCCTGAGGTCTCGGTACCTGTCCAAAAACTCCGGAGGAGGTTAGAGCGGCAGGAGGGCGGAGAGGTCCGCGCGGAGCCCGGAGGCGGCCACCTTGCCTTCCTCCACAGCGTCCGCCCAGGCGAGCCCGCCTGTGACCATCGCAAGCCAGGTGGCGGCGTCGCACTCTATGACGTTCGGCGGTGTGCCGCGGGTGTGGCGCGGGCCTTCAACGCACTGGGTGACGCCAAAGGGCGGCACCCGGACCTCCACCGAGTTGCCCGGCGCGCGGGCCGTGACTTCCTCCAGGGTGTAGCGCACGGCGGTGGCCAGGACGGGTCTCGGGAGGGGAGCGCCCGACGGCGACCGGGCCGCTTCCAGCCATGCGTCCAGGGCCGCTTTGCCTTCCTTCACGTCAACGCGACGGCGGGCGGTTGCCATGTTTCCATCCTTAGTTCCGGTGGTGGTTCGATCAGCGGGGTTCGCTCAGAGTGGGTGCTCAGTCCAGGAGCGCCGAAACCGCCGGGCCCAGGCGGATTTTGCCCACGGGGTGGCCGCCGCCCAGTACGGGTTCCACCACCTTTTCAAGGACGCTGGCCACACCCGGGATTTCCACGGCACCGGCCGCGGCCAGCAGCGTCAGCCCCACCAGGGAGGTGGCACGGAGGTTCCCGTCGAGGATCTTGACGGCCACCGAGACGCCCTGCGGCGTGGCCATGGCGAGCACGCCCTCGGCACCGATCTTGGCGATGACCTCCAGCTCATCCATCACCAGGGTGTTCGCCTCGCCGCGGCCCTGCACCGCCCACGGGTAGTCGAGCATGGACGTGGCAATCGTGGCGGCGCGGGCGTTGGAGCTTTGGTCGCCGGGGGCCTTGGCGAGGAGGGAGTACCCCCGCGCCAGGCCTTTCAGGGACAGGGCTGCCACCGGGGCGCCGCAGCCGTCGATGCCCAGGTGCGCGATCTTCTCGCCGGTGTATTCCTCGATGACGCTCCGCACCCGCTGCTGCAGCGGATGGTTCGGCTCAAGGTAGCTGTGCGTGTCCCAGCCGTTTTCGGTGCAGGCCCAGAGGAATGCGGCGTGCTTGCCGGAGCAGTTGAAGGCCAGCCGGGATTTGCCCTTCTCAGACCGGACCAGCCAGTTCCGTGCGGTTTCGTCCTGCGGCCACGCTTCGGGGCACTGCAGCTGGTCCTCCCGCACCCCTGCGGCCTTCAGCATTCCGGCCACCACGTCCATGTGGTCCAGCGAACCTGTGTGGCTGCCGCAGGCAATGGCCACCTGGGCGCCCCGCAGCGGGACGCCGGACTGCATGGCGGCCAAGGCCTGGAACGGCTTGAGGGCCGACCTCGCGTAGATAGGGGTGTTGATGTCGCCCAGCTCCGTGACCACGGATCCGTCAGCGGAAAGAAGGACAGCCGAGCCGATGTGCCGGGACTCCACGAAACCGCTGCGCTCGATCACGGCCAGTTCGACGGCGGAGTCCACGGTAAAGGTGGCGTGGGGATTGTGCGGCATGCTGCCAGTCTAGGGGGAACCCCCCGGACGGGACCGGCCGACGCGGCGTCACTCCACCGTGACCATCACTGACTGCCAGCCCGAGGCGCCGTCCGGGACGGGGTCTGCGCGCTGCTCGGTCTGCACCTCGCCAGTGCCGTCCGTGGCGCGGACCTTGATGTAGTGGGGGCCAGGGGTGGCGTCCCATTCGTAGGACCACTGCCGCCAGGTCACCAGGGATGCCTCGGTGGACAGCGTGGCCTCCACCCAGTCCGCATTGTCGATCTGGATTTCCACTTTGGTGATCCCCCGGGTCTGGGCCCAGGCAGTGCCGCCCACGGCAACCTTCCCGGCGGGGACCTTGGCGAAGGACTTGGGCACGTCAACCCGCGCCATGGTCTTGATGGGTCCACGTTCGGACCAGCCGCGTTCGGTCCAGTACGCTTTGCTGTCCGCGAACCGGGTGACCTCCAGGTCCACCACCCACTTGGTGGCGGAGACGAACCCGTACAGGCCCGGCACCACCATCCGCACCGGGTACCCATGCTCCAGCGGCAGCGGCTCGTCGTTCATGCCGATCGCCAGCATGGCATCCCGGCCGTCCTGGAGTACTTCCAGGGGCGTGGACGCGCTGAAGCCGTCGATGGAGGTGGAGAGGACCATGTCAGCGCCGTCCTTGGGCTTGGCCCGCTTCAGCACCTCCCGGATAGGCAGTCCCAGCCACTTCGCGTTGCCGGCCAGGTTCCCGCCCACCGGGTTCGAGACGCAGGTGAGCGTCACGTGCGATTCGATCAGGTCGGCGTCGAGCAGGTCCTGGAACGTCAGGCGCACCTCTTCCTCCACGAGGCCGTGGACCCGCAGCTCCCAGTCGTCGGCGTTGATCTCGGGGACGCTCAGGGCGGTGTCGATGCGGTAGAAGTCGTTGTTGGGGGTCACCCAGGGCGGAGCCCCGTCCACGGGCGACTGGACGCCGGCCGGAATGGGCGGGGCGGCCGTGGCCGGTGTGGGGAGCTGGAGCGCTTCGCGCGCCTTGGCGATGTTGCTGCGCGCGGCACCGAGCAAGCGGCCTCCCGTGGCTGCGACGCCGGCCGCGACGGCGGTGATCCCGGCCGCGGCAAAGAACCTCCGGCGGCTGCTGCCTGCGCTCCCAACGCGTGCATCGGCGTCGTCCGCCAGATCTGCCGGCGCCTCGGGCCACGCCTTCAGGGCCTGTACCCGGTTCAGCAGCATTCGGAGCACCGCCACTCCTGCGAGGGTTCCCAGGACGGCGGGGATGGCGTCTACGGCTGAAACACCCGCCCGGGTCACAACGCACGCCACGATCACCGCGCCCATGAACAGGACGCCCAGGACGCCCAATGCCCACTTCCGGTACGCCACAACGCCCAGGACGCAGGCCAGGACGGTGATGGTCAGGCCCATGCCAACGAACAGGGCCGCCTTGTCATTGGTGCCGAACGTGGCGATGGCAAAGTCCTTCAGCCACCCCGGAGTGAAATCAATGAAGGTGGAGCCCAAGGCAAAGAGCGGCGTGGCGCGGGCGGTGAAGAACGCGCCGATCAGCTCCGCCACGGCCAGTACGACGGCGGCAGCCACCACACCTGCCAGCGCAGCCAGGGGAGCGGGTCCAGTGAGGCGGTTCCGTAGCGTTGTCATGGCAGGTGTTCGGAGCGGGACAGCCCCGCGGATGGCAGCGGGCGGCAAGGACACAGCTTAGGAGCGGGCAGGGTCCACAAAGTACGCTTGGAGACTGTGAAGGTACTCGTCATCGGCCCCGGAGGCCGCGAACACGCAATTGTCCGCTCCCTGCTCGCCGACCCCAACGTGTCCGAGGTCCATGCAGCACCCGGTAACGCCGGCATCAGCAAGCTGGTCCCCACACACAACATCAACGGCAATGATCCCGACGCCGTCGCGAAGCTGGCCACCAAGCTGGCCGTCGACCTCGTGGTGGTGGGCCCCGAAGCCCCGCTGGCAGCAGGCGTGTCCGATGCTGTCCGTGCAGCAGGAATTCCCGTGTTCGGCCCCAGCAAGGCTGCCGCGCAGCTGGAAGCGTCCAAGGCGTTCGCCAAGGAGATCATGGCCGAGGCAGGCGTGCCTACGGCGATGGCCCTGGTGGCCACCAACGCCGAAGAGGCCGCATCGGCACTGGATACCTTCGGCGCCCCCTACGTGGTCAAGGACGACGGCCTCGCCGCCGGCAAGGGCGTGGTGGTCACACGCAACCGCGAGGAAGCCCTGGCCCACGCCCAGTCCTGCTTCGACGCCGGCGGGTCCGTGGTGATCGAGGAATTCCTCGACGGCCCCGAGGTATCCCTCTTTGTCCTCTGCGACGGGCACAGCACCGTGGCGCTTTCGCCCGCCCAGGACTTCAAGCGCATTTTCGATAATGACGAAGGCCCCAACACCGGCGGCATGGGCGCCTATACCCCGCTGGAATGGGCCCCGGAAGGCCTCGTCCAGGAAGTCATCGACCGGGTGGCCCAGCCCACCGTCAACGAGATGGCCCGCCGCGGCACGCCTTTCGTCGGCGTCCTGTTCGTCGGCCTGGCCCTGACCTCCCGCGGCACCCGGGTCATCGAATTCAACGTCCGTTTCGGCGACCCCGAGACCCAGGCCGTCCTGGCACGGCTCAAGACTCCGCTCGGCTCCCTTCTCCTCTCTGCCGCCAAGGGCGAACTGGAGACCGCGCAGGAGCTGCGCTGGTCCAAGGACACCGCCGTCGCCGTCGTCGTCGCGTCCGAAAACTACCCGGACACTCCCCGTACCGGGGACCGGATCCGCGGCCTGAAGAAGGCCGAGGCATTGGACGGCGTGCACGTCATCCACGCCGGAACGGCCCTGGACGACGACGGCAAGGTAGTGTCCGCCGGCGGCCGCGTCCTGGCGGTGGTCGCCCTGGGCAGTGACCTGGTGGAGGCGCGCGAACGCGCCTACGACGGCGTGGAACTGGTCCAGTTGGACGGCGGACAATTCCGCAGTGACATCGGCCGCAAGGCTGCCCGCGGCGAAATCAAGGTGCCGTACGCCGCCACGGGTGCGCTGCCCATCACGAAAGCGAAGGCCTAGCATGAGCGAAACTTCAGCATCCCGCGGCTTCAGCAGCGCCAGCACCCTGGACCTGCCGGGCTGGACCCACGTCTACTCCGGCAAGGTCCGCGACCTGTATGAGCCTGCCGATGAGTCCGTCAAGGAGAGCGTGGGACAGGACTGCGTGCTGGTGGTGGCCAGCGACCGGATCAGCGCCTACGACCATGTGCTCTCCAGCGAAATCCCGGACAAGGGCCGCATCCTCACCCAGCTGAGCCTGTGGTGGTTCGGCCAGCTGGGCGTGGAGCACCACGTCCTGGCCTCCACCGTCGAAGAAGGCGTCCCGGCCGAGGTCGAGGGCAGGGCCATGATCTGCAAGAAGCTGGACATGTTCCCGGTGGAATGCATCGCCCGTGGCTACCTCACCGGGTCCGGGCTGCTGGAGTACCGGGCGTCCGGTACCGTCTGCAATATTTCGCTGCCGGAAGGGCTGGTGGACGGTTCACGGCTGGAGCACGCCATCTTCACGCCGTCGGCGAAGGCGGCCGTGGGCGAGCACGACGAAAACATCACCTACGATGCCGTGGTGGCGCTGGTGGGCGACGACATCGCTGCCCGGCTCAGCGAACTGACACTGAAGATCTACACCACCGCGGAAAAGATTGCCCGGGAGCGCGGCATCATCCTGGCCGACACCAAGGTGGAGTTCGGCTATGACGCCGTCTCCGGTTCCATCACGCTGGGCGACGAAGTGCTGACGCCGGACTCCTCCCGCTTCTGGGACGCCGCTACCTACCAGCCGGGCCAGGCCCAGCCGTCCTACGACAAGCAGTACGTCCGGGACTGGCTGACGTCCGCCGAGTCCGGCTGGGACAAGGCCTCTGATACGCCGCCTCCGGCGCTGCCCGCCGAAGTGGTTGAGCGTACCCGCAGCCGCTACGTGGAGGCGTACGAGAAGATCACGGGCAAGACCTTCGCCTGACAGGGCCCCAGCTGTCCCCGCCGGCTTAGTGCTGCGTTAGCTGGCCTTCGCAGCGTTGGCGGCCCGCCTCTGGGCCAGCTTGATCTCCAGGACCGCGTCCAGTGCCTGCTGGACGCGGTCTGCCGCACCCGCTGCACTGAAGGCCTTCTGGGCTTCCTGAAGGTGGATCAGGGCCTCCTCCGACTCGCCGGCGGCCTTGAGGGACTTGCCCAGCAGGAGCGAAACCTCGCCGGCGGTGTGCTTGGCCAGCGAGGCCCGTTCGCCATGGATTTCGCGGAGCTTTTCGACGGCGGCCACAATGTCCCCGGTCAGGTACAGCCACCGGGCGCGGATGAAGGCAACCTCCAGCTGGTCCGACTTGTTGCCGCCCACGATGGACAGGGCAAGCTCGGCGCGCTCGATGGATGAAAGGGTTTCCGGTTCCACGATTCCGGAGGAGAGCCGTACGGCAGCGGAGGCTTTATTGAACCGTGCCCACAGTTCGATGTCGTTTGCGGGGGAGAGCAGGCGGGCTGCGCGCTCGTGGTGCTTGATGCCCTCCTGGTAGTCGTGGCGCATGAAGGCCACGTTGCCGATCACCCAGGCGACCTCGCCGGCCAGCTGCGACATGGAGTGCTCATCCACATGGTCGTTCATGTCCTGGCAGTACTTCCAGGCCTCATCCAGGCGGCCGCTCTCGGCCAGGGCGCCGATCAGGGCCCGGTGTGCGCCGATGATGAGGGTGGAGCCCTTGGGCAGCTGTGCGCAGAGTTTGACGGCTTCCTTCGCCTCATCTACGGCAACGCTCAATTGACCCAATCCATGGCTGACGGCTGCCAGCATTTGCCGGGCCCTGATGCCGAGCCCTACCGACTCAGTGGCCATGGGGTGCTCGAGCAGGTGTTTGATGATTCGCTGGCACTCCTGCAGGTTTCCCTGCTTCATCAGGCATTCCGCCTGCATGTAGGTCATGTTCCACCAGGCGCTGGTGTTCCTGCCATCCAAGGCAATCTGCGCCGCGGTGGCGGCGTGGCTGGCAGCCAGCGGGTAGTCACGCAGGTCCCAGGCCTGCCGGGCATACAGCCCGGCCAGGACGTATTCGGCGTCGCTGACCGAGATGGGCTGGCTCCACGCTTCCAGCGCCTTAGGTGCCAGTTCCAGCCGGCGCGCCAGCTCCTCGATGACCTCGGCGGTGGGTTCCCTCCGCCCGGTTTCGAGCAGTGAAATGTAGCTGGGAGAGTACAGGTCCTTACCCAGTTCAGCCTGCGTCAGCCCCCGTTCGAGACGCTCCGCGCGGAGCTTCTCCCCGAATCCGTTGCCCACGGCATCCTCCTCTTCCGGACCATCTTTTCACCAAATGCTTGACAGTCCCTGTGGAAAACATTTTACAATGTATGTCAACAAGGACAGTGCTGGCTTTGTAACGAATCCGACTCGTATTGAGGAACCCATTTATGTTGAAGAAGATCGCAACCGCGGCCGTACTGGCCGGGGCCCTTGCTTTTTCTGCTGCGGCTCCGGCCGTCCTGTCCGCCGGTTCCATTGTTGATTCCAACGGTACTTCGGTAGCCATTGGCAACTGGCCGGACCCGATGTCCAAGAAGGTCAAGGACACGAAGACGGACACGTCAGGGACCACCTACACCACAAGGATTGGCAACTGGCCGGACCCGATGTAAACAGCTTCCTCAACCCAGGAGGCGAGGACAGCCCCGGAGCATAGCTCCGGGGCTGTTTCCTTTAAGCAGTCACTGCCCGGACTCCGTGCGGGGCGTCTTTCGCCGCTGCGTACAGTGGACAGGCAAAGCAAAAGAGGGCCTCCGCAAGGAGACCCTCTTTCAGTGTGGTCGGGATGACAGGATTTGAACCTGCGACCTCTTCGTCCCGAACGAAGCGCGCTACCAAGCTGCGCTACATCCCGATCCGTTGCCCAAAAGCAACTTTACAAGAATAGCCGATGCTGGGTCCCGATGCGAAATCGTGGGGGAGTTCAGACCAGCGAGTCCTTCCACGCCCCATGCAGGTCCGCGAAGCGTCCGCCGCCGCCGATCAGGTCGGCCGGGCTGCCGTCCTCGACAATGCGGCCGTCATGGACCACCAGTACCCGGTCCGCCGTTTCCACAGTGGACAGCCGGTGGGCAATGATCAGTGCGGTCCTGCCGGCGGAGTCACTGCCTGCCAGGAGCCGTGCCAGCCCGCTCTGCACCAGCCGCTCGGAGGGGATGTCCAGCGACGAGGTGGCTTCGTCCAGGATCAACACCGCCGGACGGGCCAGGAACGCCCGGGCGAAACTGATGAGCTGGCGCTGGCCCGAGGAGACCCTGCCGCCGCGCTTGTTGACGTCCGTGTCGTAGCCTTCCGGCAGCTGCAGGATGAAGTTGTGGGCACCCACGGCCCTGGCTGCGTCCTCGATTTCGTCCCGTGACGCCTCCGGACGGCCCAGGGCGATGTTGTCCGCCACCGAACCGCTGAACAGGAAGGCCTCCTGGGTGACCATGACGATGTTGCGGCGCAGGTCCGTGCTGCTGAGGTCCCGCAGGTCCACCCCGTCCAGGGTCAGGGTGCCTGACGTGACGTCGTAGAAGCGGGCGATCAGCTTGGCCAGCGTGGACTTTCCGGCGCCGGTCTGGCCCACCAGGGCAACGGTTTGTCCGGCGGGGATGTGCAGGTCCAGCTTGGGGACCACCAGCGGGCCGGAGCCGTAGCGGAACTCCACGCCGTTGAAGTCGATCCCGCCGCGGGCGTTTTCCAGGGCCACCGGATTCTTCGGCGGCCGCACGGTGGGAACCTCCTCCAGCAGGCCGGAAACCTTTTCGAGGGCCGCCTGGGCGCTTTGGAACGAGTTGTAGAACATGGCCATCTGGTCCACCGGCTGGAAGAAGCGTTTCGTGGAAAGGATCAGGGCCAGCAGGACGCCCACGGCGAGGTCACCGGTGAGGACGCGGAAGCCGCCGAACAGCAGCACCACCGCCACGCATACGTTGCCGATCAGCACCAGGCCCGGCTGGAAAATGCCGTTGAGGTTGATGGAACGGACCGTCACCTTGCGGTAGTCCTCGGCCAGCTGCCCGTAGGTCTCCGCGTTCTCGCGCTCCTTCCGGAAAGCCTTCACTGCGCGGATGCCGGTCATGGTCTCCACGAAATGCACGATCAGCCGGGCGGACACCACCCGGGACTCCCGGAAGGCGATCTGCGAGTGCTTCTGGTACCAGCGGGCCAGGAAGAACATCGGCACGCCCGCGGCAAGGACCAGCAGGCCGCTGCGCCAGTCCAGGGCGAACACTGTCACCGCGGTGAACACCATGAACAGCAGCCCCGAGGCCAGCGAGCTGACTCCCGAATCCAGGAGTTCGCGGAGCGCCTCGAGGTCAGAGGTCTGCCGGGCGATGATCCTGCCGGAGGTGTACTTCTCGTGGAACTCCAGGCTCAGCCGCTGGGTGTGCCGGAATACGCGCACCCGCAGGTCCAGCAGCATCGCCTGGCTGAGCCGCGCCGTGGAGGTGACATACAGGGCGGTGAGTCCCGCCGTCGCCACCGCTGCCAACAGATACGCGACGCCGGTGAACACCAAGGGCAGGTTGTCTCCGGCCTGCAGGGCGGGCAGCGCGCGGTCGATGCCGAAGGCGATCAGCGCCGGGCCCGCCACGCGGGCGGCCTGCGAGAGGACCACCATGGCGATGGTGAGCCAGAACCGTACCCGGACCGGGCGGATGAGTGAGCGTAGCAGGGCGAGCGAACGCCGGCGTACTGCGCGGCTGTCACTCTTGCTGAGGTGGGCGTTGTCTTCGTTGGCGGTACCGAACGTTGCTGTGCTCATCGGGTCACTTCCTCGGCCTGGTCCTCAAGCTCCGACAGTTCGGAGTCCAGGTCCCGCGGCTCCTGGTCCAGGCTGGCGATGACGTAGCGGTAGTGGGCGTTGCTTGCCAGCAGTTCCGTGTGTGTTCCGACGGCGGCGATCCGGCCGTCCTCCAGCAAGGCCACGCGGTCTGCCAGCGCCACTGTGGAGGGGCGGTGCGCCACGATCAGCGTGGTGGTGTCCTTCAGGACTTCCCGGAGGCGGGCCTCCACGAGTTCCTCGGTGTGTACGTCCAGCGCGGAGAGCGGGTCATCGAGCACCAGCACGCGGGGCCTGGCGGCGATGGCACGCGCCAGCGCGATCCGCTGCCGCTGACCGCCGGAGAGGCTGAGCCCTTCCTCGCCGATGAGGGTGTCCACGCCGTCGGGCAGGGAGTGCGCGAAGTGCGCCTGGGCAACGTCCAACGCCTCCTCCAGGACGTCGTCCGTCCGTTCCCGGGCGCCCAGGAGAACGTTGTCCCGGACTGAGTTGGAGAAAAGCGTGGTGTCCTCGAAGGCCACGCCCACCACCTGGCGGAGCTCTCCGACGTCGAACTCTTTCAGGTCCACGCCGTCGATGGTGATGGAGCCGTCGCTGACGTCGTACAGGCGGGGGACCAGCTGAATCAAGGCGCTCTTGCCGCTGCCGGTGATGCCCACCAGCGCCATGGTTTCGCCCGGCCGGACCTCAAGGTTGATGTTCTTCAGGATGGGTTTGTCCGGAGCGTCCTCGAACGCGAAGGAGGCGTTGTTGAAGCGCAGCGTCCCGGCAATCGCGGCGGGGGTGCGGGGCTGGGAGGGGCTGGTGATGGTGTTCTGTGTGTCCATCACCTCGTAGTGGCGGTCGATGGCGGTCTTGGCCGTGAGCGCCATGGCCAGCAGCATCCCGGAGAACTCCACGGGGGAGGCAATGACCGCTGCCGTGGCAAAGAAGGCAACCAGCGCACCGATGCTGAGCTGGCCGCTGGCGCAGAGCAGGACGCCCACCACCAGTCCGGCGCCCAGGGCTAGCTCGGGCAGCAGGGTGACCACCATGGTGAAGGTTGCCTGGTGGCGGGCCTTTTCGATTTCTGTCTGGCGGAGTTCCTCAGCCTGCTCGTTGAAGTTCTCCAGCGCCTCGCGGCTCCGCCCGAAGGCTTTCAGGACGCGGATGCCGTGGACAGACTCCTCCACGGTGGTGGCAAGGTCGCCGGCCTGGTCCTGGCTGCGCCGGGCCACCTTGCTGAACCGGGTGCGGAACCGGAAGCTGTTGATGGTGATGGGAACCGCGGCGGCCAGGAAGATCAGGGCCAGCTGCCAGCTCATGGAGAACATGGCAACGATACCGATGATGACCGTCAATGTGGTGACCACCAGCATGATGGCGCCGAAGGCCATCCAGCGGCGGAGGAAGTTCAGGTCCGTCATGGCGCGGGACAGCAACTGCCCCGAACCCCACCGGTCGTGGAACGAAACCGTCAGGTCCTGCAGGTGGTCGTAGAGGGACACCCGCATCCGGGTTTCCACGGTGGTGGCCGGGTTGATGACGAACTGGCGGCGCAACGCCACCAGTCCGGCTTCTGCCACGCCCAGGACCAGGATGACGCCGGCCGAGATCCACACAGCATCGGATGCGCCGCCAGGCTTCAGCGATTCGTTGACCAGCACCCGCAGGACCTGCGGGATGGTGAGGGCCACGAAACTGGCCATCAATGCGCAGAGGAGCCCGAGCAGCAGCCGGGGAATGATGGGCCGGACATGGGGGTAGAGACGGCTGATTGACCTGAAAAATGGAGTTTGCTTCGCCATGCCCGCTTCTAAAGCTCTAAAACGAATGTAGTTTCCCGTAGCAACTACCCTATGCCATCACGTGAGACGATTCACAGGATCAAGAGCACATCAGCCAGGTTGCTGACTTATTGCATTCCGTAATGCGTGCGGTCAGGCAGGCGAGGTAAGGGTCAACAGGACGGCCTCTGGACGGCAAGCGATCCTCACGGGAGCGAAGCGCGAAGTGCCGATGCCGCCGGAGACGTTCACCGGCGTCGTACGTCCGTTGCTCTGCCAATCGTTCAGGCCCTTGGCGCGCCAGGTGGGGAGGTCGCAATTGGAGACGAGCGCACCGTACCCGGGGATGCACAGCTGCCCGCCGTGGGTGTGTCCGGCCAGCAGCAGGTCCGCGCCCTCGCCCGTGAAGTGGTCCAGCACCCGCTGGTATGGCGCATGGATGACGGCCACCCGGAGGTGGTCCTTGGCATCTTGGTTCCGGGTCCCGCGGGGCCAGCCGGCGTAGCGTTCCCGGTTCAGGTGGGGATCATCCACGCCGGAGAAATCGAAGCGCATGCCGTTCAGGACCAGTGACTGGTTTCGGTTGGTCAGGTCCACCCAGCCGCCCATTCCGAAGCCGGACCGCAGCCGCGGCCAGTCAAGGGCCACCGGCTTGGGCCGGGCCTTGGACGGGCCCATCAGGTACGACGCCGGGTTCTTCAGGGTGGGTGCGAAATAGTCGTTCGAACCAGGGACGAAGACGCCCGGGAACTCCATCAGCGGCTTGAGGGCAGCCAGCAGTGGATCAACAGCCTTGATGTGGCTGAGGTTGTCGCCGGTGTTCACCACGAGGTCCGGACGGAGTTTCGCCAGCGACCCGAGCCAGGCAGCTTTCTTGTCCTGGCCCGGAACGAAGTGGATGTCGCTGAGGTGCAGGACGCGGAACGGTTCCCTGCCGGGGGGAAGGATGGGCAGCGTCTCTTCGCGCAGGACGAACTGGTTCTTCTCCCACAGGCCGTACCCGAAGGCGGCCAACCCGGCCGCTGATCCTACCCCTGCGGTGACGGCAAAGCCGCGCCCGATTGTCCGGGCGCGGCTTACCAACGTGTCCATGGTCATGGGCCGGTTAGTCTTTCCCGCTGTTGTTGCCATTACCGTTACCGTTGCCGTTGTTGCTCGGCTGGGGAGCCGGCTGGCTTGCTGCCGGGGCGGACGGTGCCTGCGTGGCCTGCGGAGCGGTGGTGGCCGGAGTGGTGCTCCGGGTGGTGCCGTTCACCAGGTTGCTCGGCGGGGCCGGGAACGGATCGGTGCCGTAGCCGGGGGCAATCTGGGACATATAGTTCGAGAACATCGGCCCGGCAATCATGTAGCCGTCAATGCCCGGGTAGAACTTGCCGTTCACGGTGATGTTCTGGCCGGGACGGTCCTGGGCGCCCAACGCGTCACCGAACCACGTGGCGGTGGCCAGGCCGGTGGTGTGGCCAACAACCCAGGTGGAGCCGTTGTTGTTGGACGTACCCGTCTTGGCGCCGATGGGGAAGCTGGTCCGGGTGGAGATCCGGGGCTGGATCAGCGAACCGGAGCCGCGGTTCAGGACTTCCTGCAGTGCGTAGTTGACGCCGCGGGCAACCTCGGGCTTGATGGCGTCGCGGCAGTTGGTGGACTGCGCCGGCAGTTGCTTGCCCGTGGCGTCCGTGACGGACGTGATGGCAATGGCCTCGCAGAACTTGCCGTCGTTGGCGAACGTGGCGAACGCGCTGGCCATGGTCAGCGGGGACGTCTGGGTGGAACCCAGCAGGTTGCCGAGCAGGTTCATGTTGATCTTGGGGTTGGGATCCGAGCCGTCTGCCGCCGGCAGTCCGCTGTGCAGTCCTACGGCGTCAACCACCTTCTGGATGCCGCAGAAGTCCAGCTGGGCGGCTGAAGCGAACGTGACCGTGTTGATGGAGTTGTAGAGGCCTTCCAGGACGGACAGGGGACGGTACCACTGGGGCTCGGCGTTCTGCAGGTCATCGGCGGTGCCCAGGCCCGCGTTCTTCTGCGCCGTGCTGTAGCCGCCGGTCACCTTGCCGCAGGAGTTCCGCCACGGGAAGCTCAACGGGTACACCCGCTGGGCGGAGTTAACCACGGTGTTCATGGACTTGCCCTCATTGAGCCACTCCGCGAACGTGAACGGCTTCATGGTGGAACCGGGCTGGAAACCACCGATGCCGTTGAGGTCGTTGCCGTCCTTGTCCATCTGGTCCACGTTGAAGTTCAGCTGCGAATCAAAGCCCTGGTTCGGCAGGAACGTGGTGTTCTGGGCCATCGAAATGATCTTGCCCGAGTTCGGCTGGACGGACACCAGCGAGGCGCCCCACTTGTCAGGGTTGGCACCCGCGGACGCGTTGACTTGGTCCTGGGCGACAGCCTGGGCCTTCGGGTCAAGCGTGGTGGTGATGGTGAGGCCGCCGCCGTAGATCAGGCGCTGCCGCTCTTCACGTTCGGCACCGTAGGCCGGGTTGTTCTCCAGCAGGTGCAGGACGTAATCGCAAAAGTACGGTGCGGAGGAAGCGTACGCACAACCCTGCTTGGGCTGGGTCACCTTGGGCTCCACCGGGGTGGCCACTGCGGCGTCGTGTTCTTCCTTGGTGATCTTGCCCTGGTTCAGCATCAGGCCCAGCACCAGGTCGCGGCGCTGCTTGGAGCTCTCCGGGTTGGTGATGGGGTCGAACGCTGAGGGGCTGTTCACCAGGCCGGCCAGGAGGGCTGCCTGGGGGAGCGTCAGGTCCTTGGCTGAGGTGCTGAAGAAGTACCGCGAGGCCGCTTCGATGCCGTACGCGTCGCGGTTGAAGAAGACGATGTTCAGGTAGCCCTCAAGGATCTGGTCCTTGGAGAACTCCTTCTCGAGGGCGATGGCTAGCTTCATCTCGCGGAGCTTGTCGCCCACGCCCTTGTTAACGCCGTTGAGCTTGATCTGGTCCTCGTTGCCTTCGGCAGCGAGGTTGGCGTTCAGCACGTTGTTCACGTACTGCTGGGTGATGGTGGAGGCGCCCTGCTTGTTGCCGCGGGCCGTGGCAGCCAAGGCACGCAGGATGCCGGTGGTGTCCACGCCCCCGTGCTCATAGAAGCGGCTGTCCTCGACGGCGATGACAGCTTCCTTCATGAACGGGGAGATTTGGTCCAGGGCAACCTTGGTGCGGTTTTCCGTGTAGACGCTGGCAATCTCGCTGCCGTCCGCGGCCAGGATCCGGGTGGTCTGGTTGGGCGGATCGACCTTCAGTTCTGCCGGGAGGGTGTCGAAGAACTCGATCGAACCGCTCGCTGCGCTGCCCGATACGGCAGCAGCCGGCACCAGGAGACCGGCCACCAGGACACCGCAGACAGCACTCACGCCAAGGAAAATGAGGATCTTTCCGAGGGTGGTGGCAGTGTCGAATAAGGGGTTCTTACGAGTTGCCATGTTTTCCACTTTACCGGCAAGGACTAGTCTTTCTCTCATGACCAAATGGGAGTACGCGACGATTCCGCTCATTATTCACGCCACGAAGCAGATCCTGGACCAGTGGGGAGAGGACGGCTGGGAGCTCGTCCAGGTAGTCACAGGACCTGACGGCAACGGACTGGTTGCCTACCTTAAGAGGGAGAAGCAGTAGCATGAGCACCCCCGCAGAAGCCCGCACCGGCGCGGAATCAGCCCCCGTTTCAGCTGTCGAACAGCGCCTGGCCGAGCTCGGCCTGACGCTCCCTGAGGTTGCCGCCCCCGTGGCCTCCTACGTTCCCGCCGTCATCTCCGGCAACCACGTCTACACCTCCGGCCAGCTGCCGTTTATTAACGGCAAACTCGAAGCTACGGGCAAGGTGGCCGCCGGCGCCGAAGCGTTCGCCGACGAGCCCACGGTTTCGCCCGAAGACGCCCAGAAGTACGCCGCGGTGTGCGCCGTCAACGCCCTCGCCGCCGTCAAGAGCGTCATCGGCGACCTTGACCGGATCACCCGGATCGTCAAGGTTGTGGGATTCGTCTCCTCGGACCCCACCTTCACCGGGCAGCCCGCCGTGATCAACGGTGCCTCGGAACTGCTGGGCCGCGTCCTCGGCGACGCCGGCCAGCACGCCCGGTCCGCCGTCGGCGTTGCCGTCCTTCCCCTCGACTCCCCGGTGGAAGTCGAACTGATCGCCGAATTCAGCTAGGACCGGTCTTTTCCTTGCCACAGCTCGCCCGCCGTCTTTTTGCACTCCCCGAGGAACTTGTAGGAGCAGCACAAAGCTGGCTTGAACACGGCGAGCGGACGCCTCGGGCCGCGCGCCTTGCGTCCTCGGTTGTCCTGCTGCGGGATTCCCCCAACGGCCTGGAAACCTGGCTGGCTTACCGGCCGGGTTCCTCGCCGCTGGGGGTCCTCGCGTTTCCGGGCGGATCGCTGGACACGGCCGACGACGATCCCATGGGCTGGCTGGGCCCCTCACCCCAGCACTGGGCTGAGCAGATGGGAACGGACGACGTCGGGCTGGCGCGCAGGCACGTTGTGGGCGCCATCCGCGAACTTTTCGAAGAGACCGGGATCCTGCTGGCCGGGCCGGACATGTCCAGTACCGTCGAGGCCACCTCCACCATCGAGTGGATGCGTGCCCGCGTTGCGGTGGCCGAACAGGAAAAAACCCTCGCACAGGTCCTGGACAAGCGCGGCCTCCTGCTGCGGACCGACCTGCTGAAGTCCCTGGTCAACTGGCGTACCCCGGACTTTGCGCACCGCCGGTTCGATACGCGCTACTTCGCCGCTACGGTCCCCATGGGCCAGGAACCCACGCTGCTGGACGGCAAAGGTATCTGGGGCCGCTGGGTCAACGCTGCGCAGGTCATCGAAGGGCGCAACACCTCGGCCCTTGGCGATGAAGCCGGCCAGGAGAACACCGTTGGCCGGACACTGGGCAAGCTCCTGGTGCCGGGTTCCGAGATTATGCTCGAGAAGATGGCGTCGGCCAACGGCTGCATCGCCTACCTCAGCTACAAGCGCAAGGCGCACGTCTATCAGCCGGCCTTGGTTGAAGAGGACGGGCAGCTGATGCTCGAGGTGGAAGCAGCCAAGACCACCCCCGGCGATCCCCAGCGCGAACGCTAACGCCACGCACCCATCCGGCGCCGTTTCCGGACAAACAAAAAGCCGCCCTACCGGTGAGGTAGGGCGGCCTTTACGTTTCGCTCAGGTGCGCAGTGCTTAGCGGGAGCGCTGGCGGAGGCGCTGCATGTCCAGGATGACGACGGCGCGGGCTTCCAGGCGGAGCCAGCCGCGCTGGACGAATTCTGCCAGGGCCTTGTTGACGGTTTCGCGTGAGGCGCCCACCAGCTGCGCCAGCTCTTCCTGGGTGAGTTCGTGGGCCACCAGGACGCCGTCGGTGGCAGGACGGCCGAAGCGATCCGCGAGATCCAGCAGGGCCTTGGCCACACGGCCGGGGACGTCCGAGAAGACGAGGTCCGACAGGGAGTCGTTGGTGCGGCGGAGGCGGCGGGCCAGGGCCTGCAGCAGCTGGGCGGAAACCTCGGGGCGGGTGCGCAGGAGGTTGTTCAGGCTCTCGTTCTTGAGCCCGGCCAGCCGGGTCTCGGAAACGGCAGTGGCCGTGGCCGTGCGGGGGCTGGGGTCGAACAGGGCCATCTCGCCGAAGAGCTCGCCCGGGCCGAGGATGGCCAGGAGCGACTCGCGGCCGTCGGGGGATGTGCGGCCGAGCTTCACCTTGCCGGAGACGATGAAGTAGAGCTGGTCACCCTGGTCGCCCTCGCGGAACACGGACGCGCCGCGGGAAAGGTCCACCTCGGTGAGCTCGTCCGTCAGCAGACGGAATGCGTCGTCGTCGAGCGTGGCGAAAAGTGGTGCTCGGCGCAGTACCTCGATGTCCATGAAATCTCCTGAGTAAAAAGTATCGTCTGTGGCGCTTTTGCCATTGTTTCAGAATTTTCAAGCTTCTGTGACGAACTTGGCAGCCGAAACGCCTATAAGGCGGCCTGCGACGGGGCCGGCGCGGCCCCGTCGGGAGGCCTGTTGTGACGGGGATGACGTCACAGAGGATTATCAGGGACCCCCATTAGAATGAGGTTTCAACTGTTTATAAGGAGCCTTCGTGGTCGGCTTGACTGTCCTGGACCTGATCCTGATCCTGGCGTTGCTGTCCTACCTGGTCTACGGGCTGCGTAACGGCTTCCTCGTCACTGTTGGCGGCCTGGTCGGCTTCGCGGCCGGCGCCGTCGCCGCCTTCTTCGCCGTCCCGCTGGTCAGCGGCTTCGTTGCGGACTCCGGCTGGAGGCTGACCGCCATCGTGGCTGCCGCCGTCGTACTGGTGGTGCTGGGCCACGGCCTGGGCACCATGGTGGGGCGGCAGGTCCGGGGCGCGGTGCGCATCCGGCCGCTCCGCGCGGTGGACCGGCTGGTGGGCGGCGCCGTGAACGTGGTGGTTGCTGCGCTGGTGATGTCCATGCTGGCTTTCAGCGTCAGCGCCCTGGGTGTGCCGGTGGTGTCCCAGCAGCTGGCCGAATCAAAGGTGATCCGCTACATCGATGGACTGACCCCCATCCCCGTCAAGGCCACCATGGCGCAGCTGCGCTCCACGGTGATCGGCAACGGCATCCCCACCCTGATCGAGGGCCTCGGGCAGGGTCCGGCTGTCTCCGTTCCCAACGCCAGCACGGATACGCCTGCACTTAACCGTGCCGCCGCCTCGGTGCTGCGCATTGCCGGGACTGCGTACGAGTGCGGCCAGAACCAGACCGGCACCGGCTTTGTGGTGTCCGAGGACCGCGTGGTCACCAACGCGCACGTGGTGGCGGGCGTGTCGCAGCCGGTGGTGGAGATGCCCGACGGCGATGCCATCCCCGGGCGCGTGGTCTACTTTGACAGCAGGCACGACCTCGCGGTGCTGGCCGTTGACGGTTTGCCTGCGCAGCCGCTGCCCCTGTCCGCGGATCTTCCCGGCGGCAGCCCGGCCGCGTTCTCCGGCTATCCCCACGGCGGCCCGTTCCAGTCCAAGCCGGCCACCGTCCAGGACATCGCCACCGTCCTGGTCCCCGATATTTACGGCAACAACCCGGCACCCGAAGACATCTACCGGCTGGCCGGCGACGTGCAGCCGGGCAACTCCGGCGGCCCGCTGCTCACCACGGACGGCCAGGTGGCCGGAGTCATTTTCGCCAAGGCCACAACGGACTCGGACGTGGGCTTCGCCATCACCATGGATGAGCTGAACCCGGTGGCCGCGCAGGCCTCTTCCCTGAGCGCGCCGGTGTCCTCCGGCCAGTGCATCCAGAAGTAGGGACTTCCGAAGCAACTAGAGGGTTTCGGCCAGGTAATCGATGGCCAACCGGTATCCCGTTACGCCGGCGCCCACAATGACGGCGGCGCACACGGGCGACAGGTAGGAGTGGTGCCTGAATTCCTCGCGCTGGTGCACGTTGGTGATGTGGACCTCGACGGCGGGAAGCTGCACTGCAGCGAGGGCGTCACGCAGTGCCACGGAGGTGTGGGTGAAGGCGCCGGCGTTGATGACGATGCCTGCCGCTGTTTCGCGCGCGGCGTGGATGACGTCCAGCAGGACGCCTTCGTGGTTGGACTGGACGCATTCCACGGCGAACCCGTGCGCCCCGGCGGCTGTGCGGGCCAGGTGCTCCACGTCGGCAAGAGTTGAGGTGCCGTACTTTTCGGGCTCCCGGGTGCCGAGGAGGTTCAGGTTGGGGCCGTTGATTACCAGGATGGTGCCGCGGCCGGTGTCCGGGGTGGAGGCTTCAGTCATGCCTGCCAATCTATCGGCTGGCCCGGCATGCCGTGCATTCTTACGTGCCTCGTCCTGCCGGAGCCTGAAGCTAGCATGTACTCCATGACAACTTCGGCTGTGCCGGGGCCCCGGGGGCCTGTGACGCGTAAGGATGTTGCGCGGTTTGCGGGGGTTAGTACTGCCGTGGTGAGTT
>NZ_JZTW01000016.1 GCF_000962805.1 Pseudarthrobacter chlorophenolicus | reverse complement strand
GGCAGAAGCCTGCCGTCCCGCCGGGCCACCCTTCACCCACCGACTCCTTAGGTGAACCATGTCTGTCATGACTCCTCCCCGCAGCGCGGCCCGTCCGGGCCGTGCCAGCGGTCCCCGGGACAAGTTCTCGGACTGGGCCAATGCCCACCGCAAATGGCTTTTCGCGGCTCCTGCGATGCTCTTTGTCGGCATCCTCATCGTTTTTCCGCTGGCCTGGACCCTGTACCTGAGCCTCACCGATTCCCAAGGTTCCGTCCGGGCAGCGACCGAGTTCATTGGATTCCAGAACTACATCGACGTCCTGACGGACACGGACCGGTTCTGGCCGGCCGTGGGCCGCACACTGGCCTTTACCGGCGTCGCCCTGTTCTTCGAAGTGGTCCTCGGCATGGGTGTAGCACTGCTCCTGTGGCGTCCCTTCCGCGGTGAGAAGTGGGTCCGGGTGGCCATCCTGCTTCCCCTGGTTGCCACCCCGGTGGCGGTCGGCATGATGTGGCGGCTGATCTTCGACCCCAACATCGGCTTCGCCAACCAGCTCCTGGGCATGGTGGGCATCCCCGCGCAGCCCTGGCTCTCCGGCCAGGACACGGCCCTGGGCACCACCATCTTCATGGACATCTGGCAGTGGACCCCCATGGTGGTGCTGATCCTGCTGGCCGGACTCACCTCCCTGTCCGATGAGCCGGACGAGGCCGCCCGCGTGGACGGGGCCAACGCCTTCCAGCGCTTCTTCTACATCACGCTGCCGCTCATGATGCCCACCGTCATCGTGGCCATCCTGCTGCGCGGCATCGACGCCCTGAAGACCTTCGACATCCTCTACGCCACCAAGGGCAAAGGCGGTGGCTCCTTCCACGAGGTGGAGACGCTCAACGTCTACGCCTACGGCCTGAGCTTCGACTACAACCAGTACGGGGTTTCCTCCGCGGTGCTGATCCTGTTCTTCATGATCATCATCGGCACCATGTGGCTGCTGACCATGCGCAAGAAGGCGGTAAGCAAATGACCGTGCTCAATGAAACCCCGGGTGCCGCCACCGTGACGGCGCCAACGCACCGCCGGCGGAAGCCGCTGGGCACCCGCGCCTACAAGGTGTTCCGGGTGGCCGCGCTCGTGGTGGTGGTGCTGTTCCTGCTGGCGCCGCTGGCCTGGATGCTGCTGGCGTCCCTGAAGACCAACGTGGACATCTACGACACCGGCAAGGCGCTCGTGTTCTCTCCCACCATGGAGAACTACGCGAACGTGCTGCAACGCAACAACTACTTCGTGTTCATCTTCAACAGCTTCTGGGTGGCGTTCGTGTCCACGGCGCTGTCCATCGTGCTGGGCGTCCCGGCGGCCTACGCCATGAGCCGGTTTACCATGCACCGCTCCGCGCTGGTGGTCCTCATGGCCCGCGTCATTCCCGGTGTATCGCTCCTGGTGCCCTGGTACTACGTCTTCTCCAACCTGCGGATGGTGGGAAAGTTCGAGGTGCTGATCCTCAGCCACATGTTCGTCGCCCTGCCGCTGATCGTGTACATCATGATGAGCTACTTCGATTCCCTCCCGCTGGAGCTCGAAGAATCCGCCCAGGTGGACGGGCTGACGCCCATCGGCGCGTTCCGCAGGATCACGCTGCCGTTGTCCGTGGCAGGCATCGCCACCGCGGGCATCCTGTCCTTCATCTTCTCGTGGAACAACTTCATGTTCGCCCTGGTGCTTTCCGGCGCGAAGACGAAGACACTGCCGGTGGCCATCTTCGACTTCGTGTCCTACGCCAGCATCGACTGGGGCGGGCTGATGGCGGCCGCCACGGTGGTCACCATCCCCATCATGATCATTGCGCTCTTCACGCAGAAGTACATCGTCTCCGGCCTGACCGCCGGCGCAACCAAGGGCTAAGGGCCGCATGACACTCATCAGCAGGATCGAAACCTTCCTCGTCGCCCCGCGGTGGCTCTTCGTCCGGATCGAGACCGACAGCGGCATCGTCGGATGGGGCGAGGCCACTTGCGAGGGCCGCAGCGAAACGGTGCGCACCGCCGTGGACCAGCTCTCCGAACTCCTCATCGGCAACGACGCCCTGCGCATCGAGGACCATTGGCAGGTGATGACCAAGGGCTCCTTCTACCGCGGCGGCCCCATCCTGGCCAGCGCGGTGTCCGGGCTGGACCAGGCGCTGTGGGACATCGCCGGCAAGCATTTCAACGCCCCGGTCCACCAGCTCCTGGGCGGCCACGTCCGCGACAGGATCCGCATGTACGGCTGGGTGGGCGGGGACGAGCCCAACGAGGTGGCGGACCAGATCAGCGCCCAGCTGGAGGTGGGCCTCACCGCCGTCAAGATGAATGCCAGCGGCCGGATGAGCCCGGTGGCGTCGGTGGCAGAAATTGACGGCGTCGTGAAGCGCGTGGCGGCCGCCCGGGAAGTGCTGGGCGAGCGCCGGGACGTTGCCGTGGACTTCCATGGACGCTTCAGCCTCGCCAACGCCCGCCGCGTGGCGCCGCTGCTGGAACCGTACCGGCCGCTCTTCCTGGAAGAACCTGTGGTTCCGGAGAACACGCACCTGCTGAGGGAGTTCACGGCTGCCACCACCACGCCGGTATCCACCGGGGAACGGCTGTACAGCCGGCAGGAGTTCCTGCCGGCACTCCAGTCCGGCATCGCCGTTGCCCAGCCGGACCTCTCGCACGCCGGCGGGATCACGGAGGTCCGGAAGATCGCCTCGCTCGCCGAAATCTTCGACGTCCAGCTCGCCCCGCACTGCCCTCTCGGGCCGCTGGCGCTGGCCGCCTGCCTCCAGGTGGGCTTTGCGACGCCGAATTTCCTGATCCAGGAACAGAGCATCGGCATCCACTACAACCGCGGGGCCGAGGTCCTGGACTACGTGGTGGACAAGACGCCGTTCCAGTTCGTCAACGGCCACATCGAGCGGCTGACCGGACCCGGCCTGGGCATCGAAGTGGACGAAGCCGTGGTCCGGGCAGCAGACAAGCGCGGCCATGCCTGGCGCGGGCCGGTCTGGCGCCACCCCGACGGCTCCTTCGCAGAATGGTGAACCACGTGGCCCCAGAATCACCATCCGGAATCTCTACGGACAGCCTGCTGGACGGCATCCGGCGGACACGGCTCGTGGCAATCGTCAGGGGGAACGACGGCGGTGCTGCCGCCCGCGCCGCCCTCGCGGCGATGGAGGAAGGGTTCCAGTACGTGGAGATAGCCCTCACCACACCGGACGCGCTGGCAGCAATCCGCGAAGTCCGCTCGGCTGCCCCGGCCAACTGCTTCGTCGGGGCAGGCACCGTCCTCAGCCAGGCCGACGTCGGGAACGTCGCCGGCGCGGGTGGCCAGTTCATCGTCACGCCGTCGCTGGCGCCCTCCATCAGTGAAGCCGCCAACGCTGGCATTCCGGTCCTGGCCGGCGCCCTGACGCCCACCGAGGCCTACGGGGCGATGGAGCGCGGGGCCACCGCCGTCAAGCTCTTTCCCGCCTCCATCGGCGGCCCCGGCTACCTCAAAGCCGTCCGGGATCCCTTCCCGGACATACCCTTCATCGCCGTCGGGGGAGTGGGGCTCGGTGAGGCAACGGGCTACTGGGACGCCGGCGCAATTGCCGTGGGCCTGGGCGGGCCGCTGTTCGGGAACGCGGCCTCCGGGGGAGACCTCGACGGCATGCGGGAGCGCGCGCGTGCCTTCCTCAGCCTGGCCGCCGAATTCGACGCGACGGCCGGGAACCGTCCATGACGGCCGCCGGCGCCAACCCCCCTCCCGTTGACCTGCTGACGTTCGGTGAGTCCATGGTGTCGCTGCGGTCCTCCGGCCCGCTGGCCTCCGGCGGCAGCCTCGACATGCACGTGGCGGGAGCGGAATCCAACGTTGCCATCGGCGTCTCCCGCCTTGGCCACCGGGCGGCATGGGCCGGGGTGGTGGGCGCCGATCCCCATGGCGAATTCATCCTCAAGCGGCTCCGCGGCGAGGGGGTCCGCCTGCACCACCGGGTACATCCGGACCGCAATACCGGCGTGATGTTCCTTGAGCACCGGACCGCGGATGTCAGCCGTGCCTTCTACTACCGTGCCGGCTCGGCGGGATCCACCATCTCCCGGGACCAGGTGGACGAAGCGCTCGACGCCGGAGCCCGGGTCCTGCACCTGACCGGCATCACCCCCGCTCTCAGCCCCGACGCCCGCCAGGCGATGGAACATGCGGCGACGCGGGGCGCCCGGGAGGGGCTGGTGGTCTCGCTGGACGTGAACTACCGCAGCAAGCTGTGGACCCGGGACCAGGCGCGTGCCGTCCTGGCGCCACTGGCCCGCCACGCCACCATCCTGGTCGCGTCCGACGACGAACTGGACTTAGCGCTTCCGGCGCCTTCCGCCGCGGGAACCACCGCCGAACCCGACATGGCAGCGCAGCTACTGGACCTGGGCATCAGGGAAGTGGTGGTCAAACGCGGCGCCGCCGGTGCCGGCGTCCACACGGCGGGCGGCCTAAGGGAGGCCGCAGCGGTTCCCGTGACGGCCGTCGATACCGTGGGTGCCGGGGACGCCTTTACCGCGGGGTACCTGTCTGCCCTGCTCGACGGCGGCGACGTGGCGGCCCGCCTGCGCCAGGGGACCTTGGCCGGAGCGTTCGCCGTCAGCACCGCCGGCGACTGGGAGGGCTTGCCCCACGCCAGCGAACTGGCCCTGCTTGAAGCCACGGCGGGAGGTGCCACCCAGCGGTAGGCCCGGTCAAAGTAGGGGCAGCAGACACCGCTGCCATGACAGGCGGCGGTCATCAATTGGCGGAACCCTACCAGCCGGTGACACCATGATTGGATGCTTGAGGCAACCAAATCGCAGAAATCCCCCGAGGGCGAGCCCCTTAACCCGGCATTGGCAGCGGAAAGCAGGATCGCCCGCGTCGCCGTGACGGTCTTTCCGCTGCTCGTGGTGGCCGCAGGCATCGCCGGGTACCTGTTCCCAGGGACCTTCAAGCCCATGGGAAGCGCCGTGCCCTACCTGCTGGGCATCATCATGTTCTGCATGGGCCTCACGCTGACCCCGCCAGACTTCGCTGCCGTGGCAAAGCGCCCTTGGGCCGTGGCGCTCGGCATCGTGGCGCACTACGTGATCATGCCCGGCGCCGGGTGGCTGATCGCCAATGCACTGAACCTGGAGCCCGAGCTGGCCGTGGGCCTGATCCTGGTGGGCTGCGCCCCGTCCGGCACCGCGTCCAATGCCATGGCCTTCCTCGCCAAGGGTGATGTTGCCCTCTCCGTGGCGGTGGCCTCAGTGTCCACACTGATCGCCCCCATCGTCACCCCGCTGCTCGTCCTGTTCCTGGCCGGCTCCTACCTGAACATCGATGCCGGCGGCATGGTTGTGGACATCCTTAACACCGTCCTCCTCCCGGTCATCGCCGGGCTGCTGGCCCGGCTGTTCCTCAAGAAGCTCGTGGACAAGGTGCTGCCGGCACTGCCGTGGGCATCCGCCGTCGTGATCTCCCTCATTGTGGCCATCGTGGTGGCCGGCAGCGCCAGCAAGATCGTTGCCGCCGGTGGCATCGTGTTCCTGGCGGTGGTCCTGCACAACGGATTCGGCCTGGGACTGGGCTACCTCGCCGGAAAACTGGGCCGCCTGGATGACAAGGCACGCCGCGCCCTTGCCTTTGAAGTCGGCATGCAGAACTCCGGACTGGCCGCCACTTTGGCCACGGCACACTTCAGCCCGCTGGCCGCGCTGCCGTCCGCCGTTTTCTCGCTGTGGCACAATATTTCAGGCGCCATAGTGGCAGCTTGGCTGGCCCGCCGCCCCCTCAAGGACACCCCGGCACCGCAGTGACCCGGGAATAAATGTGCACGACGGGGTACTTGCCTGCATAGTTAAGCTCCTGCGCCGGTGGGTAATAGACACCGCAGGACAGAAACGAACAGGGGCTTGAATTGGTAGGTAATGCAACCTTCCGTCACACCAACACCGCGCTGCTCTCGGTGAGCAGCGTCGAAGCTCCAAGGATCGTGAGCTCCGTTGACTTCGACCGCCGGCTGGCATCGACACTGCAGCGGCTGAAATTCCCGCCCCGGCTCCTGGAACGCGTCGCCGGGATCACGCACCGCCGCTGGTGGGCGGCCGGCACGTCGTTTGACGACGCCGCCATCGAGGCAGGAGCCAAGGCCCTTGCCGAGGCCGGCGTCGAAGCGTCCGAGGTTGGCCTGCTGATCAACACCTCGGTGACCCGGCGCAACCTGGAGCCGTCCGTTGCGGTGAAGATCCACCACGGACTGGGCCTGCCGTCGTCGGCCATGAACTTCGACCTCGCCAACGCGTGCCTCGGGTTCGTCAACGGCCTGACGCTCGCGGCCAACATGATTGACTCCGGCCAGATCAAGTACGCCGTGATCGTCAACGCCGAGGACGCCGAAGCCACGCAGGAAGCGACGCTCGCCCGGCTGCAGCGGCCCGAAACCACCCGCGAGGACTTCAACCGCGAGTTCGCCACGCTGACCCTGGGATCCGGCGCTGCCGCGGCGGTCCTCGGCCCGGCAGACGGACACCCCGGCGCGCACCGGCTGGTGGGCGGGGTGATGCGCGCCGGTACCGAACACCACGAACTGTGCGTGGGCGGCATCGACGGCATGGCCACCGACACCAAGGGACTGCTCGACGGCGGCCTGCAGCTTGTGGTGGACGCCTGGCACGAGGCGCAGCCCGAGTGGGACTGGGCCACCATGGACCGGTACGTCACCCACCAGGTGAGCAACGCCTACACCCAGGCCATCATCGATGCCATCGACCTGGACCCGGCCAAGGTTCCCATCACTTTCCCGCACTGGGGCAACGTGGGGCCGGCTTCGCTGCCCATGACCCTTGCCGCCGAATCCCAGTCCCTCGAAGCGGGGGACCGCGTCCTCTGCATGGGCGTGGGCTCGGGCCTGAACACCGCGATGATTGAAATCGTTTGGTAGCCGCCGCCTGGCCCGGCGTGGACCCGCAGTGGTCCCGCGAACTGGCAGTTCCCTCCACCTCGGGAGCGGACCAGCCCGGAGCGGTCCGCAACTGGCACATCCTGGATAACGGCCCCCAGCTCGAGGCCCTTGGGCTGACACCCGCCGGCACCCTGCTGTGCGTGCACGGCAACCCCACCTGGTCCTATCTGTGGCGAACGCTGCTGGCGGCCGGGTCCGATCCCGCGCATCCGTGGCGCGTGGTGGCGGTGGACCAGCTGGACATGGGCTTTTCGGAACGCACCGGCACGTTCCGGCGCCTCGCCGACCGCATCAACGACCTGGGCGACCTCACCGCAGCGCTGGGCCTTGACGGTCCCGTGGTCACCGTGGGACACGACTGGGGCGGCGTCATCAGCCTGGGCTGGGCGCTGGCCCACCAGGACCAGCTCGCCGGGGTGGTCCTGACCAACACGGCCGTCCACCAGCCGTCCACATGCAAAATTCCGCCCGCGCTCCGGCTGGCCCTGCACCCTGCGGTCCACCAGTGGGGAACGGTAACTTCCGACGCCTTCCTGCGGGTAACCCATTCGCTGGCCCACCCGCCGCTTGCCGCTGACATCCGCGCCGCCTACATGGCCCCCTACCGGAGTGCCGGCCGGCGTTCCGGCGTGGGAAACTTCGTGGCCGACATCCCGGTGGACGAATTCCACCCCAGCTTTGCGGCGCTGGCCGGCGTGGCGGAAGGGCTCCGCGGGCTGACAGTCCCGGCCCTGATGCTGTGGGGCCCGCGTGATCCGATCTTTTCGGACCGCTACCTCAAGGACCTGATCGGCAGGCTTCCGCACGCCAAGGTGCACCGCTTCGAAGGCGCCGGACACCTTGTGGCGGAGGACCGGGACATTGCCACACCGGTGTTTGAGTGGCTTGCGGCCCGGGCGGGTGCGGGTCCTGCCACTGTTGTGGGTGCCCCCACTGATTCTGCGGGCACCGCAGCCAACCCCGCCGGGCTGGAGGCCGCCGCGTTCCGGCCCCTTTGGGACCTGCTCGACGAACAGGCCGCCGGGCCCGCCGGCACGGGTTCCGCCGTCGTGGAGATGGCTCCGGACGGTACGGCAGCCCGGACGCTCAGCTGGCAGCAGCTTGACCAAAGAATCCTGGACGTCGCTGCCGGGCTCGCGGAATCCGGAGTGCAGCGCGGCAGCAGGGTCAGCCTCATGGTGCCGCCCGGGGTCGACCTCACGGTGGCCCTCTACGCCTGCCTGCGACTGGGCGCCGTGGTGGTGGTTGCCGACGCCGGGCTGGGAACCAAGGGCCTGAGCCGCGCCGTGAAAGGCGCCACCCCGGACTTCATCATCGGCATCGACAAGGCCCTGGCGGCAGCCGCCGCCCTGGGCTGGCCCGGCCGCCGGATCAGCGTGGGCACCCTCCCGGCCGCCCGCCGTCGGCTCCTCGGCGCCGAAACCTCCCTCGCGGAACTGGGCCGCTCCGGCGCCCGACGCCCGGCCGCGGAGCGTACCGACGCCTTGGATCCGGACGCTCCCGCCGCCGTGCTGTTCACCTCGGGCTCCACCGGGCCGGCCAAGGGCGTGCTCTACACACACCGGCAGCTGGCCGCGATGCGGGACACCGTGGCCGGCACCTTCGGGATCCGCGCCGGTTCGAAGCTGGTAGCCGGCTTCGCGCCCTTCGCCCTGCTTGGCCCGGCCCTGGGCGCCGTCTCCGTCACACCGGCCATGGACGTCACGGCGCCCCGCACCCTGACGGCCCGCGCGCTGGCTGACGCTGCCAAAGCCATCGATGCGACAGTGGTGTTTGCCTCACCGGCGGCGCTGCGCAACGTCGTCGACACCCGCGAAGACCTCGATGAAACGGGACTCAAGGCGCTGGCACGGGTAGAGCTGCTGCTCTCTGCCGGAGCCCCCGTCCCCGAACCGCTCCTGGCAGAGGTCCAGCAACTGGTTCCTGCGGCTTCGCTGCACACCCCCTACGGCATGACCGAAGCCCTGCCGGTGACGGACATCAGCCTGGAACAGATCAGGGAAGCCGACGCCGAAACAGCGGCCGGAAACCTCCGGGGCGGCGGCAACGGCGTGTGCGTGGGCAAACCCGTCCACGGGGCACGCCTGGCCATCATCCCGCTTGCGGCGGACGGCACCGCGTCCGGAACCACCCCGGTGACGGATGCCGGCGTGACCGGTGAAATCCTGGTCAGCGCCCCGCACGTCAAGGACTCGTACGACAGACTCTGGCTGACCCAGCGGGAGAGCGCCGCACTGCCCGGCTGGCACCGCACCGGGGATGTGGGGCACTTCGACGCCGCCGGCCGGCTCTGGGTGGAAGGCCGCCTCGCCCACGTGGTGACGGCACCCGGCGCCGCAGTAACCCCGGTAGGTGCCGAGCAGGCCATCGAACTTCTGGACGGTGTCCGGCTGGCAGCCGTTACCGGCGTGGGGCCGTCCGGTACGCAGGCAGTGGTGGCCGTCGTCGAAACCTTGCCTCCAACGCGCACTGCGGGACCGGCCGAACCCGCACTCGCCGCAAGCGTCCGCACAGCAGCCCGCACGGCCGGCGTCGAAATTTCCGCGGTGCTGGCTGTTCCCGCGCAGCCCACCGACATCCGGCATAACGCCAAGATCGACAGGACGCGGCTTTCGCGCTGGGCAACGCGCGTGCTGGCCGGCGGCCGTCCGGGGAAACCATGAGGGTCCTGGTCACCGGCGCCAGCGGCATGCTGGGCGGAGCTGTCGCGCGGCTGCTGGTCCGTGAGGGCCACGCCGTCACCACGCTGCAGCGGCGCCCGTCGGGGGTCGACGGCGCTACGGACCTCTGCGGGTCCATCACCGATGTTGAGGTACTGAAGGATGCCGTCCGGGACCAGGACGGCGTTATCCACCTGGCGGCAAAGGTCTCCTTCACGGGAAGCGCAGCGGAGTTCGATGAGGTAAACATCGAGGGCACCCGCCGGCTTCTGGCCGCCGCCCTGGAGGCAGGTGTCCCGGACTTCGTGTTCGTCTCGTCCCCGTCAGTGGCGAACTCCGGCGCCGCCATCGTGGGGCTGGGAGCAGGCCCGGCAGACCCTGAGCACGCCCACGGCGACTACGCCCGCACCAAGGGAGCCGCCGAACTGCTGGCCCTGGCCGCAGACTCCCCGGGATTCCGGGTGGCCGCCGTGCGCCCGCACATCGTCTGGGGCCCGGGCGACACGCAACTGGTGGAGCGCGTCCTGGCGCGTGCCGCCGTCGGCCGCCTGCCCTTGCTGGACGCCGGGGCGGCCCTGATCGATACCACCTACGTGGACAACGCGGCGTCCGCCATGGTGGCCGCGCTGGGACGCATGGACCACGTCCACGGCCAGGCGGTGGTGGTCAGCAACGGTGAGCCCCGCCCGGTGGGTGAACTTCTCGCCGGCATCTGCACCGCCGGTGGCGTTGCGGCGCCGGCGTGGGCCGTTCCCGGAGCCGTGGCCCGGGGTGTTGGGGCCGTGGTGGAAAAGCTGTGGCTGTGGGCCGGGCGGAAGGAAGAGCCGCCCATGACCAGGTTCCTCGCCGAGCAGCTGTCCACTGCCCACTGGTTCGACCAGCGCCGCACCCGGGAGCTCCTGGACTGGACCCCAGCTGTGTCGCTGGACGAAGGCCTGGCCAAGCTGGCCGACCACTACCGGCCGCGGTAAGGCGCACGCCCGGCAAGCCTTTTCATTCAGTGAAACCGGCCGCGCCGTGCAGCGTCCCGATACCCCAGAGTTGATTCATGACACAGCCCGCAGCGGGCTTGTCAGGCAGTCACCACGGGATCATCACGGGACAGAACGGCGCGGTACACATGGAGTCAACGACGACGGCGGGGCGGATCCTTCGGGGGATCGAGTTCGCCCGCCCCGATGGCGGAGCGCCGCTGCTGCTGGACCTCTACCTCCCCTCGGCGGATTCCGCCCGGCGCGCCGGCGGCCCGCACCCTGCCGTGGTCCACTTCCACGGCGGCGGCTGGCGGATGGGGGAGCGTTCCTCGCTGGGGCCCACCGTGGACGGCTTCGGGCTCAGTCCTATTGAACAGCTGGTGGACGCCGGTTTTGTTGTGGCTTCCGCGGACTACCGGCTCACGGACACCGCCATATTTCCCGCCCAGCTGCACGACGCCAAGGCTGCGGTCCGCTGGCTGCGGGCCCACGCCGCCCGCTACAACGTGGACCCCGGGCGCATCTACGCGTGGGGCGATTCCGCGGGCGGCCACCTCGCCAGCCTGGTTGGCCTGACCGCCGCCTCAGCCGCGTTTACGGACGACGGCGGCACCGGCACCGCTGACAGCGTGGCCGCAGTGGTCGCCTGGTATCCGCCCACCGACCTGGTGCGAATGGGAGCCCAGGCCAGGCCCGACGCCGTTGCCAGCGCCGACGACCCCGGTTCCCGCGAAGCCCTGCTCATCGGAGCCCAGCCGGCTGAGGCCCCGGACCAGGCCAGGGCCGCCAGCCCCCTCACCTACGCGCACGCGGGTGCCCCGCCGTTCCTCCTCATCCACGGAACGGCCGACCGGTTCGTCCCCTCCGCCCAGTCCGCCGCCCTTGCCCGGGCGCTGGAAAACGCGGGCGCCGCCGTCGAACTCCTCCTGCTGGACGGTGCGGACCATATGTGGGCCACCCCGGACGGCAGCAGCGCCGCTGCCGAAACGGCCACCGCAGCAACCCTCGATTTCCTCCGCCGCCAGTCGGAGCGCTGATTTCCCACCACCCCCGGGCAGCCCTCCTGCCCGGCCGCCAGACCTGAAAGGCCACCTCATGCAGTTCATTGGCATCAACCACAACGGCGAACCCTGGGCGGCAGCCCTCGCCGGACAGCGCGTCCTTCCGCTGGCCACCGTCACCGACTTCTGGGCCGACCCCGAAGGCTGGCAGGACAAGGCAGCCACGCTGGTGTCTGGCGTGCCTGCCGGAGCGTCCTCGGGCGCGTCCGACGCCGGCGCCTGGCTGGAGCGGGGGAGCGTCGCCGAGGTGCCCCTCGTCCCCGCCGCGGCCAGGGTGATCTGCGTGGGCCTGAACTACAAGGCGCATGTGGCCGAAGGAAGCTTCAAGGACCAGGAACTGCCCCCGTACCCCACCCTGTTCGCCCGCTGGACGGCGTCCCTGTCCGTGGGCAACGTCCCGGTTCCCGTCCCGGCCGGAGAGGACGGCCTGGACTGGGAAGCCGAAGTGGCCGCCTACATCGGCCGCCGGGTTGAGTCCGCGGACGAGGCCACGGCAGCGGAGGCCGTCTTTGGCTACTCCACCTTCAACGACATCACCTCCCGGAAGGCCCAGAAGCTGACCTCGCAGTGGACCCTGGGCAAGAACGGGGACTTCAGCGGCCCGCTCGGTCCCCTGGTCAGCCGCGACGAGGTGGGCGACCTCCGCGACGGACTCCAGGTCCGGACCCTGGTCAACGGCATCGAAGCCCAGAACGGCAACACCCGGGACATGATCTTCTCCGTGCCGGCCATCATCTCGCTGATCAGCCAGACCTTCACGCTGCACCCGGGCGACGTCATCGCCACCGGCACCCCGGAAGGCGTGGGCTACGCCCGCACCCCGCAGTGGCTGCTGCAGCCCGGCGACACCGTTCAGGTGGAGATCGAGAAGCTGGGCACCCTGACCACCCCCGTGGGTGACATTTCCCTGCGGAGCCGTGCCTGATGAGTGCCCGTCCACGCGGGTTGCCCCGCACTTTTCCCGTCACGGAGGCGGCGGACATCCCGGAGATGGCCCAGGTCCTGATCGCCGGCGGCGGTCCCAGCGGGCTGTTCCTGGCCCTGGACCTGGCCTCCCGCGGCATCGCCAGCACCGTCATCGAACCGCGCACCGGCGTGGACCACACCCGGCCCCGGGCCAAGACCACCAACGCCCGCACCATGACCCACCTGCGCAGGCTGGGGCTCGCCGGCGCCCTCCGGGAGGCTTCACCGTTGCCGGTGGACTACGCCCAGGACGTCATCTTCTGCACCGGTCTCACCGGCCCGGCCGCTCACGAACTCCGCCGGTTCCGCAACGCCTTCCAGCTGGTCCCAGGCCGCTACGGCCCGCAGCCCGAAGGCGGGCAGCAGGTGCCGCAGCCGGTCCTTGAGGAAGTCCTCCGGGCCGCCGTCGCGGAGAATCCGCTGGTGACGCTCATTGCCGGCTGGACCGTCACGCAGGTTGACATCGCTGGGGTGGTTGCGGGCGCCGGTGAGGGTACCGCTGCCCAGGGTGCCGTCGTCGTCATCGCGGATGCCTCGGGCACGTCGCGCACCATCGCGGCCGAATACGTTATTGGTGCCGATGGCGGGTCCTCCGCAGTCCGCCGCAGCCTGGGGATCCGCCTGGAGGGCGGTTCCGCGGCGCTGTCCAACATCAGCATCCTGTTCCGCTCCAGGTCGCTGGCTCCGGCCATCACGCTGGACCCGGCCGTGCAGTACTGGGTGGTGGGCTCGGAAACGTCCGGCATGGTGGGACCCATGGACCTGGACGGGACCTGGTGGGCCATCGTGCAGGGCGTGGACCCTGCCGTCACCGTCAGCACGGAGGACGCGGGCGCCATGGTCCGTGCGCTCGTGGGCGCCGGGATGGACATCGAGGTGCTGGCCACTGATCCGTGGACCGCTCGCATGCTGCTGGCCCCCGTGTACAGCCGGGACAACATTTTCCTGGTGGGCGACGCCGCGCACCTCAACCCGCCGTGGGGCGGCCACGGCTTCAACACCTGCATTGGCGATGCCGCCAACCTGGCCTGGAAGCTGGCCGGAACCCTCAACGGGTGGGGCGGCCCTGCGCTGTTGGCCAGCTACGGCCAGGAGCGCCGGCCGGTGGCGGACCGCACCATCGGCGACGCCGCCCGGAACGGCAAGGCGCTGGCGTACCACTTCGCGGATCCGGAGCTTGCGGCGACCGGGCCTGCCGGTGACGCCGCGCGGCGCATCGCCCGCGAGGCCCTGGCCGTGAAGCAGAGTGAGTTCGATTCGCTGGGGCTGGTGCTGGGTTATGCGTACACGGGCTCGCCCCTGGTAGTGCCCGACGGCCTGCCTGTGACGCCGGAGGACCCCATCCACTACGTCCCGTCCGCCAGCCCGGGGTCACTGCTGCCGCACGCGTGGCTGGCGGAGTCCTTGTCCGTGTACGACGCCCTGGGGGCCGGTTTCACGCTGCTGGCCGACGCCGGCTGCCTGGGCGGGGTGCCCGTTGACGAAGCTTTCGCGCCGGTACGGGAAGCCGCAGCCCGGCAGGGCATTCCGGTAACCATCGCCGCCGTCGGGCCCGCCGACGACGGCACGCGCCTGTCAGAGGCCTGGGGAGCCGAAGCCGTACTGGTCCGGCCCGACCAGCATGTGGCATGGCGGGGCAAGTCCGCCGCAGCCGCCGCGGCCGCGCTGTCCGTTGCCGCGGGCCGGCTTTCCCGTGTGCCACAGGAAGCCGCAGCCACCGGGCCAGTACACGTCCGGGTCACAGAAATCCCAGAATTTCCAGCACCAGAATTTCCAGCGAGGAGCGCCCGTGCCAACGCCGTCATTCCGTGACTATCTGTTTGCCCCGGACCACCCGCGCGTAGCGGGGATCCGCGGCCTGAACGCCCGCGAATATGCCGCGGCCGCGAAGACCGACTCCTTCGCGGGCCCGATGATCGAGGGCTGGCAGAAGCTGTATCCGCAGCCGTTCACCGGTATCACCAGCGACGGCGTCCGGCGTGAAGGCCTGTTTCGGCTCGCACCCGCCCGGCCCGGGGAGGAAGCGCCGACGACGGATATGGTGGCCGCCGCGCGCAAGCTCCTGGGCACCCTCACGCCGGAACAGGCTGGGACGCTCACCTACGCCGTGGACGCGCCGGAGTGGCAGAGCTGGGCCAACCCCGAGTTCATGCAGCATGACACCGGGCTGCGCCTGGACGAGCTCGATGCCCCGGTGCGCGACGCCGTCCTGGGTGTGGTGGAGGCCAGCCTCAGCGCCGAAGGGTTTGAGCTGGTCCGGAACCTGATGCGGATCAACGGCTTCCTGGGCGACCTGGTGGAGCTGCCGCTGCTCATGAACGAGTTCAGCTACAACTTCGCCCTGTACGGGGAGCCTTCAGAGACCGAGCCGTGGGGGTGGCAGCTCTTTGGCCACCATGCGGCACTGAATTGCTTAGTGGCCGGGACGCAGCTGGTGATCTCACCGGTGTTCATGGGGGCCGAGCCGGATATGATCGACGCCGGCCCGCACCGGGGCGTGAAGGTGTTCAAGGAACGCATCGCGCTGGCCCGGGAGCTGATGGGTGCCCTGCCGGCGGACCTGCGCCCACGTACCGTGTCCTACGGCTCCATGGTTGACCCGGCGATGCCCGAAGGACGCGTCCACCCGGGCGACGAGCGGCATTTGGGCGGCTGCTTCCAGGACAACCGCGAGATCCCGTACGAGGGCATCCTGGTGGCGGACATGCCGGCGGAAGCCCGCGAACTCCTGGACGCCGTGGTGGACGACTTCATCGGCTACCTTCCGGACGGACCCCGGGCGGCCCGCCGTCGGGAGGTCCAGGAGCAGTACGGCGAGACGTACTTCAGCTGGATCGGCGGCTGGGCGGGGGACGAGGCGTTTTACTTCCGCCTCCAGAGCCCGGTGGTGGTGCTGGAACTGGACCACCACACCGGGGTGTTCCTCAGCAATGATGAACCGGCCCCGTTCCACATGCACACCGTGGTCCGCACCCCCAACGGCAACGACTACGGCCGCGAACTGGTCAAACAAGCCACCACCTGACCGAACTTCGCCGCCAAAGCAGAAGGCCCGGATTTCCTTTCGGAAGTCCGGGCCTTCGTCATGTCTACGGGATGTCCAGGGCTGCGCGGCGCTGCGGCGGGGGCCCGACGACGGTAAGGTCCATCTCCGCCTGGGCCCGGCCAAAGCCTTCCATGTCCATGTAGGGCTGGCCGCCCTCGGTGTACATGTAGTCCTCGGTGGGTTTGTTGAAGTATTCGAAGAACCCGTTGAACACCGACGGCGTCAGGAAGCCCACCATCTGGGTGTTGTGGGCGTCGAACGCAAAAGAGTGGACGGTGCCGGCGGGGGCGTGCAGGAAATCGCCCTTGGTCAGCAGTACCTCGCGCCCGTTGGCGTAGAGCCACATGCGCCCCTCGGTGCACAGGAAGTTCTCTGTATGTTCCGAGTGGAAGTGCAGGGGGATGTAAGGCGACTTGGCGCCTTTCGTGTGCACGGCAAAGTAGTTCGATCCGGTATTGGCGGGGCGGGACAGGTAGGTGAACATCGTCTGGTAACTGACCAGCCGCTCACCCTCGCCGGCGCTGAGGAAGTAGGGGCTCTGCGTGGGCGGCAGCCCGGCGTCGTGCTTGAACGACGGCGCCACGCGCTCCACGTCCGGGAAGGTGATCCCGAACTCGGCACCCACCTCTGCCTGCTCCTGCAGGCTTGCCTTGTGGCCGGGACGGACCGGCGGGACGTGCGAATCGATGGGCGTGCCCACCCGCTCGTAGTAGGCCTCGCCGCCGCCGGGCGTCATCCAGTTCAGGAAGCGGGTGTAGTGGCTGGCCATGCGATAGGCGTGCGGCGTGTTCGGCGGGATGACCACGGAGTCGCCGGGAGTCAAGATGCGGCTTTCACCCGGCAGCCATACGTGCAGGATCCCGTCGAAAACGTAGAGGGTCTTGTGCTCGATGCTGTGGCTGACGAACGGCGACTCGGCGCCCATGCCGCCGGAAATGTAGGCGGCGCTGAAGATGCCGCCCGTGTCCGCAGCCCGGGCGATGACTGTGACCAGCTGCCCGTTGATCTCATACCGGGCGCCCTCGCCCGAGGCCATGTAGTACGGGACGGCCTCGCCCGGCAGCGCATTGGCCACGGGCAGCTGCTTGTTCATTTCCTCCACGCTGAGGGACATCGGTTCCTTCTTTCGGGTCGCCCGGCACGGCCGGAGAGTGAGTCCCCACCAGCATGACGGACCGCCGGCCGCGCGTCAGGCTGGGTTTTCATTCAATGAACAGCCCGGTGCCGGCGCGCGGCTACAGCGTGGGGAGCAGGAAAGCCGGCTCCGGCCGGTGCACGCCGCGGGGGCGGTAGCCCAGCGCCTCCGAGTGTCCCAGCAGGTCCGCCAGGTACCAGATGATGCTGAGCCACATTTCGGTTCCCTGCAGGCCGGGCAGGTTCTGCTGGCCGCTCTCCGGAGCCGCACTGAAGGCCATGCCCTGCCCGGGGTGCCACTGGCCGAGGGCGTGGTTCAGCTGGATTGTGGCCCAGGCCTTGATGTCCGCGTCCCGATGCGTCGACTGTTTCCGTGCGAGCCAGAGGGGATGGACCACGTCGAGCACGTTGCAGGCGTTCTGCCGGCCCGCCGCGAAGTACCGGGAATCAGCCCCGTGCTCCAGGACGGTGTCGATCAGTTGTTCCGGGTGGGGGACCGGCAGGCCGAACTGGGCGAAGGTGCCGCGGGTCAGCCGGTAATAGCCGTTGACCACCTTGAGCCGGGTATCGGCCGACGGCGTCCCCCAGGTTCCCGCGGCGCTGTTGACCCGGGTCAGGAGCCAGCCGAACAGGGTCTCCAGGGTGCCGGTGCTTTCAGGGCCTGCGTCCGCAGTGCGGGCCAGGTTCCAGTACTCCGCAGTTCCCCAGGCATCCACCCAGGCGCCGGACTCCCAGGCTTCCTTCCGCCACGGCAGCGCGTTCAGCCGTTCCGCCAGATCGGCTGGCCCGGTCCCGGCCACCGTGTGGATGGGGTGCTTGAACCCGCTGCCCAGCAGGTCGAGGGCGTAGCCAACGGACAGCACGTGGTACGTGGCCGCCCCGTTCCCGAAAACCAGTTCACCGGCGGCCGGCAGCCCGTCCGGGCCGTACTCGGGCACCAGCCCGGTCCGTGGATCCTGCAGCGACGCGAGCCGGTCCACGTGGGCGTCCCTGCTGAGCTGCGGGGGAGTGGTGCGGAGGAGGAGATCGGCAATTTCCACAGCGTCACAGTGGGCCCGGACTGTTGCGGCCGCTCCCGGACGGTCCACGTAGCGGCCCTCGCCGAAACCATCGGTGCCGGACGCCTCCTGCTGCCATGAGCGGGCGATGATCGCCGGGGCGTCGGTCCGGGCAATTCCTGCGAAGAACGCCAGCCGTTCCCGCAGGATCCCATCACCGCTGGGGGCGGCCCCTTGCCCATCGGCGGGCTTGCGGGGCGTGCGCCTGTCCCGGATGAACCGTGCGGGGTTGCCGCCGACCACCGCCCAGTCGGGCACGTCCTTGGTCACCACGGCACCGGCCGCGATGACAGCGTGCGAGCCGATGGTGACGCCGTCCAGCACCACCGCGTTGGAGCCGATCCAGACGTCGTCGCCGAACACGATGCCCTTGCTGGTGAGCGGCTGCCGGAACACCGGTTCTGACGGCTCCATGGAGTGGTTGAAACCAAGGATCGATGTGTGCGCGCCGATGCGGACGCCGTCGCCCATGCTGATCGTGCCGCGCACCACCGTGAAGGCGTTCACCGTACAGTTGCTGCCGATCCGCAGGTCCCCGGTGAGGTACGCGTGGGCGGCGATCAGCGATTCGTCCCCCAGGGCCAGGCTGTCCGGGTCCACCATGGCCAGCGGGGAAACGTAGGCCCCTTCGCCGATGGTGATGCCGTTCTTGCCTGCCAGAATCCGCTGCCGTTCCCGCTGCGCCGCACGCTGCACGGTGGAGGCGTTGTCCCGGAAGGTCCAGGGGGAGTAGTCGAAATTGAGGTCTTGCTGCGTGTTCACGGTGTCTCCACAACGGTGTCCTGGGCTGAAACGGGCTGCTGGTCTGGGCTCCCGGCCTGCTGCTCAAGCGCCGCCCCGCGGTCCGGCCAGTGCCGCAGGAACCAGGCCTTGGTGGACTCGAGGGCGGCGTCCAGCCGGACCGCATCGGGGTGCCACGCCTTCTCCCATTCCAGGCACAGGAGTCCGGTGTAGCCGCGGTCCTTGAGGAGCCGGGCGAAGCCGCCCACCGGGAGGGTGCCGCTCCCGATCGGCACCGGGGTCCGGCTCTCCGGCAGCCCGGCGTCTTTGACCTGGACGCTGCCCAGGCCGTTGGTGAGCCAGGGTGCCAGGATGTTCCACGTATCCTCGAGGCTTTCGCCCACACGCCAGGGGTGCATCAGGTCCCAGACGGCGCCCACCCTTCCCTCCACCCGGCCCAGGATGTCGGCGATGTCCCGTCCGCGGGGGTGGGAGTCGTGGGTTTCCAGTGCCGGGAATACGTCCAGCTCTTCGGCTAGGCGGCCGACGGCGGTGAGGCGCCGGGCGGCGAGGGCGTTGACTTCGTGCCGGGCCGCCGTCGTCCGGGGAACCTGCCGGTAGTCCGCGGGCTCCGTGGGGGCGCCCGGAAAGACCCGGACGGTGGGTGCGCCAAGGTCGGCCGCCAGGATCAGTGCGGCCTCCAATGCGCCCACTACGAGTTCGTCCGGCGCCGGGTCCGCAACACGGATATAGCTGGCCAGCCCGGTGATGGCCACGCCGGCGTCCGCCACCTCCGAACGGAGGCGGGCACGGTCCTGCCGGGTCATCGCCGGCGCTGCGATCTGGCCCGGCGCAAGCCGCAGTTCAACGCCTGCTACCCCGTTCGCGGCCAGCCAGCCCAGCACGGTGCCGAGCCCTTCGCCGGGGGCACCCAGGGTGGAAACGGTCAGGACCGGGCGGCCCTCTGGAAGGTACTGCAAGGGTCTCCCCGGTGTGTGAGAAATATCGTTTCAACCATTCTTTGCGGGTGCCCTGGACGGGTCAACGGGTTTGGGTGGTTCGATCAGAATCGTTCAGGTCCACTGTGCTGCGGCCTGCGGGACCGCGCCCTGCGGGAATGAGCGTTGCCGGGTGCGGGGCTGGGGTTATTCCGCGCGGCTGATGTGCCCCACGACTTCGGCCGTGTACGCCTGCGACGAGGTCATGCTGCCGCGGAACCAGAGGACGGCGTGGACGGACGGATCTCCTGGAACCACCATGGGGCGGAGGTTGTCCATGCCGGAGTTTTCCGTCACTGCGTGCCAGCTCCAGCCGGCGCCGCCGTCGGACGTCAGTCCGCGGTAGATCTCGTAGTGGTCCGTGGCTTCGCCGGTGCCGGGGTGGACCGGAGTTGAGATGTAGACCTGGTCCAGGTTGTTGGGATCCACGGCACCCAGTCCTGTGTAGTCCTGCTCGTGGGGGAGCAGGCCCGGGCCGGCCACGGCCAACGGGTGCAGGGCCCATTCCGTTCCGTCGAAGCGTGCATAGAGCAGCCGGTGGTCGTCGACGTCGAGCCGCTGTACCCGCTGCAGCGGCCCGTTGACGTCGTTGGCCCGGCAGCTGATGATGGCCGCCAGCTGGTTGCCCTGCCCTCGCAGGTCTGCCGTCCATGCATGGGTTAGGACATCGCCTTCGATCTCGGTGCCGGCCTGGAAAACCGTGGTGAGGGTGTCCTGGTTGACGCCCGTGGACCCCAGGAGCGGCTTGCCCACCACCTGGCCCGCGGCATCGTGCAGCGCATCGCCGTGGAGGAAGCCGTGGTAAATGCTGTTGTTGAAGTCGCGGGGGTGGTGGTCCGTGGTGATGAGGTCGATCCGGTCCACGCCGTTGCCCCAGTAGCGGGTGTAGCCGTTGACGTAACCCACCTTGGGGCGGGTGAAGAGCTTGCCGCCATAGCTCCAGGTGCTGCCGTCGTCTCCGGACACCAGCATGGTGGGATCGTCATTGATGGCGCGGACAAAGTTGTAGACGCGGGATTCGGCGTCCAGCCGGTGCAGGTTGGAATAGGTGGCGCCGCGGCCGCCGGCCAGCTCGGTCCAGTCAAAGACCTGCTCGGGCTCCCACTCGGAGGCGTCGTGCGGCCGGACGGAGACGCGCCAGCGGGAGTAGTTGTCCGTTTTGTGCCTGGCGTACATCGCCACGTACCTGCCATCCGGCCGGATCAGCAGCGCGGGGGCGTTGTGGTCGTCGGATTCCAGCCGTTCATGCAGCACGTGGACCTGGCTGTGCCCCGTGGATAAGTCAAGGACTGCCACCTCGATGTTGCCGCCCCGTTCAGCACCACCAGGCCCTTCCGGGGCGGCGACGGAACCCACCAGGAGGGTGTTGTTGGCCGGATCGATGAGGGCGCGTTCGTCCTGGAACCAGCACCATGCCCCGTTGTCATTGATGCGCACTGTGAAAGCCGTTCTGTGTGATTGAAGAAGGGTCGCGTGCTTCATTCAATCAGGGACGGCCACGCTTGGAAAGGGCTTTCCAGGGTGGGTGGCCCAGACGGCGGGGCGGAAGCGGCCAACCGCCGCCTCCGCGTGGCCGCTCAGGACTCGCATTCCTTGCAGTACTTCTTCCCGTCCTTTTCCCGCGCCAGCTGGCTGCGGTGGTGGACCAGGAAGCAGGACATGCACGTGAACTCGTCCGCCTGGACCGGGACAACCTGGACCTGCAGTTCCTCGTGGGACAGATCGGCCCCGGGGAGCTCAAAGCTGTCCGCCAGGTCAGTCTCGTCCACATCGGGAGCAGCCTCGCGGCGTCCCGGCTTGTCGCCCTTCAGCTCGTCGATGGCAACGTTCGGTTCGTCTTCCGGCGTCACCCGTGGAGCGTCGTAGTCAACTGCCATTAATGCGTTCTCCTCTCTGGCTGTTGAAATCCGGAATCGCCTGCACAGGTTCTTCCGACGGGATTCTTCCCGACTGATTCTTCTGGACAGATTCTTCCGAACACGGCAACAACGCCGGGCCGGGGCCACAATATTCCCGTACTGCCCTGGCAATTCCAGCACCGTTTCCGCGCGCTCAACAGGGTCAGAAGAACCTGCCGGATGCGTTCGGTCAGTCCTCCGGACCGGTGTTAACGCCTCGTGTCATCTTGCGGATTTCGTCGTGCTTCAGGCCACTGGCGGAGGCGAGTTGGTAATCGTCCAGCAGGCGCTGCTTCCGCGCTGCCGCCAGTACCTGCACACGGTGGCGTTCGACGGCGGCGCGCGCGGCTTCGACGGCGGACACCTCGTCCGCGATCCCGGCGATGGTGCGCAACTGGTCCTCGGCCGGCAGGCCCGAGGGATACAACCCGTCCCGGCCCAGCCCGATGCCGCGGACCGTGGTGACCGGCACGCCCGCAGCCTGCGCGATGGTGGTGACCTTCACGCCGTCGCAGACGGCCTGCGCCACGCGTTCGTTGAGCTCGGAGAACAGGGCCCGCAGCCGGCTGGAACGGAGGGAAATCATCCGCCGCTGCTGCTCCAGGAGGTCCCGGATCTCGCTAACCCGGGCGGCGGCAGGGTCCGGCTGCGGCGTTCCCCGGTACCGGTACGCGCCCCTCGGGGAGCCGCCGGAGTGCGTTGCCGCGGCAGCGGCCGTCGGGCGGAAGGCGTGGTGGGCGGGCACGGCCGGCTCCTTGCTGCCAAAAGGCTCCTGGGACGAAAGTTGGCGGAGGACCATCCCGGGCGGACGGCGGAAAGCCGGGCCGCCGTCGTACGCCATGACGCGGAGTGCGGGAAGGAGGATGTCCAGCCTGCCACGCTACGCGGCCCCGCCGCCGGGCGGGGAATACCTATTTGGCGTGATGCTATAGCGGATTCTTCTGGGTGCGGTGTCATAAGGGCCGCTTATCCGTCCACGCACTTTAGGTCTTATCCAAGCGGGACCTCCGTTCCCTACGCTCAAATGAACCACACTCATCCGCCCCGGACCCCTTGGAAGAGACCATGCCTGAATTCGTGCCAGCTTCACGCGTCACCCGAATCAAATCCTCACCCAGTGTGGCCGCAGCGGCCCGCGTGCGGGAGCTCAAGGCCGAGGGCCGGCGGATCCTGGACCTGACGGTGGGCGAGCCGGATTTCGACACCCCCCAGCACATCAAGGACGCCGCCATTGCCGCCATTGGCCGCGGCGAAACCAAGTACACGTCCGTCACCGGGACGCCCGAGCTCCAGCAGGCCATCCTGCAGACTCTTGAGCGCAAAACCGGCCAGCAGTACACGCCCGGTGAAATCACCATCGGGGGCGGCGGCAAACAGGTCATCTTCACCGCGTTCATGGCCACCCTCGATGCGGGCGATGAAGTGGTCATCCCGGCTCCCTACTGGGTGTCCTACCCGGACATGGTGCTCGCCAATGAGGGCACGCCCGTAATTGTTCCCTGTTCGGAGGAGACGGGCTTCAAACTGACCCCTGAGGTGCTGGCGGCCGCCCTGACGGACCGCACCAAGTGGGTCATCCTCAACACGCCGTCCAACCCCACCGGGGCTGTCTACTCCCGGGACGAACTTGCCGGCCTGGCCGGGGTCCTCAAGGAGCACCCCGCCGTCCATGTCCTCACCGACGAGATCTACGACGAAATCCACTTCGGTTCGGAACCGATCACCAGCCTCGTTGCCGTGGCGCCGGAACTCAAGGACCGCGTTCTGGTCACCAACGGCGTCTCCAAGGCCTACGCGATGACCGGCTGGCGGCTCGGCTACGCCGGCGGACCGGCGCCCCTGGTGGCCGCCATCAACAAGCTCCAGTCCCAGATGTCCTCCTGCCCGTCGTCCGTCAGCCAGGCGGCAGCGGCCGCGGCACTCACCGGCGACCAGTCCTTCGTCCGCGAAAGCGTGGCCGTGTACCGCGAACGGCGCGATGCCGCTGTTGCCGGACTGAACGCCGTCGAAGGCCTGAAATGCGCCACACCGGAAGGTGCCTTCTATGCCTACGTCAACTGCGGCGGGGTCATCGGCAAGACCACGCCGGACGGGAAGCTGATCGCCAACGACGAGGACTTCACCCTGTACCTGCTGGATGCCGCCTCCGTGGCCGTCATCCAGGGCTCGGCCTACGGCGTGGGCCCGTACTTCCGGATCTCCTACGCCACGGGCCTGCCCGTGATCGAGGAATCCATCGCTGCCATCGAAAAAGCGGTCCTGGCGCTCTCCTGAGCCCTGGGTCCCGCATCCACCCCCTGCAACACCTCCCTTCCAGCCCTTCCAGGAGCAACCGCATGATCCACGTCAAGACCAAGTTCGACAGGCCGTCCGAGGACGCCATCGAGCGCCTGTCCAAGTTCTCCTCTGCGACCGTCCACGAAGCCCAGGGCCGCAAGGGTGCGCTGAGCTCGAAGATCAAGCCGATCGACCGGAGCATGTCCTTCTGCGGCCCGGCCGTCACCGTGGTGTGTGCTCCGCGGGACAACCTCATGCTGCAGGTGGCCATCCACTATGCGCAGAAGGGTGACGTTGTCCTGGTCGCCGCCGGTGAGTTCGAGGAAGCCGGAACCTTCGGCGACGTGCTGGGCAACGCAATGAAGGCCAAGGGAGTGGCCGCCATGGTCACCGACTCCGGCGTCCGGGACACCAAGGACCTGATCGAGCTCGGCCTGCCCGTGTTCTCCGGCAGCGTCTGCATCAAGGGAACGGTCAAGGAAACCATCGGCCCCATCAACCACCCCCTGGTGTTCGGCGATGAAATCGTCTATCCCGGCGACGTCCTGCTGGGCGACGCCGACGGGGTGGTGGTGGTCCGCAAGGACGAGATCGAGGACGTCATCAAACTCTCACAGGCACGCGTGGACGCCGAAGACGAACTGATCCGCCTCTACAAGGCCGGCGGCACCACCATCGAACTGTGCAAGCTGACGGATGTCCTGAAGGCCAAGGGCCTGCTGGTGGAGGACGCCGAGCTCGAGCCGGCTCTGTAGCTCCAACACTCGATGCTTAAAGGACGAGGCCCGGGGTTCCTTTCGGAACTCCGGGCCTTCCCCGTGCCTGACTGGTTTCAACCGATGATGTGGCGGGTGTCAGTTCATGCCGGGCAGGAGGTGCGACGGCGGACCTGCCTGGGAATCGTCCAGGTACCACATGGTGGAGCCGCGCTTGCCGGGCGGCATCATGCTTCCTTCAAACACAAAGACGGGGTCCGACGCCGGCCCGTCCTCAGGGCGCCAGAAACCGTTCGTGGGGCAATGCGAGCCGGTGCCCGCCTTGAGCTGGATCCTTCGGTCCGAGGACTTCCGGTATTGCAGGCTGGTGATCTTTTTCATGGCTGGGCTCCAAGGAATCATTTGTGCCGGGTAAACGCCGTTGGCGAACCCTTGTGGCTTTTATCCTAGGACGCCGGTAATTCCATGGATAAGACTAATGGAGCATGACCTGATAAGGCCGCCTTATGGTGGTTATTCCGAGGCTGCAGTCTTTTCGGCGGAAATCGGCTGGTATTTGCTGCGGAGCATTTCCTGGAGCATTTCCTTCAGCACCAGCAGCACGGCGGACCCGGCTTCGGAGAGCGGCTCGTGGTCCGGCGTGCAGAGTGCGATCTTGCACTGGAGTGCGGGCTCCACGATCCGGAGTACCCGGAAGTCCTCCTCATGGAACAGGGCGTCCGCCGCTGACTTCGGCAGGATGGTTGCCCCAAGGTCGCTGCGCAGCAGCCGTGTGAGGGAGGGGACGGATTCCACCTCGCCCACCAGGCGCAGTTTGAGCCCCTTGCCCTCGATGCCCGCCTGCACCACCTGGCGCAGGGTGTGGATCTGCTCGGGAAGGAAGAGCCCCAGCGTGGAGGTCTCTTCCAGGGTGATGGTGTCCGCGTCCGGCCCCACGGGGAGCTCGCGGCCGGCGTTGACGATCAGGTAGAGGTCCTCAACGATCAGGGTGGTGAACTGAACGCCCCGGATGGGACCGGGCTCATAGATCAGGGCCATGTCCAGCCGGCCGTTCTTGATGGCCTCGCTCAGCACGCCGCCGTAGATCTCGGTCAGGTGCAGAACGATGTCCGGGTAGCGCCGGTTCACTTCGCTGATGATCCGCGGCGTCAGGCTGGACGCCATGCTGTAGGGGGCGATGGCGATGGAAACCCGGCCTGACGGCGCAGCGCCGGACGCTGCCACATCCAGCCTCGCCTGCTCCACCAGCCTCAGGATGGTCTGCGAGTGGCGGTAGAGGGTGTGGCCGGCGGCGGTGGGCTCCACGCCCTGCTTGCTTCGGATCAGGAGCCGCTGCTTCAGTTCGGTTTCCAGGGAGGAGACCTGCTGGCTCAGCGCCGGCTGGGCGACGTGGAGGGCGGCAGCGGCCTTGGTGATGCTGCCGGAATCGACGATTTTCACGAAGTACGCCAGCTTGCGGGTGTCCATAGCGTTCCTCTTTCCGGCGGGGACGGCACAGTGCTGCGGGGGTCATACGTTGGCGCTATGGCGGGACAGGCATTACGTCTTTGTGTGATCCCGGCCTCAGGCATAGGTTAATTGCAGATGACTTCCCAATGACCAGAACATTCTATCCTTGCTCCGGTCGTAGCGGCTTCCAATGACGGCATATGCGTTTTGCATAAATCGCAGCGGCGTCATTTGGCCGCATTGTTTTTACATTTCCGAAACAAGCCATAAGTACATTTCCAGGTGTCGGCCACAACGCCGCAAGCAGGGGGTCATAACCGTCCCCTATCCCGTGACACCGATTACGTCTTTGTGTGAGTCAAGTCTCCGGTGCCACACTTTTTTACATCCCCAAACATGCAGCAGAGGAAGGCCCGCAATGCCCACAGTTGATCTCGTAGCGGATCTTGGTGAAGGTTTTGGTGCCTACTCGATCGGCGACGACAAGGCCCTCCTGGACATCGTTTCCAGCGCCAACATCGCCTGCGGATTCCACGCCGGCGATCCGGACATCATGGACGCCACCGTTGCCGAATGCGTCCGCAAGGGAGTGGGCATCGGTGCCCACCCGAGCTTTCCGGACCTCCGCGGCTTCGGCCGCAGGGCCATGGACCTCACTGCGGACGAGGTCCGCAACGATGTGGTGTACCAGCTGGGCGCCCTGACGGCCTTTGCCGCCTACCATGGCGGATCCGTCTCCCATCTGGCACCGCACGGGCGCCTCGGCAACCTCGTAGCCACCCGCGCCGACTACGCCGAGGCCGTGGCCGACGCCGCCGTCCGGGTGGACCCCAACCTGATCGTGCTCGCCCAGGACGGCGAACTGGCCACCGCCGCAGCTGACCGCGGCCTGCCGGTTGCCATCGTGGGCATCGCCGACCGCGCCTACCAGGAGGACGGCACCGTGGTTCCCCGCAGCCAGCCCGGTGCCGTCATCCACGACCCCGCAATCATCGTCGAACGGACCGTCCGGATGGTCTGCGAAGGCCTGATCACCACGGCCTCCGGCAGGGACCTCGCCATCCAGGCAGACACCATCCTGCTGCACGGGGACAACCCCGGCGCCGTCGAACTCGCCCGCCTGATCCGCAGCGAACTGATCGCCGCCAGCGTCACCGTGGCGCCGCTGGCGCAGGTGCTCGCCGCGAAGCAGAAGGTTTCCTGACCATGCCCGCTACAACCATCGCCGCCCCCGCGGCACTGGAAATCCACGAGTCGGGTGACGCCGCCCTCCGGGTGGTGGCAACCTCCGGCAACGCGGAAGCCGACTGGGCTACCGTCCACTCCCTGGCGGGATGGCTGGCAACCGCCGGTGTTGACGGCGTCCACGGCGCCGTGCCCACCTACGACTCCGTACTGGTGGAATTCGATCCCTACGTGACCTCCGCGCGGCAGGTCCGGGCCTTCGTGCTCCTCGCCATGCGCCAGCTGGACTTCACCGGCGCCACCGTCCGCGAGCCCCGCCGCTTCGAAGTGCCGGTGGTGTACGGCGGCAGCTACGGTCCGGACCTGGACCGCGTGGCGGCACAGCAGGGCCTGGACGCTGCGGACGTCATCGCCCGGCACACCGAAAAGACCTACGTCATCCGCTGCCTGGGAGCGCCCGCCGGCTCTCCCATGATGGACGGGCCGGATTTCCCGTTCCCTGTCCCCAGGCTCAAGGACCCGCGGCTCTCCGTTCCCGCCGGTGCGGTCTCCGTGGCCGGACGCCAGGCAGTGATTGCCCCTGCCACGGCACCCGGTGGCTGGTGCGTCATCGGCCAGACGCCGCTGACCGTCCTCGATGCCACCCGCGAACCGCTGGTGCCCTACGTTCCGGGCGACGAACTGCGCTTTTACGCCATCCCGGAAAAGGACTTCGAAGACCTCGCCGGCAAGTTCCTGGAGGCGCGGCCATGACCGGCTCCCTCACCATCCTTCAGCCCGGACACTCCGTGGTCACCGACCTCGGCCGCACCAAGGGCCCCGCCTTTGGCCTGCCGGTCAACGGCGCCCTGGACCAGTTCTCGGCCAAGGCCGCCAACATCCTGGCCGGCAACACGGACAACGAACCGTTGCTGGAAATCACCGCACTGGACTTCCGGATGCGCGCCACCACGGACCTGCTGATCGCCGTCACCGGCGCACCGCTGGACCTCACCGTGGGCGGACGCGACTGCCCGCAGTGGGAGCCGGTCTCGGTCCGGGCCGGCGAAACGGTGGCGGTCCGCGGAATCCGTACCGGGCTCCGGGCCTACATCGCCGTCCACGGATCATTCACGGTGCCCACCCTGCTGGACAGCTGCGCCCCGGACACGGTGGTGGGCTTCGGCCTCAAGCTCCTTGAGGGAACCGAACTCGCCACCCAAAAGACCACCGCCCCCATCACCCAACCGCATTACGGACTGCCCCTTTTCCGGCTGGGCCTGACCAAACCTGACTTCTCCACCCACCCGGTCATCGACGTCACAGACGGTCCGGACGTGGCGGAGTTCGGCAACACCGCAGACCTGCTTTTCACCTCGCAGTACACCGTCAGCCCCAGGAGCAACCACATCGGCCTCCGGCTCGGCGGTGCACTGCCCGAGCGCCAGCTCACCTCCGAAGTGCTGTCCCGCGGCGTCCCGGTGGGGGCCATCGAGGTCCCGTCCCGGGAGGAACTGCTGGTCCTGCACCGGGGACGCGGCGTGACGGCAGGCTATCCGGTCCTGGCAGTGGTCACGAGCCGCTCCCTGGACGTCCTGGCGCAGGCCAGGCCCGGACACACCATCACTTTTCGAAAGACAACCGTTGCTGATGCAACGGCCACCCACAGGGCAGCCTGCCTGGAACTGGACAGGCTGCGGAGCACCATCCAAACGGTCTTCGGACTCCTCGGCATCGGAGCCGGCGAGCGCTGGCACGAACTCAGCCCAGCGTCAGGAAGCTGAATCCCGTGAATGCTTTTCCCAAACCCACAAAGGAAAACAAGATGTCAACATCAACGAATGCGGTAGCACCGCAGCATGACCGTCTGACTGCGAAGCAGACACGCAAGGTTGTCACCGCCGGATGCGTGGGCATCTTCGTGGAGCTCTACGACAACGGCATTTTTGCCTTCATGGCCGGAACCCTGGCCCTGGTCTTCCTGGCACCGGGCAACCCGGACAACGCCCTGCTGTTCGTCTTCGCCGGCTACGCAGTGTCCTTCTTCGTCCGTCCCCTCGGCGCAGTGGTCTGCGGCTACTTGGGCGACCGGATCGGCAGGCAGAAACTGCTGGTCTTCGTCATTATGCTGATCAGCATTGCCACCGCCGGCATCGGCCTGCTGCCGCCGTACGCGGCAATCGGGATCGCCGCGCCCATCCTGCTGGTCCTCCTCCGCCTGGTGCAGGGCTTCTCCGTGGGCGGCGAAGCTGCCGGCGCCATGACCTTCCTCGCCGAGCACGCCCCTGAAGGCAAGCGCGGCGTCATCACCTCCTACGCCCAGATCGCCTCCTTCGCAGCACTGCTGACCGGTACCCTGGTTGCCTACTCCATGTCCCCGTGGCTTACCCAGGCAGCGATCGACGGCGGCGGCTTCGGTTCATTCGCATGGCGTATCCCGTTCCTGGTTGCCATCCCCATGGGCATCATCGGCTGGTACATCCGCAAGGCCATCAGCGACACCCCGAACTTCGAGAAGCTGAAGGAAGAGGGCGGTCTGTCCAAGAACCCGCTCAAGGAAGCCCTGGCCAGCCCGGTCCACCGCCGCGCCATGCTCCTTGCCCTGTTCATCCCGCTGATGAACGGCTCCGGCTACTACGTCCTGTTCTCCTACATGCCCACGTTCCTCAAGGGCAAGCAGCTGAACTTCACCATCGGTGAGGCCCTGCTGGTCACCGCCTGCAGCCTGGTGGTCATCTGCATCGCCATCCCGTTCATGGGCGCCCTGTCCGACCGCCTGGGCCGCAAGAAGGTCATCGCCGGTTCGGCTATCGGCATGGCCGTCCTGGGCATCCCGTCCTACGCCCTGATCGCCACCGGCCAGATGGGCCTGGCCATTCTCGGTGCCAGCATCATGGCCGTCATCTTCGCCGGCCACACGGCAGTCATCCACATCCTGCTGGTGGAACTGTTCCCCACCCGCGTCCGCTACTCCGCCTACGGCGTGGGCTACAACATCTCCTCGGCACTCTTCGGCGGCACCGCCCCGCTGCTGATGACCTGGCTGATTGCGGAAACCAACAACATCTTCATGCCTGCCTTCTACGCCGTCATCACGGCACTGGGCACCCTCGCGGCGGTCAGCACCGTCAAGGACCGCGCCCACGAACCACTGCGCGACGCCTAACCACCTTGGCCCACAGGCTCCTGCGTCCGGCCCCGTTGCCGGGCGCAGGAGCACTCACATTCCCCACACCTGGAGAACCACATGTCTTTTTCTGACTACACCACCGCCCTCGTCACCGGAGCGTCCACCGGCATGGGCGCCGCCATCACCGAACGCCTCACCAAGCGCGGCCTCACCGTCCACGCGGTGGCCCGCAACGAAGAACGCCTCGCTGAACTCGCGGACCGGACGGGAGCAGTCCCGCACGTGGTGGACCTGACCGACACCGCCGCGCTCGCCGCCGTCGTCCGCGACCTGAACGTGGACGTCCTGGTCAACTGCGCCGGCGTCTCCCGCCCCGGCAACATCCTGGACTCCTCCGAAGAGGACATCGACGAGCTGGTGGACGTCAACCTCCGCGGGCTGCTGCAGCTGACCCGGCTGGTCCTGCCCGGCATGGTGGAGCGCGACCTGGGCCACATCGTCAACATCAGCTCGATCGCCGGCACCTACAACTTCTACGGCCACACGGTCTACCACGCCACCAAAGCCGCCGTGCACCAGATTTCCCGCCAGCTCCGCAACGACACCGTTGGCAAGCGCATCCGTGTCACCGAAATCTGCCCGGGCCGGGTGGAAACCGAGATCTTCGGACGCAACATGGGCGGCTCACCCGAGGCCATGGAAGAAGCCTGGAAGACGTACTACGAGGGCTACGAGTCGCTGACAACTGACGACATTGTGAATGCGCTTGATTACGCCATCGAAACCCCGCGCCACGTGAATGTTGGCATGCTTGAACTCATGCCCACGTTCCAGGTTCCCGGCGGACTCACCTTTGACCGCCGCGAGGACTGACGAACAGCCACTCCGCACTGCCCGGGACCCGGGCAGCCGATACCCAGACCGCCAACCCGATAGGCCGCACCGATGCAGTTGATACGTACCGTCAGTTTCCCCGAACCCCAGCTCCTGGCTGACCTTTCGCCGCTTCCCGAAGGACTCAGGGGCGTGGTGTGGGACATGCAGGGCGAACCCGACGCGGCCCACGGCAGCATCGACGGTGTCATCCTGCCGTACATCAACGCGGGGGCCGTCCTGGGGAACCTGGACAAGGTGCAGGACCTGAAGTTCGTGCAGACGCAGTCAACAGGGTTCGACGGCGTCCGCGAGGCAGCCGGGCCGGGCGCCGCAGTGGCAAACGCCTCGGGCGTGCACGCCGCTGCCACCGCCGAGCTGGCAGTGGGGCTTATCCTGGCGAAGCTGCGGGGCATCGACCAGGCCGTCCGCGACCAGGCGACCGAAAACTGGGCACCGCAGCGCCGCCAGTCCCTGGCGGACCGCCGCATCCTGCTGCTGGGCATCGGCGGCATCGGCCAGGAACTGGCCCGCCGGCTGGAACCCTTCGAGGTCACCGTCACGCGCGTCGGCAGCACGGCCCGCACGGATGAGCATGGCCAGGTCCACTCCTCCACGGACTTGGAAACGCTCGCCCGGGACCACGACATCCTGGTCTCGGTCCTTCCGCTGAACGATCACACCCACCACCTGGTCAACGCCAAGGTCCTCGCCGCGCTGCCCGACGGCGCCCTGGTGGTTAATGTGGGCCGCGGCCCCGTCATCGACACCGACGCGCTCACTGCCGAGGTTGTTGCAGGCCGGCTGCAGTGCGCCCTGGACGTGGTGGACCCCGAGCCGCTGCCCAAGGGCCACCCCCTGTGGTCCACGGACAACGCCCTGATCACCCCGCACGTTGGCGGCAACGCGTCCGCGTTCGAGCCCCGGATCCTCAAACTCCTGAAGCGCCAGCTCGAAGCACTCGCCGCAGGCGAGACCCCGGCGAACCTGGTCCAGCAGGGCCCGTTCCAGCAGGCCTCTTCCCAGCAGGGGCTGCCCGCATGAGCGCGCTCTTCGACCTGACAGGCCGCGTTGCTCTGGTCACCGGCTCCAGCCGGGGGATCGGCTCATCGCTGGCCCGCGCACTGGCCGACGCCGGAGCAACGGTGGTGCTCAACGGCGTCAACGCCGAGAGGCTCAAGGAAGCTGAAACGGCTCTCGCGGCCGACTTCCCGCCCGGACGCATCACCAGCATCGCCTTCGACGTCACCGACGGCGACGCGGCCGCCCGCAGCATCACCTGGATCGAGGAGAACGTGGGCCCGCTGGACATCCTGGTCAATAACGCCGGAATCCAGCACCGCGTCCCCATGCTGGACCTGGACGTGGCCGACTGGGAGCGGGTCATCTCCACGGACCTCACCAGCGCCTTTTTGGTGGGCCGGGAAGCTGCGCGGCACATGATTCCCCGCGGCCGGGGCAAGATCGTCAACATCTGCTCGGTGCAGACGGACCTTGCCCGCCCCACCATCGCGCCGTACGTCGCCGCGAAGGGCGGGCTGCGGAACCTGACCCGCGCCATGACAGCCGAGTGGGCGGCCTCCGGGCTGCAGATCAACGGCATCGCGCCCGGCTACATCCACACGGAAATGACCCAGAACCTGGTGGACGACGAGCAGTTCAACTCCTGGATCCTGGGCCGCACCCCGGCGCACCGCTGGGGCACCCCGCAGGACCTCGCCGGGCCGGTGGTCTGGCTCGCCTCCAGCGGATCCGACTTCGTGAACGGCCAAACAATCTTCATCGACGGTGGAATGACGGTGGTGGTCTGATGCCCGCAAACACACTGGCTGAAAAGCTGCCCGCCTCCGGCCCTGCCCTGGTGGCCCACGCCGCGGGGGACCTCCGCATCGACGACGTGCCGCTGGCCGATCCGGCCGAAGACCAGGCCGTGGTGGAGGTGCTGTACGGCGGCATCTGCGGCTCGGACCTGCATTACTGGCTGCACGGCGCGGCGGGGGAGTCCATCCTGAAGGACCCGCTGGTCCTGGGTCACGAGATCTCCGGCGTGGTGGTCCGCGCCGCGGCCAACGGTGCGGGGCCTCAGGTAGGAACCGCCGTCGCCGTCCACCCGGCCACCCCCGGACCCGGTGCTGCGAAATACCCCGCGGACCGGCCCAACCTGTCGCCCGGCTGCACTTACCTGGGCAGCGCCGCCCGCCACCCGCACACCGACGGCGCGTTCAGCCGCTACGTCAACCTTCCGGTGCGGATGCTGCGAACCCTGCCGGAGGGTATCAACCTGCGCACGGCAGCCCTGATCGAGCCCGCCTCTGTTGCCTGGCACGCTGTGTCCCGGGCCGGCGACGTCCGGGGCAAGACCGCGCTGGTGATCGGTTCCGGACCCATCGGCGCGCTGGCCGTCGCGGTGCTCAAGCGTGCCGGCGCCGCGCACATCACCGCCGTGGACCTGCACGCCAAGCCGCTGGAGATCGCCACCGCCGCCGGGGCAGACCACGTCATCAACGCCGCGGACACGGCAGCCATCGAGGCCGTCGAGGCGGACGTGGTGATCGAATCATCCGGCAACCACCACGGCCTCGCCTCGGCTATCCGCGGCGCCGTCCGCGGCGGCACAGTGGTGATGGTGGGGCTGCTGCCCACCGGTCTGCAGCCGCTTCCCATCTCGCTGGCCATCACCCGCGAACTGGACCTCAGGGGTTCGTTCCGCTTCAACGACGAAATCGACGAGGTTATCGCCGCACTCGCCGACGGGAGCCTGCACATCGACCCCGTCATCACGCACGAGTTCCCGCTGTCCGATGCCTTGCACGCGTTCGAGGTGGCCAAGGACTCCACCAGCTCCGGCAAGGTCCTGCTCAGCTTCAGCGGCGGCGGGTCCGCGCAGGCGGAAGGCGGACAATGACCGCGCCGGTTCCGCCGCTGGTGGTGATGGGCGTTTCCGGCTGCGGCAAGTCGACAGTGGGTGCCCTGCTGGCCGGCCGCCTCGGCGTTCCGTTCCTGGACGGCGACGATTTCCACCCCGCTGCCAACAAGGAAAAGATGGCCGCGGGAATCCCGCTCACCGATAGCGACAGGGAGCCCTGGCTCGCCCGGATCGGCCAGTTGCTGGCAGGGCAGGATCCGGCTGGTCACGAACCGGCAGTGCGGGATGCTGCCGGGAAGGATTCGGCCACGCTTGGCTTCCAGGGTGCCGCCGGAAGCGCGCCGGGAAGCGAAGCAGGAAACTACGACGCCGGCACACCGGTTGCGCCCGTCGTCGCCTGTTCCGCGCTCAAGCGCAGCTACCGGGACCTTCTGCGCGCTGCCGCACCGGACGTGGTGTTCGTGCACCTCGCCGGCAGCGCGGCAACCATCGCTGCGCGCATGGACGCACGGGCCCATGAGTTCATGCCCCGCACCTTGCTCGAGTCCCAGCTGGCAACTCTTGAAGCCCTGGAACCGGATGAGGCACACGTCCTTGGCGATATTGCCATGGACCCGGGCGCTCTCGCGGATGCGGTGGTGCTCGAACTGCGATCACGGACGGCCGCCACCGCGGCATAACCGGCCGGCTCTGGTGCAACTGTTCCTCGCGTAGGTAGACTGGTCTACCTACCCGAGGAGCGACGCCATGCCTGCCGATGCATCAGCCCCGCCCGCCGCAGCCACTTCCGCTACTTCCGCAGCACCGCCGTCCGCCCGGCCACCGGCCCGCCAGCTGCTGCTTGAGGCCGCCGCCCGGCTGTTCTATGCCCAGGGCGTGGGTGCCACGGGGATCGACACCATCACCGCCGCGGCCGGCGTCGCTAAGAAAAGCCTCTACAACAACTTCGCGTCCAAAGCCGATCTGGTGGCCGCCTACCTCGAGGCGCGCCACGAGGAGTGGCTGGGCCTGTACCGCGCCCGCGTTGAAGTTGCCACCACCCCTAGCGAACGGGTTCTGGCCGTTTTCGACGCCTACCTGGACCACGCCAACTTCGCCTACGAGCACGGCTTCCGCGGCTGCGGCCTGCTGAATGCGGCGGCCGAACTGCCCGTTGGCCATCCCGGGCGGCTGGCGGTGCGGCAGCACAAAGAAGAGGTCGAACACCTGCTGGCTACGCATTTAGCTGCCCATCTGGCAGGTCGTCCTGGGCCCGGCGCCTCACCGGAGCAGGCCGAACAGGCTGCCGGGTTTGCGATGCACCTTGCCTTCCTTCTCGAAGGCGCCATGGCCAGGGCGGGACTGGAGGGCGACGACGCCCACCTCCGGGACGCCAAACGCATGGCCCAACGGATGCTGGCAGGACTGTGACAGGCAGCCCCGGCGCAGTCAGCCCCGCACCTGGCGTCAGCGGGCAAACCGGGCAGGGCAACGCGCCGCTCTGGGGTGCCCTGTTCGTCGTCGCGGCTTCTGTTCTGTGGGGCACCACCGGGACCGCCGCTACCCTCGCACCCGGAGTAAGCCCGCTGGCCATCGGAGCCGTGGCCATGGGAGTGGGCGGCCTGCTCCAGGCCCTGCTCGCGGCCCGGGCCATCAGGCGCCAGCGGTCCGGCATCCGGCGGCGGTGGCGGCTCGTGGCAGTTGGAGCGGTGGCCGTGGCCGTCTACCCCCTGGCGTTCTACAGTTCCATGTACCTCTCCGGAGTGGCCGTGGGAACTGTGGTTTCGATCGGATCGGCGCCCGTGGCGGCAGCCCTGATCGAACGGTTCACCGACTACAAGCCGCTGACCGGCCGCTGGATCACCGGTGCATTCCTTGGCGTGGGCGGAGCGGCCCTGCTTTCGTTCGCAGGCCACAGTCCGGGGACCTCCGCCGGTACGGACGCCGCCGGGGCCTGGGGTTCCACGGCCGGAATCCTCCTCGGGCTGCTGGCCGGCGGCACGTATGCCCTCTACTCATGGGCCGCGCACCGGCTCATCGGCGGCGGCGTCCCGTCCAGGGCGGCGATGGGCAGTATCTTCGGGCTGGGCGGGTTGCTGCTGATGCCCGTCCTGGCCGCCACGGGCGCGCCTCTGCTCGACTCCTGGACCAACTTCTCGGTGGCCGCGTACATGGCGGTGGTCCCGATGTTCGCCGGCTACATCCTGTTCGGTTGGGGCCTGGCGCGGGTCCGGGCCAGCACGGCCACCAGCATCTCGCTGCTGGAAACGGTAGTGGCAGCGGCCCTGGCCGTCCTGGTAGTGGGGGAGCGCCTCCCGGCACTGGGCTGGCTTGGCGCCGCCGTCGTCCTGGGCAGCCTGTTCATCCTGACGCCGCGGACCCGGCGCGCCACCCAATTGGTGCCGGAGCCGGCCGCCCCGGGGGAAAGCACCCAGGCACTGCCGGGGCCGGTCGCCCCAGGGGACACCACCCAGTCGGCGCCGGGGGCCGCATGGACTCAGCCGGCAAACGCCGCCCGCGGGAATGCCAGCCGGTAGCCCGGCCACGACGATGTCAGCTGGTGGCCTTGCCACGCTGGTGGCCGCGCCCCATGGCGGGCCGGTTCAGCAGGAGGCAGCCACCCAATATCAGCAGCAGAAGGCCCACCACCACGGCGGCAAGCTCCCGGCCGCCAATGCCCGCGGCGATGATGGCGAACGCGAGCAGGCTCACCAGGGATCCGGGCAGGAGGCCCGGCGGGAGGCGGCGTGATGGGTAGCCGGAGAGCAGCTCCATGGCCAGGTGGGGATCATCGGCAATCAGTCCGAGTTCCAGCTCCTTGAGCAGCCTCCGCTCCTCTTCGGACATTGGCATCGGATGCCCCTGGATTCCATGAGACGCGGGTATCGCTTATGACGCTAAGAGCGTTCCCGCGCCGAGTCAAGGGCTCGCACCACTATCCCCGGCGTACCCGCTTCCGGGGGCGTCCTGCAGGCGCCCGCGCCCCGAAACCCCGGAAACGCGGGTGGTTACCTAGGTTCCACGCAGCGTACGACGGCGGGACCGCGGCTATGGCGGTCCGCGCACCCGGGGCGCTGCGTCGAAAAGCCGCCTACCGCCGTCGTAATTCCGCGAACTCGATGGACGGAACGATGGCTCCTGCGTCCCGCTCCACGAAGTTGGTGCCCGGCGGCACAAGGTCATCGATGGCATCCAGGACCGGCTCGCTCAGCCGGACATCCGCCGCCCGCAGGTACGCCTGAAGGTGTTCCTCGTTGCGGGGCCCGATGATGACGCTGCTGATGGCCGGGTGGGTCAGGGCGAACCCGATGGAAAGGTCCACCAGGGAAAGTTCCAGCTTGTCCGCCAGCCGGGCCAGCGCATCCGCGGCGAGGAGCTTGCGCTCGCTGGCCGGCCCCGAAATGTCGTACCGGCCCGGGAGCGAGTGCACCCGGGTGGGAGCCTTGCCGGCCTCGAAGGTGAAGCTTCCGGAGAGCCAGCCGCCCGCTAGCGGACCGTAGGCCAGGACCCCGAGCCCGTACTGCTGCGCGATGGGCAGGACATCGCGTTCATTCCCGCGGACCAGCATGGAATACGGCACTTGGTTGCCTAACGGAGGGATGAGGTGGTTGGTGTTGGCCAGCCACTGGGCCTCCACCAGCTGCGCCGGAGTGAAGACCGACGTGCCGTAATAGAGGATCTTGCCCTGCCGGATCAGGTCATTGAGCGTGGTGATCGTTTCGAGCACATCAGTGTTGTAGTCCGGCCGGTGCGCCTGGTAAAGGTCGATCCGGTCCGTCTGCAGGCGGCGGAGGCTGCCCTCCACTGCCTGGGTGATCCAGCGGCGGGAGTTGCCGGAATGGGCCGGGTTGGCGCTCATTTGGCCATGGAACTTTGTGGCCAGGAAAACGTCGTCGCGCCGGCCGCGCAGGGCCCGCCCCACCACCTGCTCGGATTCGCCCTGGGAGTAGACGTCCGCTGTGTCGATGGCGGTGATGCCCGAGTCGAGGGCGGCGTGGATGATGCGGATACTTTCCTCCGCGCCTGTAGGGGCGCCGTGAGGTCCGCCGGAGCCCTCGCCAAAGTTCATGGTGCCAAGGGTGAGTTGGCTGATTGGGGTGCCCGAACGTCCGAACACCCTCAGTTCGCTGAGGCTCATCCCCGGTTCCCTCCTGTTGGCTGCGTGCCAGTTGCGTATATGCCTGTTGCCGTCTGTTGCTGTCTGCCTGTTGCCGGCGCGTCGTGTGATGGATACGTGCCGCCGGTCGTCACGAGGCTACACAGATTCACTTCCACCCGGCGGAATCCCGCCTTGTTGCTTCTCTTTTCGACGCGGGAAGTAACGCACGGCAGCGGGCGTGACGTTTTGTGGCGGGCAGGCCCGCTTCGGACGGCAGTTTCGTCCCGCGGCGGCACTGCAATAATCTGAACCCACGGTTGTGCGCGGGGGTGCAAACGCCCGGTGCAACATGCAGCACGTAAGTTCAGGCCCATCACACCAGACGGAGCGGACACGCATGACGGCATCAGACCAGCAGCACGTATTACGACGGAATGCGCCCGCGGAACTACCGGCCGTGGATGCACACCTGCTGCAGCAGCTCGCGGACGCCCATGGGGTGGGCACTTCCTTCCAGGGCTGGGACGGGCTGCCGCAAACTGTATCCCTGGAGACCCTGACGAAGGTCCTGGGCGCGTTGGGCGTGCCGGCCCACACCGATGAACAGATCCTGGCGGGGCTGGCCGAAGCGGAACTGGCCCCCTGGCGCAAAATGCTGCCTCCCGCCGTCGTAATCCAACAGGGTGAGCCGGCCCAGGTACCGGTCCACATCCCCGACGGCGCCCCCGTTAGCCTCCGCATCAGCCTTGAGGGCGGAGCCGGGAGCGTGGACGCGGCCCAGCAGGACGTGTGGGTACAGCCGCGGGACGTGGACGGCGTCGCCACGGGCCGGGCCACCTTTGCCCTGCCGCAGGACCTGCCGCTCGGCTGGCACACGCTGCACGCGGAGGCCGGGAGTGTCACCGCCACAGCAACCCTGGTGGTGACGCCGGCCCGGCTGGATACCGCCCGGGACCTTGAACAGCGGCGCGGATGGGGGCTCGCCACGCAGCTGTACTCCGTGCGTTCGAAGCGTTCGTGGGGGATCGGAGATTTTGCCGACCTGGCGGACCTCGCCGCGCTCAGTGGGGCCCGCGGGGCCGATTACGTGCTGGTCAACCCGCTGCACGCCGCTGAACCGGTTCCGCCGGTGCAGCCCTCACCGTACTCGCCGTCCACCCGGCGGTTCTTCAACCCGATCTATATCCGGATCGAGGCGGTTCCGGAGCTTGCCTACCTGCGGCCTCGGAAGCGAGCTGCACTGGAGAAGCTGCGCGAGGAGGTGGCGGGCCTTAACAAGGACGCCGAACGGCTGGACCGGGACGCCGTCTACGCCGCGAAACTGCAGGCCCTGGAGCTGCTGTACCACGCGCGCCGGTCCCCCTCCCGGCAGGCGGCCTTCGATGAGTTCTGCCGCATTTCCGGCAGCGGCCTGGACGACTTCGCCCTCTGGTCGGCCATCCGCGAGGACGCAGCGCCGGACGATCCCATGTGGACTGACCCGGCGTTCTCGCTGGATTCGCAGGAGGCGCAGGCGCTGCGGGCAAGGCTCGAGGACCGGATCGGCTTCCACCGGTGGCTGCAGTGGATCTGCGACGAGCAGCTGGAGAACGCGCAGCAGGCGGCGCTGCGTTCCGGGATGCGGCTGGGCGTGGTCCACGACCTCGCTGTCGGCGTAGACCACAGCAGCGCGGACGCCTGGACGCTGAAGGGCGTGCTCACTCCCGCCACCAGCGTGGGTGCGCCGCCGGACATGTACAACCAGCAGGGCCAGGACTGGGGCCAGCCGCCGTGGCATCCTTCGCGGCTGGCCGAGGCGGGCTACCAGCCGTTCCGGAACATGCTGGCCACCGTGCTGCGGCACGCCGGCGGCATCCGGGTGGACCACATCCTGGGACTGTTCCGGCTGTGGTGGATCCCCAGCGGCAACGCCCCCGGCGACGGCGCGTACGTGAAGTACGACCATGAGGCACTGATCGGCATCCTGGCCCTGGAAGCGCACCGGGCGGGGGCCGTGGTGATCGGCGAGGACCTGGGCACTTTCGAACCGTGGGTGCGGGACTACCTTGCAGCACGCGGCATTTTGGGCACGTCCATTCTTTGGTTCGAGTACGACGGCGATTCCCCCCTTGCGCCCGAAAAGTACCGTACGCAGGCGCTTTCCAGCGTCAACACCCACGATCTTCCGCCCACCGCCGGTTACCTCGCCGGGGACCACGTGGCGCTGCGGAGCCACCTGGGTCTGCTGGAACGGTCCGAAGCCGAAGAGCGTGCCCAGCACAACGCGTCCCTGGAAAAGATGTTCGCGCTGCTCCGCGAACGCGGCTACCTGCCCGGAACCGGCACCGGCGGTGACGCGGAGGAGCAGACCATTGAGGTCCTGCACCTCTTGCTGAGCCAGACGCCGTCCGTGCTGCTGGGCGTGGCGCTGGTGGATGCGGTGGGGGAGCGGCGGGTGCAGAACCAGCCCGGAACCACGGAGGAGCTTTACCCCAACTGGCAGGTGCCGCTGGCCGGCCCGGACGGCAAGCCGGTGTTCCTTGATGACCTCCCCGCAAACGCGCGGTTCAACTCGCTGCTCGCGGCGGTGGAGGAGGCCCTGCACGGCTAGTCAATGGTGAGGAGAATGGCATGAACGGCGAACCAGTATTGGTGGTCGGCGGTACCGGCATGCTCGGCGGCCAGGTGGTCACCGCGCTGGTGGACCGGGGCAAAACGGTGCGTGCCTTGGTGCGGCCCGGTTCGGATGCCTCGCGGCTGGAATCCCTCGGTGTGGAGATAGCCCGCGGGGACATGATGGACCCCGGATCCTTGGACCAGGCCATGGCCGGAGCCGACGCCGTGATCACCTCAGCCGCCGGCTACACCAAGCACCGCAAGGGCGACAGCCCCGCAACCGACACCCTGGGCAACGCCAACCTGGCGGAAGCGGCGGCCCGGGCAGGCGTCCGGCGCTTTGTCCTCACCAGCATCCTGACCTGCGACGAAACCCCGGAGGTGCCGCACTTCTGGCACAAGAAGCTGATGGAGGACAAGCTGGAGGGACTCGGCGTACCGTTCGTTGCGCTGCGGCCGGGCGCCTTCCTGGACCAGGTCACGCGGTTCAGCGGTGACCCTGTGACCAAGGGCAAACTGACGTGGTTCGGTTCGCCCAACGTTCCGCTGACCTTTGTGCTCACCCCCGACCTTGCCGGCTACCTGGCAGACGCCGTAGATGCTCCGGGGGTCGACGGGGAGCGGATCGACATCGGCTGGGACCGGCCGGTCCGCATGAAGGACGTGGCGGACATGATGGGCCGGCTCAGCGGGTCGAAGATCGGGGTCCGTTCCGTGCCTTTGCGGGTGCTGAAGACGGCCGGGGTGGTGTTGGGACGGGTGAACCCGACGGTGCCGGACATGGCGTCGATGATGGGCTGGTTCCAGACCGGCCGCTACGTCGCCAACACCACCAGGCAGCGGGCAGTCTTCGGACCGCCGCCAACGGCCGAGGATGCCATCCGGCGGTTGCTCGGCATCCTCGGCCATCCGGTCGACGGGTAGGTCGCCTCTGCTATCCGGCCGTGATCACGTGTGTGAAGTGGTCGTACCGGAACGTGACCGGGCCGCCGTCGTGCTCCAACGCGATGTTGGCGCCCGGGGAAGCCCCGCCGGCCCCGTAGCTCACGTTCCAGGACCGGTCCAGGGCGGCTTTGAATTCGTAGCTGCCGGCCGGGAGGGCGGGAAAGGTCAGCTTCCAGATGAGGCTGGCCGGGTCCAGGCTGAGCTGAGCCTGATCGCACGCGGGATCCCAGTCCGCCGCGCAGCCAAGCTCACTGTCCATGCTGCCTGCGGCGGCAACGGCACCGGGCTGCTGCGCGGCATAGGTGGCGCTCAGCAGGTGTGTGCTGTTGTCGTACCGGAAGGTGACCGGGCCGCCCGGGTGGTTAAGGACGATGTTCTGCCCGGCAGGTTGGCCGTCTGCACCATAGTTCGTATCCCAGTTGCCGTTGAGCGCAGCCTTGTACTCGTAGGTGCCTGCCGGCAGGTCAGCCTGTACGCGCCAGATCCGGTCCGCGGGGTCCAGGACCAGCTTCGCCTGCGCACAGGCTGGGTCCCAGTCCGCCGCGCAGCCCATCGCCTTGTTCAGTGATCCGGCCACCGCCACCGAATCGGGCTGCGGTGCTTCGCCCACGGTGACGGTCCGGGCCCCGCTGACAACGCTGAAGCCGGGCCCGGACATGAGGGCGCGGTACTGCATCGTGGTGCCGTCGGCCAGGGAAGAGATGTCATCGGTGGCCGAGTACACGGGGGAGGAATCGTCAGTTCCCACGGCTGTCCATTCTCCGCCGTCGACGCTCCGCTGGAAGGACACCACGTTGCTGGACTTTTCGGGATCGGCCGTGGCGCTGAGCTCAACTGCACCCTGGACGTTGCTGCCCTCTGCGGGCTGCTGCAGTGTCAGGACCGGGGCAGGAACGCTGGCACTTCTTATCTGGCTGGTGGCGGTGTGGCCGCCGTTGTCGAGCACTGTGGCGCGGTACTCCACGGAGGTCCCGGCGTCCAGGGCTGCCACGTCGTGGAACACCTGGTACGGCGCGGCATCGTCGGTGCCGATTGGCGTCCAGTTCCCGCCGGCCTGCTTCGCCTCGAAGGTGACCTCGTAGAACGAAGTACCGCCGACGTCGGCCGTCACCTGAAGCCGCCCGTTGTCGCCTGCCGCCGGCGCCGGTTGCTGAAGGGCGACGGCGGGAGCGGACTTGGAGTGCGGGATGCGGCCGGAGGACTGGTAGACCACGGCTGAAAGCGGTGGCACCGTGACCGTCAGGGTGCCGGCGTCCGATGTCTTGGCCTTGGCTGCTGCGTCTCCGTAGATGCGGGTGTAGTTCCGCTTGGCGATGTAGGTGGGGACGTCGGCGGTCTGGGGCTGCCCGCTGTTGTTCAGTGCCACCACATATTCGCGCTGGTCCGAGGCGTCGGTCCGGGAGAAAGCATAGATGCCGGGGCCGTCGGAGGCGTAGCGGCCCTGCTGGGCGCCGTTCCGCAAGGCGGGATGTTCCTTGGTGAGGGCAGCCAGTTCACTGATCCCGGTGTAGAGCGGATGGGCGGTGTTGAAGTTGTCCGTGGCGTGCGTGGCATCGGTGCCCAGCAGGTCATCGTCCAGGTATTCCGGCACTTGGCTGGCGAACAGCGTTTGCCTGGCGTCCTGGTCTCCACCGGGCCCGGTGAAGCCTTGCTCGTCCCCGTAGTAGACCACGGGGTTCCCCCGGGAGAAGTACATGAGTTCGTGGGCAAGGCGGTCGCGGGCCACCTTCTCGGAGTCCGTTGCTCCGGGATTGTCGGCAGCGATGAAGCTGCCGATCCGGCCCATGTCATGGTTGCCCAGGAATGTGGGGAGTTGGTAGGCGTTCGAATCAGCGTCGGTGTACCAGTCATCGCCAGCGAAGAATTCCTGCAGGGTACCGGCGCCCTGGCCCTTGGATGCGAAGTTCCGCGCTGCGTCCTGAAATGGGAAGTCGAGGACGGCCTGCATCCGGTTCCTCGTAGTGAACTGCGATGTGAAGCTCTTGGAGGTGTCGAAGACCTCGCCGAACATGAAGAACTCGTCCTTGCCCTGTTCCTTGGCGTAATTGAGCACGTCCGGACCGAAATCCTGCCAGAACTCGTCATTAACGTGCTTCATGGTGTCGATCCGGAAACCGTCAACCCCGAAGTCGCGGATCCAGTTCTTATAGATGTCCTTCATGCCGTTGACCACTGTGGGGTGTTCAGTGAACAAGTCGTCCAAGCCGAAGAAGTCCCCGTAGAACGAGTCCTCGCCGGTAAACGTGGTGTCACCCCTGTTGTGGTACAGGGTGGGATCGTTGAGCCACGCTGGAACCTTGAGGTCCTCTTCGCCGGGTTCCAGGACGGGTTTGTAGGGGAAAGACGTGCCGGCATCCAGTTCCGGGAACCCGTCCGTCCCTGCGTAATCGCGGTCATCGAAGGCCTGTCCGTCGGCAGTTTTGTAGGGGACGGCGTCCTTGGCGACGTAACCCTTCCGTTCATTGTTGTCGCCGTAGCCGATGACGTCCGCCGTGTGGTTGGTGATGATGTCGAAGTAGACCTTCATCCCGCGGGCGTGGGCTTCGTCGATGAGTGACTTGAGTTCGGCGTTGGTGCCCAGATGGGGATCGATTTGGGTGAAGTCGGTGACCCAGTAGCCGTGGTAGCCGGCCGATTTGTCCTCTGGCTGCACAGCCTTGTTCTTGAAGCTGGGCGTGAGCCAGATCGACGTGGTGCCAAGGCCCTGGATGTAGTCGATCTTGTTTCGGAGCCCGGCCAGGTCGCCGCCGTTGTAAAAGCCCTTCTTGGTGGGGTCGAAGCCGGACACCATGGGATCGGAGCCCAAGCCTCCCTGGTCATTGGCGGTGCTGCCGTTGCTGAACCTGTCTGCCATGACGAAGTAGAAGTTCTCGTCGGTCACCGGCGCTCGGAGCGAGTGTTGGGCCGCCGACGCCGGGTCCTTCGGGGCGGGGGCAGCCTGTGCCGGGAGCGACGCAGCAGAGAGGGCAACGGTTGCCGCGAGGAGTCCGACGGCGGCCCGGCGGGCGGCAGCGCCGCTACGGGCACGGGGTGGCGTTGGTGGCGTGACGCGTGGGGGCACGCCGGTGGGGGTGCGGAGTATCAAGGGTGAGACCTTCCTGGTAGCGGCGCTGCTTTACAGGCTTGCTGTCGGCAAGGGTTGGTGCGGCAAGGGCGCCGCCGGGTCCGAAGGAAAGCATGCTTCCTGTGAACCACATCACAACCGTAGGCGCTGGCGCAGGATTACTCCAGTGTTTAGGAAATTACCCGTTGGAGGCAGTCGAAAAGCTCCATACACGGCTTAGGCCGCTACAGGCACGGGCCGCAACGCACGGCCGTGTCAGCCGTTTGGCACCAGGGCGGTGGGCGAAGGAGTTTCGACGCTATGGACCACCGGACCCGGAAGGCCGGTCTTAGGGTCCAGGGCGAAGGTGGCCACATTGTCCGAGCGTTCGTGGGCAACGTGAAGCCAGGGACCCCGGACCAGGTGGTGGCGGGGCCAGTCACCGCCGCTGGCCAGATCCTGCACTGGTAGCAGTTCACTGCCGTTGCTGCCCACCTCGAGCACGCTGATCCGATTGGATCCGCGGACGCCGGCGTAGGCGAAGGCACCGCCTGGGCCGAGGCAGATTTCGGCGGCCGAGTCGCCGTCCATGGCACCTCCCTGTGTTGCGGGGCCACGGAACACCAACTCGAAAGTTCCGGCTTCCGGCCGCACGACAAAGACCTCGATGGAGTATTCGGAGACGACGAACACGTTCCCGCCGGGGTGCAGTGCCAGATGACGTGGGCCGCTGCCGAACGGCAAGACAACCTCATGGTCGGCCACCAGCCCGGTGCCGGGCTTATAGGTCCAGATTCGGAGTGTGTCGTGGCCCAGGTCTGTGGTCATGACCCGCCCGCCCTGCAGCATCAGGCTGGTGTGCGCCCTGCCCTGCCGGGGTTCTTCGGGGGAGTGTACCGAGTGCGGATCGGTCGACGGCGCGGCCGCGAACCGCTCAGTGATCCCGCCGTCGGCATCCAGTTCATAAAGCAGGACCTGGCCGTCTCCCCAGCAGGTTGCGGTGACGAAGCGGCCGTGCGGGTCTACTGCAACGTGGCAGGTGGCCTCGCCTGCCGGCCAGGGTGCGCCGATCGGTTCCAGCGTGTGGCCGCTGACGTGCCGGTAGGCCTGAACCATTTTGCGCTGCTCGGCCACCGCGTACACCACAGGAAGGGTCGGATGGACGGCGACGAACGACGGCGACTGGGCCTTAACTGCCGTGCCGAGCCATTCCAGGCTCCCGTCCCCGTTGGCACGGAGGGCGCCGATGCCCTCGGCGCGGCCGCCCCCGTCCGGGGTGTAGGCGCCAGTCCAGATGATCGCCGTGGAAAGAACTTGGCTGTTTGTGGCAGGTGTCCTAGAGGCAGATGTCATGCCTCCATCCTGCCAACAGACACAGCCCCTGCCGCGGCGGCGTGGCGTCAATTACGATGAAATTTCCAGCCAGGCAGATGGAGGTGGATCAGGTGGGTGATTTTGTCGTCCCGGGTTCGGTCCTTCACCGTCCGGGCTCCTAGCGCCGGCAGCCCCAGTGCCCACACTCATTCCGAAGGGGAGCGCGTTGCATTCTGTCCCGTCCTCCGGGACCCCGAAACAGCTGGGTACGGGGGTCGTCGACGTGGCCGAGGCTTTGCGGGCCGCCGGCTGCGTGTTTGCCGAGGAGGAAGCTCTGCTTCTCCTCGAGCAAGCGGCCAACCCGGCAGAGTTGGCGGACTGCGTGCAGCGTCGGGTGGCAGGTCTTCCACTGGAATACATCCTGGGGTGGGCGGAGTTCGACGGGCACCGCATGGCGGTCCGTCCCGGTGTTTTCGTTCCCCGGCGCCGGACCGAGCTGTTGGTTCGGCTTGCCGCTGAGCTGATATCTGGGGAGGGTAGTCATTCGGGGTACGCCGTTTCGGGGGACTCGTCGTCCGGCATCGCCACAACGGTCCATGGCCGCCCGGGAAATGCCTCCTTTGATGGTGTGGTGGTGGACTTATGTTGCGGTTCCGGTGCCGTTGGTGCGGCACTGGCCCGACGATTCCCACGGGCAGAACTGCATGCGGTGGATATTGATTCTGTGGCTGTGGAGTGTGCGCGGAGCAACATCGAGGTACTGGGAGGCCATGTCCACACCGGTGATCTGTTCGATGCGCTCCCTGGAAGCCTTCGAAGCAGGGTTGACATCCTCGCTGTCAACGCACCGTACGTTCCCACCAAGGCCATCAAAACCATGCCGCCCGAGGCGCGCATTCACGAACCGCTCATTTCCCTCGATGGCGGCACTGACGGGCTCGACTTCCACCGCCGCGTGGCAGCGGGCGCCAGGGACTGGCTTGCTCCGCGCGGTTGCGTGCTCATCGAAACCAGCGAACAGCAGGCCTCCGGCACCGCCGCGCTCGTGGCTGTCACCGGACTCTCTGTGACCACGATTCATTCTGAGGAACTCGACGGAACGGCCGTGGTGGGAACTGCCCACGATTAGGGGCGCCCCTGGCGGCGCGGTGTACTCGTGTGTCGCGGCTGTCTGGCCGACGTAATTGGCGTGTGTCATGGCCGGGCGGCGTTGGTTGCGGTCGGTGGTGGCGGTGGCGTCCAACAAATCGGGGCGGTCCCAGGCGGCTGCGGGTGCAGTCGTGCGTCGCGGCTGTCTGTCCAACGTAGTGGGCGTGTGTCATGGCCGGGCGGCGTTGGTTGCGGTCGGTGGTTGTGGTTGTGGTGGCAACAGTGGTGGTTTGAAGTAGTGGTTTTGCTGGGGTGTTTGGGAGGGGTCTATATGGGGCGGCGGGATGAAGGCCGGGGTGCCACCGGTGGTGTTGATAGTCCAGTTTTCCTTGTGGATGAGGTGGTGGTGATGAGTGCAGAGGAGTGTGCCATTAGTGGTGTTGGTGTGGCCACCGTGTGACCAGTAGGTGATGTGGTGTGCTTCGCACCAGGGCGCGGGGATAGTGCAGTTGGGGAAGGTGCAGCCTTGGTCGCGGGCGGTGAGGGCGAGGCGTTGGGCTGGGGTGAAGAGTCTGGTTTTGCGTCCGAGGTCGAGGATTTCGCTGTTGGTGCCCAGGAGTGCGGGGATGATGTCGGCGTCGCAGGCGATTTTGCGCAGCGTCGTGGCGGCGATTGGGCCGGTGAAGGCAAAGGTTCCCGCGGCCGGCGTGTGGTGTGTGGTGGATGCAGGGGTGGGGAAGAGATCGCGTTGGTTGATGGTGGCGATGATCTGGGGTCTGTTGCCGCCGGTGGTGGGGAGGAGCCCGGTGGTGAGTGCCGTTTTGACAGCGGTGATGATGCCGTCGAGCTGTTGTTGGGGCCTGGTGCGGCGTTCCAGCTCCGGGACGGGTGCTACCTGATTTCCGCTGCCGTCGCCGCCGCGGGTGCCTGCCTCACGCACGTCGCCGTCGCCATTGGTAGTGGTGTTCGGGGTGGTGGTGCGGGGGTTGGTGGCGATGTTCATGGCGGTGAGGAGGTGTTCGTATTGGTCGGGGGTGGCGAAGATTTCCACGCGGTGGAGGCCATGGCGGGGTTTGCGGATGAAGGCACCTTGGGCGTGGCGGAGCGCTTCTTCGCTGGGTTCGGTGCCGTCGGCGTCGATGGTCTCGGTGAGGCGTTGGGCCAGGCGGGCGAGGAAGTCGGGGTCCGCGGTGGTGGCGGCCGAGGTGAGGTGGTGCTCGATGCCGCGCAGGGTTTCGGGAGTGGTGTGGTGTTGTAGCCGCTCGAGGGTGGCGGTGATGATGGTGGCCGCGTGGGAGGACACGGCGGGTGCGGTGATGATGTGTGGTGGTGTGTCGGTGGTGGCGGGCTGGCCAATGCTGGCATCGGCCGGTGCAAGGGTGCTGGCGAGGAGTTCGTGTGTCGGGGCTATGGGTTCGCCGGTGAGGGTGGTGCCGGGCAGGGTTTGATGGGCGAGGGTGAGCCGGCGGCGGGCTTCGCGGACGGGGATGAAGAGCCTGAGGCGGAGGAACTCGGCGGTGTTCCGGCAACCGTCACCGGCCGGGGACGTGAGCAACGCCTGTGCCGCGGTGGTGCGCTCCGCAGGCGTTGCTGCGGGCACGCGTGTGGCAGCGGGCCAGTTGGTGTCGGTTTCGTTGAGGATTTCTATGCCGTTGGCGCCCCAGAAGCTGACCCGGGCGGCGCGGCGGGCCGTCCGGTTGGATTCGGCGTCGGCGATCGCGCGGGTGCGGGTGTGCTCCACGGCCCTGGCGGCGATGAGTTGGAGGTACTCCACGCAGCGCGAGAGCCCTTCGACGTCGGCGGCGAAGGTAGCCGCCCTGGTGTAGTCGGCCGTGGGCAGGGCTTCCCGGGCTGCTACTGCCGCGGTGGCCATCCGTGCGGTCAGGACGGACAGGTCCAAAGCTGAATCCAGAGGCACGCCCAATGATTGGTCTGGTGATGGGTCTGGAACGGAGCAGCTGGGGACTGGCCGAAGGTGCGACGTGGCGCGGGGGTGCGGCCCGGCGTCGTGCGTTGTCGTGCGGACGTGCTGCCCTGCGGAAAGGTGACTGCCGCGGTGAAAGTCGGGCGGCAGCAAGTCCGAAGAGTCTTCGCTCTCCGATAGCTGCTCCCCGATGGCTTCCATGACCCCACTCTGCCAAAGGGGACTGACAATCAGGACCCACACAAACCGCTATGTGGAAAACCTGGCCCGTATCTGCTCCTGACCCGGCAACGCAACGCGGTCACGTCAACCCTAGGCGGCGCGGACGCGCAGCCGCGCCTAAAGTATTGACATTTTCTTGATGGGATCCAGCGTTTTCGGCGTTCCTCCGGGACTAGGGTTGCCATAGTGGTTCATGCAGCTGGGCCTACGTCAACAGAGGGCCGGGAGTGGCAGATGGCTGGCAGGGAACATGGAAAGAGGGTCCGGGAGGACCCGGAGGAGCAGGGCAAGGACGCCGCTAAGGATGCGGATCCAGCTGCGCCTGAGCATGCAGACGACGACGATAACCTCCAGCCGGCACGGCGTGTACCGGGGATCAACGGTTACGACCCCACCCAATGGCCCGACGCCAGGTCCTAGGTTCCGGCCGCCGGTTTCGGCCGAGGATGGGCGTCCGATTCACATCGCGGCCGAAAGTGACGCCGGCGGGGCCGCACTGAACGTGCAGCTTCAAAACGCCCCGAACTGGCAGTGCTCAGCGGGTGGGGCTTAAACACGCTGCCGGCCGGCGCGTCCCCCAAGGATCGCGACGGCCGGCAAGGCGAATCAGTTGTAGCACACGGAACGCAGGAGCCCCTTGTCAATCGGGGGTTCACAGGGGACTGCTGCCTCCGCGAAGCGGCTAGCTCTTGGAGTTGCCCTCACTGGTGGTGCCGAGGTTCGTGGTTTCCGGGTGGGTGCTGTGGGCCGGGATGTGGTCTCCACCGAGCCCGCCCGCTTGAGCGGCGGATGCCGAGGTGTCGTGGCTGGCTGGCGTGGACTTCCCGGAGGAGTCATCGCGGTGCATCGCCGAGCCCAGCACAGTTCCGGCACGCCGTGCCGCTTCTGACAGCTGGTCGGCCACGTCCGGGGCTTTCTCCTTGATGGCCTCGGTGGCGACTGTCACTTTGTCCTGAACGGGTTTGCTGTCCCAGATCCCGGCGGCGCGCGCCTTCAGCTTGTCGTACGCGGCGCGGCCCGACCGTGATCCAAGGACGTAGCCAACGGCAACTCCAACACCCAAAAGAAGCTTGTTTTTCATGGTGAACTCCTGCTCCGAAAGAAGGTTTCCAAGTCCGGCCCGGCGGCAACGCCATGGCCGGAAATGTGAAAGCCGGCCTGGGGATGTCCTCCCCAGGCCGGCTTCCTGGCTGTGGGCGCTGCTTTAGCGGCGCGCACCACGCTTAGTGACCATGCCGTAGATCGCAAGGACGATCAGCGATCCGAGGATCGCCAGCAGCCAGGTCTGCAGCGAGAAGAACTCCTGCAGTCCGCCGCCGAACAGCGCGCCGCCGATCCATCCACCAAGCAGGGCACCTACGACGCCCAGCACCATGGTGATGATCCAGCCGCCGCCCTGGCGTCCCGGAAGGATCGCCTTTGCAATCGCACCGGCAATAAGTCCGAGAATCAGAAATGCAATGAAACCCATTTTTCGCTCCTCTTCCTAAGTAAGGACGCCCCCGGATTCCGGAGGCAATTCATCCTCTGCCCCAATAGTAATCATGCTTACTATCGATTTGCCAACCCCGGAGAGGAGGAAAGAGGCTGCTCAGGCCTGGATCAATGCCCGGTCACGTCCGAATCATTGCCGGCGCCGGGTCCCTCGTCGAGGATAGCCAATTCCGCGAGATCCTGCGGGTCCAGCACGAAGTCGAAGACATCCAGGTTCTCGCGCATCCGGTCAGGATTGGCGGTCTTTGGAATCGTTACCAATCCGTTTTGAACGTGCCAGCGCAGTACCACCTGGCCCGGAGTCTTGCCGTGCTTTTCGGCCAGTCGGCCCAGGACCGGCGCGCCCAGGATGCCGGCCCCGGAACCGCCCAAGGGGCTGTAGGACTCGGTGGCGATGCCATGTTTTGCATGGAATTCCCGCGCCGCCGCCCGGGTAACGGCAGGCGTCAGCTGGACCTGGTTGACGGCGGGAACAACATCCGTCTCCGCCATCAACCGCTCCAGGTGTGCAGGCTTGAAGTTGGACACTCCGATGGAGCACACCTTTCCCTCAGCCTGGAGGCGCTCGAACGTTTTCCAGGTGGAGACGAACTGATCCCGGCCGGGCAAGGGCCAGTGGATCAGCAGCAGGTCCACATAGTCGAGGCCGAGCCTCTTCAGCGACCCCTCCAGCCCCTCAACGGCCCTGTCATTCCCTTGGAACTCGCCATCCAGTTTGGTGGTGATGAAGAGCTCGCCACGATCAGCGCCGCTGGCCTTGATGCCATGGCCCACGCCGCGTTCGTTGCCGTACTTCACTGCCGTATCGATGTGCCGGTAGCCGGCTTCTACGGCATGGACGACGGCGGCCGCCGCCTGGTCGTCGTCCAGCGGCCACGTGCCAAGACCGATCTGGGGGATCGAGTATCCGTCGTTGAGTGCGATAACCGGTGCAAGTGTCATATCAACAGTCTGCCGTTAACCTGGCGGTCCTTTCCCTGAGGGGCAAAATGCGGTGAACCCCTATTTTTCGAAAGCGCGGAGGACGTTGCCTGCGTTGTGGGTCAGCACCGCCCTGGCCGTGTCTGACACCTTGTCCGGGTTCTTCTGCTGGGCAAGGAACTTCACGAAACGCTGGATGGCCTTCCCTGCCTTGGCGGCGTCCCGGTCCTCCACGGCCTTTTGGGCCTGCTGGGTAGCCGCGGTGAGCTGGCTGGCCACCGGGCCCGCGATCTCACCCGATTCCACAAGGTCCTCCACCGCATTCTGCAGTGCCTTCACGCTGCCCGGAAGCCACGCGGCGCGCAGCGGGACGTTGCCGAACTTCATGTCCGAGGCGAGGTAGAAATCGGTGTAGGACGGCTGGTTGTACGTGGTGTTCTGGCGGGCCACCTCAGCACGGTACTGGGGATCGTGCATCAGGGTGTAGAGCTTGTGGTCCGTCACCTCGGTGCTCAGGTAGATCCGCAACGCGGAGCTGTCGGCGGTGCGGACCACCAGTTCTTCGCGCCAGTCGCCGAGGATGTCTGCCACCAGGCTGGGGGTGCCCTTGGTGCCGTTGTTGGTGCGGGTGCCGTCGGCGGTGAGCAGTCGGCCCCGCGTCCAGTCATCGATGGTGGGGGTCTGGTCGCCGGCGCCGTTGACGATCTGCGTCGTCATGTTTGCGGCCCACCTGATGCTCATGTTGGTGCCGGGGCCTGTGCTTGAAAGCTTGCGGCCGTCGGCGGACTGCATGCCGATCGCCCAGTTCTCCAGGCCCGGAACGGAGGGGTCGACGTCGCCGATCATGCCGCGTCCCGTGTCCTTGCCGGAGTAGGCGCCGAACAGCACCTCACCCGTCGCGGCGTCGCGCATGGCGTAACCGTACGGTGCGTAGGTGGCGCCCTCGTGAACGGTGAAGATTTCCTTGCCGGGGCGGTTGGGATCGATGTCCGCCACGTGCATGGCATCGCCGTGGCCCAGGCGTGCCTCCTCGCCCGGCGCGGCACTGCCGGCCGGCAGGGTGTCGAACGAGCTGTACAGAAGCGAGCCGTCGTCGTCGAGCGTTGCCGAACCGTAGACGATCTCCTGCTTGCCGTCGCCGTCAACATCGGCGGCGCTCAGGGAGTGGAAGCCCTGGGTGGTGAGCTTGCCGTAGGTCGGATCCGTGCCGTCGCGGCCGTGCGGGGAGTCGTTGAACGGGTTGGTCATGGGCGTCCAGCCGGAATCCACGTTCCATACCGGGGAAAGGTTGGTGCCGTCCCAGGTGTAGGTGGCCAGGGTGGTGCGGGTGTAGTAGCCGCGGGCGAACACTGCTGCGGGCTTCTTGCCGTCCAGGTAGGCGACGCCGGCGAGGAACCGGTCCACGCGGTTGCCCGGTTCGATGCGGGCCATGGCGTAATCGCCCCACATCATGCCGTCGTCGGTCCGGCCCGGCTGGTAGGCGACAGTCTTCAGCTCCTTACCCGTGGCGCCTTCGAAGACGGACAGGTATTCGGGGCCGGACACGATGAATCCCTCGAACGCGCGGAGGTTGTTCCGGGCGCTTCGGGAGGGGGCGTAGACGTCCATGAAGTAGTCGGTCAGCGCCTCGGCATCGGCCTGGGACAGCGGGTACTTGTACTTGGGCGCGATGCCGAAAGCTTCCTCGAGGGTGGCCGGCCAGTTCCCCGCCTTCACCTCGGGGTGCTCCGTCCAGCCCTGGAAGGTCTTCACCATGTGTTGGTAGTAGTCCGCGGCGCTCATCCTGTAGTCGTCGCTGTTCGAGTACCCGGCGTTGATATCGGACCGGAGCATGGTGATGAACGATTCCGCGGCCACGCTGCCGTCCGCGTTGTAGTTGGTGGTTTTGGTGCCCGGCGCGGTCTTCATCATCAGCTCGGCCCGGCCGTCGCCGTCGAAGTCGTTGACCAGCAGCTGCGTGTAGTGAGCGCCGGAGCGGACATTGACGCCGAGGTCGATCCGGTGCAGCAGCGTGCCGTCGGCCTTGTAGGTATCCACGTACGTATTGCCGGTGTAACCCACCTGCGAAACGTCCTTGGAGTTGTTCGGGTCCCATTTCACGATGAACTCGTACTGACCATCGCCGTCCACATCGCCCACGGAGGTGTCGTTGGCCGAGTACGTGTAGGCCTGGCCGGCGGGGGTCACGCCGTCGGCCGGCTTCTTCAGGGGAATGTCCTTGAAGTTGCCGCCCCAGGGGGTTGCGGTTGCGCTTTCGTCCAGCTCCACGCCGCCGACGACGGCCCGCACCTGGTACTTCGATCCGGCGGTCCCGGCGGGGTCCTGGTAGTTGGTGCTGTCCGTGACCGTCACCAGCTTCTGCCCGTCCCGGTACACGTTGAAGTCCGTTCCGGTCAGGCCGGTTTCGGAGGACCCGGTGGCCTCGTTGCCCAGCAGGCGCCAGCTGAGGAACACGCCTTCGGAAGTCTTGGCGGCAACCAGGCCGCGGTCCAGGTAGTCAAGCTGGATTCCCGGATTGCCGGGCTGGGAAGGAGAAGGCCCGACGGCGGCAGCAGGGGCTGCGAGGCAGCCTACGGTGAGTGCCAGGCCGAGGGTGGCGACCGACAGGAGGCGCGCGGGTGCCTTGGAGGGATTCATCAGTGAATCCTTTCAATTTCGAATTGGGAAAACGCTTCCCCAAAAATCTAGTGGGCGGGATAGGGCAAAACAAGCCTTGTTTTGTGAACCCGCCGTAGGGTATTTAGAACGTTGTAGAAATCCGGGCTTTCAGGCCGATTCCCGGACCACGAGTTCCGTGGGAATGGTGATGGCGGCATGGTTCTTCCCGGCGATGACGTCCAGCAACAACCGCACCATTTCCTCGCTGATCCGGTCGAATGGCTGCCGCACCGTGGTCAGGGCAGGGGTGGCGGCGGAGGCGGCCGAAATGTCGTCGAACCCCACTACCGCAACGTCCTCGGGAACCCGCCGTCCGGCGTCGTGCAATACCTCCAGCGCGCCGAGGGCCATGAGGTCGTTGGCGGCGAAGACGGCGTCCACGTCGGGGACCCGGGCGAGGAGCTCACGCATGGCCCTGGCCCCGCTTTCCCGGCTGTAGTCACCTGGCGCCACCAGCGCCTCGTCGAAGGCGTCACCCTGGTGTGCCCGGTAGGCTTCCAGCCGCCGGATGCCGCCGGAGGTGTCCTGCGGGCCGGTGATGGTGGCGATCCGCTTCCGGCCGCCGTCGTCAAGGAACTCCAGCAGCTCCAGCGCGCCCTGGTAGTCGTCCGCTGCCACGTAGCCCATCTTCTTTTCGAAGCCCAGGGGAACGCCGCAGGCGATAGCAGGCACGCCCGCGGCGATGATGTCGGCGATCACGCCCTTCCTGCTGCCATGCGAGGAGACCAGCAGGACTCCGTCCACATGGCCGGCGGTGAGGAAATCGGTGGCACGGCGCTGCTCGTCGTCCGTACCGGCCATGATCAGCACCAGGGGAATGTCGTGCACGGCCAGGGCATCGGCAGCGCCCCGCATCAGGACGGCGAAATTGGGGTCGGCGAACAGGCGGTCGTGCGTTTCGGTGAGCAGGAAGGCCACCGAGTTGGCCTTGTTCGTGGCCAGGTTCCGGGCGTGGGGGTTGACGCGGTAGCCGGTCTTTTTGATGGCGGCGTTGACGGCGGCCAACGCGGGCGGGCTGACCCAGTGCCCGCCATTGAGCACCCGCGAAACTGTCCCTCGCGAGACGCCTGCCTCCCTGGCCACATCGTCAATCTTGGGCCGGGGCCGGCCTTGCGGTTGCATCATGATCCGAGCCTATCCAGCCCTAGGCCTTTACGGCGCCGGCGGCGAGGTCAACGCGCCAGTAACGCTGCAGGAACAGGAACATGATGACCAGCGGAATGATGGACAGCAGGGCTCCTGCCAGCACCAGCGTGTACAGGGCCGGAGCGGTGGCGCCCTGGTTGAGGAGCCCGTTCAGGCCCACCGTCAGCGGGAACAGCGTGTCATCGCCCAGCATGATGTACGGCAGCATGAAGTTGTTCCAGATGGCCACGAACTGGAACAGGAAGATCGTCACCAGGCCTGGCAGCATCATGGGCAGCGCGATGCGGTTGAAGATGTACATGTCCTTGGCGCCCTCCGTCCGGGCAGCCTCAATGACGTCCCCGGGAACCGACGCCGCAGCGTAGATGCGGGCCAGGTAGATCCCGTAGGGGCTGATGATTTGCGGCAGGAGAACGGACCAGTACGTGTTGGTCAGGCCCAGCTGGGCCAGCATCAGGTACTGCGGGATGGCCAGGATGACGCCCGGAACCAGCACGCCCATGAGGAGGACCTTGAACACGCCGTTCTTGCCGGGGAAGTCGTACTTGGCCAGGACGTAGCCAGAGAGGGCGGACACCCAGGTGGAGAGCAGGGCACCCACCCCGGCGTAGAGGGCAGTGTTGAGCATCCACCGCCAGAACACGCCGTCGCGGTAGGCGGTCAGCTCCACGATGTTGTTCCACAGGTGGACGCTCGGCGCAAAGGTGAAGGTGGAGAAGAGTTCGTCGCTGCTCTTGCTGGCCGCAGCCACCACCCAGATGACCGGAAACAGGCAGTACAGCGCGCCGAGGATCAGGATGCCGGTGGAAAGGAAGCTTGGCTTCTCGCGGATCTCAGTGGGAGTGGACACGGTCAGTTCTCCTGTCCGAAGGCCCGCTTCTGCACAATGCGCAGGAAGAGGAAGGAAATGGCGAAGGTGGCGAGGGCGATGATGATGCTGGTTGCGGCCGCGGAGTAGATGTCATTGCGGGTGAAAGCATCACGGTAGACGAGCATCAGAGGGGACCAGCTCGTGGAGAGGCTGTTGGCCAGCGGGCGGAGCGTGGTGGGTTCGGCGAAGACCTGCAGCGTGGCGATCATGGAAAACAGGGCTGTCATCACCACGGAGGGGGCAATGATGGGGATCTTGATGCGGAGTGCGGTCTGGATCTCCGAGGCGCCGTCGAGTTTGGCGGCCTCATAGATTTCCTGGGGCACGGCCTTGAGCGAGGTGTACATGACGATCATGTTGAAGCCCACGCCGCCCCACAGGGCGATGTTGGCGATGGCAAAGGTGATCAGGTCCGGGTTCAGCAGTGACGGCAAGGCGATTCCCAGCCTGTCCGCCACGAAGTGGAAGGGGCTGACGCCGGGCAGGTACAGGAAGCCCCAGAGTAGCGAGCTGATCACGGCCGGCACGGCGTAGGGCAGGAAGATGGCCGTGCGTGAGAAGTTTCCGGCGCGGGTGCGCCGCGAGTCCAGGAGGAGCGCGAACAGCAGCGCGAAGCCGAGCATCAGCGGGATCAGGATGGCGCCATAAGTCAGGACACGGAGGACGCTGGCGGTGAATTCGGGGTCAGTCACGGAGCGGATGTAGTTGTCGAACCCGGCAAACACTGTGCTTTGTGCGCCTTTGCCGAGGCCCAGCCCGCTGACCTTCTTCTGCTGGAAGCTCAACACCAGCGTGTAGGCGATCGGCGCCGCCATGAACACCAGGAACAGGACAATACCCGGCGCCAGCATCGCATACGGGGTCAGTGCCCGCTGCTTGAAGCTTCGGGCCTTCCGGGGACTCCCAGGCCCGGCAATGGCGGTCTTGTCCGCCTGGGTTGGCGCGGTGGCTGTCGCTGCCATGTTGCACTTCCTTGGGTGGGGTGGTTTGGGGCCAAAACCGGGAGGGTGCCGCTGCACCCTCCCGGCAGGCGGGACTACTTGACCGTGAATCCGGTCTTCTTGAGGTCGTCAACGGTGACCTGCTGCATGCCGGCTACGGCGTCCAGGAACGCACTCTTGGTTTTGGCCTGGGCAGCCTTGGCGAACTGGTCGTTGTAAGCGTTGTAGGCAACGTTGACGTTGGGGCCGTAGCTGAACGATGTAACGCTCTGCGCAGCTTCGCCCACCACATCGTAGAAGTCGGGCTGGTTGCTGAAGAACTCCGGCGCCTTGGTCAGGGCTGTCTTGGCACCTTCGGTGTCGGCCGGGTAGATGCCGGCCACGTCCACGAGTGCCTTGACGGCCTCCGGATCGGTATTCAGCCACGAAGCGAACTTGGAAGCCGCGGCAACGTTCTTGGACTGAGATGTCACTGCGGTGGAGGAGCCGCCCCAGTTGCCGGTGGCGGGCTTGGCGGAATCCCACTGCGGCATGGGGGCCACCTTCCACTTGCCGGCCGTTGCGCCGGCATTGCCGGACAGCACGCCCGGTGCCCAGGCGGCGCTGAGCCAGCCCACCTGCTTGCCGTTGTTCAGGGCGGCGTTCCATTCAGGGGTGTACATGGGCTTGTTGTCGATGATGCCCTGCTCCACCAGGCCTCCCCAGTAGCCGGCCACCTTCTCTGTGGGGTCCTCGGCGATCTTGACGCTCCAGGCGTCACCGTCGATAGCCCACCACGACGCGCCGGCCTGCTGGGCCAGGCCGGTAAACCAGCCGGCGTCGTTGGACGAGAACGTGCCCAGGTAAGCCTCGGGGTCAGCGTCGTGCACGGTCTTGGCCGCCGCAGCGTATTCGTCCCAGGTTGTGGGGACTGCGAGGCCCAGGCGCTCGAAGATGTCGGCGCGGTAGTAGAAGGCCATGGGCCCGGTGTCCTGCGGAACCGCATAGAGAGCGTCGCCGCCGAGGGTGACGGAGTTCCAGACGGCCTCGGGGAACGCCTCCTTGGTGTCCTTGGCGTCGGTTCCGGAGAGGTCCGCGAGCGCATCTGCTGCCACCAGGGTTGGGATCTTCTGGTATTCCGCCTGGATCAGGTCCGGCGCGCCGGAACCGGCGTTGACGGCGGTCAGCAGTTTGGTGATGGCGGGATCGCCGCCGTCCTGCTTGTTGACCGTGACGTGGATGTTGGGGTTCTTCTCATTCCAGATGTCCACCACCTTGTCCAGGTTCGGGGCCCAGGCCCAGTAGGTGAGTTCCACCTTCTGGTTGGGATCGGTGTTCTGTTCCACGGTGCTGGTGCCCGAACCCGTGGAACATCCTGCGGTAAGCAGGGCTGCTGCGGCCATCATTGCCGCTGCGCCTGCACGAAATGAGCTGCGCATTCCGTCCTCCTTGTCGAAAAAGCTGGCTGTGAAAGAGCTGGCGGGGACCCGGTGGGGGATCCGCTGTGCTGCGGTGGAGGCGAACGGACAACGTCAGCCAAATCCTGTGAGCGGTTCCAGTAATTCACACAGTTGTGATCTATGTCAACAAAATATTGCCTGTATCACTCCAGTAAGAGCTGTGATAATACTGGGAGCGCACACAGTTCTAAGGAGATCACCCGATGACAGACGTCCTGCAGGCCCCAGCACCCGGACTCGCGCCGGCACCGTGGGTCCAGCGCCCGGCGGGCCTTTGCTACGGCGGGGACTACAACCCGGAGCAGTGGCCCCGCGAGGTGTGGGTGGAGGACATCGCCCTGATGCGCGAAGCCGGCATCAATTTGGTCAGCGTAGGGATCTTCTCCTGGGTACTGCTGGAACCACGGGAAGGGGAGTACGACTTCGAGTGGCTGGACCACCTTGTTGACCTGCTGACCGATGCCGGCATCAGCATCGACCTGGGCACCCCCACCGCCGCCCCGCCGGCCTGGTTCTGGAAGAAGTATCCTCAGGCCCGCCCCGTGACGCGGGACGGACTCGCCCTGGGGCACGGCTCCCGGGGGATGGCCGCCCCCAGCTCCCCGGACTACCGCCGGGCTGCAGCGAACATCACCGAACAGTTGGCGCGGCGCTACGGTTCCCACCCCGGCGTCGTCCTCTGGCATGTCCACAACGAGTACGGCGCCCCCGTCAGCGAGTCCTACGACGACGCCTCCGTGGCGGCGTTCCGGACCTGGCTGCAGGCCCGCTACGGCAGCCTTGATGCCCTGAATACGGCCTGGGGAACCCTTTTCTGGGGCCAGAAATACAACGCTTGGGACGAGATCGACGCCCCGCGGACCTCCGCGAGCGTCAGCAACCAGGGCCAGCGGCTGGACTTCGCCCGGTTCACCTCCAACGCCATGCTGGAGTGCTTCATCGCAGAACGCGACGTGATCCGCCGCTACGCCCCCAACGCCCCGGTGACCACCAACTTCATGGCCACCAACTGCCTGTCCCCGGACTACTGGGCCTGGAGCCGGGAGGTGGACATCGTGGCCAATGACCACTACCTCGTGGCGCAGCGGACGGACAACCACATCCTCCTGTCTATGGATGCGGACCTCACCCGCTCGCTGGCCGGGAACAAGCCGTGGATGCTGATGGAGCACTCCACCAGCGCCGTGAACTGGCAGGGCCGCAACATCGCCAAGCGTCCGGGGGAGCTGGCCCGCAACAGCCTGGCACATGTTGCCCGCGGTGCCGATGCCGTGATGTTCTTCCAGTTCCGCGCCTCCAGATTCGGGGCGGAAAAGTTCCACTCGGCCATGCTTCCGCACGCCGGCACGGGCACCCGGATCTGGCGGGAAGTCCTGGACCTGGGCGACGACCTGAAGAAACTCACGGCCGTGAAGGGTTCCACCGTCACTGCCAAGGTGGCCATCCTGTGGGACGTCGAATCCTTCTGGGCCCAGGACCTGGAATGGCGGCCCAGCAACGAGCTGACCCACCGCGAGCGGATCGAGGCCTACTACTCGGTGTTGTGGAACCGTGGCGTTGCCGTGGACTTCGCCCATCCGGAATCGGATCTGTCCGGCTACGACCTGGTGCTCGCCCCCGCCCTGTACCTCGTGGGCGAACCTGCAGCCGCCAACCTGCGCAACTACGTCCGGGGCGGCGGGCACCTCATGGTGTCCTATTTCTCGGGCATTGTGGACGCCACGGACACCGTTCCCCCGGGAGCTTCGCCCGGTCCGCTGCGTGACCTGCTGGGGTTGGAAATCCACGAATTCCTGCCCCTGCGCGAACACCAGGCTGTCCAGCTAAGCACCGGGCGTGGGACCGGCACCATCTGGTCCGAAGAAATCCACCCCACCACCGCCGATGTTGTGGCCCGCTACCAGGACGGTCCGGCGGCTCCGGGACCGGCCATTACCCGCAACGCCTTCGGCAGCGGCACGGCCTGGTACGTCTCCACGGACCTGGACGACGGCGGCCTGGCCGCCATCGTGACGGAAGCGTTGGCCCACGCGGGGCTGGCCACAGGAGACGGACACCCGTCCGGCCTGGAGGTGTCCGTGCGCAGCAACGGCGCAGACCGCTTCACGTTCCTGATCAACCACACCGAGGCTGACTCGTCATTCGCGGTCTCCGGACTGGACATGGTCTCCGGTGAAAGGGTGGACGGCCTCGCCGCCATTCCCGCCGGAACCGTGCGGGTCATTTGCACCCCCGAAGGATCCAGCTAGCCCCAAAGACCGCCGGCCGGGGCCGCCATGGCCCCGGCCGGTTTCCACACCAAGGTTCCACGCAAAGTCGCAAGTCACGGCTCAACGCCAACGATCAACGCCAAAGTTTCACGTCAAGGAGGACGCCCCAGTGATAAATCCCCGCACGACGCGCACTGCCAGCGAAAGACTTACCGGCCGCTTACAACCGTCCGGCCGGGCGTTGCCCTCCGTCCGGGCCCTGGCCGCCGTCACCGCCCTGGCGTTGGCAGGAACGTTGCTGGCTGCCGGTCCTGCCGCGGCCGCCCCGGGCAGGCCGCCTGGCGTTGGACCGGCGTCCGTAGCCAACCCGGGCTTCGAAGACGGGACTGCGGGCTGGTCGGTTGCCGGGCCGGCCGGCGCGGCCACGGTGGAGTCCGGGGGAGCCGACTCGGCGCACCGACTCACCCACTATCTGGCCTCGGACAGCACGGTGACCACCTCGCAGACCGTCACGGGCCTGAAAAAGGGGTGGTGGACCTTCCGCGCCTCGATCAAGTCCGGCGGTCCGGTGGATTCCTCGCGCCTGGTCCTCTCCGGATGCGGCAGCGACGGTTCCGCCGTCCTGCCCTCCACGGAAACCGATGACCAGTGGCTGACCCTCGCCGTCAGCGCCAACGTGGCGGGCAAATGCACCATCTCCCTCACAACCGCGGGCACCGGGGCCTGGGCCAGCATGGACAACGTGACCTTCGCCGAAGGCAGGGTGGAGCGGACCTTCCGCGGCGCCGACCTCTCCGGAGTGCCCAAGAACGAGGACCACGGGGCCGTGTACGCTACGGCGGACGGTACCCGGGTAGACCCGGTAGAGGCTTTTGCCGATGCCGGCGCCAACCTTGTCCGCCTGAAGGTCTGGGTCAATCCGGCCGATGGTTACAACACCCGGCAGCAGGTGGTGGACATGGCCAAACGGGCACAGGCCCAGGGCATGAAAGTGCTGGTGGACTTCCACTACTCCGACCGCTGGACCGACCCCGGGGCGCAGGGCGTTCCCGCCGCCTGGAAGGGCATGTCCGCGGCAGTCATGGCCGACGCCGTGTACGCACACACCAAAGACGTCATGGCTGCCCTGAAGGCCGCCGGCATCACGCCGTACGCCGCGCAGGTGGGCAACGAAATCAACCCAGGCATGCTCTGGCCGCTGGGCCAGACCTGGGACGTTGACCCTGCGGACGGCGTGGACGGCGCCCAGTGGGACAACCTCGCCGCCTTCCTCAAAGCCGGTACCCGTGCCGTCAAGGAGATCAGCCCGGACACCAGAACGGTGCTCCACCTGACCAACATCAACAACGGCATAGGCGGACTGACCTGGTGGTTTGATGAAGCCACCAGGCGCGGCGTGCCCATGGACATCGTCGGCCTGTCCTACTACGGGTACTGGCACGGCACCCTGGCGGACCTGCAGAACGCCGTGACCACCCTGTCCCAGCGGTACGGCAAGGATGTGCTCGTGGTGGAAACTTCGTACCCGTTCACCCTTGAGGACAACCCCAACGCCCCGTGGGAGAACGTGATCGCCAACGGGTCCCAGCTCGTCAAGGGCTACCCGGCGACTCCGGCCGGCCAGGCCGCCAATTTCCGGGCGGTGCAGGACGTGGTGGCATCCGCTCCGGGCGGACGTGGCATCGGCGCCGTCTACTGGGAGCCCGCCTGGACATCGGTACCCGGCAACGGCTGGGATCCGGCCGACCCCTCATCGGGCAATGCCTGGGAAAACCAGGCTGTCTTCGACTTTGCCGGCCGCGCACTGCCGGCGCTCGATGCGTTCGCCGCGGACGACGCCGGCACCTGGCACCGGAAGTAGTCCGTCCGCCCCCTGGGGCGCGGCAGGAAGAAGGACGCCGACGGCGGGAGCCCACCTCCCGCCGTCGGCGTCCTTTTAAATCCTGCTTGTTCCTGTCCGTCCCTGTTTGTTCTGGCGTAACGCTAGTGCGCACCGCCCGCGGCCCACTTGGTGAGGGTGCCGCTGAGGTCCATGTAGGACTGGTCCACGTGCTGCAGCTCCGGGTTGGCGTCGTACCACTGGACGATTTCCCGGGCACCGTCGGCGAACGGGATGGTGGCGGTGTAGTCCGGCACCAGGGACTTGATCTTGGTGTTGTCGAACACCACTGAATGTGACCTGTCGCCCAGCAGGTTGGGCCCGAGCTCCGGGCTGTGGGCCGCGATGGTTTCCGAGGCCACATGCACCAGTTCCGGCTCAGCCACCCCGGCGGCCCGGGCGAACAGCCGGTAGATCTGGTTCCACGGCAGGTACTCGTCTGAGGTGATCGTGTAGCTTTCACCCACCGCCTGCGGCCTGCCGAGCAGGCCCACGAAGGCCTTGGCGAAGTCCCTGCTGTGGGTCAGCGTCCACAGCGAGGTCCCGTCGCCGTGGACCATGACAGGGAGGCCGGCGCGCATCCGGTGGATGTCCGTCCAGCCGCCCACCATGGCGATTTTGGTCCGGTCATAGGTGTGGGAGGGCCGCACCACGGTGAGCGGGAAATCCTCGTCCCGGTAGGCGCGGAACAGCAGCTCCTCGCAGGCGATCTTGTCCCGGGAGTACTGCCAGAACGGGTTCTTCAACGGCGTGGATTCCAGGATGGGCAACCGGGTGGGCGGCTTCTGGTACGCCGACGCGGAACTGATGAACACGTACTGCCCGGTCCGGCCGCGGAAGAGCTCAAGCCCGGCCTGCGCCTGGTCCGGCGTGTACGAGATGAAGTCCGCAACCGCGTCGAACTCCCTGCCACCCAGTACCTCGCGGACCGCCGCCGCGTCGCGGACATCCGCATTCAGGACCTCCGCGCCATCCGGAACCGGGCGGGTGGAACGGCCCCGGTTCAGGATGGTGAGCCGGTGGCCCAGCGCGACGGCGTGCTCAGCCGCCGCCGCGCTGATGACCCCGGTGCCGCCAATGAAGAGGATGCTCCTTGGCGCCACCGTTCCGGCGGCTGCCTGGGCAGGCACCCCGGCACCTGGAGGCGGGGTCACCACGCGTAGTCTTCCGGAGCGGTCTTGTGCCCCGGGAAGATATCATCCAGCCGCTTGAGCGCGTCCTCATCGAGGGTGACATCCAGTGCGCGGATGGCGGCGTCCAGTTGCTCCTGAGTCCTGGGCCCAACGATCGGTGCCGTAACGGCGGGCTGGTGCAGGAGCCAGGCCAGTGCGACGTCCCCGGGTTCGTGCCCCAGGTCGTCGGCGAGGTCCTCGTACTGGCGGATCTGGTCCTCGTGCTTCTTCAGGGTTTCCAAGGCACGCCCCTCGGTGCGGCGGACGCCGTCGCGCTCCTTCTTCAGCACGCCACCCAGGAGCCCGCCCTGCAGCGGCGACCAGGGGATAAGGCCCAGGCCGTACTGCTGCGCTGCGGGGATGACCTCAAGCTCCAGTTCGCGGCGGAACAGGTTGTAGATGGACTGCTCGCTGACCAGGCCGGTGTAGTTGCGGCGGTGGGCTGCCTCCTGGGCCTGGGCGATGTGCCAGCCGGCAAAGTTGCTGCTGCCCGAGTACAGGATCTTGCCCTGCTGGACTGCCACCTCGATGGCCTGCCAGATCTCGTCCCACGGGGTGTTCCTGTCGATGTGGTGGAACTGGTAGACGTCGATGTAGTCGGTCTGCAGCCGCTTGAGGCTGGCATCCAGTGCGCGGCGGATGTTCAGCGCGGAGAGCTTGGACTCGTTGGGCCGGTCCGTCATGGTGCCGTAGAGCTTGGTGGCCAGCACTGTGTGTTCCCGGCGCTCGCCGCCCTTGGCAAACCAGCGTCCGATGATTTCTTCGGTCCAGCCGCGGTGGCCGGCGCCACCATAGACGTTGGCGGTGTCGAAGAAGTTGATGCCGTTCTCCCGCGCGGAGTCCATGATGCTGTGCGCGTCGGCCTCCTCCGTCTGCGGCCCGAAGTTCATGGTGCCGAGGCAAAGGCGGGAGACCTGCAGGCCTGAGCGGCCAAGATGGGTGTACTGCATAGGAAGGTCCTTTCTACATCTGGGTGAAGGCGGCGACGGCGGGATCGGAGCCAATGCGGGCGCCGGACTCCAGTGCTGTGATGCTGGCCAGTTCGTCGTCGGAAAGCTTGAGGGAGGCAGCTGCGAAGTTTTCGCGCATGCGCTCAGGGTTCACGGTTTTGGGGATCACGATGTTGCCTGAGGCGAGGTGCCAGGCAAGCACCACCTGGGCCGTGGTGGCTCCATGGGCGTCTGCGATGGCCGTGACGGCGTTGCCGTTCAGGTCCCCGCCCTGGCCGAGCGGGCTGTAGGCCTCCACCTCGATGCCCAGGCTCCGGCACTTGGCCGCAAGGTCCGCCTGCTGGTAGCTGGGGTGCAGCTCGATCTGGTTCACGGCAGGGACGATTTCGGAAGATTCCAGGAGCGTGTCCAAGTGGTCGGAGAGGAAGTTGGAGACGCCGATGGCCCGGATCTGCTTGTTGTCGTAGAGTCGCTCCAGTTCCTTCCAGGCCTGGACGAAAAGTCCCTGTGACGGGACCGGCCAGTGGATGAGGTAGAGGTCCACGAAGTCCAGTCCCAGTGCCTTGCGGCTGTTCTGGAACGCTTCCTGGGCTTTACCCTGCTCGCCATTCCGGAGCTTGGTGGTGACGAAGATGTCTTCGCGCGGGATTCCCGTTGCAGCGATGGCGGCACCGACGCCTGCCTCGTTGCGGTATCCGGCGGCGGTATCGATATGCCGGTAACCCGCCTCGAACGCGTCCTCGACGATCCGCTGGGTGTCTTCCGGCGGGACCTGGAAAACGCCGAGGCCAAGCTGGGGAATGGTGACGCCGTTGTTCAGTGTCAGCTCTGACATGGTGCTCCTTGGATGATGCTGGTGCTGGGATCGGTGCCGTTAGCTCGACAGAGAGAGAAAGCGGTTTCCGCCGGCTCAGTATTGAGCCTATGCACTTTTGGCCGCCACGTCAGCAGGTAACCGTGATCCTGTTTTTCCTAGGACTGCCAGTCCTACCCTCGGTGCAGGAGGAGTGCGGGACGGACAGGCAGAATAGTCAGCATGGGTCAAAGTGCCGAGTTCGGAAAATTCCTCAAAGCCATGCGGTCGCGCCTGACACCCGAGGACGCTGGCGCCGGGCCCACTACGGGTGCCCGCCGCGTTCCGGGGCTGCGGCGCGAGGAAGTGGCCCGCCTGGCGGGAGTCAGCACGGACTACTACGTCCGGCTCGAACAGGGCCGCAACATCCATCCTTCCCGGACGGTCCTTGACGCAGTGTCGCGGGCTTTGCGGCTGGACGGCAGCGAGCATGCGCACATGATGGACCTGCTGGAGAACTGCGCCGCCAACCCGCGAACGCCGGGCCCGGCAGCCCAGGGAGTGCGGCCGGGGCTGCGGCAGCTGCTCGAGGCTGTGGGCGACGTGCCCGCGCTGCTGCTGGGGCGGCGCAACGACGTCCTCGCCGGCAACAGGATGGCGTTCCTGCTCTTCACCGACTTCCCCTCGCTGCCCGCCGCGGAGCGCAACCTCACCCGCTGGCTTATCCTCGATCCGGCGGCCAGGGAGCTCTTCCGCGACTGGAAGACGCTGGCGGCCGAAGCTGCCGGGGCGCTGCGGCTCGATGTGGGCCGCCACCCGAACGATCCGCAGGCCAACCAGCTGGTGGGGGAGCTGGCGGTTAACAGCGAACAGTTCCGGCAGTGGTGGGCCGGGCACCGGGTGGCCAGACGGTCTGCGGGCATCGTGCGCCTGCATCACCCCACCGTGGGGGACCTTGAACTGAACTTCGAAAGCCTTGCCCTCCCGGACGACCCCGACCAGATGCTGAGGGTGTATTCAGCGAAGCCGGGCTCGCCGTCGTCGGACGCATTGGCCCTGCTGGGCAGCCTGGGTGCGGGTGAGGCACCGTCCGGACAGGAGCGGGCGGCCGAGGTTCCACCATCGGGCCTCGCGGAGCACTAAAACCCTTGTGCGTTTGGCCACACAGGAAAGCATTGTTTGGCCAGAGATCCATTTTGGCGGCCCGTAGGGTTTCGTAGGCTTGGGGAACACACTTCTCCCCAAGGATGGTCTCAACGATGAAACGCATCGCGCTGCTGAAAGAACGCCAGGCCGCTCCCGCCGGCACCGCCTCGACGTCCACCGGCTCGCACTGCCCGGTGTCCGGACTGTGGAGCCCGGACCACGATCCCCATACGGTGCTGTCCTTCTTCGAAGGCCACGTTTTTCCAGCGTTCGACGGCGTTCCCACAGTATGGCGGCGACGCTCGCTGGGTGAGGCGTACTAGACCCACGCTGCAACGGCACGAGGGATGTGCCGCATGAAGAAGGCCGTGACCCCGGGGGTCACGGCCTTCTTCACTATTCGAGGATGCGTCTTACTGTTCTTCGAGGCGGAAACCGATCTTGATGGTCACCTGCCAGTCCGCCACCTTGCCGTCTTCGAGATGGCCCCGGACTTCCTTGACTTCGAACCAGTCAAGGTTGCGGAGGGTCTGGGATGCCTTGGCGATACCGTTCCGCACGGCGTCGTCTACGCCCTCCGTGGAGGTGCCGACAATTTCAGAAATGCTGTACGTGTGATTGGACAACTTCGCTCCTCGTGATCATCGTTGCTCCCGGTTGCGGGCCGTTCCTGAAGACTAGTAGGACTTCAAGAGCCTTGGCCAGACCCTGCTTCCCGGCCAACCCTTTCCCGGGCTGCCGGAGCAGGCTCGATTCGCAGGTGCGGCCCGGCGGTGCCGCTGACTGCAGGGGACAGCGCAGCATCAGGGTTGGCGGTGTTGTAGGCGTCCAGGACGTTGACCTGCCGGCCGTTGACCCAGGTGCCTGCCACGTCGATTCCCGTGCCACCGAAACTTCGGATGATCTGTGCTGCCGGGACGCCGTCCGCAAGTTCAAACGAGTTGTTCCGGGCGATGATGCTGGATTCCACGCCCGCACCCCAGGAGTACTGGTACTGCGCCGGATCCGTCACGCGGTACACGTTGTTGTACACGTGCGCCTGCCCGAACCTGACCCGGGGCGCCCGCTGTCCAAGGTCCACGAATTCGTTGTGGTGGAGGGTGACCCGCAACTTGCCGCGGTCCGCCGTGGCACCGTCTCCGTTGCCCCACAGCATGGACTTGTCGTGTCCCACCAGCCGGCTCCAGGAAATGGTGACCAGGTCTGACTGCCGCACGACGTCCAAGAGGCCGTCATGCCGCAGGAACAGTTCACCGAAATAGCGTGGCTGCGCGGCGTCGGCTGTTTCGCCGTCGTCCAGGGTCAGGTGGTCCAGCCACACATGGGAGGAGCCGGAGACCACCAGGTTGTCCCACTCGGTTTTCCAGGTGTCGCCGTTCCAGCCCGGGAAGCAGTCGTAGGCGTCGGAAAGATGGAGGTTGCGGACGATGACGTTATCCACATTGTCGATGTTCAACGTGAAGCCCGTGAGCTGGACGTCGCCGACGCCCACGATGGTGGTGTTGGCGCCGACATTGACCCGGACGCGCTCGCGCTGCTTCGCGCTGGAGGCCTTGCGGGCATCTTCGAGGGGTCCCGAGGCCGACCCGGTCCAGTGAGCCGGGTCGAAAGCCGCGAGGTAGGCCTCAAGTGAGTAGCCGCCGGTTGCGTAATCCCCGCACGTGATGGCGGTGCCATCCGGGGCGGTGTTTGCGTTGAAGCCCTGCTTCACGTACACGATCTTGGGCTCGTTTCCCGCCACCGCGGCGGCGAGTTCGTCCCTCGTTGAAACTTCGTGGACGTTGGCGGGCACGGCATTGGATCCTCCGGTGGTGCCGCCGTCAGCGGAGGCCCAGCCGTCGCCTGCGGCGAGGACTTGCCGCCCCAGGTCCGGGGTGTTTTGCGAACGCTCGGCGCCGAATGGTGCAGCTGACGGAAGTGGCCCGGCGAGGGCAACCGCGGTGGCCAGTACAACGGATCCAGCCAAGGACATCATCGGGGGTCCTCCTCGAAATAATGGTGGCCGGGCATCTCAACCACGTCCTGCCGGGGTCCAGCCGCCGAGGAAGGCTTCCACGGTCAACTTGGCCGCGTCACCGTCGGACAGTTGCGGGTGGAACTCGTTCACATACGCGCCGGGGCCGGTGTTCCGGTACTCGGCGAACCGTCCCTCCGTCCATGAGTGGCCGCTCATATCCGCCCAGCCCTGGACCGCGATGTGGCTGCCCAGGACCGAATCCCGGATGACCGCCATGGGCAGCGCGTCAGGGTCGCTGCTGGCAAACCAGGGGCGGCCCAGGCTGACGGTGCCGGGTGCGGCATCCGAGGTGAGCGTGCTGTTGACGATCAGGAAGCCGTAAGGGTTGGAGTTCTTGGTGCTCGGGGCCACAATGTAGCCGTTGTTCGTGTCGCTTCCCCGGTCCAGGGAATGGATGGTGCAGCCGTCAAAGACAGCGGTGCCGCGGCCGTAGAGGAAGTCCACGTCGCCTTCGATGTAGCAGTTCTTCAGGTAGGTCCTGGCGGTGGCGTCCCGGCCTGACGTGTCGGCGAGGTAGGTGTCCTGGTTGCCGAGGAAGCGGGTGCCGTCAAACACCACCTTGTCTGCGACGCTGCGCACGGCCAGCGCCTGGCTTGGCCCGTTGGCGGCCTCGTCGTAGTTGTTTTCGACCGTCAGGTTCCGGACGGTGGTGCCCGGGGCAGATACCGTCAGCGTGGCGCTGCCCACGGCTCCCCAGGTTCCGCCGAAGAACTTGGCACCGTTCGCGGGCAGGTCGTAGGTGATGACGACGTCGGCCGGGTTGGCCGAAGCGCCCTGGATGGTGAGGTTGGGGCGGTCCGCCCAGACGTTCACCATTTCGCGGTAGGTGCCGGGCTTGACGGTAATGGTCCGTGGCTGGGTGCTGCCCGCAGGGATAGAGCCGATTGCGGCCTGCAGGCTGCCGAAGTCGCCCGTCCCGTCCAGTGCCACGGTGATGTTTGCGGCCTTGTTCGGTGCATTGTTTTCGCGGGGACCGGCGCCGGCACTGACAATGCCCGGGACCGCCGCGGCGTTGTCCTTGGTATAGGAGTAGTAAGCGGCGGGGTCGAAGGCGGCCCCCACGTTGTCCTTGCGCCCGCGGGTGGAGTCGAAGACGTTATCCCGGTTTACCAGCTGGGTGGCGGGGTCTTTGGCCACAATCGGGTCCTGGACGGCAGTGAAGTAGTTTCCTTCCAGCACCACTTTGGCGTTGTTGCGGCCCATCATGCCGTACTGGCCCACGTCCTGGAGGTAGTTGTTGTAGACGTGCGCGGCAGCGGTGTTGTCCAGGCTGAAGTTCCGCTGGGTGGTGTTTCGGATCCAGTTGTGGTGGATGGTCATCTTCGTGACAGCGTTGTCGGTCCACCCCACACCCAGGGCCTTGTTGTTGTCCGCGAAAACGTTCCATGAATAGGTCAGGTAGTCCGAGTCCTTGCGGGTATCAATCAGGCCGTCGCCCATCCGCTCGAACTTCATGTGGTCCACCCAGACGTGGTGGCTGGTATCGAGCTGGATGCCGTCACGGTCGTTGTCCGGCCGCTTGCCGTCCCAGTCACCCGGAATGTACGAATCCCGGACCGTGAAGTTCCGGAAGATCACGTTGGACACGTTGATCAGCTTGAAGCCGGCGTTGACCACCTCGGCGCCCGCCCCAGTGCCGATGAAGCTCTTGTTGGGCGCCACCGGAATCTTGACGTACTGATCAGCCGTGAGGGAGCCGTTGATGAAAATCACCAGAGGCTCCGCAGCCGAGGCATACTCCTGGAGCTGGGCGATGGTGGAGGCCGTGACAATCCGCCCCGCCTGCCCGCCGGTGGTGCCCGCCAGCCCGTTTCCGGGCAGTGCAGCGAAACCGTCGGGCGTCTGTTTCCACAGCGGCCCGTTGCTTTCGGACAGTGAAGAAGGGGCAACGACGGCGGGTGCCAGGACTGAAGGTGCCTGGACTGAGGGTGCCTGGACCGGCGAGGCCGCGGCAGCGGTACCCTGCAGCGGCGGTGCGGCCGTCGCCGGGGCGCTGGCCAGGGTGGACAGAAGGACGACGGCGGTAGCCGCACCTAAGAACCGACGCAAACTCATGCAAAACTCCTTTGTTCCGGCACCCGGGCAGCCTCCAGCCCGGGCACCGTGCATTGTGTGTTGGTGAGTGGGTGATGCGTGGAGAGACGTGAGCTACTTCAGGCCTGTGGTGGCAATGCCGTTGATCAGGTACTTCTGGCCGGCAATGAAGAAGCCGATGATGGGTGCGATGGACACCACCGACATGGCGAACATGGGTCCCCACATGCTCTGGCCCTCAGAGTCCATGAAGGCCCGGAGCGCCAGCGGGACGGTATAGAGGTCCTGGTTCTGGATGTAGAGCAGGGGGCCGAAGAACTCGTTCCACGTTGAAATGAAGGTGAAGATGGCGGTGGTGGCCATGGCGGGAACGCAGAGCGGCAGGATGACCCGGAGGAACGTGCGGAACGGTCCGCAGCCATCGATCTGCGCGGCGTCGTCCAGTTCCTTGGGCAGGGCCTTCATGAACTGCACCATAAGGAAAATGAAGAACGCGTTGGTGGCCATGAAGTTGGGGACGATCAGCGGCAGGTAGGTGTCCAGCCAGCCGAGCTGGGAGAAGATGATGTACTGCGGCACCAGGAGCACGTGCCCCGGGAGCATCAGCGTGCCCAGCATCAGGGCGAAGAACAGCTTGCGGCCCGTGAACTCCATGCGGGCAAAGGCGTAGGCGGCCAGGGCACAGGAGAAGATGTTGCCGATGATGGAGAAGACCACCACGATCATCGAGTTGATCAGGTAGACGTGGAAGGGCTGGTTGAGCGCGGTCCAGCCTTCGGCGTAGTTGCTGAAATCCCAGTTGTCCGGCCAGAGCCCCAACTGCCGGAAGATGTCATTGCTGGGCTTGAAGGAGCTGGAGATCAGCCACAGCAGTGGGTACATCATCACCAGCCCCACCAGGCAGAGGATCAGGTGCCGGGAAAACCGGGTGCCCCGGGTTCCGGTGAGGGCGTCTTCCGGATCCGCCTGCTTGGGCTGCTTGGCCGGCTTCCCGGGTTTGGTGGCTGATGTGGGAGGTGATTCGAGGAGTGCCATGGGGTTGCCTTAATTGTCGTAGAAGACCCAGAACTTGGATGCGATGAAGTTAATGGCGGTGAAGATCGCAATGATCATCAGCAGCAGCCAGGCCATCGCCGAGGCGTACCCCATCTCGAATTCGGTGAAGCCCTTTTGGTACAGGTAGAGGTTGTAGAACAGCGTTGAATCGGCCGGGCCGCCGGTGCCGCCGCTCATGACGTAGCCCTGGGTAAAGGTCTGGAAGGAGCCGATGAGCTGCATGATGAGGTTGAAGAAGATGATGGGGCTGATCAACGGGATGGTGATGCTGCGGAATTGCCGCCACCGGGACGCACCGTCAATGGAAGCAGCCTCGTAATACATGGTGGGAACCTGCCGCAGGCCGGCCAGGAAGATCACCATGGGTGAGCCGAACGTCCAGACGTTGAGGACGATCAGTGTGCTCAACGAAAAGTCCGGATCCGTGACCCACGCCGGGCCGGCGATGCCGAACAGTCCCAGGAAGCTGTTGACGATTCCGTCGTTGCCGAAGATGTAGCGCCACAGCATCACGATGGCCACGCTGCCGCCCAGCAAGGAGGGCAGGTAGTACACGGACCGGTAGATTGCCAGGCCCTGGAGCCCCCGGTTGAGTACCAAGGCGATCAGCAATGCGACGGCCAGCGAAATGGGCACTGAAACGAACGTGTAGATGAACGTGACCTTCAGCGACTGCCACAGCCGGGGGTCCTCGGTCATCGCCTGGAAGTTCGCCAGTCCCACGAAGTTGGGTTCGGTGAACAGGTTGTAGTCCGTAAACGCCAGGTACAGGGAGGCGAAGAACGGAATGATGGTGAATAGCATGCCCAGGAACCATGGCAGCAGGAACAGGTATCCCGATCGCTGGTTCCTCCGCCGCGCGGTGCCCCGCGTCCGGCGGCCCGGAGGTCCTGCCGCAAGCGAGGCCGCCGCGCCGGGGGCCTGCTTGGTCAGTACTGACATGCGTCAGTTCCTCTCTGCACTCGAAAAGCCTTACTTGTTGATGGCTGCATTGCTCTTCTCAAGGAACGTCTTGGCGGCGTCAGCCGGGGTGATCCTGCCGAACTCCACCTCGGTGGCCAGCTGCTTGAGCGTGTCAGCCACCACGCTGGCGCCCTTGGGGTAGACGTAGGCCGGCGGAAGGTCGTCTTCCTGGATGGCGGCCATCATGTTGACGAAGGTGGTGTCGTCAGTGCTGAGCTTGGATGTGATGGATTCCGCCACATCGGGGTTGATCGGCACACCGCGTTGGGTCAGCGTTTCGGCTGCGCCGTCGGCGTCGTTGGTCAGGAAGTCAAGGAGCTTGGCGGCTTCCTTGGGGTGCTTGGACTTCGCGGCGATGGACCAGAGCATGGTGGGGTCGGCTGAGTAGCCGCGACGCTTCTCAGTGGTTTCACCTGGCATGCGCAGTAGTACCACGTCGCCTTGGACAGCCTCGTTATAGCCTCGGAAGTTGTTGATGGGAATGATCTGGGAAGCTACCGTGCCCTTGGCCAGGTAGGACTGTGCCGGAGAGCCGCCGATCTGCTCGAAGAATCCCGCGGGCGGGTACCCTCCTGCGTTGCGCAGGTCAACGCTGTACTGGAACCACTCGCGGATGGTGTCCTCGCTGACGCCGAGCTTGTTGTCCTCGGTGTAGAAGTCCTCGCCGCGCTGCCGGGCAAGCAGGATGGGGCCGGTTTCTGTCGATACGTCGTAACCTGCGCCGTAGACCTTTCCGCCGGTCTTCTGCGTCACCTCGGTGGCGAACTTCGCGTAGTCCTCCCAGCTCCAGGTCTTGTCGTCAGGGATGGTGACGCCGGCCTGGTCCGTGATGGTCTTGTTCACCACCATGCCGATGGTGGTGACACCGGTGGCCAGCCCGTACAGCTTGCCGTCCACTTCGCCGCGGCTCAGGACCGTTTCCGGGATCTTCTCCAGGTTGAGTTCCGGAAGCCCCTTGAGGTCCGCAAGGGTGCCTCGCTGCGCGTATTCGAGGAGGCTGCGGTTGGCCATGGCCAGGACGTCCGGGGGATTGCCGCCGGCGAACCGTGTGGCCAGCTTGTCCGCGTAGGGGCCGCTGTCCTGGTACTCACTCTTGACGGTGATGCCGGGATTCTTCTCTTCAAAGACCTTGATGGCCGCGTCAGTCATCTTGGCCCGGTTGGAATCGCCCCAGTAGACGAAGTTGAGTTCAACGTTGCCGCCTGCTGCCGGGGAGCCACCTCCAGCGCAGCCGCTCAGGCCGAGGCCCGCTGCCGTGACTGCCGCTCCCAGGAAGATCCTGCGGGAGAACCCGGTGGTTGCTGTCCTCTTCATTGAATGACGCCTCTCTGTGGCTGCCCCCGGTAGGAGCGTTAGCCTGATGTATTTTCCAGAAACTTTCTGATGCCTCTGCAAACGACCTTCGCTGCCCGTGAGCTAGGAACAGGCCCCGAGCAGGGATACGAAAGAAGTGAGTAAACGATTTCTAGCAAGCAGCAGTTGTGACTGTCAACACCTTTTTCAAAACCGATGCTTATCTGGAAGCAGAAAGTTTCTGGAACTATTGCCGATTCTTTTCTGCTTGCCTATGCTGTTCTCCATCGCCATGGATGCCATGCATTGCCCATCGGAAGGAGGCGCCGTTGCCCATCCCCATCCTTGAGTCCGCCCGGCTCATTGCCCTGGTTCCCGGCTTAGGCATTGCGCCGTCCGGTGCACCGAGGCCTTACTTCCACCCGGTGCGCTCCCTGTCCGGAACCGTGCTGACGGACGTCGCCCCAGCTGACCACGTCCACCACCTGGGATTGTCCGTGGCCTTTTCGGACCTGAACGGCACCAACTTCTGGGGTGGGTCCACCTACACGCATGACCGCGGACCAATGGTCCTGCCCAACCACGGCACCCAGGCCCTGGACGGATGGACCGAAGAGGAGGGCCGTTCCACCGGCACCGTGTTGTGGACGTCCAGGCACGGAACCCTCCTGGCAGAGGAACGCCGCACGGTGGAGGTTTCCGCGCACCCCGACCCCGGCACCTGGAGCCTGTCCCTGACATCGGTGATGGTCCCGGCAGGCGGCGTCCCCGCCCTGGAAGTGTCGTCGTCGGCCGTCAAGGGCCGCAGCGGCGCCGGGTACGGCGGCATCTTCTGGCGCTTCCCTGCGGACTGCTCCGGAACCCGCGTCTTCTCCGCGGGCGGTGCTGGTGTGGATGCTGCGCACGGATCCCGCTCACCCTGGCTTGCCATCAGCACCGTCACGGGCGGCGCCCCCGTCACGGTGGTGCTGTCCCAGGACGCACCAGCCCGCCCCTGGTTCATCCGCTCAGAGGGTTACCTGGGAGTGGGTCCCGCCGTCGCCTGGTCCGAAAAGGCGGTGGCCGACGCCGCCCATCCGTTGGTCCAGTCACTGCACGCCGTCATCCACGACGCCGCGGTGGCATCACCGGACCAGGCCCTCCACCTGCTTGAACACCATCCCGCCGTACGCACGCCCAGCCATCCCGACAGGACATCATGACCTCGCGCAACTCCGTCCCCGTGTACGCCAATCCCATCCTCAATGCCGACTGGCCGGACCCCGATGCCGTCCAGGTCCGCGGCACCTATTACATGGTGGCGTCCAGCTTCAACCGCGTTCCCGGGTTGCCCATCCTCAAATCCCGGAACCTCGTGGACTGGGAGCATGCCGGCCACGCCCTGCTGCAGCTTCCGCAGGGCAGCCACTTCTCGCTGGTCCGCCACGGTGGCGGCGTCTGGGCGCCTGCGCTGCGGTACCACGACGGACGGTTCTGGATTTTCTACCCGGATCCGGACCACGGCATCTTCGTGCTGAGCGCTGAGAAGGCTGAGGGCCCGTGGACCGCACCGCACCTCCTGTACGCGGGGCGGGGGCTCATCGACCCCTGCCCGCTGTGGGATGACGACGGCCAGGCCTACCTGGTGCATGGATGGGCGAAAAGCCGGATCGGGGTCAAGAACCGGCTCACCGTGCACCGCATGAGCCCGGACGCCGGAAAGTTGCTGGACCACGGCACCACGGTCATCGACGGCGAGGACCTCCCCGGCTACACCACGCTGGAAGGCCCCAAATTCTACAAACGGGACGGCTGGTACTGGATCTTTGCCCCGGCCGGCGGCGTGGCCACTGGCTGGCAGTCCGTTTTCCGTTCCAGGTCCCCGTTCGGGCCCTATGAGGAGCGCCGCGTCCTCGAGCAGGGGAACAGCCCGGTGAACGGACCGCACCAGGGCGCCTGGGTGACATCGCCGCGGGGAGAGGACTGGTTCCTGCACTTCCAGGACCGCGGGCCCTACGGGCGGGTGGTCCACCTCCAGCCCATGGGCTGGGATGAGGACGGCTGGCCCTGGATGGGGGAGCAGGCGTCCGACGGCGGACCGGGAACCCCCGTGGCCAGCCACCCCTACCCGCGGGGTACTTCGCCCCAGGATGTGGCGCCGCCGGCCAGCGACGACTTCGCCTCACCGTGGCTGGGCCCGCAGTGGCACTGGCAAGCCAACCCCCGGCACTCCTGGTCTTTCCAGCCCGGCGGCGGCCGGCTGATCCTCCGGCCGCAGGCCAACGATCCCGTCAATCTCCGGGAGTTGCCCAACGTCCTGGCGCAGATCCTTCCCGGGACGCCGTCCACCTTCACCACCTCGCTGGAACTGAAGGATGTCCCGGTGGGGACACGGGCCGGCGTGGTGGTGCTGGGGCAGGAATACGCCTGGCTCGGCATTGTCCGGACCGCCGACGGATTCGTCCTGGGAAGCGGGACCGGGGGAGAGGGCCCTTCGGAGCAGGCGCCCGGGCGCAGTATTTCCCTCCCGGCTGCCCGCGTGGAACTGCAGATCCGCACAGACGGCACGCCCCGTTCCACCTTCGCCTGGCGCCTCGGCCCCGGGGAACCGTGGGAGGTCCAGGGCTGGAACTTTGGCGTCGTCCAGGGGAAATGGATCGGCGCTGAACTGGGGATTTTTGCCACGTCGCCGCTGGGATCACAGGAGGGCGGCAGTGTTATCGTGGGACCCGTGCGCGTGGATACGGCGCCCGTTCGCCGGGCTACTGCCGCGCAGCTCGCCGCCGCAACCACATGACCCCAAGGACTGCCCCGTTGACCGCCACCCCGCGTCCCAAGATCGCAGACGTTGCGGCCGCCGCAGGGGTATCCGTCCCCACCGTTTCCAAAGTCCTCAACGGCCGCACCCACGTCTCGGACGCCACCCGCGCCAAAGTGCAGCAGGCCCTGGACGAGCTGGACTACTCCAAGCGGAACGCCGCCGCGGCCCAGCCCGGGATGCTGCAGCTGGTGGTCAACAATTTCGATTCGCCCTGGGTCCTGGCCACCATGGAAGGTGTGGAGGCCGCAGCGGACCGGCTGGGGTATGCCGTGGCGTATGTCCGGGCAGAACATGTGACTGCAGACCGCTGGCGGAAACTGCGTGAACCCTCGGCCAACCGCCTGGACGGGGTCATGCTGCTGGCGCCGCGGAGCGGCTCGCGCCTGGTCACCCTGGTGCGCTCGCTGAAGATCCCGGCCGTAGCCATCGACCCCGAGGGGACCGAAGGCCTGGATATCCCCAGCGTCAGCCCGGCATCGTTCTCCGGGGCGCTCGCCGCCGTCGGCCATCTCCTCTCCCAGGGGCACCGCCGGATCGGAATCATCACCGGACGCAAGCACAGCCCGGGGCACGGCCGGGCGAGGTACGCGGCGTACGCGGCCGCCCTGCACGAGGCCGGCCTGCCGGTCCTGCCGGAGCTTGTCCGGGACGGCGACTTCAGCATCGAGTCCGGCATGCGCCTGGGTGCCGACCTCCTGGACCTGCCCGGGCGGCCCACCGCCATCTTCACCGGCAGTGACCTGCAGGCCCTGGGTGTGATGAATGCGGCGGCGCAGCGTTCACTGCAGGTGCCCGGGGACCTCAGCATCGTGGGGTTTGATGACATCGCCCAGGCTGCGCTGACCTCGCCGCCGCTTACCACCGTCCGGCAGCCGCTGGCCCAGCTGGCCACCATGGCCGTGGGCATGCTCATCGAGCAGCAGGACGGCCAGGGCGTGGTGCCCGCAGCTTTGGAAGTGGCCACCGAACTGGTGGTCCGTGGAACTACGGCTCCGCCGGCAAGCTAGTTCCCGCCGCTACTTGGCGGGGAGCACCAGGTTCTTCAGGTCGTCCAGCGTCTGCTGCATGTGGGCGTCCATGGCCAGCCGGGAGCGGGTGGCATCGCCTGACTGCAGGGCCTCCGCGATGTTCTGGTGGTGGCCAATGGCGTGCTCCTGGATGGCCGGAACGGCGGACGTTTCGGCGCGCCGCTTTTCCAGGACACGGTGCAGCGGCTCGAACAGCACGGAAACGAACACGTTGCCGGAAGCGCGCAGGATCACGTCGTGGAAGGCGAGGTCGGCTTCGACGAAGGACGTGACGTCGTTGATGGCGTGTGCGGCCTTCATCGCCGCAATGTAGGCGAACAGGGATTCGGTATCCGCCTCGGAGATCCGGCCCGCAGCCAGCTCGCAAGCTCCGGTCTCCAGCATGCGGCGGAGCTCGATGAGCTGTACGGAAGCCTCGGCTTCGTTCTTGCCCTCCGATGCCGCGCGGAGCACTGCCTCAAGCGAAGTCCACCGGTTCAGCGGGTTCACAAAGGTGCCGCGGCCGCGCTCAACGCTGAGGATCTGCAGCGCCTGCAGCGTCTTCATGGCTTCGCGGACCGTCATCCGGCTGACTTCGTGCCGGGCACTGAGTTCGTGCTCGCCGGGGACTGTTGACCCGGGCGGAAATTCGCCGTCGATGATGCGGTCCAGCAGTTCGTCGGCCACAACGCCAACCAACGACTTCCTTGCCATGGTTCCCCCGATCCCTGCCCTGGGCGTCTACCCGGCGGATATGTCTGACAAGTCTACTTGCGCGTCTTTTATGTCGTGTGCCACACTAGCATTCAAATGCAAGATGTCAGACATCTTACAGATACATTTACATCTTGATCCGGCCCCCGGATCGCAACACAACGGAGTGCACTGTGACGCTTGAAGCAGACGTCCTGGCCGCCTATCCCGCGGACTTCCCCATCCCCGCAGCACTGGTGGCCAGCACCCTGGCCGCTTCCAACGCGGAGACTCCCCGCGTCCTGGTAGTGCTCGACGACGACCCCACCGGAACGCAGTCCGTGGCAGACCTGCCCGTGCTCACCCAATGGGACGTCGAGGACTTCACCTGGGCCTTCAGCCAGTCCAAGCCCGCGGTCTACGTCCTGACCAACACGCGCAGCCTGGACCCGGCCGAAGCCGCCGCCCGTAACGAAGAAGTGGTCCGCAACGCCCTGGCCGCTGCCGGTTCCAGCGCTGATTCCAACGCTGATTCCAGCCTGCGGCTCGCGTTCGTCAGCCGCAGCGACTCCACCCTCCGCGGCCACTACCCGCTGGAGCCCGATGTCATCGCCGCCACGGTCAGCGAGGTGAGCGGTGAAGCCACCGACGGCGTCGTGCTGGTTCCCGCATTCCCCGACGCCGGCCGCGTCACCATCGGCGGCGTCCACTACATGCGCGGCACGGCTGAGGCCGCCGGCACCCTGCTCCCGGTCTCCGAGACCGAATTCGCCAAGGACGCCAGCTTCGGCTTCGCTACCTCCGTCATGGCGGAGTACGTGGAGGAAAAGTCCAAGGGCCGGTTCGCCGTCGACTCCGTGATCGTCCTGGACCTAAACATCATCCGCGCCGGCTCCGCCGCCCAGGACCCCGCCATCTCCGCCAAGGCCATCGCCGATGCCATCGAGGGAGCTACCAACTCCACCCCGATCGTGGCTGATATCGTCACCGAGAACGATTTCCGCGCACTGGCCCTCGGCCTGGAAGAAGCCGAGCGCCGTGGCAAGAAACTCCTCTACCGCGTGGGCCCGCCGTTCGTCCGCGGCCGCATCGGCCAGGAAGTCCGCACGGCCCTGACCGCAGAGGAAGCCTACGAAGGCAACACGCCCTCCACCGCCGGCGGCCTGATCGTAGTGGGCTCGCACGTGGGCGTCACCACCCGCCAGTTGAACGTCCTCACGGCCGAGCACAGCTCCGCAAGCATCATCGAGATCAACGTCGAGAAGCTCCTCGCCGACCCGACGGAAGCCGCAACCCACCTGGACCAGACTGTGGACACCGTGGTCGAGGCCCTCCGCGGCGGCGACGTCATCGTGCACACCAGCCGCCTGCTGATCAAGACCGACGACGCCGCCGAAAGCCTGCGGATCGCACGCACCGTGTCCGCCGCCGTCGTAGCCGTGGTCAACCGCACCCTGAAGACCTTCCCGCCGCGGTTCGTCATCGCCAAGGGCGGCATCACCTCCTCGGACGTCGCAGCCCACGGCCTGGAAATCCGCCACGGCATTGTCCGCGGCCCCATGCTGCCGGGCATTGTCTCCCTCTGGGAACCGGTGGACGGGCCCGCCAAGGGCATCCCGTACATCGTCTTCGCCGGCAACGTGGGCGACGACGACTCCCTGGCCCAGGTCACCCGCAAGCTCAGCAACACGTTCTAGTCCCCACCGGCTCCCCACCCTCGCAAGCTCGGGCCGGGGCCCTCGCCGGCGTGGGCCCACCCACCGGTGGTTGAGCTTGTCGAAACCGGATTTCGACAGGCTCAATCCCGGGCTTTTCACAGAATTAAACGGAGAACACCATGACCAGCAACTACACCGTCACCGTCCTGGGCCTTGGCGCCATGGGCCTGCCCATGGCCACCCGCCTCGCCTCGCAGGTGACCGTGCACGGCTTCGATATCGCCGAACCCCGCCTGAAGCTCGCTGAAGAAGCCGGCATCGCCACCTTCGGCACCGCCCGCGAGGCAGCCAAGGGTGCCGACGCGGTGCTCCTCGCCGTCCGCAACGGCGAACAGCTCAACGACGTCCTCTTCGGCGGGAACGGCGTGGCCTCCGTCCTGGAGCCTGGCGCCGTCGTGATCCTCGGCAGCACCGTGGGTACCGAAGCCATCCCCGCCACCGTCGAGAAGCTGGCTGCCTACGGCGTCGAACTCGTTGACGCGCCGCTCTCCGGCGGACCCAAGCGTGCCGGCGAAGGCGACCTGCTGATCGTCGTCGGTGCTTCCCCCGAAGCCCGCGAAAAGGCAGCCCCCGCCCTGGAGCTCCTGGCCTCCACCCTCACCGTGGTGGGCGACAAGCCCGGCGACGGCCAGGCCCTGAAGACCGTCAACCAGCTCCTCTGCGGCGTCCACATCGCCGCCGCTGCCGAAGCCCTGGCCCTGGCGGACGCCCTCGGCCTGGACCAGGCCAAGACCCTCGCCGCCCTCGAAGCCGGCGCGGCAGGTTCCTTCATGCTCTCCAACCGCGGTCCGCGCATCCTGGAGGCCTACAACGAAGAGGGCGCCGAGGTCCTCTCCCGCCTGGACATCTTCGTCAAGGACATGGGCATCGTGGGCAAGGCCACCCGCGCCGCCGGCCTGGCGGCCCCGGTTGCCGCCGCAGCGGAACAGCTCTACCTGCTGGGCCAGGCCCAGGGCCTCGCCGCCGCCGATGACTCCGCGGTCATCAAGGTGGTAGCCCCCGCCAAGCGCACCAACTAAGCACCAACCGGCAGCACCCTCCCCAATACGTACGACGGCGGCGGTCCCCCCTCCGCCGCCGTCGTACTTCCCGCGTTACTCCCCTTAGAAACAACCGGCGCCTTATTGCCCGTCTTCTGGAAGACTGGCACGTCAAAGGAGACACCCATCGTGAACCACCTCATTAGCCCGCTGATGGTGCGGGCGGCCGACGCTCCGGCCATCAAACCCGCAGTTGAGCTCGGCACCCCGCTGCTGCTGACCATCGCCGCGCTCGGCATCGCCGTGCTGCTGGTGATGATCATCCGCTTCAAGATCCAGGCCTTCGTGGCCCTGCTGACCGTCAGCATCCTGGTGGCCGTGGCCTCCCAGATCCCGCTCAAGGACGTGTTCACCGTTGTGGCCAACGGTGTGGGCAGCACCATGGGCAAGGTGGCGCTGCTGATCGCCCTCGGCGCCGTGCTGGGCCGGATGATCGAGGTCTCCGGCGGCGTGCAGTCGCTGGCCGCCCACTTCACCGAGAAGCTCGGTGCCAAGCGCGTGGCAGTGGCCCTCACCGCGGTCGGCTTCCTCGTGGCCATCCCCGTGTTCTTCGAGGTGGGCGTCATCGTCCTGGTGCCGATCGTCTACGCCTTCGCCAAGATCGCCAAGGTCCACCCGGTCAAGTTTGGCCTGCCCATGGCCGGCATCATGCTCTCCATCCACGTTGCCGTCCCGCCGCACCCCGGCATCGTTGCCGGTGCAGGCGTCTTCGGCGCCGACATCGGACTGATCACCCTGATCTCGCTGGCCATCTGTGTTCCGCTCGGCTTCCTGTCCTACTGGGTTGCCAGCATCATGAACCGCAAGGAATACGAACTCCTGCCCTCGGTCAAGGCCCAGGTTGAGGAGTTCGGCTCCGACTCGCTGGTCAAGGTGGGCCACGACGGCCCCGGTGCCTCCGCCATCGCCCCGCCGCGTCCCGGCCTCATCATCTTCCTCATCGCCGCCCCCATCGTGCAGATCCTGCTCGGCACCCTGGGCACGCTCACCATCCCCAAGGACAACTCCTGGTACGGCCTGGCCGCCTTCATCGGCAACCCGTTCTTCGCGCTCCTGGTGGCCGTGGCGCTCTCCTTCTTCCTGCTGGCCGTGCGCCGCAACTGGTCGTTGAAGGAAACCGGTGAAATCTTCGAAGGCGCGCTGCCTCCCATCGCGTCCATCCTGATGGTGGTTGCCGCCGGCGGCGTGTTCGGTGAAGTCCTGCGGACCTCCGGCATCGGTGCAGCACTTTCCCAGACCCTGGACCACCTGGGCCTGCCCGTCATTGCCCTCGGCTTCGTGATCTCGCTGGCCCTGCGTGCCGCCCAGGGTTCGGCCACCGTTGCGATCGTGACCACCACCGGCCTGCTGACCTCCGCAGTCATGGAGGGCGGTTACAGCCCGGCCCAGATCGCCGTAATCGTCATTGCCATCGGCTTCGGCGCACTGGGACTTTCCCACGTCACTGATGCCGGCTTCTGGACCGTGGTGCGCTACTACGGCCTCACCGTCTCCGACGGCCTGAAGACCTGGACCGTGCTCACCACCGTCCTGGGGCTGGCCGGCTTCGCCCTGACCTTCGTGGCCTGGATCCTGGTAGGAGGCCTGGGCGTCTGATGCGCACCCGACTCGACCACCTGGTCACCTCCGCGCTGCAGCAGGGCTCAGCCGTTCCCGCTTTCACCTGCTATGACTTCACCACTGCCCTGGCCGTGGTGGGCGCGGCCGAGGAGTCCGGCCGCGGCGTCATCCTGCTGGTAGCCCCCAAGACGGCTGCCACCCCCAACGGGCTCCGCCTGATCGCGGCCCTCCGGGGCCTGGCGGACGCGGCCTCCGTGCCGGTCGCCGTGCAGCTTGACCACGCCACGGACCTTGCAGTGATGGCCGACGCCGTCGCAGCGGGGGCGGATTCGGTCCTCGCCGATGGTTCGTCCTTGCCTTACGAGGAGAACATCGCCCTGGTGGTGGCCGCCCGGGAACTCCTGGCGGCTAACGGGCATCCCGATGTGGTGCTCGAGGCCGAGCTCGGCGGCCTGGCCGGCGATGAGGACCGCGCCTTCTCGGCCGATCAGCCCGCAGACCAGTCCGTCGTTGCCGTGGCAGGGCTGACCGACTCCGCACAGGTTGAAGACTTCGTGGCCCGTACCGGCGCCCAGCTCCTTGCGGTTGCCGTGGGCAACGTCCATGGCAAGTACAAGGGCGAGCCGCAGTTGCGCTGGGACGTGCTGCAGGACATCGCCGTGCGGACCCACATCCCGCTGGTGCTGCACGGCGCCTCAGGCATCCCGGCGGAGGAACTGGTTAAGGCGGCCGCCATGAACGTAGGCAAGGTCAACTTCAACACCGAGCTGCGCACCGGGGTGCTGGCCACGCTGCAGGAGCAGCTCCCGGCGCACCGCGCCGACGGTGAAAACCTGCAGGCGCTCCTGGGCCACTGGAACCGGTCGGCCGGAGAGTTCGCCGGCGCCACGCTGGCCACGCTGACCCGCTAAGCGCAAGACGCGGGGAAACCCCGGGGAGGGAGGCTAGGATCGAGCAATGATCCTGGCCTCCCTCCTTTTCGCGTTCCTTGCTGCCGCGCTGCATGTCTTCATCTTCACGATGGAGTCTTTGACCTGGACCAAGCCGGCAACGTGGAAGCGTTTCAGCATCGAGTCCCAGGAAAACGCGGAGATCACCAAGCCACTCGCCTACAACCAGGGCTTCTACAACCTGTTCCTGGCCATCGGAGCGCTCGTTGGCCTGGGCCTGGTGGCTTTCGGGCCAGACGGCTCGGCGCAGGACGTAGCCGGCTGGACCCTCATCTTCGCCAGTTGTGGCTCCATGTTGCTGGCGGCGCTGGTCCTGGCCCTGTCCGGGCGCAAGTACCTCCGCGCGGCCGCAACCCAGGGCGCCACGCCGTTGCTCGCCGTCGTACTCGGCCTCCTGGCTGTCTCACTCTGACCGGGACGCTGACCTGCCCGGCACTCTATCTCCGGCCGCAGCCGCCCAATCCTTCTCCACCCCAGGGGGCAGGCGCACAATAGTGCTGTGAACAGCGCCGGGACGCTCCGGGGTGCGCCGTGGCTACGGCCGGCAACCTGAGCGGAAGCCTCCGGACGGGAACGGCAGGCCGTGACCCGGTGATCGACCTTGTCCGGTTCGCCTGCCTGGCCCTGGTGGTGGTGGGACATTGCATGATGCTGAGCCCGGTGCTGCACCAGGACGGGACTGTGACCACCCAGAACACCCTGGCGGAGCAGCGCTGGTTCGAGCCTGTCATCTGGATCTTCATGGTCATGCCGCTGTTCTTCGTCACCGGAGGGATGACCGGACTGGAGTCCTGGCGGCGGCTTTCGGGGAGCGGCGGTACGGCTGCCCTGTTCATCCGGGCACGCCTGCTGCGGCTGGTCAGGCCCGCCACGGCCCTGCTCGCCGTGATGTTCCTGGGGCTCGGCGCCGCCCAGCTGCTCGGCGTGCACCCCCAGGTCGTCGGGCTGATGGCGGCCGGTGCCGGGATGCCGCTGTGGTTCCTGGCCGCGTACCTCGCAGCACAGCTGAACATCCCCCTGCTCGCGGCCCTCCATACCCGTGCTCCCTGGCGGACCTTCCTCCTGCTCACGGCGATGGTAGTGGCCGTCGATTGCCTGCGCGGCAGCCTGCCTCTCCTGGCCAACATCAATCTGCTGTTCCTCTGGTGTGCCGTCCAGCAGCTGGGCTTCCTCATCGCCGACGGCAAACTGGCCGGGCTCCCACGGTCAGGGCTGGCAGCGGTGGCCCTGGCAGCGAACGTCCTCCTGGGCGCAGTGACGGGCCTGGCGCTTTACCCCGGGAACATGCTGGTCAACCTCAACCCGCCCAACCTGACCCTCCTCCTGCTCGGCGTATCCCAGGCCGCCCTGATGGAGGCCGCGCGGCCGGTCCTGGAAGGGGTGGCTTCGTGGCCGTGGCTGGGCAGGGTGCTGAAGGTCGCCGGTGCCCGGTCCCTCACGGTGTATCTCTGGCACCTGCCCCTCCTGGCGGCAATGTCCGGGCTGCTGCTCCTTGCGCCTTTTCCGAAACCGGAATCAGGAACGCCCGAATGGTGGTGGGCGCGCGCCGTGGTCCTGCCGGCGCTGCTGCTCCTGCTCCTGCCCGTCATCGGCGCCTTCGGGCGCCTCGAAGATACCCCGACGGCGACTCCGGGCTCCGGCGCCAGGCCCGCCGCGGTGGGGGCCGCCGTCGTGGTGGTCTTCCTGCCTGTGGCGGACGCTGCCCTGGGCGGACTCACGCTCGCCCTGCTGGGGACAGGAGCTGCCTTCTTTGCCCTCACCCAACTGATCCTTGGTGCGGTGCCCTGGCGGAGCCCTGTCCCTCGACGCAGGACGGCCGCCCCTGGCGCGCACTGGCGTGCCGGGCGCAGGAGGGGGCGGAAGGGCATTGCCAGCGGGGTGAAGTAGTGCCACTGTCGAACCATGACCGAGAACACGTTGTCCACCGAGGATAGGTTCGCCCCCGATGTCACGCTGCGGCGCAACGACGCCGAGCACCGGTATGAACTGCTGGTGGGCGGCCGGCTCGCCGTGCAGTCCTTCTTCCGTGACCTGCCGGGCCACATCGACTTCACCCACACCGAGACGGGCCAGGAGTTTGAAGGCCGTGGCTTGGGTAAGGTGCTGGCGCACTTCGCCCTGGACGACGTTGTGGCCACCGGCAAGCGGGTCATCCCGCACTGCCCCTTTATCTCCAGCTACCTCCGCAAGCACGAAGGGTACGAGCAGTTCGTCGACTGGCCCGAGGGGTAGCGCGGCCGTTATGTAACGGCGCCGCGGCGGCCCCGCCAGCGGGTGACGGCCTGGATTCGCCGCAGCCCTGCAGTTGACGGGAGCGGCCCGCTTCCTGTGACTGCTGGCGTCAGCTGGCCAGGGCCTGGTCGCTGACCGTGGCACTGAAGGCGGGATCGTCCAGGGTAAAACCGCACGCGCAGCGGTAGGTCACAGCGGTGCCCGGCTCGCTCCCGGGGCCGGCAGGCAGCACTCCGGTTCCGTCAACGTAGACGGGCTCCCGGACTGGCAGGTCCTGCGGGTCGATCCGCTGCATGGGCATGCGGCAGTGCATGCGCGAATTCAGGGTGACCAGGAGCCCCAGGTCCAGGGGCTCGGCTGTGTGGCCGGCTGACTCTGTGCGCTCCCCGGACGCTGGCAGCCGGTGTTCCATTGCGGTGGTCATGCGATATTCATCCTTGGGCTTCTTCACGAGGCTGGCCTTCCAGCCCCGCCGCGAACTGCTTGCGGAGGTCATTTATCCCCACAAGCAAAGCATGCTTACTAAAGATGTGACAAGCCAGACATTCCCGGCTGCAGCCACTCCTGCCCCAGTTGAGCGGCGGAAATTGTGCACCATGTGCCCGCGCGGGCGCCAGTCAATGACCTTCCGGATAGCTGGAAAACCCCGGGATTCCGCGGCCAAAGAGAAATAGGGCACAAAAGTTTGATTAAAAGGTGAGCCTAAGTAAGGCTTACCTACGCAACTCCCCAATTTGTTGACCGAAGGAAGACCCGTGCCGCTGATGCCCCGACTCGATGAGACGCAAGTGGACCACTCCGCCCGCCAGTACCTAGCTCACCAGGACCCGTCCCGCCAGCACCCGAACAGTGCGGTCCCGCAGGGAGAAGATTTCGGCTCCCGCGTGGAACTGGCCCTCGGGGCAACCAACCACCTCTTCAATGCCCGGAACTCGCCGCGCTACGTTGCGCAGGTGCTGCAGGGCGTCACCACCGTGGCAACCAAGCTGGAGCGCACCGCCCGGCCGTTCACCGGCGTCGGGCCCGCCGAAATGCGGGACCGCGTGGGGGCGGTGGACCTGGATACCCCGTTGCCGGACACCGCTGCGGCCCTGGAAGAACTCGAAGACGTCTACCTCCGCGACGCCGTCTACTTCCACGACTCCAAGTACGCCGCCCACCTCAACTGCCCCGTGGTGATCCCGGCGCTGGTAGGTGAGGCCATCCTGTCTGCAGTCAACTCATCGCTGGACACCTGGGACCAAAGCGCCGGGGCCACCATGATCGAACGGCGCCTCATCGACTGGGCCGCCGAACGGCTCCACCTGGGCACCCAGGCGGACGGCGTCTTCACCTCCGGTGGCAGCCAGTCCAACCTCCAGGCCCTCCTCATCGCACGGAACCACGCCGTGGCAGGCCTCCGCCAGGATCCCGACCTGGCCGGCCGCCGCCTCCCGGCGCTGCTGGACACCCTGCGCATCTTCACCTCCGAGGACAGCCACTTCAGCGTCCAGAAGTCCGCCTCCATGCTGGGCCTCGGCTTCGATGCCGTCATCACCGTCCCGTGCTCCGCGGACCACAGGATGGACCCGGCGGCACTTGCCACGGCCATGGCGGAAGCCCACGGCGCGGGCCTGACAGCCATGGCAGTGGTGGCCACCGCCGGGACCACGGACTTCGGCGCCGTAGACCCGCTCGCTGAGCTCGCAGCCCTTGCCCGGGCCTACGGTGCCTGGTTCCACATTGACGCTGCCTACGGCGGCGGCCTGATGGTCTCCGGGCGGTACCGGCACCTGCTGGACGGCAGCGGCCTCGCGGACTCGGTCACCGTGGACTTCCACAAGACCTTTTTCCAGCCCGTCAGCTCCAGCGCCCTGCTGGTCCGGGAAGCAGCGATGCTGCGCCACATCACCTACTACGCCGACTACCTGAACCCGGAAAGCGCCGCCCTGGCGGAGATTCCCAACCAGGTGGACAAGAGCATCCAGACCACCCGCCGCTTCGACGCCCTGAAGCTCTGGCTCACCCTGCGCATCATGGGGGCCGATGCCGTCGGCGCGCTCTTCGACGAGGCCATCGACCTCGCCGCCCGCGTTGGTTCGGTCCTCGAAACCGACGATGACTTCGAGCTCGCCGCCGCACCACAGCTGAGCACCCTGGTGTTCCGTTACCGCCCCGTGCTGGACTCCGGCGCACGCCTCTCCGATGAAGACGCCGATGCGCTCAACCCCGCCATCCGGGCAGCCATCTTCGCCTCCGGTGAGGCGGTGGTGGCGGGCACCAAGGTGGGCGGACGCCACTACCTCAAATTCACCCTCCTCAACGCTGAGGCCACCCTCGGGGACATCACGGACATCATCACCCTCCTGCGCAGCACCGGCGCCGGACTCCTGCAGAAGGAAGCCACCGCATGAGCACCCCCACCAACGGCACCATCTTCGACTTCGCTGCGATCGGCGTCGGACCCTTCAACCTGGGCCTCGCCGCCCTCGCCGAACCCGTGGAGGGCCTCAACGGAGTCTTCCTCGAACAGCGCGATTCCTTCGACTGGCACCCCGGCATGATGCTCGAACCCGCCCACCTGCAGGTCCCGTTCATGGCGGACCTGGTGACCATGGCGGACCCCACTTCGCCCTATTCCTTCCTAAACTTCCTGAAGCAGACGGGCCGGCTCTACCGCTTCTACATCAGGGAAAACTTCTACCCGCTGCGCGCTGAGTTCAACCAGTACTGCCAGTGGGTGGCCGGGCAACTGCCATCGGTGCGTTTCGGCACCGCCGTGCAGGAGGTGGCGTACGACGACGGCGTGTACCGGCTGTCCGTGTCAGGTCCGGAAGGGCCTGCGGTGCTTTCCGCGCGGCGGCTGGTGCTGGGCACCGGCACCTCCGCGTACGTGCCGGCGGCCGCCGATGGGATCCTCGCTTCCGCGGCCACAGGCACCGGGGGAGTGGCCTTCCACAACGCCGACTACCTGGCGCGCAAGGCCGAACTGCAGCAGCAGCGCAGCATCACCATTTTGGGCAGCGGCCAGAGCGCGGCGGAGATCTACTATGAGCTCCTGCAGGAGGCCGACGCGTACGGCTACCAGCTGAACTGGGTGACCCGCTCCGGGCGGTTCTTCCCGCTGGAGTACACCAAGCTGACCCTGGAGATGACCTCGCCCGAGTACGTGGACTACTTCCACGGCCTCCCGCCCGGGCAGCGCGACCACCTGAACAAGACCCAGAAGAACCTTTACAAGGGCATCAACTCGGACCTGATCGATGCCATCTACGACCTCCTCTACACCAGGAGCCTGTCCGGCATGGTGGACACCCAGCTGCTTACCCACTCCACGCTGACGGCCGCCGAATGGGACGCCGCCGCGGGAACCCACCGGTTGCACCTGGAGCATGGCGAACAGGGCACCTCCTACACCCTGGACAGTGAAGCCGTGGTGCTGGCCACCGGGTACGGCTACCGCGAACCGGCGTTCCTTACCGGAGTGCAGGACCGGATTGCCCGCGATGGCTCCGGCCGCTTCGCCGTGGACCGGAACTACAGCACCGGCGTTGAGCCGGGCGAGGTCTTCGTCCAGAACGCCGAACTGCACACCCACGGGTTCGTTACCCCGGACCTGGGCATGGGCGCCTACCGCAACTCCTGCATCATCCGCGAAATGGCCGGCCGCGAGGTGTACCCGGTGGAGCGGAGCATCGCCTTCCAACAGTTCGGGGCGCCACCTTCTCTCCCGGGACTGCAGCCGGATCCGGCAGCGGGGAACGCGTCAGTGGGGGTGCCGGCATGAGGTTCACGTTCCGCTGCGTCGACCCCGTGGCCGACGCACCCCTCCTGCACAGCTGGGTCACCCAGCCGTACGCCTCTTTCTGGGGAATGCTGTCCGCCACCGAAACCGACGTCATTGACGAATACGCGAAGATCCAGGCGAGCGGACACCACCACGCCCTCCTGGGGCTCGACGGCGGCGTCCCCGCCTTCCTGATGGAGGAGTACCTTCCGGCATCCTCGCCGCTGGCCGCCGTGTACCCCGTCCTTCCCGGCGACGCGGGGATGCACCTGCTGGTGGCCCCGCCGTCGGGCGATCCGGAGCCGGGCTTCACTGCCGCCGTCATGGACGCCGTCCTGGCCCGGCTGTTCGACAGGCCGGACGTGGAGCGGATCGTGGTGGAACCCGACGCCCGCAACACCAAAATCCACGCCCTCAACGAACGCCTGGGCTTCCGGGCCGAGGGTGTGGTGGCGCTGCCGGACAAGGACGCGCTCCTGAGCTTCTGCACCCGGGACGATTATCGTGCCGCCCGTGACGCCCTTCCCTTCACCGGGGACACCGCCAGCAATTCCATCGCCCGCACCGAAAACCTGCAGGGAGCCGCAGCACTATGACCGTCCAGTTTGAATCCACCGTCACGGCGTCCGGGCCAGCCGCAGCAGCACCACACCTCGAAGCGGACCGGTGGGATGCCGCCAACCGGCACCTGCTCCGCAAGGCGCTCGCCGAGTTCTCGCACGAACGGATCCTCGTCCCCGAGCCCGTTCCGGGTGAGCCGGAAGCCAACACTTACCGCCTGGCCAGTGCCGACGGCTCCCACGAATACCGGTTCACCGCCAGGATCCTGGAGCTGGAGCACTGGTCCATCAGCGCCGAATCCATCCGGCATGTCCAGGACGGCACCGAAGCGCCGCTGGACGTGCTGGAGTTCATCACGGTGTTCCACGAGACGCTCGGCATCAACCTCCAGATGCTCCCGGTCTACCTGGAGGAGGTCAGCAGCACTCTGGCCAGCCATGCCTACAAGCAGTGGGCCGGCCAGCCGACCGCCGGTGAACTGGCTGTTGGGGTGACGGGCGGGCAGGACGTTGCCGCCGACTTCCAGGCGATCGAGCGGAGCATGACCGAGGGCCACCCCTGCTTCGTGGCCAACAACGGCCGGCTGGGGTTCGGCATCGGCGACTATTTGTCCTTCGCACCGGAAACCGGGGCCCCGGTGCTGCTGGAATGGATCGCCGTGCACCGCAGCCACGCCGTGGTGAGCACCAGCAGCGGGCTGGACTACACCGCGCACCTGGACGCCGAACTGGGCCCGCTGGCCGGCAGCTTCACCAGCGAACTGCTGCTGCAGGGCCTGGACCCGGACCAATACTTCTTCATGCCGGTCCACCCCTGGCAGTGGGAGAACAAGCTCACCGTCACCTTCGCGGCTGAAATCGCCCGGCAGCGCATCGTCTACCTGGGAACCGGAACCAATTCCTACCAGGCACAGCAGTCCATCAGGACGTTCTTCAACACCAGCCAGCCCTCGCGGAACTACGTGAAGACCGCCATGTCCGTGCTGAACATGGGGTTCATGCGCGGCCTCTCACCCCAGTACATGAAGGCCACACCGGCCATCAACGACTGGCTGCGGAAGCTGATCGCCGCCGACCCCGCACTGCAGCAGCGCGGGTTTACCATGATAGGCGAGATCGCGGCCATCGGCTACCACAACAGGACCTACGAGGCCGCGTCCGCCAACGGCTCGCCATACCGGAAGATGCTCTCTGCCCTGTGGCGGGAAAGCCCGCTGGCACTCCTGGAAGACGGGCAGCAGCTGACCACCATGGCCGCGCTGCTGCACGTGGATTCTGCCGGAAAGCCTATGGTTTCGGCGCTGATTGAGCGCTCCGGCCTCGCCCCGGAGGACTGGCTGCGCCGCTACTTCGAGGCCTACCTGGTGCCGCTGGTGCACTGCCTCTACAACTACGAGCTCGCGTTCATGCCCCACGGCGAGAACGTCATCCTGGTCCTTGAAGACGGTGTTCCGGTGCGGGCCATCATGAAGGACATCGCCGAGGAGATCGTGGTGATGGGGGGCCGGCTGGACCTCCCCGAGGAGGTGTCCCGGATCCGGGCGGACATCCCCGACGGCGAGAAAGTGCTGGCCATCTTCACCGATATTTTCGACTGCATCTTCCGATTCCTCGCGGCACTGCTCGACGACGACGGGACGCTTCCGCAGGAAGCCTTCTGGCGTGCCGCCGCCGACGCCGTCCGGGACTACCAGGCACAGCACCCAGAGCTGGCCGGACAGTTCGCCCGGCACAACCTGTTCGCTGCCGGCTTTGAGCTGTCCTGCCTGAACCGGCTGCAGCTGCGGAACAACCAGCAAATGCTGGACCTCACGGATCCGTCCGGCGGCCTGCAGATGGCAGGCCGCCTGGCCAACCCGCTGGCACGCTTCGCTGGTAAAACCACAGGAGAAGCTGAGTGAAAGACGGAGCCAAGTAGGGGCAGCGGTGGCTAGGCTGGCTGCATGACGCAGACCACTTCACGGACCACTGCCCTGGTCACCGGAGCCAGCGCAGGCCTGGGCGCCGAGTTTGCCCGCCAACTCGCCGCCGAGGGCTGCCACCTGGTGCTGGTGGCGCGCAACAGGAGCCGCCTGGAGGAAGCCGCGGCGGAGCTGGAACGGCGTTACGGGGCCACGGCGGAGGTGCTCCCCGCGGACCTGACGGATGACTCTGCCGTGGCCGCCGTCGTCGAACGCCTGTCCGATCCGCAGCGGCCGGTGGGCATCCTGGTCAACAACGCCGGCATAGGGCTGCTGCACAACTTCGAGGACAACCCGGTGGAGGAGGAGAAGAGGCACCTGAAGCTGCACGCCGAAACCGCTCTGGTGCTTTCGCACGCGGCGCTCAAGGGCATGCTGGACCGTGGCGAGGGAAGGATCATCAACGTGGCCAGCATCGCTGCCTTCCTGCCGCGCGGAACCTATTCGGCGGCCAAGGCGTGGCTGCTCAGCTTCAGCCGCTGGGCCAACCTGGCCTACCGGACCCGCGGCATCAAGGTGACGGCGGTGTGCCCTGGCTTCACGCACACCGAGTTCCACGATCGGATGGGGATGGACAAGTCAGTGGCTCCGAAGTGGACCTGGCTGGCGGCCGAGCGCGTGGTGCGGGAGGGGCTGGCGGACAACGCCAAGGGCAAGGCCGTCTCTATCCCGTCCAAGCGCTACAAGGTGGTGGCAGCCCTGGCCCGGATCGCCCCGCCCAGGCTAATGGCGGGCCCGCCGCGCAAGCCCCAGCAGGAGCGCGGGGGAGCGTGACCCCTGCCGGCGGACGGCCACCACAACGGCAATGCCCATCAGCGCCCCCACCAGGGTCTCGATGGCTCGCTCCAGGATCAGGACGCCGGGATCAGCGGGTGCCGCGAGCTGGGTCATCAGGAGGATCACCGGGGTAAAGGACACCATGGCCAGGCCGTAGTGCCGGGTCATGAACAGCTCGGTGGTGAACTGGAACAGGATCACCAGCAGCGCCAGGACCACGGCCTGCTGGCCCGGGAACAGCCCGGGCAGGGTCCAGGGGGCGGGAAGGATCACGACGGCGGTCACGCCCAGCCCCACGAACGTCCCCACGATGCGGTGGATACCGCGGCGGACGCTGCTGGGTAGGTCCGCGCCGGCGAGCGGAACAGCCGCGGCAGCCATGGCCCAGTGCGGGTGGCCGCTTCCGGTCAGCACGCCGATGGTTCCGGCGGCGCCGACGGCCAGCACGTAGCGGGCGGCGTGGATCAGCATGGCGCGGCGGTCCACGGGCTGCGATGCGGCTGGGACCCTAACGGCCCCGCGCTGCCACTGGCGCCGGCGGACCCACCCGGCGAATCCCACCACGATGGCGAACGCCGCCGAACCCACAGCGATCAGCAAGGCGGTGTACCAGGGGACTGCCATGGGCACGGACGCGCAGGCGCCCAGGGCCTGGATGCCGAAGAACGGGCCGTTGGGCTTGAGCTGCACACGGTCCGAGTAGAGCGAGCCCAGTCCCGCCAGCGCAGCTTCGATGGCCACCAGCGCCCAAGAATGGATGTGGTTGGCGGATAGGAGCACGCCCACCGAAACGCCGCCCAGGAGCACCAGGGCTGCCTGGGACTGGTGGAGGATCCGCAGCTGGTGTGGTTCGGACCGGCCGTACATCCCTGTAAGGGCGCCGAAGACGGCGTAGATGATGAGGTCCGTCCGGCCTGCGGCCAGCAGCAGCAGGGACGGGACGGCGACGCTGAGGGCGACCCGCAACGCGGCGAGGTGGTCCGCGTTGGCGGGCTCTAGCCGGTGGAGGGCGCGCACGTGCTGCAGGACGCGTTCCATGCCGTGCCACCTCCTTCTTGCTTCCGGCCGCTTTGCGGACGACTCAACCTTAAACGCCCGGACCGCCGCACCCGGTATGGGTACGGCGGTCCGTGTAACGGAGCGGAACAGTTGGCCGGTTAGGCGTTGACCGGGGCCTTCCCGCCGTTGTGGTGCGGGTGGGTGTCGAACGGCAGTTCGTCCACGTTGATCAGCGGGTTCTCGTCCTGGGTCTTGACCAGTTCGCGAGCCTCCGCCTCGGTGTCCACGCTGGGCATGGATCCCGGCAGCGGGCGGTTGGCCGATTCCTTCAGGAAGTAGATGGCCACGGCGCCCACCAGGGAGGTTGCCATCAGGTAGTAGGCAGGCATCATGTCGTTGCCGGTCGACTTGATCAGCGCCTCAACGATGAAGGGAGTGGTTCCGCCAAAGATCGCCACCGCGAAGTTGTAAGCGATGCCCATGGCGCCGTAGCGGCTGGACGTGGGGAACTGCGCCGGCAGGGCAGAGGCCAGGTTGGCCACATAGAACGTGACCGGGAAGGCCACCAGGGACAGCCCGGCCAGCGTGGACCAGACCTCTCCAATCCCGATCAGCAGGAACGCCGGGATGGCCAGCACGACGGTGCTCACCGCGCCGATCCACAGGACGGGACGGCGGCCGATGCGGTCGGAGAGCCTGCCCGTCAGTGGAATGCAGAGACTCATGATCACCAGGACCGGGATGGTCAGCAGCGTTCCGTGGACTTCGTCGTAGCCCTTGGAGTCGGTCAGGTACGTGGGCATGTAGGACGTCAGGGCGTAACCGGCGGTGTTGGCGGCGGCAACGACGATCATGGCCACCAGGATGGGGCGCCAGTAGGCCTTGACGATCCCCACAGGGCCCTTGGCAGCGGCGGTGTCGCCGGCGGTGGCGTTCTTGGCGTTCTCTTCCTGGGCATCCAGGGTGGCCTGGAACTGCGGGGACTCCTCGATCTTGCTCCGGAAATACACAGCAATCAGGCCCAGCGGACCAGCCACGAGGAACGGGATGCGCCAGCCCCAGTCCTCCATGGTGTCCTGGCCCAGGGTCAGCTGAAGTACCGAAACCAAGGCGGCGCCGATGGCGAAGCCCATGTAGCTGCCCAGATCCAGGAAGCTGGCAAAGAAGCCGCGGCGCTTGTCAGCGGCATACTCGCTGACGAACGTGGTGGCACCGGCGTATTCGCCACCGGTGGAGAAGCCCTGGATCAGTTTGAGGACGACGAGCAGGGCCGCGGCCCACAGGCCGATCTGCGCGTAGCCAGGCAGCAGGCCAACGGCAAAGGTGCTCGCGGCCATGATCATCAGCGTGGTGGCCAGGATCTTCTGCCGGCCGATCTTGTCACCGAGCCAGCCGAAGACGACGCCGCCGAGGGGACGGGCAATGAACGTGGCGGCAAAGGTTCCCAGCAGGAACAGCGTTTGCGTTGTCGGATCCGATTCGGGAAGGAAGACGGGACCCATGGTGGTGATGAGGTAGCCGAACACGCCTACGTCGTACCACTCCATGGTGTTGCCCACGATCGTTCCGCCGAGGGCCTTCTTGAGCATCGGCTGGTCAACGACGTTGACGTCTGATTCCTTGAGCCGGCGGCGTTGAAGGCGCTTGGGCTTCTTGGCGGCTTTTACTGTTGCTGGGTCAGTTCCGCGGGCGTTCCTGGCGCCTGCTGAAGAGTCGGTGTTGCTTTGGTCTGTGGGCATTTGGTCAGCTCCTGTGGAGGTCATTTGCTTGCGACTACTTGCTGCCCCGCTCCGGGCAGGCCTTCAATTTTACGCCGATTTTGTAGCGTTCGCCCGTTTGATGCCGTACTGTCTACCCCTTTAGGCGCGTTTCAGACCAACTTTTACGGGTTGATTTCTCCGGTTTTCCCTTATGGATACTGGGAAGCATGCTGATTGTGTCCACCGTCACCGAATCTTTTTCCACAACCGTTCGTTGGGGCACCTTTTCGGCCGTAATACGGCGCTGGATGTGACGGCGGACACTGTTGCAGCGGAGGATTTTCGCTGTCCTTTTTGGCGCCTTTAGGCGGTCTCGGGGGTTCACAGGCGCCGGGCCGTTGCCTATGGTTGACCAATGGACACACTGCTTTTCGAATAGTCGGACGCGTGCGGCCGGGATCTCCCCGCTGCCCGGACACCGAGCCAGTCACGCCGGCGCTGCTGCGCCTCACAGCGCCGACCTCACGAACGTGCCGGCATTCCCGGCTATCACGGAGGCCCCGGTGCCTCTTTTCAGGACTTCGTTTCATCGTGGAAAGGAAGAAAAAATGGCTGACGAAAACCGCAAATCCCACCTCAATCCGGAGATGGCGGACCATCTGGCCGCGGCTATGGACTCCCCGGACCTGCCGGCAGCGGCCACCACTGCGCCGGGCGGCATGCCGAGGCAAAACTCCTGGCCTGACGGCAACGGCAAGCGCCGCCACCCGAAGGACCGGGGATCCGGCCACGGGCGGATGGGCCACGAGGCATCCGTAGTGGCCGTCCACCGGACCGGGAAGCCGCAGATGCCGCACTCGTCCTAGGACGGGCGAACCACATATTCACCACCGACACGGAAATTCCCTGGCGCACCCCATATACCCGGTGCGACAGGGAATTTCCGCGTCACGGACGAATTTGCGCGTCACTGGTGAACCAGCGCGTCACTCGAGCCTCCGCATCGGCAGGCAGAGGGCCGTCAATCCTCCCTGACAACCTCTGACGGGTCTTTGTCCAGCCGCCAGCCCCGCCACCGGGGATGCCGCAACCGCCCGGGGCCTGTCCACTCCCCGTAGGTCACCTCACCTACGAGCTGCGGCGTGACCCAGTGCGCGTCCGCAGAGTCGGGCCGGGGAACGTCATGAAACGGTGACGTTTTCCGGGCCAACTGGTCCACCGTCCGCCGCAGTTCGGCCAGTTCGCGGCCACTGAATCCGCTGCCCACCCGGCCCACGTACTGGAGCTTGTTCCCGTCGGGGATGCCCACCAGCAGCGATCCCACCGATTCCTGGCGGCCGCCCTTGCCCGGGCGCCAGCCGCCCACCACCACTTCCTGGGTGCGCTCGGTCTTGAGCTTGATCCAGGTCCGGGTGCGCTGACCGCTGACGTAACGGCTGTCCGTGCGCTTGGCCATTACGCCCTCGAGCCCCAGCTCCCGTGCGCTGTCCATGATGTGTTCCACGGGATCCTCCAGCACCATGGACAGTTCCACTGGGCAGTCCGAGGGCCGGAAGAACTGTTCAAGCCGTTCGCGCCGCGTGCTGAGTGGTAGCCGCCGGAGGTCTGTGCCGCCGTCGGACAGGAGGTCGAAAAGCATCAGCCGGACTGGAATGGTTTCCCGCGCTTTGGCGACGTCGGCGGCCCGGGTGAGTTTCATCCTGCCCTGCAGCAGGCCGAAGTCCGGCCTGCCGGAGGGCCCGACGGCGATGATCTCGCCGTCGGCCACGAACGGCTGCTCCGGCCAACACCGCCGGTCTGTGAGCTCGGGGTAGGTCCTGGTGACGTCGTTGCCGTTGCGGCTGAAGATCCGCACCGTGGCCTCATCCGCCACGAGGATGGCGCGCACCCCGTCCCATTTGAGTTCAACCTGCCAGTCGCTGCCGATCAGGTCTGCGGGGACCCCCGCGGTGGCCATCATGGGGCGGAAATCGTCGGGGGAAACATGCTGGGCGCGGGCCGCCTGCTCGGCACTGCCCACTTCTTCGGCACTCCCCGCAGGGTCCGTGGGCGCAGGTGCGTGCCGCCGTCGTGCGCCCTGGTCTTCCTTGTCCATCAGGTGGATCAGCCATTGCTTTTCGGCGTCGCTGCCCTGGCCGCGGCCGGTATGGATCAGGGCTACTTTCCTGGTTCCGCCCAGCCCGCCGCCCTCTGAACCGGTGAGGGTAACGATCACCTCCTTGCCGTTGATCCACTTGTGCAGCTCATAGGTGCCGGTGTCCCAAATGGTCATCTCGCCGGCGCCGTATTCACCCTTGGGGATGGTGCCGTGGAAGGTGAGGTAGTCCATGGGATGGTCCTCGGTCTGGACGGCCAGGTGGTTCTTGCCGCCCGACTCCGGCACGCCCTTGGGGAGCGCCCAGGATGCCAGGACACCCTCGTGCTCCAGCCTGAGGTCCCAGTGCAAGCGGCTGGCGTGGTGTTCCTGGATCACGAAGGCATCGCCGCCGCGCGGTGCGCCACTGAACGGCTCGGGCGTGGCCCCTGGGTCGCGCATCGCACGGTACTTCACCAGGCGGGGATTGCCGTCGTGGTGCGTGCCGTCCTGCGCTGTGCCGGAGTCACCTTCCGCAAGCTCTCCGGCTCCTCGGACGACCGCGGCGAACGGGTCCTTGCCCTCCTGCACCCGGCGCAGCACCTCCTGGTAGTCGAGGTGCCTGAGCTTGGGGGAGCTGACCTCCCGCCACGTCCGCGGCGCCGCGACCATCGGGGTGGGCCGGCCGCGCAGGGAGTAAGGCACGATGGTGGTTTTCGCGGCGTTGTTCTGGCTCCAGTCCACCAGGACCTTGCCCTTGCGGAGGGTCTTCTTCATGTCGCTGACGGCGAGGTCCGGGTGGTCGGATTCCAAGGCGCGTGCCAGTTCCCGGGCGAATTCGGAGATCTGGTCCGAGGTCTGCGTGCCGTCCAAAGGCGCGTATAAGTGGATGCCCTTGCTGCCGCTGGTGACGGGGACGGGGTCCAGGCCAACGTCCTGCAGGATGTCGCGGGCCAGCAGCGCCACTTCCCGGCATTCGGCGAGGCCGGCACCCTCGCCGGGGTCCAGGTCCAGGACCAGCCGGTCCGGGTTCAGCTGGTTGCCCTGGGAATCCACCCGCCACTGGGGCACGTGGATTTCGAGGGAGTTGATCTGCCCGAACCAGGTGAGGACGGCGGGGTCGTTGACCATGGGGTAGTGGATGGTCCGGTCCTTGTGGGTGATGGCAGCGCGGGGAAGCCACCCCGGGGCCGAGTCCTCCAGGTTCTTCTGGAAGAAGACCTCGCCGGGCTTCTCCGCGGTGCCCACGCCGTTCACCCACCGCTTGCGGGTGGCGGGCCGGTTGGCCGCCGCCGGGATCAGGACGTGGGCCACGGCGGCGTAGTAGGCCAGCACATCGGCCTTGGTGGTGCCGGTTTCCGGGTAGATGATTTTGTCCAGGTTGGTGAGTGTCAGCTCGCGCCCGGCCACACGGACACGTTCCTTAGAGGCCATGGGTCTTCACCTCCGGCCCGGTGTGCTGTTGACTGTAGGGATGAGAGCCATCTGGAAGGGTGCCATCGCATTTGGGCTGGTCAACGTGCCCGTCAAGGTCTACAGCGCCACAGAGGATCATGACATCAGTCTGCACCAGGTCCACAACGCCGACGGTGGAAGAATCCGGTACCAGCGGCGTTGCGAGGTCTGCGGGCAGGTGATCGACTACTCGGATATCGAGAAGGCCTTTGAAGAGGACGGCCGCACGGTGGTGCTGTCCAAGGATGAACTGAAGGCCATCCCGGCGGAAAACAGCCACGAGATCGAAGTGGTGCAGTTCGTCCCCTCCGAGCAGCTCGAACCGATGATGTTCGAGAAGAGCTATTACCTGGAACCTGACTCCAAGTCGCCCAAAGCCTATGTGCTGCTGCGCCGGGCCCTCGAGGACACTGACAGGGTGGCCATCGTCCAGTACGCCCTCCGTGAGAAGACCCGGTTGGGGGCGCTGCGGATCAAGGATGACGTCCTGGTGCTGCAGTCCCTGCTGTGGCCGGACGAGGTCCGTGAGGCGAACTTCCCCGCGCTGGATACCGCCATCAAAATCTCGGCGCAGGAACGCGACATGTCCGCAGCGCTGGTCGAATCGATGGCCGCGGACTTCGAGCCGGAGTCCTTCACCGACGATTACCAGGTGCAGCTGCGGAAACTGATCGACGCCAAGCTGGAGCAGGGCGAGTCGCTGGACACAGATGAAACGTTCGGTGTGGAAGCGGGCGACGGCGGCAAGGGCGAGGTCATCGACCTGATGGAGGCCCTGAAACGCAGCCTCGACCGGAAGCGCGGCGGCGCGGCAGCGGCCTCGGGCGCAGCGGATTCAGACGAGGAAGAGTCCGACGACGGCGGGACGGAGGATGGGGATAAGCCCGCCAAGCCCGCACGGAAGTCCTCCGGCTCACGGTCGTCAGGAACGGGGACTGCCGCCGCTTCGAAGACATCAACGTCCAAGGCCACGGACACCAAAACCGGTACCCGCTCCACGGCTGCCAAAGCAACGGCATCCAAGGGCGCTGCAGCCAAGAGCACTTCAACCAGGAGCACCACGGCGAAGTCCACCGGTAGCCAGTCCACCGCTGCGAAGACCACCGCCGGCAAATCCACCGGAACTACGGCAGCCGCGTCAAAGAGCACCGAAAAACCCGCCGCCAAGTCAACCACCACGAGGGCACGCAAGCCCGCCTAGGACGGCTCGCGGAACCTGCAGCGGCCCCCAAAATAGCCGCACCACCTTTACAGCCGGTTCCCGCGCGGCCAGAATGAGTCGCATCGCAGCGCCCGCTGTGCCCGCAGCGCGCTGAAACCCAACGGCTCGATGAGGAGCGCGGACCCATGAATGACCAGACCGATGCGGCCGAGGCGGACCGGGCGCTGAAACAGAAGCACCGTGCCATGTGGGCTTCCGGGGACTACCCGGCCCTGGCGGATGAAATGCTCCTGGAGCTCGGTGCCATCCTGGTGGAAGCGTGCGGCGTGCGTTCCCGCCACCGAGTGCTGGACGTCGCCGCCGGGTCAGGAAATGCGGCCATCCCGGCGGCCATGATGGGCGCCAAGGTGGTGGCCTCGGACCTCACCCCTGAGCTCTTCGAAGCCGGGCGGCGCGAAGCCGCCAACCGGGGCGTCAGCCTGGAATGGAAAGAAGCCGACGCCGAGGCGCTGCCCTTCGAGGACGCCGGGTTCGACGTCGTAATGTCCTGCCTCGGTGCCATGTTCGCACCGCGCCACCAGGCGGCGGCGGACGAGATCCTCCGGGTGTGCAAACCCGGCGGCAGCATCGGGCTGCTCAGCTGGACCCCGGAGGGCTTCATCGGCCGGATGTTCGCCACCATGAAGCCCTTCGCTCCGCCGCCACCGCCGGGCGCCCAGCCTGCACCCCTGTGGGGGAGCGAGGACCACGTCAGGGAACTGATGGGGGACAGGGTCATGGAGGTGTCCACCCGCAAGCAGACCCTTGCCGTGCGCAATTTCCACCAGCCCGGCGACTTTGTCCGTTACTTCAAGTCCCACTACGGGCCCACCATCGCCGTCTACAAGTTCATCGGCGCCGACGCGGACAAAGTGAAGGAACTCGACCAGGCGCTGACCGACCTCGCCGAGTCCTTCGGCGACGCCCACGGTGACACCCCGTTCCAAATGGAATGGGAATACCTGCTGTTTACCGCGAAGAAGGCCTGACATGCCCGGAGACTTCACGGCAACATCCAGCACCACCATCGGCGCCCCGCGGGACCGCGTCTGGAGCGTCATCACGGATCCCGCCGCCGCCAAGGAGTTCATGTTCGGGACCGACCTGGAAACGGACTGGGCGGAGGGAAGCCCCATCACGTGGAGCGGCGAATGGGAAGGCAAGCCGTACCAGGACAAGGGCAAGGTGCTGGAGGTGGATCCCGGCCGGAAACTGGTGCACACCCATTTCAGCGCCCTCAGCGGCGAGGAGGACGTCCCGGAGAACTACCACACCCTGACCTGGACGCTGCAGGACGGCGACGGCGGCACCCACCTCACGCTTGCGCAGGACAACAACCCGAATGAAGAGGCGGCAAGCCACTCGAAGGGGATGTGGGACAAGCTGGTGGCCGACGTAAAAGCCATCGCCGAACGCCCCTGACCCCCTTCCTCCCAACCAGGTAGCAGCAGATGTCGTTATGGACCCTCAAAACGACATTAAGTGCTACCTAGTTGGGTGGGGACGCGGGGGAGGTGGCCCGGACGCTAAAAAGCCAGCGGCCGCCGTCGTGCCGTTCCCTTGAAGGGAAGGCGCGACGGCGGCCGCTTGGCTTGGTCCGGCTGCCGGGCAGCCTGCCTGCTACTCGGCGTCGTGGTCCGTTTCCAGGATCTGCACCAGGCGCTCCAGGGCGTCGTCGGCGCCTGCACCTTCGGCGCGGAGCACCACAACGTCGCCGTGTGAGGCGCCCAGGCTCATGAGGGACAGGATGCTGGCTGCGTCCATGGCCTCGTCGGCGGGCTCGCCTTCACGGGCGATGGTGATGTCCAGGTCGAACTCGCCGGCTGCCTCGGCAAAGATGGCGGCGGGACGGGCGTGCAGGCCCACGCGGCTGGCGACGGTTGCGGTGCGTTCTGGCATTGTTGCTCCTTTGTCTTTCGGCGAGCTGACGGTTCAGCGCCGGTGAGGTGTGTGGGTGGGGCCGCGGTCAGACCGTTGCTGGGACGCTCTCCACGGTAGCAGTGGTCTTCGGGGCTGCCCAGCGCTTCAGCGCCACGACGGCCAGGGCACTGACCACCGTGCCGGCGATGATCGAAACGATGAACATCAGCACGTTACCGATGGCGAAGAACACGAAGATACCGCCGTGGGGTGCCTGCGACGTGACGTTGAAGGCCATGGTGAGGGCGCCGGTGAGTGCGCCGCCCAGCATGCTGGCGGGGATGACGCGCAGCGGGTCGGCAGCGGCGAACGGGATGGCCCCTTCGGAGATGAAGGAGGCGCCCAGCAGCCAGGCTGCCTTGCCGTTTTCGCGCTCAGCCAGGCTGAAGAGCTTCTTGTCCAGGACGGTGGCCAGGGCCATGGCCAGCGGCGGGACCATGCCCGCTGCCATCACTGTGGCCATGATCTGCCACGGTGCCTGGTTGGTGGCGCTGCCGGCACTCAGGCCGGCCACGGCGAACGCGTAGGCCACCTTGTTGACCGGGCCGCCCAGGTCGAAGCACATCATGAGGCCCAGGATGATGCCCAGGACCACAGCGGAAGCACCGGTCATGCCGGACAGCCAGCTGTTCAGTGCGGTGGTGAGGCCTGCGATGGGGCCGCCGAGGACCAGGAACATGAGGCCGGACGCCACGATGGAAGCCAGCAGCGGGATGATGACCACGGGCATGAGGCCGCGCAGCCAGCGGGCCACCTGCCAGGTGCCGATCAGGTGCGCGATGTAGCCGGCCAGGAGGCCGCCTACGATGCCGCCGAGGAACCCGGCGCCCATGAATCCGGACACTGCGCCTGCCACGAAGCCGGGCGCGATGCCCGGGCGGTCGGCGATGGCGTACGCAATGTAGCCTGCCAGCGCCGGGACCAGGAAGCCCATGGACAGGGCACCGATCTTGAAGAAGACAGCGCCCAGGTAAATGGCCAGGCCGCCTTCGGGGAGGTTGGCGAAGCTGTTTTCCAGCACCACCTTGTCCGCCACGCCGGTGATGTCATAGCCGCCCAGCAGGAACCCGAGGGCGATCAGCAGGCCACCGCCGGCAACGAACGGGATCATGTAGCTGACGCCGGTGAGGAGTGCGCGCTTCAGCTTCTGGCCGATGTGCTCGCCCTTCTCGGCGGCCGCCTGCTCAGCCTGTTCCTCGGCACCGAAGTGCGGAACGCGGCGTGCGTGGGGATCGTCCGCGGCGGCCAGGGCTTCCTGGACCATCTTGGCGGGCTCATCGATGCCGCGCTTGACGGGAGCGTTGATCACCGGCTTGCCGGCGAAGCGCTCCTTGCCGCGCACATCCACGTCAACGGCGAAGATCACGGCGTCCGCTGCGGCGATGACGGCGGGGTCCAGGGCCTTGGCGCCGGAGGAACCCTGCGTCTCCACCTGCAGGTCCACGCCGGCTTCCTGGGCGGCAGCCACGAGCGAGTCCGCCGCCATGTAGGTGTGGGCGATGCCGGTGGGGCAGGCGGTGACGGCCACGAGGCGGCGGGTGCGGGCGGGTGAGCCTGCGGAAGTCCCGGTGGCTGAGCCTGCCGGAACCGAGCCTGCAGCAGCGCCAGCGGCGACCGTCTCCGCCGGTGCAGTGGCGTGCGCGGCCGGCTTGTCGGCGAGGGCGCCGTCCACCAGCTCCACGATCTCTGCCTCGGAGGAGGCGTTGCGGAGGGCAGCCGTGAAGTCCTTTTTGATGAGGGACCGGGCCAGCTTGGAGAGCAGCTTCAGGTGGGCCTGGTCGGCACCGTCCGGAGCGGCAATGAAGAACACGAGGTCCGCGGGGCCGTCCTTGGCGCCGAAGTCCACCTTGGGGGAAAGGCGGGCCATGGCCAGGGTGGGCTCCACCACCGCAGCGGAGCGGCAGTGCGGGATGGCGATGCCGCCGGGAATGCCGGTGGCAGTCTTCTGTTCGCGGGCGTAGGCGTCGGCAAAGAGGCCTTCAACCTCTGTTGCGCGTCCGGTGGCAGCAACCTTGCTTGCCAGGTGCCGGATCACCGCCTCGGGGTCGTTGCCCAGGTTCCGGTCGAGCTCGACCAGTTCCGTGGTGATGAGCTGAGTCACTGTCAATCCTTTCGAAGGGCCGTGATGGTTACGGCTTCCGGGGTGGTTTGGTGCACTGCCGGAACCGTTGAACCGGGCAGGGAGGCGGCGGCGGCTCCATGGGCCACCGCCTGACGCAGGCAGTCAGCCGGGGCGGCGCCCTGGCTGTGGGCGAGCAGGTAGCCGGCCAGTGCGGAATCTCCCGCACCCACCGTGCTCACTGCGGCGACCGGCGGATGCGTGGCCAGCCACGCGCCGTCGGCCGTTACGAGGACAGCTCCCTTGGAACCGAGAGTTGCCAGCACAGCACCCACACCGGAACGCACGACGGCGGACGCGGCCTCGGCGGCAGCCGCCGGGTCCGCTTCCAATTCGTCAGCGGCGGCCGTGGCGAACCCGGCTGCAGCAGCCAGTTCCGCCAGTTCCTCGGCGTTGGGCTTCAAAAGATCCGGCATGCCCTCTGCGCCGCCGGTCAGGGCGGCGGCGAGTGGCTGGCCGGACGAGTCGACGGCGATCAGCGGCGTACGCCCTGGGGACCCGCCGTCGGCGGCTGAACGCAGGCGGCGGGCTGCCGTCGCGTAGAAATCTGATGGGAAGCCCGGCGGCAGCGAACCTGCCAGGACCACCCAGCTGGCACCCCGGGAGCTTTCCAGCAGCAGCTTGAGGAGCGCCTCCTGCTGGTTGTCGTCCAGTGCGGGGCCGGGTTCGTTGATCTTGGTGGTGACCCCGCCGGGTTCGGTGAGGGCAACGTTGGTGCGCAGCGGCTCATCGATGGGCAGGGACACGAAGGGCACGGAGGTTGCCCGCAGTCCCGCCAGGACGGGGTCGCTGTCCGCGCCGGGCAGGACGGCCAGGGACTCGAGGCCGGAAGCCACCAGTGCCCGGGAGACGTTGACTCCCTTGCCGCCCGATTCCTGGGTGACGGACACCGCGCGCTGCACTTCGCCACGCTCCAGCGGGCCGGGCAGGGCGACGGTACGGTCCAGGCTGGGATTGGCCGTGAACGTGACAATCATGCGATCACCACGTCTACGTCTGCCTCTTCCAGGGCTGCGGCGAGTTCAGGACTGGGTTCGCTGTCTGTAATCAAGGTGTCCAGGTCTTTCAGGGAGGCGAACTGGACCAGCGTTTCCGCGTCCAGCTTGGAGGAATCGGCCAGCACCACGATGCGGCGCGCCGAGCGGACGAAGGCAGCCTTCACTGCGGCTTCTTCAGGATCGGGAGTGCTGAGTCCAAAGGTGGGGTGGATGCCGTTGGTCCCCACGAAGGCAATATCCGGGCGGATCCGTGCCGCAGCGTCCACCGTGGCCTGGCCGACGGCCACCTGGGTGATGCCGCGGACCCGGCCGCCCAGGATGTGCAGCGCGATGCCGGGAACGCTGGAGAGCCTGCCGGCGATCGGGACAGCGTGCGTGATGGCCACCAGTTCGGTGCCGGCTGCGCCGGATTCGGGAAGTTCGACGGCGGTGCGCCGGGCCAGCATGTCGGCCAGGACTTCGGTGGTGGTTCCGCCGTCGATCAGGACGCTGCCGGGCTGGTTCCGGGGGATGAGCGCCAGCGCTGCTTCGGCGATGCGGCTCTTCTGGTCCGGCCGGCGGATGGCGCGTTCGGTGACGCTTTCCTCGGTGGTGCTGAAGCGGTCTGCCGCGACCGCACCGCCGTGGACGCGGCGGACTGTGCCGGCGTTCTCCAGGGTGGCGAGGTCCCGGCGGACGGTTTCGGTGGTGATGCGGAAGCGCTCAGCCAGCAGGGTCACGCTGACCCGGCCGCTGCCGGCAACAAGCTCGGCAATCTTCTGCTGGCGTTCCTCGGCGAACACGTACCCTCCGTTGCGTAGCTTGCTGGTGTTGTGGTGTCCGGCGCCCTGCTCGGCGTGACTGGCATCACATGATGTTGAGTTACTTGACTTTATCTTTGCTTATGTTGGTTTGTCAACGGAAACCAACACGAAACAATATCCAATACCCACCGCGCAAGTTTTTGGGCAGATAACGGGACTATGGACGCACTGATGTCCCGTTATCTGCCCAAAAACTCCTGGCGGGTGTGGGGGCTCTGTGGGTGCGAAAAAGCCGGACCGGACGCTGTTGTCCGGCCCGGCTTCCCGGATTCATGGTCTGTGCTGGTCCTGATGACCCGCACGCGGCTGGCTAGATGGTTCCGTCGCGGCTTTCGTTCCGGGTGATCCGCTCGCCCGTGTTCGGATCCACGACGGACCGGGTCTCACTGACGCGGCGGGTCCGGCCGGGGGAGGCCAGGACCAGGGACGCAATCAGGCCGATGACGCCTACGGCCATCAGGATGTAGCCCACCAACGCCTGGTCCACGAAGGGGATGAGTCCCGGGGCCACCGCCCAGGCGAGGATGGCGCCGAGGGCGATGAGGAAGATTGACGAGCCGATTCTCATGACTTGCTCCTTTTGCTGGCCGCGGGTTGCGGCTCCTGTGGGGCGGTGCACGGTATTGCGGGTAGGTCACTGCCCTGCTTTTGATACTGCTGTGTCTTTTCACTGCTTGCAGAGCCACTGGTCAGCATGCTGATAGTAGGCGTCACGCTACAGGGCGCCCACACCCGATTCAATGAATGATGCCGAGTCGTTGCCGGGGAATTCTGCGTTGCTGCTGTGATTGCCGTGGCGCGTGGGTTCAGCAAAAGTGTGGCGTAGGCGCCCGGCTGCCTCGCTAGTCTGGTCCGATGGAAACAGTTGTGTGGTCCAAGCCTGAGGACCAGCGCGCCGGGACGCCCCTGCTGGTGATGATGCACGGCTACGGTACGGATGAATCCCGCATGGTCCGGCTGTTCGAGTACCTGCCTGCGGAGTTCACCTTCGCGGCCCTCCGGGCGCCGATGCCCATTGGGGACCACTATGGCTGGTTCCTCCTGGACTATTTCCTTGCCAACGACTTTGCCGACGTCATTTCGGTCACCGGCACCGTGCATGGCTGGATCAACTCCGTCCGCGGCCAGCACACCAGCGTGAGCCTGATGGGCTACTCGCAGGGCATGGCCATGGCAAGCACCCTCCTGCGGCTCCACCCCCGCGACTATGCCGCCGTCGTTGGCCTTTCCGGATTCGTGCTGGATAACGACCTCCTGGCCCTCACCGATGAGTTCGATGCCAGGCCGCCGTTCTTTTGGGGGCGCGACAAGGCGGACCTGGTGATCAACGAGAATGCCACGGCCTATACGGGCGAGTGGCTTGAAGCCCACACGCTGCTGACCGCCCGGACGTATCCCGGGATGGGTCACGCCATGTCCAAGGCTGAGATGGCGGATGTCGGCGCGTTCCTTCGGTACTACGTGCTCCGTGCCGGTGCCGCCGGAGCCTGAGGCGCCGTCATATTCGGCCGGCTTGGCGGGGCGGGCGCAAAACAGTTGCGGGCGAAATATGCAAGCGTTTACACTCATCCTCGGCGCTGCCGTACGCCGCCGCCGGGTTGTCCTGTGCGGGCAATAAGTTCAAGATGGAAGACGAATGTAGATCAGCAAGGCCCCGGAAATGGCGCCGGTTCCCCCGCCGGCACGGCCCGCTGCATGTGCAGATTCGACTGGCGCCGACGCCACATCTATCCCGCGCCCGTCGTCTTCGCTGCCCGCTGCTTGAGAGGATCCCCACCTGCCGATGAACAACTCCGCCCACGAAGCACCCGCCAACGAGCCCTCCACCGCAACGGCCCCCGGAAAAAACGCCTGGACTGGCGCATCCGCCATCCTGTTCGACCTTGACGGTGTGCTGACCCCCACGGCCACCGTTCACGAGCAGGCCTGGAAGGAACTCTTTGAAGGCTTCCTTGCCGGGCACCCCGAGGTCCAGGGCTACCGCGAAAGCGACTACTTCGACCACATCGACGGCAAGCCGCGCTTCGACGGCGTGCGGGACTTCCTCGCCTCACGCAGCATCGAGCTTCCCGAAGGGCCGCTGGACGACGATCCCGCGAACATCACGGTCCAGGGCCTCGGCAACCGCAAGAACCGGATCTTCAACGACATCGTCAGCACCGGCGTCGCGCCGTTCGAAGGCTCGGTGCGTTTCCTCGAAGCCGCGCTGGACCGCGGACTGAAGGTCGCCGTCGTCTCCTCCTCCCGCAACGCCCCCGCAGTCCTGGCCGCGGCAGGCCTCAGCCACCACTTCCCCGTGGTGGTGGATGGCGTGGTGGCCGCCCGCGAAGGAATTCCCGGCAAACCCAGCCCGGCGACCTACGCCTACGCGGCCCGGCTCCTGGAACTGCCCAGCGAGGAATGCGTTGTGGTTGAGGATGCTGTCTCCGGAGTCCAGGCCGGCCAGGCGGGACAGTTCCATTCCGTCATCGGCGTGGACCGCGGCGCAGGGCGCGAAACCCTCCTCGAAGCCGGGGCAACCCTGGTGGTCAACGACCTTGGAGAGCTCCTGCCCTGACGGCAACCCCCGTTCCACACCGGAGACCGCTGCCACCCCCGGGCAGCACCCATCCGGGCAAACCTTCACTTCGAATCCCCTATGCCGGACTTGTGCCGGCTGCACAGCATGCCTAAAGGACCCAACACCATGGCTATCATCTCTGCGGACCGCGAACGGTTCCCCAATACTCCTTGGCAACTGGTGGAAACCCGCCACGAGCCGGGAAACGCAGGGACGCTTGAAACGCTCTTTTCACTGGGCAACGGCCACCTCGGAATCCGTGGCGCCCACTGGGCAGCGGCGGATACCGAACTCCCCGGCAGCTTCATCAACGGGCTGCACGAAATCTGGGACATCAAGCATGCCGAGAACGCCTTCGGATTCGCGCGGACCGGCCAGCGCATCCTCTATATCCCTGACGCGAACAACTTCAGCGTCGTGGTGGACGGGGAATCCTTAAGCCTCGCCGAATCGGAGGTCCTGGACTACCGGCGGAGCGTTGACTTCTCCACCGGCATCTACGAGTGCCGCATCACCTGGCAGTGCCGCTCCGGATCCGTGGTCACCACCACCGAGCAGCGAGCGGTGGGGTACGAATCCCGCGGCAGCCTGGGCCTTTCCCTCGAGGTTGCGGCGGACCGCGACATTTCGCTCGACGTCACTTCGTCCGTCATCAACCGGCAGGACCAGCCGGTAGAGGACCACTCCGTCCACGATCCCCGCCGCGCCGGCCGCCACGCCGGGCGGGTCCTGCTGCCCCTGCGCGTGGATGGCGGCGACGGATCGCTGCGTCTCTCCTGGGAAGCCGCCGAATCCAAGCAGCGCGTGGGCCTGGCCGTGGACCACTGGACCTCCGCCGGCCACCAGCCCTTCGAAACCGTGGTGGACCAGGACGACAGCAGCGTCCGCTACGTGCTGGCCGTCAGCCCCGGGGAACCCTTCCGCCTCGAGAAGAGCGTCAGCTACGCCGCCGGCCGGACCATGCAGGACGAGGGCGTCGATGCCGCCGCCGTGGCCGAAGCGGGCCTGCGGTCTGTGGCGGACGTCTTCGCCGAAAGCGAGGCGCATTACCGCGGCTACTGGGCAACCTCGGACATTGTGGTGGATGGCGGCAAGCCGGAACTGCAGCAGGCCATCCGCTGGAACCTGTTCCAGCTGGCCCAGGCCACTGCCAGGGCCAACGTGGCCGGCATCCCGGCCAAGGGCGTGACCGGATCCGGCTACGAGGGCCACTACTTCTGGGACCAGGAGGTGTACCTGCTGCCCTACCTGACGTACACCAACCCCGACGGCGCCCGCCAGGTCCTGGAATTCCGCCATGCCATGCTGCCCGAAGCCAAGGTCCGGGCCAAGGAACTCAGCGTGGACGGAGCCCTGTTCCCGTGGCGGACCATCAACGGCCTGGAAGCCAGCGCCTACTACGCCGCGGGCACCGCACAGTTCCACATCGCGGCCGCCATTGCGTTCGCCACCAACCGCTACCTGTGGGCCACCGGCGATTCCGCGTTCCGCGAGGGCATGGGGGCTGAGCTGCTGATGGAGACAGCGCGCATGTGGGTTTCGCTGGGATTCTTCGGCAAGGACGGCCTGTTCCACATCCACGGCGTCACAGGCCCGGATGAGTACACCGCAGTGGTCAACGACAACCTCTACACCAACGTCATGGCCCGGTTTAACCTGCGGGCTGCCGCTGCGCTGGACCACCCGGGCGTCACCCAGGAGGAGCGGCAGCTATGGGCGGCGGCAGCCAACCTGATGCACCTGCCGTTCGACAGCCGCATGCAGGTCCACTCCCAGGACAACGACTTCATGACCCTGGAGCCATGGGACTGGACCACGCCGCGGTCCAAGTATCCGCTCCTGCTGCATTTCCACCCGCTGGTGATCTACCGCCACCAGGTGCTCAAGCAGGCAGACACGGTCCTCGCCATGTTCCTGCAATGGCAGGATTTTACTGCGGGCGAGAAGCAGCGCGCCTTCGATTTCTACGATCCCATCACCACCGGCGACTCCACGCTGTCCGCATGCGTGCAGGGCATCATGGCGGCCGAAGTGGGGTACTCCGGGGAAGCCCTGAAGCACTTCACCAACGCGGTGTTCATCGACCTTGACGACACCCACGGCAACACCATTGACGGTGTGCACATCGCCTCAACGGGCGGGGTGTGGAGCTCCCTGGTGTGCGGTTTTGCGGGCCTGCGTGACCAGGGCCCGGTGCCGTACTTCGATCCGCGCCTGCCGGAGGAGTGGGACGGACTGACCTTCCATCTCAGGATCAGCGGCCGGCTTTTGCTGGTCCGGCTTTCCACCGGCGCCATCACCCTCACCGTCCAGGAAGGGGGCCCGCTCGACGTCAACGTGCGGGGCCAGGTAGTGGCCGTAGGCTCCGCTCCAGCCAGGGTGGAGTTGGAGCCCGTCGCGGAACCGGAGCCCACCGTCTTCCCCAGCGGACTTCCGACGGCGAGCATTCCGGTGGTCCTCGCCAACAGCTGATCTGCCCCGAAGCTAGGACACGGCAGCTTCGGCCGCCGTGTCCAGGGGGTGGGCCAGTTCGTCGCAGGGCATCCGGGCAGCGGCGGATGCGATGACGGCCATGACGGGGCAGACCACGCCCGCCACCAGGAAGATCAGCCAGATGGGCAGCACCTCAGCTGCAGGCCCGGCCAGCGCCATGGACACCGGCATCAGCGCCAGGGACACGAAAAAGTCCAGGCTGGAGATGCGGCCCAGCAGGTGGGGCGGGACGCGGCGCTGGAGCAGCGTGCCCCAGATAACCATGCCCACGCTGCCTGTGGCGCCCCAGATGAACAGGGCTGCTGCCATCAGCCAGAAGTTGTCCATAAGGCCGACGGCGGCAATCGGCAGGCTCCCTACGCCCCAGGACACCATCATCACCGTGAGGTAGCGGCGGGGCAGGCGGAGTGATGCCGTCACGAGGGATCCAAGGGCTGCACCGACCCCCATGACCGCCAGCAGGAAACCGAACATGCTTGAATCCCCGCCCAGCTGGTCGCGCACCAGGAATGGCAGCAGGACCTCGATGGGGCCGATCAGGAACAGCACCGAAATGCAGGCCCAGATCAGCGTCCAGAGCAGCCAGGGCGTCCTGATGGTGTAGCTGACTCCTTCGCGCAGGTCCTGGACGAGCGACGATTTTGGCCGGGGCCCGCCGTCGGCTCCGGCTGCCAGGGCGTGCTGGCCCAGGAAGTTCAGGACAATGAAGGCCAGCAGGTGGCACGCAGCCACCCCGGTCACTGCGAGCGACGGCGAGAGGGCTGCCACCAGGATGCCGGCCACGGCCGGTCCCGCCGCCTGCTGCAGGACGGGGCGCATGGTCCCCTCCATGCCGTTGGCGGCCAGCAGGTCCTCGGCCGGAAGGATGCGCGGCAGGATCGCGGAGTAGGCAGGGAAGAAGAAGGCCGCACCCACGCCCAGCACGAAGGCCCCGGCCGCTACATGCCACAGTTGCAGCCAGCCGGCCATTGCCAGGCCGCTGACCGCCGCGATGACTGCCAGGTTGGCGCCCTCGACGGCGATGATCAGGCGGCGCTGGGGGACCCTGTCCGCCGCGATCCCGCCGGCCAGGACAAAGGCCACCAGCCCCACGCTTCCGGCGGCTGCTACCAGCGAGAGCTCCAGGGGACCGCCGCCCAGGTGGATCACCTGGTAGACCATGGCTACGGCCCACATGCCGGAGCCGAAGATAGAGATGGCCAGCGCTGCAATCAGGACCCTGTACTCGCGGTGGATGAACGGGCGCAAGGCTTTGGGGGCGGGCATAACCCCCAGTTTAAGCCCGGACGGCGGCCGGCCTGATGCCCCCCAATCAGCATCAGGCCGGCC
>NZ_JZTW01000015.1 GCF_000962805.1 Pseudarthrobacter chlorophenolicus | reverse complement strand
TTCAGAAGGGGGTCGGTCGCTTTCTTTCCGCATCAGCGGCGGCGACTCAGAAAACAATACACGCCCACCAACCCCACAGCAAATCCGTCCCCGGGACGGCCAATGGCCCCCAGAAACCTTGCAATTGCAGGGATTCTGAGGGCCATTGGCACTTTCCAACCGTTCTAACGGCCAGAACTGCCTGACGTGCGGTGGGTCACAGCGTTACTTCTGCGCGCGGGCAGTCGGGCTCATGTCGTCGTCGGAAGAGGTGCCGGTCTCCCGGCTGTCGCCGGTGGCCGCGGCAACCGTGCTGCCCTCCACGGTGTGGCGATCGTTCTTGTCGCCATCGCCGCGGGTCTTCATCAGGCTGGCCACCGTGGCTACAGCAATGGTGGCGCCGATGAACACCAGCGAGAACCAGATGGGAATCTCGGGGACCCACAGGAGCGGCTGCCCGCCATTGATGAAGGACAGCTCGTTGACATGCAGTGCGTGGAAGACCAGCTTCACGCCGATGAAGGCGAGGATAACGGCCAGGCCCTGGGCCAGGTACACGAGGCGTTCCAGCAGACCGCCGATCAGGAAGAACAGCTGCCGCAGTCCCATCAGGGCGAACGCGTTGGCGGTGAAAACGATGTACGCCTCGTTGGTCAGCCCGTAGATGGCCGGGATGGAGTCAACGGCGAAGATCAGGTCCACGAAGCCGATGGCGATAATGGTCAGCATCATGGGGGTGAAGAAGCGGCTGCCGTCCTTCTTCACGGTGAGCTTGTCACCGTGGTACTCGTCAGTGACGGGCAGGACGCGGCGGACCAGCTGCATGAACTTGCCGTCGGCGGGGTTGGACTCGTGGCTGCCGAATGCCTGCTTGTAGGCCAGGAACAGGAGCAGCGCGCCGAAGATGTAGAAGATCCAGGAGAAGTTCTCAATGAGCCCCGCGCCGATGGCGATGAAGCCACCGCGCAGGATCAGCGCGATGACGATGCCGATCATCAGCACCTTCTGCTGGTACTTCTTCGGGACGGCGAACCCGCTCATCACGATCAGGAACACGAACAGGTTGTCGATCGAGAGGGCCTTCTCAGTAAGGTAGCCGGCGAAGTACTCCCCGCCGAAGTTCCAGCCGGAGACCATGCCGATCCCGACGCCGAACAGCAGGGCCAGCCCGATATAGAACGCGGACCAGCGGGCTGATTCACCGATGGACGGCTCGTGGGGTTTGCGCACATGCGCGAAGAATTCGTAAACGAAGAACAGGACGGTCACCGCAAGGGTGATGATCCAGATGAGTGGTGTTACCTGCATTTGGGTACTCCAAGGGGTTGGCGCTGACAGTTACGCCAAGGTCTCCTCCGCCCGGTTGAACCGGAGCCGATGGCCCGGGATGCATCGCTGCATCCGTATTGACGGGCCGATCACAGACGGGAGTACTCCCCTTGATGCGTCAATTCTAACTCATGCGCGGCGGCACCCGCTCAAGCACCGCCGTCGTACGCTCCTCTCCGGCGGAACCGCCTACGTCAGTTTGGGCACGAGCACGGGGGTGCTCTTCTTGTATTCCTCGTAGTCCGGCTGGCCGCCCCATTTCCTGTCCGCCTTCTCCTCAAGGGGCGGGACGCCGCTGCCCTTGGTGAGCAGCAGGGTGACGAAAACCGGCGAGACGAGGGCAGCCCACTGCCAGCCCTGGAGCACGGGCAGGGCGATGATGGCGACGCCCACCCACAGCGTGATTTCGCCGAAGTAGTTAGGGTGCCGGCTCTTGGACCAGAGTCCCGTGGAGATAAAGCGGCCCTGGTTGTCGGGATTGTTCTTGAACCGGGTCTTCTGCACGTCGGCGATGATCTCCACGGTGATGCCCAGGATCCACACGGCCAGGCCAGCCCAGAAGAACCCGTCCAGGCCCACCTTCTTGTCCGAGGTGATAGCCACCCAGGCCAGGGCCGCGGTCAGCACCACCCACAGGCCCTGCAGGGTCCAGGTGTTGAGGTAGCGGGAGAAATCGGGCTTCAGCTCGTCGAAGCGGTCGTCCTTGCCGTGCTTCATGACGCGCAGGAAGAGGAAGCCGCCCAGCCTGAGGGCCCACAGCACCACCATTGCCGCCAGCAGCATGCCGCGGGCATCGATTCCCGGGCTGGCCAGCACCAGGAACACCGTGATGGAGATGTAGGTCAGGGCGCCGGTGAGGTCGTAGAACTTCTCGGTCTGCTTCGCGAAAGAAGGAATGAACACCAGCCACTGGATCAGCATTGCGGCCGCCACACCCAGTGCGAACACAGGGTAACCACCGATAGCGGACCCGCCCTGGCTGCCCGCCCAGGCAATAAGCACCGCGGCCACCACCGCGAGCCCAACACTGATGAGCGCCTTACGGCTCTTGTCCTTCATTCTTCAAGGTCCTTTCCCCTGGCCTGCCGCACGCTGCTGCGCGGCGCGGTCTGCCCGCCCACCCAGTCTTCGGAGCCAAACCGGATTTGTATGGGTGGACCCGTCCGGACACGCAGGCGGCACCGAACTGCCAATGCAGCCGTCCCCCGATTCCAGGAGCCCAGCATGAGCCACCGCACCAAAAACTGGCTGACCGCCTATGCCGTCGCCGCCCTCATTTTCGCAGTACTGGACGTGGTGTGGATCCTGGGTGTGGCGAATCCGCTGTACAAATCGGCCATCGGGGGCATCCTCGCGGAGAAGACCAACTTCGTGGCAGCCGTCCTGTTCTACGTCATCTTCGTGGCCGGGATGGTGCACTTCGGAGTCCGGCCCAACAGCACCGACCTCAGCCTCCAGCAGCGGGTCACCGGTGCGGCGCTGTTCGGGTTCTTCACCTACGCCACGTGGGCCCTTACCGGGCTGGCCGTCCTCAAGGACTTCACGGCGCTGGTGGCCGTGACGGACATTCTCTGGGGTGCCGCGGCCTGCAGCCTCGTCACGTGGCTGACCTCGCTGGTATTACGACGGCGGCTGGCGGAGCGGGCTGCCTGACCCGCCTCCGCTTCGGCGCACCCGGCGTCACACACGGCATACTTTTGGCCCTCCCGCGGGCGGCAGACCCAGCAAATACCAAGGCTCCGCCGTCGTGCGTCATCTAAAAGCGTGCTCTGCGTGACACGGGCGCATACTGGAAAAGCCGGCCAACCGGCCTCCCCCGTTCCCGGACCCGCGAAAGGCCACCGCATGCCCGCACGCTTCTTCCCCGCCGACCCGTCCCGGCTGCACCTGGTGCTCATGCTGATGCTGACATTTTCCACGGGGGTGATCGATGCGGTGGGTTACCTCGGTCTGGACCGCGTCTTCACAGCGAACATGACCGGCAATGTGGTGATCCTGGGCATGGCATTGATGGGCGGCGACAACCTGCCGGTCCTGGGGCCGATCGTGGCGCTGGCAGGATTCATGGCCGGCGCCTTGGTCTCTGGGCGGACCCTGCGCATCATCAAGTCCGGTTGGACGCACCGCACCACCGGGCTGCTAGGGGGCGTGGGCGTTGTGATGGCGGCCGTGGCCATAGCCCTGCTCAGCGGTGTGACACCGCGGAACAACGAGCCGCTGACGGTCGCAATCACCGGCGTCTTGGCGGTGGCGATGGGCGTCCAGGCCGCCACGGCACGTCACCTCAACGTCAAGGATGTGTCCACCGTGGTGGTCACCTCCACCATCACCGGTCTGGCCGCCGATTCGCGTCTGGGTGCCGGCACGCATCCGTTCTGGGGCCGGCGGCTCGCGGCGGTGGGGCTCATTATGGCCGGGGCCGCCCTCGGCACCGTGCTGCTGCAGATCCACATCGGCCTCGGAGTGCTGATGACCGCCCTGATCACACTCTTCGTGGCCCTGGTGGGTTGGAATGCGGTGACCCGGCAGGATGCGGCGGCGTCGGCTCCTGTTGCGGAGCCGGCGTCGTAAGCGCCTGATTAGGCGTCACGCGCAGCACTCTTTCGGCCCGGCGGCGGCGAGCAAACCCCCGGAAAACCAGGGCCCCGCCGTCGTTGGTGCTCTAAAAGCATGCTGAGCGTGACAAAGGCGCGGGCCGCCGTCGTATGCGGAAGGCTCAGCCGAACAGGGCCGCCACCCGGGTGAGGGTTTCGTAGACGCCGTAGGCCAGCGGCACCCCCACCAGTGCCCAGCCCAAGGCAAGCTTCCCGGTGGCGGTGTTGACGGCTGCGTCGTCCGGTGAAGCGGAATTGTTGCTCATCTTAGGCCTCCATGGCGGGTTCGTGCGGGCGTTCGCGGTCCGGGCGGGGTTCGTGGAATCGTGCGCTGACGGGTTTGACCAGCCGGTTCGCCACAAACCCGACCACCAGCAGAGCCACCATGGTCAGCAGGGCGGGCTGGTAGGACGCGGCGGTCAGCTGGCCGGGCTTGCCCTGGGCATCCAGGAAGGCGTTGACGATCAGCGGTCCGGCGACGCCGGCAGCAGACCACGCGGTCAGCAGCCGGCCGTGGATGGCGCCCACCTGGAAGGTGCCGAAGAGGTCGCGCAGGTAGGCGGGGACGGTGGCGAAACCGCCGCCGTAAAACGAGATGATGAGGAAGGCCAGCGCCACGTACAGGATGGTGGTGCTGGATCCGGCCAGCGCCAGCACCGTGTACAGCACCGCCCCGACGCCCAGGTACAGCATGTAGATGCGCTTCCGGCCGGTGATGTCCGAGGTGGCACTCCAGGCGAACCGGCCCGCCATGTTTCCGATGGACAGCAGCCCCACGAACCCGGCGGCGACGGCGGCACTCACCGCGGAGGCGCCGTCGGACGTCCTGAAGAAGTCCTGGATCATGGGTGCCGCCTGCTCCAGGATGCCGATGCCAGCGGTGACGTTGCAGAACAGGGCCACCCACACCAGCCAGAACTGCGGGGTCTTCACTGCGTTCTTGGCGGAGACATTCTCGGTGGTCACGAGTTTGGCAGCCTTGACCTTGGCGGGGTCGAACCCGGCCGGCCGCCAGCCGTCCGCGGGGACCTTGATGGTGAAGGCGCCGAAGAGCATGTAGACGAGGTAGGCGACGGCGAGGGTCAGGAAGAGCTTGCCCACGGCATCGCCGCTGGCCACCCAGCCCTGGGCGCCGGAGTTGGGGTCGTACGCCTTGAGCAGCGCTGTGGACACCGGGCTGGCAATGAGGGCACCTCCGCCGAAGCCCATGATGGCCATGCCGGTGGCCAGGCCGGGCCGGTCCGGGAACCACTTGATCAGCGTGGACACCGGCGAGATGTAGCCAATGCCCAGGCCGATGCCGCCCACCACACCGTAGCCCAGGTAGACGAGCCACAGCTGGTGCGTGAAGATGCCCAACGAGCCGATGAGGAAGCCACCCACCCAGAACATGGCCGAGGTGAACATGGCCTTGCGCGGGCCGTTCCGGTCCACCCACGTGCCCATGATCGCGGCGGACAGGCCCAGCATCACGATGGCAATGGAGAAGATCAGGCCGATCTCGGTGAGGCTGGCGCCGAAATGCTTGACCAGGGCTGTTTTGTACACGCTGGTGGCGTAGGCCTGGCCGATGCAGAGGTGGACGGCGAGCGCCGCCGGCGGCACCAGCCAGCGATTGAAACCCGCCGGCGCGATGGTTCTTTCACGGTCCAGGAAGCCCATGGATGATTTCCCCTGCTCGATAGACGTCAGTGTCCGGCAGTCCAGAGGCTTTTGGCCCTACCCTCGGACCTTTTGGCACCTCAACACGCCTCCGGCCATCCTCCGCCACATGATCAGCAAACGTAGGATTCCTGCGGTGAGTGGTGGAGGATTCACGGTGAGCGGCGCTCCCCCGGCCTGGCACCAGCGGGTGCGGAGGGTGCGTGCGGCGCCCTCCTAGGCTCGGTGGGCCAGATCGATCCAGTACCGACGGAGGCGCCCGCCGTCGTCATCCGGTCGGACGTCCTCCAGTTTGCCCCCGCACCGTTCGATGGTCCGGGCAGAGGCAGCGTTGTCATCGTCGCAGGTCAGGAGGACGCGGTCCGGTTCACCCCGTTCAGCCAGGCGGGTGCAGACTTCACGCAGTGCCCACGTGGCAACGCCCTGGCCGCGGTCGGCCGGGCGGACGCCATAACCAATGTGGCCGCCCGAGTTCAGCAGCGCCGGCGTGAGGTAATGGCGGAATGCGATGGACCCCACGTACCGGGAACCCTTGGTGATCCACCAGTAAGTGCACGGAACAATGCCGCCAGTCCCGTCGGCCTGTTCGGCGTTCCCCAGCTTGCCCACCCAGGCCTCGAAACCCGCCAGGCTGCTGACATCGTCCCCCGCGAACAGCCCGGCACCGTCCTGATGGGTACCGGCCCACTCCCGGTGCGATTCGGCGAAGGAACCGTAAAAGGAGACATCCGGGGCGACCAGTTTCAGCATGTCCATGACCCTATTCTGCCGCCGCTGTAGGTTGATGCTGCACTCTCACTTACCTCTCGACCAGGGCGGATATACGGATGGACGCTGACGTCATCATCATTGGCAGCGGGCTGGCAGGGCTGGTGGCGGCCAACGAGCTGGCCCGTGCCGGCAAGCGCGTGGCCATCGTTGAGCAGGAGAACGAAGCCAACCTGGGCGGCCAGGCGTTCTGGTCCCTGGGCGGGCTCTTCCTGGTGGACAGTCCCATGCAGCGCCGCCTCGGCGTCCGGGATTCCTTCGAGCTGGCCTGGCAGGACTGGCAGGGCTCGGCGCAGTGGGACCGCCTGGCCGGACCGCTCGCCGAGGACCAGTGGGCGCAGCAATGGGGCCGCGCCTACGTCGAGTTCGCCGCTGGCGAGAAGCGTTCCTGGCTGCACCAGCAGGGCATCCGGTTCACGCCGCTGGTGGGTTGGGCCGAGCGCGGGGACGGCCGTGCGGGCGGGCACGGAAACTCCGTGCCGCGTTTCCACGTCCCGTGGGGCACCGGTACCGGCGTCTCCGAACCCTTCGCGGACAAGGCGCGGGCGGCGGCGTCTGCGGGAAGCGTCCGCTTACATTTCCGGCACCGGGTGGACGCTTTGACGTACGACGGCGGCGCGGTCACCGGGGTGCGCGGCTCCGTTCTGGCGCCGGATGCTTCGCCGCGCGGTGTTTCGTCCAACCGGGACGTTGTGGGCGGTTTCGAACTGCGGGCACAGGCGGTGGTGGTTGCCAGCCGCGGGATCGGCGGCAACCACAGCCTGGTGCGGCGCTGGTGGCCGGAACGGTTGGGAACGCCGCCGGAGGAAATGGTGACCGGAGTGCCGGAGTATGTGGATGGGCGGATGCTGGACATCGCGGAGGGATCCGGGGTGCGGCTGGTCAACCGCGACCGCATGTGGCATTACACCGAGGGCATCCGGAACTGGGACCCCATCTGGCCGGACCACGCCATCCGGATCCTGCCCGGACCGTCGTCCCTGTGGTTCGATGCGCTGGGCCGCCGGCTGCCCGCACCCGGGCTCCCGGGCTACGACACCCTGGGCACCCTCCGGCTGCTGCGCACCACCCCGGACATCCAGCAGCACAGCCATTCGTGGTTCATCCTCAACCAGCGGATCATCGAGAAGGAGTTCGCCCTCTCCGGGTCCGAACAAAACCCGGACATCACCGGCCGCGACCTCAAACTTCTGCTCCGCAGCCGCCTGGGCAAGGGTGCACCGGGTCCCATCGAGGCCTTCAAGGAGCGCGGCGCCGACTTCGTGGTGGCCGGCAACCTGGCGGACCTGGTCCGTGGCATGAACGGGCTCACCGCCGAGGCCTTGCTGGACTACGCGCAGCTTCGGCGGCAAATCGAAGAACGGGACGCCGAAGTGCGGAACCCCTATTCCAAAGACGCGCAGGTGGCGGGCATCCGCAACAGCCGCCGCTTCCTGGGCGACCGGCTCTTCCGCACCGTCAAGCCGCACCGGATCCTCGATCCTGCCGCGGGCCCACTCATCGCTGTCCGTTTGCACGTGGTCACCCGCAAGAGCCTCGGCGGGATCCAGACCAAACTCTCCGGGCAGGCGCTGGGCCAGGACGGCTCCCCTGTTCCGGGCCTCTACGCCGCCGGGGAAGCGGCCGGGTTCGGCGGCGGAGGCGCCCACGGCTACAACGCCTTGGAGGGGACGTTCCTGGGCGGCTGCCTCTTCACCGGCCTGACCGTAGGACGGTCGCTGGTCCGGTCGCTGTAGTTGGTCGTTCAGCATGAAAGTGCCCCGCCGTAGGGGACATTGGCACTGGTCCCCGAGCCGGCCTGTCCTAGGATCGGCATAGGCGAACAACCCGGACCCCACATCGGAGTGGCGGCCGGTACCGGAGAACGGGGGCATTGTGGAATCCACATCGATCGTGGTGGGCTATGACGGTTCTGGGCCGGCGGCTCTTGCAGTCCGGTGGGCGGCGCGGGAGGCGGCCCTGCGGAGGGTTCCGCTGCACCTGGTGCACTGCACGCTGTGGCCGCTGTTGACGAAGAACCTTGGCCCGGTTCCCGGGATCGCGGACAGCGGGCTGCAGCGGGCGGCCGAAATCACGCTGGAAGAGGGTGTTGGGCACGCGAAGCAGGCCTCCCCGGGCGTCGACGTCCGGACCAGCCTGGTGTCCGGCAGCCCCGCAGTGCAACTTCCCAAAATCGCGGCGGACCAGGAATTGCTGGTGGTGGGAAGCCGCGGGCTGGGAGGGTTCATGGGACTGCTGGTCGGTTCCGTGAGCCTGGAACTGGCAGCTACGGCGCCGTGTCCAGTTGCCGTGATCCGGGAAGGCGGCGATCCGGGCGGCCCCGTGCTGGTGGCTGTCGACGATTTGAGTTCACCGGCACTTGAAGATGCCTGCAGCGCGGCTGCGGCAGAGGGTACCCGGCTCGTCATCGCTCATGTCCAAACGGTTCCGTCCGGTTATCGGCTGGTCCGCGATCCTGTGGACCCCGGCGCCGCAGCGGAGGCACTCCTCGACGCCGCCGTCGCAAATGCCCGGGAGCTCGCCCCTGAACTCACTGTGGAGAAGCAGCTCCTCACCGACACATCGGTACCCCGCGCCGTCCTGCACGCTGCCGAGGCCGCCCGCCTAACCGTCGTCGGGACCAAAGGACAAGGAGTGATCAAGGGCAGCATCGGTTCCACCGCGCACGCCATCCTTCACCATGCCAAAGGCCCGGTGCTCGTCTCAAGGCGCCAGCCCGCAGCCAAGGGAGCGCACGAAGCGTAATCCGCGTGCTGCCCGCGATGTCGGGTTTTGGTGCTCAGGCCTGCTGTCTAACCGTGCTGCTCAATCGCGGCCCGGCGCTTCCGCTGCGATCGCGTCAAGGTCGCGGACCGCGAACCGGTGGTGTTCCCATTCCTCGTGCAGGATGACGTGCAGGCAGTCGAGGGTGGTGACGGTGAAGCGCGGTTCGTCCGGTGCGGGATGCGTCGCCTGAAGCTCCTCGGCGGTGGCGCCGGAGATGAAGTCCCGCACCATGTCCACGCGACCGGCCCGAACCTCGAGCACTTCGCCGTAGGAGGGCTTGGTTTTCTGGAAGACGGACATGTCCAGTCCGTCCGTCTCGTACTCGGCGTTCGGTTCGCCGGCCGGGTGGTACGGCTTGTCGATGCCCAGGACCGGCCCGCGCAGCCATTTGTCCGTGGCCATCACCAAATGCCGCAGTGTCTGCGCGAATGACCACTCGCCGTCGACCGAGACGTCCTCGGCTCCTGGCGGCATCTGCGCCACGCGCTGGGTGGTGGCGGCCCACGTTTCCTGCAGCCGGTCCCAGGCGTCACGGAGGCCGGCAGGATCTGCGGCGCGCCGAAGCTCCCTGCCGGGGAACCGCCGGTTGAGCTCAGCATCGATCAGCGGAGCCACGTTCACGCCGTTCACGTACAGGGACCTGTCGTCCTCCAACAGCCAGGGCGAGTCGATGTCCGCGCCGTCAATCTCCACGCCGCGCATCACGACGCCGGAGAGGCTGCTCCGGACGAACCGCGCCCCGCGGAGGCTCACGTCGGAGAACGCGGCACCGCGCAGGTCATCGGATCCGGTGAAGGTAACCATGCGCGCCATCATTCCGCGTGACGGGCCGCGCATCAAGGCGTCCGCAGCGCCGGCACCTGCTCAGGCGCCGGCGTCGTCCAGTTCTTCGGCCGCCACCGACGAGACAATGCTGCCGCAGCCCTGCAGGAACATGCGGCGGCCCTGGCCCTCATCCGTCCATACCCAGACGATCGCGTAGTCGGAGGTGACGGCGTCCACAGTGCCCGTGCCGGTGGTGGTCCCTTCGGCGAAGTGCACCCTGTCCCCTACCGCAAACCGGGGGTGCCGGGTCTTCTTGCGCCGCGGCCGCGGCGGTGCTGTCTGGTGGTCCTGGTGCATCGGCTTCCTCGGCTCGCGGGCGGGTCGGTCAGCTCATTACAACCCTGCCCGCTGCTCCCAGGTCACGCGTTCCGGCGTGGTGTGGCAAGACTAGCGCGCCCACGTGGATCCGGCTTTGCGCGGCAGCCCCGAACGGAATGTGACTGCACGCCAGAGGGGCGATTCACCGGCCGCTGTTGGGTAGTCCCAGCCGTTGACCGGGGGTCGCGGCGGCGGTGGAATTAAAGCGGCTCCTACAGCAGCAGAAGCCAGTCCACGAAGCGGCCTCCGCTTCCGGAAGGCCGCCCAAAAATGGAGGTCGATATGGGACAGGCACGCGAAGTCATGGATCGCTTAACCACGGCCATGGACCAAAAAGACAAGGACACGCTGGCCGGATGCTACGCCGCCGACGCTGTGGCCTACACCCCGGACAGGGGCGAGCTCCGGGGACGGGACGCCATCACCGCCTACCTCTTCCAGTTCTGGGATGCCATGCCGGATGTCCACTACGAACACGCCGCCCGGCATGAATCAGGGAACGTCGCCATCGACGAAGGCACCATCATCGGAACCAACACCGGTCCGCTGCCCCACCCGTCCGGGAACAACCTCCCGGCCACCGGTAAGCAGCTGAGGATGAAGAGCTGCGACATCGCCACCGTTAAGGACGGCGAAATCACAGAGCACCGCTTCTACTTCGACCAGGTGGAGTTCCTGTCTCAGCTGGGGCTGATGCCGGAGATGTCCGAGCACTGACCGGCTCCTTCGGCCACCCGGCACCCGGAGACGCAGTAATGCCGTGGACACCCGTTATTCGGGTTTCCACGGCATCTGCTTTTCGCGCCCCCCGGTGGTTACTGCCCTTTACTGGCGGTGCGTCCGCTGCTCAGGTGCCCGCCCAGGAACCCGCTGACCAGCAGCAGGACCGCTCCGGCCCGTGCCAGCCGTATGCCCAATTTGTGCCAGCCGCGTTGGCGTGCCGTCCACGAGGCCAGGTAGACGACGGCGGCGGCGGCGTTCACTGCGGCATGCACGACGCCGACCCGCTGGATGGGCCGGTCCTTGGTGGTCCAGTGTGCCCAACCGGTGAGGGCGGTGGGTACGGCGGCCACCACGCCCAGTGCGACGAGCCGTTTGGCGGCCTGGCGGGAGCCGTCGTCCTTGAAGAAGTCCAGGAAAATGGCCATCCACCAGGCCCCGAACGGCAGGTCGGTAAGGATGCCGTGCAGGGGAATTCCTGTTGTTTCCCCCAGGACGGCGGACCTGACCCGGCGGTCAGTCATGAGGTGCTTGGCCACCGGTTCAGCCCTGTCCACCACCGCGTCCAGGGGTCCCGCCGTCTCCAGTCCCGCAAGTATCCGTCTGTAGTTGCTTCCGCCCGCTACGTTGCTGCGCATGCACCACAAGATACTCCGGGCGTCCCCCGATTGCACCGGTTACTGTCGGGACTCAGGCCGAAGAGCAACGGCTCCGGAGGAAGGGCGTGGTTACTTCTCGCAGCCGATGCCGTCTCCGTCGCGGTCAAGGTGCCGTCCGTAGCCGGGTGAGCCCGCTCGGACGGGTGCGGCACCTGCGGCCTTGGCAGCAGCACAGTTGGCGTAATAGGCGGAGGCCGGTGCCGCGGGCACAACGGGCGCCTGCTGTGCCTGTTGCGCAGCCTGCTGGGCCGCCTGCGCTGCGGCTTGCTGAGCCGCTTGGGCTGCGGCCTGGTCTGCAGCGGCCTTGTCACGCGCGGCCTGATCAGCTGCGGCCTGCGCAGCAGCTGCTTGGGCTGCCTGGTCCGCCGCGGCTTTGTCGGCAGCAGCCTTCGCGGCCGCGGCAGCTTCGGCAGCAGCCTTGTCTGCGGCTGCCTTCTCCGCTGCAGCCTTTTCCTCTGCGATCTTCTCGAGCGACTTCACCCCCAGACGGACAGTGGAACCCTTGGCCGCTTTGGTACCGCTGGCGGGGTCCTGGGTCAGCACTTGCCAGTTCGCCTTCACCATGATGGTTTTGCCGTCAACGCTGTCCACGGCCTCAACCTTGAACCCGAGGTCCTCGAGCTGCTTTGTCGCCTTGTCCAGCGTCATACCCACGACGCCCGGAACGGCGACGGCGGCTTCGGCAGTTGCGCTCGCTGCAGGAGTGGCAGCCGAGGCCGGCTCCACTGCCGCCTGTTTGCCGCCGCAGCCGGTCAGCAAAAGCCCTGCCAGCACGGCCATGGCCAGCGATTTCTTCAGCTGTCCGGCCTTGGGGCGGGCAGCAGCGTACAGGTTGTTCATGATTCCCCCTAGGAATGCGATGTTGTTGGTGATGCGGATGAAGTCAAAAGCCGGAAACGAAGAGGGACTATTCGCAGGCGATGCCGTCTGAATCCCGGTCCAGGGCCGAGCGGTATCCGGCCTGCCCGGCGTACAGCGGTGCAGCTCCGGCGGCCCGCGCGGCAGCACAGTTCGGGTAGTAGGCAGCAGCCGGGGCGGGTGCAACGGGCGCAGGCGCGGCAGGTGCAGGAGCAGGAGCGGCGGGAGCCGGGGCCACCGGGGCCGGGGCGGGAGCAGCCGGTGCAGCAGGAGCGGGTGCAACGGGCGCAGGCTGCACGGCGGCGGGTGCCGGCGCAGCGGGCGCAGGTTCAGCCACAATGGGCGCCTGCTGGTTAGTAGGTGCCAGCTGCCCGGTGCAGTCCGCCAGGATCCGGGCCATGGCGTCATGCTCTGCCTGGGTCACCCACAGCGAGTAGGTAGCTTTCACGGAAATCTGCCGGGCAACGTAGTCGCACCGGAAGCCCTTGTTCGGCGGCAGCCAGGTGGCGGCGTCGCCGTCGCCCTTCCTGATGTTCGTGGGACCGTCCGTAGCCTGCAGGTTCAGCGGATCGTTGGCGAACGCAGTGCGCTGCTCGCTGCTCAACTGCTGGCCACCCTTCTGCCAGGCGTCGCTGAGGGCCACCACGTGGTCGATCTGCACCGCCGTGCTGGTGGTGGAACCTCGGACGAAGCTGATGGTGGTGCCCGTGTAGGGATCTGCCAGCGTTCCCGACTTCACCTTGCAGGGCACGCTGTTCACGTAAGCGACGCCGGTCAGGTCCCGCTTGAGGATGTCATTGCGGGTATCGCAGCCGTTGCGGTCCACGTCCAGCCAGGCCTGCCCGAACAGTGTGCGGTCGTAACCTGTCTTCGGCGCCCTGCCCTTGACGGCGAGGGTTGCCAGCAGGTCGATCGCCTTCGTGGCGAAGGCCGGCTGGGCGTTCGGCGCCGCGGCCGCCACGCCGGACGCCAGAGCGTACGGCGTGTCCGGGTCCAGGGGCTCACCGCTGGCTTGCGGCGATGCCGGCGGAGTGGGGGCGGACGACGGCGATGCTGCCGCCGAAGGTACGGCGCTCGCCGTCGAGGGCGCTTCCTTCGCCGTGCCCGCCGCCGCGGCCGCCTCAAGGTCCGACGAAGTGGAACGCGGCAGGGCGAAACCGCCGGCCAACAGGAGGGCGAATGCTGTGCCAAGGGCAACGGCGCCGGCCCTGCGTCGTGCAGGCAGCCAGGCCCACGAGCGCCGGCCCGTGACCAGAACGTAAAGGCCTGTCAGAGCTACAGAAATGGCCAGGAAGATCAGCGCGCCGCCCACGCCGCCGCTCAAAGCGCCAAGCAGCATAAACAATGCGGTAAGGGCGCCAACAATGAATGTTGAAGCGCGGGGTTTCTGCGGCGGTTTTGGTGCCGGCGCAGACGGAAATGACCCCGGAAGGGTCGGATACTCGGACATTTTCCCCCATTTTTGAGGGCCCAATTCATTGCGGCCCCGCACTTGCCGGGCCTGCTGCTAAGCCCGACAAAGTCGTCGTCGCTGAGCCTATTCCGGGGGCGGGCCCAAATGCGGCCTGTCAGCCAATGCTCGGGCAACATTGCGCCAGCCTTGATTCGATCTTGAGGAAAGTCCTTAGCACTCCAATAATCGGCGTTAACATTTGCAAGTTTCCCGCGCACAGCCTTCATAAAATTCCCCCGCGAAAGCACTGGCGCGACGGTAGAGTGGCCCGCATGGAGATGCGCCTTGAAGTTGTCCAGGTTCCCGTGTCCGACGTTGACCGGGCCAAAGCGTTTTACACCGAAAAGCTGGGCTTCGTGCTGGACCACGATGTGGAGCACTTCCCGGGAATGCGCGTTGTGCAGCTGACTCCTCCGGGCTCGCCTACGTCAGTAGTCATCGGCACCGGGATGACCGCCATGGAGCCGGGCAGCCTGGAGGGCCTTCAGCTCGTGGCTCCCGACCTGCCAGCCCTTCGTGCCGAACTCGTAGACCGCGGTGCTGATGTCAGCGAGGTCCAGGACATGGGCGGCGTGCTCTTTGCCCACTTCGCCGATCCGGACGGCAACCGCTGGGTGCTCCAGGGAGCGACTCCGCCGGCCGTCAGGGAGGCGCACACAGCGTAGCCGCCAACAGCCGCGGAGGATTGACCGACAGCTGGCACTCCAGCTAGATTATCGAATATCGTTAATAACGAAATTCGATAACTCTTGGGGGAAACATGAAGCTGGCCAAGCACACCGGACGCCCGTCCAGGGACATCAAGCGCGAGGTAGTGTCCAGGACGGATGCCCTGGTGCTGATGGTCGGCGCGGCCGTGATCGCGGCCGGCTCGAGCGTCGTGTCCGTCATCAGCATGGCGGGCCTCTTTTCCGGGCCAGCCACGCTGACGCTGCCCGTGGAGCCCACCCGGAAAGCGTCAGGCCTGGAGCTGGGCGCGGAAGCCAGCTTCTCCGCCGTCGAGGCGACTATTCCAGTCCTCCCCGGGGCCGAAGCCGGGCAACTGGCGTGGGCGGGTGCGCTGACCCAGGTTGGCGTCCTGGCGGTCCTGGCCATGTTGTTCCTGCTGGCGTTCCGGCTGCGGAGCCAGACGTTGTTCACCAGGGGATCGGTATGGATCATCGGCGCCTGTGGGGCCGCCCTTGCCCTTGCCGGCACTGCGGGCCAAGTGCTGGATCAGCTGGCGAGGACCCGACTGGCTGATGCGGTCGGCCTGAACCCGGGGCGTGAGCCCGGCAGCGTCATCTTCGAAGGCAACATCAGCCTCCTGCCCATAGTGGCCGGAATCGCGCTGATCCTCATCGCCGGCGTCTTCCAGTTCGGCGGCCGCCTGCAGAAAGACACCGAGGGCCTGGTCTGATGCCGGCGGAGGAAACCACGGGCATTCACTGCAGGCTTGATGAATTGCTGGAGCATCGCGGCATGACGCTGACCGAGCTCAGCAAACGGGTGGGCGTCAGCCTGGTGAACCTCTCGGTCCTGAAGAATGACCGCGCCAAGGCCATCAGGTTCTCCACCCTCGCCGCAGTCTGCACTGCGTTGGACTGCGAAGTGGGAGACCTGCTGGTGACGGAACCTGCGGGCTAGGAGATCTCCGGCAGTCCCCGGACCATCCGCAATTCCGGCACACTCTCCCATTCGGGCGGAAGGTGGCCGCGTCCGCCGTCGAACGTAAAACCCTGACGGCGGTAGAAAGCCTGCGCCTTCTGGTTGTCCTCAAGCACCCAAAGGTATGCCGGAGCGTCGCCGAGAGCGGCGGCCAGCAGAGCTGTTCCCAGTCCGGTTCCCTGCGCCCTGGCCAGGACGAATATGGAGTAGAGCTCCAAGGGAAACGGCGCATCCTCATGGCGCGGCGGCCCGGCATCGGCCAGGCCCACAATTTCACCGTTGGCGTCCTCGGCGAGGATCCGCGGGTGCGGAACGTCAAGATACGGCCGACGGCGGGCCACGCGTTCTGGGACGGACCGTCGCCGTTCAGCGAAGAAGCCGGGCGACAGCAGGTGCCCGTAGCTTTCCTCGTGCGCGGCGGTATGCATCAGCACGACGTTCTCGGCGTCATCCGGGGTGGCCTGGCGCAGCACATAATCCATGGCCCCAGCCTAGTCAGGACCCGCCGTCAGGTCCCGTCCGCTTGCAGCACATCCTGGACCACTTCGTTGCGCCGGAGAAACCACGGCTTGAAAGGCGGATCAAACCGGGCGAACCGGGGTGCCCCCACGGGCGTGAGTCCAGCGAGACCGAGCGCCGCCTGAAGTCCGTTGTTGCTGCGCTCGAAGTTTGCCTCGGAGCCGCGGCCGGAAAATCGCAGCACCGCGGCCAGCGAGCCGGGCACCGCCCGAATCTTCACGGTTGGATCGGTGGGGACCGGAGCCGTTTCAGCCGTCAGCCCGGCCGGCAGGACGAAACCCACCACGTACTCCGCAGATCCGCCGCCCCCGGAGAGCGGGCCGCTCTGGATGACCGGCGCGGTCATCGCCAGCTTTTGGGACTGCCCGGCCTCTTGGACAACAGGCGCCGTCATGGCCAGCTTGGCACCGCCCCTGTTGTTCCCGCTGATGTAGTTGAAGAGGCGGCGGAAGGCCACGTTCCCCGCCCGGTCGAAGTCCGCTGCTACCGCCACTTCGGCAACGACATAGTCCGGGTAGCGGCGCAGCTCGAAGTGTGGATAGCGGCGGATCACTTCATAGGGCTGCTGTTCGGTCATGGTGGACCCGAGCCTACGCTTGTCACGGAGGAGCGGCCAGAGCGGCCGTACTCTCAGACAACCGGCTTCCGGGCGGCCTTCTTGAAATAGCGCCGCAGGAACACGAAAACCAGCACAACACCCAGCCCGCCAAAGATCAGGATCAGCATGGTGCCGGCCCCACGGAACCAGACGCCGTCGCTTTCGTAGCCGAGCACGATAGCCCGGCCGGGATCCTGCTCCGCATAGACCACCTTCACCTCACCGCCCACCACGGGGTGCTGGTCGTGATCCACAGCCGCGAAGGTGGCATGGACGGAGGCGTCGCCGGCGTAGAACTCCACCTTGATCCTGCGCTGGGATGCCTTGGTGACATCGTCGAAGTGCACGATGGTGCCCGCAGCATGGACTCCGGTGCGTTCCAGTTCCTCGTCGGCGCCGATCATGGAATTTCCGACGACGAACATGACGGGTCCGAGCAGGACCACCAGGACGGTGACCACCAGGTTTAGCACCCATTTCCAGGCCTGCTGAGGTTTACGGATTCGGTCAGTTCTGCGCCCAGTCACGCTGACCATTGTGCCAATTCCCGCGGGCCGTGGCGGACGTTAGCAGAACCACAGCAAAAACGGTTGCCGCCAGCAACGAAAAGGAGGATGATAGTTAGCAGAACTAATTAGCAGTGCTAAGCAAATGATGAGCCGACCGCTCCAGGAGGCGCACCCGCCCATATGGCCCCCACCGAAACCAGCACCAAAGAAACTCCGCAAATCACACCGGACACCCTAGCCATCGACCTCCGCACCGCCGTGATGCGCACCTCGCGCCGGCTCCGCGTCGAGGCCACCGGTGAAGTCATCACCCCCGGCCAGTACACCGTCCTCGCCGTCCTGCACGGTGACGGCGCCCGGACCCTCCGCGAGCTCGCGGACCGCGAGCACGTGCAGGCCCCGTCCATGACGCGCATCGTCAATGCCCTTGCCGAGCAGGGCTTCGTCACCAGGACCCAGCATCCCGACGACGGCCGGCAGGTCCGAATCGACATCACCGATGCCGGCAGGGAGGTTCTCGCTGAGGCCAGGGAACAGCGCACCGCCTGGCTGGCACAGCGCGTGGCCGGCCTGAGCGCGGAAGACCGGGACATCCTCAGCCGGGCCGCACGCATCATGCAGGAAATGAGCGGCAAATGAGCCAGATGTTCCGCGCCCTCGAAAACCGCAACTACCGGATTTGGGCCGGGGGTGCCCTGGTCTCCAACGTGGGCACTTGGATGCAGCGCATCGCCCAGGACTGGCTGGTGCTCACCGTCCTGACCAACCATGACGGCGCCGCCGTTGGCATCACCACCGGCCTGCAGTTCCTGCCGATGCTGCTGCTGGGCCCCTACGGCGGAGTCCTGGCAGACCGCTACCGCAAACGCGTCATCCTGCTGTGGACCCAGCTGGCCATGGGCATCACCGGCCTGGCCATCGGCCTTCTGGTGGTCACGGGTACGGCCCAGCTGTGGCATGCCTACCTCGCCGCGTTATGCCTGGGCATTGCCAGTGCTATTGACGCCCCGGCGCGGCAGTCCTTTGTGTCGGAGCTGGTGGGCCAGGACAACATCTCCAATGCCGTAGCCCTGAACTCAGCGTCCTTCAACACCGCCCGCCTCACGGGTCCGGCCGTCGCCGGCGTCCTGATCGCCTGGGTGGGCACCGGGCCGGTGTTCCTGCTCAACGCCGCCAGCTACGCCGCAGTGATCTGGTCCCTGTTCCTGATCCGCACCTCCGAGCTTGTGCCCACTGTTCGGGCAGAGCGCGGCAAACACCAGGTGACGGAGGGCATGCGGTATGTGAAGCAGCGGCCGGACCTCGTCCTGATCATGGTCCTGGTGGGGGTCCTCGGCGCATTTGGTATGAACTTCCCCATCACAAACGCCCTCATGGCCACCACCGAATTCCACGCCGGGCCGGGCGAGTTCGGCCTGCTCGGCTCCATCATGGCCGTCGGCACCCTGGCCGGAGCCCTGCTGGCCGCCCGGCGCGCGCGGCCCCGGCTGAGGTTCCTGCTGGGCGGCGCCCTGGGCCTGGGAATCTTCACGCTGGTAGCCAGCGTGGCGCCGTCGTTCTGGCTCTACACCGCCGTGCTGATTCCGGTGGGCCTGGCGTCCATCACGTTCCTGAACAGCTGCAACACCAGCATCCAGCTCTCCGTGGAACCGCAGTTCCGCGGCCGGGTGCTGGCCCTCTACCTGGCGATCCTGCAGGGCGGAACGGCTGTGGGTTCACCGCTGATCGGCTGGATCGGCAGCGAATTCGGTGCCCGCTGGTCCGTGGCGGTGGGTGGCCTGGTGGTCCTGCTGACCGGGCTGGCCGCCGTGATTGTGGTCAGCCGCCGGAGCAAGCTCAGCCTCCGCAGGGCCGTCCGCATCGCGTTCAGCGGCAAGCGCGAAGCCGCAGCCTGACCACCGTGCCCCTGGGTCACTTCCCCGGAACACTACCGGCCCGAAGCCGCATAACCGGCGCTCCCCACCACCGGTTATGCGGCTGGGGGCCGGTTATAGGGGGGGCTTGCCGCGCCGGCCACGGCATCCCGGAAGACCGTGGCATACTGCAGCCATGCCTGCAGTCTCCTCCCTGACGCCCGACGACGTCATCGACCAGCCCGCCCGCGCACAGTTCGAGGCGTTCCTGGACCAGCACCGCGCCATGTTGGAAGCCTGCCTGGATGGCCTCACGGAAGAGCAGGCCCGCCGGTCCCTGGTGCCGTCCAGGACCACACTGCTGGGGCTGGTGAAGCACGCAACCTTCGTTGAGAGGGTCTGGTTTGATGAAGCCATCACCGGCCGCTCCCGCGCCGAAATCGGCATTCCGGCCACCCCGGACGAATCCTTCATCCTCGACCGTCAGGACAGTATTGCCAGTATCCGGAACGCCTACCGCCAGGCGTGCGAGGCATCCCGGCAGGCGGCATCAGGCCTTGACCTTGATGACGTGGTCAGGGGCAACCGCCGCGGCCCGCTCCCCCTGCGCTGGGTGTACCTGCACATGATCCGGGAGATCGCGCAGCACTGCGGCCACGCGGACATCCTGCGGGAACAGATCATCACCGGCTGACCCGCAGGGAAACCTGCCGGAAGGACGCGCACGACGGCGGCGCCGGCCTTCCGCCCGCCCGGCACCCGGGGTGGGGGGTACCGCGGGAGGCGGCGGCCGGCGTCGTGCGTTGCTGTGTGGTGGACCGGTGGGCTACATCGGCATCGATGAGATGTTGAGGATGTTGCCCTCGCTGTCGAGGAACCAAGCCCCTTGGCCCATGCCTTCCATGGTGGCGATGCCGTTCTCTGTCTTAAGCCCGGGCATGTCGTAGTCCTCGAAAACCACGCCGCGGCCGCGCAGTTCCTCCACTTCCTTCTCTACATCCGCCACGCCCCAGCCCATCTGGGTGTTCTTCGCCGTGCCGGCATTGTCCGTCTGGTAGAGCAGGAAACCGGTGCCGTTGCCGCACTGGTAGATGAGGTTATCGCCTTCGATGGTCTGGCTGGGTTCGAGTCCCAGCTTGTCGCGGTAGAACTCCCGTGCCCGGTCGATGTCCTTGGCAGGCAATACTGCCATGACCTGCGAATCCTTGAGCATGACAAATCTCCTTGGTGCAATCTTGCGATGGCGGTGCTCTCCCCCGTTAACGGTCCGAGAGGTCCCTGCCGGAGATCTGGCGGGCCGCGTGACCGCCCGCTGCGCCGACACCGGGGCTGCCACCTGGGACTCTCCTGCGCCCGGCCGTCACAGGTCTCATTGGCGGAGAGGGTCCCCGAAGCCTATGAGGCCATTATGGAACTGCTTTGGCCAGAGCGAAATAGGGAAATATCCGGTCCGGCGCGTGCCATGGAATGCCCGACGCCGGCACCCGTCCAGACGGATGGCGGAAGAGAACGACGGCGGGCTGCAGCACTATTTCCGGGCCGCGGCAATGGCGCGCCTCACCGCGGTTCCGGTGACCGCCACCAGCGGCACCAGGCAGGCGAACAAGGCAAGGGTGTTCGGCTGGAAGACCGTCTGACCGTTGACGGTGGTGTAGACGCCCACCGGTATCACCATTCCGCCGCCGCCACCGCCGGATGCGCCGTCGCCTGGCTCGCTGCCGCCGCCGAAGCCGAACGACACCAGCGCCACCGGAATGACCTCCTGGCCCCCCACATTCACGGGCGTGCCGTAGGCCCTGGTGACGCCCACATTCTTGAACATGTCCACGAGGGACGCAAAAGTATCAGCCATGGGGCCAGCGTAGGCGCCCGGACAGGCCGACGGCAGGGGCTTGCCCCGACGCAGCGTATTCCCAGTGCCCCTCCGTTGACACTGCCGCATTTGTCATGACAAAGTTTCAAATGCGCTAAATTAGAGCGCTCTAACAGTGATGTTAATCGGCTCAAAGGACCCGCATGAAAATCTCCATGAACTCCACCGCCGCGTTCCACGGCACCACCTTGCGGGACATCGCCGTGGCGAAAGCAGCGGGGTTTGACGCTGTTGAGCTCCAGACGCCCAAGCTGTTCCGTTTCCTGGACGCCGGCTTCACGGCCCACGATCTGTTGCCGGCACTGGACGGCTTCCCGGTCTCCGGTGTGGGCGCCCTTCAGGAAGCGCCCCACGAGGATTTCATCCGCGACGCCGCCCGGCTGGCAGAGGTAGCCCAAGTGCTCGGCTCACCCTACGTGCAGATGTGTACCGGCCCGGTTGACGTCCGCGTGGTGAAGGAGTTCCGTGCCGGCACGCTCCTTCCCGGAGACCTGCGGTTCCGCGGCGCCCTGGGCCTGGACGGACCGGACGCTCTGGCCGAAACGACGAAGCGGGTGGCTTTGGCGGCGGACATCGCAGCAGACTACGGCGTGGGCCTCTACCTGGAGCCACTGGCGTGGTCCCCCGTGAACCGGGTCAGCCAGGCACTGCAGATCTTCGACTCCATCCAGCGGCCCAACGTGAAAATGTGTGTCGACTTCTGGCATTTCTGGGCCGCCGGCGACACCCCGGAGGACGTCGCGGCGCTGCCCGGGGACATGATTGCTGCCGTCCACGTCTGCGACGGCCTGCACGTGCCCGCCGGCGAAGTCCCCGACCAGTCAATTTCGCGCAATGTCTGGACTGGAGCTGGCGACATCCCGTTGCAGGAATGGGTGGATGCCTGCAAAGCCACCGGCTTTGACGGCTTCTATTGCCCGGAGATCTTCTGCGACAAGGTATCGGAACTGGACGACCACCTGGTGGCTTCCACCCTGCGCAACACCGTCCAGATGCTGCTTACCTGAACCTGGAATAGTCCGGGGCAGCGCCGGCCCGGCACCCGAGCGATCAGTACGACCGGCCCTCGCCCGCATAACCGGTGCCGCCCAGCACCGGTTATGCGGTCCAGGGCCGGTTATGCGGTTATAGCCGGATCTCAGCCATCCGGCGTCGGACGATCTCTTCCACCACGGCGTCCGGCAGGGGCCGCTCCGCGGTGAACCGTATGGTGCCCTTGGACAGCGAGTATCCGCCCAGGCTGTGGGCCACAGCTTCCACAACCGCCGGCGAGAACGGGAAGATGGACAGATGCTTGGCTGCGGCCACCACCCCCACCAGCGGCTTGCCGTCGAGCTTGAGCGCGGGCATCCCGTAACTCACGCCTTCGGTGGCCTCCGGCGCCACGGATCGAGCCACCGCCACAACGTGCTGAAGGCAGCTCCGGCTGGGCTCGGGCAATTCCGCGAGCGCGTCATCAACGGTGCCCACAAAAGGCCTTAGCTCTGCTTCTTTGCCGCCACGGCCGAGGCGAGGGAGGTGAGGCCGCGTTCAAAGTCCGAGCCCACCATCTTGTCCATGTTGATGAACATGGCGAAAATCTTCGCTGCGCCCTTGTTTTCGCCGGTCATCTTCCACGTAACTTCGGTGCCGCCGGGGACGGGCGTGAACGTGAAAGTGGTGGGGTTCAGGGCCTTGAACGGCTTGGTGAACTGGAGGCGGATGCTGATGGTGCTGGACGGCGCCGACTCGACAATCTCCATGGTGCCGCTGCCGGCCTTCCGGTTGCCGCTCCATTCATAGCCCGCGCCGGCACCCGACGCCGGGCCGTAGTAGCGGCGGCTCATGCCGGGGTCCACCTTCTCCCACGGGGACCACGCTCCCCACTCGCGGAAGCTGTTGACCAGGGGAAAGATATCTTCCGGGGCGGCAGGGATGACCGCGCTGCGGTGGACCTCATACGTAGACATGGACCCAGCATAGGAGTCCGCAGGCAGCCCTGAACAGGCCGCCACGGCGCCACTGCGGGTAGCCGCCATGACGGTCCTATCAACGTACTGTCTTGCCGCCCGGGGAGGGCTGCCGTGACCACCCTTCGGACGCGATTCCGAAGCCGTCATCATGTCGATTCCGGGACCCCGGATCCTGTAAATTTAAGGCAGGAATTGTCCGGCCAGCGAGCCGCATTCCACCTCTCCCCCTTGAATGGATCCGCTCCCCCATGTCCTCCGCGACTTCCGTGCCCGCCCCTGCCCGTTTTCCCTACGCCGCCCTGCTGGTCCTGGCCACAATTGCGTTCACCGCCATCACCACCGAACTCCTTCCGTCCGGCCTGCTGCCGCAGATCAGCGCGGGCCTGAACGTGTCCGAACCCGTGGCGGGATACCTCGCCGCGGCATACGCTGCCGTCATCGTGGTCACGGTGGTGCCGGTTGCCCGGCTGCTGGCACGGATCCCCCGGCACACCCTGCTCGTGGGGCTGGTTCTGACGTTCGCGGCCAGCAACGCATGGGTGGGGCTATCCCCGGATTTCACGACGGCGATGATCGCCAGGATGGTGGGCGGCCTGGCCCACGGGCTGCTCTGGACCACCATGGCGCCGTTCGTGACCCGTGTGGTTCCGGCGAACCAGGTGGGCAAGGCGCTGGCCATCGTCTTCAGCGGCAACAGCCTGGGCCTGGCCATCGGCGCGCCGGTGGGCACGGCCCTCGGCGGGCTGCTCGGCTGGCGGTCGGCGTTCCTGGTCCTTGCCGGATTTGGGCTGCTCCTCACTGTCCTGGCGTTCTTCCTGCTGCCCCGCGTTCAGCGGATTTCCGATACCGCCCGGCCGTCCATCCGGCGCGCCATCGCCGAACCCGGGGTCAAGGCGGTGGCCACGGCCTGGCCGCTGCTGGTCCTTGCCCACTTCGCGCTGTTCACCTACATCGCGCCGTTCATCCGTGAAGCCGCCCTGCCCGAGTACGCCACAAGCCTGGCGCTCACCGTGCTCGGCGCCTCCGGCCTGCTGGGCATCTGGATCGCCGGACTCACCGTGGACTCGCGGCCGCGGAGATCCCTGATGGTCACGACGGCGGCGATCGCCGTCTCGATGGCACTGTTGCCCCTCGCGGTGGGCAGCCTTCCACTGGCCCTGGTCCTGATGACCGTCTGGGGAGCAGGCCTGGGAGCCATCGGTATTTACAACCAGTCCGCCATCCTCCGCGCCGGCGGCGAGTACAGCGAAGCGGCCAACGGCCTCACGGTGCTGACCATCCAGCTGGGCATCACCGTTGGCGCCCTGTACGGCTCGGGGGCACTGGTGGTGGGCGGACCGCTGCTGGTCCCCGTGGCTGCCGCCCTGCCGGTGCTGGCCGCCCTGGTGATCACCATCGCCGGCAAGAAACACGCCTATCCGCCGGGACCCCGGGAACGGACCTGGCTGGAGCCGCGGCCGATCCGGACGCCCGGTGACACCAGAAACACCACCGTGGACGCGTCGAGTGACCCGACTAGTGACACGGCGGCCGCCAAGGTGGAAGACCCCGCCTGAGTGCTTCTCAATCGGGCCTCCCCCACTGGCTTCCCAGCATGGGGAGCAGCCGGCCGGGACTTGCGCTGTTAACCTCCGCTCCAACCCGCCGCCCCAAGCGCGCAACCTGGCCCTCCTAGCGTTGACGGGTCACCCGGCCCGGAACGCCGGCACCCGTCATCCCAGGAGGAACCATCCCCATGCGCACAGTCCTGACTGCTGCGGCCACCGCCGCCCTGTTTGCCGCCGCCATCGCTTCCCCGGCCAGCGCCGCAGGTACCCAGGCCTCCGAAGCCGGCGTGTCGTCGTCGAACGCTGCCGGCACCGCAAGCTCCGCCATCAAATCCAACGAGCGCAACGGCTCCTTCGACCTTCAGTCCCACCGCGGCGGCCGTGGCGAGTGGACCGAGGAGTCCCTTGCCGCATTCTCGAACTCCCTCAAGCTCGGCGTCACCACCTTGGAATTGGACACGCACCTGACCAAGGACGGCAAGATCATCGTCTGGCACGACGACACTATCCAGGCAAACAAATGCGCGGACACCGCCCCGGCCACTGCGGGGGACCTGGAGTTCCCGTACGTCGGCGACCGTGTGGCCGAACTGACCCTGGCCCAGGTCAAGACTCTCGACTGCGGCTACACCCAGCTGCCCGGCTACCCCGAGCAGGAGGTCATCGAGGGCAACCGGATCGCCGAGCTGCGCGACGTTTACCGCCTCGCCGAGGAATTCAACGCCAAGAAGGTCCGCTTCAACGTCGAAACCAAAGTGGAGGACGGTCAGCCCGGCGGCGTAGGGATGGTGGCCCTGACCAAGGCCGTAGTGGCGGAGGTCCTGGCCTCCGGCGCCGCCGACCGCACCACCATCCAATCCTTCGACTGGTCCTCGCTGAACCTCACCAAGGAGCTCGCCCCGGAGCTGACTTTGGTAGCGCTTTCCAGCGGCAACGCCTGGATGCAGGTGGGCAAGCCGGGGGCGGCACCGGTGCTCGGCGGTATCGACATCGACGACTACGACGGCTCGCTCGCGAAGGCCGCGGCCGCCCAGGGGTACGACGTCATTTCGCCCACATTCAACTCCGTCACCCCTGAGATGATCGCCGAAGCCCATGAGCTCGGGGTGCCGGTCATTCCGTGGACAGTGAACAAGCGGGCGGACATGGCGCGACTGATGGATCTGGGCGTGGACGGCATCATTACCGACTACCCCACCCGCCTGCGCACCCTCATGGAGGAACGCGGCCTGAAGCTCCCCAAGGCCTACGCCCCGCGGGCATAGTCTCCACGGCGCAAGCACGACGGCGTCTGCCGGACTTCCGCTGGGGGAAGTCCGGCAGGCGCCGTCGTACTTTATGCGGATCGCTATGCGCGGTACTTCGCCACCGTGAAAAGGAAGGTCGAGTCCTCCTCGGCCTCAAGGCTGTGCAGGCCGGGCGGGACAATCAGCAGGTCCCCGGCCTTGCCCTGCCAGGACTCCTCACCTGCCAGCAGCCGGACGCAGCCGCGGATCACAAATACCGTGGCGTCGCCGGGGTTCTGGTGTTCGCTGAGCCGCGTCCCGGCTTTCAGTGCCATCACGGACTGGCGGAGGATCTTTTCGTGGCCGCCGTAGACGGTGTCTGCGGCGCGGCCGCTGGAGGATGACAATGCCGCCTCAAGCTGCTGGCGGGCCAGCGCTTCAACCGAAATCTTCTGCATGCGCCCAAGGCTACCCAGTGGCGGTCAGCCTGGCGACAAGTTCTCCACGGTTGCCCACACCTACCTTGGAGAAGATGGATTTCAGGTGGTCATGGACCGTGTGCGGGGAGATGAACAGGTGGCTGGCAATATCCGCCCCGGCGCTGCCCGCCATCAGTTCCAGACAGACTTCCTGTTCCCGCGGGGTGAGCCCGTACGCGGACAGGAGCAGTGCCAGCAACTGGCGGGTGGTAGCAGGTTCCACGGTCACCACCATTTGTTGGGGATCGTCGCCGGTGATGAGGCGGCTGGCCTGCAGGATCACCCAGCCGGAATCGACGTCGCGCATCCTGGTCCTTGCCGTCCCGGTAGACGAAGCCTTCGCCTGCGCCACCACCGCGTAGAGCACCATACTGAACTGGCCGGGGGCCGCCTCCTCCAGCGCGTGCAGCCAGGTGGTCGCAGCCGGGGTGGCGGCACGCAGCTCACCGCGGTCACCGGCAAGCACAATCACCGGCCCGTCAGGCTGCTGCCACAGCCGGTGGTGCGAGCGGGCAGCGATGCGGGTGGCCGCTGCGAGCGCAGCCGTCACCGCCGCAAGGAATTCCACCTCCCGGTCGCTGAAATCCGCAGTCCCCTCACGGAACAGGCTCCCGACGCCCCAGCATGACTGGTCCGCACGGAACGCGCCGCGCAGTTCATGGACCAGTCCCAGCGGCCGGAGCAGGTCGTTGATCCGGACGCTGCCGGCCACCTCGCTGTGTGGGGCATCCGAAATCCGGGCCACGGTCCGCGGCCGGCGCATGAGCTGGGCGAACGTGTTCGGTTCGGTCCCCTGGTATTCGGACTGCGCGAACCGGACAGCGTATTCATCAGTGACCGGCCACGGCCGCCAGTTGGTCACGGAGTTCATCACCATGGATTCGGGGTCGACGCCGGCCCAGCAGGCCTGATCGAACGGCACCGACTTGCGCACCAGCACCAGGGCGGCGGTGTACAGGGTGGCCAGGTCCAGTCCGTCCGTGGCCAGCGCGGCAATGTCACGCCGGGTACGCTCAGCGCGCTCCTCCCACATAGGTCCAGTATCCGGCCCGCCGGCACCGCGCGGAATCCCCCAATCCGGGGATGGCCTGCCTGGTTCCGGTGGCCCTACCCTTCCGGCATGAACATCATGTCCCAAATTTTCGCGGTGCTGGCGGTGGTCATCTACGTCGGCGTCTTCCCGGTGGAGAGTTTCCTGCTGCGGCGCAGCCGGTGGGCGCAGAAGTTCCTCAGCACCCCGCCGGAGAACGTGCCGGCCGTGATGATGTGGGCCATCCCCACCGGGTACAAGAACCTGGTGATTGCCCTCGGCGTAGTGGCCGGTCTGGTGGCGGTGAACATCGGCGAACCGGTGGTGGGGTACACCTTGGTGGTCTACTGCTGCCTGAACATGGTGCTTACGGCGCCCACAATGCTGTTGGCGGACCTGCAGGGCCACTACCCCAGGCGCTGGGAAAGCCTACCGGGAACCCTCGCCGCCACCGTCCCGGCCCTGCTGGCCCTGGTGTTCCTGCCGCTGGGGCCGTGACTTCCAGCCGCAGCCGTGCGTTCCCGCCCAGTTACTGCCTCCTGATCCGGCCCGGGCACGCAGCAGCCCCGGCTATTGCACAGATCTGCCCGCGCGAGCCGGCGTGGGCGGGCAGGTAACCGGGCGGGAATGCACCGGGCTCGCAAAGTGAAGATGGCCAGACCCTTGATAGGTGACTATATGGTCACCTATCATGGTGTGCATGGACGACGTGTTCAAAGCACTCTCCGACCCCACCCGCCGGGACCTGCTCGATGAGCTGTTCCGCGAGGACGGCCAGACCCTGAGCGCACTTGAATCACGGTTCAGCATGACCCGGTTCGGAATCGCCAAGCACCTCCGCATCCTGGAGGACGCAGGCCTGGTGGTCACCCGCCGCCGCGGTCGTGAGAAGCTGCACTTCCTGAACCCCGTTCCCATCCGCCTGGTCCACGACCGCTGGGTCAGCAAATACGCAGAACCATGGGCCGCTGCCCTCAGCGACCTCAAATCCAGATTGGAAAGTCCCATGGAAAAAATCTTCGAGATCTATATCAAGACCACGCCCGAGAAGCTCTGGGAAGCCATCACGGACAGTGACATCCGCAGCAAGTACCAGTTTGGGAACACCCTGGAATCGGACTGGACGCCCGGCGGCCGCTTCGAAATGGGCAACCCCAAGGCTGGCCAGATCCTGGGCGAAGGCGAAAACCTGGAAGTCGATCCGCCCCGCCGGCTGGTGCAGACCATGCGGGCGCTCTGGGGCGAGGACGTCAAGGCCGAGGGTACCTCGAAGGTCACCTGGGAGATCGAGCCCGTGGGCGATTCCTGCCACCTCACCGTCACGCACAGCGACCTCCGCGAAGGCGCCAACGACCAGCTCTACGGCGGCTGGCCCATGATCCTTTCCGGCCTGAAGACCTGGTTGGAGACCGGCGAAAAGCTCACCACGCCGGGCTCGCTGATGTACACCTGATCCACGGCAGGGAAGCACGACGGCGGCGCTCGGCGTGGGTGCCAGCCTGGGCTTCGGCAGGTTTTTCCGCCCTGAGATGACATTCGGAAGTTTCTGTTTCCGCCACGGGGTCCCGGTGCAACGATGGTGCCACTACCGACGAAAGGGCACACCGTGGCGAACGCAGGGGGTACGGAATTCCAGGACCGCGGGCTCCCGCTGACGGCCCTGGCCGTGGCGGCAGGAAGGGCAGTCGAGTCGTCCCGGCCGGACCCACTGGTGGTGGATCCGTTCGCGGCGGAACTGGTGCGGGCCGCCAACTCGCACGTGGAGATGCCAACCCAGTGGCCCGCCAACCCCGAGGACGCACCGCCCCTGCAGCAGCCATTGCTCCTGGCATCCATCTACATCGGCCTGCGCACCCGATTCATCGACGACTTCCTCCGGGACGCCGCCACGGTGCAGACGGTGATCCTGGGAGCGGGCCTGGACACCCGGGCGTTCCGGCTGCAGTGGCCGGCCGACTCCCGGATTTTCGAAATCGACAGCTCCAACGTCCTGGCCTTCAAGGACAGCGTGCTGGCCGGCCTGTCCGCCGCGTCCGGAGCGAAACGTGCCACGCTCGATGCCGACCTCTCACAACCGTGGCGGAACAGCCTCATCGCCGCCGGCTTCGACCCTGGGCTGCCCACCACCTGGATCCTCGAAGGCCTCCTCCCCTATCTCGACGCCGCCGGGCAAGATGCCGTCCTGGATGAAGTGGCGGCATTGTCCGCGCCGGGTTCGCGGGCCGTCATCGAGCGCGCCGTGCCGCTGCCGAAGACCGACGATCTTGACGCACAACTGCAGGAGTTCAGCCTCAAAACCGGCCTGCCCATGAGCGACCTGCTGGCCCGCGCCGATCCGCCGGACCCCGTGTCCATACTGGAGTCCGCTGGCTGGCGCTGCGCCCAGCACACGGTGCAGGATCTCTGCACGGCGTACGGCAGGGTGATCTCGCTGGCCGGTACCACGGCGCCCGCCACCAAAGCCACCGCGGACGACGGCGGCGCGGAGCCACCGCGGTCCGCTGAAGGCCAGTCCCGCGGAGGCTTCGTTACCGCCTGGTTGTAGGGCGTTTACGAAACAGATCCGCTTCCGTTCGCCTTCGCCTTAGTGTTGTTCAGGCAGATTACGCAACCGTTTACGTAAACCGTTTGCGTAGCTGCCTGTCCAGCACACGGGAAGGAGGAACGAGTGGTCACCATCAGGGATGTGGCACAGCAGGCCGGGGTGTCCCCTGCCACCGTTTCCCGCGTGGTGAACGGCCTGGTGGGCTACTCCGACGAAACACGCGAACGCGTTGAGGCGGCCGTCCGGAAACTCAGCTACGAGACGGACTACCTGGCCCGGGGGCTGAAGACCCGGCAAACCTCGGTGATCGGCCTGCTGGCCCCCATGGTGTCCGACGCGCTGGCCTCCACGGTGATGCTGGGCGTGGAACAGGAAGCCCAGGAACGCGGCTACGCCGTCATGCTGGGCCGCACCGGAGCCAAGTCCGCCTTCATCGCCGGCTACCTGCGGACCCTGCGCACGTACCGGGCCGCCGGCGTCATCCTCATCTCCGCGGTTATCACCCAGGAGATCCGCCAACTGCTGGGCCCCAACATCCCGGTCATTTCCGTGGCCATCCGGGACAAGTCCGGCTCCCCCAGCGTTGCCATCGACGACGAGGTGGCCGCCTACGACGCCACCCGCCACCTGCTCCGGATCGGCCACCGCCGCATCGGGCTGCTGGCCGGCGACCCGGCTTCCGTCTTTGTGGCAGAACCCCGCAAGCGCGGCTACCTCCGCGCCATGCAGGAAGCGAAATGCGCGCCGGTCACCGCCACGGGCAGCTTCTTCTACGAGAGCGGCGCCGCAGGGCTGGATGGACTCCTGGCCCAGGACCCTGCCCTCACCGCCATCTTCGCCGTCAGCGACGAGATGGGCGCCGCAGTGGTGAACGAGCTGCAGAAACGCGGCCGCCGGGTCCCGGACGATGTGTCCGTCCTGGGCTTCGACAACACCTCCACCTCGCTGCACGTCCACCCACCCCTGAGCACCATGGGCCAGCCGCTTGAGGAGATGGGCCGCACAGCCGTTTCCAAGCTCCTCCGCGCCCGCGACCTCGGCCCCAAAATCATGCAGCACCGGCTGATTGAACGCGGATCCACCGCCCCGCCGCCCCCTTCCTGAACCGCACCACCACTTTCCCCACCCCCTCCTACCGGCAACGCCCGGCACATCCCCGTGCCGCCGTCGTCGTACCTTTCCGCGCCCCAAAACCACTCCGCAACACCCCACCAACCCTGAAGGAGCACTCCATGAGGCAGCGCCGCCACACCTGGCAGACAATTCTCACCACCACCGCCCTGGCCACCGCAGCGGCCATCGGCCTGACCGGCTGCGGCGGCACCGGCGCCGGCACGAAGGCGAGCGCCAGCGCGGCCGCCTTCGAAGGCAAGGGCCCCATCAACTACGTCTCCTCCCGCGACTCCTCCGGCGCGGCGAACAAGAGCATCGAGGAATGGAACGCCGCCCACCCGGATGAAAAGGTCACCTTCATCGAACTGCCGGATTCGGCGGACCAGCAGCGCCAGCAGCTCATCCAGAACGCGCAAATCAAGTCCGACACGTTCAGCGTCCTGAACCTGGACGTCGTGTGGAACTCAGAGTTCGCGGCCAACAAATGGGTCCTGCCCCTGCCGGCGGACGCCGTCCCCACCGACAAGATGATCCCGGCCACGGTGGATGCCGCCACGTACCGGGACAATTTGGTGGGCGCCCCGTACTACACCGACGGCGCCCTGTTCTACTTCCGCCAGGACCTGCTCACGGCCGCCGGCATCGCCGCCCCGCCGAAGACCTGGGACGAGATGAAGGACGCCTGCACAAAGATCCTGGCCCTCCCCGAGGCCGCCGGCATGTCCTGCTACACCGGCCAGTTCGACAAGAACGAGGCCCTCACGGTGAACTTCTCCGAGGCCGTGGCCTCCGCGGGCGGCACCGTGGTGGACGCCGACGGCAAGCCCACCGTGGACACCCCAGAGGCCAGGGAAGGGCTGTCCCTCCTGGTGGACGGCTTCAAGGAAGGCCTCTTCCCCTCCGACGCGATCACCTACCTCGAAGAGCAGGGCCGCCGCGCCTTCCAGGACGGCAAAGTGGTATTCCTGCGCAACTGGCCGTTCCTCTACTCCTCGCTGAGCGCCACGGACGGCTCCAGCAAGGTGGCCGGCAAGTTCGGCGTCACCTCCATCCCGGGCGTTGACGGCACCGGCGTCTCCACCCTCGGCGGCCGCAACCTGGCGGTCTCCCCGTTCACGCCCAACAAGGCCACCGCTTTGGAGTTCATTAAGTTCTTCACCAGCGAGGAACAGGCCAAGAAGCGCCTGGAACTGAGCAGCCGCGCACCCGCCTACGCCGACCTCTACGAGGACCCCGCCGTCGTCGCCAAGCGGCCCTTCTTCCCCACGCTGCTCGAATCCCTGCAGAACGCCCAGCCCCGCCCCAAGGTGGTCCAGTACGGCACCACCACCAAAGCCATCCAGGAAGAGGCGTACGCCGCACTCACCGGCGAGAAGGACACGGACGCCGCACTGGGGGCCATGCAGGCCAAGCTCGAAGAGATCACCGCCAAATGACCGGCACCGCAACACTCCACCGCCGCCCGGCCAAACCACCGGCCGGCCACGGCCCGCCGTCCCCGGGCCGCACCCCCGGCGAAGGCCGGATGGCCGCCCTGCTGCTCTCCCCCACCCTCCTGGTCCTGGCCCTGGTGATCGCCTACCCGCTCATCTCGGCCATCCACCAGTCCTTGTACCGGGCACAGTCCGGCCTGGACGCGGACGGCTACGTCACCGAGGGCGAGGCGTTCGTGGGCCTGGCCAATTACGCGGACCTGCTTGCCGGCGAGTCCGGCCAGCGGTTCCTGAACGCGTTCGGCAACACCACGTTCTTTACCGTCACCACGGTTCTGCTGGAAACCATCCTTGGCCTTGCCCTGGCGCTGGCCATGAACCGGGCCTTCAAGGGCCGGTCCTTCCTGCGGGCCAGCATCCTGGTCCCCTGGGCCGTACCCACCGCCGTGTCCGGCCTGCTGTGGCGCTGGATCTTCCAGTCGGACGGCATCGCCAACTCCTTGCTGGGCAGCGAGATCCTCTGGACCGCCGAGGGCACCGCGTCCAAGCTGGCCGTGATCATCGCCGAGGTCTGGAAGACGGCACCCTTCATCGGGCTGCTGGTCCTGGCGGGCATGCAGATCATCCCCGGGGAAGTGTACGAGGCCGCAAAGATCGACGGCGCGGGCTGGTGGCGGCAGCTTGGCTCCATCACCCTGCCGCTCGTGAAGCCCACCCTGCTGGTGGCCGTGCTGTTCCGCATGCTCGACGCCCTGCGGATGTTCGACCTCCCGTTCGTCCTGATCGGTCCGGGCAAGGAATCCGTGGAAACCCTGTCCATGCTCGCCTGGGATGAATCGAACCAGCTCCGCTACGGGTCCGCCTCAGCGTTCGCCGTCGTCCTGTTCCTGTACGTCGCCGCCGTCGCCATCGTGTTCGTCAAGGTCCTGGGCGCCGACGTGACCGGGGCACGGCAACTGGGCGCCAAACGCAAGGCACGCGCGGCAGACACCACCGAGAAGACAGGGGCCACCCGATGACCATCACCGACCTCCGCGGCCTCGCCGCGGAAACTCCCGCCGCGGGTGGCGCCGGAACGCGGGCCAGCAAGCCCAAGAGCAGCTGGCGCTCCCGGTCCGTATACGCGGGGCTGGCGCTGATCATCGTCTACTGCCTGGCGCCGTTCTACTGGATGGTGGTCTCCAGCCTGCGCCGCACCGCTGACATTTTCGACAACACCCTCCTCCCGCAGCCTTTCTCGCTCGAGAACTATGCCAAGGTGTTTGACGGTTCCACCATGTTCGGCCAGGCGCTGCTCAACAGCCTGATCGTGGCGGGAGTGACCACCGTGGCCGCCCTGGTGCTGGGCATCTTCGCCGCGTACGCCATCTCGCGGCTGGAGTTCCGGTTCAAGTCCGTGATCCTCGGCGTTATTATTGCCACGTCCACGTTCCCCGGGATCTCCGTGGTGGTGCCGCTGCTGCGGTTCTTCACCGACCTTGGTTGGATCAACACCTACCAGGCCATGATCATCCCCAACCTGTCCTTCGCCATCCCGCTCGCCGTCTGGAACCTCACCACCTTCATGAAGCAGCTGCCGTTCGACCTCGAGGAAGCCGCCATGATCGACGGCTGCAGCAAGTGGCAGGCGTTCCGGAAGGTCCTGCTTCCCCTCGCCGCGCCGGGCGTCTTCACCACCGCGATCCTGACGTTCATCCACAGCTGGAACGAGTTCATCATTGCGCTGTCCATGATCAACGATCCGAAGATCCAGACCGCCACCGTGGCCATTTCCAAGTTCACCGGCGCCACCGAATTCCAGGCACCGTTCGGCGAACAGATGGCCGCCGGCGTGATCGTCACTGTTCCGCTGGTGATCATGGTGCTGGTGTTCCAGCGCCGCATCGTCGAGGGCCTCACGGCGGGGGCCGGCAAATGACGCACGACGGCGGCCCCGGCCAGGCAGTTCCGGTCACCGCTTCCTGGTGGGAGTCCGCCGTCATCTATCAGGTGTATCCGCGGTCATTTGCAGACGGGAACGGCGACGGCGTGGGCGACCTCCCCGGGCTGCTGGAGCGGCTGCCGTACATCGCCGCGCTGGGCGTGGACGGAATCTGGCTGACCCCGTTCCAGCCCTCCCCGCAGGTGGACCAGGGCTACGACGTCAGCGACTACTGCGGCGTGGACCCCCTGTTCGGCACCATGGCCGACTTCGACGCCCTGCTGGAGCAGGCCCACGCGCTGGGGCTGCGGGTCCTGCTCGACGTCGTCCCCAACCACTGCTCCTCCGCCCACCCGCTGTTCCAGCGGGCCCTCGCGGCAGGGCCGGGCAGCCCGGAGCGGGACATGTTCCACTTTGTGGAGGGCCGCAGCTCGTCCCCTGGCGTGACCAGCGACCTGCCGCCCAACAACTGGCAGAGCGTGTTCGGCGGCCGCGCCTGGTCCCGGGCCAACCCCGGATCCGAAAGCGACACCGAGTGGTACCTGCACCTGTTCTCGGCCGGACAGCCGGACTGGAACTGGCGCAACCCCGCTGTGGGCGACTACTTCGAAAATGTCCTGCGCTTCTGGTTCGACAAAGGCGTGGACGGCCTCCGGATCGACGTCGCCCACGGGCTCTTCAAGGCCGACGGCCTGCCGGACGCCCCGTCTGCCGAAGCGGTGGTGGACGGATTGCGTGCCAACCCGCTGGTCTCGGACCAGGAGGACGTCCACGAGGTCTACCGGCGGTGGCGGCGGCTGGCGGAAAAGTACCAGCCGCACCGGCTCCTGGTGGGCGAGGTCAACCTGGAGCCTGCCCGGGCCGCCCGCTACACCCGCAGGGACGAGATGCACCAGGCCTTCGCTTTCGCGTTCGTGAAACTGGGCTGGGATCCCGTGGCCTGGGCGGCTGCCGGCACCGACTTGGAGGACGCCCGGAAGCTGCACGGCGCGGCACCCACCTGGGCTCTCGAGAACCACGACATCGTCCGCTCAGCCACCCGTTTCGGTGGCGGTGATACCGGTGCCAGGCGTGCCCGGGCCGCGCTGGTGGCGCTTCTCGGCCTGCCGGGTTCGGCCTACCTGTACCAGGGCCAGGAACTTGGGCTTCCCGAGGTGGACGTTCCGGTGGACTCCCGCGTGGACCCGATGTGGGCGCGCGGCGGCATCACGCGCGACGGCACCCGGGTCCCGCTCCCCTGGACCGAAGACCCTGCTTGGACCCACGGATTCTCGCTGCCCCCTGCGGATCCAGCGCGTCCGGCGGACCCGTGGCTGCCCGTTCCGGACGCCTGGGGCGGCCACGCCGTCGAACTGCAGCAGCAGGACCCCGGCTCCATGCTGGCGCTGGCCACCCGGGCCATCGCGCTGCGCCGGCAGCTGTGGGCGGACGGCACGTTCACCGCGGACGACGGCGGCACCTGGCACGTGCGGGAAGGGAACCTCCTGCTCTGCGAACGCAGCCCCGGCTTCCTGGTGGCCGTCGCCATGGGGAGCAGTCCGGTGAAGCTGCCGGCCGGCGTCGTACTCTTCAGCGCCTTCCCGCTTGAGAGGGAGGGCTGGCTGCAGCCGGACAACGCGGTGTGGTTGCGCCGCGACTGAGGACGCATAGCTGGAACGGCGCAGCTCAAAGCGCTGGGAACCCCTATTCTTTGAGGCTCCGCTCCAGGAACGCCAGGGTGCGCTGCCAGGAGTCTGTGGCAGCATCGGCGTCGTACCGGATGGGGGTGCTGTCGTTGAAGAACGCGTGCCCGGTTCCCGGGTACACCACGGATTCAAAGTCCACCCCGGCGCCGGACATCCTGGCTTTCACCAGCGGCAGTTTGTCCACCAGGTTCCTGTCCTCCTCGCCGTAAAAGGCCAGGACGGGGCAGGTGATCCGGCCGAGTTCTTCCTCGCTGAAGTCGCACGTGCCGTAAAAGGGCACGGCGGCCCGCAGCCGCGGCTCCTTGGTGGCCAGGGTGAAGCTGTAGGTGCCGCCGAAGCAGAACCCCGCCACCGCCACCCGGCCGGCCAGTGCGGGCACGCCCTCCAGGTGGTCGAAGCAGGCACGGAGGGCAGCCACCGCCTTCTCCGCGAACTCCGGCGAATGCAGCGGCGAGGTCAGCTCGCGGAGCCGCGGCTGGACTTTGCTGCGCTGTTCCGGATCAGGATCGGCGAGCCCCTCCAGTACTTCAGCCGCTACCCCCGGTGTCATGCCGATATCGGTCAGGAGGTCCGGTGCCAGCACCAGATAGCCCTCGGCGGCGAACCTGTCTGCCACGTCTTTGATGTGGTCCACCATCCCCCAGATTTCGGAGATCAGCAGCAGGCCGCCCTTCGGCTTTTCCTGGAAACGGCCGGCGGCCGGTTCGCAGACGTAGGCCTGGACGGAGGTTTCGGCGTTCCCGATGGTCGTCATGTGTCCCATCAGGACAGGCTATTCCGTCCGCTGCCGCCAGAACAGGCTCACGCCGAACGTCACGGCGCAGAGCACCAGCATGGCCACCACCATCCGCGCCCAGCTGTCCTGGTGCACCCCGCCGGACGCAAACACCCCGATCATCACCGTGGCGGTAATCGCGCCAACGTACCTGCACGTCTGGTAGATGCCTGCCGCCACACCCCGGTCCTGCGGCCGGGTGGAAACGAACATGCCCTGGTTGGTGGCGATGCTGACGGTGCCGTAGGGGATGCCCATCAGCGCGGTCATCACCACCACCAGCGGGATGGCCAGGGTGCCGGTCAGGAGCCACATCAGGGCGGCCGCCACGGTCAGGACCAGGACTCCTGCCAACAGCACCCGCCGGACGCCAAACCGCCCCATGGCTTTCACGGCCCATGGGGTTGCCACCACTGACATGGCCGCGAGCGGGAGCATCAGCAGGCCCACCAGGCCGGGATCGTACCCGCCGGATTCCTGCAGCAGCTGGGGCAGGCCAAAGAAGACGAAGTAGTAGACGCTGCTGAACACGGCGAAAGCCAGGTACACCAGCAGCAGCGGCCTGTTGCGGCCCAGCAGCCGCAGGTCCAGGAACGGCCTGGCAAACCGCAGTTCCCGCCAGGCGAACAGGGCGGCGACAGCGGTGCCCGCGGCCAGCATCCACCAGCGGTAACCGGGGGCCACGTTCAGGGCGGCCATCATCACCAACAGCAATGCCCCGACGAACGCCAGGATCCCGGGGATGTCCGAGTCTCGGAGCAGTTCTGCCACGCTGCCGCGTTCCCGGACCTCGTCCGGCGGGGCCGCCTGTTTCACGATCAGCAGTGCCGCCAAGGCGAGGGGCACGTTGATCAGGAACAGCGCCTCCCAGCCCACCAGGCTCACCAGCAGGCCGCCGACGACGGGACCTACGGCGGCGGCGGACGTGTTCGCCATTTGCAGCCGGCCCAGCGGGCGGGCCGACTCCACCTTCGCGCGGTGCGCGATGGCCCCCACCATCACCACAGCGCTGGGATAGGCGGTGGCCGTCCCCAGCGCCATCACGGCCCGGGCCACACACAACAAAGCGAAGTTGGGTGCAAGTGGAGCCAGCGCGCAGGTGACGGCCACCAGTGCCATGCCCAGCATGAACATCCGGCGCGGGCCGAACCTGTCCGCCAGCCTGCCCATGACCGGCTGGCCGGCGGCGGACGCCAGGTAGAAGGACGTCACCACCCAGGTGACGGCGGCGACGTCCAGTCCGAAGTCGGCCCGCAGCACCACCAGGGCCACGGCGATCATGGAGGAGTTGAGGGGGTTCAGTGCCGTGCCCAGGCTGAGCCCGGCGACGGCCAGGCCAGTCCGGGGGTTGTTGCTCACGGTAACAGTCTGCTGCACCGGGTGGCGACAGCGCGATTCCCAGCGCTCCCGACACGCAAAACCGTCCCCGAGTCGCAGGTTCGCCGGTGCACCGCGGATACAGGGTGCGCCAACGAAGCTGCGCGTCGAGGACGGCGTCCTGCGTCGAAATCCGGTGAGCGGACCGTCAGCCCCGGGTCCGGGCGGCGAGCGCGTTATCCAGGAACTCCAAGTGGGCCGGGGTAATGGCAACGGCGCTGCCGACGTACTCCGGGTGCTTGCCGATGAACTTCTTGATGAACGGGCACACCGGAACGATGCCGATCCCGGCTTCGGCCGTCTCATCCAGCGCCACCGTGGCAAGCTTGCCGGCAAGGCCCTGCCCGCCGTACTCCTCGTTGATCACCGTGTGGTAGAAAATCCGCTGCGGCGAGGCCCCGCCGTCGTACTCCTTGTAGACGGCCTTGCCGATGACGTGGCCGGCCACGAGGATCTCGAAACGTTCACGCTCGGGGTTATGACGGACAGTGGTGTCGCTCAAGGGAAATCTCCTTCGTTGCAGTTCAAGACCTGTGAAGCGTAACCCGCAACAGGGGGGCCTTATTTCCGCAAAAGGCGGGCGGCCGGCCCGGAAGCCGCCCGCCCGCCGTCCGAAACTCCTTCCTAGCTGAGGTAGCCGTTCGGGTTCAGCACGTACTTGGTGGCGGCGCCGGCGTCGAACTCGGCGTAGCCCTTTGGCGCGTCCTCCAGGGCGATCGCTTTGGCGTTGACGTTCTTGGCGATGTGGACCTTGTCATGCAGGATCGCCATCATCAGGCCTCGGTTGTACTTCATCACCGGACATTGGCCGGTGGTGAAGCTCAGCGATTTGGCCCAGCCCGTGCCGAGGCTCAGGCTCAGTGCGCCCTTCTTGGCGGCCTCGTCAATGCCGCCCGGATCCCCTGTGACGTAGAGCCCCGGGATGCCCAGGGCTCCGCCGGCGGCGGTGATCTCCATCAGGGAGTTCAGCACCGTGGCCGGCGCCTCTGACGCGTTGCTGCCGTGCCCGCGCGCCTCGAACCCCACGGCGTCCACGCCGCAGTCCACCTCCGGGACACCCAGGATCTGTTCGATCTGCTCAGCCGGGCCGCCCTTGCTCAGGTCCACGGTCTCGCAGCCAAAGCTCTTGGCCTGGGCCAGGCGGTCGGCGTTCATGTCGCCCACAATCACGACGGCGGCACCCAGCAAGTGCGCGCTGGTTGCCGCTGCCAAGCCAACAGGCCCGGCGCCCGCCACGTACACCGTGGAGCCGACGCCCACCCCGGCGGTCACGGCACCGTGGAATCCCGTGGGGAAGATGTCCGAAAGCATGGTCAGGTCGAGCATCTTCTCCAGGGCCTGGTCCCGGTCCGGGAACTTGAGCAGGTTCCAGTCCGCGTACGGCACCAGCACGTAGTTGGCCTGGCCACCCACCCAGCCGCCCATGTCCACGTAGCCGTAGGCGCTGCCTGGACGGTCCGGATTCACATTCAGGCAAATGCCGGTCTTCCGCTCCTTGCAGTTCCGGCACCGACCGCAGGCGATGTTGAACGGCACGGAGCAGATATCTCCCACCTTGATGAACTCGACGTCGCGGCCCACCTCCACCACTTCACCGGTGATTTCGTGCCCCAGCACCAGGTTCGGCGGTGCTGTGGTGCGGCCGCGCACCATGTGCTGGTCCGAGCCGCAGATATTGGTGGCCACAGTCTTGAGGATCACCCCGTGGTTGACCGCACGTCCCACGTTGGCCGGGTTAACGCCCGGGCCGTCCTTGAGTTCGAAGGTGGGATAGTCAACGTCGATTACCTCGACCTTGCCGGGTTCCTTGTAGGCAACGGCTTTGTTCCCTGTCATCTGTTCTCCTGTTGTCAGGCCTGCCGGGTACGGCGGCCGTGATGGTTGGATAGGTGATGCACCCCGCAGGCGGGGACCCGGCCCGACCGAAATCGTGCGCTCCCCGGCGTGTGTTCGGTCTCCGGAACGTTCGTGCCGGGACGTTCTTTCCTTGCCGGAAGCGCCAGTCGCTGCGGGTTCCTGGGTGGGGGTCCGCCCAGTCTAGGCAGGCCCGCTGGGCTGGTCTAGGGGTACGGACCCTATGTTTGGGACGGCACACTTCTGGGGACTTGCCAGTGGGGCGTACGCTGCACCCAAGGGCTTTTGCACCCCTGCCACGGTGGGTGCGGAGCACGTTCTACCGCTGAGGAGAACCGAATGAAGACCCGCACCATCGGATCACTAAGTGTCTCTGCCCTGGGACTTGGCTGCATGGGCATGAGCGAGTTTTACGGCGAGGGCGACGAGCAGGAGTCGCTTGCCACCATCCACGAATTCCTGGACGCCGGCGGCACCCTGCTGGACACGGCGGACATGTACGGCCCCTTCACCAACGAACGCCTGGTGGGCCGGGCCGTCGCCGGCCGCCGCGATGCCGTGGTGATCGCCACCAAGTTCGGCAACGAACGCCGCGAGGACGGTTCGTGGGTTGGCATCAACGGCCACCCGGACTACGTGCGGCGGGCCTGCGACGCCAGCCTGGAGCGGCTGGGCGTGGACCACATCGACCTCTACTACCAGCACCGGGTGGACAAGACGGTTCCCATCGAGGAGACCGTGGGGGCCATGGCCGAGCTGGTGAAGGCCGGCAAGGTACGCCATCTGGGCCTGTCCGAGGCCTCCGCCGAGACCATCCGAAGGGCCCACGCCGTGCACCCGATCACGGCACTGCAGACCGAGTACTCCCTGTGGGAACGCGAGCCGGAAACCAAGGTGTTCCCCGTCCTCGAGGAGCTCGGGATTGGCTTCGTCCCTTACAGCCCGCTGGGCCGCGGCTTCCTGACAGGCCAGATCCGCAGCGAAGAGGATTTCGCAGCGGACGATTTCCGCAGGCACTCACCCCGGTTCCAGGGCGATAACTTCACCAAGAACCTTGAGCTGGTGGACCGCGTCCGTGAACTCGCCGAGGGTAAACAGTGCACACCCGGGCAACTGGCCCTCGCCTGGCTGCTCGCGCAGGGTGAGCACATCGTGCCGATTCCCGGAACGAAGAAACGCGAGCGGCTTCGCGAGAACCTGGGCGCCGTTGACGTCGAGCTCAGCCAGGAGGACCTCCAGCTGCTGGACCGGCTGGCACCGGCAGGATCCACGGCTGGCGCCCGCTACCCCAACATGTCCACCATCGATAACTGACGCAAGGAGAACCATGGCAGTCAACGACGACGAGGCTCAGGTCCTGGACCAGTGGAGCCACCGGCTGGCACAGGCATTACAGATCCTCGACCTCAAGGTAGACCAGGAGCTGCTCCTGGACCTGGCCCGGAAATCCGCCGATTCGGTAATCCACGCCGCCGCGCCGGTCACCACATTCATGGTGGGCTACGCCGCCGGGCTGCACGCCGGCACCGGCAGCGCAGGCAACAAGGACGCCGCGGCAGCCGCCGTTGATAAGGCTGCGAAGGTGGCGTTCCAGCTGTGCGAGGACGGGCACGACGGCGGCCCGGCCAGCAAAGGCTGGGCCGACACCGCTCAGTAGCCGGACAGCCCCGGAGGCACAAAACCGGCCCTGGCCCGCACAACCGGTGCTGGTCCGCGCCGGTTGTGCGGGTCAGGGCCGTCCGTGCGGGCCAGGGGCGTGTTACTCCCGGCGCCTGGCAGCGGTTAGCCCCCGGCGGTGGGTTCCTCTTCCAGCACAACCGCCGGCTCGAGGCGCACGATAACTGCCTTTGATGCCGGCGTCTGGCTGCCCTCTGCCACGCTGTCCAGCGGTACCAGGACGTTTGCCTCCGGGTAGTAGGCGGCCGCGCAGCCCCTGGCGGATGGGTAGGAGACCAGCCGGTAGTTCCGCAGCACCCGCTCCACGTTGTCCGCGTACACGCCGTGGATATCCACGCGCTGGCCGTCTTCTAAGCCCAGCTCGGCAAGGTCCACCGGGTTCACGAACACCACCTCGCGGCCCTTCTTGATCCCCCGGTAGCGGTCGTTGTTGCCATAGATGGTGGTGTTGAACTGGTCGTGCGAGCGCATGCTCTGCAGGATCAGCGTGCCCTCGGGCCGGTCCACGTGTTCGAGTTCGTTGACCGTGAGCATGGCCTTGCCGGTGGGGGTGTGGAAGGTCCGGGAATCGCGCGGGCCGTTGGGCAGGATGAAGCCGCCGTCCTGCCGGATCTTGCGGTTGTAGTCCTCACAGCCGTTGACCACGTGGGAGATGTGGTCGCGGATGAGGTCGTAGTTCTTCTCGAACCCGGCCCAGTCCGCGGAGCTCCGGTCCTGCACCACGGCGGCGGCCAGGCGGCAGATGATCGCCACCTCGGACAGCAGGCCCCGGGCCACTGGTTCCACGGTGCCGTGGGAGGCGTGCACCGCGCAGACCGTATCCTCCACCGAGACGAACTGCGGCCCGCTTTCCTGCCGATCGATTTCGGTCCGGCCCATGGTGGGCAGGATCAGAGCCTCGGCACCGGTGACCGCGTGGGAGTGGTTGAGCTTGGTGGAGATCTGGACAGAAAGCTCTGTGTTCTCCATGGCTTCCTCGGCCACCGCGGTGTCCGAAATGGCTCCCACGAAGTTGCCGCCGAGGCCCACGAAAACCTTGATCCCGCCGTCGCGCATTCCGCGGACGGTCTGGACGGCGTCCAGGCCGTGCTCCCGCGGCGGCTCGAACGCGAACTCCTGGCCCAGCGCGTCAAGGAACGCGGGCGGCATCTGCTCCCAGATGCCCATGGTGCGGTCGCCCTGGACGTTGCTGTGGCCGCGGATGGGGGAAGCTCCGGCGCCCGGTTTGCCGATGTTGCCGCGCAACAGGAGCAGGTTGATGATCTCCTTGATGGTGGCCACGCCCTTCTTCTGCTGCGTGATGCCCATGGCCCAGGTGATGATTACGCGGTCCGCCGCAAGGTAGCGCGCGGCGAGTTCGTCGATCTCCTCGGGGCGCAGGCCGGTGGCCGCCAGGACGGCACCCTCATCGAGCTGCGCCAGGTGCGCCCGGAGCTCCTCGAGCCCCTCGCAGTGCTCCTCAAGGAACGCGTGGTCCAGGACCGTGCCCGGGTTGGCGGCCTCGGCGTCGAGCACCCGTTTGGACACCGCCTGCAGCAGCGCCATGTCCCCGCCGATCCGCACTTGCAGGAACTGGTCCGCCAAATCCGTGCCGTGGCCGATGATGCCCTTCACCTTTTGCGGGTTCTTGTAGCGCATCAGCCCGGCTTCGGGCAGCGGATTGACGGCCACGATCTTGCAGCCGGCTTCCTTGGCCTCCTCCAGCGCGGTGAGCATGCGCGGATGGTTGGTGCCCGGGTTCTGGCCCATGATGATGATCAGGTCGGCTTTTTCGAAGTCGTTGTACGAGACCGTTGCCTTGCCCACGCCGATGGTCTGGCCCATGCCCCACCCGGAGGACTCGTGGCACATGTTGGAACAGTCCGGGAGGTTGTTGGTGCCGTAAGCCCTGATGAAGAGCTGGTAGAGAAACGCGGCCTCGTTGGAGGTGCGGCCGCTGGTGTAGAAAGTGGCCTGGTTGGGATCGGGCAGGGACTTCAGCTTGTCCGCCAGGATCCCGAACGCCTGTTCCCAGCTGACCGGGCGGTAGTGGTCCTCCCCCGCCGGCTTGTACACCGGCTCGGTCAGGCGGCCCTGCATTCCCAGCCAGTACTCGGACCGCCGCCGCAGCTCGCTGACAGGGTGTTCGGCCCAGAAATCGCTGCTGACCACCACCGGGGTAGCTTCCCAGGTGACGGCCTTGGCCCCGTTCTCGCAGAACTCGAACATCTTGCGGTGGCCCGGATCCGGCCAGGCGCAGCTCATGCAGTCGAACCCGTCCTTCTGGTTCAGCGCCAAAAGCGTCTTCCGGGACCGTTCCACACCCATGTGCTCCAGCGCCGGCTTCATCGAGTGGTACACACCCGGAACGCCGGCGGCCCAGGCCTTGGGATGTCCGGTGACTTCAAGCTGGGATTCGTCTGGCTCTTCAACCTTGGGATTCTCGCGCACCACGATGGGTTCTCCTTGCGTCCTCGCCGATCCGGGCCACCACCGGCTGCTTCGGCGGTTTCCGCTCGTTCCACACTTGTTCAGCCATCCGCTGAAGTCAAGGGATGCACGACGGCGGCACCGGGCTGGCGTAGGCTGGGCACCACGGCTGAAGCAAGCGGCCGTTGGTTTCTGGTGTGCGGAGCCCGTTTTACATGTCCGACGATCTTGCCCTTGCCGCCCTTGCGGCTTCGTCCTTTTCCCTCCCGGACCTTCGGGACGGCCAGCTTGCAGGGATGTCCGCGCTGGTTGAAGGCCGCGACGTCCTGGCCGTAATGCCCACCGGCTACGGCAAATCCGCCATCTACCAGGTGGCCGCCCGGTACCTCCACAACGCAACGGGACATCCCGCCGTCGTGGTTTCACCGCTGATCGCCCTACAGGAGGACCAGCTGGACGGCCTGGCCACAGACCTCGGCGAGGGGGCCGCCGTCGCCATCAACTCATCCCACAGTGACGCCGAGGTGGAGGCCGCGTGGGAGGCGGCCGAGTCCGGGACGGCAGCGTTCCTCTACCTGGCGCCGGAGCAGCTGGCCAAGGACGTGACGGTGGAGCGCCTGGCGCGCATGGGGGTCTCGCTGTTCGTGGTGGACGAGGCCCACTGTGTCTCCTCCTGGGGCCACGACTTCCGGCCCGACTACTTGGGCCTGGGTGCCGTGCGGGAACGGCTGGGCAACCCGCCCGCCGCAGCGCTGACCGCCACAGCTTCGCCCCCGGTACGGGACGAAATCGTGGAACGGCTGGGCATGAAGGACCCGCTGGTGCTGGTTCACGGCTTTGACCGCCACAACATCAGCCTGGACGTGGTCCGCCACCAGGAGGACAGGGACAAGCGCCGCGCCGTCCTCCACCAGGTGGCTGAGCTGGCCCGCGACGGGCAGGGCCTGGTGTACGCCGCCACCCGCAAGGACACCGAAAAGTACGCCGCCAAACTCGCCGCTGAAGGACTCAGGGCGGAGGCTTATCACGCCGGACTGGCCGCCGCGGAACGGGAACGCATCCACGAACTTTTCCTGGCGGACGGGCTGGACGTGGTGGTGGCCACCACGGCTTTCGGCATGGGCATCGACAAACCCACGGTCCGTTTCGTGGTGCACGCAGACATCCCGGAGTCCCTGGACGCGTACTACCAGGAAATCGGCCGTGGCGGCCGGGACGGCAAACCTGCCGCCGCGGTGCTGCAGTATCGTTCCGAGGATCTGGGCCTGCGGAAGTTCTTCAGCACCAGCACCCCGGATCCGGAGAAGTTGCTCAAGGTGCTGAAGGTCCTCAAGGATGCCGGCGGGCCTGTGCCCAAGTCGTCGCTGGCGGAGCTGACCGGGTTCCCGGCCCGCCGGGTTACGGGTTTGGTGAACCAGCTCGAGGAGGTGGGTTCGGTCACCACAGGCAAGCGCGGGATACGCCTCGCCGCCAAAACCAAGCTGCCCGCGTTGGCGGCGGCCGCCGTCGAACGCGCCGAGGCCCGGCAGCGCGTGGAGCAGTCCCGCCTGACCATGATGCGCGGCTACGCCGAGACGGACGGGTGCCGGCGCCAGTTCCTGCTGAACTATTTCGGCGAGGACCTGCCGGCGCCGTGCAACAACTGCGACGCCTGCGCCGAGGCTGCACGCCGTCCGGACGAATCCGCGGCGCCCGGCTCCGGAAACGGGGGCGGCAAGAAGGGAAAGAAGAAGGACGACGGCGGCGGGCCGGGTCCCGCGGCGGCCGACGATCCGTTTCCGCTGCAGTCCGCGGTGGTCCACAAGGAGTGGGGCCAGGGCCTGGTGATGCGGCACGAGGACGACGTGATCACCGTGCTGTTCGAGCAGGAGGGCTACAAAACCCTGTCGCGTTCGGCCGTGCTGGAGCATAAACTCCTGAAGCCTGCTTAGTAAGCTTCAGGGACACGTTCCAACGAAAGGCCGCCGCGTGGAAGTTCCTCTTTATGTCTGGACCCTGACCATCGCGGGAATCGTGGGGCTGCTGGCCTTCGACTTCTTCTTCCATGTCCGCAAGGCGCACACCCCCACGCTGAAGGAATCGTCCATCTGGTCGGCCATCTACGTGGGCATCGCGCTGCTGTTCGGGCTGGGTGTGCTGCTCTTCGGCGGGCCCACCATGGGCACCGAATACTTCGCCGGCTACGTCACGGAGAAGGCCCTGTCCGTGGACAACCTCTTCGTGTTCCTGATCGTCATGGCAAGCTTCAAGGTGCCGCGCGCGGACCAGCAGAAGGTGCTGCTGTTCGGCATTGTCTTCTCCCTGATTGCCCGCACGGCCTTCATCTTCCTGGGCGCAGCACTGATCAACAGCTTCGCGTGGGTCTTCTACATCTTCGGGCTGATCCTGCTGATCACGGCCGGCAACCTGCTCAAGCCGGACAACCACGACGACGACTCCGAAGGTTTCGTGGTCCGGCTCGCCAAGAAGTTCCTGCCGGCGTCGGAGCATTACGACGGCGACAAGCTCTTCACCGTGGAGAACGGCAAAAAGGTGCTGACGCCCATGCTGCTGGTGATGGTGGCCATCGGCGGCACGGACATCCTGTTTGCCCTGGACTCCATCCCGGCGATCTTCGGCCTGACCCAGAACGTGTTCATCGTCTTCACCGCCACTGCGTTCTCGCTGATGGGCCTGCGGCAGCTGTTCTTCCTGATCGACGGACTGCTGGACCGGCTGATCTTCCTCTCCTATGGCCTGGCCGTGATTCTGGGCTTCATCGGCGTCAAGCTCATCCTGCACGCCCTGCACGAGAACACGCTGCCCTTCATCAACGACGGCAAGCACGTCAATGTGGTGGAGGTCAGCACCGGGTTGTCGCTCAGTGTGATCCTCGGCGTGCTGGTGCTCACCATCCTGGCGTCGATCTTCAGCCCCAAGGGCAAGGCCAAGAATGCCGTTTCCGGGGCGCGGCGGCACGCCACTGAGTACGTGGACCTGAACTACGAAACGGACATGGCGGAGCGGGACAAGATCTTCGCCAAGATGGTCCGCGAGGAGGACCAGATCCGCAAACTCCCGGAGAAGTACAAGCGCCTGGTCCGGAACGAAACCGAGTTCCTGGCCCTGATCCGCAAGGCCCACGACGAGCACGACAAGGCCCAGGTGCGTGCAGACGCGCAAGCCTGACCCCCGTCACCCAACTAGGTCGCGCGAAGTGCCGTTTTGGGAGTCCAAAACGGCACTTACTGCTACCTAGTTGGGATGGGTCAGGGCTGGAGGGCTGCTGCGCCGCCCGCCAGTTCCGTGATGCGGGCCCAGTCCTTGGCTTCGACGGCGTCTGCCGGGGTGAGCCAGCTTCCCCCTACGCAGGCCACATTGGGCAGTTTCAGGTAGTCCGGCGCGGTGGCCAGGCTGATGCCGCCCGTGGGGCAGAACCGCACCTGTGGGACGGGCGCGCCGATGGCCGCGAGGTATTTCGGGCCGCCGGCGGGGCCTGCCGGGAAGAACTTCATCGTGTCCAGCCCCTGTTCCAGCACGGCCAGGACCTCACCCACCGTTGCCACCCCGGGCAGGACAGGAACGCCGGTGGAGAGCATTGCGGTGAGCAGGGCGGGGGTGACCCCGGGGCTGACCAGGAACTGGGCACCTGCGGTCACGGCGCCGTCGGCCTGCTGTGGGGTGAGGATGGTGCCGGCGCCCACCAGGATCTCCGGCACTTCCTCGGCGATGAGCTTCAGGGAGGTGAGCGCCGAGGGGGTCCGGAGGGTGAGTTCGATGATCTTCACGCCGCCGTCCACCAGCGCGCGGGCCAGGGGCACGGCGTCCTGGGGATCGTCGATGGTGACTACCGGGATGACCGGTGAAGCGCCGAGGACGCCGGATGCGTCAGCCATGGTTGATCTCATTTCCCAGGCTTGCCAGCCTGCTGTCGGAAGCCTTGTTGTTGTCGATGATGCGGTACCAGTGCAGGAGCAGGTTCCGGAATTCTTCGTGCCCGGCCAGGTAGGCCTCGACGACGGGCCGGAACCCGAGCAGGGCAGGCACCACGGTGTCCGCAGTGCGGTCTTCGGGCAGGACCGCCTGCAGCTCTTTCGCCAAGGGATCGTTCAGGTCCGTCGCCGGGGTGCCAGCCACGTGGTGCATCCACGCGGCGACGGCGAGGGCGGCCCACTTCGGTTCGCGCCCGGCGTCGAGCGTTCCCCGGACGGTGGCCAGCAGGCGCAGTCCGATTTTTTGCGAACCGTCGCTGCCCACCTTCGCGGTGGTGTGGCCGAGTGCGGGGTTGGCGAACCGGCGGAGCACCTCGTCGCAGTACTGTCCGCCATCCAGCCCGGCAGGCAGGGTGATGCTGGGCAGGGCTTCCTCCAGCATCATGCGCCGGCAAGCGGTGCGGAACGCGTCCACGCCCACGGCGTCTGCGATGGTCGCCTTGCCCGCGGCCAGGCCGAGGTAGGCGAGCATGGAGTGGCTGGCGTTCAGTAGCCGCAGCTTGGCGGATTCCCACGCGGCGACGTCGTTGCTGAACAGCGCACCGGCATCCTCCCAGCGCGGCCTGCCGGCAGCGAAATTGTCCTCAATGACCCACTGCTTGAACGGCTCGGCGACGACGGCGGCTTCGTCCCGCAGGCCCAGTTCACGTTCGACGGCGGCCAGGTCGGCATCGGTGGTGGCGGGCACCATCCGGTCCACCATGGTGGACGGGAACGCTACGTTCGCCGCGATCCAGACCAGCAGGTCGTCGCTTTCCCGGGCGGGGAGGGCTTCGGCGAAGTTCCGGACCAGTGTGCCGGTCAGTTCACCGTTACCTGGCAGGTTGTCGCAGGACACCACGGTGACGGGTCCCGCTCCGGTCCGGCAGCGCTGCTGCAGCCCACGGGTGATCTGTCCGATCGCGGTCAGCGGCGGCCTGCCGCCGAGGTCTGCGATGGTCTCCGCGTCGTCCAGGTCGAGGGTGCGGGTTTGCGGGTTGAACCGGTAGCCCTTTTCGGTGATGGTGAGGGTGACAATCTTCGCGGCAGCGGCGCCGATCCGGTCCACCACCAGCTCCGGGTTGTCCCGCCCGGAAATGGCTTCAACGATGCCAGAGACGATACGGGCCGGGGCAGCGCCGTCGCCGCGTTCGGCCACCGTAAAGAGGCCATCCTGCGGAGCGAGCTGCCGGGCCACGGCGTCCGAACGCTGGGTGACCCCGACAATCCCCCACTGCGGATCGTTGGCCGCGAGCATGGCGTCCTCGGTGAAGACGGCGGTGTGGGCACGGGCGAAGGCACCGAGGCCCAAGTGGACGATGCCGGGCTGCAGCTTCTCCCGCTCCAGGGCAACCTTGTGGCCGGCGCTTGCCAGGGCGGTGAGGCTCAGGCGTTCGATGGCGCTGTTCCTTCCAGGCTGCCGGCGGCATGCGCACGGGTCTGTTCGAACGTGGGAATGAGGCCCGTGCCGCCCTTGCCGCCCACCACCAGGGAGGATGCGGCGGCGCCGTACCGGGCCGCCGTCGGGAAGTCGTCTCCGAGCACCAGCCGTGCAGTGAGCGTGCCGACGAACGCGTCGCCGGCGCCTGTCTGGTCCACAACGGCCGGGGCCGGGATGGCGGGAATCCAGGCGGAGACGCCGTCGGCCTCGAGCTGGACGCCCTTGGCGCCGCAGGTGACGGCAACGTTGGCGGTGCCCAGGGAGCGGAGCTTCGCGGCGGCTTCCTCAGCCGTCCCGGCGCCCAGCAGCGCATCCGTCTCGCCGGGGAACGACGGCGTGACCAGGAAGGCCTGCGGAGCAAGTTCAGTGAGTGCCGCCGTGGCGTCTTCCACCGAGGTGAGGCGGGGCCGGTAGTTGGGATCGAACACGAAGCGCTTAGCCAGTGAGGCGGCTTTGACGACGGCGGCGCGGGACGTCGCGGAGATGGCGCAGGCAATGCCGCCCGCCACCACGGCCCCGGCCGCGGCGAAAACGTGAGGCTCGACGTCGTCCGGTCCCAAAGTGGACCCAACGCTGCCGCTGCGGGCGTAAGAGAACTCGCGTTCGCCGTGGGGGTCGCTGTGCACGAGGTAGACGCCCTGCTGTCCCTTGCGGAACTTCAGGAGGTCAGTGGAGATGCCCAGCTCGGCGATCCGGGCGGCGATGGCCTGGCCCAGGTCGTCGTCGGTGAGGACTGCCAGCAGCCCCACCGTGGCACCGGCAGACGCTGCGGCTGCGGCGACGTTGAGGGCGTCACCCGAGATGCCCAGCTGCGCCGGAACGCCGTGGCCGAACGGCTGGTCGGTGGCGACCTCGACGAGGATCTCCCCCATCACCACCACGTCGAAGGTGTTGTGGATGTTGTTCACCAGTCGTGCACCGATCCGTCGAGGCGCCGGTTCACCGGCAGATATTTGGGGTCGAAGGGAAAGCGCGCGGCGGCTTCCTCGTTGAACTCTACGCCCAGGCCCGGAGCATCCCCGGGGTGCATGTAGCCGTCCGCGAAGCTGTAGGAGGTGCTGAAGACTTCGTTGGCGGGATCGCGGTGGCCCATGTATTCCTGGACCCCGAAGTTGGGGATGGACATGTCAACGTGCAGGGCTGCGGCGAAGGACACCGGGGAAAGGTCACCGGCGCCGTGCGAGCCGGAGCGGACTCCGTAGAGGTCTGCGAGGGAGAAGATGCGGCGCAGGTGGGTGATGCCGCCGGCGTGCGAAACGGAGGTGCGGATGTAGTCGATCAGCCGTTCCGTGATCAGTTGCTGGCAGTCCCAGATCGAGTTGAACACTTCACCCACGGCGATGGGCGTGGTGGTGTGCTGGCGGATGAGGCGGAACGCGGACTGGTCCTCGGCCGGCGTCGGGTCCTCGATCCAGAACGGCCGGTACTGTTCCAGCGAGGCGCCCAGCCGGCCGGCTTCGATGGGGGTCAGGCGGTGGTGGACATCATGCAGGACGTGGACACCGTAGCCGAACTGTTCGCGGACGTGGGCCATCATCTTTGGTGCGAAGTCCAGGTAGGACGTGGTTTCCCAGGTGTCTTCCTGCGGCACGTTGCCGCTGGCGGGCTCGTACAGCTTTCCGTCCACCGGGGCGATGCCGTAAGTCTTATCCAGCCCCGGCACGGCGGCCTGGGCGCGGATGGCCTTGTAGCCGAGATCCAGGTGGTGCTGGAAGTCCTTGCTGAGGTCATCCAGGGTGGTGCCGCTAGCGTGGCCGTAGACCATCACGCCTTCACGCGCGGCACCGCCGAGCAACTCGTAGACGGGCATCCCGGCGGCTTTGCCCTTGATGTCCCAGAGCGCGACGTCGATGGCCGCGATCGCGGTCATGGTCACCGGGCCGCGGCGCCAGTAAGCGCCCTTGTAGAAGTACTGCCAGGCGTCCTCGATACGGCGGGCGTCTCGGCCGATCAGCAGCGGGCAGAGGTGGTCGCTGAGGTAGGACGCGACGGCCAGTTCGCGGCCGTTGAGGGTCGCATCGCCGATGCCGGTGATGCCGTCCTCGGTTTCAATAACGAGCGTCACGTAGTTTCGTCCGGGCGACGAAACCACAACCCGTGCATCGGTGATCTTCACTGGTGGTCCTTCAAAAGTTTGGTGGGGCAGAGAATGTAGGTCGCAGTAAGTGCCGTTTTGGGGGTTCAGAACAGCACTTACTGCTACTTAGTTGGGTGGGGGGTCAGCTGAAGCTGAGGCGGAGCATGACCTTGCTGCTGTCCGCGGCAGGATCCACGGCGGTCCGCATGGCCGTTTCGGCGTCGTCGATGCCGAACTTATGGGTGATGACCGGGGAGACGTCCAGTCCGTTGGCCATGGCTTCCAGTGCATCGGTGATCTCGTCGACGAACCGGTAGGAGCCGATCCATGTGATCTCCCGGGTGCCAAGGTCCCCCAGGGCTGCGGCGGCGGCCGTTCCGGGCAGGTTGCCCACCTGGACGATGGTGCCGCCGCGGGCGGTGGCGCGCAGGACTCCGCCCAGCACCGCCGGGATGCCTGTAGCTTCGAACACGAGCTCCACATCCGCAGGAAGGCTGTTGCCGGAGACGTTCAGGACGTCGTCGGCGCCCATGGCCTTGGCGATCCGCAGCGAAGCGTCGTTGATGTCCGTGGCGATGATGTTCCTGGCGCCGGCATACTTAGCCGCCGCGATCACGAGGGAACCGATCGGCCCGGCGCCGTTGACCAGGATGTCCCGGCCCTCGAGGTTCCCTGCCCGGCTGACCGCGTGCATGGCGACCGCCAACGGTTCGGCCAGCGCCCCGCGGAGGGTGTCCACGCCGTCGGGAAGCGGGCGGACCTGGAAGGCCTTTGCAACTTTCCGCTCGCTGAACCCGCCATCCGTGTGGGGATCGAACGCCGCCGAGCCGAAGTAGCGGATCTGCGGGTAGAGGTTGGTCCGTCCGCTGAGGCGGCCGGGCATGACGCCATCGCCCACCAGTTCGGCCGGGTGCACGGTGACGGGCTGCCCTATTTCCAGGTTCTCGACGCCGGCTCCAAGCTGGGCGATCCGTCCGGCCACCTCGTGGCCCAGGACCAGCGGTGACTTCAGCGCTGCCGTCCCGGAGGCTCCGTGGCGCCAATACGAAAGGTCGGATCCGCAGATCCCGCCCCATTCGACGTCGAGTACTACTTCACCGGGACCGGCCACCGGCTCCGGACGTTCGTCGATGCGGAGATCGTTGGCGCCGTGGACCACTACTGCTTTCATACGGCGTCCTCCAGGCGGACCATGTCACGGCCGCGGACCTCGGGACCGACTGCAGCGGAGACGAGGGTGATCAGCGAGTAACCAATGAGCATCGCGGCCAGCGGCCACCAGTGGCCGGTGACGGCGGTGAGCGTGGCGGCGAGGATGGGGCCGATGGCGGTGGCGAGGATGCCGCCGATTTCCTTGGCCAGGGCCAGCTGGGTAAAGCGGGTGCGGGCGCCGAAGAACTCCGCCATGGTGACGCTCTCCATCGAGAAGAGGCTCAGGACGCCGAGGTTCAGGCCGACGATGACGGCAACCATGACCAGCGTGGGGTTGCCGCTGGTGACCATCATCATCATGGGGATGGCGAACAGGGCCGTGAGGGAGCTAAGGACCAGGTACAGGGGTCGGCGCCCGAACCGGTCACCCAGGATGCCAATCAGCGGAATGGTGGCGAAGCCGAGGATGGAGCCGTACATGATGGCGGTGGTGCCGATGGTCTTGTCCATGAGCAACACTGTTGCCAGGTAACCGATGAGGAATGTCTGGATGAGTCCGGAGTTGCCGGCCTGGCCAAAGCGGAGGCCGAGGGCGATCAGGAAGGACTTGCCCTTCTTCTGGTGCAGTGCGGCCTCGATGGTGCTGGTCCCGGTTGCTGCCGCCGCGGCCGCCTGGTGTTTGGCGTCCTGTCCGGCGATTTCGTCCTTGGAGAGGGCGACGCCGTCCACCACGTCGGCGCGCTGCTCGAAGACCGGGCTTTCCTTGAGGGACCGGCGGATCCACACTGCGAAGATCATCAGCAGGAAGCTGGCCAGGAACGGGAGGCGCCAGCCCCAGCTCAGCAGCTGTTCCTCGGACAGGACTGCCACCAGGATGGCCCAGAGGGCTGAGGCTGCGAGCGTTCCCGAGTTGGTGCCCAGGCTCACCAGCGAAGAGATCAGGCCGCGACAACGGGTGGGGGCGTATTCGGCCAGCATCACAGTGGCGCCGGCGATTTCAGCGCCGGCTCCGAAGCCCTGGATCAGGCGCAGTGCCACCAAGAGGATGGGTGCCCAGATGCCGATCATGGCGTACGTGGGCAGCACGCCGATCAGCGTGGTGGATGCCCCCATGAGCGCGATAGTGATGAACAGGACTTTCTTGCGGCCAATCCTGTCCCCCATGCGGCCGAAGTACACGGCACCCACCAGTCGCGCCACGTATCCCACGCCGTACGTTGCCATGGCGGCGATAAGCCCAATGACCGGGCTGACGTCGGGGAAGAAGATCTTATTGAAGACAATGGCCGCGGCCAGGGAGTACAGCTGGAAATCCATGAACTCCATGGCGGTTCCCAGCCATCCGGACACGGCCACCTTGGCCAGGTCCCGGGTGGAGCGGGACTCTTTCTTGGTGTTTGGGGGCGCGATGCTCTCGGTCATCTGTTGCTCCTTTGCAGGCGATGCGTTCGAAGGGGTCAAGCAGTTGGGGATATGGCAGCTGGCGGCTGCCGGGAAGGGAAGGGAACCGCCGGAAACCAGGAGATACGGGCTGGCAGCGGCTCGATTTCTACTACCATACAAGCACTACCATTCTAGTGTGTCAACAGGCTAAACTTGGGTCATGGCATCGGACAAGAGAAGCTCAGCGCCCCGGCTTTCGGTCAGGGACCAGACCCTGGAGACGCTGCGCCGCCGGATTATCTCGCTGCAACTGCCCCCTGGCGAGCCCCTGTCCGAGAACGAACTGGCGCAGGAACTCGGCGTCAGCCGCACCCCTGTCCGCGAGAGCCTGATCCTTTTGCGGGAGGAAGGCCTGGTGCAGGTCTTTCCGCAGATCGGCTCCTTCGTCTCGCTGGTGGACCTCAGCCGGGTATCCGAAGCCCAGTTTGTCCGCGAAGCCATCGAATGCGCGTCTTTGCGCGACCTGATCGTGGACGGGCCCGGGATCGCCGGCCTTCGTGAGATCCTTGCGGCCCAGTCCGCTGCTGATGCCGGCGGTGACATCGAGGAATTCTTCCGGCTGGACGAGGACTTCCACCGCGAACTCCTGCGCCTCGCGGGACATGAATCCGCCTGGAGCGCGGTCAACTCCGCCAAGGCGCACCTTGACCGGGCGCGCCGGATGAGCCTGCTGGAAACCCGGCCGGTAGCCACACTGATTGAGCAGCACACCGCTGTGGTGAATGCCCTCGAAGCCAATGACGTTCCCGACGCCGACAACTGCCTCCGCCTTCACCTGCGCGGAGTCTTCGAGGACGTGCAGCGGATCCAGGAAGCCACTCCCGAACTCTTTTCCGACGGCTCGGCCCGCCGTCCCACCCGCCGCAGCGTTGCCCGACTCGCCTGAGCACTGATTGTCGGCCCCGCTTGCTACGTTTGAAACAGCTGCAAACCAGGGCCTGGGGAACCGTCCTCCGGCCCGGCTGTCCAATGGGGAGGCCCCGTGTTCCTGCTCGAAGCCGATGCCAGTGCCGGTCCCGGCGCTGCGCCGGACCTGGTGTTCTCGGCCAGTGACCTCGTAGCTGCCAGCGAGTGTGAATACCGCACCCTCCGCGTACTGGACGAGAAACTGGGCCGTGCCTCCAAGGCCGAGTTCCCTGCCGACGAGATGCGGGTCCGGGCCGGCGAGCTGGGCGACCGGCACGAGCAGACCGTCCTGGACAGCCTGGTGGCAAAGTACGGCGAATGGGATGCCAGCCGCGGCGCTGGCGTCTACTCCCTTGAACGCGGCAACACCGTCCGCGGGGAGCTCCAGGCAAAGCACGCCGAAACCGAGCTCGCGCTCCGTTCCGGGGCCGACGTCGTCTTCCAGGCCACCTTCTTCGACGGCGAGTTCCTCGGCTATGCCGACTTCCTGGTCAACGAGGCCGCCGGAACCGGGCAGCCGGGCCGGTATGAGGTCTGGGACACCAAGCTCGCCCGGCACGCCAAAGTAGGCGCCCTGCTGCAGCTCGCGGCCTACGGTGACCAACTCCTCGGGATGGGGCTGGACCCCTCCCCCGTCGTCACGCTCGTGTTGGGTACCCGCGTGGGCGACGACTGGTTGCGCAGCAGCCATTCCCTTCCGGACCTCCTGCCCGTTTTCCGCGAACGGCGCCGGCGCTTCCGCCAGCTCACTGCCGAACACCGGCAGGCTGGCGGGGCCGTCCAGTGGCAGCAGCCGGGCATCGTCCACTGCGGCCGGTGCGACTACTGCGCCGAACAGGTCCAGGTGCATCGCGACCTTCTCATGGTCGCCGGGATGTCGGTGGTCCAGCGCCGGAAACTCCACGCGGCCGGCATCACCAGCATCGACGAACTCGCTGCCATGCCTGCGGCTGACGCAAAGAACTCCGTGGCCAGGCTCCGCGCCCAGGCACGGATGCAGCTGGGCCTGGATGCCGCCGCCGGATCCCGGACGTTCACCAAGGACGGCGAGCCGCACACTGTCTCCTACAGCGTCCTGCCGGAGCACACCATCAGCACGCTGCCGGCCCCGAGCGCCGGGGACATTTTCTTCGACTTTGAGGGCGATCCGCTCTGGCAGGACCCGGCAACAGGGGTCTGGGGCATCGAGTACCTGTTCGGCGTGATCGAAGCCCCCGTCGCCGGTGCCGGGGGCGATCCGGTGTTCCGGCCCTTCTGGGCCCACTCCCGGTCCGGGGAACGGAAAGCCTTCCTGGATTTCCTTGAGTACGTGGAGAACCGCCGCAGGCAGTATCCGGACATGCACGTCTACCACTACGCCGCCTACGAGAAAACGGCGCTCCGGAACCTGTCCTTGGCCCACCAGGCGGGTGAAGACACCGTGGATGACTGGTTGCGGAAGGGCCTCCTGGTGGACCTCTACGCCACCGTGAAGCATTCGCTGCGCATCTCCGAGGCGTCCTACTCCATCAAGAAGCTGGAACCGCTGTACATGGGTGACAACCTGCGCTCCGGTGACGTGAAGGACGCCGGGGCGTCCGTTGTGGCCTACGCGGCGTTCTGCGCCGCCCGCGACGCCGGTCACCAGGCAGAGGCAGACGCCGTCCTTGCCTCCATTTCCGACTACAACCAGTACGACTGCCTCTCCACGCTGCGCCTGCGCGACTGGCTGCTGGACATCCAGCCGCAGGCTGAAGCCGGAGAGGTTCCGGCAGAAGCACAGGAGAAAACGGGGTCCGGAGCCGATGAGCCTGGCGCTGCCACCACGAGACGCGGGGACGCGCAGGACGAATCCCCGGAGGAAAGCCGGCTTCACGGGTACCTCACCGGCCTCCCGGACAACCGTCCCTGGACGGACGATGAACGGGCCGTCGCCATGGTGGCTGCCGCCACCGGATACCACCGCCGCGAACGCAAACAGTTCTGGTGGCAGCACTTCGACCGGGTGGAGGCTCCCCTGGAGAACTGGTCCGATCAGCGCAATGTATTCGTGGTGGAGTCTGCCGAGATTTCTTCCGACTGGGCTCTGGCGAAGCCGCGGGAGCGAATGCGGACCCGGGTGTTGAAGCTGCGGGGCACCATGACCGAAGGTTCGGACTTCCGCGCGGATTCCACCTGGTGCCGCCTCTACGATTCCCCGCCGCCGGAGGGCATGGCGGCCCCGGATGCAGCGCCCGGCGCCCGGGCGTACAGCTTTGGGACCCGCATCAGCGAACTGGTGCCTGCACCGGACGATCCTGCCTACACCCTGATCACCATCGCCGAACGCGAGTCCGGCAAGGTGGCCGCGTACCCGCACCTGCCCGTCGCCCTCACCGAGGACCAGCCGCTGACGACGGCAAGCGTCGAGGCCGCGCTGGCGGAGCTTGCCAGGGCTGTGGGTCTGTCGGTTCCGTCACTGCCGGCCCAACCCGGCCTGGACATCCTCCGCAAGCTGCCGCCGCGGTTCGGCACGCTGCCCGGCCCGGCGGAGGTGCAGTACGGGGCCGACGGCGGCGCCGACTACGCAGGCGCCATTGCAACATCCCTGCGGGACCTGGACCGGTCCTACCTGGCCGTGCAGGGGCCGCCTGGCACGGGCAAGACCTACGTTGGCGCGAACGTAATCGGCCAACTCGTCGGCGAAGGCTGGAAGGTGGGCGTGGTGGCCCAGTCGCACAACGTGGTGGAGAACCTGCTGTGCCGGGCCATCGACAAGGGCGGGGTGGACCCGTCGCTGGTAGCGAAGAAGCTCTCCGCACCCCACGAGGTTCCGTGGAAAGCCACAGCCGACGGCGATGTCGCACGGCTGCTGGAGTCTGCCGGCGGCGGCCTGGTGGGCGGTACGGCCTGGACCATGACCGGCAAGGAAGTTCCGGCCGGTTCCCTGGACCTCCTGGTGATCGATGAGGCCGGACAGTTCTCATTGGCCAACACCCTGGCCGTTTCCCGCGCAGCGAAGCGGCTCCTGTTACTGGGAGACCCCCAGCAGCTCCCCCAGGTGACGCAGGGCGCCCATCCGGAGCCGGTGGATGATTCCGCCCTCGGCTGGCTGGCGGCCGGTCACGCCACCCTGCCGGCACGGTTGGGATATTTCCTGGCGGACAGCTGGCGGATGCATCCGGCCCTGTGCGCTGCAGTGTCGAGACTCAGCTACGAAAGTAAGCTCCAGTCCGCACCGGCCGCATCCCTGCGTGAGCTGGAAACCGTGCCGCCGGGCGTTGAGACTGTGTTGGTACAGCACACCGGCAATTCCACCAGCTCGGCAGAGGAAGCTTCGGAGGTGGTCCGGCAGGCACACCGGCACTTGGGCCTTAAATGGACGCCGGGGCCGGAAGCCGCAGCCCGGCCGCTGGAGCAGCAGGACCTGCTGGTGGTGGCCGCCTACAACGCCCAGGTCCACCTCATCCGCAAGGAACTGGCAGACGCCGGCCTGCCGGACGTCAGAGTGGGAACGGTAGACAAGTTCCAGGGCCAGGAAGCACCGGTGGTGCTGGTATCGATGGCGTGTTCTGCGGTGGCGGAGGCTCCGCGGGGTGCCGAATTCATCCTGAACCGGAACCGGATCAACGTGGCCGTGTCACGTGGCCAGTGGCGGGCAGTCATCGTCCGCTCCCCGGAGCTCACGAACTACATGCCGCACAAGCCTGCCGCGCTGGAGGAACTGGGCGCTTTTATCGGGCTCAGCGTGCCCGGAAGTCCCTAAAGGATCCCTGGGCAGCAGACATGGAGTGATCCACCCGCTCCACCCGGCCGGGGGCGCGGTCCGAGTTCAGCCAATCCAGGAGCTTCTCCACCTGCTCTCCGGTGCCTTCGGCAACCACGGCTACCGAACCGTCCGCGAGGTTTTTCACTTCTCCGGTCAGGCCCAGCTCCTCGGCTTCGCCCATGGTCCGGTACCGGAAGCCGACACCCTGCACCACGCCGAACACGCGGGCGCTCAAGCGCACCTGGCCAGCCGACGGCCCGTCAGCGGTTGGTTCCGTGTGGCGTGCCATGGGTGGGCCTCCTCGGCAGCCGCCCTCCCAACTGGGTCGCAGCTGATGTCGTTATGAGCCCTCATAACGACATCTGCTGCTACCCAGTTGGGGAAAGGGAGCTTAGTTGATGGTGATGTCTCGCGTGGAGTGGTTGTAGCGGATGGTCACGGTGCCGCCGGAGTGGTGCAGTTCGTGGTTGGGGCCATCGAACGTTCCGAATGCGCCGTAGTTCTCGGTCCACGAACGGTTGAGCGCGATCTTGAAGGTGTAGTGGCCGGCCGGCAGTTCGGCACTCTTCTTCCACAGCTGGTCCAGGAAGTCGAACTCCATCTGGGCCTCGTCGTACTGCGGTGCCCAGTTCTCGGGGGCACCCAGGATGGTGTTGAAATCGCCGGCCACAGCCACAGCTTCGGGCTGCGGGTGGGTCTCCACGTCCGGGCCTTCGAACGGCTCGGCTGCGGCGGGCGCTGCGGCTTCGGCCTTCGCCGGAGCCTTCTTGCGCACGGCCTTCACCACAGGCTCGACGGCGTCTTCGATCGCCTTGGCAGCCTTTTCCACAACTGAGGCGGCCTTCTTGGCGGGCGCCTTCTTCGCGGGGGCCTTCTTGGCCGTCTTGGCGTCATCCTTGGCCGGCACCTCAAGGGTGGCGGCAGCGGCGGACACCGGACGGACGAACCCGGCGGGCGCCTCCGGAACCGGGGTGTCGGCAGGAACGGGAGTGCCTGCGTCGAGCGCGGAAGCGAAGGAGACTGCATCCGGGTAGGCGACAGTGGCGCGCATGCCGTCGTCGGTGATGGTCCAGCCCGAGCGGCCCTTGACCAGCCAGCCGGCCTTGACCAGCTTGGCGGTGGCCGAGGTCAGGGTCTTGTGTCCGCGGGGAATCCCGCCGCTGAGCAGCTCGGCCTCGTGCTCGTTGAACGGCACGCGTGCGGTGGACTCCGCCAGGACCTGGCCCGCATTCAGCGAATCACCGGACCACACGCCTTCGGTCAGGACATCCAGCACGGTCTTGAGTCGAAGGAAGGTGTTTTCTGCGGTGGACTTGGCCATGATTCCCCTAGTGTGAGAGCGATCCGATGAGAGCATCTTGCCAAGTGCCCGTTAAATCGCGCGACTTTAATTGGTTAACTCTGCGTGTCGTGACTGACTATGAAGCGCAGGTCACAACAACTGAGGCGGCGGTCTCGGGTAAGGCCGGCTGCTCGACCATTTCTTGCGCTGGCGCGGGATTTTTCCCGCACGTCCCTGACCCGCCTGCGGGACCAAGTTTAGCCGGAGATTGGGCAGCCGCGACGCGCGAGGCCCCGGTCAGTGCGCCAGCTCCCCGCTGTTCAGTTCCTCCAGCAGTTCTGCCTTGCGTTCTTCGGAGGCAAATGACGAGTGGATGGAGTTGGCCGCGAGCCTCGCCTTGTCGAATTCAGACAGCTCGAACACGGCCTCCAGCTGGGCAAAGTTGTCATCCACGTAGCCGCCGAAATAGGCGGGATCGTCAGAGTTCACGGACACATTGAGTCCGGCGGCCAGCATGGCCGGCAGCGGGTGGTCAGCCAAGGTATCCACCGTGCGGAGCCGGACGTTGGACAAGGGGCAGACCGTGAGCGGGATCCGCTCGTCCACCAGGCGCTCCACCAGGTCGGTGTCGTCCATGCAGCGGATGCCGTGGTCGATGCGTTCCACACCCAGGACGTCCAGGGCTTCCACAACGTACGACGCCGGGCCCTCCTCGCCTGCGTGGGCCGTCAGCCGAAGTCCCGCTTCGCGGGCTTTGGCATAGAGGCGCTCAAATTTTGCGGGCGGGTTGCCCACCTCCGCAGAATCCAGGCCGATGGCACCGATCGGTGCGTCCATGGCCAGCAGGGCGTCCAGCACATCGAGGGCCGACTCTTCGGGGAGGTCACGCAGGAAGGCGGCAATCAGGATGGTGGACATCCCAAAGTCCTCCATCGAGGTGGCCAGCACGGATGCCACGCCGTTGACGCAGGTCTCCAGCGAGATGCCGCGGGACAGGTGGGCCTGCGGGTCCAGCATGATCTCGGCGTGCCGGACGCCGGCGGCCGCCGCACGTTCCAGGTAGGCGTGGGTCATGGCCGCGAAGTCTTCTTCGGTCTGCAGTACGGCCATGTTGGCGTAGTACAGATCCAGGAAGGACTGAAGGTCCGTGAATTCGTACCGCTGGCGCAGCTCGTCAAGGTCCGCGTACGGGAGGGTGATGCCGTTGCGTTCGGCGAGGGCAAAGATCAATTCAGGCTGCAGGGTGCCTTCGATGTGCAGGTGCAGTTCAGCGACCGGCAGGAGCCGGGCCGGGACAGCGGCGTTGGATTCTGACACTCCGGTTTCGGGCGCAGCGGGCTCACCCTCAAAGTTTTCCATCCGGTCAGGATAATCCCCCATGAGGATTCCCGCCTGCCCGGGCCTGGGAGCCGCGCACCCGGGTGGCGGCCGCCGTCGCCGTCCACAGCCCCTGCAACTGGCGGTGCCGGTTCCCCAAAGTCAGCGCCTATCTCGATTTGATAACGCCAAGGCTATGTTTTAGCGTGAAATGCATGCCCGTCCGGCGGGCGCATGAATGCCAGGTGCTGCCTTCACCAGAACTGCCCAGCGGCAGCCACCGACGTTGACCTCTATTTGTCAGGGGCGGGCAGTAGCGCGACGATCTTCGGGGACGGAGCCAGCGCGGGTGGCCTTCAGGAGCATCACCACCATGAATAAATCCTCTTTCCGTACTGTTGCGCGCCGTGGAGCCACCGTGGCGGCTCTTTCCGTAGCGGGCATCGCCCTGTCCACCGGCGCTGCCAACGCAGCCACCCCCACCTCAACGTGGGACTCGCTGGCCCAGTGTGAGAGCGGCGGCAACTGGTCCACCAACACGGGCAACGGATTCTCCGGCGGCCTCCAGTTCACGTCCAGCACCTGGCAGGCCTACGGTGGTTCCGGTTCTCCGGCAGACGCCAGCCGCGAACAGCAGATCGCCGTGGCTGAACGGGTCCAGGCCTCCCAGGGCTGGGGCGCGTGGCCTTCCTGCTCATCCCAGCTTGGCCTGAACGGCGGGGGCGGCGCCCCGGTCCAGCAGGCACCAGTGCAGCAGGCTCCGGTCCAGGCCGCCCCCGTCCAGGCCGCGGCCGTCGAAGCCGCACCTGCCGCCCAGGCACCCGCCCGGCACGCTACCTCCGTAGCTCTCAGCGGCGAGACCTACACCCTGGAAGCCGGCGACACCCTGAGCATCGTCGCCGATAAGCTGGGTATTGCAGGCGGTTGGCAGCACCTTGCCGACGCCAACCTGGACACCATCTCGGACCCCAACCTGGTGTTCGAAGGACAGGTACTCCAGCTCCCCGCCTAGCGGGCCCTAAAACCGGTCGGCGATAGACAAATTCCGTTGACCACAGAACGACGCCGGCACGCCCCACAAGGGATGTGCCGGCGTCGTTCGCCTTAATGGTGGTGCCTCGAATGCCAAGGCTGGGTGGGGCAGCTTCAGCTGGCTGGAATCTCCCGGACGATGCGCACCTTCCACGCGGAGTCGTCAGAGGTGTCCAGCAGGGCCACGGTGCCGTGCGCCAGGTTCAGGGCCACGCGCTTGACGGCGAGCAGTTCCAGGTACAGGTGTTCGTTCATGCGTGCCGGAGTATCGATCATGTACTTCACGGCGTCGCGCACCTTCCGGTAGTTAGCGCTGCGTTCGCGGTGCAGGTGGAGCTCCAGTGCGGAGCGCTGCTTCAGGCGCGGTTCGTGGCGGTTCAACAGCGTCACCGCCGTGTGAACCCCGATCACGAGGGCCAGTGAGACGGCGTAGATCCACCATCCGCTGGAGAGCAGGAAAAGCGGAAGGTTGCCGATGGCCACAAGGGCGATCACTACGCGGAGGGCGGCAATGCGGCGCATGGTCCTGGCGACGGTGGCCATGCCGGCCCGGAAACCGTGCTGTTCGTGGCGGGCAGCGGCGGGGTCGATGGTGAACTCATCGAGGACAAGGATGCCATTGGCCTCGGGACCGAGCATCAGTCCGTAGCGGGGCTGCGCGGGGCGGGAGGCGGGGTTTTCAGCTGAAAATGTCATGAGGTAGCTTCCAAAACGCGGGATGGGTTGCGGTGATCTTAGTGGTTTGACCTCCCGCAAGTATGTAACCGTCCACTATTTGGACATCCGGCGTGCCTTCCTGTGGCGCCCGGCACTGCAATTGGCACATCAGCAACGTGCCGTCAGACTGAATGGATGCAAACCTTCCTCCCGTACCCTGATTTCCGGCAGAGCGCCGCTGCACTGGACACCGCCCGGCTGGGCAAACAGCGGGTGGAAGCCCTGCAGACCCTCCGCGCGCTGGTCCTTCCCGGCTACGGGTGGCAGACCCACCCGGCGATCCGGATGTGGATGGGCTACGTCCCGGCCCTCACCATGTACGGCCTGGCCATGGTGGACGAATGGATGGAACGCGGCCACCCGGACAACACGCGCGCAAACATCGCCGAGTTCGCCCCGCAGGCGGCACATCCGGACTACGCGTCGAAGATCCTGCTGCCGCCGTGGCTTGGCGAGCCGGACTTCCACCTCAGCCACCGGTCCAAACTGGTCCACAAGGATTCCAAGTTCTACAGTCCCCTCTTTTCTGACGCGATTCCGGAGATGGACTACATCTGGCCCGAACCCCGGCATGAGTTCCTGCCGCAGGAGCCCGAGGGCGAAATCCTGTGGATCCTCCGGGACCCGCATGCGGACGTGCATCCCCAGACGCTGGACACAGTGGCGCTGCCGCCTGTCGGCCGGGGCAATGCCGCCACGGCAGGCGCGCCCGGCTCGGACGACGACTACACCCCTGTGTACCTCGAGGAGAAGTCCCGGCGGCCCTCGAAGCAGTCGCGGAAGGCCGCGCCCAAGCCGCAGGCCAAGAAGCCCACCCGCAAGCGGCTCGCCCAGGAGGAAGCCTTCTCCACCCTGCCGGGAAAGACCCCGGTTGCCGTTCCGTTCGAGAAGGGCGCCAAATTCGCCGTGGGCCAGGTGACGGGCCGGCCCATCACCCTGGACGACGGCAGGTTCGGCAGGCATTTCACTGTCACCGAAATCATCGACCGTTCCGCGTTCACCTACCCGGCCCTCCTGCAGGACCCGCGCGTATTCTTCCCTGTGGAGGCACCGTAACCCATGACTATCCTTCTGGCGGGTTGCGGCGACCTGGGCACGGAGGCCGGGCTTCGGTTCGCCGCCCTGGGCCACCGGGTCGTCGGCTGGCGCCGCTCGCCCTCCAAACTTCCGGCAGCCATCGAAGGCGTGACGGCTGACCTGAGCTCCGCGCAGCTGCCGCCGGTCCCGGCGGACACGTCCGCCGTCGTGATTGCCGTTGCTGCGGACGCACCCAGTGAAGACGCGTACCGCGCCGCCTATGTGGACGGCGTGTCCCACGTACTGGACGCTTTGGAGCGCGACGGCGTGATCCCCGGCCGGGTGCTCTTTGTCTCGTCCACGGCTGTGTACGGCGACGCCGGCGGCGGTTGGGTGGACGAAGGGCAGGCACCGGAGCCGGGCGGTTTCTCCGGCAGGGTTTTGGTGGAGGCCGAGGACCTGCTGCGTTCGAGGCTTGCCGGTTCCGGTACCGCGGCGGTGTCCCTGCGGCTCGGCGGTATCTACGGTCCCGGCCGGACCCGGCTGATCGACCAGGTGCGGAGCGGCTCAGCGGTGATCCCGGAGGACGTCCGGTACACCAACCGCATCCACCGGGATGACGCCGCTGCCGCCGTCGTGCATCTTGCGACGATGGAAAGCGCCCCAGCGCCCGTCTATATCGGAGTGGACAACGAGGCCGCGGACCTGGGCTCGGTGCTCCGGTTCCTGGCCACCGAAATGAAGCTGCCCGAACCGGCCGTGGGTGACGCTGGGCCTGCACGCGGCGGCAACAAGAGATGCTCCAACGCGCTCCTGCGGGCCAGCGGCTTCCCGTTCACTTTCCCCACTTTCCGGGAAGGATACCGGGAAGTCCTGGGCGGGCACGGGGTACGGCACCCGTAAGGGGCTCGGACGGTGACGGGCCAGGAGTTCATGCCGTCGGTCTCCCGCGCCGCTTCGCGCCGTCTAGGCTTCAGCCATGACTGTTCCACCTCCCAGCGGTGGTCCGCATGCGGTGCGGCCCACGGACAACCAGTGGCCCCACCCTCCCGGGCTGCCCGCCCCCGTGCTCTCCGACCAGCGCTGGCTGGACGCCGTTTTCCTGCACTGGCGCATCGATGAGTCCGTGGCCGCGCAGTTCATGCCGGCAGGAGTGCGGCCGGACGTCTTTGATGGCAGTTCCTGGGTGGGCCTGATTGGATTCCGGATGGAACAGGCCGGGCTGGGGCGCGGGCCCGGCATCCCCTATCTGGGTAGCTTCAACGAGGTCAACGTTCGGCTCTATTCACGTGAGCCGAACGGGACGCGCGGCGTGGTGTTCCTGAGCCTGGACGCCAACCGGCTGCCGGTGGTGATGGCCACCCGGGCAGTGGGAATCCCCTACGTCTGGTCAAGGATCCGGCGCTGGCCGGCCTTTCCTGTGGGGGCCGGTGGACTGCTCACGAGCCCGTCGGAGGCCGGAACCACGGCATCGGGCGGCGGGGCCTTCCCGGTGGGCTACTCGGTACGCCGCTTCGGCGGTACACGGGTCGGCAGCGATTTTACGGTCGTTCCCCGACTCGGCGCGGCGGCGGCAGACCCGTTGTCCGTCTTCCTGACGGCACGGTTCGGCATGCACGGCCGCTTCTTCGGCCGGACCGCCTTCATCCCCAATACGCACAGCCCCTGGCCGCTCTTTGACGCAGCTGTCCATACGCTGGCGGACGGGCTGGTTGAGTCTGCGGGGATCAGGGCGGAAGGACCGCCGGAGTCCGTGCTCTACTCGCCGGGGGTGCAGACGAGGTTCGGCAAGCCGCGCCTGCTGGGGAGCCAGGTTCCGGGATGACCCGCTAAAACGTGCGGCCCTGCGGATCCTCGGCCGACGTGTCCTGCCAGCCCCCGCCGTCCGTGAAGGTGGCCACGAGCGTTCCAACGCCAGTGCCCAGCGACTCTGAGGGATCAAAGTACAGCGCGGCTTCCGAGGCGCGGCTGTGCGAGATCAGTTGCTCAGCCTCGAGCTTTGCTTCGGGTACCGTCGCGCCCACGATGCTGGTGCGCGCGGGCAGTTCCGAGGAGTGGACCACCTCGGCGTCGGTCTGGGCCAGCGGAATGGTGGTGCCGGAATTGATCTCATCGTGGGGAAACTCAAACTCGGCGTCGCTTGATGCGGCAGGGATCGTGTACTCCAGGAAATAGGTCATGGCCCCACCCTTGCAGAAAGCTGCCCCGCCCGAAAGCCCACGGCTCCATTGGCCCGGTCCGGGGCTGCCGCGTGTTTCCCCGGTGGGTCCGGGCTTACTTCCCCAGCCCGGCCCGGCGAAGGGCCTCGGCCATGGCCGTGTTCGCAGGCGAAGGCTGGGGAGCAGAACCGTGGCTGCCGGAGCCTCCGCCGGTGGAACCCGGGTTTCGGCCTCCTGCACTCTTACCGCCCTGGCCCCCGCCGGCCTTTCGTTCACCTTGCGGCACGGCACCCGGGCCGCCCTTGCGTGAATCGCGTGCCTTGGCGCCTCCTGCAGACGAACCCGCGGGGCGCTGCCCGCCCGCCCCCGGACTGCGGGGAGCCTGCCCGCGCTGGCCCGGTTCGTCGTCGAGTCTTAGCGTCAGGGAAATCCTCTTACGGTCCGGATCCGCTTCCAGCACCTTGACGCGCACCACCTGGCCGGACTTCACCACCTCGCGGGGATCGGACACGAAGCGGTTCGCCAGGGCGGACACGTGGACCAGCCCGTCCTGGTGCACGCCCACATCCACAAAAGCTCCGAAGGCGGCCACGTTGGTGACCGTACCCTCCAGGACCATTCCGGGTTTCAGGTCGGAAATCTTTTCGATGCCTTCGGAGAACGAGGCAGTGGTGAACGCCGGGCGCGGGTCACGGCCCGGTTTGTCGAGCTCGGCCAGGATGTCAGTCACGGTGGGCAGGCCGAAGGTGTCGTCCACAAAGTCTCGGGGATCCAGTGACGAGGCCGGCGCCGAGCCTGCCGCCACCAGGACCTTCCGGGCCACGGCATAGGACTCCGGGTGCACGCTGGACGCGTCAAGCGGCTCTGCTCCCCCGGTAATCCGGAGGAACCCGGCGCACTGCTCAAAGGCCTTGGCACCCAGCCGTGGCACCTTCTTGAGGTCCGAACGCTTGCCGAATGGGCCGTTTTCGTTTCGGTACGCCACGATGTTTTCACTGAGCAGGGGCCCCACGCCGGCCACCCGGCTCAGGAGGGCTGGCGAGGCGGTGTTGACGTCGACGCCGACGGCGTTCACGCAGTCCTCCACCACCGCGTCCAAGCTCCGGTCCAGCTTTGATGCGGTGACGTCGTGCTGGTACTGGCCTACGCCGATGGACTTGGGATCGATTTTCACGAGTTCCGCGAGGGGGTCCTGCAAACGCCGGGCAATGGATACCGCGCCACGAAGGGAAACATCCATGCCGGGGAGTTCGGCGGCGGCGAGCGCCGAGGCCGAGTAGACAGATGCTCCGGCTTCGGAGACCACCAGCTTCTGCGGCTTCCGGTCCACGTCCGGAAGGAGCTTGATCAGCTCGGCGGCAAGCCTGTCAGTCTCCCGAGATGCCGTTCCGTTGCCGATGGCCACGAGTTCGACGGCGTGCTGCCGCGCCAGTTTTACCAGCGACGCCAACGCCTCATCCCATTTCCTGGCCGGAGCATGGGGGTACACGGTGTCCGTGGCAACCACCTTGCCGGTACCGTCCACCACCGCAACCTTCACGCCGGTGCGCAGCCCCGGGTCCAGGCCGAGGGTGGGCCGATTGCCGGCCGGCGCAGCCAGGAGGACATCCCGGAGGTTCGCGGCGAACACCCGGACTGCCTCGTCCTCGGCCGCCGCGAACATCCTGCCCCGCAGGTCAGCGGTGAGCCGGGCCAGCACCCGGGATTTCCATGCAATCTGGGCGGTCTGCATCAGCCACGCGTCGGCGGGCCGGCCGCGGTGGGCGACCCCGAGGAACCTTGCCACCGCGGACTCGTAGCGTGCCCGTGAGGCGGCCAGGGCGTCGTCGTCCGCGGGATCCGCCTCGGCGAGATCAAGCTCAAGGACGCCGTCCTTCTCCCCACGCAGCAGCGCCAGCACACGGTGGGAGGGCATCCCAGAGGGCGCCTGGGTGAAGTCGAAGTAGTCGGCGAAGTTCTGGCCGTCCGTCTCTTTGCCTTTCTTCACACGGGACACCATCCGGCCCTGCGTCCAGAGACGCTCGCGGAGCGTGGCCGCAAGATCTGGGTCCTGGGCGACCCGCTCCACGAGGATGGCGCGGGCACCGGCGAGGGCCGTAGCCGCGTCACCGATGGCGTGTTCGGAGTTGAGGTACTTGGCGGCTTCGCGCTCCGGGTCGAGCTCGGGCCGTTTCACAAGTGCGTCGGCGAGCGGCTCAAGTCCAGCTTCGCGCGCTATTTGTGCCTTGGTGCGCCGCTTGGACTTGAAAGGCAGGTAGATGTCTTCAAGCCTGGACTTGGTGTCCGCTGCCAGGATGGCCTTCTTCAGCTCGGGGGTCAGCTGGCCCTGGGCCTCGATGGCTTCCAAGATCGCGCGACGGCGGTCGGCAAGTTCCCGGAGGTAGCGCAGCCGTTCTTCCAGGTCGCGGAGCTGGCCGTCATCCAGCGTTCCGGTGGCTTCCTTGCGGTACCGGGCAATGAACGGGACCGTCGACCCGCCGTCAAGCAGATCGACGGCAGCCTTTACCTGCCAGGCTTTGACGCCCAGCTCCTCGGCAATCTGTGCGTAGATGGCGTCGTCCGGCTGCTGTGCTGCGGGCTTGGAAGGGGCTTGCGGCTGCTGGGTCACGAGAACATCTTGCCTTACCCGCCTGTTGCGCTCCACCGGCTGCGGAAATGCCAGGGCTACCGCGATTGGGCGTTGGGGAGCCGCCCTCCCGGGGCCGCGCGGCAGGTAAGGGTATTCCGCTCCCGTCCGCGAAGTGCTGTAGTTGATATGCCGTCTTAGGCCATTAATGCTCGAGGAAGAGGCCGCCATGAAAGAACTGCTGATTGTGTTTCAGGAAGGGTTCGAGGAGGCCAACATCACCCTGACGGTCAACGGCAAGCAGGTGTGGCGGGAGGTTGATGTCTCCACCAATCCAATCCTCGGGATCGCCTCCGAGGTCTCTGTCGAACTGCCGGCGAAGGGTTCCCAGGTGGGCGTTGAGGTGACCAACCGCGGACTGAAGGCCATCACCAAGGTCAGCGGAAAGCCCAAAAGCGTACTTGTCTCCATCCAGGACGACAGGCTCGTCATGAAGGAAGGGACGGGCCGCGAGGCGTTTCTGTAGCCCGCCAACCGGCACCCGTTCTGCGGCCGAAAAGGGCCCTAGTAAATGTCAATTCGGTGGAGTAGCATCTGATCACCGCCGGCTTCCAAAGGGGTCCGGCGGGCCAAAAATCCGAGTAGGCCGGGGGTCGTCGGATGGCTTCCGGTTTTTCGCTGCCGGGACAGCACACCGTGCAGCAGCAGATGAGGGCGGTACCCGATCACGGGTACCGCCCTCATCGCATGTGGTCGCTGGCTGCTACGAGTTGCTGTCCTGGTAAAAGGGGTAGTCCGTGTAGCCTTCAGCACCAGTGCTGTAGAACGTGCTGGCGTCCGGCTCGTTGAGCGGCAGGCTTTCCTTCCAGCGCCGGGCAAGGTCCGGGTTGGCGATGGCGGGCCGGCCCACCACCACGGCGTCTGCATGTCCGTCAGCTACGAGGCTCACTGCCTCTTCCCGGGTGGTCACCACGCCGAAGCCGGTGTTCACCAGGAACGGTCCGCCGAAACGGTTGCGGAGGTCCTGGACCAGCTGGCCGGTGGGCTCGTGGTGGAGGACGCTGAGGTAGGCGAGGTTGAGCGGGGCAATGCTGTCCACCAGCACTTCGTAGGTGGCGCGGACGTCCGCTGCGTCCGTCTCAGCGATGCCCTGGACGTTGTGCTCGGGAGAGATGCGGATGCCCACTCGGTTGGCCCCCACTGCTGCCACAACGGCGTTCACGGTTTCAATGACGAAGCGGGCACGGTTCTCGGGCGAACCGCCGTAGCTGTCAGTCCGGATGTTGGAGTTCGGGGCAAGGAACTCGTGCAGCAGGTATCCGTTGGCGGAGTGCAGCTCGACGCCGTCGAATCCGGCTTCAATGGCGTTGAGGGAGGCGTTGACGAGTTCCTGGATGACCATGGGCAGTTCGTCCGTGTCGAGGGCACGCGGCACCGGGTAGGGCTGCTTGCCGGCCGGTGTGTGGACGGTACCTTCCACGGCAACGGCGCTGGGCGCCACGATTTCCGCGCCGCCCGTGATGTCCTGGTGCGAGACGCGCCCGCCGTGCATGATCTGGGCGAACATCCGGCCACCCTCCGCGTGAACAGCGTCCGTGACCTTCTTCCAGCCTGCAACCTGTTCGGGGGTGAAGATCCCCGGCTGGCCGGCGTACGAACGTGCACCGGCGCTTGGGTGGGTGCCTTCGCTGACGATCAGGCCGAGCGAGGCACGCTGGCGGTAATGCTCGACGACGAGCGGCCCCGGGACGCCTGCCTCGCCGGAGCGGACGCGCGTCAGTGGCGCCATGACCAGACGGTTGGGGAGCTCAAGTTCGCCGAGGGTGAGGGTGGAAAACAGCATGCGCGTTCCTTTCGGGGGCTGAAGGCTTACTCTTCCTGCCAACTAAGAAGCGCGTGCAACTATTCCGGATGCGAGGCGAATCACAGGACAGCTGTCCTGTGTATGCGGACCGGGACGAACCGGCCAGTTGGACACCGGCTGTTAACGGGCGGTGCCGGGACAGCCTTGTCCCTGCGGGTTGGCGTTGCAGTCGTCGGCGTAGTTCCTGGTGAGCGACCGCCAGACGCTGATGGTCTGTGGCGGGGCGCTGAACTGCCCTTGGCCGGGAATCGGGAGGGCAGGGCCGTTATTGACGGAGTAAGTTCCCTGGAAGTATGTGGTCAGCACTACCTGGAAGTCACCCGTGGCCCCGTAGGCGTGGCTGGTCCGGGTCTTTTCGCCCCACCGGTCCTGGGGCAGCGGGCCGCCCATCGAGGGCTGCGGGCCGAAGACAGTCCCGTCACCGTAGTTCCACGTGTACTGCACCGGAGTGGCGACGACGTGGACCTGCTGGCCGAACATGGTGATGTCGAACTGTTGCTCCACTGACTCCGCGTAGAAGTTGGTCTCGGCGCCCCTGAGGGTGTGCGGGCTTGGCTGCGCGGTGACAGATCCTGCGCTCACGGGCAGGTTCTGGAACTCGCGCTGGATGTCCGCTGCGATCCTTGGCAGCAGGTCCTCGGGCCTGGCGTCGTACAGGCAGGTAGGGCCGGAATGCGGCGCCCACACGGCGCCGGGAACGCCCCGCGGCCGTGACAGCCACATGACTGGGATGCCTTCTTCACCGTCGGGGCCGTTCTTACACTCCAACTGGCGGGCCAGGCAGGGGGTATCGAAATCTCCCCCGCCGAGGTGGCACTGCAGTTCATACTTGTACTCGTTGGGGTCAGTGTTCACTGCGCCCGGTTCCGGAGTGACAAATTCGTTGCGTTCGGAGTCCCAAACGTGTCCACTCATCCCCAATCCAGGATTCCACTCACCGCCGAACTCCGGATCATCCGCCGCTTTAGCTGGAAGTGGAGCAAGCAAGATGGCGCTTGAGGTGACCACGACTATGCAGAGCCGCTTGAACCGAAACATGGTCAACCAACGATGCTTCCGAGTTCACTCGCAAGCCAAGTCCCGTCTTTGTAGTCCAACATGAGGAGGTTGCCCTGATCGGGTGCCTGAGGATCCGTTCGAGCAACTGACCCGTCGGCACGCATGTAGGACAAAGGTTCTTGATGAACTTGCACGGCAACTTGATATCGGCCGTCCTGGGCCTTCGCGAAGGTGGTGTTCGCGACGGGAGTGGTCAGTTTGCCACCCACCAACCAACGACCCTCCGAGTGCCAGTTCCTAATGACTTCCTTAACCTTCACGCAAGCAGTGCATCCCGGCGGCTCCACCTGTTCGAACGTGTCGACGTTGCCCGTTTCGTAGGCATAGCTCAGGACGCTGAACCAGTACTTCGCGTAAGCCTCCGCACCCTCCTTCGTCTCCGTCTTCGCCACCTCCGGCAGCACGGGGACGGGGACGTTTTGGGCGGGGCCGGATGCATCGGCAGGCTTATAGACAGCGCTGGGGGTCGGAGTAGGCGTTGCCGAAGGACTGGGCGAGGCTGACCCCGAGGCACTGGGCGAGCCGGTCCCCGGATCCGCTGGCGCTCCGCCTGAGCAACCAGCCAGCAGGAACACCCCGGCAACCGCCAGGGCCACTACGCCAGCTCGAGGGCCAGCGGACGTACGAACGTTGCGCGAGGTCATGGGCCGCTACTCCCCCAGTAGTTTCAAGACGGCTTGCTCCGGACAGTGATTCAAGGGTAGCCCAGGTCACATCTCGGCGATAAGAGTTATCCACAGGCATCCGACTCCGGTTCTACCACCCCGCCAGGCGGTGCGGAAGTCACATGGAAGAAGCCGGTGCCCCAGGCACCGGCTTCCCCCAACTGCAACAGCTCCAACCGCAGAGCTCCGGGACGGCTACTTCTGCGCCGGAAGAACCAACTCCCCTGTCTTATCGGTCGACAAGGCGAGCGACGAAACGTACTGCGGGCCGCCGTCGGGCGCGTCCTGTGCCGAGCGCACCATATCGGGGCGCTCAAACTCAAGGCCGGTCACGTGGCAGGTGAGCTTTGCGTCGCTGGGGTTCCCATCGGCGTCGAACATGGGCAGATCAATGCCGTCGTCGATCCGGCGGAGGTAGTAGCGGCCGCGGGTCAGGACGGCGAGCGCCAGCGGCAACACCAGCGCCAGGCCAACAGCGAAGATGGGTGAATAGGGCTGGATGCCGGACCCGAAAGCACCAAAGAACACAGCGATGGAAACGCCCGCGGATACCAGCATCGATACAAACCCCACCGGGTTCACGGCGTAGAGCATGCCGCGGCGGAACTCGGGCACCTTCGGGGAAATCTTGAGCAGGTACTTGTTGATGGCGATATCGGAGGCAACAGTGACCACCCAGGCCATGGCGCAGTTTGCGTAGAAGCCGAGGATGGTGTTGAGGAAGTCGAACATGTTGGCTTCCATCAGGACCAGGGCGATCAGCAGGTTGACCACCACGAACACCATCCGGCCCGGGTAGGTCTTGGTGATACGGGTGAAGCTGTTGGTCCACGCCAGTGAGCCGGAGTAGGCGTTGGTGACGTTGATCTTGATCTGCGAAATGACCACCAGCACCACAGCCAGTGTCATCGCCAGCCAGGCCGGCATCATCTCCTGGTACACGCCCAGGAACTGGTGTACGGGCTCGTTGGCAGTGGCGGATGCCGCGGGGTCCAGCGTTGCAATCAGGTAGATGGCGATGAACAGGCCCACGATCTGCTTGATGGCCCCAAAGATCACCCAACCCGGTCCAGCGAGGATGACGGCCCGCCACCAGGCCCCACGGTTGGCGTCGGTGCGCGGCGGCATGAACCGGAGGTAGTCAATCTGCTCGGCAATCTGCGCCATCAGGGACAGGCACACGCCGGCCGCGAGCATCACGGAAGCCAGGTTCGGACCGCCGTCGCCGGACTCGCCCGTGTAGGCAAAGAAGCTGTCGATGCTCTCCGGGTGCGAAATCAGCAGGTACCCCACGGGAACCACCATCAGGAGCAGCCAGAGCGGCGTGGTCCAGACCTGCAGCTTGGCCAGGGTGTTCATCCCATAGATCACCAGCGGGATGATGATCACCGTGGATGCGGCGTATCCCAGCCACTGCGGGATCCCCAGGCCCAACTCCAGGCCTTGGGCCATAATGGAGCCTTCCAGCGCGAAGAAGATGAACGTGAACGTGGCGAAGATGACGTTGGTGACCACGGATCCGTAGTACCCGAAGCCGGAGCCGCGGGTGATCAGGTCCAGGTCGATGTTGTAGCGGGCCGCGTAATAGGCCAGCGGAAAGCCGGTGGCGAAGATGATGACGGCGGCCACCAGGATGCCGAAGATCGCGTTCACCGTGCCATAGGAAATCCCGATGTTCGCGCCGATGGAGAAGTCCGCCAGGTAGGCGATGCCGCCCAAAGCGCTGGTTGCCACCACGCCTGCGCTCCATTTACGGTACGAGCGCGGGGCGAACCGGAGCGTGTAGTCCTCAAGGCTCTCCTTGGTGGCGTTCAGTGCGGCCGCGTTTCCCGCGGTGGGAGTGGCCGGGGATCCGCCGACGACGCCGGCGCCCGGCGGTGCGGCAGGCTCCAGCAGTTGCGTGGTGTCTGAGTCGTGGCTCATGGGGGTGCGTCGCTTTCGTTCGGAGTTCGAGGGTCTGCGGGAGACGCTATCCAGCCGAAGAGACGGTCCCGTCACGGTCCTGTTTCAGTGATGTAAAGCCTTGACTGCTCCAGTCAACAACGGGCGGTCAGGCTTCTTGTTGCCACCCCACAAAAACGGCCGGCACCCCTGGAACTAGCGTCGGAAAGGTACATCCCGCGAGACAAAGGACCACCCATGACTGCCACCGTCCACAGCTGGCCCATCCTGGAAACAGCCCGCGCCCAGGTCCTGGAGCAGGGCACCGGCCTCACCGAAGACCAGCTGGTGGAGGTCCTTACTCTCCCGGACGAAGCGCTCCCCCAGGCCTTGGAGCTGGCGCACCAGGTCCGGCTCCGGCATTGCGGCGAGGACGTGGAGGTTGAAGGCATCGTCTCCATCAAGACCGGCGGCTGCCCGGAAGACTGCCACTTCTGCAGCCAGTCCGGGCTCTTTGACAGTCCCGTCCGCGGCGTTTGGCTGGACATCCCGGAACTGGTGAAGGCGGCCAAGGAAACGGCCGCTACCGGCGCCACGGAGTTCTGCATTGTGGCCGCCGTGCGCGGCCCGGACATCAAGCTGATGAACCAGGTCAAGTTCGCCATCGACCGGATCGCCGAGGAGGTGGACATCAACATCGCGTGTTCCCTGGGCATGCTCACCCAACGGCAGGTGGACCAGCTCGCCGGCTGGGGCGTCCACCGCTACAACCACAATCTCGAAACCGCCCGCAGCTTCTTCCCGCAGGTGGTCACCACGCACACCTATGAGGAACGGCTCGAAACCTGCGCCATGGTGAAGGCTGCCAGCATGGAACTGTGCTGCGGGGCGCTCCTCGGAATGGGCGAGTCACTCCACCAGCGGGCAGAACTCGCCGCCCAGCTGGCAGCACTTGGGCCTCACGAAGTGCCGCTGAACTTCCTCAACCCCAGGCCGGGAACGCCGCTCGAAAACCAGGGCATCATGGACGGCAAAGACGCCCTCCGGGCCATCGCGGCCTTCCGGCTGGCCATGCCCCGAACGGTGCTGCGCTACGCCGGCGGACGCGAGCTGACGCTTGGCGATCTGGGCACCAGGGAAGGGCTCCTGGGCGGCATCAACGCGGTCATCGTAGGAAACTACCTCACCACCTTGGGCCGCCCCGCCACCGCCGATCTTAACCTCCTGGTGGACCTCAACATGCCCATCAGGGAACTGCAGAAGACCCTGTGAGCCCGCTCCCGGCCGGAGCCCACCCCGAGGTCGAGGCCCCGTTTTGCGGCCTCTGCGGCGAGCCCCGGAGAGAGAACGCACGCGAACTGGCCCGCGGCGAAGGCAGCCACCGCAGGAAGGAAACGGACGACGGCGGGACCACGCCGCCGTCGTCCGCCCACCTGCAGTGCGCGTCGAGGCTGCACCTGGAACCGCCGCGGTTCTGCGGCCACTGCGCGCGCCGCTTGAAGGTCCAGGTCACACCGCTGGGCTGGTGGGCGGCCTGCTCACGTCATGGCGTCATTACCGTTCCTGACAACACACCCTGAAAAAACGCCACCAGCCCCTAGCGCTTTTCTACAAGCCGTAGAAGAATGGCTGCATGATGTTTGAACACGCAGATGGGCAACCCGTTCTCGAACTCACCGACGAGCAGTCCTGGGAACTCCTGGCGGGAACCAAGCATGGCAGGCTGGTGGTCTCCGTTGCGGGTGAACCGGATATTTTCCCGGTCAACTACGTCACGGCTGACCGGAAGATCTACCTGCGGACCGCTCCCGGCAATAAGCTGGCACAGTTGACTATTAATTCCAAGGTGCTCTTCGAGACCGACGGCATCCTCTCGGACCAGGCGTGGTCCGTGGTCCTCCGCGGCAGTGCACGCGTGCTGAGCAACTCGACTGAGCTGGAACCGGTGGAGGCGCTGGGCCTGAAGACCTGGGTTCCCACGCTCAAGGACTTCTACGTGGAGATCGTTCCCAGCTCCGTCAGCGGCCGGCACTTCAACTTCGGAGAGCAGCCCGAACGGGAGATCTAGTCGCTCCTAGACTGGAAGCATGGCGGACAGGCTCACTCCCGAGCAACGCAGCTGGAACATGTCCCGCATCCGGGGCAAGAACACCAAGCCCGAGCTCCTGGTGCGCAGGCTCCTGCACGCGAAAGGCTACCGGTACCGGCTCCACGGCGCCGCTCGCGGGGGCAAGCTGCCAGGCAACCCGGACCTGGTGTTCGCCGGCCGCCATAAAGTCATCTTCGTCAACGGCTGCTTCTGGCACTTCCACGACTGCCGCGTCGGCCAACATGCCCCCAAAGCCAACGCAGGCTTCTGGGCCGATAAGCGCACCCGCACCAGGGAACGCGACGCCGGGCAACGCCGCAAGCTTGAGGATGCCGGCTGGGAGGTCCTCACCATCTGGGAATGCGAACTCAAAGACAGTTCCGCGCTCGAGTCACAGCTGGTGCGGTTCCTTGAAACCCGGCCGCGGCGGACTTGAGTTGATCCTTCTGCGTCAGGCGCAGCCTTCTTAAGACCTGCCCGCGAGGATGGAGAGATGCCTCCGCCGGGAGCAATTCTTCGCCACACGCCGGAGCCGCCTAATCCGTTCTTTCCCGCTACGTCCTCCGGGAAGCGAGTGCCGACTTGAATGCGGCCGCGGAAGCGTCGCTGCTGTTGATGCGCCAGTCGGTTTCCTTCTGGAGGTGGAACCAGACGAAGCCCATCACGTCCGGCTGCGCTGAAAGGTAGGACACCAGCGCCGTATTCCACGAGGCCTTGGAACCACCAAGCTCGCTGGACGCTACCTCCGCAATCAGGATGGGCTTGCCCGCCGCAAGCCCCCGCAGCTGCGCGATACCCGGGCCAAGCAGGTCCTGCGGAGCCACCCAGCTGCTCCAGGACTGGGAGGTGCCCCAGTTGTAGCCGTCCAGGGCAACAATGTCCACGTAGTCCGCACCGGGATAGAGCCCGGCAAAGTCCGTGGAGCCCCAGTAAGGGACGTTCGGGGACCACACCCACTGGACGTTGCCCGCACCGGTGGAGTCCATAACGTCGTGGACGTGGCGCCAGGCTTCCACATAATCCCCGCCGTGGTTGCCGTTCACGCCTTCCGCCCAGGGGTACCAGTTGCCGTTCATTTCATGGGCGAAACGCAGCATCACGGGTTTGCCCCAGGACGTAAGCGCCTGGCCCCACTCAAGGATCCTGGCGTCGAAGTCGCCGGCAGCTATCCGGTCCAGGGCATAGGCCGGTTGATCCAATCCGCCGCCCCAGGCCCACGGTTCCCACGTCACCAGGGGCGTGGCACCCCGCGCCTGGACGGCGTCCAGCTCAGCCAGCGGCGGAGCCTGGAGGAAGTCCTTGTAGAAAAGCACCATGGTGGGGTTCTCTCCCGCGATGGTTGACACTTGATCGAGTTCGGCCTTGGCCAGGGGTCCTCCGGCGGTAGCAGCACCGAACCGGAGGAGAGCGTTGCTGGCCGGTGGCGGCTGCGGGGCGGCTGCCTGGACGGCGAAGACCGCGGACGCTTTGACGGACGAGGTCTTGGCCGTCAGCGTTACGTTGCTGGTGGCCCCGGACGGAATGGTGACTCCCGTCCTGAAGGCACCGGAGGAACTGGTCTTGAACGCGAACGTTGCCGAACCGATGGTCACCGTTCCGGTGGTGGCGGCCTTGAACCCCGTACCCGCCACCGTCACTGCGGACCCCGCCGGACCGGACGCCGGACTCAACACAATTTGTGCTGCCGGGCCGGCGGCCGCCGCGGCCGGTTGAACAGCCGCAAGGGCCAGGCCGGCTCCCACGAACGCAGCAATGACTAACCTCTTCAACGATTTTGCCAACACAACCCATCCCCAACTGACGGGCGGCCACGGCCGCAAGGTTCCAGTGCGGAATGCACTGGCTCAAGTATTGGGTTTGGCAGCCGCAGGGTCATCAAGAAACCCTCAATTCTTTCCCGAAACGGCGCTGCGCCGGGGCGCCGGTCCTAACCTGAAACTGCACACCCGCCCCACTCCGATGATGCGCTGCCGGACTGAAAAACGTCAGCTGGAAGGAACCCCGTGAGCCCCTCGGATGACGCCCCCCTGCCGCTGGTGGACCAGACAGTGCTGGACCGTCTCCGGGAAGAACTTGAAGAGGACGGGGGCTACAGCAAGGTGTTCGTTGGGAACTTCATCGAATGCCTGCCCCAGCGGCTCAGCAAGCTCCGGTTGGCTCTGACCACGGGCGACCTGGAGGGCTCCGTGGACGCTGTCCTGAGCCTAAAGACCTCCAGCCAGATGGTGGGCGCGGAACGGCTGGCGGGACTGGCAACCAGCCTTGAAAGCGAAATCCGCACCGGGGCACGTGCGGCGGACGCCGCCGTCGTCCTTCCCCACCTGGCCGCCGCGTTCCTGCGGAACATCACCCAATGCAGCCGCCAGACCACGCACCGGCTGCAGGCTCAGTGCGCGCTGGGCGCCAGCCTGTAACCCACGCCGCGGACGGTCTGCAGCCAGCGCGGCTGCTGCGGCGAGTCGCCCAGCTTCTTCCGGAGGTTCCCCATGTGGACCTCAACGGAACGTTCGTCCGCCTCGCTGATGTAGCTTCCGACGTCGTAATCTTCGTCCCGCAGCCGGCGCACCAGGTCCGACTTGGTCCGGACAGTCCGCCCGGCTTCCAGCAGCGCGTGCAGGAGTTCGAATTCCGTGCGGGTCAAGTTCATTTCCGTGCCGTCCACCTGGACGGTCCGGGAGGCGTAGCTGAGCTCAAGCCCGTTGTGGCTGTAGTTGCCCCGCTCCGGGTGGCCGCCGGCCTCAGCCGGGACCTCGGCGGGGGTGTCCGCGGCTTCGGCGGAGGAACGCGGGCGCCGCATCATGGCCGCCACCCGGGCACGGAGTTCACGCGGCCGGAAGGGCTTGGTGAGGTAGTCGTCGGCGCCGGACTCCAGCCCGATGAGGGTGTCCAGTTCTTCCGTGCGGGCCGTGAGCATCACAATGTAGGCATCGGAGAATTCGCGGATCTGCCGCGAAACCTCGAATCCGTCGATGTCCGGCAAGCCCAGGTCCAGGGTGATGACGTCAGGGCTGATGGTCTTGGCCACCAGGACACCTTCCGCGCCACTGCTGGCTACCGTTACATCAAATCCGGCCTGGGTCAGCACAGTGCGAACCAGTTCCCGGATGTCGTGGTCATCCTCGATGACAAGTCCCACACGTGCATCACTCATAGCGCCCCCTCAGCAGCCAACGTCAGAAGTATAGCTGGCTGCGGATATCCTGCTGGTATGGTCTCGCATGCGTCCGCCCTAATGTCCCAGGTCAATGGCTAACCCGGTGGCATGGTCGTCGGGAGGGCTGCGCTTTTTCCGGCGACAGTTCCACGAATACAGCCTGCGGGACCGCGTAGCCATGAGCCAGATGCCGCTGTTCATCACCACGTTGCTGACGGTGTTCCTGGTGTGGGCCTTCTTCCCCGGAACCATGGGCAATCCGCTCTTCGCTTCGTTCGTCGTCTCGCAGCTGGTCCTTATGGTCCTGTGCTACGTGATTCCGTGGGAGCGGCTGCCCTTCACGAGCTTCCTGGTCATCCCCCTGCTGGATTTCGTATCCATAGCCGTGGGCAGGGAGGGCGGGCAGGACAGCCTCACCGGCATCAGCCTGCTGGCTGTCTTCCCGGTCATCTGGCTATGCGCCTCCGGGTACTATCCCAAGGCCGCGCTGTGGCTGTCCTTCCTGGCGCCGCTGGCCATCATCTGGGTTCCACTGCTCCTGAAGGGGAACGTCACGGCCCAGGACCTCACCCGGTCCCTGCTGCTGCCGGTCATGATGCTCGGCATCGGGATCTCGGTCAGTGTCCTCACGCTCAGCATGATGCGCCAGCAACGCGAGCTGGAGGACAAGGACGCCCAGCTCCAGGCCAATCTCCGCACCAGCCAGCGGCAGGAGTCTTTGCTGAACACCGTCCTGGATACAGTCCACCTGGGTGTCCTGGCGGTCGACGCGGACGGGCACGATGTCCTGATGAACCGGAAGCAGCGGGCCAACCACCTGCTGGCCAGCCCGAAAGACAACCCGGACCCCAACGAGTCCCAGCTTTTGGTGTTCGGTCCGGACAGGAAGACCCTCATCCCGGTGCAGGACCGACCGGTCCGCCGCGCCGTGCTGGGCGAAACCTTCACGGATTACCTCGTGTGGCTGGGCGACGGCAGGGACCAGCGCGCTTTCGTCACCACGGCCCGGGCCATGAGGGACGGCGACGGCGCGTTCGCCGGCTCGGTCATCGCCTTCAGCGACGTGACGGACCTGGTGAATGCCCTGGCCGCAAAGGATGACTTCGTCTCGAGCGTTTCCCACGAGTTCCGCACACCGCTGACGTCCATCCTCGGCTATGTGGAGATCCTGCTGGCTGACGACCCGGAGGAATCACAGGAGGAGATGCTCGAGATCATCCGCCGGAACTCCGAGCGGCTGCTGACCCTGGTGTCGGACCTGCTTGCCAGCCGGAACGGTCAGCTCATCGTCACCCCGCACACCGTGGACGTCGCGGAACTGGTGCGGGCCAGCGTGTCCTCCGCCATGCCGAGGGCAACAGCATCGGGCGTGGTGCTGGCGGCCGAAACGCCGGATCAGCTCGAGGCCCACGTGGACGGCGCCCGGATTTCCCAGGTCCTGGACAACCTGGTGTCCAACGCCATCAAGTACTCCCCCGACGGCGGCAACGTCCTGGTCAGCTTGGCCCGGGAAGACGGACACCTCGAATGCCGCGTTACGGACACCGGTATGGGGATGACCCCCGAGGACGCTTCGGAAGTCTTCGCCAAGTTCTTCCGCACCAGCAACGTCCGCCGGACAGCCATCCCGGGCGTGGGGCTGGGGCTGCCCATCAGCAAGGCCATCGTCGAAGCCCACGGCGGCACCATCAGCGTGGACAGCACACTGGGCCAAGGCACCACCTTCACGTTCCGGGTGCCGGTCTGATTTCGACGGGCTCAACCACCGGTGGTTGATCCCGCTGAAACCCGGACCACTTCGCCCCAGGACTGCCGGGCCAGGTCCCGGACTGAGGCCAGGATCTCCGCGGGCGGCAGGGAGAGATCCAGCGGGAACTCCACGATGTCGATGTCCGTGTTCAGGATCCGGCGGAGCTTGATGTCCCCGGAGCCGGCGTAGACCAGCCACGCTGTTGGCACCGCCAGCGCAGTGCAGTGGGCCAGCATCTGGAAGTGGTCGGCGGTGAGGGAAGCGCCGGTGTCTGTGGCGGCCTTGTACTTGGCGTTGTAGGCCACCACGGGACGGCCACCGAGCATGTGCACGGCGTCCGGTCGCACGGTGAGGCGGTCCGAGTCCCGTACGGCTTCGCTCAGCAGCGCGTTGTACCGCAGCCGCAGCTCGCCGGGATACGCGGCCATCGCCTCCCCCAGCGCGGTGCCCACGAAGTCCTCGAATACCCGTGCCATATCCACCACGAACGCGGCCGTCTGCTGCTGTCCCGGACCCGCCTCTGCCGACGCGTTGCGGAGGATGAGCTCGGCCAGCCGCAGCACCGAGTGGTACCGGAGGTTCATCCTGCTGGGTTTCCATGGCGGCAGCGGCGCGCCCGACGGAAGCCGGGTGACGCCGTCGAGCTTGCCCTTGAGGAGGCGCAGCCGGCTGAGTACCTCGGGCCGGACCCGCGGCACCTGGCCCATGCGTTCCAGGGCCGCCCGCAGGATCCGGTTCTCGGCAATGTCCTCGGTAAATTCGTCGTAGGAGACCTCCAGCGGGACCAGCATGCCCGGCCTGCGGGAAATCTGGTCCGAGATGCGGATGCGCCCCTTAACCGTGCGGAGGGATTCGTCCACGGTGTGGTAGCCCTGCAGAACGCCGCGTCCCAGCGCCCGTTCGGCCAGCTGTGCCAGGGACTCGGCCAGCGCACTCCACAGCTCCCGCTCCTCGAAGGCCGCCACCGAGTCCGGTCGGAAACCCTGCTCCCCCGCATAGCTCAGGAGGAACAGCAATCGGCCAAGACCCAGCCGGTCCTTGGGACGGACATCCAACTGCACTGACGATGTACGCACTGAGCCCACGTTGCCCACCGGTTCAATCCGGTACAGCCCCATCCCCATGGGCGAGGCCTTGGCCAGTCCACTCGAATTCAGGAACGAGGCACTGGCCGGATCCAGCCGCTCCACGATCCCGCGGGACAGTTCGTCCAGCACCAGGTGCCGCGCGGCGCCGCCGGATCCGCGTGCGACTGCGTTGTTTTCCGGGGTGAAGGGCCCGGCAGGGTCAGCGGAGCGCAAGGCGTCCCAGCAGTTGCTCCAGCCCGAACCGTTCCTCCAGCTGCGCGCGGGTCAGCTGGCCGTGATAGTGCTCCTCCAGCAGCGGCATGAGTTCGTACTTCCAGATCCGCCGCAGCCCGGCCGGTGTCTGCGCCGCGGGCTTCATGAAGTAGGACGGGCCGATCATCAAGTCCCGGTCCCATTCGTCGATGGCCCCGTTGAGGGCGTCCAGCAGCAGCGCCGGCGTGGTGTCCAGCCCACGGGCCTCGAGGAAGCGGAGCAGCGAGCCCTTGACGGGTTCGGTTTGCGGATGCAGCTCAATGAAAGAGAACCGGCGGCGGATGGCGGCATCCATCATGGCGATGGACCGGTCCGCCGTGTTCATGGTGCCGATGATGTACAGGTTGTCCGGCAGCGTGAACGGCTCGTTGGGACTGTACTGCAGGTAAATGCGGTCGTCCCGGTACTCCAGCAGGAAGTAGAGCTCGCCGAACACCTTGGCCAGGTTGGCGCGGTTCATCTCGTCGATGATCAGGAAGTACGGCTTCTTCTCGTTGCCGGGCTTGGCGGCTTCCTCGGCGAGACGGCGCAGCGGGCCGGCAACAAGCTTGAAGGAGACCTGGCCTTCGTCTGTCTTGTCCGGGCGGTACCCCTCGAAGAAGTCCTCGTAGGCGTAGGAGGGGTGGAACTGGACCAGCTTGACGCGTTCGTCGGTGGTGTCATCAGCCAACTCCGCTGCCAGGTGCTTGGCCAGGTACGTCTTGCCGGTGCCGGGCGGGCCGTACAGCACCAGCTGCCGGTTCTCCTCCAGCAGGTCCGCGATTTCCTGCAGGGGTTCCAGTTCCATGTGCAGGGACTCCGCGAACTCCGGCGTCAGCGGGCGGAAGCCTTCCTGAAGGGGTTGCACGACGGCGGCGGCTTCCGTTTCGGCGTCGGGCTCCGTCTCGGCTTCGGCCGGCAGGAGGGCCTGCAGCGCCTGCACCACACGGGTGGCGTCCACCACGATGCCGGGGGTTGCCAGCTGCCGCTGGACGTGCCGGGGCAGGCTGGTGGTGGCGTGGCCTTCGTCGAACCAGCGCACTTTCCGGCGCAGCCGCCGGTTGTCATCGTTGTACTCCGGCTCGCCCAGCACGCCGCCCAGCCGGACGGTGCCAGCGTGCTGGTACAGGACCAGGTCGCCGGGCTTCATGACGGTAAGGAAGGCAAAGACGGCAGTCTTGGTGTCCTCGCGCTCCACGTAGCCAAGGTGCTTGTAGTCCTCGTCCACGGCATGCTGGACCAGCCCGGCGGTGACGCCGGGCTCCAACAGGCGGAGGTGTTCGACGTCGAGCGTAACCTTTTCCTCGCCCTTCCAGGCGGTGAGCAGCTCGGCGTTATCGTGGTGGGTCCGGAGCAGCCACGCGCGGCGGCCGGGGTCGCCCACCTTGCGCCACTGGCTGACGAGCTGGCGGGCGTACCAGTCGATGCGCTGGCCGGCTTGCTCATCGAGGTGCAGGCGGATGCGGTGGATGTCCGCGGTGATGTCTTCTTCGGAATCCCCCTTGGCACCACCCACCAGAGAGGCGAAGGCGTCCCGGATTTCCTGCCGCTCCACATCCGCCACCACGGGTTCAAAATAGCTGGGCCAGGCCAGGAATTCGATGCTGCGGCGGAGGGCAGGCTGGTCCACCGGGGTGCCGGCGGCAAGGGCGTGGAACTTCAGCGGGTCCAGCAGCGCAGCGGTGATGGTGGTGGGCGGTTGCTGGTCCACATGCTGCACAAAGCGGCACAGCCACCGGAGGTGGTCCCAGATGGTCCAGTTGAACTCGGCCGTGCGGTCCCGGATCACGCCGTGGTCCGTCATGCCCTGGTAGAGCTCTTCAGGCAGTTCCAGGGGCGGCTCAAGCCAGGAGGCGGCCTCGGCCACGCGGGCCCGCTTGACCTTGAGCGATTTCACCTCGTGCGCCAGGGGCAGGGACTGCAGGAACAAAAGCTCGGCGGCCAGCTGCTTCGCTTCACGGGAGGCGCCGTCAAGGTTCTGCCGGAGGTTGGTCATCATGGGCGCTTTGGGATCCGGCGTGCCCCGTTCCAGGCGGTCCAGCAGTTCCGCGGCGGCCTCGGAGGTCCAGGTCAGTGTCCGCCCGTCCAGGGCCGATGGCTTGCCCTGCAGCCCCGGGCCCAGGACAAACCATGCTGCGTCCTCGATCTCCTTTGAGATGCCGAGGGCGCGGGTCATGGCAGCAGTGGAGGCGGGGGTCATGCATTCAAATTTACAGGGTCTAACTGGACGCCTGCTCAAAGCCGCGTGGCCGCCCGGTCAGGAGCTGTCCGGTTAACCCCGGACGGCTCCTGTCCGTTAGCCCGATGAATTACGTGCGCGGAGCGGACCGCTTCCGCCCGAAAATGAAGTACCCCATGGGACCGACGAAGTTAATGAAGGATGCCGCACGCCAGGCTCCCTTGGGCCCGTTAATCAGTGCCGCCGGCCGCTGCGAGATATCCCGCTGCGCCGCTACCAGCAGCGCGAGCTGGACGATGGCCACGATGACAGTGCCGGCCTTGGATGACGGCGACATCTCCTTCCAGGTCTTCTTCTTCCTGGCGACGCGGGTCTTGTTCTTGCCCATCTGGCTTCCTTTCGCTGTGGTGTGGTTCCAGTCCAGTGTGCCCCGTGGGGTCCTGTCCAGGGGCTTAGTGCCTGTACGGCGCCATGCGTTCCTTCTGTTCCGGGGTGAGCCGTTGCACCCTCCCTGTGGCTTCATCCACGAAAGCGAGATGGCTGCTGGCCTTCACGCAGTCCTCACCCGTGACGGGATCCTGGACCAGGTAGTGGATGTCGAAGCTGGCACCCTTTACGGCACCGATCCACACGTGGACCACCGCCGGGATGTTCCGGTATTCCAGGGTCCTCACATAGCGGATCTTGTGGTCCACCACCAGGGCCATGATGCCGTCCGGGACATCGTTGAACAGCGACGCCACCGGCTCCACACCGGGAAGTCCGGCACCCCGGGGCGGACCGAAGGCACCGATCCGCGCTTCCTCAAGCATCCGGACGATCTGCACGTTGTTGATGTGTCCATAGGCGTCCATGTCGCCCCAGCGCATGGGAACGGGGACCTCGATCCGCTGGCCGCCGTTCCCGTCGTTCGCGCTCAGCTGTGCACCGCCGTCGAATCGTCCACTGGCACGTCACCGGCGTCGGCACCGGCGAACTGGGACATATACAGGCGGTGGTAGGCGCCTTCGGCCGCAAGCAGGACCTTGTGGTTGCCCTGCTCCACGATCTTGCCGTTCTCCATGACCAGGATGGTGTCGGCGTCGCGGATGGTGGAGAGCCGGTGCGCAATCACGAAGCTGGTGCGGTCCGACCGGAGGGCGGCCATGGCCTTCTGCACCAGCAGCTCGGTGCGGGTGTCCACCGAGCTGGTTGCTTCGTCGAGGATCAGCAGTGAGGGGTTGGCCACGAAGGCACGGGCAATGGTGATCAGCTGCTTTTCGCCGGCACTGACGTTGTTGCCTTCCTCGTCGATCACCGTGTTGTAGCCCTCGGGCAGGGCGCGGACGAAGCGGTCCACGAACGTGGCCTTGGCCGCGGCCATGACCTGCTCTTCGGTGGCGTCGAGGTTGCCGTAGCGGATGTTGTCGTAGATGGACCCGCCGAACAGCCACGCGTCCTGCAGCACCATGCCCACCTTGGAGCGGAGTTCGGACCGGCTGAGGTGCGTCACGTCAACGCCGTCCAGGGTGATGGAACCGGAGTTGAGCTCGTAGAAACGCATCACCAGGTTCACCAGGGTGGTCTTTCCGGCGCCGGTTGGCCCCACGATAGCCACGGTGTTCCCCGGCTCCGCAGTGAAGGACAGGTTCTCGATGAGCTGCCGGTCTTCGGTGTAGCTGAACGTGACGTCCCGGAATTCCACGTGGCCATCGGTCCTGGCCGGCAGGTGCTCCGTTGCGGTTTCCGGGTCCTGCTCGTCGGCGTCAAGGAACTCGAACACCCGCTCGGCTGAGGCCACACCGGACTGGAGCATGTTGGCCATGCCGGCCATCTGGCCCAGCGGCTGCGTGAATTCGCGGGAATACTGGATGAAGGCCGTGGCGTCACCGAGGGACATGGAGCCGGAAGCGACGCGAAGGCCGCCCACAACGGCGATGCCCACGTAGCTGAGGTAGGACACGAACTGCATCACCGGGAAGATGATGCCGGAGACGAACTGTGCGCCGAAGCTGGCCTTGTACAGGGCCTCGTTGCGCTCGTCGAACCGCTCGAGCATGTCCGCCTCGCGGCCGAAGACCCGGACGAGGTCGTGGCCGGAGAAGGACTCTTCAATCTGCCCGTTCAGCGTGCCGGTATTCTTCCACTGCGCCGCAAAGAGCTTCTGGCTCCGCACGCCGATCAGGCCCGCTGCGACGCCCGAGAGCGGGAGTGCCACCAGGGCGATCAGTGCCAACTGCCAGGAGACGATGAACATCATGATGACGATGCCCACCACTGTCAGCAGCGAGTTGATCAGCTGCGCGAAGGCCTGCTGGAGCGCCTGCTGGATGTTGTCGACGTCGTTGGTCACCCTGGACAGCACGTCGCCGCGCTGGCGGGTGTCGAAGTAGTTCAGCGGGAGGCGGTTGAGCTTCTTTTCGGTGTCGTCCCGGAGCTTGCGGATCACCTTCATGACGATGCGGTTCAGGACGTAGCCCTGCAGCCACAGAAAGATGTTGGACACGAAGTACATCAGCAGGACCACAGCGATGAGCATGGTCAGCTTGTTGAAGTCGATTCCGGTGCCGGGCACCAGTTCCATCCGGGAGACCATGTCCGCGAAATTGTCCTGGCCCTGTTGGCGCAGCCCCTCGACAAACTGGTCCTTGCTCACGCCGGCAGGCAGTTGCTTGCCCACCACACCGCCAAAGATCACATCCATGGCCTGGCCGAGGATTTTGGGTGCGATGACGTTCAGTACAACAGCCACCACCACCATGGCTACCACCACGCAGATGCCCAGGGACTCGGGCTTCAGCAGGCCCATCAGCCGCTTGGCCGACGGCCAGAAGTGCTGGGCCTTCTTCGCGGGCATGCCGCCGAACATGTCGCCATCGGCTTCGGAGGGCGTGAACTCCTCCTCGTAGAAGTCGTCGTCCTCCACCACGGCGGTTTCAGCGGGGCTGCCGGTGTCCTGTGCGGTCGCCCCGGCGTCTTGCCCGTTCTTCGTCGGGTCTTTCTTGCGGGGGCTCATGCCATTTCCTCCACGCTCAGCTGCGATTCAACAATTTCCTGGTAGGTGGGTGAGGTTTCCAGGAGTTCCTCGTGCGTTCCGCGGTCCACGATCCGGCCGTTGTCGAGCACCAGGATCTGGTCCGCCTCGGTGATCGTGGAAACGCGCTGGGCCACGATGATGACCGTCGCGTCAGCAGTGGTGTCTTTGAGGGCCGCGCGGAGTCTGGCGTCGGTGGCAACGTCCAATGCCGAGAACGAGTCGTCGAACAGGTAGACACGGGGTTTGGTCACCAGTGCCCGGGCGATGCAGAGCCGCTGGCGCTGCCCGCCGGAGACGTTAGTGCCGCCCTGGGAGATCCGGGATTCGAGCGCCTTGGACTTTTCCCGTACGAACGATTCTCCCTGTGCCACCCGCAGCGCTTCCCATAGCTCCTGGTCCGTGGCATCGGTCTTGCCGAAACGCAGGTTGTGCTCGATGGTGCCTGAGAAAAGGTAGGGACGCTGGGGCACCAGGGCAACGCGCTTGGTGATCTCGGCGTGGTCAAGGTTGTTGACGGGGACACCGTCCAGGAGGACTTCGCCTTCCGCGGCATCGTAGAGACGTGGCAGCAGCGAGAGCAGGCTGGTCTTGCCCGCACCGGTGGAACCGATGATCGCGATGGTCTGGCCCGGCCGGGCGGTGAAGCTGATGTTGCTCAACACCGGGGACTCGGCGCCCGGGTAGGCGAAGGTGACGTTGCGGTATTCCACCACGCCACTGAGCTCCGAGGGGGCTACCGGGCGTTCGGGATCGTGGATGGAGGGCTCGACGTCGAGCACCTCGCCGATGCGGTCCGCACAGACGGACGCGCGGGGGATCATCATGGCCATGAAGGTGCCCATCATGACGGCCACCAGGATCTGGAGCAGGTACTGGAGGAACGCCGTCAGGGCGCCCACCTGCATGTCCCCCGAGTCAACCCGCTGGCCGCCGAACCACAGCACCGCGGCCGTGGACAGGTGCAGGATCATGCTTATGGCGGGGAACATGAGGACGAACAGGGCACCGATTTTCAGCGAAACATCGGTGAGTTCCTTGTTGGCTTCACCGAACCGGCCGGTTTCGTACGGTTCCCGGACGAACGCCCGGACCACCCTGATGCCGATGATCTGTTCGCGGAGGACCGCGTTGATGCGGTCGATCTTCTTCTGCATGGACCTGAACAGCGGCATAAGCCGGACCACCAGGTACCCCACCACCACGGTCAGCAACGGGACTGAGACCCAGACCAGCCAGGACAGGTTGATGTCCTCACGCAGCGCCATGATGATGCCGCCGATGCACATAATGGGGGTGGCCACCATGAAGTTCAAGCCCATCAGTACCAGCATCTGTACCTGCTGTACATCGTTGGTGCCGCGCGTGATCAGCGTAGGGGCGCCGAATGCGTTGACGTCCTTAGCCGAGAAGCTGGTGACTTTCCGGAACACGGCCCGGCGCAGGTCGCGGCCCAGGGCCATGGCCGTTTTTGAACCGAAGTACACCCCGGCGATGGCGGTAGCCACCTGGGCAAAGGCCACCAGCAGCATCACGGCACCGGTGCGCCAGATGAAGTCGGTGTCCCCCTTTGTGACGCCTTCATCGATGATCCGGGCGTTCAGGCTGGGCAGGTAAAGGGCCGCAATGGTGGATGCGAGCTGGAAGAAGATGACTGCGGCGATAGAGGGAAAATACGGTTTGGAGTAGCGCCGTATGAGCGTAAGGAGCATGGTTTCAACTCTAGTGTTGCCCACTGACATTGGAGTCCCATTTAATCCACCTTTTCGATCCAGTTAATGCTGCCGGCACCAATGGCGGTTGCCTGGACAAAAAGGGCCGGCGCCCGTACCCGGATTGCTGTCCGGATTCGGGCGGCGGCCCTGTTGCTCATGCGTGGCTGGCCACGGGAAACTCCCTACTGTTCCTCAGGAGTCCCGGCAGGAGCTGCGGAGGTCGGGTTGGCGGCACTGTGCTTGCCGCGCCCGGCCAGGTACAGGGCGGCAGCAGCCTGCAGCTTGCGTTCCTTGAGCAGCTTGCGCTGCACCCTGCGGAGTTCGGCTGCCGTCGCTTCCTGCCGGGCAGCGAGGTCCCGCTGGGACCGCAGCTGCTCCTGGATATCCAGCACCAAGCCACCCAGTTCCGCCTGCTGCCGGGCCAGCAGGTGCTGTGTGTCCTGCAGCTTCCGGAGGGTATCAGCGGCACTGGCGACGGCGTCGGCCGCCTTTTCGACAGAGTCGGCGGACCGGAGGTCCAACCCTTCGCTGCCGAACGTCCGGGCAAAAGCCTCCTCGAAGTCCTCCGTAGCTACGGACCTGGACGCGGCTGCGGCCGCGGCCCTGCCGCCGTCGTACGTCTTTGCCGGCGCGGCGCCTGTCCCCGGCCCTGCGTGGATTCCCGCCGGCCGGGCAGCAGAGGCGGTGCTGTATCCGCTGTCCGCGTCACGGGGAGCCCCGGAGGAAACCACGGGCAGCTGCCCGGTCATGGCGGTCATTCCCGCTTCGCCGGCGGCGTTGGCCTCCAGGGCCTTTTCAGGAGTGATGTCCACGGTTTTGCGCAGCGGTACTTCCTTGATGAAGAGGACGGCGATCAGGGCAACAACGGCAACGACGGCGGAGATCATGAAGATCCCGGCAGTGGCGTCACCGTAAGCGGCCCGCATGACGTCGGCGATGGGGGCGGGCAGGTCCTTGAGGTCCAGCGTCGCACCGCTGTTGCCGGTGGACTCGATGCCGAGCTTCGCCAGGCCGTCCGTGGCAAGGTCCTTGACGTGGTTGGCCATGACGGCGCCCAGTACGGAAACGCCGATGGCGCCGCCGACGGAGCGGAAGAAGGCAACGGAGGCACTGGCGGAGCCGATGTCCTGGGCCCGGACGGTGTTCTGGACGGCAAGGACCAGGTTCTGCATGAGCATGCCGAGGCCGATGCCGAAGATGCCCGTGTAGATGCCGGTCAGCCAGAGTTCGGTGGTGTGGTCCATGGTGCCGGCCATCGCCAGGCCGCCGATCAGCAGCACGGTGCCGCCGATCAGGAAGCCCTTCCACTTGCCATAGCGGCTGATCAGCTGGCCCGAAACCACCGAACCGACAAGGTTGCCGGCGATCATGGGCAGCGTGAGCAGGCCGGCCTCGGTGGGCGTGGCGCCGCGGGCCACCTGGTAGTACTGGCCCAGGAAGGTGGAGGAACCGAACATGGCCACGCCCACGGCAACGGAGGCCACAATGGCCAGGGCGGTGGTGCGGTCGGAGATGATCTTCAGCGGGATGATCGGTGCGGACACCTTGGACTCAACCAGCACCAGCAGGGCCAGCAGCAGGACGCCGCCGCCTACCATCAGTGCCGACTGCCAGGACCACCAGTCGTAGTAGTCGGCCTTGCCGGCGAAGGACACCCAGATCAGGAGCAGGCTGACACCGGAGGTCAGCAGGATGGCACCGAGCCAGTCGATCTTGGCGGGCCGCTTGACGTGCGGAATCTTCAGTGTGATTTGGAGCAGGATCAGGGCGACGACGGCGAGCGGCACGCAGACGAAGAACGTCCAGCGCCAGCCCAGCGAGCTGTCTACGATGAAGCCGCCCAGGAGGGGGCCGCCTGCCGTACCGACGGCCATGACGGCGCCCATGTAACCGGAGTACTTACCGCGTTCGCGGGGCGGGATGATGGAGCCGATGATTGCCTGCGCCAGTGCGGTGAGGCCACCCATGGCGATGCCCTGGATCACGCGGGCCGTGAGCAGGAACGGGATGTTCTCCGAGAAGCCTGCCATGACCGAGCCGGCCACGAAGATCACGATACTCAGCTGGACCAGGACCTTCTTGTCGAACAGGTCTGCCAGCTTGCCCCAGATGGGGGTGGTGGCCGCGTTGGCCAGCAGCGCCGCCGTAATGACCCAGGCAAAGTCCGTCTGTGTGCCCTTGAGCTCGGACATGATGGTGGGCAGCGCGTTGGCCACAATGGTGCTGCTGAGGATGGCGGTGAAGAAGGCAGCGAGCAGGCCGGTGAGGGCCTCCATGATCTGCCGGTGGTTCATGGGTGCGCCCGGTTCGTGGCGCTTGGATTGCCGTGATTCCTGTTTGGCAGAGCGTTCGCGGTGGCGCTCCTCCAGGTCCGCGGCGGCGGTGACGTTAGCCATTGAGGGACTCCTGCATGGTCTGGTGTTCGGTGGTGGTTCCGGCCGCCCTTGCCCGGATGGAATTCTTCAGTGAAGCTGTCAGTTTGTTGAGCATCGCGGCTGTTGCAATGGCATCGTCTTCGTTCCAGTCGGAGAGGTAGCCCTGCAGCGTCTCGGCCCGGTGCCGGATGAGCTCTGCAAGTTTTTCCTTGCCCCGCGGTGAGAGGGCCAGCAGTTGGGCCCTGCCATCGTCAGGATCCGGAGTTCTGATCACCAGGCCGGCGTCGGCAAGCTCAGCGATATGCCGGCTGAGCACCGGGGGGCTGACGCCCAGGCGTTCTGCCAGGTGCGCCGCGCGGGTTTCCCCTTCGCCGATGAACTTGAGCACGCCCTGGAGGGCTATGCCGGTGTCCTGGCCTTTGACGTTGATCATGGTGACACAGCGCAGTGCGCGCTGGAGGTCAAAGATATGGCCGACGAGATCGGCGGCGGTGGCCGGTGCGACAGACATGACCCTCCCTAAAGAATTAGTTGCTGCAAGCAACTGTATCAGGAAAAGGTTGCTTAGGGAAACGAATTGTCCGGCCGTCGTCGGGCATCCCCTTAAACGCCGACGCTCCCCCACCCCTGCCTGCGCAGGAGTGAAGGAGCGTGGAGATCGCCGGCCGCCTAGTCGCCCAGGTGCGTGGGGCCGAACATTTTCAGGAGCGTTTCAACCACGACGACGTTGGGGCCGTCGGCGGCGAATCCTGCCTTGAGCGCCTCCCCCACGTCCTCGGGGGCCACCTTGACGGCGGGCACGCCAAACGCTTCGGCGAGTTTGACGAAGTCCGGGCGGGCGAGCTCCGTGGCAGTCGCCTTGCCGAAGGCACCCACCATGTATTCGCGCAGGATGCCGTAACCGCCGTCGTCCACGATCAGCCAGGTGACCGGGACGTTGTGCTGCTTGGCGGTGGCAAGCTCAGAAATGGAGTACATGGACGAACCGTCACCGGATACAGCGAGCACCCGGGCAGAACCAGCGGGCTTTCCCAGCGTTTCCAGGCCGACGGCAGCCCCGATGGCAGCCGGGAAGCCGTAGCCCAGGCCGCCGGCGCCCTGTGCCGAGTGGAACTGCCCCTCGCGGGAATCCCAGCAGGACCAGGCCCAGTAGGCGGCGATGGTCATGTCCCAGAACGTCTGCATGTCCGCCGGGACAGCCTCACGGATGTCGGCCATGAACGCCAGTTCCTTGGCGAGGTCCTGGGACTCCAGCCTGGCCTTCACCTTGGCGAGGGACGCCTTTACCAGCTCTTCAGGAGTCGAACCGTGCCAGTCAGCCGCGACGTCCGCAGGCGCCAGCGCCTCGTCCAAGGCTGCCAGCGCCTGGCCCGCGTCGGCACGGATGCCCAAGCCTGGCCGGTTGGACTCCAGGACGCGGGGTTCGGCGTCGATCTGGATGATCCGGCCGCGGGGTTCGAACGTGAAGTAGTTGGACGTAACCTCCCCCAGGGACGAGCCGATGACCACCAGCACGTCCGCGTCTTCGAGGACGTCGGTCATATACCGGTCCTCGATCCATGACTGCAGCGACAGCTCATGGTTCCAGGGGAACGCACCGTTGCCGCCCGGGGTGCAGATGACGGGCGCACGGAGTTTCTCGGCAATGGACAGCAGCGATTTTTCCGCCTTGCCGCGGCGGGTGCCGCCGCCGGCGATAATCGCCGGACGCCTGGCCCCTTGCAGCCACTTCACGGCTTCGCGGACCAGTTCGACGCGTGGCGGGTTGTCGGCAGCTTCGGCCAACGCGTCCTCCACGGGCGGGACCATGATGGGATCCAGCAGCACGTTCTGCGGGATCTCGAGCCATACCGGCCCCTGGGGCGAGGAGATGGCCTCCGTCCAGGCGTCCTGGATGGCAGACGGGATGCCCGAGGCGTGCTGGATGAGCCGCTGGCTCTTGGTGACGTTCGCAGCCGATGCCTTCTGGTCATCGAGCTGGTGGAGCATTCCCTTGCGCCGGGCCCCCAGCCCTTCCAGCGGGATCTGGCTGGCCACCACCACCATGGGCACGCCGGTGGCGTAGGCCTCCTGCAACCCGGCCAGCGAGGTCAGCGCTCCGGGGCCGGTGGACAGGAACAGGACGCCCACCTCACCGGTGGCACGGGAATACCCGTCCGCGGCGAAGGCGGAGTTGTTCTCCACGCGCGAGGAGACAAAGTGCAGGTTTCCGCGGCCCATCGCGTCAAAGAGGCCCAGCGCGTGCTGGCCGGGAATGCCGAAGACAGTCTTCGCACCCAGGGCCTCAAGGGTCTCGACGACGAGGTCCCCGCCGTTGCGCTCACCGGAACTGTCCTCGATCCCGATAGGCGCAGCAGGGGCCTCCGGCCGCGAGGGTTCCCCGGCCGAGCTTGCGAGGGTGGGGAGCGGCTGGGGATTCACGGCCCTACTCCTTGCCGGCCACGGCGAAGCCAGCAGGCCGGCGCGCTTCCTGGCCGAGGGCCTGGGCGGCGTAGCCGGTGGCTGCACCGAAGCGGTCGCCCGGCACGGCGCTGTCCGCCATGAGGGTGACCAGCTCGTAGGCCACGTGGCTTCCGGCGACGCCGGTGATCTCGGCATGGTCGTAGGCCGGGGCCACTTCCACGACGTCGGCGCCCACCAGGTTCATGCCGCGGAAGCCCCTGATGATTTCCAGGAGTTCGCGGCTGGTGATGCCGCCTGCTTCGGGGGTTCCGGTGCCCGGCGCGTGCGCCGGGTCGAGGACGTCGATGTCCACCGAGATGTAGAGCGGGCGGTTGCCGATCCGGTCACGGACCTTGGCCACGGTCTCCAGGACGCCCTGGTAGTAGACATCCGCTGAGGTGACGATGCCGAAACCGAAGCGGTGGTCGTCGTCGAGGTCCTTCTTCCCGTAGAGCGGACCGCGGGTGCCGATGTGACTGATGGCCTCGGTGTCGAGGATGCCTTCTTCGACCGCACGGCGGAACGGGGTTCCGTGGGTGTATTCAGCGCCGAAGTAGGTGTCCCAGGTGTCCAGGTGCGCATCGAAGTGCAGCATGGCGATGGGGCCGCCGGCGCGTTCTGCGGCGGCACGAAGCAGGGGCAGCGCGATGGTGTGGTCGCCGCCGAGCGTCACCAGCTTGCTGCCGCCGGAGGTGAGGTCCAGTGCGTTCTTCTGGATGGTTTCGATGGCCTCGTTGATGTTGAAGGGGTTGACGGCCATGTCCCCGGCATCGGCCACCTGGATGTTTTCGAACGGGCTGACGTCCCAGGCCGGGTTATACGGGCGGAGCAGCCGGCTGGCCTCGCGGACGTGGTTAGCGCCGAACCGGGCACCCGGCCGGTAGGAGACGCCTGAGTCGAAAGGCACGCCCACCACCGTGACGTCTGCCTTGGCCACCTGGTCCAGCCGCGGAAGGCGCGCAAACGTGGCCGCCCCGGCATAACGCGGAATCCGGGATGAGTCGATGGGTCCAAGGTTGCCGTTGGCTTCGATGCGCAGCTCTTCCATGCGGGTTTCTCCTTTGAAGAGTGAGGGGCTGGTGTGACTGCCATCATACACCTCGGTTTTCCAATGCGCATCAAGTGTTTACCTTCGTAATCCTGGGGGCGTGCGGTCCTGCCCACTTGCCGCCGACGCACGGACACATCCCTACCCGCGAACCGCGCAATCCCGGCACCACACAACTAACGGAGCGCAGGCAACTGGGAGGGAACGCACTGACACCCGGGTCCGCGATGGCCCACATACGGCCGAACGCGGGTTCCGCACTCCCTGCGCACATCATGCAATGGCCTCATGGACATCCTTGAATACCTTCGACAGTCAGGCGGCGTAGCCCGGTCCGGTCAACTCCTGGGGGCAGGTTTCACGCCACGGGACCTCCAACGGCTCGCAGGGCTTGGCGCCCACCAACCCCGGCGCGGCGTTTTTGTCCTGCCGGATTGCGATAAGGCATTCCTCGCCGCGATCCTCCATAACGGCCGGCTGACCTGCGCCAGCGCCGCCGGACACTACGGACTCTGGCTCCGTTCACCTCCCGAGCAGCCCCACCTGGCCTGCCGCCACGGTCACGGCAACGGCTTCATCCGGCACCGCACCGTAAGGTTCCCGGGACACCCTTCGCTGCCCGTGGCCGCCGTGGAGGATGTGGCGCTTCATGCCTTGGGCTGCCTGGCACCGCCAGCCTCAGCGGCAATCGCGACGTCGGCGATCAGGTTGCATGGCGTCCCGCGTGAACTGCTGGCATCCCGGCTCCAGGCCGATCGCTCCGGCCCCGCACGCAGAATCCTGAAGGAACTCGATCTCCGCGCAGAGTCAATTGTGGAAGTTGATGCCCAGCACCTGTTCCGGACACACGGAATCACGTACGACGCCCAGGTCTTCCTGCCCGGGATAGGCCGGGTGGATTTCCTGCTGGGCGGATTTCTGATCGTGGAGATTGACGGGTTCGCTTTCCATTCCAAACGGGAGGACATGCTGCGGGACAGGACCCGCAACAACTTGTCCGCCGTCCAGGGGTATGCCGTCCTTCGCTACATGCCCGAACATATCTGGTTCAACCCGGGCCAGGTTGTGGCGGACGTCAGGTCAGTCCTGGCCGGCCCGCGCGACCAGCGCAGGTAAGCGTGCGTTCCAGCCCAGTTACTGCCACGCCGGGGCGCTCCGCTTCAACCCGTCCTGCGGAAACTGGAGGCTCCCGCCGGGATGGCCAACAGTAACCGGGCAGGAAGGTACGCGGCCAGAAAAGGAGGGAGTTACCGGCTTGCGGCGGGCACCAGTACCCAGAGCACTTCCACCGGTTTGTCGGTGGGGTTGATCCAGGTGTGCGGTTCACGGCCGGGGAAAGTGACGGTATCCCCCGCACTGAGGTCGTATTCCTCATTGGTAAGGATCAGCCTGATGCTGCCCTTGGTGACGTGGAGGACGTCGACGTCGCAGTCCACGGCGTAAAGCTCGGACTCGCCACGGCCATGCGGCTCGATGACAGCCTGGATGATCTGGATTCGCCGCTCGGACCGGGCCGTCAGCAGGCGTTCGACAATCCCCTGCCCGCCGAGGGAGATCCGCGGACCCTCATTGCGCTTGGTCAGATGGGTCTCCGGCGCAACAAAAAGGTCGCCGATGGAAATGGAGAGGACCTGGCACAGCGTCACCAGGGATGCAACGGACGGCGAGGTGAGGTCGCGCTCCACCCTGCTGAGGAAGCCCTTGGTCAGCCCGGTGGCGTCCGCCACCTGCTCGATGGTGAGCCGCTGGGACTGCCGAGCCGCGCGAATCCGGGAGCCGATGGCAACCGGAACATTGCTGGGCTCAACTGGCAGTGCCTTCATCTACGAACCTTTCATAGCCGGCAGTCCGGCCCCGCTCTGCAGCAATACTAATGGCCACCACCATGTGTGACGCCTCCATGGCGCGCGGACCCGGACCACGAACTTCCCCTTGACTGTTACTGCGGTCACAGCCTAATCTTTGGAAACACCTGTTGCCTATAAGGCAATTGTCGGGAGATTCCTCCCCTTTTTCCATTTTCCGCAGTTCAGTCCGGATCCCCGCCGGGCACTTCGGCTGCCAATCAGCTCCAAGGAACCCTTCATGGATGCAAGTGTCATCAACATCGCCATCGTGGTGGTGTACCTCGTCGCAATGCTGGCGTTCGGCTGGTGGGGCAAGTCCCGCACCCGCAACAACAGCGACTTCCTGGTGGCCGGCCGCCGCCTGGGCCCCTTCCTTTACACCGGCACCATGGCCGCCGTTGTCCTGGGTGGCGCCTCCACTGTGGGCGGCGTTGGCCTGGGCTATAAGTTCGGCATCTCCGGCATGTGGCTGGTGGTGGCCATCGGCGCCGGTGTCCTGCTCCTCAGCCTCGCCTTCGCCGGCACCATCCAGAAGCTGAAGATCTACACCGTCTCCCAGATGCTGTCCCTGCGCTACGGCAGCCAGGCCACCCGCACCTCCGGCATCATTATGCTCGCGTACACGCTGATGCTGTGCGCCACCTCCACCGGCGCTTACGCCACCATCTTTGTGGTGCTGTTCGGTTGGGACCGGGCAGTGGCCATCGCTGTGGGCGGCGCCATCGTCCTGGTGTACTCCACCATCGGCGGCATGTGGTCCATTACCCTGGCCGACCAGGTGCAGTTCGTGATCAAGACCGTGGGCATCTTCTTCCTCATGCTGCCCTTCACGCTCAACGCCGCGGGTGGACTGGACGGCATCCGCAGCCGCGTGGAAGCCAACTTCTTCCAGATCGACGGCATCGGCGTCGAAACCATCATCACCTACTTCGTGGTCTACACCCTGGGCCTGCTGATCGGCCAGGACATCTGGCAGCGCGTGTTCACCGCCAAGACGCCGAAGGTAGCCCGTTGGGGCGGCGCCACCGCCGGAATCTACTGCATCCTCTACGGCGCTGCCGGCGCCCTCATCGGGCTCGGTGCCCGCGTTGCCCTGCCCAGCATCGACGTCGCCACCGAGGGCAAGGACGTTGTTTACGCGGAGGTGGCCCAGAACCTGCTGCCCATCGGTATCGGCGGCCTTGTGCTCGCCGCAGCCGTTGCAGCCATGATGTCCACCGCGTCCGGCGCCCTCATCGCTGCCGCCACCGTGGCACGTGCCGACGTTTTGCCGTTCGTTGCTGGCTGGTTCGGCAAATCCATAAACACTGACGATTCGGACAACCCCGAGCACGATGTCAAGGCCAACCGCCTGTGGGTCCTGGGGCTCGGTATCGTGGCCATTCTGGTCGCCATCGTCACCAAGGACGTGGTGGCTGCGCTCACCATCGCCTACGACATCCTGGTGGGAGGCCTGCTCGTGGCCATCCTGGGCGGGCTCGTCTGGAAGCGTGGCACTGGCATTGCCGCTGCAGCCTCCATGGCCTTCGGGTCCGTGGTCACACTGGGCACCATGATCATCCTGGAGATCAACGCCGAAGAGCCGTTGGCAGGAGTGTTCGCCAACGAGCCGATCTACTTCGGCCTGGCCAGCTCCGCAGCCGTCTACATCGGTGTCTCGCTGTTCACCCGCCCCACCGCGCCGCACGTCATGCGCAACTGGCAGCGGCGGGTGGCAGGGCAGGACTCCCAGGAAGAGTCCGCCGAGCGGATTGCCGCCAGCTGACCGGCCCGCGAGAAACCGAAGGGTTTCCCCGCATGCACTGGATCCTGGCAACGCACGACGGCGGCGCCTCCTTTCGCGGACAGCGGGAGGAGGCGCCGCCGTCGTCCGTCCTGCGCCCCTTGGCGCGGCTTACCCGCTTTCGCGGACCTCGTCCGGATCGAGCGGAACCACACGGTCCTCGGCGTCGACCACCACCGGGGCTGCATGGACCACCGGCTCCTCCTGGTCCAGGAATTCGTCCTCGGCGTCCCAGTCCTCGCCGGCCGCCGGCGTGTCTTCGGCGTAGTCGTATGCGGGGTCCGCCTCCACGGCGTCCAGGTGCGGCATGTCCGGGTGCTGTCCGGTGGTGCCCATGATTCAACCTCCGTGTCTTCGCCTGACGTGCTCTTGTTGGTGGCGGCCTCACTGCGCCGCACTTTCATCACAACACCGCGGTTGGGCAGGGTCAAGAGTCCATCGGCCGGCTGTGGACAGTGCGTGGAGAGCCCCACGGGGAACGCCGGAACGGCCCTCGGATTGAGGCATACCGAAACCCGGAAGCGAGGAATGCCAGCCGAAAAACCGCGGAAATTCGCAGTAGGCTGGCTCTGCAACGGGGCCGAACATCTTGTCCCACCAGCCCAGGAGTCTTCGTGTCGCAGCACGCCCAGTCCACGCCAAACCATTCAACCCCGCATCATTCCAGCCAGCACCATTCGAGCCCGGAGTCCGCCCCGCAGGCCGGCGCAGCGGGCCACCACCCAGCACCGTCGTCCGCAGACCTGAAACGGTGGCGCCAGTACCTTGCCGACGAGCGGGCCGAGGCCGCTGTTTACCGCGACCTGGCCCAAAACCGTGAAGGCGAGGAACGCGAGATCCTCCTTGCCCTCGCCGAAGCCGAAGGCCGCCATGAGGCCCACTGGCTGGGACTCCTCGGCGACCACGCCGGGAAACCGCGCCCCGCCTCGGCCCGGAGCCGGATGCTCGGCTTCCTGGCCCGCCACTTCGGGTCAGTGTTCGTGCTCGCGCTGGCGCAGCGCGCCGAAGGGCGATCACCTTACGCCAAGGACCCCAACGCCACGGACGCCATGGCCGCGGATGAACAGATCCATGAGGAAGTGGTTCGTGGGCTGGCAACACGGGGCCGCAACCGCCTTGCCGGAACCTTCCGTGCCGCGGTCTTCGGCGCCAACGACGGCCTGGTCAGCAACCTGTCCCTGGTGATGGGAATGGCAGCGTCCGGCGTCGCCAGCAGCGTGGTTCTGCTCAGTGGCATCGCGGGCCTCCTGGCCGGGGCCATGTCCATGGGCGCCGGTGAGTTCATCTCCGTCCGGTCCCAGCGGGAACTCCTGGCAGCTACCCGGCCCACGCAGGTCACGCTGGCCGCGGCACCCAAGCTGGACCTGGAGCACAACGAGCTCCTGCTGGTGTACCTGGCCCGGGGCATGTCCCACGAAGCAGCCGAACACCGGGTGGCCGAACGCACGGGCCTGCTCTCCTGCGACTGCGACCCCAGCCTGTCCCTCCAGCCCGAGCTGCCGGAGGAGGAGGACCAGCACGAGGCCGTGGGCACCGCCTGGGGAGCCGCATTGTCCAGCTTCTGCTTCTTCGCCTCCGGCGCCATCATCCCCATCCTGCCGTTCCTGTTCGGCCTGACCGGGGTCTCAGCCCTGGTGGTTGCCGGCGCCCTGGTGGGCGTCGCATTGCTGGCAACCGGCGGCATCGTCGGCCTGCTGTCCGGCACGTCACCCCTCACCCGGGGACTGCGCCAGCTGGGCATCGGCCTGGGCGCGGCCGCCGTCACTTATCTGCTGGGGCTCGTCTTCGGCACCGTCGTCGGCTAGCGGCGGCCCACCCGTGAAAGCCCCCTAGTGGAGGAATTCCCGCCCCGGCACGCCGGGAACCGCCCCCAACGCAAGCACGGTCCGGCTTACCGGGCCGTGCTTGCTGTCGCGCTCTGCACCGCGGCGGTACTGGGAGGCGCCCTGGCCCTGGGCGACCCGCGGATCAGTCAGCTGTTCACCGCAGGTGAGGGTGACGGCGAGGGCCCCGGGCTCTCTCAGGAGAAACCCGAGGGAGGCCGGGAGGATCCCCTCCCCGGATCCGCCGGCGCACCGTCAGCGGCCAGCACGGACGCGCCCCCGCCGGGATACGAGGAGGAATCCGCTCCGCTCGCCGAGCCGGAAGTTCCGGCGGTGGGCAGCGACTCCTACGGCTTCCTGGCGGTCAACGGCGACGGCACCCCCGTGGGCTACTCGCCCTGCCGCCCCCTCCACTACGTGGTGAATGACCAGCTCGCCCCTGCCGGTTCGGACCGGCTCGTCCCGGATGCGATCAGCACCATTTCGGCCGCCACCGGCATCACCTTCGTCTATGACGGCACCACCGGCGAACAGCCTTCACCGCAGCGCGCCGCGTACCAGCCAGCAGCATATGGCGAGCGCTGGGCGCCGCTGCTGATCGCCTGGACCACGCCGGAAGCTTCCCCGGAACTCGCAGGCAAGGTGATCGGCACGGGCGGAAGCACCCACTTCAGTTTCGACGGCGGTCCCAAGACGTTTGTCACCGGCAGCCTGGACCTGGATGCCCCGCAGATCACCGAAGAGCTGCGCCGGCCGGACGGGAGGCTGTACGCCGCTGCGGTCATCCTGCACGAGCTGGGCCATGTGATGGGGCTGGACCATGTGGCGGATCCCGCCCAGCTGATGTACCCGGAAATCGGCGGTTCCGTTGGCGCCTCCGGGAGCCTCGCGGACGGGGACCTCAACGGCCTGTATGAGCTCAGCAAGGCCCAGTGCCGGAAGGACCTCTAGGCCTGTACTTGCAGTGACCCCGCCCGGGGCTTCACAGCGCCCGTCCGTCCTGCAGCACGGCCACTGCCTGGTCCACGGTATCCACCAGGAAAATCCGGTCCTCCATGGCACGGCCCGCCGCAAGCTGCCGGAGCAGCGGCCAGGCGGGGTAGTCGCGGGTCCAGTACTGGGTGCCCACCAGGACCATGGGCGTTACCTTTTCCCGCGCGCCGTAGTAGTTCTCGCAGGCGTCCTGGAAGATTTCCTGGACGGTTCCGGCGGCGCCGGGGAGGAAGATGATGCCGCCCCGGCAGACATCCAGAAGGACGGCCTCGCGGATGGAGTTGGCGAAGTATTTGGCGATGTGCGTGGCAAAGTAGTTGGGCGGCTCATGCCCGTAGAACCAGGTGGGAATGCCCAGCGAGGGTGTCCCGCCGGGATAGCGTTCGACGACGGCTGCCGCGGCGCGTGCCCACGCGGACACGGAAGGGCGGAAGCCGGGGACGGCAGCCAAGAGGCGGAGCGCGGCCTGCAGCCCGCCGTCGTCGTACCCGCCAAGGTAGGCGCCCAGGTTGGCGGCTTCCATGGCGCCCGGCCCGCCGCCGGTGGCCACCGCATGTCCGCCGCTGACCAGCAGCCGCCCCAGCCGCGCGGCCTCAGCGTAGTCCGCGCTCCCCCGTTTCGCCGCGTGCCCTCCCATGACGCCCACCATGCGTTTCCCGGACCAGGGGCCGGCCCGGAGTACCTCGTCCAGCGCATCGCCGATGGCATGGTCGTGCAGGGATGACGCCAGGGTGGATTCCACCCGGTGTTCCCGGCCCGGCTGGATGCTCCAGTGGTAGATCCGGGCATCCGGCAGTTCCTCGTAGGGGGCGCCGGCCAGCCCTTCGTACAGTTCCGCGGGCGAGTAAAGAGCTGAACGGTAAGGATCGAAGGGGACCCCCTGCAGGCGCGGGAAGATCAGGGCACCCCTGCCGCGGAGCCTGCTTTCCATCCCGTCGTCGAACGTGCAGCCCAGGAACAGGGCGCCTTCCACATCCAGCCGGTTGAGCGCCGCCGACCTGCCCCGAAGGTCCAGGGACTGCGCATGCCACCCGTGGGCGCGGACAGCTCCCGCGGTTACCAGCCGGTCAAAGCTCTCCAGGTCCTCGACTTCGAGGCTGCGGGGCGTTGGCCCCAGCTTTCCGGAATGGCTCATGGCTGCCGTCGTCGTCCGCCGCTGGTCATGGGTTCAGCCTAAGCCAGCCAACGCGAACGCGGGGCCGGGGCCCGCCCGCCCGGCTGGTGCCGGAGGGGCTGGGCCCGACCCCGCGATGCTATGCGGTCGGATGCCGGGGTGCGGAGCCTCGGCCGGAGGCTAGGCGGAAACCTTCGCCGGAACCTCACCGTCACGGAAGTGCGCCTCAAGGTCCTCGAGTGAGTGGCCCTTCGTTTCCGGAACGAACTTCGCAACGAAGGCCAGGGACGCAACGTTGACCAGGACGAACAGTCCGAACGTTCCGGTGGAGCCGAGGGCGTTGACCACGATGGGGAACAGGAAGGAAATGGCGGCGTTGACGGTCCACAGGGCGAAGACCGCGATTCCCATGGCGAAGCCGCGGATGGCCAGGGGGAACATCTCGGAGAGCAGGAGCCAGACGCAGGTGCCGATGAAGCACTGGACAAAGGCCACGAACAACATCATGGCTGCCAGGATGGTGTAGCTGGCCAGGTCGGACTGGGGCAGGAGGAACACGATGGCCAGCAGGGCCTGAGAGCCCACCACGCCGGAGAATCCGATGATCAGCATTTTCCGGCGGCCCACGAAACCGAGCAGCCAGATGCCCAGGATGGTCATCAACACCGAGGTGACGCCCACGCCGATGGTGGCCACCAGCGAGGCGCTGACGCCAAGCCCGCTCTTTTCGAGGATGGTGGGTGCGTAGTAGTTGACGGTGTTGATGCCTGTTGCCTGCTGGACAGTGGCCAGGCCGATGCCGATCCAGAGCAGGCGGCGCATCCAGGGGTTGTTCTTCAGGTCGCGAAGGGCGTGGTTGCGTTCAGCCTTGGCGGTGCTGGCTGTCCGGGCGATTTCCTCGAATTCGACGGCGGCCTGTTCCGGGGTGCGACTCATGGACAGGACGCGGCGGGTGTCCTCGAGCCGGCCGCGGATGGCATACCAGCGCGGTGACTCGGGGAGCATGAGCATCCCGGCCAGCAGGGCCAACGCCGGCAGCGAGGCGATGCCCAGCATGGTGCGCCACACTTCAGTGTCGTGGATCAGCGCGTCCAGGAGGGCGTTGATGGCGAAGGCCAGCATCTGGCCGGTGACGATCATGAGTTCGTTGATGGTGACCATGCGGCCGCGGAGGTGGGCCGGCGCCATTTCAGCGAGGTATAGCGGGCAAGTAACGGCTGCGGCGCCGACGCCCAGGCCCAGGACGATGCGGGCGGCAACCATGAAGGTGACGTTGGGGGCGATGGCACAGCCAATGGCGCCGACCAGGAACAGCAGCGCGCAGACCAGGAGTGATCCGCGGCGGCCCAGCTTGTCCGCCATCCGCCCGCCGGTCAGAGCGCCGACGGCGGCGCCCGGGAAGAGCAGGGCGCTGACCACCGTGGCTTCCTCCACGGCGGTCATGTTCAGGGAGTCGTTCATGTACAGCAGGGCGCCGGAGATCACGCCGGTGTCGTAGCCGAACAGCAGGCCGCCGAGCGTGGAGATGACGGTCAGGCGGGCCAGGTATCCCCTGCGGGTAGACCCTTGGGCGCTGGGGGAAAATTTCTGCAACAGCATTGTTGCCTCTCAGATTCTTTAGGGACCGAACGGTCTGGAATGTGATGCGTGCCACTAGATTAGAGCGCTCTAATCTTCCGCGTCAAGGGAAAGTCTTAATGTCAGAACAATTTAATTTCCGATCGTATGGAACTGGCGTCGTGCACTCAGCCTTGACCCAACAACCCGGCCTGCTACGATCGAACCAGAAAGTATGTCCTATCAAGAGAACATATGGCGGCAGAGCGGCTGCGTCCCATCCGGGCGGAGCCGGACGCCGCGACTAGAACAGGAACACACCGTGGCGAACAACCTGGGCCTCAGCATCGACCGCTCCTCCCCCGTGCCGCTCTACCACCAGGTGGTCCAGGGCATCGAGGCGGCCATCCACAGCGGCGTACTGGAACCGGGCAGCCGGCTGGACAATGAGATCGACCTCGCGGCGCAGCTGAACCTCTCCCGGCCCACCATGCGCAAGGCCATGGACGAACTGGTGCGCTCAGGCCTGCTGGTACGCAAGCGCGGAGTCGGAACCCAGGTGGTTTCCAGCCAGGTCCGCCGCCCGCTGGAACTCTCCAGCCTCTACGACGACCTCACCAACAACGGCAAGAAGCCCACCACAGAGGTGCTTAGCTTCTCCCACATCGAAGCGGACGACGCCACCCTTGCCGTCCTTCAGCTGCCTGCCGGGTCCAAGGTGTACCACTTCACCCGGTTGCGGAAAGTGGGCGGGAAGCCGTTGGCACTGATGGAGAACTGGGTGCGCGACGACATCGCCTCCATGGACGAAGCGATGCTGTCAGCCGAAGGCCTCTACTCGATTCTCCGCCGCGGCGGCGTCAACTTCCGGCTGGCCACGCAACGGATCGGGGCTGTGACGGCCAACGAGTACCAGGCCTCCATGCTGGACGCGGCCGAAGGTTCGGCCCTGGTCACCATGGAACGCACGGCCGTGGACGACACCGGCCGGCACATCGAAACCGGACACCACGTCTACCGCGGCGATTCCTACAGCTTTGAAATGACACTCGTACAGCGCTAACCGCAAGGAACACACATCATGACCAACTGGGTCTACCCCCTGGGCTCCGCCGCCGACGGCACCTGGGACGTTTCGATCGGAACGTCCGACTCAACCCTCACCGTGGATGGGTGGGCCCACACGGGCCTGAAGGTGGCCACCCTGGCCGCGGGCGCCGTCGTCGAACTTCCCGCCGCGGACGAGGAACGCATTGTGGTACCCCTTAACGGGTCCTTCACCGCCACCGTGGACGGCACCGACTACCCGCTCGCCGGCCGGACCTCGGTCTTCGCCGGCCCCAGCGACGTGCTCTACACCGGCACCGGCCGCGCCGTGACCATAAGCTCGGCCGACGGCGGCCGGGTCGCCGTCGCGACGGCACCCGCCAAAGCCTCGTACCCCACGCGGCTCGTCCCCGCCGCGGACACCCCCGTGGAACTGCGCGGCGCGGGCAATTGCTCGCGCCAGGTCCACAATTTTGGCACCCCGGCCGCGCTGGAAGCGGACCGGTTCATCGTCTGCGAAGTCCTCACCCCTGCCGGGAACTGGTCCTCCTATCCCCCGCACAAGCATGACGAGGAGAAAGACGGCGAAACCCACCTCGAGGAGATCTACTACTTCGAGACCCAGGTGGCCGCCGGATCCGGGGCACCGTCAGACGCGGACGCCATCGGCTACCAGCGGGTTTACGCCTCGGATGAGCGGCCCATCGATGTCTCCGCCGAGGTCCGCACCGGAGACGTCGTCCTGGTCCCCTACGGCTGGCACGGCCCCGCCATGGCCGCCCCGGGATACGACCTGTACTACCTCAACGTCATGGCTGGCCCGGGCCCCGTCCGGGAATGGCTGATCAGCGACGACCCGCATCACGGCTGGGTCCGCCAGACCTGGGACAGCCAGAACATCGACCCCCGCCTGCCGTTCGGGGCCTGACGCAGGGCTGGCCTGCCGGCTGGCATAGTGGAGTCTTGTGAAACAGACTTCCCCTTCGCAGCGGTCCGTAACCATGGAGGATGTGGCGCGCGAGGCCGGAGTCAGCCGGGCGCTGGTGTCCCTGGTGATGCGCGATTCCCCCAAAGTGTCCCCCGCCAAGCGGACGGCGGTACTGGAAAGCGCCGCCGCCCTGGGCTACTCCCCCAACAGGCTGGCCAGCCGGCTGGCCAGCCACCGCACCCACACCCTCGGCGTGCTGTACCTGGACCTGCACAACTCCGTCTTCGCAGACATTCATGACGGCCTCAGCGCGGGGCTGGCCGGCAGCGGCAACCAGGTGATGGTGGCCGTCGGCTCCGCGGATCCGCGCACCGAGCTTGAGGCAGTGCGTTCCTTCGTGGACTTGCGCGTGGACGGGGTGATCCTGGCCGGGTATACCGGAACGTCCGAGGATCTCACGGCGGTCCTGCGCGGGACACCCGGCGTGGTGATCACCCGGGAGTTGGAGGCCGACGGCGTCGATTCGGTTTTGACGGATGACTTCCGTTCCGGCGTACTCGCCGTGGAACACCTTCACGGCCTGGGGCACCGTCGGATTGCCCACGTGGACATCTCCGACTGGCTTCCGTATACCGCCCGCCGCGAAGGCTACCTTCATGCCATGCGGCAGTTCGGGCTGGAGCCCCAGCTGGTGCATAGCGACATGACCGAACGCGGCGGACGCGCGGTGATGGACCAGTTCCTCGACTCGGGGGCGGAGCCGCCCACCGCCATTTTCGCGCATAACGACCTCACGGCCATCGGCGTCATGGAAGCGCTGGCGGGCCGTGGCCTCGCGGTCCCGGGCGATGTGGCCATTGTTGGTTGCGACAACATTGAGTTCGCCGCGTCCCCGCTGATCGGCCTGACGTCCATCGACCAGCACGCCAGGGAACTGGGACTGGTAGCGGCGCAGGCCATGCTTGACCGGATCGCCGGGACCGCCGGACCAGCGGCAACCCGCAAGTTGGAACCGGCGCTGATGGTCCGCCGTTCCTCGGACCCCGCGGCCTGATCCGCGGCTCCCCCGCCTCGATGAGGGAAATGGACCCTGTGCAGGGGCGCCGGTCAAACTTCAGATGGCGCGCCTTTTAAGCTCGCGGTATACGGTCGTCCGTGACACGCTGAACAACTCGGCCAGCTCGGCCTGCGTGTGCTCGCCGGCATCGTGCAGTGTCAAAAGATGCTTTCGCTGCGTCTTGGACAATTTTGGCGGCTTTCCTTTCAACCGCCCCTTTGCCTTTGCAACGGCCATTCCTTCGCGGGTTCGCATCCGGATCAAATCGGCTTCAAACTCGGCCACCATTCCCAGGACGTTGAACAGCAGCCGGCCTACAGGGTCATTCGGATCGTGGGTGCTGCCCCCGAGGCTGAGGACTACCCCTCTGGCCGTCAGTTCGTCGGCGATGTCCCTGGCATCCGAAAGGGACCGCGCCAGCCGATCGAGCTTAGTCACCACGAGGGTATCGCCGGCCCGGCACGCCGCCATCGCTTCACGGAGCCCCGGGCGTACCCGATTGGCTCCGGTCAGTCCGTGATCGACGAAGATCTGCTTCTCATCAACCCCCAGGGCAAGGAGAGCGTTTCGTTGGGCGGTGAGGTCCTGGTGGTTCGTCGAGACCCGGGCATAACCGATCTTCATTCCAGTCATGAGGAACATAGTTGCACTATTCCCCCCGCCAGCGTACATATCACCGTACGGGTCATACGTACGTACCGCTTCGGGCAACGGCGCAGAACCTGCCGGCCGCCGGTTTGAGCACGCTGATCGACCGGCTTACGGGCGATGTTGATTCGGCGATGGTGCGCCCCTTTTGGCCGCAGCCGTCTGGTGCACGAGGGTTAATGTTTGTGCAGGCCGATGTCGCTTTTCCCCGGAGGACCAATGAATGAGTTGCTTTTCACAGCTGAAGAACTGCCAGAGGGGTTCTCTTATCCCCGCGGGCTCCTTCGGCTGGTGGAGCTGGAACTTTTCGAACTGGAGCCGTGGTGGATACTCACAGGCGATCATCTGCGCAAGCTTCAAAATGGGATGCGCAGGCGCTACCCGTCCCGTCATTTGGTGCTGTTCGCAAAACGTCAGGATAACGATGACTGCGCCTGTTTCGACCTGGACACCAAGAAAGTGGCGCTGGTGCATGACTGGGCGTCGCCGGGATGGGAAGCCAGGGGTGATTTTCCTGACTTCAACAGCTGGCTGCACGCCGCCGTCGATGACCTGATTGAGTTTTAGCGAGCGTGGACCTACATGGATTTCAAAGATGATGACAGGGCCCGTGAGATTGGTCTTACGAGACTGAGCAAAGCCGTATCGCGGGCGCTTCGACACGAGCCGTGGCTCTTCGAACTCGAGCTGGACGAGCACGGCTGGACATCCACAGACGGCTTGCTGGAGGCTTTGCGCAGGGAAATACCGGAATGGTCTGACCTAGAGCTGGCAGACCTGCCGATGTTGATTGATTTCGCAGCAAAACCCCGTCACGAGATCCAGGGGCAACGGATTCGTGCACTCTACGGACACAGCACGCCGGGAGCGATTGCCTTGGTGGCTGCTACCCCTCCAGCCGAACTTTTTCATGGCACGTCACCTGAAAGTATCGGGTCGATCTTCAGTGGTGGCCTCCAGCCGATGAGCAGACAGTATGTGCACATGTCAGCAGACGCCGAAACTGCAGTGCGAGTCGGAAGCCGTAAAAGCAAGCATCCCGTGATTCTGACCATCGATACGGTCGCCGCTTTGGCGTCGGACGTTACTTTCTACCGTGGAAGCGACATGGTCTGGCTTGCCAGGCATGTCCCCGCGGAGTTCATCCGCATTCTTCGGGCTGGCTGAATGCACTCCGTGGCTGCTCAAACTTCGTCCGGTTAGGGATCCCCTTGTCGGGCGGCATATCGCCTGTCAGGAACAGATATTGAGAAAGCCTGTGGCGCCGGGACGAGCAAGGAAGGTGACGATGTGGCCATTGTCGTCCCGAAATACAGCCTTTGAACCGGACACGGTCACAACGCCGTCCTGATAGGGGTTTCCCCATCCCGGAGGTGGATTGCCCTGGCCGTCGTCCAATGGTGTTTCGGCAATGAAGAACGTGTCCTCGACGCGCAATTCCTTGATTCCGCAGTGGGTATAGAGCCGGCTTGGCACGCCCGACGCAGCGGGGATCGGTGTTTCCGGGGAGGCTTTGGTCATCGGCGTGGCAGGACCTGCGCACCCACACAGGACAGCCGATAGCGCAAGGGCCAATGATGAGAGTCTGATTTTTTCGGCCATTCGACCGCACCCCAATTCCCGATCAGGCTCAAAGAGTATGCCGCGGGAAAGAGCCCCACAATGCTAAAGCTGATCACGTTTTCCTCACGGCGTCCGGTAAACGAACGGCTAACGGGCGCCTCATGAGGCGGCATCTGCCGGGACTGTATGGTCGGAGCATGAAACATGCGTTCGCGACAACTGGGCTACTTCTGTTGTTGACCCCACTGCTAGCTGGCTGTGTGGGCGACTACTCCGCGTCCGACGACTGCGACGGTCTTGCGAACGAGCTCTCTCCGGTCATCGAGAAGTCCATCGGATCCGCGCCATCCATAAACAGCACTTGGGGCGACGGCGGGATGATGCCATGGTGCCGAATCGAATTCTCGATGAACAACGAGTATGCGCCTGACGATGAGCGCCTCAGCGCGCTGAAATCCGAAGTCGAGGCCGGAATAGCGGACTGGTCAAGCGGCGTCGTCGTGACAATACATAGGGGCACCGACCGCAGTATTGAAGTTCTTTCGCCTGACGATAAGCGCTAAAACAACGCGTCATGCGATGCACTTAGAACCCCCAGGGGAGATCTAGCCCTATCGCTTCCCACAACAGAAGGGCTAGACATCGCCTTCGCCGCGATTTTACCTCTGGGCGGATCATCGGCCGGGGCGAGGGTAGATACTCCGCTCCTATTGGCTGGATATCCGATTGCTGAGGCAGGGTTCGACCCAGCTTTGGGGTCCGTGTTACAGGACGGCTCCCTTCAGCGGTCTGAACAGTTCCTGGATGTCCTCGCCGGCGCGAGTGAGTTCTTCGCCAGCGTCGAGGGTCAGCTTGCCGCGCACAGACCATACGTCGTGAAACTGCGGGTCCTGAAGGTTGAACAGCAACTCCACATGGCTGCCGGTGTGGGTCGCTTCCAGGAGCAGGTCGTGTTCGATTGACTTGTAAGTCCGGGCCCCGTTCCAGCCGCGCCAGTTCTCCAGCAAGCTGGTGAAGAAGCCCGCCAGGTCAGCGAATCCGGACACGTAGGAAGCGGCTACCTCCCGGCGTGCGGTGAGACTCTCCAATTCCACGGTCACCGTCATAGCGAGCACCTGGCCGCAGGGGTCCCGCCGCAGATCCCCGAACGTCAGCCGCTGCGTCCCGCCTATGTCAACCTTGTCCATTGCCATCTTTCTGCTGCAGTTTTTTGGCTTCTTGTTTGGCGAGGACCTCCTGGAAGTGCAGCTCCATCCTGCTTGGCGGCCGCGGGGGCGCCGGAGGGCGCAGCCTGACTCGATGCCAGTCCAGCGTCTCGATCTCGGGGGACGCCTTCAGCGCGTCAATCAGGTCCGTGCCGCCAAATACCCTGGTCCCCATTAGGTCATAGTCAGTCCACACCACCCAGGCCCGGTCTTCAGGCCACCACAGCTCCGGGCTGAACTCCTGAACCCCTGTGGCGAGCATAGAGGAGAGCATGGTCGCGAGATCAAAGGTGAAAACATGCATGGCCTCTTGATCAAGGGAAGAAGTGACGGGCGAGAACCTACCAACCATGCGGGTTGAGCCGGTGTGAGCTGCGAGGATCGGTATGAGGGACTCCAGGTCAGCCTTTCCCAGCGAGCCTTCCGTTGGCCAGAACGAATCGGCGGCATTCATCACCACGGAGTCCGCGTCGTCCTCGTTCGGCAGGGCCGGCCAACAATCCGCCGGTGGAATCTCCAACCCGTTGTCACCGGCGGGCCCCTGCAACGGGACGCCCTTACGGGACGCAACCTCAGCCCACGTGACCCTCAGCCACCCCACCGGGGGATGCGAGTTGAACCCGAAACCGGGTATACCGATCCCATCCTCGGATTCAAGCTCAGCGGGCAGCTCAGCTGGTCGGAAGAACTGGGCGTGCAGGATCCACGTGCTCTCGGTGAATCCATTTGGGAGCGGGCCGTCGACCGGATCCTGAAGGAAACCGACGCCCAACCAGGCCAGCTCAGGACCGGCCACTCCTTCCCAAGACCACCCCTCGGGCAGTACCCGCTGCTCTTCTGATCCCCCCATGGAACGAGCGTACAGCCACGGTTTGTCGGCGACGCGCCGCACGGTAAAGGGTCCTGTTCGTAAGCCCGGGTGAATCGGGGACGCCGCCCGTTCAGGGATCCTCAAGCGGACGTTGGGTAGCGTGACAGACTTCCAGTTAGTTCGCATTAGCTTGCGCGATTATTGGACTGAGGGTGGAACTTACTTGGTGTCGCAGGAACAACGACGAGAGGCAGTGTATGACCTCATCCAGTGGCGGTGCCCGTTGCAGGAGGCCTTGGCTCGACTGTCGACTTTTGAATGGCCATCGCGGGAAGAGCTCGCCACTGTCTTTGCTCGGGATATCGGCCATGCACTTGATGAATTTTGGGCCGGGAAGATTAGTGCAGATGATCTTTGCGCTTGGGCTGAGGAATTGCAAGGCCGAGAAGATATTGCACTGCATCCCGAGGATCGCGATTTCTTGGCGGATGCACTCTTTCAGCTTTCCACGCCCGAGATTTGTGGTCCCGCTGATGAGGTGGCCGTTGCCCTAAGGCTGCGGCTGACCTAACCCCCACGCCCTCAGAGCAGAGAACCAGGGCGTTCGATGGAGGATCCTCTATCGGAGAAGAGTCGTCAGTCATTGTCTGCGGAGTAGGGTGCAGTTATGGACGAGAGCGTAGGAATCGTTGAGCCCCTCGACCCCCATCCCAGTGTCATCGTTCGATTCATACAATCGGCCGCCGAGCAGGGTTGGCCTTCGAATACTGGCCAATTCCATGAGTTCTTTGAGCATCTTGGGTGCGAGCTCGAAGTCGTCGATGATCCGGCTGGGACGGAACTGCCCGCCTTGACTCGAGGATTCTTTACGAGAATAGACATGCGGACCGAGGGTGCGTCGTGGGTCGCTCTGGATGGGTCCCTCTTTAGCGTCAACCTCTTTGCCTATCAGCATGAACGGGATGTGACCGCTGCCGTTGTTGCCGGTTATGCGGGCGTGAGGGCCGGTCTCATTGGTTTGTTTGGCCAGTCGTCCGATGAGCAGACCGACCCACGTGGTAATCGGGCAGCTATGTGGACGACCCAGGACGCTCTGATTGAGTTGTACGCGCATGTGGCAGAGGCTCCTGTGCTGCAGGTTGGCATCAGTCATAGAGAACGCAATGCGACCTACGAACTTCTATCAGCGCACACCGCCTTCAAGCCGAAGCCGTGATATGCCCCTGCACCTCGCGACAGTGTCCGCTGAAGGATCCACTATCGGGCACTAGGCCGTCTGCTGAGCCATCCCTTTTCGAACGCTGGGGTGTGGCGGTTAGCTCCGGGTCGTGAACTGGACCTGGATTCGTTTGAGCTCAGCGCGTGGAAGTACTGCGGTCACGACGCCGCCGCCTGCCAGATGGGCTCCGATGCCGTACACGAACGGGTCCGTATCGACCTCCGCACCGGGCATATCGACTCCGTTGATGACGGTCCTGGCCTGGCTGTTGACCATCCGGCCGGTTACGGCGGGTGCGTGCTGGTCCCACGGGTTGCTGCCCGGCCAGAGCTCTTGCCGATATTGGTTCATGAGGATGTGGTTGACATGGTCAACCAACAGGCTTCGAACCGAAGAACGCTCGGAGGATCGCGGTGCCAGGTGGTTCGCACGGCCTCCTCAAGTTGCGGGTAACGCAAGCGCTCCACGTACTCGATCAGCCAAGGGGGCCGCGGCCATGGCGGAACTTCCTCGATCGATCTGCGTGTCTTCTCGTTGAGGTCCGCGAGGTTTACCGGGTCTGAGCGGTCATCCGGGTTTCGCCAGAGCGTATAGGTGATGCTCGCCCTCATCTCGTTGTACCCACGATCATCTTGGCCACAGGTCACACCAACGCTGTCGGTGTCCTCCAACGATGGTTGAGGCGCGAGGCCCATCACCGGAATGGGCATCAGCTTCAGGCGCTCGGCCCATCCGGCCCGCGGGTCAGGAGCGTCTAAAGGAAGAATTCCGGCCACCCGCATACCTCGACTATGAACCACACGAGAGTGCCTGTAAACGGGAATGAGACTCGGGCCCCGAATGTCCCGGTAAAGGATCCCCAAAGGGACGACTTTGAGTATTGTCCGTTTCCGCGAGGTGCTAAGCATGGTCTGATGGACGGATGAAGAACTGGGTTTGGGGCGTAACAGGAGTGGCTACGTTATGTATGGCTTTAGCGCTGATTGCAGTGGGTTTCCTTCAGCCTGGAGTCACATGCGCTGAAGACGATAGTTCCGCCGGCTGCCCGTCGACGCCTGTTCATGCAGTAATGCTGGGATCGGGAACTGTTCTACTTCCAGCGGGTATCTTGTTTTTGATTCGATCAGGTAAGCAAGAACGCCTGGCACTGGATTTGGTATCTCCGTTCAAGTAGCGGACTGTTCAAGGTCGCCACGAGTGGCACGATGATGGATAGGAAGTGGAACGGTTTGTACTCGTGATCGCGTACCCGACAGGAGGCCCTTGACGAAAGCTCAGGTCCGGTCCGGTCCGTGAAAGAATGGGGTGATGTGGACGGAGACTAGCGGGATTATCGGTGTGGGCTACGAGGGCCACGATATTTCGTCGTTCATTCATCATCTTCAGCCGTGGAAGGTTGACGTACTGGTAGACGTGCGCCTGAATGCTATCTCTCGGAAAAAGGGGTTCTCAAAAACCGCGCTTTCTGCTGCCTTGGCTGATGCTGGCATTCGTTACGAGCATCTTCCTGTCCTCGGCAATCCTAAAGATAACCGTGACGGGTTCTGGGCTCCTGGTACGAAAGCCGCGGGGTTTGCCCATGAACGGTATCGAGAGTTGCTGCTCGCTGACTCAGCTCACGCTGCGATCCACTATCTGGCGCAGCTCGCGGCGACCGAACATGTGGCTCTTCTGTGCTTTGAAGCATCGGAGGCTTGCTGCCATCGTCGACTGGTGCTTGAGGCCGTTTCGGCCGAAGCTTCAGCTCTGTCTCGCACCTAGTTCAGCGACTGGGATCTGTAGACCCCTATGACGCTGAACGCTAGGGGGTGCTTCAACTGATTCCCGACGAAAAACAGTGGGCGACGATCGGGCGCGCACATCTGCGTGAAGAATTTCTTGCGGATCTCGAACATGGCAGTGGCGTCATCGCGGTCCTTCAGTCGTCGCTCCAGCGCGACAAGCTCCCAGTCAAGCAATCCCTGGACGTGCCCCTTGCAAGTCTTGTCTTCACAGAGGTACAAATATTTTCCTTCGAACCGAGGTGCCTCGAGCAGCTGCACTTTGGGGGCATCTCCAAATAGATCTTCCTGGCCAAGGTTCACTTTGAGCTTTTGTGCCTGTTCCGGAGTCCAGCCTGGGTGAAGGGTTAGCTTGAAGTCTCGAACCTCACGAGGGCGTATCACCGCCAGCGAGGGGAACTCCTTGCCGGCCCTTTGCGCCTTGAGTATTCCGCACATGGTCCATTGCGACGAAAGCGGCGATACGTATCGATGGCGCGGTTTCCACGGATCCAAATGAGCGACAGCTTCTATCGTGGACCGATCTGGAATGTAGCTTTCGCTTCTCGGATCCTTTGACGCCGGTTTCACCTGCAGCCGGATCAAGTCGTATTTTGTGAATTGGAGATATTCCTCCATGGAGCGGAAGGGTATGGGGTAGAGCCGTATCCACTCCGGGCCGCTCTCCCTCATTCGGATGCCTGCCACACAGACGGTGTCGCCATAGGCGGCCGAGGGTTGGGGAGCGGCCTTCACCACCACAAGAACCTCCGTGCTCTCCCAACGACTACCTGCCTCCTTCGGATAGCAGCTACGTCCGTCTCCATCGAGCGGCAACAGATCAAACATTTAGTCCCCCAGTCGTGTTTCGATAATTATGCACGGACCGATGGGGAAATATTTGATTCTAAAACCCGGTTCGCGGACCTTAATCGGCTGTGCAATTTCGAGAACTGATATCAAGTTGCTTTCTCGAAGGACTGGCACGTCCTGCAGCTCTCGATTGAGATCGTTCACGTAATTCTCTCGTTTCCGAGAGCGATAGAGGGTAGCAGTCCTGCTACCCAACAAATCTTCCGAGTGTCACTCCCCTAGGATTGGCCAATGGTGTCCTCAATCTTTCCTTCTCGCCTGCGCGGCTTGATAGCCCAAGCGTTGGGTTCCAGCTCCCGAATCACGCGGTCTGAGATAGATACTCTTTGGACGGGCTTCGGAGACGGTGGCTATCCCCCAGGCGATAACAAACTCGACAAGGCCAACGCGCTGGTTAGGCACATCGGTCAGAGTCTCAATGCAGATGATCTGTTCCTAGACCTGCTCAACCATGTTTATTACACCTCCGGCGAAGGCAACCGCAGGCGACAAGATGCCGAAGCCTTCAAGCCACTGCTCGTGGAGCTTCTCAGGCGGGGCTTCACCATCGATGAAGACGAGGGACTCCAGAAGCCCAGTGGCGTAAAACACAGGGCATCCGCCCATGTACCCGGACGCGAAGTACCCTCGACAGATAGGACAGTAGCAATGGAAAAAATAGGCGACGGCCGCTCAGTGTTCATCGTTCACGGTCGCAACACCCAAGCCAAAGACGAGATGATCAAATTCCTTCGCCACCTTGACGCCAAGCCGATCACCTGGACGCAGGCCGCGTCCGATACCGGGAAGGCTTCGCCTACCACGATGGAAATCATTAATGCCGGTATGGCCAAGGCTCAAGCGATCGTCGTCATTTTTACACCCGATGACGAAGCTCAACTCAAGCCTGCATTCGTCAAAGACGACGATGGCCTCCACGAGACCCAGTTGACCGGTCAGGCCCGGGACATTTCCGACGTTGCTGGAATCAACTGGATAGATCTAGGTGACGCATGGGAAAACCGCGAACGACTCAGGGGAGCCCTGGTTAACGCCAACGTGACGCTTGAATCTAACCGGGACCTCGTGTCCCCAGATGCCGGCACTTTCACCGGCATAGCTCTCGGATAACCATAGGCACGCCGGCGAGAATGGGCCCGCCGTACAGAGGACTTCTGTGGGGATGTTGCTATTCACTGCCATGGCGTATCCCTGCCTGGACGAGCTTATCCATCCTCAGCCCTGCCCAGTGGTCTTGATCGTCTGCGCTGTTTCGGCTCTGACGTGCGTTCGATGCTTGAGTGGGTAGGCTCGCGGCATGGCGTGCTCCCATATTCCTCTGGCTAGGTTCGGCAATGGCATGATCCAAAAGCCCACAGAACTGGGGAAATGATGACCACCGGACGATGGGGACTACTCATCGTTGCAGTGGTATTCCTGATCGTCTCCACAGTTGTCGCCGTTCAAGGATCCACGGGTCTCTGGTTCACAGCAGCGGCCATGGGCATCCTGATCTTTGCTATCTTGCGTGCAGAACTCAAGGCAGGCAGCGTTCCCCGGACAGCAAAAGGTAGAACCGTTCCAGAGGCTTTCGCATAACCGGAGCACCATCCTGATGCCCCGGCATGGCGTGGTGCAGCCGGCCAGCTCTGGGTGCCTCACCTGGCTCTAAGGAATCTGGCCGGCGCCCGGTCAGGGATCCCTCAGCGGACGGTCTCACTATGAGGGTTGCGGCCCATTGATTGCTTATCGACGCTCGTAAGCGTGCTTGATGGAGTAGCTTAACCCTTGGCGACCTCAAGTGGTCCTGCACTTAGAAATGGGAAATGAAGCTCATCGATCTGTTCCACCAAGACGTTCCAGGACTGCCCGGGAAGGCCGACGAGAATCCATTTTTTGTCGAGGAAGCCTTCGAAGAAGCCCAGATCCTCGATGTGCGGGTTGACGCTCTGCGTCTGGTGATTGGTGTTCTGTTTGAACTTCGATCAGGGATACTGCCCATGTATGTGGGCGACGAATCGATCAATTGTGGCGCTCTGATCCTGCGCCGGGCCACGGATCTTCACTGGACGAGCGATCTAACTGCCAAGGAAGGCAACTATGCGTGGCCGGTCTATAGGGTCTTGACCCAGCTTGACGGCGGCCGCCTTGAACTTGGTCTCGAGATGGGCGTCATTGAAGGTATGAGGCTCAATTTATCCGCGCTGAAAGCCGAGTTCTATGCGGGCGTCATTCCCGCGTTAGCGAACGACGTCCCGGATTACCCCGAACACAAGAACGTCACCGGCCTTGTAGCGGGATGGGATATGGAGTTTGTACCCACGTTGGGATGGTACGTAGACGCAACGAAATAGACCGCTCTTCGCCTCATCACGTTCAACATGCCCGAATTGCGCGCCCGTAAGCCGATCCTCCACCGGGCGCTTATTGGGATGATTGGCGAGTCGTTAAGGAGGTCAGGGCCGCAGTGGGCTCCACGTCGTAGCCCGTTGCCCGGTTGCCGGACCAGTTGAGCCCGACACGTATCCCGTCTCGTTCCAGGCCGGGCAGCCACTTTGCTTGCCACTCACTGAGAGGGATCATGACTTTTTCGAAGCCGGAATAATTTGTTGACGCCAGCCGAAAATAGGGCCAAATACGCCAACTGAAAATGAGGCCACTGACCATTATGGAAGGTGATCACATTGGATGT
>NZ_JZTW01000014.1 GCF_000962805.1 Pseudarthrobacter chlorophenolicus | reverse complement strand
TCCCCGCCGCAGCGTTGGTGGGGCTGCTTGGGTGCGTGGTCGGCTTGTGCGGCTTCCTCACCCGGATGCTGGGCCGGCGCTGTCAGCGGCGCTGCCGCACCCGTGCCCGGTGGGCGCTGGCCCGCAGTTGCAGGATCCGGGCACCGCCGGCTGCCGCCACCAGGACCCCGCCGGTCACGCTGGCGATGAACAGCGCCATGCCCAGCGGGACGGATCCTTCGAGGCCCAGGAACTTCACCAGCACCAGCTCCTGGTTCTGCAGGATGAAGATGATGAGCAGGATCAGCAGCACCAGGGCGGCCACCACGGCCGCCCAGATAACACCGGTCCGGGTGACCTGCCGCTGGGCCGTTCCGGGGGTGGGCGCAGTGGAGGCGCCGGCCGCAGGAGTATCCGGGGAGTACGAGGGTGCATTGCCGTAGGGGGCGGTGCTGTCGGCACCGCTTGCGGGGCCGGAGGAAGGGGTTCGGGCCCCTGGCTCCTGCCGCCCATTGGATTCTGGCGTGGTCTGTCCGGCGCTCATGTTCGTCCCCTTCCTTATGATAAGCATGCTTATCACCCAACCCTAGCCGGGATTCGGCGCAGCACAACAGAGATTGCTTCAGGTGCCGCCTAAGCGTTCAGCGCTGAGGCGTTCCGCTGCCGTCAACTCACCCGCTTCATCCGCCAGCAGGGTCCAATGCGACGTCGTGCCGTCCGGGCCCGCCTGCGAGCCCCGGGACAGTGCAACGCGGATACGACGGCGGACCTCGCCTTCCTGCTCCGGCTCGGCCGCAAAGACAGTCCGCAGGGTCAGCGTCATGCCGTTCTGGTGCGCGCCGCTCTGTGCACCGTTCTGTCGCGCGGCGGTGCGCTGGACATCCGTGTGATGGGCGGCGAGCGGGCACGGCGGCGGGTGTTCCCACTGTCCGCAGAGCGCCACGGTGATCGCTGCCCCCGGAGCGCCGGTATCGCCGTCGTAATCCAGCCTGAGCGAGGCGGCGTGGACGTAGGCTGCGCTCATACCGTAATTCTCTCCTGTGGAAACCACCGACTGGGTTAACGGGGCGGGACGGGCCGCGGAGGCCCGTCCCGATGCTGCGGCGTCAGACCCGCTCCTCGCTCCGCTCTGCAGAGGGGGTGCGCGGTGTTGGCGACCTGCGCCAACCCGGGAAAGCCCAGAACGTGTAGTCCTGTGCCTTGACCCGCGGTTCCGGAGTTCCTGCCGGAGCTTCTTGCGTGGCTTCAGGCTTGCGGCTGGTTTCCTTCTTGTCGCTCCGCCCGAAATCCTTGGTGTATCCGTAGCACATCACAGACCTCCTTCCAGTGGCTGCGCTTTAATCGTCCTCCTGAAAAGCCCGGGAGTCGACACCCGGACGGGACGGATCCCGGTCCGGGCGGCAGCACCAGCGAAGAGGAGCGCTACTGGCCGGCGGAGACCACGTCCGCTGCCTCGGCGGGCCCGTGGAAATCGCACGGCCCCGGGTGGCGGAGGGGCAGGAGGCAGGTCCGGCCGGAGGGCAGGTGGACCAGGGCGCAGCGGCCGGTGAGCGCCAGGTCCTCGCGGACGTTGGCGTTGCTCAGGTCGGGCCGGGTCTCGTCCACTTGCCCGGAGATGCCGGCGTCCGTGGTGGTGGGGTATTCGGCGTTCATAGTGGGCAACTCCCCGTCGAGCGGTGGCTGGATGGACGTGACGCCTTTCCAGTCTGCTCCCGCCGGGTTACGTGCGGGTTAAGGGTGCGTTAGGAGCAGGTCAACAGGATTGGCGCCGTTACAGGCCCAGCTGGTGCCCCACCTGCAGCAGCAGCTGTTCCGACCCCATCGGCCCAACGAGCTGGATTCCCATCGGCAGCCCCTGGCCAGGCGCGCCTCCTGTCCAGTAGACCGGGAGGCTGATGGCCGGCAGCCCGCACACGTTGACCATGGAGGACCAGGGCGCGAATTCGCACTGCTTCCGGTAGTCGCCGTCGGCGTCCCCCGGCCATTGCGCAGACGGCCAGCGCTCGCCGCCGTGGCCCGTCCCGGTAAACCAGCCCACCGGTCGGGGCGTTTGCGCCAAGGCCGGCATTAACATGAGGTCCCATTCGGCGTACTGCGCCACGGTGTCGTGCTGGAACTGCCGCAGGAAGGCCAGGGCCTCGGACAGCTTGGCGGGGCTCCGCTGCTGTGCCCGGCGGCGAAAGGTGCGTGTCAGTGGGGCGAGCAGCGCTTCCCGGTGGGGGCTGATGCGGGCACTGCCTACCCCGGCGGTCCAGGCAGTGGTGAAGGCATCGGGGTACCTGTTGTCGTAGCGGATCGCCGCTTCGCCCAGCGTATGCCCCGCATGTTCCAGGAGCCGCTCGCCCTCCGCGAGGGCGTCCAGCGCTTCCTGGCCAGGTGTGAAGGGGAAGGTTGCAGACCACGGGCTGTCCAGTGTGACGCCGATGCGCAGCTTCCGCGGTTCCTGCTCCAGGGCGGCCAGGTAACCGGCATCCGGAACCAGCGCGTCCATCATCAGGGCGGCGTCGGCGGCAGTCCTGGACAGCGGTCCCGCCACCACCAGCCGGGCCGGATCGCCCTGGCTTTCCCCGCCGGGCACCACGCCGCGTCCCGGCTTAAGGCCCACCAGCCCGCAGGCTGCCGCCGGGATCCGGACTGAACCGCCGCCGTCGGTCCCGGGAGCGAAGGGGACCAGGCCCGCGGCCACGGCGGCAGCGCTGCCGCCGGAGGAACCACCCGAGCTCCTGCTGGGTGCATAGGGATTGCGCGACGGCGGTGCGACGCGGTTTTCGGAGTAGGCCGTCAGCCCGAATTCGGGCACCTGCGTCTTGCCCAGGGAGACGACTCCAGCCTCCTTGAGCTGTGCCACAAGGGGAGCATCCGCGGGCGCGGGCTTGTGGTCGAGGGCGGCGCTGCCGTGGGTGGTCACCACTCCGGCAACATCAGTCAGGTCTTTGAAGGCCAGCGGCATCCCATGCAGCAGCGGCAGTTCGCCTGCGCGGGAGCGGGCGTAGCGGGCGTCAGATTCACGCGCCTGTCCGATGGCCTGCTCCGCTGTCACGGTGATGAAGGCGCCCAGCATGGGATTGCGCTGCCCAATCCGGGCCAGGAAATGTTCCGCAGCTTCCACCGCAGAAACCCGGCCGCAGCGCAGGACGTCCCGCAACTGGACGGCGGAGAGGCTATGAAGCTCTTCGGTCACTGGTCCTCCTGGGGTCTCCCAGAAGCGTAACGTGCCCGGCCGCAGGCCCCTCGGCCGGGCCTAAGCACTAGGCTGGAAGCTGACTTTCGATCTGCCACGAAGGGATTCCCCATGAGCGACTTCGATTCCGTGCCCGTCAACGATGTTCCCGATAACGCCGTCATCCTGGACGTCCGGGAAGACTACGAATGGGTTGCGGGCCACGCAGAGGGTGCCCTCCACATCCCCCTGGACCAGATTCCGGCCCGGCTCGACGAGCTCGACCCGGACGCTGACGTCTACGTCATTTGCCGCACCGGCGGCCGCTCGTTCCGCGCCGCACAGTGGCTGACCGGGCAGGGCTACACGGCCATCAACGTCTCGGGAGGCATGGACCAATGGCTGGAATCGGGCAGGCCCCTGGTTTCGGACAACGGGCTTAAGCCGATGGTGCTTTAGTGCCCGGCCCTGTGCCCACCTACTCCTTCCTGGGCCCCGAAGGCACCTTCACCGAAGCGGCGCTGATGCAGGTGCCGGGTGCAGGGGACGCCGTCCGGGTGCCGGCCTCCAACGTGAACGCCGCCCTGGATGCAGTCCGGCACGGCTCCGCCGATGCCGCCATGGTGCCCATCGAGAATTCCGTGGAAGGCGGAGTCACCGCCACCCTGGACGCGATCGCGGGCGGCCAGGAACTCCGGATCGTCCGGGAGGTGCTGGTGCCCATCAGCTTCGTCCTGGTGGCGCGTCCCGGCACCCGCCTCGGAGATGTCCGGCGGGTCTCCACCCACGGCCACGCCTGGGCGCAGTGCAGGCTGTGGATGGACCAGCATATTCCGGGTGCGGAATACGTTCCCGGATCCTCGACGGCAGCTGCCGCGATGGGCCTGCTGGAACCTGACTGCCACTACGACGCCGCCATCTGTGCGCCGCTGGTTGCCCAGGAACAGCCAGGCCTCCCGGTACTGGCCGAGAACATCGGCGACAACCCGGGCGCTGTCACCCGATTCGTGCTGGTGAGCCGTCCAGGGAAGCTTCCGGAACGCACGGGTGCAGACAAGACCACGGTGGCGGTCCCACTGCCCGAGGACCGCCCCGGGGCGCTGATGGAAATCCTGGACCAGTTCGCCAACCGCGGCGTGAACCTGAGCCGGATCGAATCCCGGCCCACCGGCCAGTACCTGGGGCACTACTTCTTCAGCATCGACGCCGACGGGCATGTGGGCGATGCACGGATGGCTGATGCGCTGGCAGGGCTCCACCGCATCAGCCCCGCAACACGCTTCCTTGGCTCATACCCGCGGGCGGACCGGCAGCCCATCGAGGTTCAGGCGCACACCTCGGACCGGGCTTTCGCGGCGTCCCGGAACTGGGTGGGATCCATCCTGGACGCGGAATCTTTGCAGGTGGAAAGCGGTTCCGGGCCTTCGCCCACAGCGTAGGTAAATGCCGCCCGGGGTACTTCCCCGGGTTCTGCACTGTGCGTATGCTTGCCTGATCCACATGAAGAGTGGCCCCTAACGAAGGGAGCGGGTCATGTCAGCCGGCAGCAGCAGCGAGAACGATGGCCAGGGGATGATCGTCAACCCCAAGCCCTCCGCCGACAACCAGGACTGGGACGGCGACGACGCCGACCGCGCCGACCGCCTGCGCTTCGAGGAGGAACAGGCCATGATCCGCGAGCAGTCAGAGGAACGTGCCCATGCGAAGGGCGCGTCAGACGCCGCCAAGGAACCCAAACCGGACCACCACTGAGTCCAGCCCCGCCCCGGCGGCCGGCCCGCTAAACAGCAGTCCCGCCGTCGGGCCCGGAAATCCCCCGGACCCGCACCAGCAGGGACCCCGGCTGCACCTGAACCGTGAGCTTGGTAGCTTCACCGGACGTGTCGCCGTCCAACTGCGTGGGCATCGGTTCCGGGCACTTGATGACGATCCTGCCGGACCGGTACACGGTCATGATCGGCAGCTTTCCGCTGTGCTTGAACATGATCTTGCCGTACATCAGCAGCCAGCCGAACGCGCTACGGGGGCTCATCACCACCACGTCGAGCATGCCGTCATCAATCATGGCCTGCGGAATGAAGTCGATGCCGCCGGGCACCAGGCCGCAGTTGGCGAAGAGGACACTGCGGATGTTCCGCACCTGTTCCGGGCTGCCGTCCAGGGAGATGGACACTTTCTTCCGGCGCCCCGGAAGGTGGCGCATGCCGGACTCGGTGTAGGCGAGCCAGCCCACCGCCTTCTTCAGGCCGTCGTTGGTATCCGCGAGGACCTCGGCATCCATGCCGATCCCGGCAATCACCAGGAAGACGTGCTCCGAATAGGTGCCCGTGCGGGAATTCTCGATGGCCATCCGGGCCGTGTCGATGGAGCGCTGCCGCCCGAAGAGCGCGGTCTGGACGCAGCCGTGCAGGTCCGTGACGTCCACGTCCACGTTCCGTGCCAGCAGGTTGCCCGTCCCCAGCGGGATCAGCCCCATGGCCACATCCGTGTGCACCAGTGCCTCGGCCACCACGCGGACCGTGCCGTCGCCGCCGCCCACCAGGACGACGTCCGTCTTGGTGGCCAGGGCCGCCTGCATCTGGGTGAAACCGGGGTCCTCGGCAGTGGTTTCGTAAAAGCGCGGCTCATCCCAGCCGGCCGTCAGGCAGGCCCGCTGGATGGCCGCCCGGGCCTCGGCCGCGCGGGCCTTGATAGGGTTGATGATCACCGCCACCCGCTGCTTTTCGAGGCCCGGATCGTAGGCTTCGCCGGCCACGGCGCTGCGCATGTGCAGGGCCTTCAGCCGGCGAACGCCCCACCAGCTGGAGATGGCAAAGGCAAGGGCCACCGCTATCAGCAGGTAGAGAATCCAGTCGCTCATGGTGGTTCCACAGTAGCCCGGCGGAAGGCGCGCCGGACCCAGCGGCCCCGGCCGCCCGCCGTCGTGCGCCGTATTGGATACCCTTGTCTGGTGATCGACGTAAAAGACCTCAGCGAAAACCCGGACAAGTTCCGTGCCAGCCAGCGCGCCCGCGGCGCCGACGAATCAGTGGTGGATGCGATCATTTCCGCGGATTCCGACCGCCGGGCAGCGCTGATCCGCTACGAAAACCTCCGCGCTGAGCAGAACGTGTTCGGCAAGAAGGTGGCGCAGGCCAAGGGCGAGGAAAAGCAGGCGCTGCTGGCCGAGGTCAAGGAACTGGCCAACTCGGTCAAGGCCGCGTCCGCCGAGGCCGACGCCGCGCAGGCCAAGCAGGAAGAGCTGCTGCGCGCCATTCCCAACCTTGTTGAGGACGGCGTTCCCGAAGGCGGCGAGGATGACTACGTGGTGGTCAAGACGGTCGGCACTCCGCGGGAATTCCCGGACTTCGAGCCCAAGGACCACCTGGAGATCGGCGAGCTGATCGGCGCCATCGACATGGAACGCGGCGCCAAAGTCTCGGGTTCGCGCTTCTACTTCCTCCGCGGCGTCGGTGCCCGGCTGGAGATGGCGCTGTTGCAGATGGCCATGGAACAGGCCATCGAAGCCGGTTTCATCCCCATGATCACGCCCACGCTGGTGCGCCCGGAGACCATGCAGGGCACGGGTTTCGACGTGAAGCACGACGCCGAGATCTACCGTCTCGCCGAAGACGACCTTTACCTGGTGGGCACCTCGGAGGTGGCCCTGGCCGGGTACCACGCCGACGAAATCCTGGACTTCTCTGCCGGGCCCCTCCGCTACGCCGGGCAGAGCTCCTGCTACCGCCGCGAAGCCGGGTCGCACGGCAAGGACACCCGCGGCATCATCCGCGTGCACCAGTTCAACAAGGTGGAGATGTTCATCTACACCACTGTTGAGGAGGCCGCCGCCGAGCACCAGCGGCTGCTGGCCTGGGAAGAGGAAATGCTGGCCAAGTGCGAGCTGCCGTACCGGGTCATTGACACCGCGGCCGGCGACCTCGGCAACTCCGCGGCACGCAAGTACGACTGCGAAGCCTGGGTCCCCACGCAGGGTGCCTACCGCGAACTGACCTCCACCTCCAACTGCACCACGTTCCAGGCCCGCCGCCTGAACATCCGCGAGCGTGCGGTCAACGCCGAGGGCGTCGCCAAGGGCACCCGCTCCGTCGCCACGCTGAACGGTACCCTGGCCACCACCCGCTGGATCGTTGCGCTGCTGGAACACCACCAGAACGCCGACGGGTCGGTCAACGTGCCGAAGGCCCTGCAGAAGTACCTGGGCGGCCTTGAGGTCCTTCCGGTCCTCTAGGTTTCCCCAGGTGGCCGTTGGCCGGGCGCTTTTCCTGGGCTTGTTCGCGGATCCGAACCTTCACGGTTCTGACCCGCGAACAGGCTTGGGAATCCCCGGAGGCGATCCGGCAGCTGTCCACATAGGGGTTCCGCTGCCTGCCGCGCGGGCCGTTCTGCCTGCATTCTGTGGGGATGGAGATCCCGCCCGGACTGATCGATACCGCTGCCATCCTGCGCACCGGCGCCACCACCGATAGCTTGCACCGCGCCTTCCGGGCCGGCCAGCTCGTCCGGATCCGGCGCGGCTTCTACGTGCCCACTGAGGATTGGCTGCGGGCTCGTCCTTCCGAGCGATTCGCATGGACGACGACGGCGGTGGCCAGGTCCGTCAAAGGTGCGGTTCTGTGCGGGCAAACGGCAGCCGTTGCCAGTGGGTTGCCCACGCTGGGGACGCCGCCCTGCGTTGAGGTGGCCACAGCCCTTCCCGGCCGCAGCGGAACCCGGGCATCCACGCTCCTGGTCCTGGGCGAAAGCGGCGCGGCCGAGGAAGTCCGGCGGACCCGTTCCTACCCCCTCCGGTACCGGCTCGGAGCCGTGCCGGAGCCGGTCCGGTCAGGGGAATTCGTGTGTTCGGGTTTGATCCGGACCGCGGTGGATGTCCTGGGCTCCGCGGAACTGGACCAGGCCCTGGTGGTTGCCGACGGCGCTGCCCGCACGCTTCGAGGGGCGGGGATCCTTGGCCCCGGCGCCACCCTGCTGTCCGTGCCGGGAATTGCGGCAGGCATCGCAGAGCTTCCTTCGGCGGCTGGCAGGCGCCGCGCCGAACGGGTGGCTGCCCTTGCAAGCCCGCTGCCCGAGTCCGTCGGAGAGTCCTACAGCCGGGCCGTGGTTGAGTTCCTCGGGTTTGAGCAGCCCGTGCTGCAGCAAGTCTTCAGTGACGGTGCGGGTTTCATTGGGAGGAGCGACTTCTGGTGGCCGCGGCAGGGCGTGGTGGGGGAGTTCGACGGCAAGGCCAAATACGTCGAGGCCGCACAGAGGGACGCGATCACTGCGGAAGAAGCGGTCTACCGGGAGAAGCTCCGCGAGGACCGGATCCGAGCGCTGGGCCACGGCTTTGTCCGCTGGCGGTGGGCCGACCTGGCGGATCCCAGCAAACTCCAACGGAAGCTGCTGGCCGCAGGACTCCGCCCGGGTGTGGGCATGCCGGCGGCTGTTGGTCATAGGCTTGTTCGCCGGTCAAAGCCGTGAAGGCGGGGTTCTGCGAAGAAGCTTAGGAATGGGCTCGACGGCGCGCTGGTTGGAAGCGCACCACGGGCTGCCAGGGCAGCCTGGTGCAGTGGTCAGCCGGTTGCGAGGTCCAGGGTGAAGACGGCGAGCTGGACCTTGGGAGCCGGCCGGGGCTTCTCGCGGTCGGGGCGGCGCACGTAGCCGTACCGCTCGTACAGGTTCTGGGAGCCATGGTTGTCCACGCCGGTGTCGAGGACAATTCGCTCTGCACCCTGTGCCACGGCGAGTTCCGCCGCCCGGTCCAGCAGCAGCCACCCGAGCCCCCGGCGCCTGGCTTCCGGCAGCACGGCCAGCAGCCGGACTTCCGCTTCACCCGGCTCTGCCTGGCGGGCCAGGGCCGAACCGTGCTGCAGCACCGTCACGGTGCCCAGCAGTTCGCCGGTGGTGGTGTCCTCGGCTACCAACAGGTCGCCGGCCGCTGCCCGGGCCCCGGCGTCCACCAGCAGGTCCAGCCGCTCGGCGTCGGGCTGCTTGGCTCCCGGAAGGTGGTGCCCAAAACCACGGAAGGTCAGCTCACCAACGGCCTCATATTCAGATGCCCGGGCCGCGCGGATCACGGCGGTCTCCAATGCCTGTGTGGGGACTGTCAACGTTCCTGCCCTTCCGCCGTGGGTTCGGCCTGCCTTGTTATTGTCTTCAACCGGCGCGTCCATCCGGTGCTTATGACCGGCGCTGGACCGGTCCTTGAACCGACAGGCTATCGGTGGGTCGGGCCGCATCCCACCCAAGGGAAACAGGGCGTCGCAGGCAGTCACTTAAGGCAATGCAGGGACATGTTTTGCCTTGCGCGACGGCGCATTGCGGCCGGTGTTGTGCCGTCCCCACCCCGGTGGTTGTGTGGTGGCACAGGCATCAACAGGGGGAACCAATGGACGCAAACCCGGGGCCGGCGTCGACCGCGGCACGCAACGAAGTAAGCGGCGGAGCAACTGTCGGTGGCGAACACCGCAAGGAAGCGGCCGGGCCCAGTACCGATGCGAACGTGCGGCAGGGATCGCGACGGCGGCGGGGTTCCTCCGCCAAACCGCGCCGGTCCGCCGGGGGCACGGCGGCCCATGGCAACGAGCACGCCGCTGATCAGGGCCAGGACTGGCACGGTTTCGATACAGGGCACCTGGTTGATGTCCAACTGCCCGACGGCTTCTCCTTCCCCGGGACCGTGGACGCCAAAACGGCCGATTCCAGTGTGATCTGGGTCAGGAGCGACGCCGGTGCGCGCCGGATGTTCGGCCGTTTTGAAGGAGTCCGCCTGGCACCGCTGAACCTTCGGCAGCAGCGTCCGGGACCTTGACCGGCAAGGACGCGGTGCCGTGACGCCACCTGTACTGACACCGAACAACAGCCTCAACACCAGCCATCACAGGAGACCGTGTGCCAGCCACTCTCAGCCATAGGATCAACATGCTCTGCGGAGCAGACCTGGCCGCCTTCCGCGCCCGGCTCTGCTCCCTTGCGGAGCGGGACGTCTACGCCGACGGGCTCGAAAGTGCCGTGACAACGATGCCCCGGCACCCGTCGCTCCTGACCAAAGGCTCGTCGGTGGACCTCCTGGGGTTCGGCACCTGCGCCGGTTACGGGCCACCGCAGCTGACATTGTCGGTGGCCATGCTGCTCGACTATCCGCGCTGGCCCCGGGAAGTCTTTTGGGACGAAGCCCACGCTTGGGCAGAAGCCGTGGCCGGCCCCTCGATGGCCGTCGCCGGCCTCTCAGGAAGCCGCGAGAACGACGACGGCATGGTGTTCCATTACCGGCTGAAGGTCACTGAGCCTGCCTCCACGTCCACGCCCCGTACACCGGCCGGCCAGCCGGCAGGCACGGCTGCCGTGATCCGGCCGTCGACCAGGACCGCCAACACTTCATGGGCCGACGTATCGGGCACCGGCGTGCCGGCCCCCACCGCACGGTAGGGCACTGCGGCACGGAGGGCCGCCGCCGATGGTCCGTCCTGGGAAGCCACCGCTTGCAGGGATTCGAGGGTCACGGCGGCCAGGACCTCCCTGGGGTGGACAGCCCCGTGCCGCGCGCCGCGGTCCAGGACCAGGAAAGCCGGATCGGCCGGTCCCAGCCCCTGTGCGCGCAGGTGGGCCATCGACTCGCCAACGTCCTGCCCTGACGGCAGAAGCGGCACCCCGGGCGCCGCACCGCCAGCGTCGTCGGACGGAAGCAGCGACCGCACGGTTCCCCCGGGACTGTCCGGTTCGAGGAAGCCCAGCGAGGCCAGCCAGCCGTCGTCGAAATACGTGGAAAGGTAGTTCCGTCCTGAGTCGGGAAGTACCACCACGATGGTGTGGGACTCGTCCAGGCCTTCCGCCAGGTTCAGCGCAGCGGCAAGCGCGGTCCCGCCCGTTGCACCGGTCAGCAGCCCCTCCTCGCGGGCTGCCCGCCGGGCGGTGAAAATCGCATCACTGTCGCTGACCCGGATGTACTGGTCCACAACGCTGGTGTCGAACGCTTCCGGCCAGATGTCCTCCACGGATTCGGGGTGCAGGGCATGGCCGGCGCCTTCAACGTACTTCAGTGCACCGTCACCGCCGCCGTACCGGGAATGCTCAGGATCAGCCGCCACCACCCGCACCGAACCGCCACTGGCGTCCTTCAGGAAACCGCCGGTGCCGGACAGCGTGCCGCCCGTACCGACACTCGCCACCAGGTGGGTGACGGACCCTTCCGTGTCCTCCCAGATTTCAGGACCCGTGGTGTGCCGGTGGGCTGCGGGGTTGGCAGGGTTGTCGTACTGCTGGGCAAGCCACGCGCCGGGAGTAGCTGCGGCGAACGCGGCAGCCCGCGAAGCCAAATGGCCCGGATGGTCGCGCGGAACGAAATCGGCCACCAGATGCACCTCGGCGCCATAGGCCCGCAGCAGCCGGATCTTCTCTGCGGCCGTTGCCGCCGGAGCGAAAATCACTGCCCGGTACCCCAGCTGCGCCGCCACCATAGCCAGGCCGATGCCGGTGTTGCCGCTGGTTCCTTCCACCACCGTGCCGCCCGGCAGCAGCCGGCCGTCGCGTTCGGCAGCCCGGATCATGGACAGCGCCGCGCGGTCCTTGACGCTTCCGCCGATGTTCTGGAATTCCAGTTTGGCGTAAATCCGTGGACGCAGTCCGGCCCCGAGGCGGCGCAGGCGGACCAGGGGCGTACCCCCGATCCCGTCCAGGACGGATTCAAAGACGGTCATGCCGTCACCACCGGATCCGGAACCGGGCGGGGATAGACTGCGGACGTGCGCTGGAGGGCTGTCATGCGGCCACCGTAGGACCGCACAGCGGCGTGTCCCAAACTCTTTTGAGCCGCGTTTCCCAGCATTTCGTCCGATGTGCAAATGCGGCTCCGCCCACTTGCCCGGCGTTACCGGGACTGTCACAAAAGGACCCCTTAATGAAGCCGCAGGTAACCGGACTTCACCCGGATTAACGCACCGACGCCGGATGCGGAACGCCCTGCAGCCCGGGCTTAGGGTCCCGATATGGGCCGAATCGCTGGGACGAACACACCACCCGCAACGGGCACGCCGTCCCCGCAGGCTGCGCTGTGGCTGTGCCTCGGCGCCGGGTTCGTGACCCTGCTAGATCAATCGGTGTTCGTGCTTGCCGTGCCCGCAATGGCAGCCGGCCTGCATGCGGACAGCGGGCAGGTGCAGTGGATCCTGGCCAGCTATTCCCTGGCTTTCGGCGTTGCGCTGGTCCCGGCCGGGCGGCTGGGTGACCTGCTGGGCCGCCGGAAACTGTTCATCGCCGGGGTTGCCGTGTTCGGTGCCTTCAGCCTCCTCGGCGGGCTCGCATCGGATCCCGCCGTCGTCATCGCCGCCCGCCTGCTCCAGGGACTGGGCGCCGGCACCCTGAACCCCCAGGTGCTGGGCCTCCTCCAGGACATCTTTACCGGCTCCGGACGGGCCAAGGCCTTGGGCTACTACGCAGCTGCCGGTGGCACGGCTGCCGTCTGCGGCCCCCTGGTGGGTGGCATCATCCTGTCCGCCGGCGATCCCGCCCTGAGTTGGCGGCTGCTGTTCCTGGTCAACGTTCCGCTGGTGCTGGTCCTGGTTCCGCTGGCACTGGTCTACCTTCCGCGCGGCGCGCCGCAACCCGCCCATGGCAGGCCAGGAAGCGCGGGCACATCCAGTAGGGACGCCGTCAGCCCGGCCAGCACCAGCCACAGTGGCATGTCCCGCCCCGGCGAGGCTCCACCGCGCCGCTCCGCCGTGGACGTCCCTGGAGCCGTGCTGCTGGGAGCCGTTGTGGTGGCATCGCTGGTGCCCACCATCTACGGTCCGGGCCCGGTGGCAGTCCTGTGGGCAGGTTTGGGTGCCGCCGCGGTCCTGGCCTTCGCGGGATGGGAGTATTTCTATCACCGGCGCGGCCGCACGCCTTTGCTCAGCCCGGCCCTGGTGAGGTCGCCGGGATATCTCCTCGGCACGGTGGTGGCGCTGTGCCAGTTTGGCGTCGGAGCGGCGATGGCGGCGGTGACATCCCTGTACTTCCTGTCCGGTACGGGCCTGCCGCCGCTGGCAGCAGCAGCGATCCTGGCACCGCAGGCCGCCGGAATGCTGCTGGCCTCCAGCCTCAGTTGGAGGTTCGTTGCCCGGTACGGCAGGACAGGCATAGTGGCCGCCATTGGCGCTGCGCTGGCCTGCCTGCCGGCAAAGGATTGGGCGGTCCAGGGGTTCGACGCCGGTGGTGCCGCAGCCATCGTCGCCGGGGTGGGGCTCCTTCAGGGTGTAGCCACAGGACTTGTGGTGGCACCTAACCAAACACTGACGCTGGCGCATGCGCCGCAAGGCGCGGCGGGCGTGGCCGCGGGGTTCTACCAGCTCAGCCAGCGATTCTCCGCCGCACTGTGCTCGGCGGCTGCCGCTGGCATGTTCCTCGGCGAGGGTGCCTCCGGCGGCAATGCCCGGGAGGCCTTCCACCAGGGCATCCTGCTGTGCTGCGCGTTGCTGGGCGCAGCATTGGTGGCCGGAGGGGCGGACGCCGTGGGGATCGCTGTTGCGGGGCGGAAGGCAAGGGCCGCCGTCGCTCGCTCCGCAAGGGAAAGTACGACGGCGGCCCTCGCCGCAGTGCCCGGCGCCCAGGCGCCTGCGCAGGGGGCGTCCGGCGGCCCAGTTCCCGGGCGGGCAGCGCCGGCCGGGGCTGGGATCGGTGCTGCGTCCGGTTCCCCGGCCAGGGAGCCCGAGAACCGGCGGACGCCTAGTTAGCGGCGTCGACGGGCCCGGTGGTCGGCACCCCGGCGTCCCGCAGGGCCGGGAAACCGCCGTCCACGTGCACCGCATTGGCGTAGCCCAGCAACTCGAGTTTCCGTGCCACGGGGCCGGAGCCGTTCACGGAGCCGCAGAACACTACGATCTTCTGGTCCGTGCCCTCAACCTGGGCCAGCCGCTGGTCCGATCCGGGCCCGAAGTCTTCCTCCATGCGCTCCCGATTGACCACCAGGGCGCCCGGGACTGCCCCGGTGCTGTTGCGTCCGGCGTCGCTGCGGACGTCAACCAGCAATGCACCGCCGGCAATCAGTTGTGCGGCTTCTGCTGCCGTGACGAGCTGTGTGTCTTTTTCGGTTTCAGTGGTCATGATTTTTCCTTCTCTTGTGTGGATGGTGATGGGACAAATCTCAGGCCAAGCCCCACTCGGCAGCCAGCAGCTCGTAGGAGTGCACGCGGTGGCGGTGGCTGTGGGCGATGGTGGTGATGAGCAGTTCCTGGGCACCAGTGGCGTGCTGCAGGGCGCGCAACTGGTCAGCCACCTGCGCCGGGCCGCCCACGAACCGCGTTTCCACCCGGTCCCGGATGAGGTCCGGAGCGCCGGTTTCGGGTGCGGCTGCCTGCGCATCCAGGTGGCCGCCGTCGCGGGGTGCTGGGTAGGGGATAGCGCCGTGGCCGGTGCGGATGCTGTGCACCCAGGCGGCATAACCGGCGCCAAGGGCGCGGGCGGACTGGCCGTCGTCGGCCACCAGGACGTCTGCGGAGACGGTGACGTATGGCTCCGCCAGCGCGGCCGACGGCTTGAAATGGGCCCGGTACTCGGCCACCGAATCCAGCACGGTGGCGGGGGAGACGTGGTAGTTCGCCCCGAACGGCAGGCCGAGTTTCCCGGCCAGGCGGGCGCTGGGACCTGCGGTTGAACCATGGATCCAGAACTGGGGCGTGGTGCCCCGTGCCGGAGATACCGTGACTTCCTCGCCGTGCCGGGTGCGGTAGCCGCCGGTGAAGAACCCGATCACGTCCTGGACGTCGCTTTCGAAGTTGTCGGCGTCGCCGGGTTCGCGGCCCAGAAGTTCGGCCTGGAGGCGGAACTTCCGCGGGAGGACGGAATTAAAGAGCCGCCGGGCCGCCGGGACCAGGAGCCCGTCCACTACCCGGGCGGCCTCGTCCGGTCGCGCCGGAACATCCGCACCGGCTGAGTCCGCACCCCTGCCGGAATTTGAAACAGCGACGGCGGGCTGCGCCGTGGTCCGTCCCGCGTCCGTCGCATCCGCGGCCGGTGTGCTGGGCTGCCCCGACCGCCCGAACCCCAGGTCCAGCCGGTCCGGGTACACGGCTGCGAGGGTGCCGATGTTCTCCGCCACCTGCAGCGGCCGGTAGTTACCCAGGATGGTGGCGGCGGTGCCCACGCGGATGGTCCGGGTAGCCGCGGCAACCAATGCGGACAGCACATGCGGGGCGGAACCGGCGACGCCGGGGTTCAGGTGGTGCTCGGCCAGCCAAAAGCGGTGGTAGCCAAGGTCCTCTGCGGCTACAGCGAGGTCAATGCTGTTGCGCAGCGCGTCGCCGGCCGGCTGCCCGGCAGGGACTGGACTGAGATCGAGTACTGACAGGGGGACGGGGGAAGCGGTAGGCATGGCATGACCCTACGAGCCGGCCCACCCCGTCCAAAGCGACCCCGTCACCGGGCTAAACCCGGGGAAACAGGCCGTCACGGACCCCGTTTCGGGTGGCGGTCGGAAGGGCCAAGATGACGGCAAAAGCCGCTGTTTGACGCGGGATTTCCTGCCTTGACGCCGCGAGACAACCGGGTTTGTCAACGCCTCGCGCCGGCTCCTACATTCAAGCCATAGGTCAAGAGTCAGCACGCCAAGGACCGGCTGGTGCTGCGGCAACCCTCAGGCATTTTGTGGCGGGGTGCTCCGGAAACAGACCTGGCCGCACCGCGGCAAGTGAATGTCGTCCCGGCCGCCCCTGCGGCCCTGAAGAAGGAAACCATGGCTTCAACACCTGTACCTGAACTGCGCTCCAAAATAGTGGCGCTCGAGCTTGACGGCGATGGCGCCCACCCGGCTGCGTGGCGCCGCGCCTCCCACCTCCCCGGCGCCCTGCTGGGCGGCGGACGGATCCGGGAGACCGCGCAGGCCGCGGAGATCGCCGGTTTCCACCTGGCCACCTTCCGAGACTCCAGGGTGCTGGATGCCGGCAGCACCGGCATTGCGGGCAGGATCGACGCCGTCCAACGCGCTGCCTTCGCGGCCCCGCTGACCCGGTCCCTCGGACTGGTCCCCGAAGTGGGGACCCTGTTCACCGAGCCGTTCCATGTGGCCACCCAGCTGGCCAGCCTGGACTACTCCTCGCACGGCCGGGCAGGCTGGCTGGTCAGCGCGGCCAACGAACCCGCCGAGGCACGGTCCGTGGGCCGCCAGGCGCTCGCCGAAGCCGATGTCCTGGCCGAAGCGGCGGACGTGGTGGAGGCCGGCCGCAGGCTCTGGGATTCCTGGGAGGACGGCGCGGTCATCCGGGACGCTGCAACCGGCCGCTACCTGGACCGGGACAAGCTGCACTACGCCGATTTCGAGGGCGAACGGTTCTCCGTGAAGGGCCCGTCCATCATTCCGCGCCCGCTGCAGGGCCAGCTGGTGGTCTTCGCACCGGCGGGCCTGATCCCGGCCGTCGAAGCGGATGTGGCGCTCGCCGCGGCCGGCACGGTGGACGGCCTGGCGGCCGCGGCGGCGGCGGCAGCAGCGGCCGGAACCCCGCGCACCCTGGTGGAACTCGACGTCGTCCTCGATTCCCGGGGCCAGCCCGCGGCGGAGCGCCTCGCGGAGCTTGACGCGTTTGAACGCTGGCAGGGCGGTGCCCGGTACGCCGGCAGCGCGGCAGGGCTCGTCGAGCTGCTGGTTGAGCTGTTCCGGGCGGCCGACGGCGTCCGGCTCCACCCAGCCGTCCTGGACATTGACCTGCCCGAACTGGCCGCCCAGGTCCTCCCGGAACTGCGCCGGGCCGGTGTGGCCGCACCGCGCCCCGGAACCACTCTGCGCGAAACCTTCGGCCTTCCCCGCCCCGCCAACCGCTACGCCGTGGCCTGAAAGAGAGCATCATGAGCACCCACCACCGCCCCGCCGGCAACGGCCAGATCCAGTTTGGCGTCTTCTTCCAGGGCGTCAACCACACCACCGTCTGGAAGACCCCGGAGAGCGGGTCCCAAACAGACTTCGAATCCTTCCGCCGCGTGGCCCAGACCGCGGAGCGCGGCCTCTTCTCTGCGTTCTTCCTCGGTGAAGGGCTGCGCCTGCGTGAGCACCTGGGCCGCATCCACGACCTCGACGTCGCCGGCCGCCCCGATGCCCAGACAGCCCTCGCGGCCCTGGCTGCCGTCACCACCAACATCGGGCTGGTGGCCACCCAGAACACCACCTACAACGACCCCGCGGACCTGGCGCACCGCCTGGCCAGCCTGGACCTGCTCTCCGGCGGGCGGGCGGCCTGGAACATCGTCACCACGGACAACGCCTGGACCGGCGCCAACTTCCGGCGCGGCGGGTTCCTCAAGCACGAGGACCGCTACATCCGGGCCGAGGCCTTCGTCCAGACGGCCAAAGCGATCTGGGACTCCTGGGCTGACGGCGCAATCGCCGGGTCCCGGGACGCCGGGCGCTGGCTCGCGGACGGCAGCGCCGCCCCGGTCCGGCGCAAGGACGCAAGCTTCGACGTCGAGATCACCGGCCGCCTGCCGCGCTCCTCCCAGCAGCACCCCGTCCTGTTCCAGGCCGGCGACTCGGCCGACGGCCGGGACTTCGCCGTCCGCAATGCCGACGTCATCTTCTCCCGGCACGCCGAACTCGAGGACGCCAAAAAATTCCGTGAGGACATTGTGGCGCGCACCCTCAAAGCCGGCCGCCCCGCCGACGACGTGAAGATTTTCCCCGGCCAGGAGTTCATCCTCGGCGCCACCGAGGCCGAAGCGGAGGAGAAACACCAGTGGGTCCGCGAACAGCAGGTGGGCCCGGAGACCGCCATTGCGTACCTCGAACAGTTCTGGGGGCGGACCCTCAACGAGTACGACCCCGACGGCCCACTGCCCGAAACGGACCCCATCGTGGACGTCACCAACCCCACCCGCGGCAACGCCTTCCACGGCGCAAGCGCCAAGGAACTCGCCGCGCAGTGGCGCGCGGAGGCCAAGGACAAGGGCCAGTCCATCCGCCAGTTCGTGGCCGCACGGTCCCGGCTCAACGGCCGCGGCCTGGTGGGCTCCTACGACGGCATCGCCGACAAGCTGGCTGAATACGCCCACGCGGGTGCCGTGGACGGCTTCAACATCACCCCGTGGATCGTCCCCGGCGGCCTGGACGAGATCGTCAACGAACTCGTTCCCCGCCTGCAGGACCGCGGCGTGTACCGCACCGAATACGAAGGCACCAACCTCCGCGAAAACCTGGGCCTCCGCGCCCCGCTCACCCGCCGCGCATCCCTGAACTCCGGCCGCAACGGCGCCGGCCTGACCGAAAGCCAAAACGTCGCATGACCCGCGCCACCCAGCCCCGCCTGAACCGGCCCCGTTCCCTGCCCGCCGGCCCCCTTCGCCGGCCCGCCGCCGTCGTTGGCCTCCTCGGAACCGCGGCCCTCCTGCTCTCGGCCTGCGGCGGCGGCGCCGACGCCGGCACGCAGCAAAGCGCCGACGCCACGCCGGTGTCCGGCGGCAACCTGAACTTTGCCCTGTCCGTGGACCGCGGCTGCATCGATCCGCAGCAGGTGGGTAACAATGATGCGATCGCGGTCGCCCGGCAGACCGTGGCGTCGCTGACCTCGCAGGACCCGAAGTCCGGCGAAATCGTGCCCTGGCTGGCAGAGAAGTTCGAATCCAACGCCGACGCCACCAGCTTCACCTTCACGCTCCGTACCGGCGCCACCTTCGCTGACGGCACGGCCATTGACGCCGCATCCGTGAAGACCAACTTCGAAGCGATCAAGGCGCTGGGGGCCAAGGCAAGCCTGGGGTCCACCTACCTCAGCGACGTCAGTGCCATCACGGTCAAGGACCCGCAGACCGTTGTGGTGGACTTCAGCAAGCCCAACGCCCAGTTCCTGCAGGCAACGTCCACGTTCACGCTGGGCCTCCTCTCGCCGTCGTCCGCATCCCTCTCCGAGGCGGACCGCTGCGCCGGAAAGTTCTCCGGCTCCGGCCCGTTCAGCGTCAAGAGCTACGCCGTGGACAAGGAAGCGGTGCTGGAGCGGCGCGCCGGATACAGCTGGCCGGCGTCCACCAACACCAACAAGGGCGAGGCCTACCTGGACACGGTCACGTTCAAGATCATCCCGGAGGCAGGCAACCGCACCGGCAGCCTGCAGTCCGGCCAGATCGACGCCACGGCGGCCATCTCCGCGGCGGACATCACCCTCTTCAACGGCAACGGCTTCTGGAACGAAACCCGGGCCAATCCCGGCGTCGTCTACAACCTGTACCCGAACGAGTCCACGCCCAAGCTCAAGGAAACGGCTGTGCGCCAGGCGATTTCCAAGGCCATCAACCGCGAGGAGATCACCACCACCCTGCTGACCGAAAAGGACCAGCCCGCCAAGGGCGTCCTGTCCCACACTACGCCGTACTTCAAGGACCTCAGCGGGCTGCTGGCCCATGATCCCGACGGCGCCAGGAAGCTTCTGGAGGATGCCGGCTGGAAAGAAGGGGCGGACGGAGTCCGGGAGAAGAACGGCGAGAAGCTCGCCTTCAAGGTCACCTACTGGCAGTCGCCCAAGGAAGTCCTGGAACTGGTCCAGCAGCAGCTCAAGGCCGTGGGCGTGGACCTGCAGCTCAAATTCACCACCATCGCCGACGTCACCGCCGCGCAGGCGGGCAAGGACTACGACTTCTCCTATGGCAACCTGACCCGCAGCGACCCGGACGTGCTGCGCACCGTGTTCGCCTCCACCACCGCCCGGGGCGGCAGCAACCTGCGCGAGAAGCTGCCGGTGGACGACACGCTGGGCGAGCAGGCCGCAGCACTGGACAAGGACGCCCGCCAGAAGCTGGTGGACCAGGGCCAGGAAGCCCTGATCAAGGACGCCCACTCCATCCCGCTGTACGAACTCTCCACCACCATCTCCGCCAACGAAAAGGTCCACGGCCTGGCGTTCGAAGCCTCCAGCCGCCTGGACTTCTACGACGCCTGGCTGTCCCAGTGATCCGCTACGTCGGCCGGCGGCTGCTGCAGGGGGCGTTCGTCCTCTGGGCCGCGTACACCGTCTCCTTCCTGATCCTCTACCTCCTCCCGGGGGACGCCGTGAGCATCATGGCCAGCGGAGACGAGCAGAACGCGGTGGACCCGGCGTTGGTAGCCAAGCTGCGCAGTGAATACGGGCTGGACCGGCCGCTGCACGAGCAGTACGTGATAGCGCTGTTCAAGGCCCTGCAGCTGGACTTCGGGGTGTCCATCAAGAACGGTGTGGCGGCCACCCAGGCAGTGGGGGAGGTCCTGCCGGAAACCATCAAGCTTGCGGCGGCCGGATTTGCGCTGGCCGTGCTGCTGGGCAGTGCGCTGGCCATCGCGGCCTCGTTCAGCCGCAACCGCTGGGTCCGCCAACTGGTGGCCGCGCTGCCGCCGCTGGGCATCGCGGTACCGACGTTCTGGATCGGGCTGCTGCTCCTGCAGTTCTTCTCCTTCCGGCTCCGGCTGTTCCCTGCGCTGGGGAACGACGGCGCCCAGAGCCTGGTGCTTCCCGCGCTGACCCTGGCGATCCCCACCTCGGCGGTGATTGCCCAGCTGCTCACCCGCAGCCTGCACCAGACCCTCGGCGAACCGTACATTGAGCAGATCCGGGCCAAGGGGGCCAGCGACGCGCTGATCCACTTCGGGCACGCCCTGCGCAACGCGGCCATCCCCACCCTGACCATGCTGGGAATCCTGGTCGGAAACCTGCTGGCCGGGGCCGTGGTCAGCGAAACGGTTTTCTCGCGCACCGGCATTGGCCGGCTCACGGTCACGGCCGTCAACAGCCGTGACATCCCGGTGGTCCAGACGCTCGTGGTACTGGCCGCCGCCATCTTCGTCATCACCAGCCTGGTGGTTGACCTGATCTACCCGCTCGTGGACCCCCGCATCAACACCGCGGCCAGGGCCACCGCCTAGGAGGCAGCATGTCGCAGCAACTTCTCCGGGACAGCCCGGGACCGGCAGCGGACGCAGCGGGCGCTCCTGACCCCGGCAGGGAAAAGGCCGGGGATCCGGCGGCCGGCGCCGTACAGACTTCGGCGCCCGCCGCCGTCGGGCTGGAGCCTGCAGCACACCCTGCGGTTGCCCGGCTTGCCCGCACGGCGAGGGCCCTGCTCAAAAGCCCTGGCCTGGTCCTGGCGGTCCTGGTCATCGCCGTGGTGATCCTGTGGGCAGTGATCCCCGGGGCTTTCACGCACTGGCCACCGGACACCGGTGTTCCCTCGGCCCGGCTCAAGCCGCCGTCTGCCGAGCACTGGTTCGGGACGGACAGCCTGGGCCGGGACCTGTTCTCCCGGGTGGTGCACGGTTCCGCCACGTCCCTGGCGGCCACAGCTGTTGCGGTGGCGGTGGGGCTGGTGGCCGGTTCGCTGCTGGGCCTGTTGGCAGGGTTCCTGCGCGGCTGGGTGGACGACGCCATCATGCGGGTCATGGACGTCCTGCTCGCCATCCCCAGCCTGCTGCTGTCGTTGGCGCTCATCACGGTGCTGGGCTTCGGCACGGTTAACATCGCCATCGCGGTGGGCATTGCCAGCGTGGCCAACTTCGCCCGCATCATGCGCGCCGAATCCCTCCGTGTGGGATCCGCCGTGTACGTGGAGGCGGCCAGATCCTCCGGTGTCCGCTGGCACGGCATCCTGCTCCGGCACGTTTTGCCGAATGCCGCCGGGCCGGTGCTGGCACTGTCCGCCTTGGAGTTCGGGATGGCCGTGCTGTCCATCTCCTCCCTGAGCTTCCTCGGCTTCGGCGCCCCGCCGCCGGCCGCCGAGTGGGGCTCACTGGTGGCCGGCGGACGCGACTACCTGGTGGCCGCATGGTGGCTGGTGACCCTGCCCGGCCTGGTGATCGCCGCCGTCGTCCTCGCCACCAACCGCATCTCGCACGCTTTCCAGGACCCCGAAAGGAACAGGACATGACGGCTGCCCCTGTACAGGACGGCCCGCCCACCGGAGCCGCCGAGCCGCTCCTGAAAGTGGAGGGGCTGCGCGTCAGCTACCTGGTGGACGGCGCGGCCCGGGAGGCCGTGCACGGCGTCAGCTTCGAGATCAACGCCGGCGAGGTGGTGGCGATCGTGGGCGAATCCGGCTCCGGAAAAACCACCACCGCGCACGCCATCATCAACCTGCTGCCGGGGAACGCCCGAACGGAGTCCGGTTCCGTGGTCTTCGCGGGAGCGGACCTTTCCCGGCTCACCCGCAAGGAGTGGCAGGGCGTGCGGGGCAAGGACATCGGCCTGATCCCGCAGGACCCCACCGCCTCGCTGGACCCGCTGCAGAAGGTGGGTCCCCAGGTGGCCGAGGCCCTCACCATCCACCGGCTGCAGCCGAAGAAAGCCGCCCGCAGGGACGCTGTCCGGTTGCTGGCAGAGAGCGGCATCCACGACGCCGAATCCCGGGCCCGGCAGTACCCGCACCAGTTCTCCGGCGGGATGCGACAGCGGGTGCTGATCGCCACCGCGCTCGCCGCCCGGCCCCGGCTGGTGATCGCGGACGAGCCCACCAGCGCCCTGGATGTCACCGTGCAGCGGCAGATCCTGGACAACATCGCGGCGCTTACGGCGGAGCGGGGGACCGCCGTCCTGCTGATCACGCACGATCTTGGCGTGGCGGCGGACCGTGCGGACCGGATCATCGTGATGCGGCGGGGCGAAATCGTGGAACAGGGCCCGGCGCCGGAGGTCCTTGGCAGTCCCCGGCACGCGTACACCCGGCAGCTGATCGCCGCCGCACCAGGGCTGAGCCCCAAACGGCTCCGGCCTGTTGTGGCCGCTGTGGCCGGGCCGGCCACGGGCGCGCCGGCCGGATCAGGCCCTGCGGCCCGCCCGCTCGTGGAGGCACAGAACCTGCGAAAGGTCTTTCACCTCCCGCGGACGGCGAACGGGCCCCGCACCCTGACCGCGGTCAACGACGTGTCGCTGGAGATCCTGCGCGGTGAGACCCTGGCCCTGGTGGGGGAGAGCGGCTCGGGCAAGAGCACTGTGGCCAGGCTCCTGCTGCGGCTGGACAAGCCAACCGGCGGCTCCGTGACGTTCGACGGCGAGGACCTCACCGCCGCGCGGGGTGAGCGGTTGCGCCAGCTCCGGCGCCGCTTCCAGGTGGTTTTCCAGAGCCCCTACGCCTCGCTGGACCCGCGTTTCACCGTGGCGGACAGCGTGGCCGAACCGCTGCGCGCCTTCGGCGAGGGAACGCCGTCGGAGCGCCGCGCAAGGGTGGCTGCGCTGCTGGACGCGGTGCACTTGCCTGCCGACTACGGGCGGCGGCATCCCGCGGAACTGTCCGGCGGGCAGCGCCAGCGGGTGGCCATTGCCCGTGCGCTGGCCCTTCGGCCCGAACTGGTGGTGCTCGACGAAGCAGTGTCCGCACTGGACGTGTCCGTGCAGGCCCAGATCCTGGCCCTGCTCGCTGAACTGCAGGCGCAGGACGGACTGAGTTACCTGTTCATCTCTCACGACCTCGCGGTGGTGCAGCAGATCTCGGACCGCGTGGCTGTGATGCGCGGCGGGGAACTGCTGGAAGCCGGAGCTACGGAATCGGTACTTGAGCGGCCGGAACACGGGTACACGCAGGAGCTGATCTCGGCAGTACCGGGCCGGCGGAAGCTGCAGGTGTAGGACCTGGCGGGGCCGCCGGTGCTCGAGAGTCCGCAGTTCCTGGGCTTGTCCGCTTATCGGAGCTTTCAAGGCGAGGATCTGCGAAGCGGCCCGGGATTCGAAACCGGTTTATGCGCCGGGCCAGGCTGCCGGTTCCGGGGTAAACATTCACAGCGTGGACAACCTGTGAGTATTAACCGGGTGTTCAACAAACCTGTGGCGCGCGTCCTAGCGGCGTTTCGGGGCGTCTGTTTCACTGGAACAATGACAACACTGACTGAAACCTCAGTCGCCGGCAACGATGACCGGCGAGACACAGAATCCAACAACAGCGGACTTAACGGACTTAGCGGCGGCCAGCTCATGGTGGCCCTGGACGTGGACGGCACCCTGGTGGACCACGACGGCCACATGTCCCCGGCCGTCCGGGAATCCGCGCAGGCTGTGGTGGACGCGGGCCACGAGGTGATGATCGCCACCGGCCGGTCCCTCAATGCCACGCTGCCCATCATCGAAAAGATCGGCGTGGAGCGCGGGTATGCGGTGTGCTGCAACGGCGGCGTGACCCTGCGGCTGCACCCCGAGCTCGACGGCGGCTACGAAATTATCCACAAGGCCACCTTCGATCCCGCCCCGGCCCTCCGGGCACTCCGCGAACGGCTGCCCTCGGCCAAGTACGCGCTCGAGGACGCCGACGGCAACTTCCTCTCCACCGAGCGGTTCCAGGACGCAAGCTTCGGCGTCGAGGCCATCGGGGTCGACTTCCAGACCATGCTGGATGCCACGGCCGTGCGCGTCGTGGTGTTCAGCACCGAGAACACCCCGGAGGAGTTCAACGAGGCCATCGACCATATCGGCCTGGCCGGCGTCACGTACTCGGTGGGCTGGACGGCGTGGCTGGACATCGCAGCGGCAGGTGTCACCAAGGCCAGCGCCCTGGAAAACCTCCGCCTGCAGCTCGGCATCGATCCGAGCCGCACGGTGGCGGTTGGTGATGGCAGGAACGACATCGAGATGCTCGGCTGGGCCGGCAGGGGAGTGGCCATGGGCCAGGCGCCCGAAGAGGTCATCGCCATCGCGGACGAGGTCACCCACTCCGTGCACGATGACGGCGCGGCCCACGTGCTGCGCAGCCTCCTCTAGTCTTCCGGGCGCCACAGCCCGCGGCTGCGGCCACGCGTCCCCGCCCGCCCCGGCACGGTTCCGTAACCCAGCCGGGTACAAGGCAGAATGGTAGATATGACCCTTACGACCTTTGCCCTCGTCCGCCACGGCCAGACCGACTGGAATGCCGAGCTCCGGCTGCAGGGGTCTACCGACATTCCGCTGAACGACGTGGGCCGGGGCCAGGCACGCGACGCCGCCGCCGTACTGGCGCCGTACGCATGGGATGCGATCGTTTCCTCGCCGCTGGGCCGTGCTGCGGAAACAGCCGACCTGATCGCCGAAGGGTTGGGCCTTGCGGTGTCGCGGCGCGTACCGGAACTGACCGAACGCAGCTTCGGGCCCGCCGAGGGGATGCAGGCCGGCCCGGAACTGGACGCGCTGCGGATCCCGGGCGGCTTCAAGGGTGCCGAGAGTGAAGACGAAGCTGCCAGCCGCGGCCTCGCAGCCCTGGAAGCGCTCGCCGAGGAATTCAGCGGCCAGCGGCTCCTGGTGGTCACGCACGGCACGCTCCTGCGCGTCAGCCTCAGCCGGGCCATCGGCGAGACCCTGCCCAGCGTGGACAACGCCGCGCTGAACCTGGCGCACCACCACGCCGTCGACGGGTGGCAGCTCGAATACTTCAACGGCGAGCCCGTCCTGGCGGCTACAGCCAAGTAGCGCTGCTACCTCACCTCAAGGATCAGCGCCAGCAGCCGTGCGGCAGCCGGCCTGGCCGCGTATTCCTCGTTCCACTGCGCCCTGGCCACGGCCTTGCTGACCGCCTGCGTGGTGATGCCCAGCGCCTGGGCCACCGCCTTTTGCTGGCCCCGGACACCCGGCGTCAGCAGGTCAAGAACCCGCCACTCCGCGCCCGACCGGTCGCGCACTATGTGGCCCAGCAGGCGGAGGACCGCCTCGGCGTCGTGCGCAATGTCCGCAAGGGGCCCTTCGACGGCCACCGGCACGCGCTCTTTGCTGTTGCGCAGCCGGTCCACCGCCCGTCGGGCGTAGATGAGGCCGTGGCCGGACGCGTCCTTGATCTGGTTCGGCAGCGGCTCGTTGACCGGACCGACGCCAATCCCCACGTACCACTGGCCGCTGCGCAGTGCGACCAGGGCTGCTTCAACCGCCTGCTCAGGGCACTCAACGATGCCTTGGACTTCGTCTTCGACGGAGCGGTCAAAGTCCAGGCGCGCGGGAATGTGCCGCAGGTCCTTGAGTAACTGCGGCACCCGGTCACCGTCGCGCCGGCTGTCCGTCTGGTTGATTGTCAGCGTGAACATTCTGGGTACACACTACCGGTAAGTAGTAAATGTGCGAGGGGGAGTGTTACGGCTGGTCAAGCGGTTATGGGCTGGTCGTAGGGCGCAGCTTCGGGAGCCCCCGCCGGAAGTTTCGGGAACCTCCTGTCGATGGTGAGGTGCCGTCCCTTCGGTTCGGCACCGGAGGGTGAAGAGCCCTCCGCGGTGCCCAGGAGCAGCACCAGGACCATCACGGAGAACAGGACAGTTCTGGCGAACATGACCCAGCCGGCCCGCCAGAACCCAGGAGCTTCGCCCGTGCTGATCCGGACCACTTCCGTCTGCGAGGCCAGCGAGCCCAGGGACCGGCCGCCCGCGCAGCAGAAACCGTACAGCCAGGGCGCGATGAGCCAGGTGGCGGCAGCAGCGCCGGCGGCCTTGCCCGCGGTCCCGGTCAGGGAGGTGCCCACCAGGACGGCCGCGATGATTGCCAGGATGGCCACGATGCCGAAATCCACGGCCCAGGCTTTGACGGAGCGCCAGATGGTGGAATCGACCACCCGTGTCCCGTTCCGCAGTGTCTTGACCCTCTGACGGGCGCTTTTCCACAGGGCTGCCTCCGCGCGTGACTGCGTTGCTGCCGTGCCGTGTACGTCGGTCACGTCCGTTCCCCCAAAGTTCGTCTTGCCCGAAACATCTTCAATCTATCGTGCTTAGGCTGCACCGCCCACGGGTAGGTCAGCCCATGTGGACGACGCCAGGTGGTTGTGCCTGGGCGGCTGGGATGTTGCGATGGAGGGACGGCCGGGCACGGCGTGAACCCCAAGGTGAGGATGGCTATGACCGGCAGCACTGGGACTGGATTCAAGGGAAACGGCAACACAGGTCAGGCAACCGCCGCGCAGGGCGCCCTGGGCCGCGAGGAACTTGAGCTCGTGGACCGCTGGTGGCGAGCCGCCAACTACCTCTCCGTCGGCCAGATCTACCTGCGCTCCAACCCGCTGCTGCGCCGGCCCCTGGGCCCGGAAGACACCAAAGCCCGCCTGCTGGGCCACTGGGGTACCACTCCCGGGCTCAACTTCGTGTACGCCCACCTGAACCGCGTGATCCGCCGCGACGCTGCCGAGATGCTCTTCATTGCCGGGCCCGGCCATGGCGGCCCCGCCGTCGTGGCCAATGCCTGGCTGGAAGGAACGTACTCGGAGATCTACGGCCACGTGGGCAACGACGAAGCCGGGCTCGCGGAACTCTTCCGCCAGTTCTCCTACCCCGGCGGCATCCCCAGCCACGCAGCGCCGGAGAGCCCGGGGTCCATCAGCGAGGGCGGCGAACTCGGCTATTCCCTGGCCCATGCGTACGGCTCGGTGCTGGACAACCCTCAGCTGGTGACCGCCGTCGTGATCGGCGACGGCGAGGCTGAAACCGGGCCGCTGGCGGCCAGCTGGCACTCGCACAACTTCCTGGACCCCGCGGCGGACGGCGCAGTGCTGCCCATCCTGCACCTCAACGGCTACAAGATTGCCAACCCCACGGTGCTTGCCCGGATGCCCCAGGAACAGCTGGAGCAGCTGCTGCGCGGCTACGGGCACGAACCGTATTTCGTCACTGTGCAGGACCCGGGCAATACCGGGCAGGCGCACCAGGACTTCGCCGCCGTCCTGGACCAGTGCCTCGCGGACATCCGCGCCATCCAGGCTGAACACCGCGACGCCGGGGACGTCCACAACGGGGCCGGGGACGGCACCTCCGGAGACCACCCCGGAAACCGGTGGCCCATGATCGTGCTGCGCTCGCCGAAGGGCTGGACCGGTCCGCGGACCGTGGACGGGCTGCAGGTGGAAGGGACCTGGCGGGCCCACCAGGTCCCGCTGTCCGAGGTCCGCACCAACGGTGAACACCTCAAACAGCTGGAGGAGTGGCTGCAGTCCTACCGTCCGGAAGAACTGTTCGACGGCGACGGGCGGCTCCGTGCCGACGTCGCCGCGGCGGCACCCACCGGGGACTTCCGGATGAGCGCCACCCCGCATGCCAACGGCGGAGTGCTCCGGCGGGCCCTAAAGCTGCCCGCCTACCGGGACTACGCCGTCGAGGTGGAAGCAGCCGGAACGGACCGCGTGAGCCCCATGATCACGCTGGGTTCGTGGATGCGGGACGTGATCGCGCAGAACATGGAGAACTTCCGCCTGTTCGGGCCGGATGAAACCGCGTCCAACCGGCTGCAGAACGTCTATGAGGTCACCGACAAGGTGTGGCAGTACCGGATTGACGACGCCGACGAGCACCTCGCGAGGTCGGGCCGCGTGATGGAGGTCCTCAGCGAGCACCTGTGCCAGGGCTGGCTGGAAGGCTACCTCCTCACCGGCCGGCACGGCGTCTTCAACTGCTACGAGGCCTTCATCCACATTGTCGATTCCATGTTCAACCAGCATGCCAAGTGGCTGAAGGTCCACCGCCGGCTGCCGTGGCGCCAGCCTGTGCCCTCGTTGAACTACCTGCTGTCCTCGCATGTCTGGCAGCAGGACCACAACGGCTTCTCGCACCAGGACCCGGGGTTCATCGACCATGCGGTGAACAAGAAGGCCGAGGTCATCCGGGTGTACCTGCCGCCGGACGCCAACACCCTGCTGTCCGTCATGGAGCACTGCCTGGCGTCCACGGACTGCGTGAACGTGGTGGTGAGCGGAAAGCAGCCCTCTCCCACCTGGTTGGGCCCGGCGGACGCGGCCAACCACTGCCGCCGCGGCCTGGGAATCTGGACGTTCGCCGGCTCCGAGGTGGCCGGCGAGGAACCCGACGTCGTGCTCGCCTGCGCAGGCGACGTCCCCACCGTTGAGACCGTGGCCGCCGCGGAACTTCTGCGCAGCGGCGTCCCGGGGCTGAAGGTCCGCGTGGTCAACGTGGTGGACCTGATGCGCCTCCAGGACGAGAGCGAACACCCGCACGGGTTGCCGGGCAGGGACTTCGACGGCATCTTCACCACGGACAAGCCCATCATTTTCGCGTATCACGGCTACCCCACGCTGATCCACCGCCTCGCGTACAAGCGCACCAACCAGGAGGGCCTGCACGTGCACGGCTACCAGGAGGAGGGGACCACCACCACCCCGTTTGACATGGCGATGCTCAACGGGATCGACCGCTTCACGCTCGCCATCGACGCAATCGACCGGGTGCCCGGCCTGGCCGAGAAGTACTCACTCCTGCGGCAGGAGCTGCAGGACCGCCGCGACAGCGCCCGCGAACACACCCGCACCCACGGCGAGGACCCGGAGGACATCCGGAACTGGAAGCTGGGCCGCTGACGACCCGTCAGCCGGGAAGGTCGCTGAGCCCGCACGAGGGCAGGTGGATCCAGCCCTCGCTGCGGGCGGCCCGCGCGTGCGCCTCATCAGGAAGGCGCGTACGACGGCGGGCCACGGCCCGGGCGGTCAGCGAAGCCACGACGGCGTCAAACAGGTCGTCCGAAGCCGCCAGCCGGGCCTCGTATCCGGCCAGGTCCAGCCACGGCGCCTGCTCACAGAGGGCTTCAAGGAGCACGCCGAGCCGCTCGGTTTCCGTGGTCCCCCGCCCCTTATACCCGCGGCCGTTGAGGCCCCAGATTTTGAGCGAGGCCGCCGGATATACCTCGGCCAGCCGGCCGGAGCCATCCCGGGACTGGGGGCCGTGCAGCGCAGCGATCTTTGCCTGGATCACCGCGCAGCGCATGGCCGGGTGGGCCAGCCGGTCTGCCGAAACGCTCAGCGGAATCAGGCCCGTCTGCGCGGTGCAGAAACGGTCCGTGTCCCGGTAGGCGAGGAGCCGCCGGCCGGCGATGCCGTCGTGCTCAAGGACCGGGGCGGCAACGTTGTCCAGGTGCCCGGTGAGGAACGGGATCAGCGCGTCCGGCCAGCCGACAGGGCAGTCGACACCGGTCATGTCGCTGGTGCCGAACAGGTCCACGATCGTCTGGTCGTCCACGTCCAGGGCCAGGTGGGCGAGCGTGGCACGGCCTTGGCCACGGGAATCCAGGTCCCACTCGATGACGGCAGCGGCGGTTTTCTTGGTGGCTGCCGCCAGGTCCACGCCCAAGGTCCGCATGGGTCCTCAGACCCTCCGGTAGTGCAGCGCGTCATTGATGGCACCGGCCTCGCCCAGGTCATCACCGCGGGCGAACCCTGCCCACAAAGCCCGAACCGCCCGTCCGGTCATGTCCACTTGCTCCCACGGTGCGCCGGCGATCAGTCCCACACCGTCCCAGGTTCCCCGGTTGCCCAAAAGCAGCGGCAGGTCGATGGTGTGGGCTGCGCCGAAGAGGTTATCCGGTGCATGCCAGCTCAGCAGGTACCGGTGTGCCCGTCCTCCTGCGCGCTTGTGGCGGCTGGCGAACTTCCGCGACGCCCACCCGTAGACCGTTTCGGTGACCACCCAGTCGACGGCGCGCACAGCGGCGGCGCCCACTCCCGGTACCTTGAGCAGGCGCATCAGGAACGGACTCCGGGGGAGGAACAGCCGCGCTTCCTCCGAGGTGTGGCCGATCAGGATGTCGATGCCCGGCGCGGCCCTGTCCCACGCCGCAGCAATGTCCTTCTCCTCCGGCAGCGGGGCATGGCCGTACTGGGTGCCGAACGGCATGGCGGCCAGCATCCCGAACTTCCGCGAGACCTGCGCCACCTCCGCCTCCCGGTCCACTACTTCCATGGCCGGGGTCCCTTCCGTCACCGATTCTGCCGCGATCCCCATGGCGTGGTTCATCCGGGCCCGGCCGCGGGCAATCCCCAGTGGCGCGCTCTGGATAATGGCACGCCGGAACAGCGACGGTGCATCGGGAGTGGCCATCAGGTGCGCGATGGCATCCCCGCCGGCGGACTGGCCGAACGCGGTGACGCAGCCTGGGTCGCCGCCGAACGCCGCGATGTTCCGCTGCACCCAGCGGAACGCCTCCAACTGGTCCAGCAGGCCCAGGTTTGCCGGCCGGCCGGTGCGGGTGGCCAGGAAACCGAACAAACCCAGCCGGTAGGTCACCGACACCACGATGACGCGGTTCTCGGCAACAAGCCGTGCGGGGTCGAAGATGGCGAGGTCCCCGGACCCGGTGGTGTAGGAGCCGCCATGGATCCAGACCATGACGGGCAGCTTTTCCCCGGGCCCGAGGTCGCCGGGCATGGTGATGGACAGGTTCTGGCAGTCTTCGCTGCCGGGAAGTTCGCCGTACCGGGTGCCCAGGACGTCGTCGAGGAACGGGACGGGTCCCTGCGGGCAGGCCGGCGCCAGCGAAGTGGCGGCAAAGGGATCGGTCCAGTCCGCCGCAGCAGCGGGCGGCTGGAACCGGGCCGCGGTGGCGTAGGGGATGCCCGTGGCGCGGAGGACATCGCCGTCCCGCCACCCGGTCACCGGGCCGCAGGGTGGGTGGAAAGCAGGTGCGGAATTCACGCCCCCAGCGTTTCACATCTTCCTGGAGAGTATTTGTCCGCGTATTGCCACTTCAGGGCCGCGAAGGTGGCTTCATCTGGACGAAAACTCCTGGAACGCGCGACGGCGGGTGGCCGGCTTCGAAAAGCCGGGCACCCGCCGTCGTAATTCCGGTGGTTGAGCCTGCCGAAACCAGGGCTTCGACAGGCTCAACCTCCGGGGAAAATCAGTGTCCGGTGGGAACGTAGCGCTTGATCGACGCTTCCAGCTCGGCCTCGGCGGCGGCGCGGTCGCCCCAGCCCTCGGCCTTGACCCACTTGCCCGGCTCCAGGTCCTTGTAACGGGTGAAGAAGTGCTCGATTTCCTTGATCAGGAATTCGCTGACGTCGCTGACTTCCTGGATGTGGTCGAAGCGGGCGTCAACAGGCACGCAGAGGACCTTGGCGTCTCCGCCGCCGTCGTCAGTCATGTTGAAAACGCCGATGGGGCGGGATTCCACGATGACGCCGGGGTGCAAGTCGAAGTCCTGCAGGAGCACCAGTGCGTCCAGCGGGTCGCCGTCTTCGCCCAGCGTGTTCTCGAAGAAACCGTAGTGCGTGGGGTACTGCATGGAGGTGAAGAGGACGCGGTCCAGGCGGACGCGGCCGGTCTCGTGGTCAACTTCGTACTTGACGCGCGATCCCTTGGGGATCTCGATGGTCACGTCGTGCTTCATGGGAATGCTCCTCAGCGATTACAGGGGGTGCGCGGCACACTTGACGGTCCACAAAAAGGAGTGTCCGTGCCGCCGACTATTATTGAGGATATAGCGAGAGGCCCTGGAATCAGGAACTTGTGGGGAAATTTCAGGACTTGAGGACCGGCACCGGCATGACCAAAACCACCAGCGCGGAATCGTGGCACCGCCGTGCGCTGAAGGCTGCGGCGCTGGGCCTTCCAGGCAGATCCGCCGGCCCGGGAAAACCCTGGCACCTCCTCCTGCTCGCGGCACTCCTGCTGGTCCTTGTCCTCCCGGCTGCAGCACTCGTGGCCCCCGGGTTCCTCGGCCCCGAGCCTCCCGCGCCCGCGCCCGAGGCCCCGGCCTGGCAGCGCGAACCGTCCGCCCTGGCATCCCCGCAGGGGCTCGCCCCGCTGCAATCCACCGCCTCTGTCCCGGACCCCGCCGTTTTGTCGGCGCAGGTTGACCCGCTGTTGAAGGCCGACGGCGGCGGTACTTTCACGGGCATCGTGCAGGATGCGCTTACTGGCCAGGTCCTCTTCGACCGGGGCGGCGCCGAGAGCCGCGTGCCGGCGTCGAACATGAAACTGCTGACCTCCGTGGCCGCCCTGCGCGCCCTCGGCCCGGACCGTGTGTTCACCACGCGGGTGGTGGAGGGGCCGGCCGCCAACCAGGTGGTGCTGGTGGGCGGCGGCGACGTGCTGCTCGGGCCCGGTGAGTCGAAGCCGGGCGAGGTGATGGGCCGCGCCGGCCTCACCACCCTCGCGGCCCGGACCGTGGCCTCCCTGCAGGCCAATGGTGCAACGGGGGAGATCAAGGTCCTGCTGGACGATTCCCTGTTTTCCGGGCCGGCCCTGAACCCGGCCTGGCAGGAGGGGGACGTCGCCGCCGGCGAAGTGGCGCCGGTGTATCCGCTTGCCATGAATTCTGCGCGCTACGACCCCGCCGTGACTACCGGGCCGCGCCCGCAGGACGCCGCGCAGACCGCCGCGGAGGAATTCGCAGCACGTCTCCGCGCCGCAGGTGCCGCCGCGGGACTGACTGTGGCGGCCGGCGTCGAGCGTTCACCCGGAGCGGGTTCGGCGAAGCCGGCTGCCGGAACCGAACTGCCTGATGTCCTGGCCGAGGTGCAGTCAGCCACCGTGGGGGACCAGGTGGACCTGCTGCTGCAGGAATCAGACAACTACCTGGCAGAGGTCATGGGCCGGATGGCCTCCATCGCGGATGGTGGTCCGGGCAGCAACGAAGGTGCCACAGCCGCGGTCAGCAGCCAACTGGCCCAGGCGGGGATTGCAGCCGGCCCCCTGACGCTGGTGGACGTGTGCGGCCTGGCGATGGGCAACCAGGTCTCGGCCGGCCAATTCGCTGAGGTGGTCCGGGCCATCACCACGGGCACCGATGCCAGGCTGCGCGCCGCTTTGGACGGCTTCCCGGTGGCCGGCCTCACCGGCACCCTTGATGCGCGGTACGGCGACGAGTCCACCGTCCAGGGAGCGGGCCTGGTCCGGGCCAAGACCGGAACTCTCAACACCGTTCTGGCGCTCAGCGGCTACGTCGTTGACGCAGACGGGCGGCTCTTGGTGTTCTCCTTCATCGGCAACGGATTGACGCCCGGCGCCACGGGCAACAAAGTGGCGCTGGACCGGGCGGCAACGGCGCTCGCAGGGTGCGGCTGCCGGTAGGTCAGCGCGCCTCCCTGGAATCTGCAACGCCATATGCGGGACCGGCCGCGGTGACCGGTTCCGCGGCCACCGCCATGGGGGCCGTGGTCCCCAGGAGCGCCGCCACCAGGACGGCGGCAACCACGGCCTTCCAGCCTTTCTTCGGGCCGGTGGTCAGGGGAGTGATGGGACGGTACGGGATCATGGTGTCCTCCTGAGGGGTTTGTCCGGCCCTGGCCCGCACGGACGGTGCTGGCCAGGGCCGCCTGTGCGGGTTCTGGAATGCGGTAGGGCCGCTGTTGCGGTGTACCCACCACCATGCCGCCGCAGCTTAGGCCTGGCCTTTTGCCCTCCTGTGCTCCGGCTGTGAGTGGCTGCCCGCCCATGCCTTTGCTTCGCCGGTGAGCGAACTTAAGGACGATCCCCGGCCCGCTGTGTTCTGATGGGACCTATGGAGTCCACTGCAGCCCAGTCCGCCCCCATCTCATCTGCTGATGCCGCTTCCCTGATCAATTGGGACCTGGCGGCCTCCGCGGCGGCACGGCTGGCTCCCGCCGGGCCGGACCTGAAGCCGGCGGCTATCAATGAAGCCGTGGACAGCCTCCGCCGGCTCGCCGACGCCTCCGTTCCGCACGTTCACGAGATCACCGGACTGGAAGCTGCCAGGGACCTCCGGGATTCCTCGGTGCTGGTGGTGGACCGGGCATCGTGGGCCAAGGCAAACACTCAGTCCTTCGCCGTGATGCTGAAGCCGGCCATGCAGAAGATGCTGGACAACCGGCGCGGTTCATTGAGCCCGTCCGCGGCCAGCGTCAGCGGCGCCATCACCGGCAGCCAGCTGGGCGCCGTCCTGGCGTTCCTGTCCAGCAAGGTCCTGGGCCAGTACGATCCGTTCGCGGCGCTGGCCGAAAACTCCTCCGCACCGGCCGCCGGGCGGCTCCTGCTGGTGGCACCCAACATCGTCTCCGTGGAACGCGAACTCAATGTCACGCCCGAGGACTTCCGGCTGTGGGTCTGCCTGCATGAACAGACCCACAGGGTGCAGTTCGCCGCGGCACCCTGGCTGCGCCACCACATGCTGGACCAGATCGACAACCTCAGCGGGCACCTGCTGGGCAACGTCGATTCGCTGATGGACCGGGCCTCGGCGGCCGCGCGCTCACTGAAGGACCGTTCGGCCACTGGAAACACGCCTGGCCGCGGCGCCATCCTGGACCTGCTGCAGGATCCCGAGGAGAAAGCCGCCATCTCGCACCTCACGGCCGTGATGAGCCTGCTCGAAGGCCACGCCAACGTGGTGATGGACGCCGTGGACGCCAGCATCGTTCCCTCCGTCAAGACCATCCGGCAGCGGTTCAACGACCGCGGCAAGGACCGTGGCGTGGTGGAGAAGTTCATCCGCAGCCTGCTGGGCCTGGACGCCAAGATGCGGCAGTATTCCGACGGCGCCCGCTTTGTCCGCGCCGTTGTGGGCGTGGCCGGAATGGAGGGCTTCAATCGGGTATGGGAGTCGGCCGACCACCTGCCCACCGAGCCCGAGATCCACGATGCCAAGCTGTGGCTTGAGCGGATGGGCCTGTAATTGCCTGACGTTCCGCCCACGCATTCCGAACCACAGCCTTCCGGGTACCAGCTCTCCGGGCCCGCCCCGCACGCTCCCGGTCCTGCCCCGCAGGATTCTGCGCCGGCAGCTTCCGCACCGCAGCGCAGCGGACGACGCCGGCCCGGCCGGTTGGCGCCCGTCGTCGGCACTGCCCGCAAGATGCTGGGCGACGCCCTGGCGCAGGCCGGCTATCCGGCGCACGTCCTGGTGGCCTGCAGCGGCGGGCCCGACTCGATGGCGCTGGCCGCCGTCGCCGCCTACTTCGCCCGCCGCGGCAGCATTGACGGCCACCCGGTCACGGTGGGCGCCGTGGTGGTGGACCACCAGCTTCAGGAAGGCTCCGCCCGGGTGGCGGCTGACACCGCCCGTGCCCTTCGGGAACTGGGTCTCGCCCCGGTTGAAGTCCACACCGTCACGGTGGCGGGTGCTGGCATGGGCCCCGAGGCCGCCGCCCGCGAGGCCCGGCACAAGGCGCTTGAAGCGGGAGCCGCGGACCAGGGCGCCGGCGCCATCCTGCTGGGGCACACCCTGGATGACCAGGCCGAGCAGGTGCTGCTGGGCCTGGCCCGCGGCTCCGGAACCCGTTCGCTCGCAGGCATGCGGCCCACCCGGGCAGGAGCCGGAAGCGCCGTGCTGCTCCGTCCCTTCCTGGGGCTCCGCCGGGCCGACACGGAGGAAATCTGCGAGGTGGAGGAGCTGGATCCCTGGCACGATCCCACCAACACGGATCCCGCGTTCGCCCGCTCCCGGACCCGGGTGGAAGTCCTCCCTCACCTGGAGGAAAAACTTGGCCCCGGCGTCGCGGAATCCCTGGCGCGCACCGCCTCAATCCTGCAACTGGACGCCGACTACCTCGAGGATGTGGCGGAAAGCACCTATACGTCCCTGGTGGAGTGGAACGGTGGAGAAGCAAGCCTCCCTGAGGACGCCCTGCGCGCCCTGGCCCCCGCCATCAGGTTCCGTGTGATCGCCAAGGCCGCAGCCGGCGTCGGCGGCCAGCAGCCCAGCTATCGGCGCCTTGTGGCGGCGGAAGGACTACTGCGGCGGCAGGGTTCCGCAGGCCCGGTGCAGCTGCCCGGCGGGGTTGCCGCCTACCGGTTGTCGCTGGCCGAACTCGAAGGGCCCGGGACCGCAGAGCGCCCCGGGACCGGTCCCCGCGAACCCGCGCGCTGTGGGAAGCTAGTATTCCGGCCGCAAAAACCGGCCACACATTAGTCGCACCCCGCATCTACACAGGAGCCATTGGTGGATTCAAACGACGTCCAGGCAGACCTCAAGCACGTTCTCTACACCAAGGAACAGATCCAGCAGCGCATCACCGAGCTCGCTGCCCAGATCGACAAGGACTACGAAGGCCGCGAACTGCTGATCGTGGGCGTGCTCAAGGGCGCCGTCATGGTCATGGCGGACCTGGCCCGTGCACTGCACAGCCACGTCTCGATGGACTGGATGGCTGTGTCCTCCTACGGCTCCGGCACCCAGTCCTCCGGCGTGGTGCGCATCCTGAAGGACCTGGACACGGACCTCATGGGCAAGGACGTGCTGATCGTCGAGGACATTATCGATTCCGGCCTCACCCTGTCCTGGCTGAAGACCAACCTGGAGTCCCGCGGCACCGCGTCGGTGGAAATCTGCACCGCCTTCCGCAAACCCACCGCCGCCAAGGTCCAGATCGACGTCAAGTACGTGGGCTACGACATCCCCAACGAGTTCGTGGTGGGCTACGGCCTGGATTACGCCGAGAAGTACCGCAACCTGGACTTCGTGGGCACCCTCGCACCGCACGTCTACGAGTAGGCCGCCATGCAGCTCGGTGGTTTCTCGGTAGGCCTTGCCGTGCAGGATCTCGCTGCTTCCATGGAGTTCTACCGGAAGCTCGGGTTCACGCAGTACGCGGGCAGCCCGGACCAGAACTGGGTCATCATGAAGAACGGGACCACCAACATCGGGCTGTTCAAGGGCATCCTCGAGAAGAACGTGCTGATCTTCAACCCGGGCTGGGACCAGGATGCCAAGCCCCTGGAACCGTTCACCGACGTGCGGGAACTCCAGGAACAGCTCCAGGCGCAGGGCGTCCCGTTTGCCGCCGAAGCCGACACGAAGACCACCGGGCCCGCGAGTGCCATCCTGATCGACCCCGACGGCAACCCGGTCTACCTGGACCAGCACGTCTGATTTTGGCAAGCCCGAACATAGGCATCAAGGATGTCGCGGTGGCCGCAGGGGTGTCGGCCACTACGGTGTCGCATGTCCTCAATGACGTCACGTATGCGCGGATCAGCCCCGAAACCCGTGCAAAGGTGAAGGCCGCCGCGGAGCAGCTGGGCTACGGGCCCAACCGGGTGGCGCAGGCGCTCCGCAACCGCCGCACCGGCGTGCTGGGGCTGGTCAGCGAGGATGTGGCCACCACGCCGCATGCCGGCCGGATCATCCTGGGCGCCGATGACGCGGCCCGTGCCCGCGGCTACACCCTCATGCTCATCAACACCGCCGCTTCCGCGGGGCCCGCCTCAAGGGAAGGCGACGTGGAAGCCGTGCTGGAACGGCAGGTGGACGGCATCCTCTACGCCACCATGTACCACCGGGTCCTGGACGCGCCGGCGAACCTCGGCAAGGTGCCGGCCGTGCTGGTGGATGCCGTCACCACCGACGGGCGGTTCCCTTCCGTCGTCCCGGACGAATACGGCGGCGCCCGCACGGCGGTCCGCGCGCTGCTCGACGCCGGCCACACCCGCATCGGCTTCATCAACAACGTCCAGGACGTGCCGTCCACCTCGGAGCGGCTCCGCGGCTTCCGCGACGCGCTCACCGCGGCAGGGCTCGACGGCGGCCTCGCGCCGGTGGAGTCATCGTCGTCGGACGCTGCGGGCGGGTACGAGGCAGCGGCGCGGATCCTGCGGAGCGGACACCCGCCGTCGGGCCTGTTCTGCTACAACGACCAGATGGCCATGGGTGCCTACCGGGCGGCCGCGGAACTGGGCCTCAGCATCCCCGGCGACCTCTCCGTGGTTGGATTCGACGACCAGGAACTGGTGGCCGGCAGCCTCTTTCCCGGGCTGACCACCATGGCGCTGCCCCACTACGCCATGGGTGCCTGGGCGGCCAACCACCTCATCGATGCGCTCGAAGGTGCAGGGGACGGTCCTTCGGCTTCCGCCGTGACCACTGTGCTCGAGTGTCCGCTGGTCACCCGCGCGTCCGTCGCCGCACCCCGGAACCCCTAGCCTGCCTGCAACGATGTCCGCTACGCCCACAGGGAACTTTTGCTTTTCATCATGCGTGATGTACTCCGGACGGTGTATAGCTAGAAGCTGACGCAGCACCATCACGCGCGCAAAGTACACGCCGTGCAGCACTACCGGAAGGGACGGGGCCAGCCCCCGAACAGATGAAAGCTAAGAATTTCTTCAAGGGCCCGGGCATCTGGATCGTCGTTGTTGTCGGTCTGCTCCTGGTGGCCTTTGCAACGCTGGCCCCCGGCGGTGCGTCGCGGATCGACACCGATAAGGGCCTGGAACTGCTTGCCGGCACCAACGTGGAACAGGCCAAGATCTTCGACGGTGAGAACCGCGTTGACCTCACCCTGAAGGACGACCTGGAGGTGGACGGCCAGAACAAGGGCAAGAGCGTCCAGTTCTTCTTCGTCGATGCCCGCGCCACGGACGTGGTCAAGGCTGTCACTGATTCCAAACCGGCGCAGGGCTACACGGACCAGCCCATCGAGAGCAACTGGTTCTCCGGCCTGCTGTCCCTCCTCATTCCCGTCATCCTGCTGGGCGCCCTCTTCTGGTTCCTCATGACCCGCATGCAGGGCGGCGGCTCCAAGATCATGCAGTTCGGCAAGTCCAAGGCCAAGATGGTCAGCAAGGACATGCCGCAGGTGACCTTCGCGGACGTGGCCGGCTCGGACGAAGCCGTAGAAGAGCTCCAGGAGATCAAGGAATTCCTCCAGGAGCCGGCCAAGTTCCAGGCCGTCGGCGCCAAGATCCCCAAGGGCGTGCTGCTGTACGGCCCTCCCGGTACCGGTAAGACCCTGCTGGCCCGCGCCGTTGCCGGTGAAGCAGGCGTCCCCTTCTTCTCGATCTCCGGCTCGGACTTCGTGGAGATGTTCGTGGGCGTTGGTGCGTCCCGCGTCCGCGACCTCTTCGAACAGGCCAAGGCCAACTCCCCGGCGATCATCTTCGTGGACGAGATCGACGCCGTCGGCCGCCACCGCGGCGCCGGCATCGGCGGCGGCAACGACGAACGCGAGCAGACCCTCAACCAGCTGCTGGTGGAGATGGACGGCTTCGACGTCAAGACCAACGTCATCCTTATCGCCGCCACCAACCGGCCGGACGTACTGGACCCCGCCCTGCTGCGGCCGGGCCGTTTCGACCGGCAGATCGGCGTCGAGGCGCCGGACATGATTGGCCGTGACCAGATTCTCCAGGTGCACGCCAAGGGCAAGCCGATGGCTCCCGGCGTCGACCTGAAGGCTGTTGCCAAGAAGACCCCCGGCTACACCGGCGCGGACCTGGCCAACGTGCTCAACGAAGCCGCCCTGCTGACCGCCCGCTCCAACGCCAACCTCATTGACGACCGCGCCCTGGACGAGGCAATCGACCGCGTGATGGCCGGCCCGCAGAAGCGCAGCCGGGTCATGAAGGAACACGAACGCAAGATCACCGCCTACCACGAAGGCGGCCACGCCCTGGTGGCGGCTGCCCTGCGGAACTCGGCCCCGGTCACCAAGATCACCATCCTTCCCCGCGGCCGTGCCTTGGGCTACACCATGGTGGTGCCGGACAACGACAAGTACTCCGTCACCCGCAACGAGCTCCTGGACCAGATGGCATACGCCATGGGTGGCCGCGTAGCCGAGGAGATCGTGTTCCACGATCCGTCCACCGGCGCCTCGAACGACATCGAGAAGGCCACCGGTACCGCCCGCAAGATGGTCACCGAGTACGGCATGAGCGAACGCGTGGGCGCCGTGCGCCTGGGCCAGGGCGGCGGCGAGCCGTTCCTGGGCCGCGACGCCGGGCACGAGCGCAATTACTCTGACCAGATTGCCTACGTGGTGGACGAGGAAGTGCGCCGCCTGATCGACCAGGCACACGATGAGGCGTACGCCATCCTCACCGAGAACCGTGACGTCCTGGACAGCCTCGCCCTGGAGCTGCTGGAGCGCGAAACCCTTAACCAGGCCGAGATCGCCGACATATTCCGTGACATCCGCAAGCGCGACTTCCGCGAAGTGTGGCTGTCCAAGGAATCCCGTCCGGTCCAGGCCGCCGGCCCCGTGGAATCGCCGCAGGAGCGGGCAGAACGCGAGGCCCAGGAGGAAGCCAAGCAGGCCCGCCTTGACGAGCCGCTGGACGCCCAGCCGCCGCATCCGCAGGGCGTTCCGGAAGACGCACCGTTCCAGGGAGGCGTCCCCGAATCGGGGCCGGACACCCTTCGCGGCTAAGCTTTCCCTGTGACTTCCTTCGACGACGACGCCGTTTCCGCCTCCGCCGCCTACCCGGCGGAGGACGGTTCCACCCATGCCCCGCTCCACAAGGTGGACCGGCCAAGGATTGAAGCGGCTGTCCGCGAAATCCTCCTGGCCATCGGGGAGGACCCGGACCGTGGCGGCCTCATCGACACCCCCAAGCGGGTGGCGAAGGCGTACGCCGAGGTATTTGCGGGACTGCACCACGACCCCGCGGACGTCCTGTCCACCACGTTCGAGCTGGACCATGAAGAACTGGTCCTGGTGAAGGACATCCCGTTCTACTCCACCTGCGAGCACCACCTGGTGCCGTTCCACGGTGTGGCCCACGTTGGCTACATCCCCTCCCATGACGGGAAGGTCACCGGGCTGAGTAAGCTGGCCCGGCTCGTGGATATCTACGCCCGCCGCCCCCAGGTTCAGGAGCGGCTCACCACGGAGATCGTCGAAGCGCTGGTCCTCCACCTCAAGCCGCGTGGCGCCATTGTCGTTGTCGAATGCGAGCACATGTGCATGTCAATGCGCGGTATCCGCAAGCCCGGAGCAAAGACCGTCACCAGTGCGGTCCGCGGGCAGCTTCATGACCCGGCCACCCGTGCCGAGGCCATGAGCCTCATCCTCGGAAGGTAACCACACAACACCATGGACTCACTAGCTGCAGCCCCGGGAACCGGGCCCGCAACCTCGCCGCTGCCCATCCTGCGCAAACCGCGCCCGGCCGCGCGCTTCGAGGACCTGCCCACGGACCGCACCCTGGTCATGGGCATCCTCAATGTCACCCCTGATTCGTTCAGCGACGGCGGCAAGCACGCCACGGCGGACACCGCCATCGCCGCGGGCCTGCGCATGTTCTACGCCGGCGCGGACATCATCGACGTCGGCGGCGAATCGACCCGCCCCGGCGCTGAGGACGTCTCCCCGGACGAGGAGCAGAAACGGGTCCTCCCCGTCATCGAAGCCCTGGTCAAGGCGGGTGCCCTGGTCAGCATCGACACCACCCACGCCGCCACCGCAGCCGCTGCCCTGAAGGCCGGCGCCGCCATCATCAACGACGTTTCCGGGCTGACCATCGAACCCGAAATGGCTGAACTCGTGGCCTCGTCCAAGGCGCCGTACATCCTTACCCACCGGCGCGGCGATGCCCGCACCATGAACTCCCTCGCCGAGTACACGGACGTGGCCGGCGAAGTGGTGGCGGAACTGGCCGGAGTGCGGGACAAACTGTTTGCCGCCGGCGTCAGCGCTGAGCAGATCATCGTGGACCCGGGCCTGGGTTTTGCCAAGAATGACGCCCAGAACTGGGAGTTGCTGCAGAACCTGGAGCAGCTGGCTGCCCTGGGCCACCGTGTCCTGGTGGCAGCCTCCCGCAAGCGGTTCCTTGGTACCCTCCTGACGGTTGCCGGCAAATCCGCTGCTCCGGAAGAGCGGGACGGAGCCACCGCCGCCATTACGGCCATCAGCGCCGCCCGCGGTGCCTGGGCCGTGCGGGTGCACGACGTCGGATCCAGCCTTGACGCCGTCAAGGTCGCCGCGCGCATGGCGGCAGTACCCAAAGCACCGTAAGCGCCGGGGGAGCCATGGACAGGATTACGCTGACCGGTGTGACGGCCGTCGGCCATCATGGTGTGTTTGATTTTGAACGCCGCGAGGGCCAGCCTTTTGTTGTGGACGCCGTCCTGTACCTCGATTTCGCCGCTGCCGCGAAGTCCGACGACGTCAGCGACACCGCGCACTACGGCGAGGTGGCTCAGCGTATTACTGAGTGGATTTCCGGCGAGCCGCTGAACCTCATCGAGGCCCTGGCGGTCCGGATCGCTGACGGCCTGCTGTCCGAGTTTGGCCTGCAGGCCGTGGATATCACAGTGCACAAGCCCCAAGCGCCCATCGAGGTGCCCTTCGGGGACGTGGCAGTGTCCGTTCACCGCGAACGGTCCGTCATCGTTTCCGGCCACCCGGCGGAACCCGCTTCCGGGGGCACCCCGTGAACGCGGTCTACACCAAAGCGGTCCTGGCCTTGGGGAGCAACCTCGGCGAACGCAATGACACCCTCTCCAGCGCGGTGGCTGATCTGGTGGATCCGCCGGAGGTCCGGCTCCTTGCGGTGTCCCCGATCATCCAGACCAAGGCGGTGGGCGGCCCGCCCGGCCAGCCGGACTTCCTGAACATGGTCATCACCGTCGAGACCAGCCTGACTCCGAATGAGCTGCTGGAGCATTGCCAGATGGTGGAGAACAAGCACCACCGGGTCCGTGAGGTGCGCTGGGGGCCGCGGACCCTCGACGTCGACATCATCACGTACGGTGACGAGCGCAGCGACGACCCAGTGCTGACGCTGCCGCACCCACGCGCGGCAAGTCGGGCTTTCGTGCTGTATCCGTGGTCCCTGATCGACCCCGCCGCAACCCTTGAGGGGGAGCGCATCAGTGCCCTCGCCGCCCGGGCGGCGGACTATGGCGACCTTGCCCCCTTTGATGGTTTCGGCGACTTTGACGGGATGCCGACCGCCGGGGCGGTGACGGACCGTTGAAACCCATTAGCCCGCTGCGGCTGCTGCTGATCGGCGTCATCCTCACCGTGGCCGGCTGGGCCGGAACGGTGATTACCAGCCGCTACGGCATGGCCACCCCGGTGTTGCCGGCCACCGCGCTGGCCACCATGGGCGTGATCGTGGCCATCACCCTGATCCTGGGTATCCGCATCCTGCGCTGGCGGAACAGCATCAAGCCCAACAGCACGGCAAAGAAGACAGCACTGGATCCGCTGCTCGCCGCCCGCACGCTCATCCTGGCCCAGGCCTGCGCCTATGCCGGAACGGTGCTGCTCGGCTGGCACGTGGGGATCTTCCTGGACCAGCTGCGGATCTGGAGCTTCCGTAGCCATCAGGACATCGCCTGGCTGGCGCTCGGCATGGCCGGCGGCGGCCTGGTCATGATCATTGTTGGCCTGGTGGTGGAGCGGTTCTGCAAGATTCCGCCGGAAGACGGCGACACGAAGGGCTTGGACGGCAAGCCGGGCCGCGCAACACGGGGAGAAGCCGCGGGGGAAGGCGAATATGCGTACCGAGGCGATTGACCCGCCCGGCATCGACTGGCACCGGGTGTCACCAAAGTTCGTGACTGTGCGGCTGGTGCAGTGGGCACTCGGCAACCTGGCCGCCGTCGTAATCCTCAGTCTTCCGCTCGTGTTTGTCCTGCTCGAATGGTGGCGGTGGCCGCCGCTGTGGCTGGCCATCACCGTTCCGGCCGTGACTTTGGTGGTGGCCCTCTGGCGGCTGGTACTCATCCCGCGCCAGGTCAGGGCCATCGGCTACGCCGAGCGCGACGACGACCTCCTGGTCCGCAGCGGCATCTTCTTCCAGCGGACCATGGCCGTCCCCTACGGCCGGATGCAGTACGTGGACGTCGCCGTTGGCCCCGTGGAGCGCAGCCTGGGCCTGTGCACGGTCAAGCTGCACACAGCATCGCCCGGCACCAACGCGCACATCCCCGGGTTGCCCGAGGCAGAGGGAGCCCGGCTCCGGGAGCAGCTCGCGGCCCGCGGCGAGGCCAGGCTGGCAGGACTGTGACCGCTGACGGGCGGTTCCCCCCTCGCGGGGTGCAGGAAGACGGTGCTGCGCCCGCCGTTCCTGCACCTACAGAAGCAACGTCCGCCAGTTCTGCTACATCCGGCTCAGTGCCCTCCGCATCAACACCTGCTGCGGACGGCGCGGGTCCCGGAATCACAACGCCCGGCGACGGCTGGTTGCGCGTGCACCCGGCGTCACCCTTTGTCCGTGGCTGGGTTGCGCTGGCAGCAATCGGCTTCTTTTTTGGCCGCGACATCTTTGAACGGACCCTGCAGGGCCGGCCCATGTTCGAAGACGGATTCGCCGGCCGGGTTCCCTGGTTGGTGGCGGGCGGCGGCGCAGTACTGCTGGTGGCGGTCCTCAGCTTCGTCCTCACCTGGTACTTCACCAAGTACCAGGTGTCCGGCGGTTACGTCCGCGTCAACACAGGCTTCCTGTTCCGGCAGCAGCGCCAGGCCCGGCTGGACCGGGTGCAGGCCATCGATATCGTCCAGCCCTTGCTGGCCCGCATCTTCGGGTTGGCCGAACTCAAATTTGAGGTGGCCGACGCAGGGGAGTCGGCGGTGCGGCTGGCTTACCTGAAGATCGACGACGCCCAGCAGCTCCGGGCCACCATCCTGGCCCGTGCCGCCGGCATCGACGAAGATGCCGAAAACCTTGGCGCCCCCGCACCTGAGGCGCCGGAGTATCCGGTACTGTCCGTTCCGCCGTCGCGCCTTATCGGTTCGCTGCTCTTAAGCGAGCAAAGCCTGTTCGTGGTGGTGGGCGGTGTGGCATCGGTGGTGCTCTCAGCCGTTACGGACAACCGGGCGTTCTACTTCTACCTGATTCCCGCGGCGCTTGGCCTCGCGGCGAGCTATTGGAACCTGTTCAACAAGGGATACAACTTCACGGCCGCCATCTCGCCCGACGGCATCCGGCTCCGTTACGGGTTGCTGGACACCCAGGCTCAGACGCTGCCGCCGGGGCGGATCCAGGCGCTGAAGATCAGCCAGCCACCGCTGTGGCGGCCGTTCGGCTGGTACCGGATACAGGTCAACGTGGCCGGTTACGGGCTGGTGGAGAACGCGGGGGAAGCATCATCCCGGACCACCCTGCTGCCGGTCGGCAAGCTGGACGATGCCATGAACATGCTCGCCCTGGTCCTGCCCGATCCCGGCACGAGCCGCCCTGCCGAGGTTTTCGGCGCGGGGCTCACGGGGTTGGATTCCGACGGCGGCTTCGTCACCACCCCGCGCCGGGCCCGGCTGCTGGCCCCGCTGGGGTGGCGGCGCAACGGCTTCGCCGCCACAGACACTGCTTTGCTCATCCGTTCGGGGCGCTGGTGGCGGAACCTGGTGCTCGTGCCGCACCAGCGGACCCAGTCCATGGCGCTGCACCAGGGCCCGCTGGCCCGGCGGTTCCGGGTGGCCGACCTGGTCCTGCACACCACCGCCGGTCCGGTGGTTCCGCGCCTGACGCAGGCGGGGCTGGACGAGGCGCGGGCGCTGTTTGATGAACAGTCGGCCCGTGCCCGGCTGGCCCGGAAGCGGCAAACCACCGAACAGTGGCTCCGGCAGGTCACCCCTCCCGGTGCCGGACCTGAGTCCCCAGCAGCTGCAACCGGGCCGGAACGAAACGAATCCCACCAGGAACAGGAAGGCCCCCACCATGGCTAAGCCCGGACGCCTCGGCGTCGGAATCATTGGAGCGGGCAAGGTTGGCGCCGTCCTTGGTGCAGCCCTGCGCGCCGCCGAGCACGCCGTCGTGGGTGTTTCCGCGGTCTCTGAAGCCAGCCGCGAACGGGCCGAAACCCTGCTGCCGGACGTTCCCATCCTGGAAGTCCAGGACATCGTGGAGCGCGCCGAACTGGTGCTCCTCGCGGTGCCGGACGACGCCCTCCCGGGCCTGGTGGACGGGCTGTCCAAACTTGGCGCGTGGCAGCCGGGCCAGCTGGTGGCCCACACCTCAGGCAGGTTTGGGGTTGGCGTGCTGCATCCTGTACGCGGTGCCGGGGCCGTTCCGCTGGCACTGCACCCGGCCATGACCTTCACCGGGATGAGCCTGGACCTGACGCGCCTGCTCGACTGTACTTTCGGCGTTACTGCAGATGCCGCCATGCTTCCCATTGCGCAGGCGCTGGTGGTGGAGATGGGTGCCGAACCGGTGGCCATCGCAGAAGCCGACCGGACGCTCTACCACGCTGCCCTGGCGCACGGATCCAACCATTTGGTCACCCTGGTGGCCCAGTCCTCCCAACTCCTGCGTGAGGTGGGGGTGGAGCAGCCCGAACGCATGCTCGGCCCCCTGTTGCGGGCAACCCTGGAAAACGCATTGGCATCCGGAGAGTCTGCTCTGACAGGTCCGGTTGCCCGCGGCGATGTAGGCACCGTGGAAGCGCACGCACAGGCCCTGCGGGAGTTCGACGGCGGCGGACAGGGCGATGTCCTTGCGGCGTACCTTGCCATGGCGCGCGCCACCGCCCGGCGGGCCGAAACGCGCGGGCTGCTGAAGTCCGACCAGCTTGAAGGGCTGAACCAGGCCCTCGGATCCAAGGAGGACTGACCATGGCCATAAAACTTGTCACCACTGTGGCCGGGCTGCACGCCGAGAGCGCACGGCTCCTGAGGGAGAAGCAGGGTGCATCGCAGGGCCTTGTCCCCACCATGGGCGCGCTCCATGAGGGGCATGCTGCCTTGGCCAGGACCGCCGTCGAACAGAATGACGTGGTGGTTGCCACCATCTTCGTGAACCCGCTGCAATTCGGCGATGCCGTGGACCTTGACCGGTACCCCAGGACGCTGGAGGCCGATCTCGCGCTGCTCGACGCCCAGGGCGTTGATATTGCGTTCGCTCCTGCTGTTGAAGAGGTCTACCCAGGCGGCGAGCCGCTGGTGCGGGTCACGTCGGGACGGCTGGGGGAGAAGTGGGAGGGTGCATCCCGCCCGGGCCATTTCGATGGTGCGCTCACGGTTGTGGCCAAGCTGCTGCACTATGGCATCCCGGCGGCCGGCCTCGCCGGAGGGGTGGGGTTGCCCGCCTACCGCGCCTACTTTGGCCAGAAGGACGCCCAGCAGTTGGCGCTGGTGCGCCGCATGGTGGTCGACCTCAACTTCCCCGTCGATATTGTGGGCGTCCCCACCGTGCGTTCAGCCGAGGGCCTGGCACTGTCCAGCCGTAACCGGTTCCTGTCCGACGACGAACGTGAGGCAGCGCTGGTCCTTTCCCGTGCCCTGCGGCTACTGGAGGAGCGTGCCAACGCCCATGAACCGCTGGACCTCGAGTCTGCGCAGGCGATGGTGGAGTCGCAGCCGCTGGTGAAGCTGGACTACTTCGACGTGGTGGACCCTGCCACGTTGGAGCCGCTGGCTGAAAACTGCCGCGAGACCCCATTCCGCGGTGAAGCCCTGGCCCTGATCGCTGCCAAGGTGGGTCCTGTGCGGCTGATCGACAACGCACCATTGAGCTCCTAAGCGCTCCTTAGTTCCCGCGCTCCTGGGTTCACACGTCCCTGATTTCACAGGCGACTGCCTGGATTCAGGCGGGTCTGCTGTCAGGCAGCGAGATACGACGTGAGGGCGCGTTCGAGGGGGCTTAGTACGTCCGAATGGTTGCTTGGCCGCGCGCCCAGTTGTCCGTTCGCGCCAGACTCACCAGCAGCGGCAACGTCTCCGGCTGGCGCGTGGTCGCCTACAGGCTCACGGTCTCCGACAGTTTCTAGGTGTCTGTCCGCTGCCGTGTCTGAGGCGGCGCGCGGCTCTCCAGCCGCGCCAACGTCCCCGGTCAGGGCCCGCTCCTGTTCGAATTCGAGGAGTCCGGGTGGCCAGTGTGGTGGTTGTGGGTCGGGGTGCTGGGTTGGGTAGTGCCGGCCTGTGGGTGAGGTCCAGCCGGGTGGTTCGGTTGTGGTGGCTGCTGTAGGGGTCCAGCCGCTGTTGTGTTTGAGGCGGTGGTGTTTCGGGCAGAGCTGTGCCAGGTTACTGACGCCGGTTGTGCCGTGGTGTTGCCAGGCGGTGAGGTGGTCGGTGTCGTTGTCTGTGCTGGGGTTGGTGCAGCCGGGGAACGTGCAGTGTCCGTCGCGCATCCTGATCCAGCGTTTCATCGCTTCGGTGAGCCGGTAGCTGGTCCGTCCGATCTCGAGCGGTGCCCCGGTACGGGGGTCGACGAGGACCCGGTAAAACGAGGTCGCCCCGTCGGCGACGAGCTTGCGGGCCATGGCTGCGGGGATGGGCCCGTACCCATCCAGGTCAGCAGGTTCGTCCGTGGTCCCCATGAGGGTGAACAGCGGGATGGTGACCAGCACGTCGGCTTTCGGCGCGGGGACCTTGCTGAGGTCAACGAAGTAGGGGTCGGTCCCGTTGCCACTGGCACCGGGAAGACTATCGACGCCGGATACGCCGCCGGATCCTTCGCCACCGTCCAACCGGCCCGGGGAAGCGGCCCCGGCGTGGGCGCCGAGCAGGAGCGCGGCGGCGGTGTCGGGGCGGAGCTGGGTGAGGGTGCGGGTCTCGCCCGGGCCTTGGAGGCCTCGGGCGATGGCCGTGGTCTTGTTCCAGATGGCGCAGGCGGTGTCCCCGGGCAGGACCAAGGTTATCGATGCCATCCCGTCGGCACCGGGCCGGTATTCCATCCGCCGGTCCGCCACACACTGGACGTGCCGTTCCTGGACTGAGGCGGGGTGGGTGCGTTCGCGCCAGGACCGTACTTTCCGGCGGAACAGGTGCGCCACGAGGTCACCCGGCGCCGACCCTCTGGCCCGGTTCGGGGCGTCCGGATCGAAAAAATGCGCCACCAACGCCGCCGCGTTCTCGGGGGCGAGGCAGTCGGTTTCGTCGGCGACGATCACCGCGTGCCGCCACGACATCGCCCCTACGGCCAGCGCACCCAACACCGGCGGCACGGCACAGACTTTCCGGGACTGGCTGATGAAGGCCGCCGCTGCGCCCGGGCTGAGCGTCAGGACCCCGGCGATCTCCGCCGTCGTGGACATCTCCACGAACGCCCGCTCCGACCCTGTGGCTTCCGGGGGTGTCATGGCCTCCTGGAACTCCGCGAAATCAACGGCGTCGCGGGCCTTCCCCGCCGCAACCTGGGCCGCCAACTGTGTTTCCACAACGCCAGCCGCTGCAGCCGAAGCTCCGACTTCCGCCCCAGCACATCAACTGCTTCATGGTCCACAGCGTCAGGGTCAGCCCGGTCCAGGTCTGCGTCCTCCAGAAACAACGCGTCAAGGGCGTCGACGGAGGCCCGAAGACCCTCCATCGCTGCTGCTTCAACGCCTGCATTTCCCATAAAAGAATTCTCGCGCGAGGGTCTGACATTCAAAGCACCTCATACTGGCCCCAACCCTCAACCCCCGGCGCAGCACGCGGAAGCCGCCGGCCGCCGTCGTACGTTCCAGGCAAACGAGCGCGGGCGCGGGCGCTGACGCCGTACAGGCCGCAACCACCCGCACACAGATTCAGGATAGTCAGCTTGCTTATTACTTTCGGTTTTCCTAGGCTGGAATCTGTCAGGCAAGCAACTCTCGAAGCAGCGAACTGGGCCCCTTGCAAAGGAGCGCAGCGGCCGGCTTCAGGCGAGGAGGAACAATGTCAGAACACAACATCGCAGGCAAGAAGGTTGCCTTCCTGCTCACGGACGGCGTGGAGCAGGTTGAGCTGACCAGCCCGTGGCAGGCAGTCAAGGACGCCGGGGGCGAACCGACCCTCGTAGCTCCCAGCAGTGGCAAGCTGCAGGGCTTCAACGGCACGGACAAGGGGGACACGTTCGATGTCGACCTCACTGTCGCCGAAGCCAACGCCTCGGATTTTGACGCACTGGTCATTCCCGGCGGCGTCGTCAACGCAGACCATCTGCGGGCAGACAAGAACGCTCAGAGCTTCACCCGCAGCTTCTTCGAGCAGCACAAGCCGGTGGCGTCCATCTGCCACGGGCCGTGGGTGCTTATTGATGCCGGCGTGATCCGCGGCCGGAACGTCACGTCCTACTTCACGCTGGAAACCGACCTCAAGAACGCCGGAGCCAACTGGACGGACGAGGAAGTGGTGGTGGACCAGGGGCTGGTGACCAGCCGTAACCCCGACGATCTGCCGGCCTTCAACAGCAAACTGGTGGAGGAAATCGCGGAAGGGCAGCACGCGGGCCAGACTGCCTGACACCTGATGTTCCCTCAGGGTTTGGGAAAATATTCCGTGCGGAGGAATTACTCCAGCCGGTAGAGTGTTGGAATCTGCAGCGGCCAGGTTCGCGCATCACTCACCACTCTCCCTGAGGGAACACCCATGTCTACCGAAGTATCTCCGAACGCCAACGGCCAGCCGGCCCAGGCGGCAGGAACCAAGCCCGCCGCGCCGGAGAAAATGTCCCGCGAGTCGGTGACCATTATCAGCACCCTGCTGGTGGCCACCTTCGTGGTGATCCTCAACGAAACCATCATGAACGTGGCGCTGCAGCGCCTCATGGTGGACCTGCAGGTGGACGCCCCCACCGTGCAGTGGCTCTCCACCGGCTTCATGCTCACCATGGCCGTGGTCATCCCCACCACGGGATTCATCCTGCAGAGCCTCTCCACCCGCGCCGTCTTCATGCTGGCCATGGGACTGTTTGCCGGCGGTACCGCGCTGGCCGCCGTCGCGCCCGGATTCGAGATCCTGCTGCTGGCGCGCATCGTCCAGGCCGGCGGTACGGCAATCATGCTGCCGCTGCTGATGACCACCATCCTCACCCTGGTTCCGCTGGCCAGGCGCGGTGCGGTGATGGGCAACGTCAGCATCGCCATCTCCGTGGCCCCCGCCATGGGCCCCACGGTGTCCGGTTTGATCCTTGAGCACTTCACCTGGCGCTTCATGTTCGTGTTCGTCCTTCCGGTGGCGCTGGCGGCCCTGGCGATCGGTGCGAAGTACCTGACGAACATCGGCGAAACCGAGAAGACCAAGCTCGATTTCCTGTCCGTCTTCCTGACAGTTCCTGCCTTCGGCGGACTGGTCTACGGACTCAGCCAGATCGGCGGCGGCCATGGCGGCCAGGCCGGCCCAAGCGCAGGTGCCGTCGCCGCACTGGTCCTTGGCGTCGCCGCGCTGGCGGTCTTCGTGATGCGCCAGGTCCGCTTGCAGAAGGCCGAGGCGCCGCTGCTGGACCTCCGGGCGTTCAACTTCCGCATGTTCACGGTCTCGGTCCTGCTGATGGTGGTGGCCATGATGGCGCTGTTCGGCGGCGTGATCCTGCTGCCGCTGTACCTGCAGGAAGTCCGCGGACTCGGGTCGCTGGAAACCGGCCTGGCGCTGCTGCCCGGCGGCCTGGCCATGGGCCTGCTCGGCCCCGTAATCGGCCGCCTCTTCGACAAGGTGGGGCCGCTGCCGCTCACCGTCACCGGGTCCATCCTCATGGTGGTGACGCTGTGGCAGTTCTCCATGCTCGACGCCGGCACGGCCGTTGCGTGGATTGTCACCTTGCACGTGGGGCTGAGTTTCGGCCTGGCGCTGCTGTTCACGCCTGCATTCACCACGGGCCTGAACCCGCTGCCGCCCCACCTCTACTCGCACGGTTCGGCGATCATGAGCACCACGCAGCAGGTTGCCGGTGCTGCAGGCACGGCGCTGCTGGTGTCCATCTTCTCCGTGGTGAGCGCGACGTCGGGACTCGTCGCCGGGATGAGCGCCGCCTTCATGACGGCAACCGTCATAGCCTTTGCCGCCGTCGTACTTTCCGCGATGATGCGCAAGACCGAAGGTGCGGGCCACGGCCCGGCGCACTAACAATTCGGTGGTTTAGCCTGGCGAAACCCCGCTGGGCTTCAGACCCAACAAAAAAGCCGTTGCCCCGGTGGGGCAGCGGCTTTTTCGTGCCGGTCAGCCGGCGTAGAAGTCGCTCAGTTCCTTGACCAGCTTGTCCGGGGCCTTGATGACGCCGTCGTGCCCGAAGCCGGGGAGGATGGTGTAGCTGGAGCCGGAGAGGACGTCGTGGATCTGGCCGCAGGCCACGCCGAAGTAGGCCGGGCTCTTCTCGCCCACAACAATCAGGGTTTCAAGGGGCAGTTCCAGGAACGGCTCGGCTGGCATGTCCGCGGCAATGATGGCCTTGATTTCGCGGACGCCGGTGCGCATCAGCTCCCGCTGCTGTTTGCCCTCGGATGTCCCGGCGGTCAGCTTGTTGGCGAGCGTCATCATGGACAGCGGCATGCGGGAGGACAGCGGACCGGGGGCCTCCAGGCCACGCTGGATGACTGCCAGGGCGCGGTCGTCGTCGCCGGCAGCGATGGCGGTCTCGTATTCGCCGATCCAGTCGGCCTTGACGGACTGGTTGACGGACACCGCGGGATCGTAGACAGCCAGCCGTTCCACCGGCAGCGTCCGGGCCGCGTGCAGTGCAACGGCTCCGCCGAAGCTGTGGCCGAACACGTCAGTGCTGGACGTGTGCCTCATGACGGCGTCGAGGTCGCGGATGTCCACGTCCAATGTGTAGTCTTCCGGCTGCGGCGAGGACGAACCCCGGCCGCGGCGGTTGAACGTGTGCACCGGCCGGCCCAGCGCAGCACTGAGTTTCTGGGCGAACTTGGTGTAGTCCGCCGCGGTCACCATTGAGGGCGGCACGATCACCACCCCTGAGCCGCCGGAAGCAAGGTCGGCGCCGGTGGTAAAGAGCTCCAGAGTGCCGCCGTCGGGGGTCCTGATGTTCTCACGCGTCATGGTCTGAGCCTATCTGAGCAACCTGGCCGCGGACACAATGCCGCAGGTATCGGGCGCTGACGGAGGCGCACTGTCCCGTGCGATGACGCGGGTGCCCGCCTCAGGCCGTGAAGTACTCCGAGATATCCGCCACCAGTTCCTTGACGGCGGCCGGGATGGAACCGTGGAAGCACTTGGGAGACAGCTCGAAGGTGCTGCCCGGGACCGCTGCATGCAGGCGCTGCGCGGTCACCTTGTAGTAGGTGGGGCTCTTCCCTCCCGCCATGAAGTGCGTACCTGAGGGCAGCACGCTGAAGTCCCTGGCACGGTCCTTTTCGTTGTAGGCGGCCCGCAGTTCACCTACGCCGCTGGGCATGACCTGGCGGAAGACCTTGTTGACCTTGGTCCGCGACAGGACAGCCATCAGCCCGGCCAGCACCGGCTCGGGGATCCTCGCCATCGCCGATCCAGGGCTGGTGGCCTTCTTCATGTGGGCGAGGGCGTGCCCTACCTTGCCGTCATTGACTGCCTTCTCGAACCCGTCCAGCCATTTGATGTCGATGCTGCCGTCGATGTTCACCGCGGCGTCGTAAACGGCCAGCTTGTCAGGGACGTACCCGGTTCCGGTGAATTCCTGGACGGCATTCAGTGCCACCGAACCGCCCAGGCTGTGGCCCAGGATGTTGCGGGCACCGGTAGCATCCATCACCGTGCGGACATCCTCGATCTCCGTGTCCATTGAGTAGCCGGGTGGTTGCGGGGATGAACTGCCGCGGCCCCTGCGGTCATAGACGTCCACGGCCCATCCCTCACCCAGGCCTTTGGCCAGCGCGATCGAGAACGGACGGTAGATCAGGGCGGTGAGGAATGCCCCGCCGATCAGCACCACCCTTTTCTCCCCGGGCGCATCCTCGGTGCCGTAGCTGTACAAGGCCAAGTGGCCGCCGTCGTGCGTGGGAAGGACCTGTTCTTTCACCAGCCCATCGTAGGGTGCGTGCCTGCGGGGCACCTGAAAGCCCGGTTTTGCAACGCCCGGTAAACTTGATGATTGTGACTTCCCAAAACACCCCCGCTCCCAAGAACGCCCCCGAGCCGCTCGACGCCAGCGAGCAGATGCGCATCCGCATGGAAAAGCGCGCCAAACTCCTCGAGCGCGGCACCGAAGCGTACCCGGTGGGTGTGGAGCGCACGCACTCCCTGGCGGAAGTCCGTGAAAAGTACGCGCACCTGCAGGCCGATGACACGACGGGCGACGTCGTGGGCGTCACGGGACGCGTGGTGTTCGTCCGCAACACCGGCAAGCTCTGCTTCGCCACCCTCCAGGAAGGCGGAACGGACGGCAAGGGAACCCGCCTGCAGGCCATGCTGAGCCTCGCCAACGTGGGTGAGGAAGCGCTGGCCGACTGGAAGGCCCTCGTTGACCTCGGCGACCACGTGTTCATCAAGGGTGAGGTCATCTCCTCCCGTCGCGGCGAGCTCTCCGTCATGGCCGAATCATGGGGGATGGCTTCCAAGGCCCTCCGCCCGCTGCCTGTGCTGCACGCGGAACTGAACGAAGAAACCCGCGTCCGCCAGCGCTACGTGGACCTGATGGTCCGCGACGAAGCCCGCGAAATGGTCTACACGCGTGCCGCTGTCACGCGCTCCATCCGCGAAACGCTGTTCCGCCACCAGTACGTCGAGGTGGAGACGCCCATCCTCCAGTTGGTCCACGGCGGCGCCCTGGCACGGCCCTTCGAAACCCACATGAACGCCTTCGACCAGAAGATGACCCTGCGGATCGCCACCGAGCTCTACCTCAAGCGCGCTGTGGTGGGCGGCATCGACCGCGTCTACGACATGGGCCGCGTCTTCCGCAACGAGGGCGTCGACTCCACGCACAGCCCCGAGTTCACTACCCTTGAGTGCTACGAGGCCTGGGCCGACCAGTTCGTCATGGCAGAGCGCATCAAGGAAATCATCCTCGACGCCGCCGACGCCGTGGGTGCCGGCCGCACCGTGCAGACCGAGGCCGGGGAGATCAACCTCGACGGCGACTGGGCTTGGCTGGCCGTCTATCCGGGGTTGTCCGACGCCGTTGGCCAGGAAATCACGCCGGACACTTCGCTTGAGGTACTCCGGGACATTGCCGCCAAGCACGAAGTGAAGGTGGACCCCAAGTGGGACGCCGAAAAGACGGTGGTGGAACTGTTCGGCGAGATCGTGGAGCCCACGCTGCTGAACCCCACCTTTGTCTACGACTACCCGCCGTCCGCCCAGCCGCTGGCCCGCCCCCACCGCGAGGACGGACGCCTCATCGAAGCCTGGGACCTCATTATCGGCGGCATGGAGCGCGGCACCGCGTTCTCGGAACTGATCGACCCCGTGATCCAGCGCGAGCGGCTCACCGAGCAGTCCCGCCACGCCGCCGCCGGTGACGACGAAGCCATGCAGCTGGACGAGGACTTCCTCCGCGCACTTGAATACGGTGCGCCGCCCATGGGCGGCATCGGCCTGGGCATCGACCGCCTGGTGATGCTGTTCACCGGCGCCGGAATCCGGGAAACCATCCTTTTCCCCCTCCTCAAGCCTGAAGGGCACTGACCATGGAGTACGTAGCAGTCCTGCTTCCGTCCCTTGTTGTAGGTTTGTTGTTCTGGTTTGCAATGAAGGCGGTCTTTAATGCCGATAAATCAGAACGCCAGGCTGAAGCCCGCGCGCAGGCCGAAGCCGATGCCCGGGCGGGCCTCGGTGACCGCCCGGATACCGGTCAAAAATAGATAAACCCCCCAACCTGCCCCCTGTTATCCCCACACGGCATTTGTCGCTTTGACGCGCTGGCATAAAAAGGGAGATAATTTTCTTTGGGAAACATCCTGCTTTTCTGAACACCGAAACTTTCCAGCAAAAGGAAGACTCTAAATGGCACAGAAAGTAAACATCATCCTCGTTGATGATCTGGATGGGGGATCCGCAGACGAGAATGTAAAGTTTGGCCTCGACGGGGTCAACTACGAGATTGATCTTTCGGCGGCCAACGCCACCGAACTCCGGTCTTCGCTTGAGCGCTATGTCGGCGCTGCACGCAAGTCCTCGGGCGGCCGTGCGGCTGCCAAGGCGAAAGCTCCTTCGGGGAGCGGCCGCAGCCACGATTCGGCACAGATCCGCCAGTGGGCGCGGGATAACGGGTACACCGTTAACAGCCGCGGCCGAATTCAGGCGGAAATCCAGGAAGCCTACCAAAAGGCCAATTCCTAGCTTCAGCAGGACCCTGGTTAAGCCCTGTTCCCCGTTGCCGGGGAACAGGGCTTTGTTTATTGGCGGAGTTGCCGGGGCTGGGATGAACCAACTGCCATTCAGCACGGTCCGCCCGAACCCATTGACCCCATCAAGGAGCCGCCATCGTCGGCACTGCCGCTCTGGGAATAGCGGTGTGCCGCAGGGCGGAATGGCGTTTAGCCCCGCGGCGGGCGCCGGAACTCGGGCAAACACCCGGCTGCCTAAACGCCGGATTCCTTTGGGTAAATGTTGGGGCGGCCCCGGAAGCCCGTTTTGTTCTTCCCGGGCAGCCACTGTTATTCGGACGGCGGTCAAAGGGGTCTTTCAGTAACGGGGAGTCTGCGGGCGGGCGCACCTGCAGATGCTGCCCAGCCAACCTTGGGTCAACCCCTGAAAAGCTTGTGGGTTTCCCCTGTGGCGAACACGCTCCACAAGATTGGGCCAGCCACGTAGCATCAAAGTACGTCGTAGCTAGGAGTGTGGCGAAATGTTTGAGCGATTTACGGACCGTGCCCGTCGCGTAGTTGTGCTTGCCCAAGAAGAGGCACGCATGCTGAACCACAATTACATCGGTACCGAACACATCCTTCTGGGTCTGATCCATGAAGGTGAAGGCGTTGCCGCCAAAGCTCTTGAGTCTTTGAGCATTTCGCTCGACGGCGTTCGCGAGCAGGTGCAGGAGATCATCGGCCAGGGCCAGCAGGCTCCGTCCGGTCACATCCCCTTCACCCCCCGCGCCAAGAAGGTACTGGAACTCTCGCTGCGCGAGGCGCTCCAGCTGGGACACAACTACATCGGTACCGAGCACATCCTGCTCGGCCTGATCCGCGAGGGCGAGGGCGTAGCCGCCCAGGTCCTGGTGAAGCTGGGCGCCGACCTCAACCGTGTCCGCCAGCAGGTCATCCAGCTCCTCTCCGGCTACCAGGGCAAGGAAACCACCGGCGCAGGCGTCGGCGGCGGCCAGCCCGAAGGCGCCCCCGCAGGTTCGGTGGTCCTGGATCAGTTCGGCCGCAACCTTACCCAGGCTGCGCGCGAGAACAAGCTGGACCCCGTTATCGGGCGCGAGCAGGAGATGGAACGCGTCATGCAGGTCCTCTCCCGCCGCACCAAGAACAACCCTGTCCTCATTGGCGAACCCGGCGTCGGCAAGACGGCCGTCGTCGAAGGGCTGGCCCAGGCGATCGTCCGTGGCGATGTCCCGGAGACCATCAAGGACAAGCAGCTCTACACCCTGGACCTCGGTTCCCTGGTGGCAGGCTCCCGCTACCGCGGTGATTTCGAAGAGCGCCTGAAGAAGGTCCTCAAGGAGATCCGCACCCGCGGCGACATCATCCTGTTCATCGATGAGATCCACACCCTGGTGGGTGCCGGTGCTGCCGAAGGAGCCATCGATGCGGCCTCGATCCTGAAGCCCATGCTGGCCCGCGGCGAGCTGCAGACCATCGGTGCCACCACGCTGGACGAATACCGCAAGCACATCGAGAAGGACGCCGCGCTGGAGCGCCGCTTCCAGCCGATCCAGGTCAAGGAACCCTCCGTGGCACACGCCATCGAGATCCTCAAGGGCCTGCGTGACCGCTACGAAGCGCACCACCGCGTCACCATCACCGACGGCGCACTGGCCTCCGCTGCCAGCCTCGCCGAGCGCTACATTTCGGACCGCTTCCTGCCGGACAAGGCCATCGACCTGATCGACGAGGCCGGCGCCCGACTGCGCATCCGCCGCATGACCGCTCCGCCGGAGCTCAAGGCCATGGACGAGCGCATCGCCAAGCTGAAGATGGAGAAGGAATCCGCCATCGACGCCCAGGACTTCGAAGGCGCCGCAGCGCTCCGCGACAAGGAGCAGAAGATGATCTCCGAGCGGTCGGAGAAGGAGCGGCACTGGAAGTCCGGCGGCATGGACGACATCTCCGAGGTGGATGAGGACCTCATCGCCGAGGTGCTGGCCAACTCCACCGGTATCCCTGTCTTCAAGCTGACCGAGGAAGAGTCCTCGCGCCTGCTCAAGATGGAAGACGAACTGCACAAGCGTGTGGTGGGCCAGGACGAAGCCATCAAGGCACTGTCCCAGGCCATCCGCCGCACCCGTGCAGGGCTCAAGGACCCCAAGCGTCCCGGTGGCTCGTTCATCTTCGCCGGCCCCACCGGCGTCGGCAAGACCGAACTCGCCAAGGCACTCGCGGAGTTCCTGTTCGGTGAAGAGGATGCCCTCATCACCCTGGACATGTCCGAGTACTCCGAAAAGCACACCGTTTCGCGGCTCTTCGGTGCCCCTCCGGGCTACGTGGGCTACGAAGAGGGTGGCCAGCTGACCGAGAAGGTCCGCCGCCGTCCGTTCTCCGTGGTGCTGTTCGACGAAGTCGAAAAGGCCCACGCGGACCTCTTCAACTCGCTGCTGCAGATCCTGGAAGACGGCCGCCTGACCGACTCCCAGGGCCGCGTAGTGGACTTCAAGAACACCGTGATCATCATGACCACCAACCTCGGTACCCGGGACATCTCCAAGAGCGTCGCCACCGGCTTCCAGTCCGGCACCGACACGCAGACCGGCTACAACCGCATGCGTGCCCGCGTCACGGAGGAACTCAAGCAGCACTTCCGCCCCGAGTTCCTGAACCGTGTTGACGACGTCGTGGTGTTCCCGCAGCTGACGCAGGACGAGATCATCGAGATCGTGGACCTGTTCGTGACCCGCCTCGAGAAGCGGCTCAAGGACAAGGACATGGGCATCGAGCTGACCTCGGCCGCCAAGGTACTCCTGGCTACCCGCGGTTACGACCCCGCCATGGGTGCCCGGCCGTTGCGCCGGACCATCCAGCGCGAGATCGAAGACCAGCTGTCCGAGAAGATCCTGTTCGGCGAGATCCACCCCGGCGACATCGTCGTAGTGGATGTCGAAGGCGAAGGCGACGAAGCGAAGTTCACCTTCGCCGGCAACGCCAAGCCGCGCATCCCGGAAATCGCCCCGAGCGTCTAGTTCCAGAGCCAAAGCCCCGCCACTCCGCAAGGAGCGGCGGGGCTTTCCTGGTTAAACGCACTGTCCGTGGTTGAGCCCGGTGACGGCCATCAGAGATTTCCCGGCGCCTGCTCCTCCGTCGCTTTGACGGCGCCTACATAAATCCCTGATGCCCGCCACCTCCTGCGTTGGTGGGCGTTAGGCGAAGCGCAGGCGCCGGGGTCATTTGTGTAGCTTGCGTCAAAGCGAGGAACGAGCAGCAAGCGGCAAATGGCGCCGGTGGTGGCGCGCCCCGGCCCAGCCCCAGCCAACTAACCAGCGTGTCGGCTTCTGAAGGTTTGTGATGGTGGACACAAACCGTGTTGAATCGGAAGCATGGCTAATCAGAACCCGGCGATCCCGGACGAGCAACCACTGACCCCCTTCCACGACCTTGACCACTTCCTGTCCATCCCGCGCGTGGGCGGTTTGGCCCTGAGTCCAGACGGAACCCGTCTGGTCACCACGGTCAGTACCCTAAACGGCAAGGGCACCGAGTTCGCCACAGCGCTGTGGGAACTGGACCCGAAGGGCCAGAAGCATGCCAGGCGCATCACCCGCAGTGCCAAGGGCGAGGCTGGAGCGGCGTTCGCCGCCAGCGGTGACGTCTACTTCACGTCCGCCCGCCCCGATCCGGACAGCCCCGATGAAGAACCGGTCAGTGCCCTCTGGCTCCTGCCTGCCGATGGCGGCGAGGCCCGTGTGGCGCTCAGCAGGCCGGGCGGCGTCAGCCGGGTGATGACGGCCCGGAACGCGGATGCAACCTTCGTGGCCGCCGAGGTCTTGGCTGGCTCCGCCGATGAGGAAGACGACGCAGAACGCCGCAAGTCCCGCAAGGACAAGAAGGTTTCCGCCATCCTGCACAGTGAGTACCCGGTACGCTTCTGGGATGCCGACCTGGGCCCCGCCCAGCCGAGGATCTTCGCCGTCGAGCCGGGGGAGGACAAATCGGGCGGCAAACCCGGAACCGTGGACCCTGCGGCGCCTCTGGTCCTGCGCAACCTGACGCCCGAGGCCGGTGCGAAGCTCCGTGAAGCTGACACCGTGGTCAGCCCTGACGGCAGGACGGTCTACAGCAGCTACACCAAGCCGCTGGCCAAGGCGGACAGCCGCTCAGTGCTGGTGGCTGTGGACGTCGCATCGGGCAGCCTCAAGGTGTTGCTCGACCAGGAGGGCATGAGCTACTTCCCGGGCCCGGTCAGCCCGGACGGCCGGACCCTGGTGGTGGTCAGCGAGAGCGATTCCACCCCGCAACAGGCGCCTGAAATCAAACTGCACCTGCTCGACGTTTCGGGCGGCGCGGAAAATGCCGCCGAAGCCACGGACGGGGCAGCGGAGAGTGCCGCAGGGCTGCGGCCCCTCGCCCACGATTGGGACCGCTGGCCCAGGCCTGCCGCCTGGCTGCCTGACGGGTCCGCACTCCTGGCAACGGCGGACGACGACGGCGCGTCGCCGGTTTTCCGGATCAGCGTTCCGGCTGCTGCGGCTGAAGTGAGCGTCTCCCGGGTGACCCAGGACGCCGCAGCCTACTCCGACGTGGTTGTTTCCCCTGAAGGCAGGTACGCGTACGCACTGCGGAGCTCCTACGAATTCCCCGCCGAAGCCGTGCGGATCGACTTGGCGACGGGAGAGACCTCGCGGCTGCCGGCACCGGCTGAACGCCCGTCACGCCCGGGCAGGTTGGAGCGCATCGCCGCCACTGCACCGGATGGTTCGCGGGTCCCCGCCTACCTGGCCCTGCCAGAGGGTGCTTCGGCGGACAACCCGGCGCCGTTGCTCCTCTGGATCCATGGCGGTCCCCTGGGGTCCTGGAATGCGTGGACGTGGCGCTGGAACCCCTGGCTCCTGACGGCCAAGGGCTACGCCGTTCTGCTGCCGGACCCGGCACTCTCCACCGGCTACGGCCAGGCGTTCATCCAGCGCGGCTGGGGAGCATGGGGCAAAGCGCCGTTCACCGACCTGATGGCTGTTACTGACGCTGCGGTGGAACGGCCGGACATCGATGAGACCCGCACGGCGGCCATGGGCGGATCGTTCGGCGGTTACATGGCCAACTGGGTTGCTGGCAACACGGACCGCTTCAAGGCGGTGGTCACCCACGCCAGCCTGTGGGCCCTCGACCAGTTCGGTCCCACCACGGATGCCTCGCAGTACTGGCTGAAGGAAATGACCGAGGAAATGGCGCTGGAAAATTCGCCTCACCTGCACGCGGAGAAGATCAGTTCGCCCATGCTGGTGATCCATGGCGACAAGGACTACCGGGTGCCCATCGGCGAGGGCCTGCGGCTCTGGTACGAGCTGCTGTCCAAGTCAAAGCTCGCCGCGGACCAGGACGGCCAGACCGCCCACCGGTTCCTGTACTTCCCGGATGAGAACCACTGGATCCTGCAACCGCAGCACGCCAAGGTCTGGTACGGAGTGGTGGAGTGGTTCCTGGCAAAGAACGTCCTGGGCCAGGAGCTGGACCTGCCGGAAGAACTCGGGCTGTAGATTCGGTTGGCCTTGCGCCGACGGCCGAGGCATTTCCCGGCGCCTGCTCCTTCGTCGCTTTGACGGCGCCTACACAAATGCCTGACCGCCGCCGCCTGTGGGCGGCGCACCTTTAGCGAAGTGAAGGTGCCGGGGCCATTTGTGTAGCTTGCGTCAGAGCGATGGAGGAGCAGCAAGCGGCAAATGGCTTCGGCACCGGAACGCCTAACCAGCAGCGCAGCGCCCTTGGCCTCGTAGGATTGGACCTGTGACTGACTCCTTCCACATCCGCCCTGCCCGCACCAGCGACGTTTCCGCCATCAAGAAACTGGTGGCGCCGCTGGCCGAGGAGCGCATCCTGATGGCGAAGGAGACGGTGGCGTACTACGAGAGCCTCCAGGAATTCAGGATCGCCGAGTCGGACGACGGCGAGGTGATTGGCTGCGGGGCGCTCCACGTCATGTGGGAGGACCTGGCCGAGGTCCGCACGCTGGCAGCCTCGGGTGACTGGCGCGGCAAGGGCGTGGGGCACGTCCTGGTGGAACGGCTGCTGGAGGAGGCCCGTGCACTGGGGGTGGCCCGGGTTTTCTGCCTCACCTTCGAGGTGGACTTCTTCAAGCGCCACGGGTTCGAGGTCATGGCCGACCAGTCGGCCGTGGATCCGGTGGTCTACTCGGAGCTCCTGCGCTCCCATGACGAAGGCGTGGCGGAGTTCCTCGACCTTGCCCGCGTGAAGCCAAACACCCTGGGCAACACCCGGATGATCCGGTTCCTCTAACAGGGCAGCCGGGTCCCGCCGGCTGCACCCGTGCACAGAACAGGCACGCACGAAGCAAAAACATTGCATTTCAGTCTGACCTGCGCTTCCTTTTACTCGAATTGATGGATAAACTGTTGCCGGCCGGGTTTGGGGGCCCACGGAAAGGGACAGTCATTGGGGGCTGTCCCTTTTCTGCGTCTGCAGCGGATGGAACCCTACCGCAGCCCCTCCGGCCGGTAGTAGGGTCGGGATTGTCAATCTCCATGTGCGCAGCAAGCACAAGCACAGCCAGGAGCACCGCCATGAAGAAACTCATCAACGATCCCAAGTCCGTCGTCGCGGAATCCGTGCAGGGCTTCGGCCTTGCCCACGCAGACCTCGTCGCGATCAGCGAAGATCCCACGTACATCACGCGCAAGGACGCGCCCGTGAACGGCAAGGTAGGCCTGGTTTCAGGCGGGGGCAGCGGGCACGAACCGCTGCACGCCGGGTACGTGGGCAAGGGAATGCTCGACGCCGCCGTGCCGGGGGCGGTGTTCACCTCGCCTACGCCGGACCAGATCCTTCCGGCCACCCTCGCCGTCAATTCAGGCGCCGGCGTGGTCCATATCGTCAAGAACTACACAGGTGACGTCCTCAACTTTGAGACCGCAGCGGAACTGGCCGAAGCCGAAGGCGTCAGCGTCCGCACTGTCCTGGTCAACGACGACGTTGCCGTGGAGGACTCCCTGTACACAGCGGGCCGCCGGGGTGTGGGCGGTACCGTGCTGGTGGAGAAGATTGCCGGTGCGGCCGCAGAGCGCGGCGACAGCCTTGACGGCGTGGCCTCCATCGGTGAACGGGTCAACGCCAACGTACGGACCATGGGCGTGGCGCTCTCCGCCTGCACCGTGCCGCACGCTGGCCAGCCGAGCTTCGACCTCGCGGACGATGAAATCGAAATCGGCATCGGCATCCACGGTGAGCCTGGCCGCCACCGCATTCCGCTCGAAAACGCGGATGGCATCACGGACCGGCTGCTGGAGCCCGTCCTGGCGGACCTGAACATCGGCTCGGGGGACAAGGTGCTCCTGTTCGTCAACGGCATGGGCGGGACGCCGCAGAGTGAGCTTTACATCGTGTACCGCCGTGCCGTCCAGGTCCTGAAGGACAAGGGCGCCACCGTTGAGCGGTCCCTGGTGGGCAACTACATCACCGCACTCGAGATGCAGGGCTGCTCCATCTCCGTGCTGCGGCTGGATGATGAGCTGACCGAACTGTGGGATGCGCCCGTCCACACCGCCGCCCTCCGCTGGGGCGCCTGACCATGGTGCTGGATGCCGCATGGGCGGTGAGGTGGCTGAACCTGTGTGCAGAGGCCATGGCTGAACACCGCGTGGAGCTGATCGAGCTGGACCGGGCCATCGGGGATTCCGATCACGGCGAGAACATGGACCGCGGGTTCCAGGCGGTGGTGGCAAAGCTGGGCGAGGGTGCGCCGGAGACGCCCGGAGCGGCTATGAAGCTCACGGCCATGACGCTGATGTCCAAGGTGGGTGGCGCCGCGGGTCCGCTCTATGGCACGGCCTTCCTCCGCGCCGCCACATCGCTCGGCGACTCTGCTGAGATCGATCCCGGGGCCTGGGCGTCAGCGCTGGCTGCCGCCCGCGATGGCATAGTGGCCCGCGGCAAGGCCGAACCGGGAGATAAGACCATGGTTGATGCATGGACCCCGGCCGTTGACGCTGCCCGGGCCGCTGCCGACGCCGGAAGTTCCGATGCCCTGGCGGTCCTGGTGGCCGCCGCGGAGGCTGCCGAGGCCGGGGCGGTGGCCACCGATCCGCTTGTGGCACGGAAAGGCCGGGCAAGCTACCTCGGGGAGCGCAGCGCCGGCCACCGTGACCCCGGCGCGGTATCCAGCGCGCTGATCCTGCGCGCCGCCGTGGGTGCCGCCGCGTGACAGTCAGCATTGTGGTGGTGTCCCATAGCGAAAAGATCGCCGACGGCGCCGTGGAACTTGCCGCGCAAATGGCGCCCAACGTGGTGATCCTGGCAGCAGGCGGCACTGGGGACGGCAGGATCGGCACCAGCCTGGAGAAGGTCATGGCCGCCCTGGACAAGGCCGCCGGCGGTGACGGCGCGGTGATCCTCGCAGATCTCGGTTCCGCGGTGATGACGGCGGAGTCTGCGCTGGAGTTCGTCGATGACCCGGAGAAGTTCCTGCTGGCCGATGCACCCTTGATTGAAGGGCTCGTGGCGGCGTCCGTCGCTGCCCAGGGCGGCGCCGACGTGGAGGGCGTCAGGCGTGCTGCTGAGGCGGTCCGCGGACCTGCCCACGGGGGCGACGCCGGTCGGCAGATGGTGGAGGAGGGCTCTGTCACCGGGCGGGGCCCCGATTTCACGGGTGACTTTGAGCTCATCAATCAGGCAGGCATGCACGCCCGGCCCGCCGCGAAGATCGCCGGTGGCCTGTCCTCGCTGGCAGCGGACGTCACGGTCAACGGGGTGGACGGGGCATCCATGACGGCGCTGATGACGCTGGCCGCCGGGAAGGGATCAGTGCTGCACGTGGAGGCCTGGGGTGCCGACGCGGAACGGGCGGTGAACTACGTAGGCGGCCTGGTCCAGGCTGGTTTCGGCGAGCCCTGAGCCTGCAACCCGCGTGCAGCTGGCCACAATGGGAGCAGCCCGGTGTGTCCGCAACCCGTCGCCTGATGCTGCCAATAAGCTCGATGGCATGGAACAGCTCCACCCCGAAGACAACTCCCCGGCAATCGAAGTGCTGGACGGGCAGACCACGGTGGAAGAGCTGCTGGCGGACCTCGGCTTCGAATGGCGCCCTCAGTATGTGGGCGATCCTGGCCAGCCTGCAGGCGGGCAGTTCAGCCAGCCGGCACTGTTCTAGCCCGTACTCCCGCTGTCCGCGCCATTCGAGGTTGCGGCCGGTTCGAGGAGGCTGCCCTAGCTGGATGCATCGCTGAGGCCTGATGCATCCAGGGTTACTGACGCCGAGATGAACTTGCCGCACTGTTCTCCAAACGGATAGTCAGCCCGGGGCCGGAACTCGAGTGTGCGGACCGGGAGGGTAGACCCGTCCGCGCCGGTCCCGGAGGCGGTGACGGTCATGGCCGATTCAGTGAGTGTGTCCAGCATCAGCATCCCCACCTTGGTCCCGTCAGGCGAGGCTGTGGCGGAGCAGACGCCATCCGGCGTGCAGCCCTGGTCGATGCTGGCGCTGCCGGGAGCCAGCTCAACCGGCCCCTCCTTGCAGGTGCCGTCCTGGCACGCCTTCACGTTGAGCGTGCCGATCAGGGGCGCGTAGTCCGCCGCGACGGTCACGGAAACAGCTGTGGCCTGCGCGATGGCCGGGCAGGCAACCTCCCCGGGCCCGCAGCCCGTGGTGAGTCCCGCCGTCGTGACCAGCACCAAGAGCAGCCCCCGCTTACGCATGTTTTCAGCGTAGGACGGCCGGGGTCGCGTGGCGTCCTCGCCGGAGAAGTGACGCCGGCATCGTTATGGCCGGCAACGTCCTGACAGCCGAAAGGAAATCTTTGGTCAGCCCAGCGGGAAGACGCTGATGAACCAGAACAGAGCGATGGCGAACACGGCAAAGAACGGCACCAGGCAGCCCATGGTGGTCCGGGGTGAGGAGGAAACCTGCAGTGATTCGTTGGGGTTGGCCGGATTGTAGGCCACCTCGATCCGGGATCCGGGGGCCGGTGCCGCCGCCGTGGAGATCTCGGACTTGCCCATGAACAGGGTGCCGCCCGGGTCCGTGAACTGGTAGGTGGGGAAGAACCGGCGGCTGCGGCTGGAGCCTCCTCCGCCGCTTGTCCAGCCGGCCACACTGCCGGTAACGGTGGCCTGCACCTTTGGCCAGCTGGCCATCAGCTGCTCCTGGTGCCTGGTCTTGCGGATGGCGTGGACCATGGCGAAAACAGCGGCCACAACGAACAGCGCCCACACGATGTAAAGGATGATTCTCAAGATTCCCCCGGTTCCAGTCACCAGAAAGTATGCCACCCCGGCGCCGGCCGTTACGCGGGAAGCCGGTAACCGCCGTCGTGGATCTCCGCCAGGCCGTCCGTGAGCAGCCCGGACAAGGCACGCTCCAGTTGCTCCGGCGCGGAATTGAGCCGGTGCAGCGCCGCGAGCGGGACGCCGATCCCCTCCGGGGCAAAGCCCAGGTCCGCGGGCGGCTGCAGGAACATCTCCGCGGGCACCGGGGCATCAGCCAGCCGAAGGACGGCCATGACGGCTCCGCGGACCTGCCGGTCGGTGCCGTGCCAGGCCTGGCCCTTGGGAACGTACGACGGCGGCGGCTCACCGGCGGCGCGCCACGCACAGGATTCCATCACGGGGCAGTCGGGGCATTTCGGCGCACGCGCGGTGCAGACCAACGCTCCCAGCTCCATGACCGCAGCGTTCCAGCGCACGGAGGCGGCGTCGTCGTCCGGCAACAGCGAGGCGGCAAGGCGCATCTCCGCAGCAGTCAGGGCGGGCGCGGGAAGCGCCGCGCCGGCCACCAGCCGGGCATGTACCCGGCGGATATTGGTGTCGACGACGGTTTCCCGGCGGCCGTACGCGAAGGCGGCCACAGCTGCTGCCGTGTAGCTGCCCACGCCGGGAAGTGCCAGCAGCTCTGTGTAGGTGTCCGGGACCGTGCCGTTGTGGTTTTCCACGATGGCCGTTGCGGCGGCATGCAGCCGGAGAGCCCGCCGCGGATACCCCAGCCTGCCCCAGTTCCGGACTGCCTCGCCGGCTGGTTCGGCGGCCAGGCCCGCGGGGGTGGGCCAGCGTTCCAGCCATTCCTCCCAGACCGGGAGCACCCGCACCACGGGGGTCTGCTGCAGCATGATCTCGCTGACCAGCACACCCCAGGCGCCGCAGTCAGGGTCCCGCCAGGGCAGGTCGCGGGCGGTTTCGGCAAACCAGCCGGTGATCCTGCGGTGCAGGAACTCCATGTGATTGGGATGGCCGGGGGGTGGCGCGGCTACACCGGGAGCGGTTTCGGGTGCAGTTAAGGAAGGGGCTTGAGTATCGATGCCAACACTGTAATGGATGCCCTTCGCGCGCCGGAAAACCGGGCCTGGCCCTTGTTGTGACCAGAGCGATGGGCGGACGGCGGCGTGGTGGCGCCGCAGAACCGTGGACTTTCCCTAGCCTAGGAGGATGGTCAGGCAAGGCAATTCACCAGCACGCGGCAAGGCAACGGCACCGGGCTCCGGCGGTGCCCCGAAGGCCAGCGCTGCCGTGTACCGGCGCCGCAGGCTGTTCGTTGGCGGCGCGCTGCTGATGGTTATCGCCTTGGTAATCACTGGTTTTGCCATCTCAGGGGTCCTCGGGGGAGCCTCCCAGCAGGCCTCGTCCACCATGCCAACCACCGCCGCGCCGGCCGCATCGCCTGACGCTTCTGCCCCGCCGTCGGCCACTCCCTCCGCATCGGCGACGCCCTCGCCGTCCGCCACCCCCGGCTGCAACCAAAACCTCGTGACCATCTCGGCCTCCACTGACAAGGCGGCCTATGGCGACGGCGAGAACCCGCGGCTCACGCTGAAGGTGACCAACGGCGGTACCGTTGCCTGCGAGGTGAACCTGGGGACCTCCCAGATGGAGTTCCTCGTGACAAGCGGCGCTGACCGGGTCTTTTCGTCCAAGGACTGCCAGGCTGCCAGCGAGGACCTGGAAAAGACCCTGGCGCCCGGTGCCAGCGAAACAGCCAATTTCACGTGGCAGCGGAACCGGACCGTGGAGGGATGCCAGGCTGTGGCGGCCAAGCCCGGAACCGGCGGGGCGTACTACATCTTCACTGCGAAGCTCGGCTCCAAAGCCAGCCCGAAAGCTGTATTCCAGCTGAACTAGGCGCCACGGGGGACCTGCCCGGCCCTGCCCGTCCGTGCGGCCCGCATGGCCGTACCGGGGTCAGAGGAAACGGTCCAGCAGGCTGGCTTCGGCCATCCGGCTGAGGCCCTCACGGACAGTCCGTGCGCGCTGGTCGCCGATGCCGTCAACGGTCATGAGGTCATCGATGGTGGCGGCCATCAGGAACTGCAGCCCGCCGAAGTGGTCCACCAGCCGGTCCGCTACTGCCTTGGGTACGGCCTTCAGCCCGGAGAGCAGGCGATAACCGCGGGGCTGGACAACGGCGTCCAGCGTATCCACCCCGCCGGCGAAGCCGATGATCCCGGAGATCTTGCCAAGGTCGATCAGCTCGGTGGGGCCCAGGTTCAGGAGGGCGCTGACGGCCTTGTCAATGTCCTCGGGAGACGCATCCGGGCCCGCGTAGTCGCGGATGATGACGTCGCTGCCCGGCCCGCGGCCCACCGTCAGTTCATCGAGCTGGAGCGAGAGGAGCCGGCCGTCTTCGCCCAGTTCCAGCACGTACTGCGAGATTTCCTCCGAGATGCGGCGGACCATCTCCTGCCGCTGCAGTGTCACGGCCACGTCCCGGACGGTGACCATCGCCTCGATCTCCAGGGCGGACAGGGAGCTGGTCACCTGGTCCAGCCGGGCACGGTAGCGTTCCAGCGTGGCCAGGGCCTGGTTGGCCCGCGCCAGGACCTTTTCGGAGCCCTCCAGCACGTGCCGCAGGCCGTTGACGTACAGGGCGATGATCTGCATGGACTGGCTGACGGACACCACGGGAACGCCGGTCTGGATGGCGACGCGCTCGGCGGTACGGTGGCGGGTTCCGGATTCCTGGGTTTCGATGCTGGAATCGGGAACCAGTTGGACTGCCGCGCGCAGGATGTTGCCGGCGTCCTTGTCGCAGATGATGGCGCCGTCCATCTTGGCCAGTTCACGCAGGCGCGTGGGTGAAAACTCGATGCCGATGTCAAAGCCGCCGGAACAGATCGAATCGACGGTACGGTCCGAACCAAGAACGATCAGTGCACCGGTGCGGCCGCGGAGGATGCGTTCGAGGCCGTCGCGGAGGGGAGTACCGGGGGCCACCCTGCCCAGAGTTGCCCTGAGCGATTCTTCGGGGCTCCGCGCCATAAGTTTTCCCTTCAAAGGTGCGGGCAGAAACCCCGCAAGAATACCGGCATCCCTGTTTCACCGGCCGGATCAAAAGTACTCATTTTCCCGCAAGCACAATGATAGGGGCAAGTACCTTCAAATTCCGCATGGGCAAGCCCCAAAGTGCACCATTGGGGGTGTCCCTGAAATGCCTGCACCGGGCCTGCGGCGCAGCCCGCGCAGCATGCACTTTGGCCGCAGGACGGCAGGCTGATGAGCCCGGCCGGGTCCGGGAGGGGGTCAGAGCCCGGTGACCGACTTTGTGCTGCTGTCCCAGAGCCGCGCGCCCACCATGCGCCCGTCCAGCTTGAGGTCCAGGAGGTCCATGGCCTGGCCCAGCTGTTCGCCAGTAAGCCGCCGGGCCAGGGTCACATGCGGCGTCCAGGCCCCGGGAAGGGTTTGCGGGACGGCGCCGCCGATCCCCCGGTGCAGGCGCTGGTGCGCTTTGCGGAGCGGGATGGTCAGCACCACGGACCGGGCCAGGACATATTTGTCCCGCCCCGCGGCAAAAACCTGCGCGCCCGAGAAGGCGGCGGCCAGGGGAAACGCCCCCTCAAAGGCGTGAAGGGGCGGCACGGAGAGTTCCGCCCCTGCCGCGAGCGTGAGGTGCGGCCGGTTGCTGGCACCGGTATGACTGGCAAGGCTCGGAAGTCCGGCCCCGGCGAGCCGCACCCAATCGGCCCTGATGGCGGACTCGGTATCGTCGTCGAACACCAGCTCTATGCTGCGCATGCACCCATCATGCCTTTTCAGCCGGCAACCTACGTGATCCTGGAGCCAAACACCGAAGCGGACGGGTGGGCAGGCAGGTCCGAAGGGGAAGGAACGCCCGCTTCAGCGCGCCCGGACCCGGAGCATCCGCTCCAGGTCCCTGCTGACCCTGGCGAGCGATGCTGCCCGGAGCGCCTTCAGTTCTGCCGCCGACTGGACGCCCTTTGGGTGCTGCCCGGCGTCACCCTGGCCCGTACTGTGCTCCTGCATCCTGCCAGGAGCGATGGTGGAGGCGAAAGGATCGTGGAAGGGGTTACCCGGCGTCGTCATGCCGCCACGGTAGCGGGCCGTCATTTCGCTGCCTTGAACTGCCGGTTTCGCGGGTGTTAAGCGGACCGGTGCCGGTTTGCGGCACTGCGATAAAATTGGACTTTGGCTTCATCCAGCCGCAACCGCAGCGAAAGTAGCACCGTGTCCCAAGATGTCCTGACCCCCGCCCGGATCAATGCGATTCACAAGGAAGCGGGCCGCCGCAGGACCTTCGCCGTCATCTCCCACCCCGACGCCGGCAAGTCCACCCTCACGGAAGCCCTCGCCCTGCACGCCAAGGTGATCGGCACCGCCGGCGCCTCCAGCGGCAAGGCCAACCGCAAGGAAACGGTCTCGGACTGGATGCAGATGGAAAAGGACCGAGGCATCTCCATTAGCTCCGCGGCCCTGCAGTTCTCCTACCGGGACACGGTCATCAACCTCCTGGACACCCCCGGCCACGCCGACTTCTCCGAGGACACCTACCGCGTGCTGGCCGCCGTCGACTGTGCCGTGATGCTGGTGGACGCCGCCAAGGGCCTGGAAACCCAGACCATGAAGCTTTTCGAGGTCTGCAAGCAGCGGAACCTGCCCATCATCACCGTCATCAACAAGTGGGACCGTCCCGGCCTGGACGCGCTGGCGCTGATGGACGAGATCACCGAACGCACCGGCCTGCAGCCCATGCCGCTGACCTGGGCCGTGGGCATCTCCGGTGACTTCCGCGGTGTGTGGGACCTGCGCAACGACCGGTTCGCCCGGTTCCAACGCAACAACGCCGGCGCCCAGATCGCCCTGACCGAGTACTTCACGCCGGAGGAAGCCGCCGAAAGCCAGGGCAGCAACTGGTCTGACGCCGTGGATGAAGCCGGCCTGGTAGTCGAGTCAAACCTGGAGTTCGACGTCGACGCCTTCCACGCCGGTAAGGCCACCCCCATCCTGTTCAGCTCCGCCGCGCTCAACTTCGGCGTCAAGGAGCTGCTGGACGCACTGGTGGACTTCGCCCCACCCGCGGCGCCCCGCCCGGACGTGGACGGCAGCCCCCGCCCCGTCGAGTCCCCGTTCTCGGGCTTTGTGTTCAAGGTCCAGGCCGGAATGAACAAGGCCCACCGGGACCATGTGGCCTTCATCCGCGTGTGCTCCGGCGTCTTCGAACGCGGCATGGTGGTCACCCAGACCCGCACCGGCAAGTCCTTCGCCACCAAGTACGCCCAGCAGGTGTTCGGCCGCGAACGCGAAGTCATCGACGAGGCCTACCCCGGCGACGTGGTGGGACTGGTCAACGCTTCCTCCCTGCGCGTGGGTGACAGCCTCTTCCTCGAAGACTCCGTGGAGTACCCGGCCATCCCGCTCTTCGCGCCGGAACACTTCCAGGTGGCCCGCTCCAAGGACCCCAGCAAGTTCAAGCAGTTCCGCCGCGGCATCGAACAGCTCGAGCACGAGGGCGTCATCCAGGTGCTCCGCTCCGACGTCCGCGGTGACCAGGCGCCGGTGCTCGCCGCCGTCGGCCCCATGCAGTTCGAGGTGGTGGAGGACCGGATGGCGCACGATTTCAGCGCCCCCATGCGCCTGGAGCGCCTGCCGTACTCGCTGGCCAGGATCTCGACGGCGGACGCCATGCCCGCGCTGGCCAACGTTCCGGGCGCGGAGGTGCTCCTGCGGTCCGACGGCGAATACCTCGCCCTGTTCAATGACGTCTGGGCCCTGCGCCGGATCGAAAAGAACCACCCGGACCTGACCCTGGTGCCCATCGGCACGCACAACCCCGCAAAGTAAGGGCACCAATGACGGAACCCACCACGGCCCAGCCGCGCGCCCTCGTCACCGGCGCCGGCACCATCAATCCACTTGGCGCCAGCGTCAGCGAAACCTGGGAAGCATTGCTCGCCGGGGAATCCGGCATCACCGCGCTGGAGGAGGACTGGGCCGGGCAGTTGCCCGTCAAAATCGCCGGGCAGGTGTCCGCGGACCTCTCGCAGCACCTCAGCACCCGGGAACTGAAGCGCATGGACCGGTGTGGACAGCTGGCACTCATCGCCGCCCGCGAAGCCTGGACGCAGGCCGGCGCCCCTGAGGTGGACCCGGAACGGTTCGCCGTGGTGATCGGCTCCGCCTATGGCGGGCTGGGGTCCACCATCGAGCAGGACCGGGTGCTGGCGGCCTCGGGACCCCGCAAGGTCTCGCCGCACACCCTGACCCGGCTGATGGTCAACGGCCCCGCAGCCTGGGTGTCCATCGACCTCGGTGCCCGCGGCGGCGCGCGTACTCCCGTGAGCGCCTGCGCTTCCGGGGCTGAGGCGATTGTCCAGGCAGCCGAGATGATTCGCTCCGGTGCTGCCGACGTCGTCATCGCCGGCGGCGTGGACGCCTCCATCAACGACCTCGTGATCAGCGGCTTTTCCCAGATCCGTGCGCTGTCCACGCGCCCGGGTGATCCGGCGGAAGCGTCACGGCCGTTCGACGGCGGCCGGGACGGCTTCGTGCTGTCCGAGGGGGCCGGGATTGTGGTGCTGGAAAGTGAAGCGCACGCCCGGGCCCGGGGCGCCGCGATCCTCGGCGAAGTTGCCGGGGGTGCAGTGACCTCCGACGCGAACGACATCGTGGCGGCGGACCCTGCCATGCAGCGCCGCGTCATGCAAAAAGCGCTGGCCTCGGCCGGGATGGAACCGGCGGATATCGGTTTCGTCCACGCGCACGCCACCTCAACGCCCGTGGGGGACCGGCTGGAGGGCCAGGCCATCAGCGCCATCTTCGGCACCGAGGTGCCCGTGACGTCCACCAAGGGGCACACCGGCCACCTGCTGGGCGGCGCCGGCGCCCTGGCCGCCGTCGTGGTCCTCGAAGCGCTGCGCACCGCGCAACTTCCCGGGACGCTGAACGTGGAGGCCGTGGACGCCGAGGTGGACCTGAACGTCGTCACCGGACCTGCGCACGCCCTGCCCGCCTCAGCCCGCACCGGTCTGGTCAACGCGTTCGGCTTCGGCGGACACAGCGTGGCGCTGGTGATCGCGGGCGCGTAGCCAAAAACGCCGGGAACGCTGGAACGGTGCGGGGACGCTGCACCGAGTCAGCGTTCCCGCACCGTTCCAGCGATTTGGATGGTGTTACGGGTCAGGCGCGGGCGGCCACTGGTTCGTCGGCCGCCTCCGCCGCCTTGGCTGAGGGTTTCGCGGAATCCACGACGGCGTCCCCTCCGCTGCGGCGCTCCTTCAGGAAGTAGACCAGGCCGGCGGCGACAGTCGACGCGGCGGCCAGCGCGAACAGGCCGGGGACCACGCTGCCGGTCTGCTCCTTGATGATGCCGAAGCCGAACGGCGCCACGAAGCCGCCAAGGTTGCCCAGCGAGTTGATGATGGCGATGGCGGGGGCCAGGACCAGCGGGTGCAGTCCGGACTGCGGGATGGTCCAGAACAGCGGCGAAGCGCTCTTGAAGCCCATGGCGGCGACCGCCAGGAACACCAGTGCCAGCACCGGTGAGGCGATGGCGGCCGCGAACGTGCCCACTGCAGCCACCAGCAGCGCCACCACCAGCAGCGGCTTCTTGGACTTTGCCTTGTCCTGCATCTTGGCGGCGAAGTACATCGCGAACACCGCGCAGACCCAGGGAATGGAGGACAGGAAGCCCACGGTCAGGTCCGTGGTGCCGGGGATCTGCTTGATGATGCTGGGCAGCCAGAACGTGTTGGCGTAGATGGACAGCTGCACGGAGAAGTAGATGCCGCACAGCAGCAGGATCTGCGGGTTAAGCAGCATCTTCCAGCGGTTGAGCTTGCCGGCAGTGGCGCCTGTCTTGTCGCCTGTGTTGTCGCCGTTGGCAGCGGAGTGCTGGGCGTCCTCGTCACTGATGGCCTGCGTGAGTGCGGACTTTTCGGCCGGGGAGAGCCACTTGGCATCCTTGATGCCGGCGTCCAGGACGAAGAACACGGCCATGCCCACAACAACGGACAGCGCTCCCTCGAAACCGAACAGCCACTGCCAGCCGCGCAGGCCAAGTACACCCTGCAGGCTCAGGAGGGCACCGGCCACCGGGCCGGAGATCGCCGCGGCCACGGAGGAACCGGCGATGAAGATGGCGGTGGCCTTGCCGCGCTGCCCCGCGGGGACCCAGCGGGCGAAGTAGAAAATGACGGCGGGGAAGAACCCGGCCTCTGCGGCGCCCAGCAGGAAACGGAGGACGTAGAACATGGTTTCGTTCTGCACGAACGCCATCAGGAAGGAGACGATGCCCCAGCTGATCATGATCCTGGTCAGCCAGATTTTGGCGCCGTACTTCTCCATCATCACGTTGCTGGGAAGCTCGAAGATGGCGTAGGCGATGAAGAACAGGCCCGCGCCGAAGCCGTAGGCCGCGGCGCCGATGCCCACGTCGGCCTGAAGGTGGTCCTGCGCGTACCCGATGTTGGAGCGGTTCAGCTGGTTGCAGACCAGCATCACCAGCATGATGGGCAGGACGCGCTTGAAGAATTTCTTCGTGGCCGAGGCCACGTCCGTGACGGCATTGTCCACAGACACCATTGAGTATTTCCTTTGGGATAGATCTAGCTGCCGGCTGTGGGGCGGGGGAATGTGGGGCGCGCCACAGCGACTCAATTACTTTAGGGGACAGGCATGGGGAGGGCCCCTTTTGTGTCCGGCGTGCAGAACAAAAGGGGCCCCCAGGTTTGTGGCAGCTGCGTTCCCGGTCCGGGGCGGCTGCCGCGGTCCTACCTGACCAGGCAGGGCCGTTTCGGATCGAAGGACCAGCCGTCGATGTAGTACTGCATGCCGATGCTGTCGTCCCGCGCGTCCAGGCCGTGCTCCAGGTACAGCTGGTGGGCCCTGTCCAGTGCCTCACGGTCCAGTTCGATGCCCAGGCCGGGTGCGGCCGGGACCTCGATGGCGCCTGCCTTGATCTGCAGCGGGTTCTTGGTCAGGCCCTGGCCGTCCTGCCAGATCCAGTGCGTGTCCAGGGCGGTGATCTCACCCGGGGCCGCGGCGCCGGTGTGGGTGAACATGGCCAGCGAGATGTCGAAGTGGTTGTTCGAGTGCGAGCCCCAGGTGAGGCCGAACTCGTTGCACAGCTGCGCCACGCGGACCGAGCCGTGCATGGTCCAGAAGTGCGGATCAGCCAGCGGAATGTCCACGGCATTGCTGCGGATGGCGTGGGACATCTCGCGCCAGTCCGTGGCGATCATGTTGGTGGCCGTTTTCAGGCCGGTGGCCCGGCGGAATTCGGCCATGACTTCGCGGCCGGAGAAGCGCCCCTCGGCGCCGCACGGGTCCTCGGCGTATGCCACCACGCCCTGCATCCGCTTGCCCAGCCGGATGGCGTCATCGAGGAGCCATCCGCCGTTGGGGTCCAGGGTGACCCGGGCATCCGGGAAACGCTTGGCCAGGGCCGTGACCACGTCCACCTCGTCGTCGCCGGACAGGACGCCGCCCTTGAGCTTGAAGTCACTGAAACCGTAGCGCTCCTGCGCGGCCTCGGCGAGGGCGACGACGGCTTCCGGAGTCATTGCCTCCTGGCGGCGGAGTTCTTCCCAGCGGTCCGACGGCGATTCCTCCACGAGGTAGGGCAGGTCGGTCCGTTTGTGGTCGCCCACGAAGAACAGGTAACCCAGCATGGGCACCGACGTGCGCTGCTGCCCGTCGCCGAGCAGTTCCGCCACGGGAACACCGAGGAACTGGCCGTGCAGGTCCAGCAGGGCCGATTCAACGGCGGTGACGGCATGGACGGTGGTGCGCAGGTCGAAGGTCTGCAGCCCGCGGCCGCCGGCGTCGCGGTCGGCGAACTCCGCAGCGACGTCCCGCAGCAGCGAGCGGTAGCGGGCCACCGGTTTCCCCTTGAGCAGGGCGCCGGCTTCCTCGATGGTGGTGCGGATCTTTTCGCCACCGGGTACCTCGCCCAGTCCGGTGCGCCCGTCGGAGTCGGTCAGGATGACAACGTTGCGGGTGAAGAACGGGCCGTGCGCACCACTGAGGTTCATCAGCATGCTGTCGTGCCCGGCGACCGGAACTACCTCAACACCGGCAATGGTGGGCTGGCCGCTCATGCGCCAACCCCAGCCTTCTGGGGTGCTGCCACGACGTCGCCGTCGATGCGGCGGTTGAGGTGCCAGGGGTTGGTGTCCTGCAGGGGTGCGGGGAGCAGTTCCTGGGGGATGTTCTGGTAGGCGACCGGGCGGAGGAAGCGGTTGATGGCGAGGGTTCCCACGGAGGTGGTGCGGGTATCGGAGGTGGCGGGGAAGGGGCCGCCGTGGACCATGGCGTGGCCTACTTCGACGCCGGTGGGCCAGCCGTTGACGATGATGCGGCCTACTTTTTGTTCGAGGACGGGGATCAGGGGTGCCGCCGTCGCGTAGTCGGCCTCGGTGAGGTGCAGGGAGGCGGTGAGCTGGCCCTCGATCCGGGAGGCTGCCGCCAGCAGGTCTTCGGTGCCGGTGTAGCGGATAACCAGGGAGGCGGCGCCGAAGATTTCTTCGTGGAGGACGTGGTTGGTGGTGAACTGCTCCACGCCGGTGCCGAAGATCGCCGGTGCGGGGGCGTTCTCGGTGGGGCCGGGGGTGCCCTGGCCGATGAGTTCGACGCCGTCGGCTGCGCTGAGTGCCCCGGTGCCGGTGTTCCAGGACCCGGCGATGCCTGCGGTGAGCATGGTCTGACCGGCGCTGGCGGCCACGGCGCGTCCGACGGCGGCGGCGAATTTGTCGCCTGCCTCGCCTGCGGGGGCGAAGAGCAGGCCGGGGGAGGTGCAGAGCTGCCCTGAGGATCCGGTGACGGCGGTGACGTAGGCGGCGGCGAGTGCGTCGATGCTTTCGGGATCGCCGGTGAGGGCGCCGTCGAAGACGAAGACGGGGTTGAGGGAGGACATTTCGGCGTAGACCGGGATGGGTTCCGGGCGCGCGGCGGCGGTCTTCATAAGGGCGATGCCGGCGGACTGGGATCCGGTGAAGCCGACGGCCTTGATGGCGGGGTCTGCCACGAGGGCCTGGCCGATGCTGGAGCCGGGGCCATAGATCAGGGAGAACACGCCGGGGTGCAGGCCGTTGTCCTGGACGGCCTTGGCGATGGCCTGGCCTACGAGTTCGCTGGTGCCGGGGTGGGCGTTGTGGGCCTTGAAGACCACGGGGCAGCCGGCGGCGAGGGCCGAGGCGGTGTCGCCCCCGGCGGTGGAGAAGGCCAGCGGGAAGTTGCTGGCGCCGAATACGGCGACTGGGCCCAGGGGGATCTGGCGCTGGCGGATGTCTGCGCGGGGCAGGGGTGCCCGGTCCGGGATGGCGGGGTCGATGCGGACGCCGCGGTAATCGCCTTGGCGGACCACGGCGGCGAAGAGGCGCAGCTGTCCGGTGGTGCGGGCGCGTTCGCCGGTCAGCCGTGCGGCGGGCAGGCCGGTTTCCTGGCCGGCGCGGACCAGCAGTTCATCGCCGATCGCTTCGATGTTCTCGGCGATGGACTCGAGGAAGGACGCGTGGGTTTCCGGATCCAGGGTGCTGAAGGACGGGTAGGCATCTTTCGCTGCCGCGGTGGCCGTGGCGAGTTGTTCTTCGGTGAGCAGCGTGTAGGCGGGCTCGAGGGCCTCGTTGGTGGCGGGGTTGAACCCGAAAGTGGTCTTGCCTTCGCCGGCAACCGTCCGGCCTGCGATGAGTGAATGTCCGGTGAGGGTCATGGATTGCTCCTGTGTCTTCGGTGACGGTTAGGAAACGGTGGCGATCAGGGCTTTGAGGTCCGCGAGGTCCTGCGGCGCCAGGTTCTGCAGCGGCGTGCGGACCGGGCCAGCGGAACGGCCGATTGCGTCGAGGCCGCCCTTGACGATGGACACAGAGTAGCCCTTCACGCGGTCGCGGATATCCAGGTAGGGGATGACGAAGTCGTTGAGCTTCTTGTTTACGGCGGTGCGGTCCTGGTTGCGGACGTCCTGGTAGAAGTCCAGGGCGAACTGCGGAACAAAGTTGTACATGGCGCTGGAGTAGGTGCTCATCCCGAGCTGGAGCAGGGGCAGCGCGAAGGTTTCGGCTGTGGGCAGGCCGCCCAGGTAGAAGAGCCGGTCGCCGAGCTTGGCGTAGACGCGGGCATCGTGTTCGAGGTCGCCCACACCGTCCTTGAAGCCGATGAGGTTTGCATGGCGGTCCGCCAATGTGGCCACCGTGGTGTCCTTGTAGATGGCGTTCGCGCGGTTGTAGATGATCACGCCGAGGGACGTGGCGCGGCAGACGGCGCTGACGTGCTCCACCAGGCCGGCCTGGTCGGCCTCGGTCAGGTACGGCGGCAGGAGCAGGATGCCGTCGGCGCCGGCGGCTTCGGCGGCCTTGGCGTTCTCGATGGCCTGGGCTGTGGATCCGCCTGCCGAGGCGAGGACCGGAACACGGCTGCCCACTTCGTCGACGGCGGTGCGGACTACGCGCTCGGACTCGGCGGGGGTCAGGGAGAAGCCTTCGCCGGTGCCGCCCGCGGCAAAGAGGCCGGCCACGGGGAAGCTTGCCTGCCAGGCCAGGTGCTTGCGGTAGTTCTCCTCATCGAACTGGAGGTTGGCATCGAAGGATGTCACGGGGAAGGACAGCAGGCCTTCCTTGAGGGTGTCCGCCAGTTCATTGGGGGTGTACTTTGCCACGGTGTGGTCCTCCGGGTGTGTGCGCCGCGAAGGCGGCAGGCCGATGATTCCCTCCCAGCGTAGGAGCGCCGCTGATGCCTGTCTAAGTGTTTTTTTATATGTATTGATACCTTTGCTGCATCATGATCGCGCGGGTACCAAAGCGGTGATGCTTGCGGTGCCCGGCCTTCGGGATTTACTCCATGGCGAATTCCAGGTCGCGCAGCAGGCGGGCCAGGGCCGGGTTGGTGATCCGGCGGTTCCATAGTGCGTGCAGTTCCACTTCCTCCCCGCGTCCGGCCTCAAGCGGCAGGAACTCGACGTCCTTGATGCCCAGCAGGGTGGCGGAGTGAGGCACGAAGGCCAGGCCGCGGCCGGCGGCCACCAGCGAAACCATGGTGAGGATCTGGCTGACGGTGTGCACCACGTTGGCGTGGCGGATAGGCAGCATCCGCACCACAAGGTCGTAGAAGTAGCGGGCCTGGGTGGGGGAGTGCATGATCAGCGGCTCGTCCTTGAAGTCCTCGGCCGTGATGTCCCGGGCGAGCAGGGTCAGCGGGTGCCCGGCCGGCACCGCCACCACCATGGATTCGCGGTAGAGCAGGTGTGAGTCAAAAGTTTCGCTGTCGAACGGCGGCCGGGCCAGGCCCAGATCGAGTTCCCCGGTCAGGAGGCCGCTGAGCTGTTCGCCCGTCACCAGTTCCTGCAGGTCAATGTCCACATCCGGAATGATGCCCGCCAGTTCGCCGAGGAGCGGGCCCAGGATGCTGAAGCCGCTGGCAGCGGTGAACCCCACCCGCAGGACGCCCGAGCGTCCCGAAGCAATCCGGCGGGCTGTCACCGGGGCCCGCTCGGCAAGTGCCATCAGCCGCCTCGCCTCGTCCAGGAAGGCTTCGCCGGCCGAGGTCAGGGTGACTTTCCTGTTGTCCCGTTCCAGCAGTTCGGCCCCGACGATCTTTTCCAGCTTCTGGATCTGCCGGCTCAGCGGCGGCTGCGTCATGTTCAGCCGCTCGGCCGCCCGCCCGAAGTGGAGTTCCTCGGCCACGGCGATGAACCCGGCCAGCTGGTCGAAAGTAAACATGATGCCTTCCGGGTATCAAATGATGCAGATATGGGCTTAGACAGGCATCATAACCGCTCCCTACACTCGACAAAGCGAACGGGGTGACCCGATTCACAGATTGTTCCGGGCCCCACCCGGAGACTAATGAGGAGTTCCAATGAAGCACTTCCCCACCCGCCGCGCCATCCTCGGCACTGCGTCGGCCTTCACGCTGTTGGCCCTGACGGCATGCGGCGGCAACGTTGGCGGCGGCGCCGCGGCCGGCAACTCGTCCAAGTTCCCCAGCGGTCCGGTGACGCTCACCGTCGGCCAGGCGGCCGGCGGCAGTACCGACCTCATCGCCCGCGCCCTGGCTGAAGGGGCTACTAAGACCCTCGGTTCCCCCATGCCGGTAGTCAACAAACCCGGTGCCAACGGAGCCCTGGCCACCAAGGAAGTGGCAGGCAAGACCGCAGACGGCCAGGAACTGGTACTGCTCACCGCATCGCTGATCACCATTACCCCGCTGGCCGTCAGTGCCGATGAAGCCGTCAACATCGATGACCTGGACATCATCGCCGGGCTCTCCCAGGACGACTATGTCCTCGTGGCCAGCCAGCAGTCAGGCTTCAAGAGCTTCAAGGACGTCACCAGCGCCGGCCGCAACGTCACGTTCGGCACCACGGGTGTGGGCACCGGCAGCCAGCTGGCCCAGACCGTCCTGTTCAAGCAGGCCAGCGTGAAGGGCACCGACGTTCCCTTCGACAGCGGCAAGCCCGCACTGACCGCCGTCCTGGGCAACCAGGTTGAACTGGCCACCATCCAGCTCGGCGAGGCCATGGCGCAGATCGAAGCCGGCAAGGTCTCCCCGCTGCTCGTCTTCTCCGAGGAGCGCAACAGCTTCCTGCCCGATGTGCCGTCCGCCAAGGAAGCCGGCTACGACGTCCCGGTGGCCCAGTACCGTGCGGTGGCAGCACCCAAGGGCACCCCGCAGGAGGTCAAGGATAAGCTCCTGGCATCCTTCCAGGACACCTTCAAGACGGACGCCTACAAGGAGTTCAACAAGAAGAACCTGCTGACGCCCAAGGAGCTCAGCGGCGAGGAAGTGGTCACTGAATGGAAGGGCTACGCCGAGAAATACAAGGAGCTGGTGGAGAAGTACGACATCAGCCTCGGCGGGAACAAGTAAGGACCATGGAGACAACTCCAGCAGTATCCGCCGGGCGTGACGGCAGCACCGCCGTCACGCCCGGCGCGGACGCCACCAACGACCTGCCCGAATCCCTGACCCCTGAGCAGCTCGCGGCGCAATGGGAAGAGGAAAAGCCTCCTGCTGCCGGGCCGCTGGCCAATGCCGCGTCCTCCCTGGTGGTGCTCGGCGTCGGCATCGGCGCCCTGGTCCTTTCGGTGGCCATGGGCCTGGGAACACTGTCGGCCCCGCAGCCCGGGCTGTGGCCCTTCATGGCCAGCTGCGTGATGGTGGCGCTCGGGCTCTTCCAGCTGATCCTGGGCCGCCACAACCGGGACGCCGAGAAATTCACCCGGATGTCGCTTGCCCCGCTGATTGGCCTGGCCACGCTCGCCACGATGGTTGCCCTGATGCCGGTGATCGGCTTCGAAATCCCCGCGTTGGTCCTGTGCGTCATCTGGATGAAATTCCTCGGCGGCGAAACCTGGCGCTCAACCATCCTGATCAGTGTCCTGGTGGTGGTTGCGTTCTACGCGATCTTCATCCTGGCCCTGGGCACGTCCATTCCCCACCTCTTCTAGGAGACCACCGTGGATTTTCTGAATCCTGTGATTAACGGTTTCTCGGTCGTCCTGGAACCGATGAACCTCCTGTACTGCCTGATCGGCGTCGTCATCGGCATGCTGATCGGCGTGCTCCCCGGCCTGGGACCGGCCGCCACCATCGCCATCCTGCTGCCCCTGACCTACGGCGTTGAACCGGTGACGGCCATCATCATGCTCGCGGGTATCTTCTACGGGGCCCAGTACGGCGGCACCATCACGTCGGTGCTGCTGCGGCTTCCGGGTGAAGCATCCTCCGTGGTCACCGTTTTTGACGGTTACCAGATGGCCCGGCAAGGCAAGGCCGGCACCGCGCTGGGCCTGGCCGCCATCGGCTCGTTCATTGGCGGCACGGCGGCCATCATCGGCCTGACCTTCCTGGCGCCGCTGGTGGCAGGCTTCGCCCTGGACTTCGGGCCACCCGAGTATTCCGCACTGGCCATGCTTGGCATTCTGCTCGTGGCAACCATCAGCGGCGGGTCCAAGGCCAAGGCACTGATCGCCGCGTCGGTGGGCCTCCTGCTGGCCACCGTGGGCCGCGACATCTTTACCGGCGAGAGCCGTTTCACCTTCGGCAGCATCCAGCTCGCGGATGGCATCGATTTCGTGCCGATCGCCATGGGCATCTTCGGCCTCGGCGAGATCCTCTACAACCTTGAGGAACGGCACCGCGCCGCCAAGGCGCCGTCGAAGGTTTCCAACGTCTGGCCGTCGAAGGGCGAACTGAAGCATGCCTCAGGTGCCATCGGCCGCGGGTCCGTGCTCGGATTCTTCCTCGGCATCCTTCCCGGCGGTGGCGCAACCATCGCCTCCATGGCCTCGTACGCCATGGAAAAGAAGCGCGCCAAGCAGCCCGAGCGGTTCGGCAAGGGTGCGCCCGAAGGCGTAGCCGGACCTGAAACGGCGAACAACGCGGCAGCAACGTCGTCGTTCATTCCGCTGCTGACCCTGGGAATCCCCGCCAACGCCACCATGGCCCTGATGTTCGGTGCACTGCTGATCCAGGGCGTCACCCCGGGACCGCAGCTTGTGGAGCAGGAACCCGAGCTGTTCTGGGGCGTGGTGAACTCCATGTACATCGGCAATATCCTGCTGCTGATCATGAGCCTGCCGCTGGTGGGAATCTTCGTGCGGATCCTGCGGGTCCGCGCCGCCATCCTCGCCCCGATCACCGCACTGATCACGCTGCTGGGTGCCTACACCATCAACAACAGCATGTTCGATGTGACGCTGGTAGTGGTCTTCGGCGTGGTGGGCTACCTGATGAAGAAGTTCGGGTTCGAACCCGGCCCGCTGGTCCTGGCCTTCGTCCTGGGCGAGCTGCTGGAAAGCTCCCTCCGCCGCTCGCTCCTGGTGTTCGACGGCGACCCCACCGGATTCTTCACCCGGCCCATCTCGGCCACCCTGCTGGCGGTCTTCGTCCTGGTTGCAGTGATGCCGGGCATCCGCAGCCTAATCGCCAAGCGCAAGCGCACGACGGCGGCATCCGCCTTGGCCGGCGACGGCACCAACAACGGCGCCAACAACATCAAGGAGAAGGTATGAGCATCATCGTCGGGTTCGTCCCCACGCCTGCCGGGGAGGCTGCCCTCACCGCAGGCATCGCGGAGGCGCAACTGCGGAACCAGCAACTGTTCATCGTCAACTCGGCCCGCCAGGGTGCACTGGTGGACAAGTCCGTCGCCCCTGAGGACGTACTGGCCGAGGCCGCGGCCCGCGCTACGGCCGCCGGCATCAAGGCAACAGTCATCCAGCCGCCGTACCAGCACGACCTCGCCGACGAATTCCTGGACGTTGCACGGGAGGTGGATGCCTCGCTTATCGTCATTGGGCTGCGGCACCGCACCCAGGTGGGCAAGTTCATCCTGGGGAGCCACGCGCAGCAGATCCTCATGCAGGCCGACCGTCCCGTGCTGGCCGTCAAGGCCGCCGGCGGAAACTTCTAGCAGGAACGGGAGCCGGCATGTATCAGCGCAGCCCTCTTCGCAGGATCGCTGCCAGGCGTGGGCCGGTCCGCGTGGCGGCCCCGGTCCAGGTGCAGGTCCCTGACTGGTCCAGGCTGGGCCGGGGCGACGACGTCGAGGTGATGGCGGCCCGGGGAACGGCCGTATCCGGGACGATCGACATGATTGCAGCGGACCGCAGTGTGTTCTGGATGATCCGGCGCGACGGCGGCGGACGGACCATGGTCTGTTCCGGCGACGACGTCAGCGTTGCGATGATCGCCCGGGCAAAGGCTGCAACGCTGGAACATCCTGCCGTCCAGGTGTGACCACCCGGAAGGTTCGGGAACAAAACTGGTTTGCCGGAAAGGCCGGTGGTCCGTCACGGACCACCGGCCTTTCGCATCCACCGTCATCCGGCAGCGCCGAGCTCCTTCAGCAGCGCGTCCAGGACAGGAATCTGGCCTTTGACAAGCTTTTCCCGCGCGGCAGGAACCGGAAACCAGCGGGCATCGTCGATCTCCGGAAAGTGCTGGATACGCCCGGAGCCTTTGGGCCACTCAAGTGGAAACGTGTTGCTGACGATACTTTCGGGCCGGAAATCCTGTTCCGCCGTGAACACGGCAATGACCTTGCCGCTGGACTGCCGGAACTCACCCAGCAGCCGGTACTCGGCGGCCGGAGCGGGCGTGCCGATTTCCTCCGCGAATTCCCGCAGGGCCGCTGCGAGCGGATCCTCGCCGTCACCGTATTCACCCTTGGGAATGGACCAGGCATGGGCGTCCTTCCGGGCCCAGAACGGTCCACCCATGTGGGCGATCCATACGTGGACACCCGGAGTTGAGCCGGGGCTGTCCGTGTCCCGCCGATACAGCAGGAGTCCCGCGCTTCGAACCGGCATCTGCCCTCCAAGGTCGAATCAAAAAGTGGAAAACTGCCCTCCGGTGTTAACCCGCAGTTCACGGCACTGCCTTAGGTTATTCCTTCAGGCACTCTGCTCGAAGGGACCATCATGGCCAACATCGCTGAGGTTATGGGACGGCTCACGCCGGAAGAACTTGATGAGCTTCACCGCCTGGGGCCGCAGGGCCACTTGCCCCGCCACCTCCAGGACGCCCTGGACCGGGCCGCCGGCGGGCCTGGTTCCGGCAGGGGGTACTACGTGCCCACGGGAAACGTCAGCTCCACGGGCGGCCCCCTGCTGGTGCTGCGCAGCGACGTCTCCACGTGGCTGTTCAGCTCCCACCGGGACGATCCGGACCAGCTTCCGCAGCACCCCTGACCCCGCCACTGCCCGGAGTTTTTGGACAGATATGAGGGGCTAAACCCCCTGCAAGTCACTGTATCTGCCCAAAAACTCCAAAGGGGGTTTTGGGGGAGAGGTGGGCAAGGAGGGTCAACCGATCAGCAGGCTGAGCGCCTCGGTCAGGTGTTCCACCTCGCGTACCGAGAAACCGGCCGGAACCGGCCCGGGCCCTGTGTGGCTGGCAGGGACCACGGCGTGGGTGAACCCCAGCCGGTGGGCTTCCTGGATCCGCTGGTTGATGCCGGGAACCGGCCGGACCTCACCGGCCAGGCCCACCTCGCCGAAGGCGATCAGCCGGACGGGCAAAGGCTTGCGGGCCTTGGCCGAGGCCACAGCCAGGGCAACGGCCAGGTCCGTGGCGGGCTCGCTGAGCTTTACCCCGCCCACCGTTGCCACGTAAGAATCATCCTTGTGCAGCTGCGTTCCGGCGCGCTGCTGCAGCACGGCCAGGAGCATTGACACCCGGGAGCTGTCCAGGCCGCTGGTGGCCCGGCGCGGCTGGGAGTTGGGGCTTTCCGCCAGCAGCGACTGCACCTCGGCCAGCAGCGGGCGGCGCCCCTCCATGGTCACGGTGATGCAGGTGCCGGACACGGGATCCTTGGTGCGGCTGACGAACAGCCCGCTGGGATCGGTGAGCCCTTCAATACCGTTCTCGTTCAGGTCGAAACAGCCGACGTCGTCCGTGGGCCCGTAGCGGTTCTTGACGGCCCGGAGCAGCCGCAGCCGCGAATGCCGCTCACCCTCGAACTGGCAGACGACGTCCACCAGGTGCTCCAGCAGGCGGGGCCCGGCGATGGACCCGTCCTTGGTCACGTGCCCCACCAGGAGGGTGGTCATGTTCCGCCGTTTGGCTGCGGCAATGATGGAGGCCGCCACCTCCCGGACCTGGGACACGCCACCGGCGCTGCCGTCCACGTCGGCGCTGCTGAGTGTCTGGACGGAGTCCACGATCAGGAGCCGCGGTTCAATCTTTTCCACCTGCCCCAGCGCCTGGCCGAGGTCCGTTTCCGCGGACAGGTAGAGGGATTCGGCCACGGCGTCGATCCGCTCGGCACGCAGCTTCACCTGCGCGGCAGATTCCTCGCCGGTGACATACAGGACATCCTGTGCCGTCCGGGCGAACTTTGCGGCCACGTCCAGCAGCAGCGTGGATTTCCCGACCCCGGGTTCGCCGGCCAGCAGGATGACGGCCCCGGGGACCAGGCCGCCGCCCAGCACCCGGTCCAGCTCCGCTACGCCCGTGGGCAGGAACGCGGCCGTGGTGGCGTCCACCTCGGCAATCCGCCGGGCCGGCTCCACAACCGTAGTGGCCGCCGTCGTACGTGCAACGGCCGTGCCTGTTTCCTCAACGGTGCCCCACGCCTGGCACTCGCCGCAGCGACCCACCCACTTGACGGTGGTCCAGCCGCACTCGGCGCATTTGTACGCGGGCGCCTTGGAAGCCCGGGAAGTCTTTGTTGCCATGCCTCCAACCCTACTGGCGGGCACCGACATCGGGGCTCCGGCCCCGCCCGCCTGCGCGCGGGCGGCAGCTATAGAGCCGGCAGCACGTCCCGCGCCTCCTGGGCATCCATGCCCGTGGCCTCCAGCAGGTCCACCATCAGCGGCCGGAACAGCATCACCACCGTTTCGCCCTCCAGCCGCTGCACCTCGAGCAGCTTCGGGTGCAGCCGCAGGGCGATCTCGCTGAGCTCGTTCCGTGCCGTGCGCAGGTGGGCGCGGCGGACGCCGTCGTGCGTTTCCGCGAGGCCCAGCGAGAGCTCCTCGATGGCGGCAGCGGTTTCCTGCAGCACCTCGGCGATGTTCTCCGTGGCCTCATCGGAGAGCGCCGCGTGGTTGATGGCGCTGGTGAGCCGCCGCGCGAACACCCGGCTGTTGCGCAATGCCAGGTCGATGAAATCGAGGGACTCCTTGAGCCGGTCCAGCTCGTCCCGGTGCCGGCGATGGGCGGGCGCCAGCCGCGCCACCTCATTGGAGGCCCGCAGCGAGTGCCGCATCCCGTCCACCAGCGGCTGGCAGTTCCGGCCGCGGACCAGGGCGTGCCATGCCTTGGTGGAATCGCTGTGCGCCAGCGCCTCCGCACACTCGCGCAGCACCTCCGCCAGTTCATGGAGCAGGTTCTGGACGTCCTTGCGCGGCTCCCTTCGCGGATCCTTCGGCATCAGGATGGTCACCAGCAGGGCGCACAATCCGCCCACCACGGCGTCGATACTGCGGGTGAACGGCCCGCCGGACGGCGCCGGCAGCAGCACCACCAGCAGCGACTGCAGCGCCAGCTGCGTGGTGAAAATGTTGCCGCTGTCGAGGAAGCGAGCCAGCAGGATGGAAAACAGGAGTACGACGGCGGCCTGCCAGATTCCGCTGCCCAGCCAGTGCAGGAGCAGGTCGCCCACGGCGATGCCGATGGTGCAGCCCAGGCCCACCTCCAGGACCCGGCGCAGCCGAGGCTCACGGGAGAACCCCAGCGCAATCAGGGACGATGTGGCGGCGAACAGCGGCCCCGAGTGTCCCAGCACGTATTCGGCGAACGCGTAGGCGCCCACGGCGCAGACGGTCATCTGAATGGCCGGGACAAGGGAGTTGCGGCTCCGGATGATCCCGGTGCGGAAGCGGCCGCGCAGGAAGTGCCTGCCTGCTGAAAGTCCTGCTGCGGGAGCCATGGCGTCAAGTCTATTTGCTGCCCGCGCAGGTTCCCGCGCACGCTCACGCCCGGGCAGGCCCACTACGGCGATCAATGTGACCTGCGCAATGGTGACCCGGCAAGTGTTAACCAAAGTCCCGCCGTCGTTAAGGTCCCGTTCACTTTGGGCCGCCCATCCCGTTACCTGCGGCCCATAACTTTCTTGAAGGTACAGAACGTACGCATCGCGCGGCAGGGTTTCTCCGGCCCCGCCCGCACCTGAATAACCCTGGAAGGGGTACACGTAGTGAAGGCACTTCGTTTCGGCCGCCACGCGGCAATCGCTGTTATCGCAGCCGGCGCCCTGGCGCTCACGGCCTGTGGCTCAGACAACGCCACGGGCACCACGCCTGCCGGCAACCAGACTTCCTCCGGCCCCAAGGTCACAGGCACCCTCACCGGCATCGGCGCATCCTCCACCGGCGCAGCCATGGACGCGTGGAAGGCAGGCTTCGCCTCCGCCAACCAGGGCGCCACCGTGCAGTACTCCCCGGACGGCTCCGGCGCGGGCCGGAAGGCGATCATTGACGGCTCCGCCCAGTTCGCCGGTTCGGACGCATACCTCAAGGACGAAGAGCTCGAAAGCTCCAAGGCCGTCTGCGGCCCCGACGGCGCCATCAACATCCCGGTCTACATCTCGCCGATCGCCGTTGCGTTCAACATCCCCAACGTCACCGAACTGAAGCTGGACGCCACCACCGTGGCCAAGATCTTCCGCGGCCAGATCAGCAACTGGAACGATCCCGCCATTGCCGCCCTGAACGAGGGCGTCAGCCTGCCGGACCTGAAGGTCACCCCGGTGAACCGCTCTGACGACTCCGGCACCACCACCAACTTCACCGACTACCTGGCCTCCGCTGCCCCCGAGGTCTGGACGGACAAGTCCTCCGGTGTCTGGCCCGCCAGCCTCCAGGGCGAGAACGCCAAGGGCACCTCCGGTGTGGTTAAGACCGTCACCGACACCCCCGGCGCCGTGACCTACGCCGACGACTCCGCAGTGGGCGGCAAGCTCGGCACCGCCTCCATCAAGGTGGGCGACGAGTTCGTCAAGATCTCCGCCGACGCCGCCGCCAAGGCTGTAGAAGCCGGCAAGCCCGTTGACGGCCGCTCCGCCAACGACGTGTCCATCAAGCTGGACCGCAAGACCACCGCTGCCGGCGCCTACCCGGTGGTGCTGGTTTCCTACCACGTGGTCTGCAGCACCTACGACAAGCAGGAGACCGTTGACCTGGTCAAGGCCTTCGAGAACTACGTAGTCTCCGACGCAGGCCAGCAGGCCGCCGCCGACTCCGCGAAGTCCGCCCCGCTGTCCTCCTCCCTCGCGGAGAAGGCCCAGAAGGCCATTGACTCCATCAAGGTCAAGTCCTAGCAGCCGTACCAAACCCGGGTTCCCCGCCTGCCGAGAGGCAGGCGGGGAACTTCGGTTTGGACGCAGCAATCTTTTTCGTGCCAGTTAACGATCGAAGGGCCGTCGAATGACCGCCACCTCCCTGACCAGCACCCAGGGCGCCGGCCGCGCCGGGGACAAAGTCTTCTCGGGCGCCGCGCTCGCCGCCGGCTGCCTCATCCTCGCCGTCCTGTTCGGCGTCGCACTCTTCCTGGTGGTCCAGGCCATCCCGGCGCTCACCGCCCCCGCCGCAGAAATCCAGGGCGGGGCCGGCTTCTTCGCCTACATCTGGCCCATCGTGATCGGCACGCTGATCGCCGCCGTCATCGCCCTGGTGATTGCCACTCCCATCGCCATCGGCGTTGCACTGTTCATCTCGCACTTCGCCCCGCGCGGCCTGGCCGCAGCCCTGGGCTACGTGGTGGACCTGTTGGCCGCCATCCCGTCGGTGGTCTACGGTGCCTGGGGCGCAACATTCCTGGCGCGGGAGATCTCCCCGGCCTACAACTGGCTGGCGGACAACATGGGCTGGCTGCCCATCTTCCAGGGACCGGCCTCGGCCACCGGCAAGACCATCCTGACGGCGGGCATCGTCCTGTCCGTGATGGTGCTGCCCATCATCACCTCGCTGTCCCGGGAAATCTTCCTGCAGACCCCCAAACTGCATGAGGAAGCCGCTTTGGCCCTCGGCGCCACCCGCTGGGAAATGATCAAGATGTCCGTGCTGCCCTTTGCCCGGCCCGGCATCATCAGCGCCGTCATGCTCGGCCTCGGGCGTGCGCTCGGCGAGACCATGGCCGTGGCCCTGGTGCTGTCCTCCGGTGCGCTGACCGCCAGCCTCATCCAGTCCGGCAACCAGACCATCGCCGCCGAGATCGCCCTGAACTTCCCGGAGGCCAGCGGGCTGAAGGTGAGCACCCTGATTGCCGCCGGCCTGGTCCTGTTCGTCATCACCCTGGCCGTCAACATGATTGCGCGCTGGATCATCACCCGGCACAAAGAATTCTCGGGAGCCAACTAAATGACCTCCACGCTTACCCCGGTGCGCAGCAAGCGCTCGGCACTGACCAAGGGCCAGCTGCCCAAGTACGCCCCGTACATCGTCCTGGCCGCCGCCCTGATCGTGGGCGCCGCCATCCTGGCGCTCATCGGCTTCAACGCCTTCGGGTGGGGCATCGTCTCGGCCCTGCTGTTCGCCGTCGGCCTGGTGTCCTGGAGCGCCGCCGTGGAAGGGTCCCGCAAGGCCAAGGACCGGCTGGCCACCTGCCTGGTGGTGGGCTCCTTCCTGGTTGCGCTGCTGCCGCTCGTCTCGGTGATCTGGACAGTGCTGGTCAACGGCATTCCCGGGCTCCTGAACCCCGGGTTCCTCAGCAGTTCCATGAACGGCGTCACCGGCGTCTACGACAACCGGGCCGTTGAAGAAGGCGCTCCGGTCCTCGGCGGCATCTACCACGCGCTCCTTGGCACCGTGCAGATCACCCTCCTCGCCACCGTCATTTCCGTGCCGGTGGGCCTGCTGACGGCCATCTACCTGGTGGAGTACGGCAACGACGGCCGCCTGGCCCGCGCCATCACCTTCTTCGTGGACGTCATGACCGGTATCCCGTCGATCGTGGCCGGCCTCTTCGCAGCGGCATTCTTCTTTGCCGTGGTGGGCCCGGGAACCAAGACCGGTGCGGTAGCCGCCGTCGCGCTGTCCGTCCTCATGATTCCCGTGGTGGTCCGCTCCAGCGAGGAAATGCTGAAGATCGTCCCCAACGAACTCCGCGAGGCCTCCTACGCCCTTGGCGTGCGGAAGTGGCGCACCATCCTCAAGGTGGTCATCCCGACGGCGATCTCCGGCATCGCGTCCGGCGTAACCCTGGCCATCGCCCGGGTCATCGGCGAAACGGCCCCCATCCTGGTTACCGCAGGCTTTGCCACCAGCATCAACTCCAACGTCTTCGGCGGCTGGATGGCCTCGCTGCCCACCTTTATCTACACCCAGATCCTCAACCCCACCTCGCCCGCCAACCCGGACCCGTCGTCGGAGCGGGCCTGGGGCGCTGCGCTGGTCCTGATCATCCTGGTGATGATCCTTAACCTCGCCGCACGGCTGATCGCCAGGATCTTCGCCCCCAAGACGGGCCGCTGAGCCCGCAGCCCCTTCCGGTCCAGCGGGCCGGATGACAGACTTCAATTCATCCCCAGTTAGTGAAGGAACACCATGTCTAAGCGCATCGACGTCAAGGACCTGAACGTTTACTACGGCGACTTCCTCGCCGTGGAAGACGTCAGCATCAACATCGAGGCCAAGTCCGTCACCGCGTTCATCGGCCCGTCCGGTTGCGGCAAGTCCACGTTCCTGCGGACCCTGAACCGCATGCACGAGGTCATCCCCGGCGCCCGCGTGGAAGGCGAAGTCCTCCTCGACGGAGACAACCTGTACGGCAACGGCGTGGACCCCGTGACGGTCCGTTCGCAGATCGGCATGGTGTTCCAGCGGCCTAACCCGTTCCCCACCATGTCCATCCGGGACAACGTGCTTGCCGGCGTGAAGCTGAACAACAAGAAGATCTCCAAGGGCGAAGCCGATGTCCTGGTGGAACGCTCCCTGAAGGGCGCCAACCTGTGGAACGAGGTTAAGGACCGCCTGGACAAGCCGGGCTCCGGCCTCTCCGGCGGCCAGCAGCAGCGCCTCTGCATCGCCCGCGCCATCGCCGTGGAGCCGCAGGTGATCCTCATGGACGAGCCATGCTCCGCCCTGGACCCCATCTCCACGCTGGCCATCGAGGACCTCATCAACGAGCTCAAGGACCAGTACACCGTGGTGATCGTGACCCACAACATGCAGCAGGCGGCGCGCGTCTCTGACAAGACCGCGTTCTTCAACATCGCCGGCACCGGCAAGCCGGGCAAGCTGATCGAGTTTGGCGACACCCACACCATCTTCAGCAACCCTGTGGAGAAGGCTACCGAGGACTACGTTTCCGGCCGCTTCGGGTAAATCCGGCAATATCGGAGCCAGGGGCGCGCAGGCGCTGCGCCCCGGGGTGCGCCTAGGCCGGGACTTCCAGCTGGAAACCGCACCGGCAGCGCAGGACCCTGGTAGGCAGGCATACGGCGCTGGGATCGTCGCCGGCCCTGCTGGTCCGGTAGCCGAGCCGCACAATCTCGAAGCCGGCTTCCTCCATGGGGTAGCCGCAATGGACGTAGTCATCGCCGAACATGATGACCTGCGTCATGGAGCGAACCTGGTGGAGGGCGGCAGCGACGTCCGTGGTGTACGCCAGGTGCTCCTGGAACTGCATGCAGCCATCGCAGGTGTAGGACACCGTCACCAGGTCCCCGCCACCGGGGTCCAGGGCCGTGATCGCGTGGATGGTCACGTGGTTTTCCGTGCCGCATGTTGCGCAGCCGAGCTGCCGGGGCTGGGGCAGCGGGCGCCGGGGATTCGAAGTAGACATGATGCCTGCTCTTTTCCGCGATGTGCATCCATGCCGCCGGTTGCAGCAGCGGCAAAATCCGGCGGTTGCACACGGCGCCGGACGGGTCCCCGGCACCCAGCACTGGGGGACGTCCTTCGAATGTACGTCACCGTCGCCGGGACTGTACAGGAAAATTACGGGCGCTCAGCCCGCCGCGGACAGGGCCAACGCCAGGACGAAGGCGAGTGCCGCCGTCGCCACCGGTGTGAGGACCCAGAGCCCCACGATGCGGATGACCAGCTTCCGGTTGGTCACGGAGAAGTGCTGGTTCTCGCCGGCTCCCAGGACCGCCGAGGTGACGGTGTGGGTGGTGGACAGGGGCCAGTGCAGTGCAAGGGCCCCCACGAACAGCATGAGGGCGCTGTAGATCTGGGCCACTGAACCGCGCAGCGGATCAACCCTGGTGAGCTTGTAGCCGATTGTGTGGGATATCCGCCATCCGCCAAACAGGGTCCCCGCCGTAATCATCACCGCGGACAGGAGGACAACCCACACGGGGATGCTCCCGCCGTCGGAATATCCTGCCGCGAGCAGGGCGAGCAGCAGCACGGCGCTGACCCGCTGGCCGTCCTGCAACCCGTGGCCGAATGCCACCGCGCCGGCGGCAATGGCCTGGCTGCGGCGGAAGCGCTGGTTCACCACACTCGGCTGGGTGTGGCGGGCGGCCCAGGTGGCCGGGTACACCAGGAGGAATGCGCCGCTGTACGCCACCAGGGGAGAGAGTAAGAGCGGCAGGACCACCTGCAGCAGGAGTGACTGGTCTGCGCCGCCCACACCGGCCCCGCCAACGGCAAGGCTGGCAACGCCGGCCCCGGCCAGGCCGCCCACCAGGGTGTGTGTCGAGGGGACGGGGATGCCCCGCCACCACATCAGCAGGCCCCAGGCGCACGCGCTGAGAAGGCCGGAGACCAGGATGGCCAGGCCATCGGTGCCGGATGGCAGGCTGATCCAGGTCTGGCTGACGGCAACGGCCAGGGTGGCGCTCAGGAGCGCCCCCACAAAGTTGAAGAAGGCGGCCAGCAGGACCGCCACACTGGGCGTGAGTGCCCGGTTGCGGACCGGCAGGGCCGTGGAGAGGGAAACGTCCCGGAAGCCGTTGAGGAACGCAAACGCGGCGGTGAGGAGCACCACTGCGCCGAAGAAGACTGCCGTCACCTCACGATTCCTTGACGATGATGCTGCCCACCTGCGTGGCGATGCGCCGCATATCCTTGGTGACCTCAACCAGTTGGTTGGCCACGTCCCGGTTGCGGGAATACTGGGCCCACTTCATGTCTGAGATCATGTCCGCCACCCACACCCGGTGCGTGCGCTCGGCCCGTTTGGTGAGGCGGAGGATCTCGATCCAGTAGTCCTCGAGGTCGTCCAGGTTGTTCAGCCGGCGCATGGCGTCCACCGTCAGTTCAGCCTGCCTGCTGATGATCTCCAGCTGGTCCGCGGCGCGCTTGGGGAGCCGCTCCAGTTTGTACAGCGCCACCAATTCGGCCGCGGCGTCCATCTTTTCCATGGCTTCGTTGAGGTAGCGGGACAGGGTGTACATGTCCTCGCGGGGGAGCGGGTTTACGAAGCTGGTCCGCATGTGGGTCAGCAGGGCATAGTGCAGCTCGGAGGACTTTGCGTCATGGTTGTGCATGTCCTCCACGAGCTTGGCGTGGTCTGCAGCCGAGACTCCCAGGATTTCCGCCAGGGTGCCGCTGGCCAGGACAATCTGCTGGGCCATCTGGGAGAGGAGTTTCAGCCCGGCGGGCTCCTGGGGAAATAGGCGCAGCTGCTTCACGTGGTTTACCGGTCTCCGGGAAAAGTTCAAGGCGGGGGATTGCCGCCGTGTGACTTGACCCGGGCGCGCAACTGACGCTAACTCTACCGGCCCCTCGCCGCGGGCCTGAAATGGGCGGACGGCAAAATGGGCAGAAAAATGGTGCCGAACCGGATACGCCTCTCGGCGGTAGGCCGCTCTAGGCGGCTGAGTGTTGAAGCCCGGGGGTTTCGCGGTTCGGCACCGGTTTTAGTCTTCTACGATGCTTCGCCCAAGTCAATCTTGACAGTTGGCGGTGCTTGGGCAGGGGGTTTCAGTCGAGCTCCCCGAGGCGCCACGCGTTGGCGGCGTGCTCCAGGTCCTCTGCGGTCTTCACCAGCTGGTGCGAGTTGCGCGTCAGCTTGCTGGCATGTGCCTCGTTGGCGTGCTCGGCACCATCGGCGAGGGTCGCCTGGCCGAGCGCCACCACCCGGCAGAAAGCGGCGGAACGTTCCAGCGCGACGTCGAACTCGCCGTCGAACGCGCCGGAAAGGATGGCATCCGCCATGGTCCGCATCTCATCGGCCCCCGGCGGCTCCGCCACGCCCGCCACCACGTTGGACACCTGCGCGGTGTCCTTGCCTGCCCGGAAATAGACGGAGATGCGTTCAGGGTCCTGGACGGTTGCGGCACGCAGGGCATAAAGCCGCCACAGTGCTCCCGGCAGCGAGCGGGCCGGGCTTTCGGCCCACATCTCCGCGATGGCTTCCAGGCCCTGTTCGTCCGCGAGCCGCACCAGGCGCTCGGTGATGACGGGATCGTCGCTGTCGCGGCCGTGCCGGACCAGCGCCTGCGCGGCAAGGTGGGCAGCCTCGGAGACCCGGGCGGGGTCAGCGCCGCCGGCGAAGGGCTCGAAGTCGATGGGGGCGAAGGGCTTGGGCTTGTGGTGCCGGTTCGCGCCGCCGTATGGCTTGGATCCTGCTTGCTCGCTCATGCCCCCACGCTACTCCTGTGCCGTTCCTGAATCGAGCACGCGAGGCAGGGGCGGGCCGGGCAGGAAAGCGGGTGCCGGATCCGGTGTGGAACGCCCGACGGCGGCGTCCGGGCCGCGTGCGGAGGCGCCGGAACCATGGGTTAGAGTATTAACGTCCAGAAATGGATGGGCCGGGATGGCGAACGTGGCAGACTGCAGCGTTGACCAGCCGGCTGGGGCCTTTAGCTCAGTTGGTAGAGCATCGGACTTTTAATCCGTGGGTCGTGGGTTCGAGCCCCACAGGGCCCACCCATTCAGCGGGCCGGAAGCGTGGAGCTTCCGGCCCGTTTTTGTTTTCCGCTGTGCCGCCAGTCCTGGGCTTGTTCGCCGGACAGGGCCTTCACGGCATGGTCCCGCGAACTAGCTGCTGACCGGAGCCTGTGCCGCCGCGGCAAGCCACTGGCTGCCGGCCGCAATATCAGTGAACCGTTCGCCGATCAGCCCGTAACCCTCGGCATCCGGGTGGAGGAGGTCCGGGAGGAGATGTGCGTCGGCGGACCCGAAAAGCCGCAGCCCGTCCAGGTAGTGAAGATTCGGGTCGGAGGCGCTGCGCTCGCTGACGGCCTCCGCCAGGACGTTCCTGGCATCGCGGAGGGTCATCAGCCCGTCGCCGGGCTTGCGGGGAAGATCGGTGGCCAGGAACTCGCCGTCCACCAGCCGCGAGGGCCCGGGGGCGTCCTCATGCTCGGGGCAGAAGATGGGCGATATCAGGACCAGCGGGGTTCCTGGGTGGCCCTCCCGCACGGTGTCCAGGAATCCGTGAAGGGCTGGTGCGAATGTGCGCCGGCGAAGGCTGGCGCTGTTTATGATGTTGATGCCAACCTTCAGCGTGATGAGGTGGGCCGGCTGGTCGCGGATGGTCCGTGCAACAAACTGGTCCAGGTGGGCGGAGCCTGCCAGCCCCAGGTTGTAAAGGTCCAGGCCCAGGTTGCGGGCGGCGATAACTGGCCACACACCAAGGGGGGACTCGGCGTGTGAGGACTGGCTGATGGAGCTACCGTAGTGCACCCAGCGGGGACCGGTGCGCGGTGCGGGCTGCAGGGGCGATTCGGCGCGGACGCCGTGGATCCGGACGGTTCCACGGTGCGGGAACCACAGCGTGACTGAGCGTTCCTGCCGCGGCCCCGGAATCTCGAATCGGGCCGTGGACGGGGCGCCGGGGGCCAGGGTGCTGGACCCGTCCGGAAAGGTTTCCAGGACGTCCCCCTCGTGGAAGTCCCGGCTTTCGGCATGGCCATCCGACGTGGTCAGGCTGAGCACCGCAGCCTGCAACGGACGCCAGCGCCAGTCAGCAGATTCCCGGGTGAACGTCAGGTCCACCTCCAGCCAGGCGGCATCGGTGAGGAACTCCAGCCGCACCCCGGAGGGCGTTGCATTGGCTTTGGCCAGCGGATTGTCCCCACCGAACTGGGCCTGCGTCCATGCGGGAAGCCGCCGGATGGTGGTGCCGCCGGTGCCCGGGGTGATGTCCAGTGCTCCGCGGAAGGCCGCTGCTTCGGTGTCCGGTGAAGCGGTATATGGTGCAGCGTTGTCCAGGGCCATGGCCCCATTCCACCACGCCAATGTCCAGGCCCGGGCCCGGGCTGTGCTGCATGACGTCCCTTGACGAGGCAGGGAATGTAAAAGAACCAGCCGGGCCTTACTCATAGGCTTGTTCGCTCGTCAGAACCTTGACGGCGGGGTTGCGCGAACTGGCTTCTGATGGAACCCGGGAAGCACGGGGGCGGTCCATGCAAGGTTGCTCAGACGGGCCTGGGGCGGGCCACCCGTTCCAGCGGGGACAATAGGCAGATGGCTAAAAGCAGCAAGGGCAGGATGCCGCGCCTGGAGGATGTGGCAGATGTGGCCGGCGTTTCCCACCAGACCGTCTCCCGCGTCATCAACAACCACCCGAATGTCAGCAAGGCCACCCGGGAAAAGGTGGAGGCCGCCATTGCGGAGTTGGGGTACCGGCGGAACACGGCTGCCCGGAGCCTGGTCACCAGGCGGTCCCAGACCATCGGGGTCCTGGCCAGCGAGCTGTCCCAATACGGGCCGGCCAATACCCTCCTCGGCGTGGAGCAGGCTGCGCGAGATGCCGGTTACTTCGTCAGCATTGCCGCACTCCGCGAGGTCAACGGAGCAGCCATCGCCGGCGCCGTCAGCCACTTCCTGGACCAGGCGGTGGACGGCATTGCCGTGCTGGTGCCGCACGCGGAGACCCTCCAGGCGCTCGACGCGCTGAACATCCCGGTCCCGGTGATGGCCGTGGGATCGCTGGGCAACAGCGAGGTGAGCGGTGCCATGGTGGACCAGCGCGCGGGGGCGCGGCTCGCCGTCGAACATCTCATCGCCCAGGGGCACCGGCGGATCGGCCATGTTTCGGGTCCCGCCGGCTGGACCGACGGCGCCGAGCGTGCCGAGGGATGGCGGGAAGCCCTCCACGCCGCGGGCCTTGCGGACGATCTTCTGGTGGAAGGGGACTGGAGCGCCGGCAGCGGCTACGCCATCGGGCGGGAGCTGGCGGCCGCGCGCAGCGCAACCGCACTCTTCGTGGGCAACGACCAGATGGCGCTGGGAATCCTGAGGGCCTTCGCCGAGGCCGGTGTCCGCGTGCCCGACGACGTTTCAGTCGTTGGGTTCGACGACCAGCCGGAATCGGGGTACTTCAGCCCGCCGCTGACCACCGTCCGGCAGGACTTCGAGGAGCTGGGCCGCCGCTGCCTGGACATCATGCTCAAGGAAATCGAGGCCGGTGCCGGGATCAGCTCCACCGTGGTCACACCGGCACTTGTTCCAAGGTCCAGCACTGCCGCACCCGCGGCCGGGTAGGCGGCCACAAATAGTTCCATGATTCTGCATCCAAATCCGCGCCCGCACCGGTAATAGAGGTGTAAGCGTAAAGCGCCCGCCCGCCGGGCCGACCAAGGAGAAGGACATGCGAAAGAGGATCTTCACAGCAGGTATCGGTGCCGCAGCCATCGCCGCCGCGATGGCCCTGGCCGGTCCCGCCAGCGCCGCCGAAGGCGACGCCCAGCTGTCGGTGCTGCACGGCGTCCCCGGGCTGACCGTGGATGTCTGGGTCAATGGCGACCGCACCCTGGACGATTTCACCCCGGGCAGCCTGGCAGGGCCGCTGGCATTGCCCGCTGGCGCCTACCAGATCGCGATCACCGCGGCGGACGCTGCCGATGCATCCGCAGCTGTCATCGGCCCCGTTACCGTGAACCTGGCCGCCAACGGTAACTACACCGCAGTGGCCAACCTTGACACGGCTGGCAAGCCCACAGCCAACCTCTTCACCAACGACGTGTCCCAGATCGCCGCCGGCAAGGGCAAGCTCACCGTCCGGCACACCGCCGCGGCACCCGCCGTCGACGTGCTGGCCGGCGGCAGCGCTATGGTCACCAACCTGTCCAACCCCAACGAGCAGACGCTAACCCTGGACCCGGGAACGGTGTCCGCCACGGTTGCCGCAACCGGAACTACCGCCCCGGTGATCGGCCCGGCGGACGTCACCATCGCCGAGGGCACGCACACCATCGTGTACGCGTGGGGCAGCCTGGCTGACAAGAACCTGCAGCTCGCGGTGCAGACCATCCCCGGCCTGCACTCCGCGCCCGGATCTGTCCCCGGCGCCCGGGACGGATCCGCCGATGCGCAAGCACCGGCAGGCCTGGTCCTCGGCTTCGGTGCAGCCGCCCTCGCCCTGCTGGTTGGCGGCTTCGGTGCTGCCCGCGTAGTGGCAGCACGCCGCGTCCGGCAGTAACGTACCGGATCCGAAAGACCGGCCGCCCGGCGTACCCTGCCCACCTGCGCTGGGCGGCCACCCTACCGAAAACCACTACTCCCCGCGGGCACGGGGCCCGGACTGAGAAAGGCACGGCGATGAACGGATGCACGACGACGGCAGGGGAGTTCCGCCGTCGTCCATCTGTTGGGGTGCGGATGGCCGCCGCCGTGTCCCTAGGGGTGCTGACCGCATGCGCACCGGCCGGACAGTCCACAGCACCGTCCGTTGCGCCCGCCAGTACAGCAGCCCCTGCAGCAACTGCCCCTCCCAGGTTGGTTCCCACTCCCGGTCCTACTACCCAGGGCGCGGCCGCTTCGGCCGGCCAGCCGGGTGCGGCGCCCACCATTCCCGTCCATCCGGCCACCCTGGGCACTGTCTCGGCGGATCCCGTGCCGACGTCGATCTCCATCGCCGGCACGGCCATCGACATGCCGGTGGTCCCCGGGGGAGTGTCCGGCGAGGGCGCCATGGAAATCCCGGACGCCTTTGACCGCGCGGCCTGGTACCGGTTCGGGCCCGCACCCGGCGCTGCTTCGGGGGCTTCCGTGATAGCCGGCCACATCGACACCGCCTCGGACAGGGCGCCGTTCTCCGCCCTGAAATCGCTGGCCGAGGGCACCGCCATCCGCGTAGGCCGTGACGGCGCCCCGGACCTCACCTACCGCGTGGTAAGGGTGGAATTGATGGCCAAGGACAAGTTCGACGGTGGCTCGCTCTTCCGCCGTACCGGGCCGCACGAGCTCAAGGTGGTAACCTGCGGCGGAAGATGGCTGGACGAGCGGATGGACTACAGCGACAATGTGATAGTCACCGCGGTCCCCGGGTAAGTGGTGACCAGCCATGGTTCTCGTCATCGATGCCGGGAAGGAGCCGCGAGTGACCCCTCCTGCGCAGGCCTCCCACGGCTGGGATGACCGGCTGACTGCCTCTTTCCTCGCCGGTGATGAGAAGGCTTTGGCCGCGGCCTACCGCGAGTTCGCCCCGCTGGTGCACACCCTGGCCCTCCGTTCCCTGGCAGATGCATCAGCCGCTGACGATGTCACCCAGGAAGTCTTCATCCGGGTGTGGCGTTCGCGGAGCACTTTCAACCCGGACGTGGCCCGGCTGCCCGCCTGGATTGTGGGGATCACCAGGAACGTCATCACCGACGCGCACTCGGCGACCGCACGCGAAGTCCGCAAGGCCCACGCGGTAGCCGGCGCCGGACTGGCTGCCGGAGAAGTAGGCGCAGGATCAGAGGCCGCAGAGGTTCTGGCGGACCGGCTGATGCTGGACGGAGAGCTGGAAAGACTGGGCGAACCGCAGGGCTCCATCATGAAGCTGGCCTTCTACGAGGATCTGACGCACGAACAGATCTCTCGGAAACTGGACCTGCCGCTTGGTACGGTCAAGAGCCACATCCGCCGCAGCCTGACGCATTTGAGAAGCCGATTGGAGGTAGACCATGCCGCATCTTGATCCGGAACAGTTGAGCCTCCTGGCGCTCTACGACGACTGGGAGGACGCCGACGGCCGGGAGCACCTCAATGTGTGCCCCGAATGCGCCTCCGACTACGCCGCGCTGCGCCGCACCGTTGACGCAGTGAAGACGACGCCGGACTCCACCAGCCTGTCCGTTCCCGGGCCCCAGGTGTGGGCCGGGATCCACCGGGAACTTGGACTTGCCGACTCTGTCCGGGAGGACCCGCTGAGTGGTCCCGGGACCAAGCCCGCGGAGGCACCTGCCGAGGCGGCGCCGTCGAACGTTGCCGTATTCAGCCCGCGGAAGAAGGCATGGTGGCAGCGCACCGGTACGTGGATCGCCGCCGCCGCGGCTGTGGTCCTCGTTGCGGGTGGTGGAATCTGGGCGTCCATGCGGCCCGCCCAACCACCCCAGCCCACCCAGCTGGCTCAGGCCCAGCTGACGCCGCTGGCGCAGTACTCGGCCAGCGGTTCAGCCAAAGTGGTGGAGGCGGCCGATGGTTCCCGCAGCCTGGAGGTCACGCTCGACAAGGATGAAGCGAAGGGGTACCAGGAGGTCTGGCTGATTGCACCTGACCTGTCACGGCTGGTCAGCCTCGGCGTCATGGCCTCTGACTCCGGGACGTTCCAGGTTCCTGCGGGGCTGCAGCTGGCCGACTACCCGATCGTTGACGTTTCTGACGAACCGGTGGACGGGAACCCGGGCCACTCAAGCGTCAGCATTGTCCGCGGAACGCTTACTTCCTGACCCGCATCCCTGCGTGCACTTCGAGTGGTTTCCGTTGGCTCCGGCGTGCGGGAATCCTGTCCAGTTGCCGTGTAATGACAAGGGTCAGCAGGGCCGCTCCCATGTGCAGGTACAAGAGCAGATGCAGATCATGCGCCACGGGTCCTTGGCCCTGGTTTGCCGTGCTGGGGTCCTGGGCGGGCGATTGACCGTGGCCATGGGAGGGTGCGTCGAATCCGGTGGAAATCGAAAAGGCAGCGAAGGCAAAGTGCAGCATTTGCTGGGCGATCCCGGCCGTCAGGAGCAGGCCCCACCCTGGCAGCCGCCCGGGCTTGCCGATCGCCGCCGCCATGCCCAGCAGCGCGGCGAGGGCCACCACGATCACCAGCGACGGGGAGGCTCCGCCGCCCAGGACATGCGCCGCCCACCCTAAGCCGGTGGCGAGCGGGCCGAGGAGCCATGCCAGTGACGCACTGGGTATGCGCCCGGGTTCGACTCTGGTGGTGGCCACAGGGATCCCCTCGATCCATCCGGTTGGGCAGTACCTGTGGACCGTACCCTGAATTGCTGCTGATGAACGCCTTTATGGAGAAACTCCGCAGGGAACTTAATTCACCGGTGCCGGGCACTACTCCTGGTCCGGCCTGTCTGAGCAGCCCGCCGTCACGCAGGGCACGCTTCTGGCCTCCCCAAGCCTTCTGTTCCGCGCATAACCGGGGCTCCGCCGTCGGGCGCCCTCCGAAAGGCTGCTGTGCGTGACGCGGCGAGGCCTGGAGATGCTTCTCGTCAGGCATGAAACGCGTGCCCAGGTCATCTTTTGGGGAATCGGGCAGCATACGCGCCGGGGCGGGGGCGGTAGGCTCTGGTCCGTGATTGCTCAAATCTGTGGGGATGGACTGCCGCTCGTCGTGATTCACGGTTTCGGTGTGGACCACAGGATCATGCTCCCGCTGGAAGATGCCATCGGTGAACGTGGATGGCAGCGACTCTACATCGACCTGCCCTGGGCGGCAGGGGGTTCCGGCAACAACGCCGCCAGCGCCCACCAGATATCGCAGGAAGTTCTGGACGATATCCGGGGCCACCTTGGAAACCGGCATTTTGCGGTGATAGGCAACTCGTTTGGAGGCATGCTTGCCCGCTATGTTGCTCATGAGCTGCGGGCGCAGGTTCTCGGCCTGGCCACACTTGCGGGTGTCTATGAACCGGTCCATGCCGCGCGCGACTTGCCCCGCCGTCAGGTTGTCCGGGAAGACCCTTCAGTCCTGGCTTTGGCAGGGCCGTCCAGGGACGACTTCGAAGAGATGGCTGTCGTTCAAAGCATGGACACACTGGATGCTTTCACCCGGTACGTACTTCCCGGCCTCCGCGACGCGGACCAAACCGTCCTGGAACGCGTGAGAGGCGGGTATTCGCTCCCCGTTGAACCGGAAATCGCTCATCCAGCCCCGTTCGAAGCGCCATCATTGCATCTCTTCGGCCGGCAGGACCACGTCACGGGCTATGAGGACGGGTGGAAGCTTCGGGACCACTACGTCCGTGGGACCTACGCCGTTCTTGACGCCGCCGGCCACAGTGCGCACCTTGAACGCCCGGATCTTACGGCCGCGCTGCTGAAGGACTGGCTCGGAAGCACCAGCGCTGCTGCTTTCTGACCGCAGGCTCTGGAGCATCCGGGTTCGATGCCCCTAAGGTGAGGTGACCAGGCAAGCACACCCCAGGAGATGACATGCCCCTCGTCCGCGTGCACAACTTTTCGGTTTCCCTCGACGGCTTCGGCACGGGCGAGGGCCAGCAGCTCGAGGCCCCGTTCGGCCATGCCGGCTCGAGGCTCATGGAGTGGGCCTTCGGGACGCGTACCTTCCGCGCCATGGGCCTCCACGGAGAGGGGCAGGCATCCTTTGGCGTCGATGAGGCCTTCGCCAGCCAGTGGGGGAAGGGGGTCGGCGTCGAAATCATGGGGCGCAACAAGTTCGGCCCCCAGCGCGGGCCTTGGGAGGACGAGGAGTGGAAGGGATGGTGGGGCGACAATCCCGTCTTCCATACCCCCGTTGTTGTCCTCACGCACCATCCCCGGCCCACCCTTGAAATGGAGGGCGGAACCACTTTCCACTTCATTGATGCCGACCCGGCAACTGCGCTCGCGAAAGCCCGCGAACTGGCCCCGGGCCTCGACGTCAGGATCGGCGGCGGTGCGGACACGGTGCGGCAGTTCCTCGAAGCCGACCTGATCGACCACATGCACATCGCCGTAGTGCCCATCATTCTCGGCCGCGGTGAGCGGCTGTGGGACGGGCTGGAAGGCCTGGACGAGCGCTTCGACGTCGAGTCCACCACATCGCCTACCGGAGTGGTGCACATGGTGTTCACCCGCCGCGGCTCCCGCTAGGCAGACCCGGGCCGGCCAAACCGGAAAACCCGCCAGGAGGACGCTCGTTGACTTCATTCTTGTTAGCGCTCACAATTAGACCCAGGCCGCAACGCTGCGGCAGCTATCAAAGGAACTTCCATGAAAACAGCGGACAGTGCCGAGGCCTGCGTCATCGGTGTTGATTACGGGACACTCTCCGGCCGGGCCGTGGTGGTGCGCGTCAGGGACGGCAAGGAACTGGGCAGCGGAGTCTTTGACTATCCCCACGCCGTCCTCACCGATTCCCTCCCCAAGGACGTAGCGGGCGACGGCGGCGCCCGGCTTCCCGGCGAATGGGCACTCCAGGTGCCGAGCGACTACCGGGACGTCCTGCGCATCGCCGTCCCCGCCGCCGTCGCGGACGCGGGAATCGACCCGGCGGCCGTCGTCGGAATCGCCACGGACTTCACCGCCTGCACCATGGTGCCCACGCGGGTCGACGGAACGCCGCTGAACGAGGTGCCGGGGTTTGCAAACCGGCCGCACGCCTACGTGAAACTATGGCGCCACCACGCGGCCCAGCCGCAGGCCGACCGGATCAACCGGCTCGCGGCAGAGCGCGGCGAGGATTGGCTGCCCCGCTACGGCGGGCTGATCTCCTCCGAATGGGAATTCGCCAAGGGGCTCCAGCTGCTTGAGGAAGATCCCGAAGCCTACGCCGCCATGGATCACTGGGTGGAAGCCGCCGACTGGATCGTCTGGCAGCTCTGCGGGGAGTACGTCCGCAACGCCTGCACCGCCGGTTATAAAGGCATCTACCAGGACAGCCGGTACCCGTCTGAGGACTTCCTGGCTGCATTGAACCCGCAGTTCAAGGACTTCGTCAGCGCGAAACTCGAGCACACCATCGGCCAACTCGGCGATGCTGCCGGCTTCCTCACGGCTGAGGCCGCAGCGTGGACCGGCCTGCCGGAGGGCATCGCCGTCGCTGTCGGAAACGTGGATGCGCACGTCACCGCCCCGGCCGCCAAGGCAGTGGATCCCGGCCAGCTGGTGGCCATCATGGGAACGTCCACCTGCCACGTCATGAACGGTGCCGAGCTCCGCGAAGTCCCCGGCATGTGTGGCGTGGTGGACGGCGGGATCGTTCCCGGCCTCTGGGGCTACGAGGCAGGCCAGTCCGGTGTCGGCGATATTTTCGGCTGGTTCACCAAAAACGGTGTCCCGCCCGAATACCACCGGGCGGCCGCGGCGGCGGGACTCGGCATCCACGAATACCTCACCGAACTTGCCTCAAGCCAGGCCATCGGCCAACACGGGCTGATCGCGCTCGACTGGCACTCCGGCAACCGGTCCGTGCTGGTGGACCACGAACTCTCCGGAGTCATCGTGGGCCAGACCCTCGCCACCACGCCGGAAGATATTTACCGGGCCCTGCTCGAGGCCACGGCCTTCGGCACACGCACCATCGTGGAGGCCTTCCGCGACGCCGGTGTCCCGGTCAAGGAGTTCATCGTGGCCGGCGGCCTGCTCAAGAATAAACTCCTGATGCAGATCTATGCCGACGTCACCGGCCTGCAGCTGTCCACCATCGGCTCCGCCCAGGGCCCGGCCCTCGGCTCGGCCATCCACGCCGCCGTCGCGGCCGGACACTACGCGGACATCCGCGAGGCTGCCGCCGCCATGGGATCCGAACCCGGCGAGGTGTACACGCCCATTCCGGAGAACGTGGCCGCCTACGAGGAGCTGTTCCGGGAATACAAAGCCCTGCACGACTACTTCGGCCGCGGCAGCAACGACGTGATGCACCGGCTCAAGGCCATCCAGCGCCGAGCCTCAGGGATCACTTCGGAAGCGGCTGTGACCGAAGTTCCCGTGGAGGTGACCGCATGAGCGCCGCGCTCCTGGACGCCATCGCCCGCACCAGGGCGGACGTTTGCGCCCTGCACGCCGAGCTGACCCGGTACGAACTGGTGGCGTGGACTGCAGGCAACGTCTCCGCCCGCGTGCCCGGAACCGATCTCATGGTCATCAAGCCCTCCGGCGTCTCCTACCAGGACCTGACGCCGGAGCAGATGGTGGTGACCGACCTTTATGGCACGCCTGTGCCAGGTAATGACGACGGCGACTGGGGCAACCCGGCGCTCTCGCCGTCGTCGGACACGGCAGCGCACGCCTACGTCTACCGCCACATGCCCGAGGTGGGCGGCGTGGTCCACACGCACTCCACCTACGCCACCGCCTGGGCAGCCCGAGGTGAAGCCATCCCGTGCGTGCTCACCATGATGAGCGACGAGTTCGGCGGCGAGATTCCGGTGGGACCCTTCGCGCTGATCGGCGACGACTCGATCGGCCACGGCATCGTGGAAACGCTGAAGAACTCCAACTCCCCGGCAGTGCTGATGCAAAACCATGGCCCGTTCACCATCGGCAAGGACGCCAAGTCCGCGGTGAAGGCCGCAGTGATGTGCGAGGAAGTGGCCCGCACCGTCCACATCGCCCGCCAGCTCGGCGACCCCCTGCCCATCGACCAGGGCCACATCGACTCCCTCTATGCCCGCTACCAGAACGTCTACGGCCAATAGGCCTCCAAAACTTTGCCAGGAGAATTCATGAGCACCGCAGCAAACACCTCCCTTGACGGCTACGAGGTCTGGTTCCTCACCGGCAGCCAGCACCTCTACGGCGAGGACGTCCTGAAGCAGGTGGCCGCCCAGTCCCGGGAGATCGCCACCCAGCTCAACGCCGCCTCCGCCGTACCGGTGCGGATCGTATGGAAGCCGGTCCTGACCGATTCCGACGCGATCCGACGCACCGCGCTGGAGGCCAACGCGGACGATTCGGTCATCGGCGTCACGGCCTGGATGCACACGTTCAGCCCGGCCAAGATGTGGATCCAGGGCCTGGACCTGCTCCGCAAGCCGCTGCTGCACCTGCACACCCAGGCCAACCGCGACCTGCCTTGGGCGGACATCGACTTCGACTTCATGAACCTCAACCAGGCCGCCCACGGCGACCGCGAGTTCGGCTACATCCAGTCCCGGCTGGGCATCGCACGGAAGACCGTCGTCGGGCATGTCTCCAACCCTGAGGTGGCCCGCCAGGTAGGCTCCTGGCAGCGCGCCGCCGCCGGCTGGGCCGCCGTGCGGACCCTGAAGCTGACCCGCTTCGGCGACAACATGCGCAACGTCGCCGTCACCGAAGGCGACAAGACCGAAGCGGAGCTGCGCTTCGGCGTCGCGGTCAACACCTGGTCCGTCAACGAGCTCGCCGACGCCGTCCACGGCGCTGCAGAGTCCGACGTCGACGCCCTGGTCGCCGAGTATGAGGACCTTTACGAGGTGGTGCCGGAGCTCCGTGCAGGCGCGGCCCGGCACGAATCGCTGCGGTACGGCGCCCGGATCGAGCTCGGCCTGCGGTCCTTCCTCGAGGCCAACGGTTCTGCCGCGTTCACCACGTCCTTTGAGGACCTTGGCGCGCTCCGCCAGCTCCCGGGCCTGGCGGTGCAGCGGTTGATGGCTGCCGGGTATGGCTTCGGCGCCGAGGGCGACTGGAAAACCGCCATCTTGGTCCGCGCCGCCAAGGTAATGGGCGCAGGTCTCCCCGGCGGGGCGTCCCTGATGGAGGATTACACCTACCATCTGGAGCCCGGCGCAGAGAAGATCCTCGGCGCGCACATGCTGGAGGTCTGCCCGTCCCTCACCGAGACGAAGCCGCGGCTGGAAATCCACCCGCTGGGCATCGGCGGCAAGGAAGATCCCGTGCGGCTGGTGTTCGACGCCGATGCCTCGCCGGGCGTCGTCGTCGCTCTCTCCGACATGCGGGACCGTTTCCGCCTGGTGGCCAACGCCGTCGACGTAGTCCCGCTCGACCAGCCGCTGCCGAACCTGCCCGTCGCCCGCGCACTCTGGCAGCCCAAACCGGACTTCGCCACCTCGGCCGCCGCCTGGCTCACCGCCGGCGCCGCGCACCACACCGTGCTCTCCACCCAGGTAGGCATGGACGTCTTCGAGGACTTCGCCGAGATCGCCAGAACCGAACTGCTCACCATCGACGACGGCACCACCATCCGCCAGTTCAAGAAGGACCTGAACTGGAACGCCGCCTACTACAAGCTGGCCGGGGGCCTCTAGCCGCTAGTGCCCGAAGTGGGATTGCGGGGGACCCTCGGGCAGCCGCTCGAGGATGTCCTCCGCAATCCGCCGGACTTTGATGTTCCTGTGGCTGGAGGCTTTGGCCAAAATGGAAAACGCCTCGTGGTAGGAGCACCGGTTCTGGGCCATGATGACGCCGCACGCCACGTTGATGGAGGTGCGGCTGTCCAATGCCGAGCGCAGGTCCGACGCCATGGAACGGGCTGTATGCAGGTCCAAGGCCATTCGCAGGCTCCGCGACGCCAATCCGGCGAACGCCCGGGCCTCGGCGATCACCTGCAGCGGGAAGGCCTTGGAATCCGGGGCAAAGAACGCAAGGGCGGCGTGGGTTTCTCCGTCCGGCGCATCGTCGGCCGGGCCCGTCGACGCGGGATCGCGTCCACCGTCAAGCCGCAGCCGTATCCCCAGGACGCTGCCAAAACCGGCATCCTGCAGCTCGCTGCAGTAGCGCGGCCAGCGGAAATCCCCGTGCCGCTGAAGAACCGCCACGGGATGGCCACCGGCCAGCACTTCGCTGGTGGGACCCTCCGCTGCCTGCTGCTCCCACGCCATCATCCGCTCAGCGTCCCGGGATGTCCCGGTAATGGCGGGGGACCGGCGCGGCTGGGTCAGCACCACTGCGCATTCGATCTGCGCGCCAGCCTGCTGAAGTGTCCCCGCCTGCTGCGCACCTGCCACCGACCGCACCGCAGCGGCAACCAGCCTGTCCAGTGAATCGGTCAGCGAATCTGCACCGGTGACCAGGTCAAGCAGCATCGCCTGGCTGCCGTCACTCCCGGTGGCCTGCGCTGCTTTCGGGACCGCGCCAGCCGCAGCCTGCGTGCTGGTGCGCGGCGCAACAGTCGGCAACCCTGCGGCAGGCCGCGGGCCGTGAAGGCGTGAAGAAAGAAGAGGGCCGGCGACGGCTGGGGGAGAGGCCTTGGTCTCAAAGGCCTCCTCGTCGCCGGCCCCGCTCAGTACCCGGGTCCGTTGACCCGGGAAGTTTGGGCTCACCTGTCGTGCGTGCATTGCCACTCTCACACCCCCTGGTGAGCTAAGTCCTGCCGGGACAGAAACACGCCTTGTCCCTGTGAAAAACCTAGTGGGCTGGCCGGGGGCCGGAGAATGAGTAACGGTACTCGACTTTCAGATTAGGTATTACTTGGATACTCGAAACCGCTACTTGCTTTGCGCATAGCCGCAGGTGGGATGCCCGGCGCCTCTCCGCGACCCGGCCCCGAGGCGAAAAAGATTCTCTCCGGCGACCATTCAGCGGCGCACCCTTGACTCAGATAGCCGCAACGCCAACAATGTTTTCTATAACGTTGTAAATTTAGAGAACGAGGATGTTTTTCGTGGCAACCCCAGAACCGGCAACAGCCAAAGTAACCCTTGACCCGGCCTTCACCGTCGGCCCCGTCCGGCGCCGCACATTCGGCGCCTTCGTGGAGCACCTTGGCCGATGCGTCTACACCGGCATCTTCGAACCCGACCACCCCGATGCCGACGAGGACGGGTTCCGCCGCGATGTCCTGGGTTTGACGCGGGAACTCGGCGTCTCCACCGTGCGCTACCCCGGCGGCAACTTCGTCTCCGGCTACCGGTGGGAGGACGGCGTGGGGCCGAAGGACCAGCGGCCTGTACGCCTCGACCTGGCCTGGCACTCCACAGACCCCAACCTGGTGGGCGTGGACGAGTTCGCGGCGTGGTCCGTCAAAGCCGGGGTGGAACCCATGATGGCCGTCAACCTGGGAACCCGCGGCATCCAGGAGGCGATGGACCTGCTGGAATACTGCAACATCGACGGCGGTACCGAGCTTTCTGACCAGCGCCGCGCCAACGGTGCGCCGGACGGCTACGGCATCAGGATGTGGTGCCTGGGCAACGAGATGGACGGCCCGTGGCAGATCGGCCACAAGAACGCCCTCGAATACGGGCGGCTGGCGGCGGATACGGCCCGCGGCATGCGGATGATCGATCCGGACCTCGAACTGGTGGCCTGCGGCAGCTCCGGTCCCACCATGGACACCTTTGGCGAATGGGAGCGCGTGGTCCTGTCCGAAACCTACGAGCTGGTGGACCTGATCTCCGCCCACCAGTACTTCGAGGACTTCGGCGACCTCCAGGAACACCTGGCCGCCGGTCACAAGATGGACGCCTTCATCAAGGACATCGTCAGCCACATCGACCACGTGAAATCGGTGAAGAAGTCCACCAAGCAGGTGAACATCTCGTTCGATGAATGGAACGTCTGGCATATGAGCCGGGCAGAGTCCAAGGCGCCCTCCGGCAAGGACTGGCCCGTAGCCCCCGTGCTGCTGGAGGACACCTACACTGTGGCGGACGCCGTGGTGGTGGGCGACTTGCTGGTCACCCTGCTGAAGAACACGGACCGGGTCCATTCCGCGAGCCTCGCCCAGCTGGTCAACGTCATCGCCCCCATCATGACCGAACCCGGCGGCCGGGCCTGGAAGCAGACCACCTTCCATCCCTTCGCCCTGACCTCCCGGCACGCCGCCGGCACTGTCCTGCAGCTCGCCGTCGAATCCCCGCTGGTCAGCGGCGGCACCACGGCAAACGTGGCAGCGCTGTCGGCCGTAGCAACCTTCGACGCCGACAAGCGCGAGGCCGTGGTGTTCGCCGTCAACCGCTCGGCAACGGACGCACTCACCCTGGACGCCGCCGTCGCCGGCCTGGGGAACGTCCGCGTGGTGGAGGCGCTGACCTACGCCAACAAGGACCCGTACTGGCAGGCAACCGCCGATGATTCGACGTCCGTGGTGCCTGCGGAAAACGTCACGGTCAAGGCCGACGGCGGCCGCCTCACCGCTGAGCTCCCGGCAGTGTCCTGGTCCATGATCCGCCTGGCGGTGGGCAGCTAGCACCCCGGGGCGGTGACGGCGGGGGCGTCCTTATGACGACGGCGGCCCGCAGGTGGGAGGATGGACGGCATGGAGCTGCACATCACGGGGGACCCCGCCGCGGACAAGTTGTTGAGTGAGGACGCCTTCGCCCTGCTGACCGGCATGCTGCTGGACCAACAGGTAACCATGGAATCGGCGTTCGCCGGGCCGGAAAAGATCAGGACCCGCATCGGGTCCGTCTCTCCGGAAGCCATTGCCGGCCACGATCCGCAGGCCTTCGTGGAGATGTTCAAGGAACGGCCCGCCGTGCACCGGTTCCCTGGTTCCATGGCGGCCAGGGTCCAGGCGCTCGCCGAAGCAGTGCAGAATGACTGGAACGGCGACGCCACAGCCATCTGGACCCAGGGCGAGCCCAACGGTGCAGAGGTACTGAAACGGCTCAAGGCCCTGCCCGGGTTCGGCGACCAAAAAGCCAAAATCTTCCTGGCGCTGCTGGGCAAACAGCGCGGCCTGCAGGCGCCGGGCTGGCGGGAAGCCGCCGGCCACTACGGCGAGGACGGTTCGTACCTGTCCGTGGCGGACATTGTGGACCCCGAATCCCTGGTGAAGGTGCGGGCCAGCAAGCAGGCGGCCAAGGCCGCGGCGAAGGCAGGAAAAGAAGGTTAATGGCAGTAACCATGAACGACGTTGCGAAGGCTGCGGGTGTCTCACTCAAGACCGTTTCCAACGTCCTGAACAACTATGAGTTCATCCGTCCCGCCACCAAGCAGCGGGTTGAGGATGCCATCGCGGAACTGGGCTACGAGGCCAACCTCACCGCCCGCAGCCTGCGGTCCGGCAAGACCTCCATGCTGGGCCTGGTCCTCTCGGACCTTTCGGCCCCCTATTACGCCGAGCTCGCCTCGAAGCTGATGGACGCGGCAACCAAACACGGCTACCGCGTCCTGGTGGAGCAGTCCGCCGCGGAAGGGGCCGCCGAGCTGAACGCCCTCGAGGGCCCGTTCCGGCAGCTCACGGACGGACTGCTTTTCACCCCGCTCTCCATAGGCGCCGACGCCATCGCCGAGCGGGCCGGAACGAAGCCCCTGGTGATGCTGGGTGAGCACATCATGGACCCGCGGTTCGACCTGGTCACTATGAAGAACCAGGAGGCTGCCGCAGCGCTGACCTCCCACCTGCTGGCGGGAGGTCGGCGTCGTATCGCCGTCCTCGGCGCCACCCCGGAGGAGTCCACCGGCACCGCCGGGCTGCGGCTCAACGGCTACCGCGCCGCCCTGAAGAACGCCGGAATTCCCTTTGACCCGGCGCTTGTGGCACCCGCTGAGTGGCGCCGCGATACCGGCGCCGCCGCCGTCGCAGGCCTGCTGGAGGCGGGCGTGGAGTTCGACGCCGTCTTCGGCCTGAACGACGTCTTGGCGCTCGGCGCAATGCACGAACTCCTGATCCGCGGCGTCCGGGTACCGCAGGACGTGGCCGTGGCCGGCTTCGACGACGTGGACGAAGCCCGCTTCGCCTCACCGTCCCTGACCACAGTCTCGCCCGGGATGGACGAGATCGCCGAACGGTCCATGGCGCTGCTGCTGGACCGGATCGCCGGCCGCGAAACCGCCGACGCCGGAGTGCACGTTGAGGCCGAATTCCAGCTGAGGATCAGGGAGTCCGCGCCCTAGCACCCGCCGTGCCACCGCCCGGTACGTCAGGCCGCTGAGCCTCCCCGCTTTTGAGCGAGGACGACGGCGTGTCCGGCGAATCGCCGTCGTCCGCGCTTCTTTTGAAGTCAAAGGTGGGGAATTTCAGCGGGTCCGCGCCCGGGCGTCCGGATGATGGACCTGAAACCTGGCGGAAACGTGCGGGGCCTACTCTGAATCCACGCTGTCCGTCGGCCGTTGAAGGGACCCGCATGCATCTGATGCCACGTGAGCAGGAAAAACTCATGATCGTGGTGGCCGCCGACCTCGCCCGGCGCCGCCAGTCCCGCGGCCTCAAGCTCAACTACCCCGAAGCGGTGGCCATCATCAGCTACGAACTGATCGAAGGCGCCCGCGACGGCCGGAGCGTCGCCGACCTCATGAGCTACGGCACCACGCTGCTCGCCCGCGAGGACGTCATGGAAGGCGTCCCCGAGATGATCCACGACGTGCAGATCGAGGCCACGTTCCCCGACGGCACCAAGCTGGTCACCGTCCACGATCCCATCCGCTAAGGAGCCGCAGTGATTCCAGGAGAATACGTCCTCCGGCCGGAGCCCGTGACGGCGAACGCGGGCCGCGACGCCATCGAGCTGTCCGTGACCAACACCGGCGACCGGCCCGTGCAGGTGGGCTCGCACTTCCACTTCGCCGAAGCCAATGCTGCGCTGGACTTTGACCGGGCGGCAGCCCGAGGCCGGCGCCTGGACATCCCCGCTGGGACGGCCGCCCGGTTCGAACCCGGGGATTCCCGCAGCGTCCGGCTCATCGAATTGGCGGGGTCCCGCGAGGTGTTCGGGCTCAGCAACGCCGTCAACGGAAAGCTCGACGGCGGCCCCCGCCCGGGCGGGTCAGCCACCGGAAGGGACACCAAGTGAGCTTCGAGATCCCGCGCCGGCAGTACGCCGACCTGTACGGCCCCACGACGGGTGACAAGATCCGTCTGGCCGACACCGAGCTGTTCCTTGAGATCGAGAAGGACCTCACCGTCTACGGCGAGGAAGTGGTGTTCGGCGGCGGCAAGGTGATCCGCGACGGCATGGGCCAGAACGGCCAGGCCACTCGTGACGGTGACCGCCCGGAAGACGATGTGCCGGACACCGTCATCACCAACGCCGTCATCCTGGACTACACCGGAATCTATAAGGCGGACGTTGCCCTGAGGGACGGCCACATCCTGAGGATCGGCAAGGCCGGCAACCCGCAGATCACCGACGGCGTGGACATTGTGATTGGCGCCAGCACCGAGATCATCGCCGGGGAACGCAAAATCCTCACCGCCGGCGGCATCGACACGCACATCCACTTCATCTCTCCGGACCAGGTGGCCACGGCCCTGACCAGCGGCGTTACCACCATGATCGGCGGCGGCACCGGCCCGGCAGAAGGCACCAAAGCCACCACCGTGACTCCCGGCAAGTGGCACATCCACCGGATGCTGCAGGCCGCCGAGGCGTTCCCCATGAACATCGGCCTGTTCGGCAAAGGCCACGCGTCCGCCGTCGAACCCCTCGCCGAGCAGATCCGCGCCGGCGCCATCGGCCTGAAAGTGCACGAGGACTGGGGCTCCACCACGTCCTCGATCGACATGTCGCTGACCGTCGCCGATGCATACGACGTCCAGGTGGCCATCCACACCGACACCCTCAACGAGTGCGGCTTCGTGGAAGACACCATCCGCGCCATCAACGGCCGCGTGATCCATACCTTCCACACCGAAGGCGCCGGCGGCGGCCACGCACCGGACATCATCAAGATCGCCGGGATGCCGAACGTCCTGCCCGCCTCCACCAACCCGACGCTGCCGTACACGCGAAACACCATCGAAGAGCACCTGGACATGCTGATGGTGTGCCACCACCTCAACCCGGACATCCCCGAGGACGTGGCCTTCGCCGATTCCCGCATCCGCGCCGAAACCATCGCCGCCGAAGACGTCCTGCAGGACTTGGGCATCTTCTCCATCACCTCCTCCGACTCCCAGGCCATGGGCCGGGTGGGTGAGGTGATCACCCGCACCTGGCAGGTGGCGGACAAGATGAAGAAGCAGCGCGGAGTTTTAGCGGCCGACGGCGGCACGGACGTTGGTGCCGACGGCTCGGCTTCCGGGCACGGCAGCGCCGGGAGCGACAACTTCCGCCTCAAGCGCTACGTGGCCAAGTACACGATCAACCCCGCGCTGGCCCAAGGCATCGCGGACACCGTCGGGTCCGTCGAAGAAGGAAGATTTGCGGACCTTGTCCTCTGGGACCCGGCCTTCTTCGGCGTCAAGCCCGAACTCGTCCTCAAAGGCGGGCAGATCGCCTACGCGCTGATGGGCGACGCCAACGCGTCCATCCCCACGCCGCAGCCCCGCACCATGCGGCCCATGTTCGGTGCCTTCGGCAAAGCTGTTCAGCAGTCCTCCATCACGTTCCTGTCCAAGGCCGCCATCGAGGCGGGAGTGGCGGAGGAGCTCGGGCTGGAGAAGGTCATCCGGCCCGTCTCCGGAATCCGGAACCTCACCAAAGCTGACCTCAAATACAACGACGCCACGCCAGACATCCAGGTGGACCCCGAAACGTACCAGGTCACCGTGGACGGCGAGGACGTCACCTGCGAACCCGCCGACGTGCTCCCCATGGCGCAGCGCTACTTCCTCTTCTAACTACTCCGGAGAACCTGCATGATCATCGACAAAGTCCTCGGCAACCTCCACGACCTGCCCGAAACCGACCTCGCCGCCTACACCGGGCTCCACCGCGAGAAAGTGGTCCTGCCCAGCGCCCAGCTGGTCAAACGCATCCAACGCGCGACGACGGACCACGGCAACGAAATCGGCATCCGGCTCCCGTCCGGGGCCGGGGACCTCCGCGACGGCGACATCCTGCACGTGGCCGACGCCAACATGATCGTGGTCTCCGTCCTGCCCACCGACGTCCTGGTCATCGCCCCCCGCACCATCCACGAAATGGGTGTCACCGCACACTCCCTCGGCAACCGGCACCTCCAGGCACAGTTCTTTGACTCCGAGTCCGAGTACGGGGCGGCCGTCATGGTGTGCGCCTACGACCACACCGTCGAGGACTACCTCATCCATGCTGGAGTGCCTTACACCCGCCAGGAACGCGTCCTGCCTGTGCCTTTCCGCCATGCTGAACATTCGCACTGATAACCCTGTCGGCGCGCTGGGCGCTCCTCGAGGTGTCCGGGTTGGCTGCGCCGCCCCGGGATGGGGGCCGTGCCCGCTTCGCGGTGCCCGCCACGCCGCGGCCCCCATCCCCGGGCGTCGCTTGGGTTCGTCGCCTTGGGTGCGCCTTTCGTGAGCGGGTATCAGCTCGCCCTTCAGCAGCTCACTGACTCTGCGCTTCCTACTGGGGCTTTTGCTCACTCCCTGGGGTTTGAGACGTACATCGATCGGGAGCTCGTTTTTGATGAGGAGTCGTTTGGACGCTGGCTCTCCGCCTTTGTCGCGCAGTCTTTGACCTACTCTGATGGGTTGGCTGTTCGGCTGCTGTATGAGGGTGGTGAGCTGCGGGAGCTTGATGCTCTCCTGTCCGCCTCCCTTTTGCCGCGGGAGGTTCGGGATGCCTCACTCAAGATGGGCTCCCGGCTGCTCGAGATTGGGACTGAGGTCTTTCCCTCGCCCGCGCTGGAACTGTACCGGGACCTGGTGGCCACCGGCCGGGCTGCCGGGCACCAGCCGCTGGCGTTCGCCGTCGTCGCCCGCTCCCTCGGGGTGCCGCTGCAGGAGGCGCTCGCCGCCTACCTCTTCGCCACCGTCACGTCCCTCAGCCAGAACGCTGTCCGCGCCATCCCGCTCGGCCAGAACGCCGGGCAGCGGGTGCTGCGCAAAGCGCACGACGACGTCGCTGCCGCCATCGGGGCGATCGCGCACCTCACGCCGGACGACCTAGGCGCCGTCAGCCCCGGACTGGAAATTTCACAAATGCGGCACGAACGCCAACGTGCCCGGATGTTCATGAGCTAACCGTGCATACCGCTTCACAGGAGGAACACCATGACTGAACCCATCAAGATCGGTATCGGCGGGCCCGTCGGCGCCGGTAAAACCCAGCTCGTGGAGCGGCTCACCCGGCACATGAGCGGCGACATCTCCATGGCCGCCATCACCAACGACATCTACACCATCGAAGACGCCAAAATCCTTGCCGCCAACGGCATCCTGCCCGTGGACCGGATCATCGGCGTCGAAACCGGCGGCTGCCCGCATACCGCTATCCGCGAAGACACCTCCATGAACACCGCCGCCATTGACGAGCTCAAGGCGAGGCACCCCGACCTGCAGGTCATCTTCGTCGAATCCGGCGGCGACAACCTCTCCGCCACCTTCAGCCCCGAACTCGTCGACTTCTCCATCTACATCATCGACGTGGCCCAGGGCGAAAAGATCCCCCGCAAAGCCGGCCAGGGCATGATCAAATCCGACCTCTTCATCATCAACAAAACCGACCTCGCCCCCCACGTCGGCGCGGATTTGTCGGTCATGGCGAAGGATTCACGGGAGTTCAGGGGCGATCGTCCATTTTGCTTCACCAACCTCAAAACTGACGAGGGCCTCGAAAACGTCATCGAATGGATAAGGCATGACGTGTTGATGCTTGATTTGGCGCAGTAGCCATGGCGTCTCTCCACGTGCACGAAGGTGACGTTCGCGCTGAGGCGGCGAGGCCGGATTTTGGGGCCGCGGCGTGGCGGGCACCGCGGAGCGGGCACGGCCCCAAATCCGGCGAAGCCGCCGGACGCAACCACGGACAGTCACCGATGGGGCGGCTCGAGCTTGGCGTCACTTTGCGGGGCGGACGGTCGGTTGCCTCACACCAGTTCCATGAGGGCGCTCTTCGGGTAATGCGGCCGCATTATCTTGATGACTCCGGACAGGTTTGCTATGTGGTCGTGAATCCTGGCGGGGCTTATCTTGGGGCGGACCTCTTTGTCATTGATGTAGAGGTTGGTGACTCTGCTTCGCTGCTGCTGACTACGCAGTCCGCTACCAAGGTTTACCGGACTCCGGGCTCTTTTGCTGAGCAGCGGATGGCCGTGCGGTTGGGGGAGGGGGCGCGGCTGGAGCTGATGCCAGACCAGCTCATTGCCTACCGCGAGGCCAGCTACCGGCAACGGACCTCCGTGACGCTGCGGCCGTCGTCGTCCCTGGTCATGGCCGAGGTGGTAACGCCCGGATGGTCGCCTGACGGCGCTGCCTTCCGCTACGAGGAAGTGCGGCTGCGGAACGAGATCTGTATCGAAACGGACGCCGGAACCCAACTGTTGGCGCTGGACAATCTGCTGATCCGCCCGCCGCTGGGTGACGTGACCGGGCTTGGCTTCATGGAGGGCTTCAGCCACCTGGGCTCCCTGGTGGTGGTGGACGCCCGGGTGGACCAGGAACTCGCGGATGAGCTGCACCACCTCACGGCGGGATACGACGCCCGGACCGGCATCTCACTGACCCGGACCGTTGCCGGAACCACCGGGCTGGTGCTGCGCTCGCTGTCCAACAGCACCGGCGAACTGAACCACCTGCTCGCCGCCTGCGCCGACCTCCTGAGAGTACGCTGGCACGGGCAAGGCCCACTGAACCTGAGGAAGCACTGATGACGGCCCTGGCAAACATCGCAACCCTGTACCGCCACCGGGAAACTCTGCCCTTCCGGACCCGCCTGCTCGCCACCTTTGGTGCTGTGGCCGCCCTGCATGTTGCCGCCGTCGTCCTCCTCACCGCCGGTTCGGCAACCGCCGGCGCGCCCCTGGCCCTTGGCCTGGTGCTGACCGCCTACGTGGCCGGTGTGAAGCACAGCTACGACTGGGACCACATCGCCGCCATCGACAACTCCACCCGCAAGTTCGTCGCCCAGCGGAAGGACCCTGTCAGCGTGGGGTTTGCCTTCAGCCTGGGCCATAGCTCCGTGGTGGTCTTGGCCGGGCTGCTGGTGGTTGCCGGCGCGGCGGCGATAGGCCAATTCATGGAAGAGGGGACCACGGGCAACCACGTGCTGGGCCTGATCGGCAGTGGTGTGTCCGGGCTTTTCCTGCTGGCCATGGGCCTGTTCAACGGGCAGGCGTTCCTGCGTGCAGCGCAGGTCTACCGCAGGGTGCAGGACGGGGCCGCGGTCCGGGACGAGGACCTGGAAAGCCAAGGATTCGTTGCCCGGCTCCTTGCCAGGCCCCTCGCCCGGGTACAGCGGCCCCGGAACATCTACGTGATCGGCTTCCTGTTCGGGCTCGGCTTCGACACGGCCACCACCATCGGGCTGCTGGTGGTCACCACCGCCGCGTCCCTGGCCGGGGTGTCCCCGGTGGCGCTCATGGCGCTTCCCCTCGCTTTCACAGCGGCGATGACCCTCTGCGACACGGTCAACGGCGTGGCGATGATGCGGATGTACAGGTCAGCGATCCACAGCCCCCAGCGCAGGCTCGGGTTCAACGCGCTGGTTACAGGCGTTTCAGCGCTGTCGGCACTGTTCATCGCCGTCATCACGCTCGGCGGGTTCGCCAACGCCGCCTTTGGGCTGGGTGATCCGCTCACCAGCTGGTTGGGGGAGATCGACCTGGGTGAAGCCGGACTCCTGCTGGTGGCGGCCTTCCTCGCCGTCTGGGGCGGGGCGGCCCTCAAATCGAGAAGGGCCGTCAAAACCTCCGCCTGAAACGGAGCGCGTTGCCAAACTGTCAGGGACCGGTTCCCACGTCCGGGTGCGGCCCTGGGCTCAGGCGGCGAGGCCCCGGCTCGGTTTGCGGTGCGGGCGGCTCTTGGGAGGTGCTGCAGCCTGCGTGCCCTGCAGCTTCTGGCCGCCGTCAGGAATGGTGGTGTCCGAGTGGAGGTGCATTCCGTGCCCAATCAGTACACCGGAACCGATGCGGGAATGGCTGCCGATGTTGGCGCGGTTGCCGATCACCGTGGCGCGGCCAATGCGGACGCCGTCGCCAATCACCGTCCGAGCGCCGATCTTGGCTTCCCGGTCAACCCAGCTGCCGTGTCCAATCCGGCAACCGGCGCCGATCACCGCACCATGCTCCACGTACGTCATCGGGCCGATCCGGGCGCTCTCGGCAACAACGGCACCGGGAGAGACGAAACCCCCGCCGTTGGCATGCCGGACATACCTGGTGACCTTGCCGGCGTCGTCCTCTACTGATTCAAACTTTGTGCTCATCACATCCCTAACCAACTGGCGCGTTTCCTACCGCACAGTAAGTTAACGGTTGACAGCCCGCAGTGATTCCCTGGAACGTGGCCGGACCGAAGGCCTAGGAGACGAGGTTCGCGGCGGCGGAGTCCATGTGTTCGAGGATGGTCTTCCGGGCCAGCCCGGCGTCGCCCGTATCGATGGCGGCCACGATGTCCCGGTGGCGGTCAACGCTCATGTTGCTCACACCCTTTTCCAACCCGGCGAACATGATGGACATCCTGATGGAGCCCTCCAGCGATTCCCAGGAGTGCAGCAGCGTTTCGTTGCCGGTGAGGCGGCACAGGGTCCGGTGGAACTCGAGGTCCGATTCGATCCGCTCCTCAAGGGTCCCGTCCGCTGCCGAACCCATGGCGTCGATGGCGGCGTGCAGCGACTCCGTGACGTGCTGGCGGTCCGCCAGCTCGCACAGCGTCCGGGCGGCCAGCGATTCCAGCGCGGCGCGGACGGCATAGATGTCCCGGATTTCCTTCTCGTCCAGGTGCCGCACGGACAGGCGGCCGCGCGGTCCGGCAGAGAGGAGGCCCTCCTGTTCCAGCTGCCGCAAAGCTTCCCGGAGCGTGCCCCGGCTGATCTGCAGCATTTCGGACAGCTCGGTTTCCACCAGGTGCCGGCCCGGCGCCAGCTCGCCGCTGGTGATGGCGGTCCGCAGCGCCGAGAGGGCCTGCTCGCGCAGGCTTTTCTTTTGCAGTCCCAGCAGCGGGGCTGTCAGTCCGGCCATGGCATCCGTCCTCAGTGTCATAAGTCGACTGTTTACAGTCGTAGTTCGATGGTACGGCAGAAAGCGCGGCACCGGCCGGGACCGGTGCCGCGCTTTCTGCCAGCCATGATGCTCAGCCGAGTTCGGCGAGGACCTTGGCGACGATGCGGTCGGTGGCGAGCCCATACCGGTCGTGCAGGGTGGGGAGGGCACCGGCATCGAGGAACTGGTCCGGCAACCCGACGGGAACCACGCGCTTGCCGACTCCGGCGGAGACGACGGCGGAGGCAACGGTTTCGAACAGGCCGCCCACTACGGAGTGGTTCTCCAGGGTGACGGCGAGCCGGTCCGTGTTGATTTCCTTCAGGACCGTCCCGGCGTCGAACGGCTTGATGGTGGGGGCGTGCACGACGGCGACGTCCACGTTGTGTGCCGCCAGTGCCTTGGCTGCCTGCAAAGCACGCATGGTCATCAGCCCGGAGGAGATGAACACGACGTCGTTGCCGCCGCGCAGCACCTTGGCCTTGCCGAGCTCGAACGTGTAGCCGTACTCGTCCAGGACGGTGGGCACGTTGCCGCGGAGCAACCGCAGGTAGGTGGGGCCCTCGGACGCTGCGAGCTGCGGCACGGCCTGTTCGATGTCGATCGAGTCGCAGGGGTCCACGATGGTCAGGTTGGGCATGCCGCGGAAGATCGCCATGTCCTCGGTGGCCTGGTGGCTGGGGCCGTACCCGGTGGTCAGGCCGGGCAGGCCGCCCACGATGTTCACGTTCAGGTTCGGTTCCGCCGCGTCCAGGCAGAGGAAGTCGTAGGCGCGGCGGGCAGCGAACACTGAGTAGGTGGACGCAAACGGAACCAGCCCGGTCTCGGCCAGGCCCGCGGCTGCGCCGAACAGCAGCTGCTCCGCCATGCCCATCTGGAAGAAACGCTCCGGAAACGCCTTGGCGAAGATGTGCATGTCCGTGTACTTGCCCAGGTCCGCGGTGAGGCCGACGATCCTGTCGTTCTCCTGCGCTGCCTTGACCAGCGCGTGGCCGAACGGCGCGGATGCGGTTTTTTGGCCGGGGTCGGCGAATGATGCGATCATTGCCGACGTCTTCAGCTTGGGCTTGGCGGCCGCCGTAGTATTAGGGGCCTCGGTGGTGGTGCTCATGCTGAAGCCTTTCCTTCATAGCCGGCGGTGAGCTGCTCGCGGCAGATCTGCCATTCGTTCTCTTCGATGCGCATGAAGTGCGCCTTTTCGCGGTTTTCCAGCAGCGGCACACCGCGTCCCACCTTGGTGTCGCACAGGATCACGGAAGGACGTCCGACGGCGGCGGCCTGGGCAGCAGCGTTGTCGAACGCTGCGAGCAGCGCGCCGACGTCGTTTCCGTCCACCCGCTGGGTGTACCAGCCGAAGGACTCCCACTTCTCGGTCACCGGCTCGGTCCGCAGGACCGTGTCCGTCTTGCCGTCGGCCTGCAGCGCATTGATGTCCACCATGGCGGTCAGGTTGCCCAGCTGGTGGTGGTGCGCGCCCATGGCGGCCTCCCAGGTGGAGCCCTCGTCCAGCTCGCCGTCGGACAGGAAGTTGAACACCCGCGCCGATGATCCCTGGTAGCGCAGGCCCAAGGCCATGCCGACGGCAATGGTCAGGCCGTGGCCCAGGGAACCGCCCGAGATTTCCATGCCCGGCGTGTAGGTGGACATCCCGGACATCGGCAGCCGCGAATCATCCGAGCCGTAGGTTTCCAGTTCCTCCACCGGGACGATCCCGGCTTCGGCCAGGGCAGCGTAGTGGCCAATGGCGTAGTGGCCGGTGGAGAGCAGGAACCGGTCGCGGGCTTCCCAGTGCGGGTCCTCCGCGCGGAAGTTCAGCTGGTCTCCGTAGACCGTGGCGAGCATGTCCGCGGCGCCGAGGGCCTGGCCCACGTAGCCCTGGCCCTGGACTTCGCCCATGTTCAGGGCGTGGTGCCGGATCCGGTAGGCGGCCGCGCTGATCTTCTCCACCCGTTCCGGGGTCACCGCGGTCTGCAGTGTTTGTCCCTGCAGTGTTTCTCCCTGCAGGGCGGCCTGGACGGTATCTGTAGGCATTACTGGCTCCGTGTTCGTTGCGTACGTGGCAGTCATTCAGGCGTTGACGGTGTTGGGGGTGCTTTTGGTGGCTTCTTCGGCCAGTTCGCGCTCCCGCTTGCCCCAGGTTTCCCGGGTGGCCACCGCGGCCCAGAGGCCGATCAGGGCGTAGGCGCCGAAGAGCAGTGCCGGGCCCATCCAGCCGAAGCTGACGAACAGCAGGGTGGTGATGAAGGGGGTGAAGCCGGAAACCATGGCCGAGATCTGGTAGGCCAGGCTGGCGCCGGAGGCGCGGGTCTTCGCCTGGAAGAGTTCCGGGAACCAGGCACCCTGCGCGCCGGCGAGGGAGTTCTGGCAGACCGCGTAGGAGATCACGATGGTGAGGATGATCGCGATGAACAGGCCGGTGTTGACCAGCAGGAACATCGGAATGGCGAACAGCGCGGCAAAGGCGGTGGACCAGATGTAGAGCGGGCGGCGGCCGATGCGGTCGGTCAGTGCGCCCCAGGCCTGGGTGGCGAAGATGCCGATGGCCGAGGCGATGCAGAGGGCCACCAGGGTCTGGCTCTTGTCCGCCAGGTGCTGGCTGTTGATGTAGGAAATCATGTAGGTGATGGACACGGCGTAGCCTGCGGTTTCTGCGACGCGGAGGCCGATGCCCTTGACGATGTTGCGCCAGTCGGTCTTGATGACCTCCACGATGGGGGACTTCACAATGTCGCCGCTGTCCTTGACCTCATCGAAGACCGGGGACTCGGGAACCTTGGAGCGGATGATCAGGCCCACGGCCACCAGGACGATGCTGGCCAGGAAGGGGATGCGCCAGGCGAGCTCGCCGCCGAGGTTGACGCTGAAGAGGAAGGTCAGGTTGGCCAGCAGCAGGCCAACCGGGAAGCCGGCCTGGACGATGCCGGTGTACTTGCCCTTGGCTTTCCAGGGAGCGTGCTCGTAGCTCATCAGGATGGCGCCGCCCCATTCCGCGCCGAAGGCTAGGCCCTGGACGATGCGGACGAAGACGAGCAGTGCCGGGGCGAGAAGCCCCACTGCGGCGTAGGTGGGCAGGAGACCGATGGCAAAGGTGGCCAGGCCCATCAGGATCAGGGAGGCCACCAGGACGGGCTTGCGGCCCACTTTGTCGCCGAGGTGGCCACCGATGATGCCGCCCAGGGGACGGGCGGCGAAGCCGACGCCAAGCGTGGCGAAGGAGGCGAGGGTGCCGGTGACGGGGTCGCTTCCTGGGAAGAAGGCGGTCCCAAAGTACAGCGCAGCGGCGGTGCCGAAACCGATGAAGTCATACGTCTCGATCACAGCGCCCACGCCGGATCCAATGGCAACGCGCTTGGCGTCCTTCGTTCCGTGGACCGGACCGCGCATGGTCAGAGCATCTTTGCTCATGGTTGGTTCCCTTTCGAAAAGCGGGCTAAGGAAGTCGCCGCTGTCGACTGTTAACAAATGATAGCTCCCAGTGTGACCCCCATCATGCTCACTGTCAACAGTCAACTTTACGGGTTGACTGTTGACAGTTAACGAAGCTACTGTGGTCGGCATCACTACTGCTCCGCACGAACCAAGGGATCAACGATGTTCCATTCCAGACTCGGATGCTCGTCCATCAGCTTCCGCCACCAGGATCTGGGTACTGCCCTGCGCACCATGAAGGAGCTGGGGTTCGAGGAGATTGATCTGGGTGCCCTGCCCGGCGTCTGCGACCACGTTCCCTATGAGCTGGATGAGGCCGCGGTTGCCGCGGTCTCGGCGCAGGTGAACGCCTCCGGGCTCCGCGTCCGTTCCGTCAACGGGGACATCGGAGACCTGAACGCCGTGCTCGACGCCGACGCGGCAGTCGCGCGGCAGCGCCACCTCGACGCCCTGCTCACCCTGACATCCAACATCGGCGCGAAGGCGCTGGTCCTGCCTTGCGGCGCCCTTAGCCATGAACCGGTCCGCAGCGAAGGCGAGGACCTGGACCTCATCGCCGCCCAGCTCATCGGTGCCGGACAGCGGGCGGCGGAGTTCGGCGTCGAACTCTGGACCGAGTCCCTGCATTTCCTGCGCTTCTGCTGCAACCTCAAGCGTGCGGGCCTGCTGGCCGACCGCCTCGCCGGTTCCGGCGTCGGAATCGTCATGGACTTCAGCCACATTGTGGCGTCCGGCGAGGACATCCAGGACTACCTGGACTTCCATTCCGGGCGCATCAGCCACGTGCACCTTCGGGACGCCGTGCCGGGGAACATCAACCTCAGCATCGGCAACGGCCAGGCGGACTTTGCCGGCGGCCTGAAGCGGCTCGCCGCGCAGAACTACGCCGGCCACTTCTCGCTTGAACTCGAAACCCGGGACGTCACCAACGACGAACGTCCCGCCGCCGCCGCCAAGGCAGCAAGCTTCATCACCGACCTCATCTGAACGACTTCACCGATTTACAAACAACTCAAGGAGCACCCACCATGACCACCACCCAGCGCACCGCCGTCCTCACCGGAGCCACCTCGGACCGGGGCATCGGCATCACCACCGCCCGCCGCTACGCCCGGGAAGGCTGGGCCGTCGTGATCCTGGACCTCGACGGCGAAAAGTCCGCCAAGGTCGCCGCCGAGATCGGCAACGAATTCAACGTCCCCGCCTACGGCCACGAGATCGACGTCGCCAACGAAGCCTCCGTCACCGCAGCCCAGGCCGCCGTCGCCGCCGAGGTCGCCGCAGGCAACCTCCCCGTGGTGGGCGCGCTCGCCAACATCGCCGGCATCACCTCGCCCGTCCCGTTCCTGGAAACCACCCTTGAGCTGTGGCACAAGGTCATGGACGTCAACGCCACCGGCACCTACCTGGTGAGCAAGGCCTTCCTGCCGGACATGATCGAGAACGGCTGGGGCCGGATCGTCAACATGTCCTCCGTGTCCGCCCAGCGCGGCGGCGGCGTGTTCGGCAAGGTCCCCTACTCGGCAGCCAAGGCCGCCATCCTCGGTTTCACCAAGGCCCTGGCCCGTGAACTCGGCACCACCGGCGTCACGGTCAACGCCATCACCCCCGGCGCCGTGGACACCAACATCCGCGTGGGCAGCACCGACGAACAGGAAGCCGCCATCAACGCCGGCATCCCGCTGGGCCGCAACGCCACCACCGAGGAAGTGGCCTCCGTGATCACCTTCCTGTCCTCCGAGGATTCCGCGTACCTCACCGGAACCGTGGTGGACATCAACGGCGGAAGCCACATGCACTAAGGGCCCGCAGCCCTTCCGGACCCCTCCCACGCCAGAGAGCCCACCATGACAAAGATCTTCAATGACCCCTCGGACTTCGCCGAGGAAGCCCTCGCCGGCTTCTGCGACATCCACTCCGGACTGGTCCGCCAGGTTCCCGGCGGTGCTGTCCGCCGCTACCGGCCCGCCCGCCCCAAGGTGGCGGTCCTTGCCGGCGGCGGCTCCGGCCACTACCCGGCCTTCGCCGGTCTGATCGGCACCGGATTCGCCGACGGCGCCGTGGTGGGCAACATCTTCACCTCACCGTCCGCGCAGCAGGCCTACTCCGTGGCCAAGGCCGCCGAGTCCGGCGCCGGCGTCGTCTTCACCTACGGCAACTACGCCGGCGACGTGATGAACTTCGGCATGGCCAGCGAGCGGCTCGCTGCCGAGGGCATCGCCGTGGAAAACGTCCTGGTGACGGACGACATCGCCAGCGCCCCGCCGTCGGACATCGACAAACGCCGCGGCATCGCCGGCGACTTCACCGTTTTCAAGGTGATGGGCGCCGCCGCCGAAACCGGTGCAGAGTTGGCCGAGGTGGTCCGGCTGGGCCGCAAGGCCAACAGCCTGACCCGCACCATCGGCAGCGCGTTCGGCGGCTGCACCTTCCCGGGCGCCGAGGCGCCGCTGTTCACCCTTCCCGAGGGGCAGATGGGCCTGGGCCTGGGCATCCATGGCGAGCCCGGCCTGCACGACACGGACCTTCCCTCGGCCAAGGAACTGGGCCAGGAACTGGTGTCCCGGCTGCTCGCCGAGACACCGCCCGGAGCGGGCCAGCGGATCGCCGTGATCCTTAACGGGCTCGGCTCCACCAAGCACGAGGAACTGTTTGTCCTGTGGGCCACTGTGGCGCCGCTGCTGCGCGCCGCCGGCTACACGCTGGTGATGCCCGAAGTGGGCGAGCTGGTCACCAGCCTGGACATGGCCGGCGTGTCGCTGACCGTCACGTGGCTCGATGAGGAACTTGAGGAGCTGTGGGTTGCTCCGGCGGAGACGCCCGCCTACCGCCGCGGCACCGCGACCGCTGAAGCCGGTGCGTCCGCCGGGGAGGAAGCGTACGACGGCGGTTCCTCCGCATCGGCGTACGTCGCCACGGACGCCTCCCGGGAATACGCCGCAGCCTGCGTGGCGGCCATCGACGCTGCCCGCACCTCCCTGCACGACGCGGAGGAACGCCTGGGCCGGATGGACGCCATTGCGGGGGACGGTGACCACGGCCGTGGCATGGTCCGTGGCGTGGATGCCGCGGCCGTCGCCGCATCGGCTGCCTTCAGTGAAGGTGCCGGCGCTGGTGATGTGCTCGCAGCCGCCGGAGACGCCTGGGCGGACAAGGCCGGCGGGACGTCCGGTGTCCTCTGGGGAGCGGGACTGCGCGCCTTCGGCGAGTCGGTGGGCAACACCACTGCACCCGGAGGTTCGGAGGTCGCCGCCGGAGTGGCCGCCTTCGCGGACCGGATTGTCGAACTGGGCAAGGCCGAAATCGGCGACAAGACCATGGTGGACGCGCTGCTGCCGTTCACCTCCTTCCTCAGCAGCCAGGTAGCGCAGGGGACGGCTCCGGAGGATGCCTGGGCCGCTGCCGCCCGGGAGGCCGCCCGCGCCGCCGAAGCTACGGCCCAGCTGCTGCCGCTGAAGGGGCGGGCCCGTCCGCTGGCCGAGAAGAGCCTGGGCACCGCAGACCCGGGGGCCACCTCCCTGGCCATGGTGTTCGGCGTCATGGGGCCGCACTTCGCCGGGGGCATCCCGGCAGTACAGGACAACACTTCCCGGGAAAGCGTCGGGGCATGAGCACGGAAGGACAGGCCATGGGGCTGAGGCTGATTGTTGGCGCTGATGAAGCCGGCGTCGATTACAAGGACAGGGTGCTGGAGGACCTGCGCAACGATCCCCGGGTCAGCGAGGTCATCGACATTGGGGTCAACCGCGGTGATTCGCCTGAGGACTTCACCAGGCCGTATCCATATGTGGGCATCGCTGCCGGTGAGATGATCCGGGACGGCGCTGCCGACCGCGCCATCCTCTTCTGCGGCACCGGAATCGGCGTGGCAATCGCCGCCAACAAGGTGGAAGGTATCCGCGCCACCGCGGCCCACGATTCCTTCTCCGTTGAGCGCTCGGTTCTGTCCAACGACTGCCAGGTGCTCACCATGGGCCAGCGGGTTGTTGGCATTGAACTGGCCCGCAGGCTCGCGAAGGAATGGATCGGCTACACCTTCGACCCGGGCTCTGCCTCGGCCGGCAAAGTCAAGGTCCTCAGCGACTTCGAGTCCTGCTAGGCAGGAGGGGTGCCGTGGATTCGTACCCGTATTCGGAGTGGGCCCGCCTGATCGGTGTCCCGGTGGAGGTCCGCCTGGATCACCGGACAGTGCGCTCCGGCGTGGTGGACAACGCCATGCCGGACTCATCCGCCGTGTGGCTTGCCGGGGATGCAGCCGGCGGGCGGGAGCTGTTCACGGCGGCCGACGGATACGAACTGTGGATCAGCCCCCGGCAGCTGGGTGGCAGGCTTTGCTACAAAATGGCTGCCTCCCAGCTGGAGGGTGCTCCTAGACTGGGGTGATGATCACAGTCGCCGGAAGTGTGGAAACCAAATTGTCCGCCGAGAAGGCCTTTGCCTTCCTGAGTGAATTCGAAAACACCAGCAAATGGGACCCGGGCACCCCTGTGATGGACAAGATCACGCCCGGACCCGTGGCAGTGGGCCACAAGTACCATGCTGAAGCTGAGTTCCGGGGGAAACGCCAGGCGCTGACCTACGAAGTCATCGAGCTGACGGGCAGCCACATCAAACTGCGCGGGGAGAACAAGACAGTGGTGTCCTTCGATTCCATCGATGTCAGCCCCAACGGCGCCGGTTCCGTGGTGAAGTACACGGCCGAGTTCAGCATCAAGGGGCCGGCCAAGATCATCCAGCCGCTCCTGAAGCCTCTGTTCATGCAGCTCCGCGACCCTGCGTTGAAGGGCCTCCGGGACACCCTCAACTCACTGGCTGCTGCCTGACCTGGTTTGCGGCAAAGAACACCCGAAGCCCGCGCCGGGGGTCCGCCTCCGGCCGGGGCGGGTCGTTGAGGACCATGGTGTGGCGTTGCTGCCCGTACTCCGGCCACTCCAGGCCGGGCTGGTCAGGAGCCCCGGTGCGCGCGAAGGCCGCCCAGGCTCCACTTATGGCGTCGCTGAGGGCCTGCGGAGCTTTGCCCCGGGTCAGGTAGGCGGAGTCCGGAGAATCCAGGTGCCGGAACACGAACGGAATTTCCAGCGTGTGGCAGGAGCCCAGCTTTCCGCCCATGGCCGGGCTGGGCCAGGTGAACAGGTAGGAGAAGGTCCTGCCGTCCGCCGTACTGCGTGCTGACTGCAGCCTCGCATCAAGCAGGTTGTTGCTGGGCTGGCGGTACACCGCATCGGCAATGGCCGCCTCCAGCAGTTCCTTCCCGCGGGGCTCGCGCGCCAGCACCGCCGCAAGTGCCTCCGCGTATCCCGGGGCGCAGTCGCCAGGCAGGCCACCGGCGGACAGGACCGCGGCGGCCCGGTCCGGGTAATCAGGATCTTCGGGCCGGTCCGGGCGCATTTCGACGGCGAAAGACCCCTCGTTGAGGTTGGTGCCCACCAGCAGGTCCACGCCGCTGTTGAGCCCGTTCCGGACGGCGTCCAGTGGAGGTTCCGGTAGGGAAGGGGTGCCCACCGTTGGCTGGAAGGGGAGCGGCACCGCGTAGTTTTCGGCGGCGATGCGCCCTTCCAGCTGCTGCTGCGCTGCCAACAGCCGTTCCACCGGGAGGGCGGGCAGCTCACCTACTGACGATTCGTCCAGGCCGCAAAGCCGCAGGAATTCGGCTGTTACCCGCGCGGACGCCTCCGGTGTGCGGAAACGCTCCGCGGTGCCGCTTTGCATGATGGCCCGGTTGAAGAGGCCTTCCGACGCCGGCATGCCCAGCAGGGTGCCGATGGCTGCCGCGCCCGCCGATTCCCCGAACAGGGTCACGTTGTGCGGGTCGCCGCCAAACCCGGCGATGTTGTCCCGCACCCAGCGCAGCGCCTCAAGCTGGTCCAGCAGGCCGAGGTTGGACGAATCCTCGAAACCCTCGCCGAGCAGATGTGCCAGGAGGAGGAAACCGAGCGCACCCAGCCGGTAATTGATGGCTACCACCACCGTGCCCGCCGCTGCGGCGAGGCGGGCGCCGTCGTACATTCCGTCACTGTTGGCCCCCATCAGGTAGGCGCCGCCGTGAAACCAGACCATTACCGGCCGGGCCGTCCCGCCGGTGCCCGGCGTCCAAACGTTAAGGTTCAGGCAGCCGTCTTCGCTCCAGGCCAGCGGGGCCTCATCCGGGTCAGCGGCGTCCGGGTTCTGAGGGGCTGCGGCTCCATATTCGGTGGCGTCCACCACGCCGGCCCATGCGGGCAGCGCCACTGGTGGGCGGAAACGCAGTTCCCCCGACGGCGGCTGGGCATAGGGGATACCGAGGAACCGGTGCACTGGGGCGCCGTCCACGGCCAAAGTGGTTCCGCGGAACGTTCCGCCATTGCTGGAGGCGAGCTTCATGATTGACACCTTACGGGGTGTCCGCGGGTACGCTGAGGACTACCGTTCGGCAGTGGGCGGCCATGGTGCGCCATGGCTTATCAATTGTGTCCGGGAGGAAAGACTTGTGGTTGACACCGGGGTTTCGGGTGGCGAGGTTTTCGCCGATGTTGCAGCCCACGTGCAGGACCTTGTCCTGCAGAGTCCGGATGTGGTCCGGCTCCTGGACAGCCTTGCCCTCTACGCGGTATCCCGGCTGGGCAGCGTAGGCCGGGAACTGTTCTGCGGCATCTCCGTCAACCGCCCCAAGAAACCCACAGCAGCGGCCGCCAGCGACACCAGGGCGAGGATGCTTGACCAGCTGGAACTCAAACACGGCCAAGGGCCTGCAGATTCCGCGGTCAGCAGCGCAGCCACCATGCACGTCAGTGACCTGCGGGAGGAAACGCGGTGGCCGGACTACGCCGCCGCGGCCACACACCAGGGCGCCTATTCCGTGCTGGCCATGCCGCTGCAGCTCGAGGGTGAGGACCGCGGTGTGCTGGTCCTGTACAGCGGGCAGCCTGGCGCTTTCAGCCCCGGCGCAGTTGCCATGGCCGAGGCTTTCACGGAGCAGGCTGCCAAGGGCCTGGCCCTGACACTGCGGATGGCGAAGCTCCAGGACACCAAGGACGGCCTGAGCGCCGCCATGCAGACGCGGACTGTCATCGACCTCGCCACCGGTGCCATCATGGCTCAGAACCGGTGCAGCCAGGATGAAGCGTTCAAGGTGCTGAGGGAAGCCTCCAACAGCCGGAACATGAAGCTGCGGGACGTCGCCTCGCTGGTGGTGTCCTCGGTTGCCGGCGGCGCGAAGACGATCACCTACTTCGACGAATAAGGATCCTTCGGTTCCACGGGAAGCACCGTCAGCGGTGAAGTGCTGTATGGCGCCCTGACCGCCAGGTCCGCCTCGGCACAGCACTCGTTCACGGCCTGGGACAGGGCATCCCGTTCCTTTTGCGGCAGTGCACCGGATTCCAGGCTGTAATTGCGGATGTCCTGTTCGGAGGCGTCTCCGCCAAGGGCCACATAGTCCAGCCACAAACTGCCGATGTCCAGGTTGTGCAGCCTAATGACCGCCCCGGTCAGGGCCTGCTGGTCCGCCTCATCCATTGTCCCTCCTAGCTTGGGGAGATGATCTCCACCGGGATTCGGAACCGGGAAGCCCGCGGATGGGTCCTGATTGAAGTTTTTTCCTGTGAGAATGGGTCCATGGATCCCGGCACCTATCCCATCCGGCGGCTGGTGGAAAACCCCGGCAATGTCCTGGACCGCGGCCGTTGGCCGGCCGACCTGCCACTTGTGGCCCAAATCCTGGCGACGGGCCTGGACCTTGGCCCGGCAACGATCCTGGTGGGGGAGAACGGTTCGGGAAAGTCGACGCTGGTGGAAGCCATCGCCCTGGCCTACGGGCTGTCACCCGAAGGCGGGTCAACTGGCGCGCGGCACTCCACCCGGCCCACCGAATCGGTACTGGCCCAGCACCTGCAACTGGTCAGGAACGCCGGTGCCACTCGCCGTGGGTACTTTCTGCGGGCCGAAACCATGCATGGCTTCTTTACCTACCTGGAAAACAATCCCGGAGTCCAGGACGCCGCCTTTCACGATATGTCACACGGGGAGTCCTTCCTGGAGCTGGCGGTCAGCCGGTTCCGCGGACGCGGGCTGTGGGTCCTGGACGAACCGGAATCCGCACTCTCCTTCTCCGGCTGCCTCAGCCTGCTGGCCATCTTGAAGGAGTTGCTGGCCGAAGGGAATTCACAGGTGGTGATGTCCACCCACTCGCCGCTGCTGGCTGCGCTTCCCGGTGCGCAAATCCTGGAAGCAGGTTCCTGGGGGCTGCGGGAGCGGGCCTGGGAAGACCTGGACCTCATCACCAACTGGCGCAACTTCCTGGATTCACCCCAGCGGTACCTGCGGCACATCTGACGGCAGCGGGGGATGTGTCCGTTTCCGGGCATGGCAGCCGCCGGGGAATGCCCTATACCCGTCGGAGGGTGGGGAGCCAGCACGGTACTGCCTCGCGGTATGCCTCGAAGCCACTGCCGAAGCGGGCCTTGAGGTCGGCTTCCTCAAGGGGCCGCACCGCATAGTTCCACACCACCGACCCCAGGACTGCGTAGCCCACCACGAACCAGGAGTGGAGCATGAGGCCAACAGCCGCGCCCTGGACAACGCCTGCCACCGCCATCGGATTGCGTATCCAGCGGTACGGGCCGGCAACCACCAGGGTAGTGGCCATCGCAGCGGGCAGCGGCGTCCCGTTTCCCTTGGTGGACATCGAAATGGCAGACCAGATGCCCAGCGCGCTCGCCAGGACCAACATCACCAGGCCGGCCGCGCCTGCTGCCTGGGGAAACCCGGCAGCCAATCCCCAGCGCCGCTCGAGGAAGTCAAGGAACAGGGGCAGGAGTCCCAGGAAGAAGCCCCAGAAGAGGATGATCTGGCCGAAGGTGGCAGCCATGTGGAGCCGGGCGTCCCGCTGGCGGGCGGGGCGGAACGCAAACGGTCCGCGGATAATCCACTCAACGGGAATGCGTCCCCACCAGGCCAAGCAGAGGGCCGCGGTTGAACCGGCGGCCGCGGCTGCCATGACAAGGGCTCCCGCGCCCGCCTGCATTGTGACAGTGGCATAGGCGCCGAGTGCAATGGTGACGGTGGTGGACCATGCGGCAACCACGGCGGCAGCGGCCCGGACACCGGCGGCCGCCACGGCGGACCCCAGCACGAAAAGCGGGATGTCGAAAGCGGCGACCAGGGCGGGATTGAGGGTGCCAAGGGTGGCGGTGCGTATGGTGGGAGACACCGCAACGGCGGCCCACCACAGGGCTCCGGCCAACCCCTGCAAGGCGAAGTACACCCTGCCCCACCTGATGAACCGCGGCACGGATTCCCCCCCCCGAATCTTTCCAAGCATCCCTCGCGGATGCTGTATGTTCCGCCCCGCCGGCCGCAAACGGATACCGGAGCTTTCCAGTGAATGAAAGCCCCGGCCCCCGGGTTGCGGTGCGGCGGCAAGACTTGTTCCTGAGACTACCCGTCGGACCGGGCAGGCGATGCTGGTGCACCCGGACGCCCGGCCACACCGACGCCAGGGCAGATTGACGCCCGGCGAAGCGAAAGGACCAGGATGGACATGATTCGGGTTGAACCCAAATGCAGGGTGATGATTGACAACGATTGGGCGGGTGATCCGGACGGGCTGGTGGGGCTGGCCCACCACGCGCTGTCCCCGGCCAACCGGATCGTCGCCGTCACGGCATCACTGACGAATCCCATGTTTGGGCCGCCGGAGGGCCGGGCCTTGGCCGGGGCGGATTTGGCGGCGGACCTGCTGCAGGTCCTGAAGGTGCCGGCCCCGTCCACCGTCCACGCCGGACCGGACGCCCCTTTCACGGGACAGCCGCGGGAATCGGAAGCGGCCCGGGCCATCATCGAAGCCGCTGCCGGACCGGCCCGGGACGGCCTTCCACTGATCCTGGTCTGCGCGGGTCCCCTGACGAATGTTGCCGATGCCCTCCTGCTGGAGCCTGCCATCGCATCGGCGTTCACGCTTGCATGGGTGGGCGGAGCGGAGGTCAACGGCGACGAATACAACTACTTCACCGACCCCGCCGCCGCGGACTTCGTCCTGGGCAACAAGGACCTTGCCGTGTGGCAGTTTCCGGCTGAAACGTACCGTCGCATTGTCGCCCCGGTGGCGGAGCTGGACCAGCTGTTCCGCACCGCCGGGCCGGCAGGTGCCTGGTTGTGGGAGCTTTTCCACGGCTTGGACGTGCCGGACTTCGTGAAGTTCGGGCCGCTGTGGTGCCTGGGGGACAGCGCACCCTTGGTGGTGACAGGGCTCGACGACGTCACCTCCACGTTCACGGAGACGGGCACCCAGCCCCCGCGCCGCACTTACACCTCCGTGGATACCAGGCTGATCATGGCCGATTTCGCGGCGCGCCTTCGCCTGACGGCCCGCCA
>NZ_JZTW01000013.1 GCF_000962805.1 Pseudarthrobacter chlorophenolicus | reverse complement strand
CCGACGACGGCGCATACAGCGCCGTCGTCGGCCCTTCCTCATGGGCCTATCGCGGTTAGAGGTGAGCAGATTTCGTATTGAGAGGACTGAAAGGCCGGTAGCCCTGTCGTGATGTATGTTCTCTACGCATTCATCAGGTCAGGGGGGCAGGTACAGGTGGGGCTTTTTAGGGTTTGGAACTAGGCCGGCCGGGAATGTGACTAAGAATGGATTTCGAGAATCCACCGTCAACGCAGATGTCTTGCCCGGTGACGTATCCGGACAGCGGCCCGACAAGGAATTCGATCACGTTGGCTATGTCCGCAGGCTCTCCGATTCTTGCCAGGGGAATGATGTCTTCCCTTGCTTTCTTGATCTGCGGATCGGCGTACATTTTCTCGGTCATTCGTGTGTGGGTCATGCCTGGGGACACCACGTTGACGCGAATGCCTTCGGGCGCCCATTCGAGTGCGAGCGTTTGAGCAAGCATGGTTAGTGCAGCCTTGCTGGGGCTGTAGGCGCCGGAGCCGGCGTGTGGCAGCTGGCCGGACATTGAGGAGGTGAAGCAGGCGGAACCGCGGCTCTCTTTCAAATGGGGGTAGCTTGCTTTGGCAAGGAGCCATGCGCCGCGGAGGTTGACTGAGAACATGCTGTCCCAGTCCTCTATTGATAGTTCGCATATTTGACCAGGGTTTGCTATCCCCGCGTTTGCGATGAGCGCGTCCAGTCCGCCGAATTCGGCCACAGCAGCGGCTACCAGTTGGCCCGGAACGTCGGGGTCGCCGAGGTCACCGGCCAGTGCGATGGCGGTGCCTCCCATCGATTTAATAGAGCGGACGACCTGCTCTTGGCCGTTGTTGAGCTCGTTTCCGCATACGGCAATCAACGGCTGCTCGCCGCGGGCGAGAGCCGCTTCCGTGATTCGCAGGCAGGTCGCTGCCCCTATGCCGCTGCTTCCACCACTGACCAAGGCCTTCATGGCACCTACTCCTTTTGACAGGCATCCGTTGGGATCACCTGGACTTAGTTTGATTTTGAAAGTTTCGCAATGACGCTAGTTGTGCGTCACTTTGCCAGGTCCCAGCCATTGTTAATGAGGTCGTTCATCGCTTTCTTGAATTTCTGCGCCGGGTTTTCTTCACGGATGATCTCGAGAACAACATTGTTGATGCCGCAGGTTTCGCGGACGGCTTTGCCCAGTCCGTTCCAGTCGATGACTCCGGTGCCGATCGGATCGTGCCCCCAGGTTTCCGTTCCGGTGTCGGAGATGTGGATAAGTCCGATCGCTTCGTGGTGGGAGAGCAGGCCTACTACGGGGTCCTCGCCTATGTATGCGGCGTTGGCGACGTCGTAGACGATCTTGACGGCGTCATCATTGACCGTGCTGATTACGCCGGCCAGGTCCTGGATGGTGGGAGTGAAACAGTATGGGGTGTTCTCGAACAGAAGGCGGGTGCCTGCCTGCTTGGCCATTGGGATGAGCGTCTCCAGGCTTTCGTACATCCACGCATAGACGTTGTCGAGTGCGGGTGAGATCATCGGGCGTCTTGTTCCGGGGGAGATCACAACTTCGCGGACGTCCCAGGCTTCGGCAAGGTCGATCACCTGTTTTATGTGTTCGACACTCTTGCGGCGCATATTGGCTCCAGGGCTCGCGAGGTTTATGTCGTAGCCCCCGGCATTCAGCGACCTGATCTTGGCGCCGTAGTCCTCGAGCCGCACCCGCATAGCTGAGCGCTCCTGGGCTGTGATCTCATCAGGCCAACAATGCGGCGAGCTGACTGGCACTTCAAAGGTCTCATAACCGTTGGCAGCCAGCTCAGCGATCGCATTAATTGCCGTGGTTGACCAGAGATAGGAAAAAGTATTGATAATCATCTGGGGCGTCTCTCAGTTCTGTGCCAATAGAGGAGTCGTGCTTATTTCATAGGGCGAAGTGAATCTCGAACCTCGTGGTGGATCGGGCAGTGATCTGGCTGGCCCGGCGGCTCGACAGGGAGGGCTGCGTGCAACGTCGCCCATTCGAGCCGCCAAGCCCTCCTGTGGACAGCTATGGCTGCCGCGAGCGATTCGCTTCGTCAGTCGCTGGCGAAACGCCATGGAGCAGGTGTTCGCCTTCGAGGACTTCAGCGTCGGCAATGCCGACCGTGGCACGGCCAGCCCGGCTGCCGGTCTCCGGAAGAGTGAAGTAGACGACGAGGCAGACGGCGACGATGGCGATCATGTAGACCGCGACGAGCATGGGCTGTCCGGCGCCGACGAAGGCGGCGGCGATCAGTGGCGCCGTGCCGCCGAAGACGGCAATGACGATCTGGTGTGCGAACCCGATGCCGGAGACCCGGACCGAGGCGGGGAAGAGTTCGGCCTGGATGGTCGGGTAGACGGCCTGCCAGATACCGAGGACGACCCAGCCGGAGGCTGACACCAGCACGTAGACGCCGAAGCCCGGCTGGTTCAGGAGCAGCAGCAAGGGGTAGAAGAGAACGATCATGCCAATGGCGCCGATGATGGGGAAGATCTTGCGGCGGCCCAGCCGGTCGGAAAGGTATCCGCAGACCGGCACGATGATAACCAGCAGGGCCAGTCCGATGACGCTCCCGGCCAGGGTGGAGGAGAGATCCCGGCCAGTGGTCAGCTTGGCATAGGTGGGAAGGAAGGTGGCCCAGGTGTAGTAGGCCACGGCCGGGGCAGAGAGCGCTGCGGCCTGCAGCAGAGCTTTGGGGTGCTCGCGAATCAGGTCCATCAGGCGTGCAGCAGCAGACTTCTGGTCGACGACGGCAGTTGCTTCAAACTCCGGCGTCTCTTCGGCCCGGGCCCGCAAAATAAGCCCGACGACGCCGAGAATGCCACCCACAACGAACGGGATGCGCCATCCCCAGGCAGCGAGGTCCTCGGGTGTGAAGGCAGATGTCACCATTGCAGCGGCGCCGGTCGCTGCGAGGGTCGCCAAGCCGCTGGCCATGTTGGAGAACGAACCGAACAGGCCCCTGCGGTTCGCGGGGGCGTGTTCAACCATGAAGGCGATGGCGCTCTGCGCCTCGCTGCCCGCCGAGATCCCCTGGAGAATGCGCGCCACCAGGAAGAGGACGGGCGCCGCATAGCCAATGGTGGCAAATGACGGTGTGAGGCCGATGATCAGGGCACCGAGCGCCATCCCGGAGATGGCCAGCGTCAGGATGAGCCTTCGGCCGAAACGGTCCGCCAGTGGCGAAATGATGATGCCGCTGAGCGGGCGGACAACGAACCCGACCGCGTAGGTGAGCAGTGCTGCGATCAGGGAGGCGAAAGGTGAATCACTGGGAAATATTTGTGATGAGAACACCGCGGCGAGCAACCCATAGATGTACCAGTCGTACCACTCCACAAAGTGGCCGATCGTGCCCGCCACCATATTGAGGTTGCGGCGTGGGCGGGCAGGCACTTCGGTTGGCTCCGAAGAGTCTGGACTGCCAACAGCTTCTTTTGAGGTCTTCATTGAACTCTCCATATTTTCACGTTTGCTGCGGAGGGGTTTGGACTGTTTCCGCACTGCCCCGGTTTGTAGCGGATAAGCATTCTTCAGTTGTTCACCGATGAGATCGGTTGCATTTCGACTCATCAATGAGATCGGTTGCAGAGATCGGTTGCAAGAAACTCTACGTAGGGCGTCCGGCCCTGTCAATGGGTACTTTGGGTTGCTTCAGCCTCCGGAGTTGCCCTGCATGCTCAGCGGCTTTTCATTGTCCACGTCAAGGAAATGGACTCCGGACCACGCGCAATTGAGGCTGCCGTACGAAGCCCAGTACTCGTCCCAGTGCGCAAGCTTCCACCGGTCCCGCTCCAGGCCCCGCCGACCTATCCGTTCCCGGAGGATTTCCGGCGGGACACGCACCCGCACCACCACAATCTCCACGGGGGGCCAGTGAAACTCTTCAGCCGCGCCCGTCAGGTAATCCGGCACGGCAAAATACGCACCGAAGGGTGCATCGATGACCACGGATCGCCCCAGCCGCAGGTTCGCTCCCGCCACGTCCATGAGCGTTGCGTATTCCAGGGGCAGAACATTCTCCCGGTAGAACGCGTTGGATTCGCGGTCGGTGGGGTCATGTCCGGCCACCGTCAACCCGAACTCGACCAGCCGGCCGCAGATCCGATCCTTGTCCAGATATGCTGCCGCATGCTCCTCTGCCGCCTGCTGGGCGATGGTGGTTTTGCCGGAGCCGGCGGGGCCGATGACGATGAAGACTTTGGGCACGGTCATTGACGGGCCTTTGCCACTGCCGCGAGAAACTCCCGGGCAGCCTTGGTAACGCGTGAGAAGTCCCCATCTGGCTGCCATGCTTTTGTCACCGCACTGCCGACGCCGACGCCCGCCACACCGGCGGCGAACCATTCGGCGACGTTTTCGGGGGTGACGCCGCCTGCCGGCATGATCGGCAGGTGTGCCAGTGGAGCAAGAACCGACTTCGCATAGGGGATGCCGCCGGCTTCGGTGGGGAACAGCTTAAGCATGTCAGCGCCGGCCTCGGCAGTTTCAACAAGTTCCGTTGGCGTGTATGCGCCACTAATGGTGGGCACTTGATACCGGTTAGCCAGCCGGATCATCGGTCGGTTCAACTGGGGACTGACCAGGAACTCTGCACCCGCGCGGATGCACTCGTAGGCCGAGTGCTCGTCCAGGACCGTTCCGGCGCCCACCGCTACTCCATTGGGCCCGTGCTTGGCAGAGAGCCGGCGGATCACGTCCACTGCACCGGGGATCGAGAGTGTGATTTCAAGGGCCTTGAAGCCGCCGGCGATGGCTGCCTCTGCCACTCGTTCTGCAAGGTCTTCATTTTCCAGGCGCACGATGAGGACGGCGCCGGATTGGTGAATCGTCTCGAGGGTACGGAGTTTTTTGTACATTGTTGGCCTTTCTTCTGGCCCGGGCAACTTCCGCGTTCCGGAGTATCCCTGAACCTCTGTTGAAGTGTCGTTGACAAACTCTCCCACCATCCATACTGTTATTGCAACCGATCTCAGCAATCGATCTCATACATAGCAAAGGGGCTGGCAGATGAGTAAACCACGCACCATCATCCTTGGCGCTTCCCACTGGCACGTTCCGCTTTGTACACGGGCGATCAGGGAGGAACACGATGTTGTCGGCATAAGTGACCGTGACGTATCGCTTGTCCGGGTACTTGCGGAAGCCTGGAATGCTCCGGTTGAGGCGGACTGGCGCAACCTGGTGGACCTGCCGGACCTCGGGCTTGCCTATGTCTTTGGCCCACACAATGGGATGGCGGAAAAATGTTTTGCGCTGATTGAGCGCGGCATTCCGTTCGTGGTGGAGAAACCCCTCGGCACCTCCTTGGCCGAGCTTGCCACCGTGCGTGAGGCTGCGGAAGCGGCCGGCGTGCCCGCGACGGTTCCCCTGGTTCAGCGGGACGGCCCCGTTGACCGCTGGCTTGCCAAGGCGGGCCGTCCGACGTACCAGCGAACCTCCTTCATCGCCGGGCCGCCCTCGCGCTACCTGGATAACGGCAATCCCTGGATGCTCGATCCTGTTGCTGCGGGGGGTGGTTGCCTGGCAAATCTGGCACCGCATTTTGTCGATCTGTTCCTGCAGAGCAGTAACGAGTCCGCCGGCACAGTGGATTCCAGGCTCTCCTCCGTTCTGCACGGGGCGGATATTGAGGACCATGCCAGTCTCATCGTCACCACCACGGGCGGGCGTGAAGCGATCATCGAGGTGGGGTACGCATTCCCGGATTCGCCGTTGAAGCGCTACTGCAGCTTCACGTCGGCGGGCGAAGCAGGCTTCGCCTCCATCAATTCAGACGGTTCTGCAACGTTCACCTCAGCGGACGGGATAACGGAATCCGCCCTGATCAACGTGGACAGCGACCCCCTCTACGATGCTTTCGTACGCCGGGTCGCGGGAACGCTGGAAGATGGATTCCAGGGACTGCCAACGCTCGCCCAGCTCGAAGACGCGATGCGCCCAATTTGGCAGGCGTATAACCACCACGGAGGAACAGAAGATGGCCGACCTTAGTATTGACGTTGTCGCGAAGGCAGCCGGAGTCCACCGCTCAACGGTTTCCCGGGCGTTTTCCCGGCCGGAGGCGGTAAAAAGCGAAACGAGGGAGCACATTCTCCGCGTCGCTGAGGGGCTCGGTTACACGATGAGCCCGCTCGCACAGGCGTTGCGGCGGAAGACCAGCACGTTCGTCCCTCTGATTGTTCCGGACATCACCAACCCGTTCTTTGCAGAGCTGGCCAAGACCATGACGCAGGCCGCTGACGAGCGCGGCTACCAACTGCTGCTGTGTGTCACTAACGGAGACCCTGCCAAGACCGACGGGTACTTCACGGCGATGCAGGCCATGTACGCCCCCTTTGGAATCGTCGCGCCCTCGACGAAAGTCGATACCGAGGCCCTCAAGCGCTTCGATTTCGGCCATCGGGTGGTAGTGATCGACCGTGTGGAAGGCGACACCTCGGTTCCAACAGTGACAGTCGACAGCCGCCGCGGCATCATCCTCGCACTGGAGCACCTGCGTTCGCTGGGCCACACCTCGATCGGCTACGTTTCCGGCATCTCCGGGACCCACACGGCCCAGGACCGGATGGACGCGTATTTGGAACTGTCAGCGGAAGGCGGCAACTCGCCGGTGGTTCTCGACAGCGGCTCCGATCCGGATACGGGGGCACGCGCAGCACAGCACTTCCTGGAGATGAACAATCCCCCGACGGCAATCATCGCCGCCAACGACATGGTGGCCTTCGCAGTGATCTCGGCCCTTGGCAAGAGCGGCATCCGTGTGCCGGAAGACGTCTCCGTCATAGGGTTCGACGGCCTGGCGCTGGGCGCCCGGTTCAACCCCGCCCTGACAACAGTGCGGCAGCCGATTGCTGACATGGGGAGCATCGCAATCGAGCTGGCAGAAAAACAGAACCTGACCGGATCCGTAGACCACGTCGTACTGGAACCCGAACTCCTGGTACGCGCCTCCACCTGCGGGCCACGCAAATGACCGGAACCAGTACAAGCGCCCTGCGCAAGCTGCCCGGGCTCAGGCACACCGACCACGTCGGCCTGACGGTTCCCAACCTTGAAGAGGCCATCACGTTCTTCGTCGAGGTACTCGGTGCCGAAGAGCTGTACCGCTCTGACCGTGGACCCGACGCCGAGTTCATGCCCACAAACTTTGATGTCCCCGCGGACGCCCGGCTCACCCTGGCCATGCTGCGGCTCCCACCGAACTTGAATATCGAGCTTTTCGAATGGAGCAGCGCTGAACGGCGGGAAACCCCGCCGCGGCATTGCGACGCGGGCGGGCACCACCTGTGCTTCGTCGTCGACGACGTCGACGAAGCGGTGGCCGTCCTCCAGGAGACCCCGGGAGTACGCGTGCTCGGAGAGCGCAAGGAAGTCGCAGGCGACAGTCCCCGCGTCGCCGGCAACCGCTGGACATACTTCGTCACCCCCTGGGGGCTGCTGATGGAAATCGTTGACCGATCGCGCGTCGAAGCCCCGCCCCGCCTGGTCGGTCCCACGGACTGGGCAACTCCAACACACACTTTCACGAAGGACTATCTATAATGCGACTGGCAGGCCACACCCTCGGCACTCCGGACCACACGGTCCCCCAGGCACTCACACTATTTCGAGCCGCCGGCCTCGACGCCGCGGAAGTCATCTACCAGGACAACTACAAGTCAGGACTCCCCCAGAGGGACAGGCGCGCCGCCCTTGAAGCGCTCAAGGCGGCAGAAGATGAGGGCCTGCCTATCATCGGCCTGACGCCGTACACCACGTCCATCAACTCCCTGGACGAGCGTGAATGGCGCAGCGGAGTCGACGAATTCCGGGGCGCGATTGAAACCGCCCATCTACTCGGCGCCGACAGGGTCCGCGTGTACGCGGGATCCTGGCACCCGGGGGACGCCGACCATGCCGCGCGATGGACGAAACTGCGGGACGCCCTCCAGACGCTTGCACCTGAAGCTGCACAGGCCGGCGTGCGCCTCTGCGTGGAGAACCATTTCGGCACCATGACCCAGACGGCCGCCGAAACCGCGGCGCTCGTCCGCGAAGTCGCCCACCCCGCCGTGCGCGTCCTCTACGATCAGACGAATCTGACCTTCACCCACGACGAAACGTTCGAACAGGCCTTTGAAGTTCAAGGCGGACTGATCGGTCACGTACACGTCAAGGACCTGGTGTTCACCGACTCCTCAGCGACCTTCCGCGCAACGGAAACGGCCCGCGTAAACGCCTCCGAGCGTTCCGTCAGGTCACGGGTCATCGGCACCGGCATCCTTCCCTGGCGCGAGATCCTCACGTCGCTGCTGCGCCACGGCTACGACGATCTGCTGAGCATTGAGTACGAGTACCGGTGGCACCCGCAAGACCTCCCACGTCCGGAGGAAGGCTTCCGGGAATCCGCGGCCGCCCTCCGCGCAATGCTCGCCGACCTCACCGAGGTGCAGGCACGATGACCGCTCAGCGTCTACGCGTCGGCGTCATCGGCGCGGGAAAAATCGCCACTATCGCCCAACTCCCCACCCTGGTGCAACGAAACGACGTTGAACTGGCTGCCCTGGTATCCCGTCAAGAGGACCCCGGACACCTGGTCCGCCGCTGGGGTTTCGGTGCTGCCTACCGGTCGGTCGAGGAACTGCTCGCCGCCCAGGACCTGGATGCTGTCTTTGTTCTCACCCCCCGTTCAGAGCACGCGCACGCCGTCAGGCTGTGCCTTGAAAACGGCATCGACGTGTTTTGCGAAAAGCCCTTGGCCCCGGCAACCGACGAGGCAGAACAGTTGGCGGACCTCGCGGAGGAACGCGGCCGGATCCTGATGGTGGACTTCAACCGCCGCTATGCACCCGTTTACACTGCCGGGCGTGATGCGTTTGGGGAGAAGGGCGCTACCTTCTGCGTCGCCCAGAAGAACCGGCCCGGTTCCGAATACCGTGCGACGTTCGAGAACGCCATTCACATGGTCGATCTGCTGCGCTGGTACTGCGGCGGTGAACCAGTGGACGTTTCCGCGCATGCAGCCGGAGACGACCCTTGGGAAGAAGACGGCGTGGCAGCCATCATCCGCTTCAGCACCGGCAATACCGGAGTGCTGATGGCAGCCCGAACCGCTGGCGCCTGGAACGAGAAGCTGGACGCCTACGGCGACGGAAGAACCGTGGAAGTACGTGCCCCTGAGACCGTGGCGACCACTGTCGGCGGAATCACCACATCGCGCGAGCTCAGCGCCGAAGCCTACGGATGGGCAACAGCCACCGACACACTGGGCTTCTCCGCCGCTGTCCACCATTTCCTCGACCGCGTCGCCGACAGGGCTCAGCCCCTCACATCGGGTCGCGAGGCCGTTCGCACCCAGCGGCTACTCGATCAGATTCTCGCCGCCGCCGGGTTGCCGGCGGAAGAACAGGAAGGCCGGCAATGGAAGAGTCACGCCACGCAGCCCGTGAGCGGAGCCAGCAAATGAGCCTCAACGGACAGGTGGTCCTGGTAACCGGTTCAAGCGGCGGCATCGGTGACGCGGTCATCGACGCGCTCAAAGCCGAGGGAGCCCTCATCATCGGAGCCGACCGCGCCCCCAGAGAGGGCCAGGAGCTGACAGCTTTCTTCCCGCTTGACGTCACCTCCGAAGAGCAATGCGCCGCAATCGTCCGCGACATCACGAGAACGTACGGGCGCATCGACGCCCTCATTCACGCCGCCGGAGTCCTCGGCGCCACCCCGGACATCATGGAAACCACCACAGAGGAATACGAATCCGTGATGCGGATCAACGCCTCCGGAACGTTCTCCATGGTCCGGGAAACGGCGCAATCCATGGTTGGGTCCGGGACCGCCGGTGCCATCATCATCCTCTCCTCGGTCGCCGCAAGGGAGGCGCGCAGCAACTACCTGCCTTACAACTCGAGCAAACTGGCCGTTCTTCACATCATGTGGTCCTTCGCCGAAATACTCGGACCCCACGGAATCTCCGTCAACGCCATCGCGCCCGGCCCCGTAAACACTCCTATGTGGGCCCAGTTCGCCAAAGACTCCGGCCCCGATGCCGTCGCCAACCGAGCCAAACGCGCCGCGCAACTTCCCATGCGCCGCTTCGCCGAACCCGACGAGGTCGCCCGCGCCATCCTCTTCCTAGCCGACCCTGACAACCGCTACATCACCGGCGTGAGCTTGGACGTGGCAGGCGGCGCGCACCTCGGCATAGGGTCCTGACGGCGTTCTTGAACTCAGCGCTGACCGTCACCAGATCCGGGCTAGGCCCACTGCTCCCATACCGTCAGCTGCAGCCTGACGGTGCCCGCCGGGTCATTCGCGGACCCGGCCCCGGCGAAATCAACCCCGGGCAAGGGGTCGACGGCGGCACTGTCCTCGCCGCCGTCGTCGCCCCTTCCCCACCAGGCTGCAATGCGCATCAGGCCCGGACCGCCCCGGACGGCTGATCAGCCGTGCGCACCGGTGTTTCCAGCCCGAGGTTTTCGCGCAGGGTGCTGCCGCGGTACTCCGTGGGGTAGACGCCGCGCTCCTGCAGCTCCGGCACCAGGTGGTTGACAATGTCATCCAGGCCGGTGGGAACCAGCCACGGCGATATGTTGAACCCGTCCACCGCACCCGTCCGGGCGTACTCGGCCAGGTGGTCCGCCACGGCGGTGTAGGAGCCGGTGAACGTGGCGTCGATCCGCGCCGTCTTGGAGGTGACGAACTGGCGGATGGACAGGCCCTTGTCCTTGGCCTCGGCACGCCACTGATCCGCGAGCTGGCGGGCCTTGGCGCCGTGGAAGCCGCTGCCGCGGGTCTCGGACGTCTCCTCCACCACGGGGTCGATCTCCGGCAGCGGACCGTCGGGATCGTACCCGGAGAGTTCGCGGCCCCAGAACTGCTCCAGGTAGGCGATGGCCTGCTGCGGGCCGATCTGCAGGCTCCGCACCCACTCCTTCTTCTCAAGCGCTTCTTCGGCCGTGGCCGCCAGGATGAACTCGCTGGCCGGCATGATCTGCACGGCGTTGGCCCCGCGGCCCGCCGCCACCGAACGCTCCACGAGGTCCTTGCGGAACTCCACGGCGTCGTCGAACTTGGGGTGGGCGGAGAAGATCACGTCCGCCTGGCGGGCGGCGAAGTTGCGGCCCTCGGGCGAGTCCCCGGCCTGGAACAGCACCGGCCGGTACTGCGCACTGCGCGGCAGCCGCGGAGTCACATCCACGGTGTAGTGCTGGCCTTCGTGGAGCACGCGGCGTGCGGGGCCGGCGGGGCTCTCCCAGGAGTCCCAGATCCGCTTGGCCGTCTCCACGAACGCCTCGGCATGCCTGTACCGGTCGGCATGGTCAAGGTAGCCGCCACGGCGGAAGTTGGCACCGGTCCACGCGTTGTCCGTGGTGACGATGTTCCAGGCGGCACGGCCGCCGGAGATCAGGTCCAGCGAGGCAAGCCGGTGGGCCAGGTCGGCCGGATCGTTGTAGGTGGTGTTCTGGGTGGCCACAAGGCCGATGTTTTTAGTCACCGAGGCCAGCGCGGCCAGCATGGTCTGCGCGTCCGGGCGGCCCACCACGTCCAGGGCATGCGGGCGGCCCAGGTGCTCGCGCAGGCGCAGTCCCTCCCCCAGGAAGAACGCCGCGAACAGCCCGCGCTCGGCGGTCTGGGCAATGCGGCGGAAGGATTCGAAGTCCGTCTGCGAACCGGATTCGGCGGCCTTCCAGATGGTGCCGGAGTTGACGCCCTGGAAGAAGATGCCGAACTGGATCTGGCCGGTGGGCTGGAAGACGTCGGATTTAGCACGGTTGTGCTGTGTCATGGTTTTTCCTTACTTTCCGGTGCCGGCGGCGGCAGATACATAGCGGCTGGCAGGGCGTTCCAGGCCCAGCAGGTCGCGGAAGGTTCCGTCCTGCAGCACCGGGCGGAGCGCTCCGCGGCGGCGCAGCTCCGGCAGGACCAGCCGGCCCAGTTCGTCGAGGTCCAGGGCGAGCGACGCCGGGTGGAGGCGCACGCCGTCGGTGTCCGCCAGCAACGACTCGAGGAAGTCCGTCAGGGCCGCGGCGGTGCCCGCGAAGGCCGCCCGTCCGCCGTCGAACGCTGTTTCCCGCGAGGCCGCAGCCTGCCCGCGCGAGTCGAGGACGACGTCGAGCTCGGCGATCACCGCCACGGACGCACCCACGCGGGAGCGCACGTCGAGGACCTCCGCCGCCAGCAGTTCGGGGGTTGGCGCGGACACCAGCACGGCGTCCAACGCGTCAGCCGGCACCTCGCCAAGCAGCGAGGCAGGAACCAGGACGGGAAGTTGCCCCTGCAGCGGACGCGGAATGATGGACGGGCCCTTCACCGAATAGCCCGCGCCGGTGAAGCCGTCAGGCGTCTCAAAGTCGGCGTAGTGGAGCTTGTCCACGTCGATGTACCGCCCGGTGGCGACATCGCGGATCACGGCATCGTCCTCCCACGAATCCCACAGCCGGCGGGATACTTCAATGGACGCGGCGGCCTCCTGGCCCAGCGCCGCACCGGTGACGGACGAACGCCCGACGGCGGCAGCAGCCCCGGGTGCCTCCGCGGCGGTGGCAATCCACCCGGCACGGCCGCCGGAGACGTAGTCGAGGCTGGCCAGCTGGGTGGAGACGTGGAACGGCTCGGTGTAGACGGTGTCCACTTCGGGAACCAGGGCAATGGACCCGGTGACCGGGCCTGCGAACGCGGCCCGCTGCAGTGCATTGGCACGGCCAGGAACCGGAGTGTCCGTGAAGGTGGCTGCGTGGAAGCCGGCGGACTCGGCGGCCAGCACGGCCCGGGAAATGTCCGCCCCGTCCCAGCCGGCGCCGTCGAGCTCGATGGCCAGGAAACCGGCCTGGCTTGCTTCGGCCGAAGGGGTATTGGTGTTGCTCACTTCTGGTCCTGACGTTCGTAGGGAATCTTTTCGCCGGCCTCAACGGCCACGGGCAGCCGGTTCTCGGCCGGCGGCAGCGGGCACGTGGCCAGGTCCGTGTAGGCGCACGGCAGGTTCACCGCCCGGTTGAAGTCCAGAACTACGGAGCCGTCCGCGTCGGGCACCAAGGAGAGGGAGCGGTTAGCCGCGTAGGTGGTGGTGCCGGAGGTCTGGTCCGTGAAGAGCACCGAGAGGGAGCCGGGGGCGTGGCCGTTGAACGCGGTCAGCGCCAGTTCCTGGCCGGCGAGCTTGAAGCGGATCTCGCCCGGGGCCTCGTAGACGTGCTGGATGCCTTCGACGGCGGCACCCACCGTGGTGGGCCGCGGCACCTCGAACGGCACGAACGTTCCAAGGACGGCGTAGGCGGCATCCGGCGAGTAGGCGGGTGTCCCCTGGTACTCCTGCAGCAGCGCGTTCTCCGGGTTCCGCGGCCGCACGATGTACTCGCCACCGCGCTTGGCCACTTCAATGACGGTATCGCCCGAAACCAGGTTGATCCCGCCGCGTTCGGCAATGGGCCCAAATTCCAGGGTTGCCCCGGCGTCCGTGTTCAGTTCCTTGCCGTCCTGCTGCAGGCTCTCGCCCGGCTGCAGGACAACACGGACGACGTCGGCATCCGTATTCCAGGTGCCCGGGGCGCCTTCCAGCGGGGTGGCCTCGCTGCCCAGCCAGTGCAGGTGGCTCACGGCGAGGAAGCCGTGCGGGTGGGCGCGGTTGCGCTCGTGCGCCGCGTGCCATTCCTGCCAGTCGGCGTCGAACGTTTCGAGGGCTGTTTCAGTGGACAAGGGCGTTCTCACTCCTGATGACGTTGGCGGACTGGTTGGATCGCGTGGATTCGGGGCGGTTGCCGTAGGGGTCCCCGGCCTCCCACAGCGTGGTAGGCGCTGCGGCCCGAACCGCCGGGATGACCTCGAGGGCGAAGCGCTCCAGGATCTCCAGCTGCTGCTCGAACGGCAGGGTGGTGGGCAGGGAGATGGACTGCAGATCATGGCCGTACAGCGCGTGGTAACTCAGGATCTTGTCGATCACCTGCTCCGGGCTTCCCACCAGCGCCGGCCCCTCGGCCACGGCATGCTGGATGTCCCGGAAGGGCGAGTTGTTCCCCGGCACGTTGCGGTTCGCCGTCAGCGCCTCATACACCGGGCCGAACTGGCGGACCGCTTCCTGGGTGGTGTCAGCGATAAACACGCCGCCGGCGCCGCAGCCCGAGCCAACGTACTGCTGCCGGGGATCGTGCCCGTGGCGTTCGTACTCTTCGCGGTAGTGCTCGATCAACGCGGCGTAGTTCTCCCGCGGCTGGATGGCGTTTGCGGTGAACAGCGGGTCTCCCCACTCGCCCGCGAGGGCAGCGGACGTCAGCGTTGTAGCAGAGCCGTGCCAAATACGCGGCGGGCCGTCAAAGGGACGTGGCGTGGTGGTGGTCGGCTCGGTCAGCGCAGTCCGGAAGCTGCCGGACCAGGTGACGTTTTCCTCGCGCCACAGCCGGCGCAACAGCTCATATTTTTCGGCCAGCAGGTCCCACTGGTCCGCCAGGTCCAGGCCGAAGAGCGGGTACTGCAGCACTTCGTTGCCCTTGCCGATGGTGATTTCCAGGCGTCCGCGGCTGAGCTGGTCGATGGTGGCGTAGTCCTCCGCCACCCGCACGGGGTCCAGCACGGACAGCACCGTCACGCCGGTGTGCAGCCGGATCCGGTCCGTCACCGCAGCGATGGCCGCAAGTACCGTGGTGGGCGAGGATGAGATGAACTCCCCGGCGTGCCGCTCCCCCACGGAGAAGCTGTCTAAGCCCAGGGCTTCTGCCCGGCGGGCCGTTTCCACTACCTGGTTCAGCCGGTCCGCGGTGGAGACGATCTCCCCGGTGAGCGGGTTCTTCAGGTGCGGAATGATATCCAGGACCTGGAATTTCATGACGACTTCCCCGGCGCCGACGGTGATGCGGTGGCCGCAGCCTGGGTGGCGGCGTAGTTCTCCTCGGTGATGGTCTTCGCCTCCGGCAGCGCTTCCTCAGACAGTCCCCAGCGTTCCAGCACCTTGCCGTAGGAGCCGTCCTTGATGGCGGAGTTCAGGGCCTCGGTGATCACCGGTGCCAGCCCGTTGCCTTTAAGCGAGGTGGCAGCCACCAGCGTCTCGGACGGCCAGCCGGCGTTCACCTTGCCCACCACCTTCAGGTCGTCACGGGTGTTTTCGCGGTACACGGTGGACGGGTAGGGGGCGATGTTGAGGTCTGTCCGGCCCGACGAGAGGGCCAGGATGGTGTCCGCCTCGGACTGGTAGTACTGCAGGATGGCCGGCGCCTTGCCCTTTTCCTCCAGCTCCTTGTTCCAGGCCAGCAGGATCTTCTCCTGGTTGGTGCCGGAGCCCACCGAGACGCGAAGTCCGGAGATGTCGTCCGCGCCCTTAATGTCGTAGGTGGCCGACTTCTTCGCTTCGAAGCCCATGAACGCTGCGCGGTAGCTGGCGAAGTCAAACAGCTTCACCCGGTCCTTGTTGACCCCCACATTGGAGAACACAACCTCGAAGTCGCCGGACTGGGTTTTCAGCGGCCAGTTCTCCCAGGACGTGACCTGCACATCGAGCTCCAAGCCCAGCTTGTCCGCCACCAGCTGGGCAATGTCCAGCTCGGAGCCGATGGGCGTCTTGTCATCCGTGGCGTGGAAGGACAGGGGGATGGACCCGGCAGTGGTGGCCACCGTCAGCTTGCCGTCCTTGCCGATCAGCTCAGGGACCTTGGCGGCGAGCGCAGCGTCCTTCTCGCCGCGGATCCGCTGCTGGTCCGGGGACGTGTTGTAGACGACGCCGTTGCGTGCCGCCGTCGTCTGCGCCGCGCCGGAGGCATCACCGGAAGCGGAGGCGCCGGGATCGGCGCAGCCTGCGAGCGCCGCCGTTCCGAGGAGGACGACGGCGGGCAGTACCGCCAGGGTGCGCGCACGCCCTGCGCCGGGCTTGTGGGATGCGAAGAATGCCATGGGAGGAAGTTCCTTTAGATGTTGAAAGCCGGTTCGAGCACCTTGGAGAAGAAGCTCCGGGTGCGCGGTTCCTGGGGATTGGTGAAGATCTGCTGCGGGGTGCCCTGTTCCACGATCTGGCCCTGGTCCATGAACACCACGGTGTCCGCCACATCGCGGGCGAAGCCCATCTCGTGGGTGACGATGATCAGGGTGGTGCCGGACTTGGCCAGTTCCCGGATGACATCCAGCACTTCGTTGACCAGTTCCGGGTCCAGCGCGGAGGTGGGCTCGTCGAACAGCAGGATCTTGGGGTCCAGTGCCAGGGCCCGGGCGATGGCGACGCGCTGCTGCTGTCCGCCGGAAAGCTGGCGTGGGTAAGCGCCGGCGCGGTCCTTGAGCCCTACGCGGTCCAGAAGTTCCAGGCCGCGGCGGCGGGCTTCCTCCTTGGAACGGCCCTGCGCCACGACGGGTGCTTCCGCCACGTTTTCCAGTGCGGTCAGGTGCGGGAAGAGGTTGAAATTCTGGAACACCATGCCGATCTCGGTGCGCTGCTTGAGGATGTCCTTCTCCCGCAGTTCATGGAGTTTCTGGCCGCGGACTTCGTAGCCCACCAGCTTCCCGTCGATGGAGATGTGGCCGCCGTCCACTTTTTCCAGGTGGTTGATGGTTCGCAGCAGCGTGGACTTGCCGGAACCGGAAGGTCCCACGATCACGGCCACGCCGCCCGGCTCAACGGTGAGGCTGACGCCTTTGAGGACCTCGGTGGCGCCGAAGGATTTGCGGACGCCGGTGATTTCGACGAGGCCGCGGGTGGCAGGAGCTGAAAGGGTTGCAGTCATCAGAGGCTCTTCCGGTTGGTGACGGCGTGGGTGGCGAAGAACTTGCGGGCCTTCTGCAGGGGCGTCAGCGGCAGGTTCCGCACGGCACCCTTCGAGTAGTGGCGTTCGATGTAGTACTGGAAGACGCTCAGCACAGAGGTGATCACCACGTACCAGAGTGTGGCCACCAAAAGCAGCGGCAGGACCTGCTGGGTGCGGTTGTAGATCACCTGCACGGTGTAGAACAGCTCCGAGTAGGCAAGGACGTAGACGATCGAGGTGCCCTTGACCAGGCCGATGATCTCGTTGAACGCGGTGGGCAGGATGGCGCGCATTGCCTGCGGCAAGACAATACGGGTGGAGCGGCGCCAGGTCGGAATACCCAGGGCGGCAGCGGCTTCCAGCTGGCCTTGATCCACGGAAAGGATGCCGCCGCGGATGATCTCCGCGGAGTACGCGGCCTGGTTCAGGGTCAGGCCCAGGACGGCGGCGGCAAACTGGCTGATCAGCGTGGTGGTCTGCACCTCGAAGAACCGCACGTCAGTGAAGGGGATGCCTAAGCTGATCTTCTCGTAGAGGTAGCCCAGGTTGTACCAGAGGAGCAGCTGGACCAGCAGCGGTGTGGACCGGAAGATCCAGGAGAACGTCCAGGAGACGGACACCAGCAGCGGCGAGGCGGACAACCGCATGAGCGCCAGGATGAAGCCCAGCACGAAGCCAAGGATTCCGGAGATGGCCGTCAGCTTCAGGGTCTCCACCAGGCCGTTGACCACGGACTGCGCGGTAAACCACTGAGCCACCACACCCCACTCCCAGCGCGGGTTGGTAGCGAGGGACCAGGCCACGGCCAGTACGCCGAGCGCGACGACGGCGGTCCCCACCCAGCGCCACGGATGTTTCGCCGCCACGACGCGGTATGACGAATAGTCCGCGGCAAGGCGCGGCGCTCCCCCGGGCGGCAATCCCCCGTCTGACGTCAGGTTACCGCCGGCTGCAGAAGCGGTTTCGGTGGCCGCCTGCCCGGGAGCGGCTGCCGCCGCGCCGGCCTCCGCCGTCGTTGCCGGCTCTCCCGTGGGTGCCGGCCGTGCCTGCGCCACCCTCGATGTTGCTGAACTCATGTGCCACCTCGCTTCTTGTCCTGGGTCTTGGTGTTCGGGGCGGAGCAGTCGCTCCGGCCTGGGCTTTTGCCCCGGTTGCTGGCTGCAAATCTAGGACCGGCCCAAACGGGGCGGCAACACCGGAAGTTGCATTAGTTCATCGGGCTTCGCACTGCGTCATGAGTCGGTTTCTTGCGTCTTTTGACCTGTTGTGACGCGGAGTTAACGGGCGTGACCGGCTGCTCGACCGCCGCGTTCACCGCTGCCTAGCATGGGCACTCCGGCGGCTGCCAGCGCGCCGCTGCACTGCCTACCAGTCCCCCCGCACCAGCCATCCGCCCGTCAGGAGCCCCCATGCCAGCGAACATTCCGGCCGTCGTGTTCATCGGCGGCGGACCGCGCACTGCCGGCGTCCTGGAGCGGATCGCCGCCAACCGGCCGGACGTGTTTGCCGGGCCGCTGGAGATCCATGTGGTGGAGCCGCACGTTCCGGGCTCGGGCCGCATCTGGCGGTACGACCAGGACCCTGGCCTGCTCCTGAACTCCATGGCCGCGGACATCACCATGTTCACCGATGAGTCCGTGGCCTGCGACGGCCCGGCCACTTCTGGGCCGTCGCTGGTGGAGTGGACCGCCGGCGTCCTGGACGGGTCCATCATTGATGTGCCGGACTTCCCGCAGCACCTGCAGGACCAGCTCCGGGCACTCAACGGCACCACGTTCCCCACCCGCCAGCTGCAGAGCCAGTACCTCGAATGGTTCTTCCGCCGGGCCGCCAAGGCACTGAACCGCAGCGTCACCACCCACCGGAGCACCGCCGTCGGAATTGCCCCCCTGGACGACGGCCGGCACGAAGTGGCACTGGCCAACGGCCGGACCCTGCACGCGGACATCCTGGTGACCGCCCTGGGCCACACCGATTCGCGCCCTGACGCCGCCTCCGCCGGCTACGCAAACTTTGCCGCGCGGCACGGCGGCTACCACGCGGCACCCAGCTACACCACCGACGTCGACTACTCAGGCATCGCGCCGGGACAGGACGTGATCGTCTCCGGCATGGGCTTGGCCTTCGTGGACCTGCTGGTCATCCTGATGGAGGGCCGCGGCGGCCGGTTCGAGGAAACGCACGACGGCGGGCTGCGCTACCTTCGGTCCGGACGGGAACCACGGCTGTGGGCCGGGTCCCGCCGGGGCGTGCCCTACCACTCCAAGATCTCCGCCACCCTCCGCGGCGAAGCACCCGGACCGCTGCGGTTCTTCACCCCTGCCGCCATCGAATCGCTGCTCCAAAGCCACGGAGAACTGGACTTCCACCAGCACCTCTGGCCACTGGTGGCCAAGGAAGCCGGGTACTACTACTACCGCGAGCTCCTGACCGGGAGCCCCGAACGGGCCGCCATGGGCTGGGATTCGTTCGCGGCGCGCTACGCCGGGCTGGACTGGTACAGCGGCGAGCGCGCGGAGCTGGTAGCCGCCGCCGTCCCGGACGACGCCCTGCACCTGGACCTCGAACGGCTGGACCGGCCCTTCGATGGGCGCCGCTTCGCGGACCACCGTGCCGTGCAGGATGCCGTGGCCGGCTACATCGAACACGACCTGGCGCTGCGGGACAGCCCTGACCACCCGGAGACACTCGCTCTGTTCCTTGCCCTGCTGCACGTGTACATGGAGGTGGGACGTGTGGTCCCGGCGGACCGGCTGAACGCCCGGTCCCAGCAGACCGTACACGGCTGGTGGCACGGGTTCTTCAGCTTCGTCGATTCCGGGCCGCCGCCCCACCGCCTCCGGCAGATGCTGGCCCTGCACCGTGCGGGGGTCCTGCAGTTCCTTGGGCCGGGTATCGAGATAGGCACCGACGAGGCCACGGGAACCTTCGTTGCCACCTCCCCGCAGTCCGGTGCGGCGGTTTCGGCGCGGGCGTTCATCGAGGCCAGGCTGCCTGCCACATCGGTGGTCCGGTCGCTCAACCCGGTGCTGGCTTCCCTGCACGGCAGCGGGCTGGGAACCGAGCAGCAGCTGCTGACTGCGGACGGTATCCACTCCACCGGCAAGCTTCTGGTCACGCCGCAGCACCGGCTGGTGGGAGCGGACGGCACGCCTCAGGACACCGTGTTTGGCGTTGGCCCCGGAACGTCCGGCTGGGGTGCCGGGGCGTTTGCCCGGCCACGCACCAACGCCGCACCCTTCCGGGAAAATGATGCCCTTGCCCGGACCATCCTCGGCACGGCCCACAGCCTTAGCGGCGAAGAATCCGCCACAATATCCCCTGAGCCGGCCGCCGCCGGCCGGAACCAGACCCTGACAAGGAACCACCGGTGACAGCAGAACCAGAAGTCCAGCCGCGCCCCCTGGACCCCGCCGCCCTGGAGGTCCTCATCCTGCCCATGCAGGATCCCCGGGTCAGGCCGCTCCTGGATGAGCTCGCCGTCGAATACGACACCCGCTACGGGGACCTGTTTGGGGATGGTGCTGCTGCCGAGGAACTGAACCGGTACCCGGCGGCCGAGTTTGAAGGCCCCTCCGGCGCCCTGCTGATCATCCAGGAGAACGGCGAGTCCATCGCCGGCGGAGCGTTCCGCCGGTACGACCCCACCACGGCGGAACTGAAGCGGATCTGGACCCACTCAGCCCACCGCCGTCGCGGCCTGGCCCGCCTGGTGCTCGCCGAGCTGGAAGCCCTGGCAGCTGCCCGCGGCTACACCAGCCTGTACCTGACCACCGGTCCGCGGCAGCCCGAAGCCAAATACCTTTATCTGCGCACCGGTTACCAGGCGCAGTTCGACCTGGCCGCGGACCCCGAGACCATCGGGGCGCTGGCGTTCACCAAGGACCTCCCGGCCGCGGGCGCCAGGCCAGGGCAGAACTGACCTTCCCGATACCTCGGCAGATGCACCGCCCGCCGCTAAGCTAGCGCCATGGCGAACAAAACCACAGCAGAGAAGCTTGCCACCATCCAGAAGGGTTACGCCCTGGAAGGCGCCACCATCGAGCTGGGGGCCGCCCTGATCGATGGTGAACTCCACAAGGACGCGCCGGTGCGGCTGCCGCTGGCCATGATGAACCGGCACGGCCTGGTGGCCGGAGCCACCGGTACCGGCAAGACCGTCACCCTGCACATGATGGCCGAACAGCTCTCTGCCGCCGGTGTGCCTGTCTTCCTGGCGGACATCAAGGGCGACCTCTCCGGGCTGGCCACTGCCGCCGCGGGCAGCGAGAAGCTCCTGGCCCGCACCCAGAGCATTGGCCAGGACTGGCACGGCAAGACCTTCCCGGTGGAGTTCCTCGCGCTGGGCGGCGACGGCAACGGTATTCCCGTCCGGGCCACGGTGACCTCGTTCGGGCCCATCCTGCTCTCGCGGATCATGGAGCTCAACGACACCCAGGAATCCAGCCTGCAGCTGGTCTTCTACTTCGCCGACAAGAACGGCCTGGAACTGATTGACCTCAAGGACCTCCGTGCGGTCATCCAGTTCCTCACGTCCGAGGAAGGCAAGGACGAGCTCGAGCAGCTCGGCGGCCTTTCGAAGGCCACCGCCGGGGTGATCCTGCGTGAACTGGTCACCCTCGAAGCCCAGGGACTGGAGAAGTTCTTCGGTGAGCCGGAGTTCGATACCGCCGAGCTGCTGCGCACCGCTCCGGATGGCCGGGGCGTGGTCACCTGCCTGGAGCTGCCCACGCTGCAGAACAAGCCAATGCTGTTCTCCACGTTCCTGATGTGGCTGCTTGCCGACCTCTTCGAGGACCTCCCGGAAGCCGGCGACCTGGACAAGCCCAAGCTGGTCTTCTTCCTCGATGAGGCACACCTGCTGTTCAACGGCGCCTCCAAGGCGTTCCTGGACGCCATCACCTCCACCGTGCGGCTGATCCGGTCCAAGGGCGTGGGCATCTTCTTCGTCACCCAGACCCCCAAGGATGTTCCCGCCGACGTCCTGGGCCAGCTGGCCAACCGTGTGCAGCACGCGCTGCGCGCGTTCACGCCGGAGGATGCCAAGGCCCTCAAAGCAACAGTGTCCACGTTCCCCCTCAGCGACTACGACCTCGAGGAGACGCTCACCTCGGCCGGCATCGGTGAAGCGGTCATCACCGTCATGAACGACAAAGGCGCTCCCACCCCGGTGGCCCTCACCCGGCTGCGGGCGCCCGAATCGGTCATGGGCCCCAGCGACGAGGCCCTGGTCCGGAGCACCGTGGCCGGGTCCGCGCTGCTGGAGAAATACGGCACAGCGGTGGACAACCCCTCCGCGTACGAGAAGCTCACCGGCAAGACGGCAGCACCTACCGGTCCCGCGGCTTCCGCCGGGGCGCCTGTTCCTTCCGGTACTTCCGGGGAGGCCGACGTCGACGCCGAAGCAAGGCGCATCGAGGAAGAGATCCTGGGCCGGCCAAGCAGCAGGCCGTCACGTAACAGCTCCGGCAGCGGCGACGCTGCTGAACGGCCTGCCAGCGTCCCGGCGCCGCGGGCACCACGTGCCCCGGAGCCCCAACGCCAATCCCAGCCGGGGGGTGGCATCATGGGCGATCTGGGCGGCGTGCTCGGCGGCGCCCTGGGCGGCGGGCTGAAAAGCATGGCCCGGTCCGTCGGCACCCAGCTGGGCCGTGAGCTGCTGCGCGGCATGTTCGGCACCTCCTCGCGGCGGCGCCGCCGCTGACCCGGGGGCCCCAGGCGCGGGGACCCGCGGACCCCGCCAGGGCCGGGCCGGGCCGGTTCCAAAGGTGCGGCCGGGCACTCTCCGTGCCGGCGTCGTCGGGCGCTGTCCCTGCAGGCAACGACGGACTGCTGCGGGAATTAGGGGAGGCGCCGACTTTAGTGTGCCAACGTACTGACGTTACTGTAAGAAACGTGCAGATGAGTCAAGCGTTGGTGAGGATAGCGGCCGGATGGCTGCTGGGCCTCATGCTTGCCGTGGCCGGAGCCATTGTGGCCATCAACCTGGTCAACAGCACAGTGGCCAGCCCGCAGCAGCCGGTGCGCGAGTACATTGACGCCCTGCAGAGCGGGGACGGCGGCAAGGCGCTGGGCCTCCTGCGGGCCACCGTTCCACCAAGCAACGCAGCGATGCTGGATGGCACGGCCCTGCAGACAGCTGCGTCCAGGCTCTCCAACGTCCAGATCGGCGAACCGGAAGAACGTCCGGACAACCGCGTGGCAGTGCCGATGGACTACACCATTGACGGCAGCCGGCTCAGCACCGAATTCGTGCTGCAGAAGACCGGCACCGAATGGATCTTCTTCAACACCTGGGCCTTTGTACCGTCCCGGCTCCCCACGGTGGACATCACCGTGGTGAACGGCAGCGAAGCCAACATCAACGGGGTCCCCGTGAACATGCCCAACGGCCGGAACTCCTTTGCCGTCTTCTATCCCGGCGAATACGAGGCGTCGCTGGATGGACAATACTTCTCCGCCCCCGCCAGCCGCGCCACGGTGACCGGGCGCGACACCCCCGTGGCTCCGCTGAACCTGCTGACCCAGGCCACCGGCAAGCTCAAGGAGGACGTGTCCGCCAAGGTCCGGGAATTCCTGGATGGCTGCGCCGCCGAAGCCCAGAAGGAGCAGCGGCTGCAGCCCGACTGCCCCTTCTACTACGCCAGCAACAACAGGGTCCAGGACGGCAGCATCAAGTGGTCCGTGACCGAGTACCCCAACGTTTCCATCGAACCGTTTGACGGCCGCTGGGTGGTCTCGCCGCTGGACGGAAAAGCCAAGGTGGAGGCCCTGCAGCAGAACTCCTTCACGGGCGTCTGGTACCCGCTGGACGAAGAGGTGGACTTCAGCTTCACCACCCGCCTGGACGTCTCCGGCGACACCGTCAAGGTCACCCCCCAGCTGAGCTTCTAGGGCGCCTGGGCTCGCGAACTGCCGAGCACCAGCCAAAGTGGCCCAGCTTTGAAGCCGGCCTCCACAGTTTGTCTGTCCTCCTAAACCCAATCCCGCCGAAAGCTGGGCTGGTTTGGCTGGGACCACCGCAGCGAACCCCGTGACAGCACCTCCCGGACCTGCGCCAGAACGGAATCGGGCGCAAAAACCACGTCATCGTAGAAGAACCTGAGCACGGGCAGGCCCTGAACGATGGCGGAGTTATCCCGGCGGCGGTCCTTCTTGAATTGCCGTGACTCCAGATGGAAGGCGATTCCGTCGATTTCAACAATAAGGAAACCCTCCAGCAGGAAATCGACGCGTCCGACGCTGTTGATCCACACTTGGGTTTCGGTGACTATCCCAGCTTCCCTGAACAGCACCCTCGCCAAGGTTTCCAGGAGGGAATCGGCGCCTCTTTCCACCTTGCCCAAAACGTTTCGTGCCTTGCCGAAGCGGTTGCCAGCCATATGGCGGTACAGGGCCGCTAAATCGATCTCCCCCCGGTTGTAGGCGCACTCCACCATCACCAGCGACTCCAGCTCAGGCAGACAGAGCAATGCATGGAGCAGGACGTCGGGAAGGGCTGCCAGCGTCCGATGCCGCGGTTCCTGCGTCAGGGCTGTCCTGTGGCTGATGCACCGCGCCGTGCTCCGGCCATTGCTGTGCCAATAATGCGGCCGCGCGGGAGCCCGGAGCTGCCAGAGTCCGTAAATCGGCGCTGCGGAAACGCATGTCAGGAGCCCGTGGGCACGGCCGGCCAAAACCAGCTCACTGTCAGCACCGGGCACAGCCAGCAAACTGCGTTCAAGCCGGAGCACCTGGCCCGCACGCACCGCCCTGCGCAGGTCCACATCCGTGGCACCGGCCGCCAGCACGTCACGCCTCAAAAGCACTCCGCCACCTGATCGAATGATTTCCGCAGGATCCATGAGGCAACGGTGTCCGCTTCCGCGGCACCGGGCGAGGTACTGCCACGGCTATGTGGACAATCGACCCTCCCAAAGTGGCCCAGCTATCAGAGCCCAGTCCAACTGAAAGGGCCCGGCTTACGCTCCTCAGGAGCGAAAGCCGGGCCACTTTGGCAAGGGACGGCGGCACGTCAGTCCATGCCGCGGAGGTCCAGGACCAGCTCGGTGTCGCCGTCGGCCTGCAGCAGCACCGGGATGCCCCAGTCCTGCTGGTACAGGTGGCAGGCGGCGTGGTCCGGGATTTCGCCGTCCTCGGTCTCCGGCCCGTCGCAGGCGGCAGCGCGGGCGGTAATGTGCAGAACTCCCTCAGGAACGTCCGGGGATAGCTCCAGCGTCCGCAGCAGCCCCACGGAGGTTCCGCCGCCGGACACCAGCAGCTCAGGCGGGGTGGAGGAGATCTTCAGCTGGGTGGGGTCACCCCAGCGGTCATCAAGCTTCTGACCGGTGGGGGCGGTGAAGCGGACAGCCAGTTCCAGCGGACCGGGAGCCACGGGGCTCTTGGGACGCTGTGTCTGCGACGCTCCCTCGTCCACCTGCTGGGCTTCCTTGGGAATGGGCACGTACACCAGCTGGTGCTTGTTGGCCTCCACCACTACCAGCAGCGGCTCTTCACCGGCAGCCCCGGTGGCGTCCACAATCACGTCGGACGGCTCGGCGAGGCCGCGGGCCAGGGTGGACACTGTGCCGTTGGCGGGGTCATACCGGCGGACGGCGCCGTTGTAGGTGTCGGCGATCGCCACTGAGCCATCCGGGAGGACCGTGACGCCCAGCGGGTGCTGCAGCCTGGCCTCGGCAGCAGTACCGTCGCGGAAGCCGAAATCGAACAGGCCCTTGCCCACGGCGGTCTTCACGGTGACCGTCCCTGCATCATCGATGACCAGCGTGCGCAGGGCCGACGTCTCGGAATCGGCAACCCAGATGTTCCCGTCGGAGTCCTCGGCAAGGCCTGAGGACTGGGCGAACCAGGACTCGTGGGCCGGACCATCCAGGAGCCCTTCCAGCCCGTTGCCGGCCACGATGGCGACGCCGCCGGTGAGGGGGTCGAAGCTGAAGATCTGGTGCGTGCCTGCCATGGCCACCACCACTGCCTTCAGCTTGCGCGACCACACAACGTCCCAGGGCGAGCTCAGCGAGACGTCCAGCGGATCATTGCCCAGGGAACCGCTGAAGCCGGCGCCGTCCTCGTCCACACGCGCAGGCCCGGTTTCCAGGAGCCGCTGCACACCGTTGCCGGCAAGGGTCAGTGCCTTGCCGTCCGTCAGGGACAGGCCGCGGAGGCGGTGGTTGACCGAGTCGGCGATAACGACGTCGTAGCCCGCCTTGGTTGCCACGTCTTCCGGGAGCAGGACCAGGCCTTGGGGCTCATTGAACTGTGCGGTGGCGTCTTCCCCAGCGGCAGGACCATCAGCGTAGCCCTTGGCGCCCGAGCCGTAGGTGGCCAGGACGGTCTCAAAGTCGGTGCCGAGTTCCACCAGGCGGTGGTGGCCGGTGTCGGTGACCAGCCAGGAACCCTTGCCGTCCGAGCCGCTGGCTGCGGCACCCGCTGCCGCGCCGCCGTCGGACGCTTCCTCCGCAGCCGTGGACCCACGGCCGGCCGGCAGGAAGAGCGCCTTTCCCGGGAAGCGCAGGGTGCCGGAGGTGGCTTCGGGGGCCACGTACGGGCCGGAGCCGCGGTGCAGCGTGCCCTTGGCCTCATGTTCGGCGATGAGCTCGGGGATCAGCACGGCCAGGCCGTCTGCGTGGCCCTCACCGGACAGGTGCGCCACGATGTAGCCCTCGGGGTCGATGACCACCAGTGTGGGCCAGGCGCGGGCGGTGTAGGCCTTCCACGTGTCCAGTTCGGGATCGTCCAGGACGGGGTGGTGGATCTCGTAGCGCTCCACGGCCGCGGCGAGGGCCACGGGATCGGCCTCGTGCTCGAACTTGGGCGAGTGCACACCCACCGTGACCAGGACGTCGGAGTACTGCTCCTCCAGGGGCCGCAGCTCGTCCAGGACGTGCAGGCAGTTGATGCAGCAGAAGGTCCAGAAATCGAGCAGCACGATCTTGCCGCGGAGGGCTTCAAGGTCCAGGGTTTTGCCGCCGGTGTTCAGCCAGTTGCGGCCCACCAGTTCGGAGGCCCGGACCCGGGCATGGGTGCGTACGGTTTCGCTCATCAGCGTCCTTCCAGCTTGTTGCGGTTAGCCAGCCTGGCATCGCGTTCAGCCAATTTGGCAAACATATCGTTGTAAGCGGCCAGATCGGCGTCGTTATTCCTGTCCGCCGCGCGGTCCACCCGTTTGGTCTCCCGCTGATCTGAGCGGGACCACATTATTGCGACGCCGATTGCCACCAGGAGCGTGGGCACCTCGCCGATGCCCCAAGCCACAGCGCCGCCGGTCTGCTGGTCTGCCAGGGCGGACTGTCCCCAGGTGCGGCCCAGGTTACCGAAGTAGTCCGCTGCGAGCAGCCCGGTGCCGCCCATGATGGAGACGCCAAAGAACGCGTGGAAGCCCATGGTGGCGAGCAGCAGCAGCAGCCGCATGGGGTACGGGGCCCGCCGCGGCAGGGGATCGGTGCCGATCATGGTGAGCACGAAGATGTACCCGGTGAGGGCGAAGTGCAGATTCATGAGTTCGTGGCCCACGTGCTCGCGCATGGCGTAGCCGAACAGGGGGGAGAAGTAGAAGATCACGATTGAGCCGGCGAAGTTGGCGGCGGCGAACAGCGGATGCGTGACCAGCTGGGAGAACTTCGAGTGCACGAACACCAGGATCCATTCGCGGGCGCCCCGCGAGCCGTCACCGCGGGCGGGAAGCGCGCGCAGGGCCAGCGTCACCGGGGCTCCGAGCACCAGGAAGATGGGCGCCACCATGGTCAGGGCCATGTGGTCCACCATGTGTGCCGAGAAGAGGATGCGGCCGTACACTGCCGGCGGCCCTGACGTGATGTACGTGAGGACTACAAGGCCGATGATCCAGTTGGCGGTACGGAACCAGTGCCACTTGTCGCCGCGGCGGTGGACCTTGGCGACGCCGAGGATGTAGGTCACGAGGCCGAACAGGGCTACCGCGATCCACAGCCAGTCCAGGCGCCATTCGGTAAACCAGCGGGTGGGGGTCAGTTCCGGGGGGAGCTCGTAGCCGGTCAGGATGAAGGCCGGGGAGGCGTCCGGCGCGAACGTGGTGGGCTGCGGGGGCGCGGAACGGCCCAGCGCGACGGCGATGCCTGAGGTTGCGCCCATCAGCAGCAGTTCGGCGAGGAGCAGCTGCCAGAGCACGCGACGGGAAGACATGGTGGATCCCTTGCGGCCCAACTGCGGGATGACCCACTGCCGGTGCATGAAGCCGATGCCGCCAAGAACCAGGGTAGCGGCGGACTTGGCCAGGATCAGCTGTCCGTAGGCCGAGCCGAAAAGGTCTCCCCAGCTGGTGATCCGGATGCTGGCATTGATGACACCGGAAGCGAAAACCAGGACGAACGCGAATCCGGCCAAGGTGGAGAACCGGCGCAGCGTGGGCTCGGTGATGTCTGTTGTCGCACCGGCTTTGGGGCCGGTGAGGATGCCGGACAGGAGCGCCAGCAGGATGATGCCGCCCACCCAGGTGCTCACACCCACCAGGTGGAGTCCGAGTGAATTGATGGCGCCTTCATGGTCCGAGGAACTGGACGAGTGGCCGATCAGCGCGGTGGGAACCAAGCCGATCAGCGCCAGGATCAGGGTGAGGGCCAGGCCGCCCAGGGACCGGACCCCGAACAGCGCCGTGGTGACAACGGCCGCGATGATCGTTACCGCCAGCCAGGCCCGCCCGGTCTCGATGTCTGTCATGAAGTAGACGAGCGCCTGGGTGAATTCGGCGTCACCCGAAAGCGGTTGTCCCGCCACGTCCGCATAGGTCAGGACCAGCACTGCAATAGCGGAGAGGGTCCACACTGCACCAGCGGCGGCGGCTACGGCGAGGGCACGGCTGAAGGCTGGATGTTCCGGGCTGTCTCCGGAAGCGCCTTTGTCCCGGCTGCGCGCTGACAGGCTCCTGGGCAGAATCCCGACGGCGAAGATCAAGCCACCGATGACAGAGGCCAGGGCCACGTTGTGCAGCGCCTTGCTGATCGGAAGCCCCCAGCGCACCAAAGCGCCGGGGTCGGATACGCCGCGGGTCACTGCAGCGCCGGAGAAGATCAGCGCTGCGACGAGGGCCAGGAACACCGCAGCGAGGCCCGCGAGCTGCCAGCCTTTCGGAATTCCGAGGGCAGTGCCGCCCGTCCCCTTCGCTCCGTTCCCGGGAGCGGGCTGAGGCGTTGCGGAACGTGGTTTTGCGGCAGAAGACACCACTACATTGTCCGCCACGCCGGGCTGTGCGGCGAATCGGCTGGTGGGTCCGGGACGGTGCTTAAAGCAAAAGGAGCGGTGACCCGCAGGTCACCGCTCCCAGAGCTGCTCCGGCGTTGTGCCGGGCCAAGAAGCCTACTTCTTGTTGGAGACAGCAGCCTTCAGCTTGGAGCCGGCAGTCAGCTTCACGCTGTGGCCTGCTGCGATCTGGATGGTCTCACCCGTCTGCGGGTTGCGGCCGGTGCGAGCTGCACGGTCGGTGCGCTCCACTGCCAGCCAGCCCGGGATGGTGATCTTCTCGCCAGCGGCGACAGAAGTCTCGAAAACCTCGAACAGTGCGTCAAGGACGGTGTTGACGGCTGCCTGGCTGGTGCCGGCCTTGCCCGCTACCTCTGCAACAAGTTCACTACGGTTCTTAGCCATTGATGTCCTCCTGGACGGTCTGGTTACGGAGCCCGCACGCGGTGTGCGCGCAGGCCACTGTTCGAAAACTTACCAGCTACCACCCCTCGGGGCCGCAAATTCCGCGTGTTTCCGCGACTTTTTGAGGTTAATCACCGCATATTGGGGGGTTTTTCGCCCTCAGCGGAGCCTGACAGGTCGCGCTGGGTCGTTGGGATACGTACGACGCCGGCAGGCACCTTCCGGCCTCGGCCCGCCGCACGCCATGATCACCGCTGTTGCTCTATCAGTTTTGGTTCCTAACAGGGGGTGTTAGGTGCGTTATGTGATGGGGCATCCGGGGGGTGTCCCTGGACTGGGGCATCCGGGGGCGGGGTTGGTGTGTTAAATGTGGGAGGCCCCAACCGTTGCTGGTTGGGGCCTCGACCGAATGTTTGTCCGGCGGTGTCCTACTCTCCCACACCCTCCCGGGTGCAGTACCATCGGCGCTGTGGGTCTTAGCTTCCGGGTTCGGAATGGGACCGGGCGTTTCCCCCACGCTATGACCGCCGTAACCCTCATACCCGAACCCCGGTGGGGGGGTTGGGAAATCTGTGTGGTTACAACATGGTGGTGTTGTATTCAATTATCGTGTGGTTCCGGCCAGCAACGTGTTGGGTTGTTGGTTGGGAACCACATAGTGGACGCAAGCAGAGTTTTGTATGTTTCTGTGTGGTGTAAGTTGTTGGCCTATTAGTACCGGTCAGCTTCACGAGTCGTTAGTCCTCGCTTCCACATCCGGCCTATCAACCCAGTGGTCTGGCTGGGGGCCTCTCACACACATGGTGTATGGAAATCTCATCTCGAAGCGAGCTTCCCGCTTAGATGCTTTCAGCGGTTATCCCATCCGAACGTAGCTAATCAGCGGTGCACTTGGCAGTACAACTGACACACCAGAGGTTCGTCCGTCCCGGTCCTCTCGTACTAAGGACAGCCCTTCTCAAATTTCCTGCGCGCGCAGCGGATAGGGACCGAACTGTCTCACGACGTTCTAAACCCAGCTCGCGTACCGCTTTAATGGGCGAACAGCCCAACCCTTGGGACCTACTCCAGCCCCAGGATGCGACGAGCCGACATCGAGGTGCCAAACCATGCCGTCGATATGGACTCTTGGGCAAGATCAGCCTGTTATCCCCGAGGTACCTTTTATCCGTTGAGCGACGGCCATTCCACAATGTACCGCCGGATCACTAGTCCCGACTTTCGTCCCTGCTCGAGATGTCTCTCTCACAGTCAAGCTCCCTTGTGCACTTACACTCGACACCTGATTGCCAACCAGGCTGAGGGAACCTTTGGGCGCCTCCGTTACTTTTTAGGAGGCAACCGCCCCAGTTAAACTACCCATCAGGCACTGTCCCTGACCCGGATTACGGGCCGAAGTTAGATGTCCAAAGTGACCAGAGTGGTATTTCAACGATGACTCCACCCGAACTGGCGTCCGGGCTTCAACGTCTCCCACCTATCCTACACAAGCCACTCCGAACACCAATACCAAACTATAGTAAAGGTCTCGGGGTCTTTCCGTCCTGCTGCGCGTAACGAGCATCTTTACTCGTACTGCAATTTCGCCGAGTTTATGGTTGAGACAGCGGGGAAGTCGTTACTCCATTCGTGCAGGTCGGAACTTACCCGACAAGGAATTTCGCTACCTTAGGATGGTTATAGTTACCACCGCCGTTTACTGGGGCTTAAATTCTCAGCTTCGCCTTACGGCTAACCGGTCCTCTTAACCTTCCAGCACCGGGCAGGAGTCAGTCCGTATACATCGTCTTGCGACTTCGCACGGACCTGTGTTTTTAGTAAACAGTCGCTTCCCCCTGGTCTCTGCGGCCCCGATCCCCTCCCGGACGCGCAGTCCGTTCAAGGTTGGGGCCCCCCTTCTCCCGAAGTTACGGGGGCATTTTGCCGAGTTCCTTAACCATAATTCTCTCGATCGCCTTAGTATTCTCTACCTGATCACCTGTGTCGGTTTGGGGTACGGGCGGCTAAAACCTCGCGTCGATGCTTTTCTCGGCAGCATAGGATCACCGAATCCCCCCAAACGGGGGTCCCATCAGATCTCAGGCATCATGAGTGGCGGATTTGCCTACCACTCGCCCTACATCCTTAGACCGGGACAACCATCGCCCGGCTCGGCTACCTTCCTGCGTCACACCTGTTAATACGCTTGCCTCCCAGGATCAGGTCCTGCGCTCCACCAAAACCCTTCCGTCCAAAGGACGGTCGGGCAGGTCTCGGGCAGTTAGTATCCCCTGTTCAACATGGGCGGTTTTTCGCCGGTACGGGAATATCAACCCGTTGTCCATCGACTACGCCTGTCGGCCTCGCCTTAGGTCCCGACTTACCCAGGGCAGATTAGCTTGACCCTGGAACCCTTGATCATTCGGCGGACGGGTTTCTCACCCGTCTTTCGCTACTCATGCCTGCATTCTCACTCGTGTAGGCTCCACCGCTGGTTTCCACCGCGACTTCACTGCCCACACGACGCTCCCCTACCCATCCAAACGCCTGAACCACAAGGGCTTAGCTAATATTTGAATGCCACAACTTCGGCGGTGTACTTGAGCCCCGCTACATTGTCGGCGCGGAATCACTTGACCAGTGAGCTATTACGCACTCTTTTAAGGATGGCTGCTTCTAAGCCAACCTCCTGGTTGTCTTCGCAACTCCACATCCTTTCCCACTTAGCACACGCTTAGGGGCCTTAGTTGGTGGTCTGGGCTGTTTCCCTCTCGACTATGAAGCTTATCCCCCACAGTCTCACTGCTACGCTCTCACTTACCGGCATTCGGAGTTTGGCTGACGTCAGTAACCTTGTAGGGCCCATTAGCCATCCAGTAGCTCTACCTCCGGTAAGAAACACGCAACGCTGCACCTAAATGCATTTCGGGGAGAACCAGCTATCACGAAGTTTGATTGGCCTTTCACCCCTACCCACAGCTCATCCCCTCCATTTTCAACTGAAGTGGGTTCGGTCCTCCACGACGTCTTACCGTCGCTTCAACCTGGCCATGGGTAGATCACTTCGCTTCGGGTCTAGATCACGCCACTCACTCGCCCTATTCAGACTCGCTTTCGCTACGGCTGCCCCACACGGGTTAACCTCGCGACGTAACACTAACTCGCAGGCTCATTCTTCAAAAGGCACGCCGTCACAACTACAAGGCTGCTCCGACGGATTGTAAGCACACGGTTTCAGGTACTGTTTCACTCCCCTCCCGGGGTACTTTTCACCTTTCCCTCACGGTACTGGTCCGCTATCGGTCATTAGGGAGTATTTAGGCTTATCAGGTGGTCCTGACAGATTCGCACGGGATTTCTCGGGCCCCGTACTACTTGGGATACATCAACAAGGCGGTGCAACGCATTACAGTTACGGGACTAACACCCTCTCTGGCCGGCCTTTCAAAACCGTTCACCTATACGCACACCCACACCCCGTCAGCCCGGCAGAACTGACACGCAATGTCCCACAACCCCGACCATGCAACGCCCGCCGGCTATCACACATGGAACGGTTTAGCCTGATCCGCGTTCGCTCGCCACTACTAACGGAATCACTATTGTTTTCTCTTCCTGCGGGTACTGAGATGTTTCACTTCCCCGCGTTCCCTCCACGCACCCTATGTGTTCAGATGCGGGTCACCAGGTCACTCGCGCGCCTGGCGGGGTTTCCCCATTCGGACACCCTGGGATCACAGTCCGGTTATCGACTCCCCCAGGCTTATCGCAGATTCCTACGTCCTTCTTCGGCTCCTAATGCCAAGGCATCCACCGTGTGCTCTTAAAAACTTGACCACAAAGATCAAAAACATTTTCGAGAAAACCATGGAAACCAACCACACCCAAAAGTGCAGCCAGATCCAGGTTCACTTATCTTGGAAATTGCTTCTTATACAAGATGCTCGCGTCCACTATGTAGTTCTCAAACAACAACCCCACACCACACACCCCACACACAACCCCCAAAGGGATCACCATGCATGATCGGTGCAGCAGGGAAACCAGAAACAAACACGTCCCGGAACCCAAAAAGCCCCGGTCCTGTTGCCTCAGGACCCAACAGTGTGCCAAACACTAAACCACCCATCCCCCACCCCGCCGTTCCAGGACCCCGAAGGATCCGTACTGAACAGGACTGAAGAACACGCGGCCGCTATTTGTTGATATTCCACCCATGAGCACCCGCCACGAAACATTCGTCCGTGCAACGGGCTTTCTTCCTGACAACCCCCACCACCAACAAGCGTCGGCATGAGTGGTTGTAGGTGCTCCTTAGAAAGGAGGTGATCCAGCCGCACCTTCCGGTACGGCTACCTTGTTACGACTTAGTCCCAATCGCCAGTCCCACCTTCGACGGCTCCCCCCACAAGGGTTAGGCCACCGGCTTCGGGTGTTACCAACTTTCGTGACTTGACGGGCGGTGTGTACAAGGCCCGGGAACGTATTCACCGCAGCGTTGCTGATCTGCGATTACTAGCGACTCCGACTTCATGGGGTCGAGTTGCAGACCCCAATCCGAACTGAGACCGGCTTTTTGGGATTAGCTCCACCTCACAGTATCGCAACCCTTTGTACCGGCCATTGTAGCATGCGTGAAGCCCAAGACATAAGGGGCATGATGATTTGACGTCGTCCCCACCTTCCTCCGAGTTGACCCCGGCAGTCTCCTATGAGTCCCCACCATCACGTGCTGGCAACATAGAACGAGGGTTGCGCTCGTTGCGGGACTTAACCCAACATCTCACGACACGAGCTGACGACAACCATGCACCACCTGTAAACCGACCACAAGTGGGGCACCTGTTTCCAGGCGTTTCCGGTTCATGTCAAGCCTTGGTAAGGTTCTTCGCGTTGCATCGAATTAATCCGCATGCTCCGCCGCTTGTGCGGGCCCCCGTCAATTCCTTTGAGTTTTAGCCTTGCGGCCGTACTCCCCAGGCGGGGCACTTAATGCGTTAGCTACGGCGCGGAAAACGTGGAATGTCCCCCACACCTAGTGCCCAACGTTTACGGCATGGACTACCAGGGTATCTAATCCTGTTCGCTCCCCATGCTTTCGCTCCTCAGCGTCAGTTAATGCCCAGAGACCTGCCTTCGCCATCGGTGTTCCTCCTGATATCTGCGCATTTCACCGCTACACCAGGAATTCCAGTCTCCCCTACATCACTCTAGTCTGCCCGTACCCACCGCAGATCCGGAGTTGAGCCCCGGACTTTCACGGCAGACGCGACAAACCGCCTACGAGCTCTTTACGCCCAATAATTCCGGATAACGCTTGCGCCCTACGTATTACCGCGGCTGCTGGCACGTAGTTAGCCGGCGCTTCTTCTGCAGGTACCGTCACTTACGCTTCTTCCCTACTGAAAGAGGTTTACAACCCGAAGGCCGTCATCCCTCACGCGGCGTCGCTGCATCAGGCTTTCGCCCATTGTGCAATATTCCCCACTGCTGCCTCCCGTAGGAGTCTGGGCCGTGTCTCAGTCCCAGTGTGGCCGGTCACCCTCTCAGGCCGGCTACCCGTCGTCGCCTTGGTAGGCCATTACCCCACCAACAAGCTGATAGGCCGCGAGTCCATCCAAAACCGCAAAAGCTTTCCACCAACCACCATGCGATGATCAGTCATATCCGGTATTAGACCCAGTTTCCCAGGCTTATCCCAGAGTCAAGGGCAGGTTACTCACGTGTTACTCACCCGTTCGCCACTAATCCAGGAGCAAGCTCCCTTCATCGTTCGACTTGCATGTGTTAAGCACGCCGCCAGCGTTCATCCTGAGCCAGGATCAAACTCTCCGTTGAAGAAAAACAGACACAACCAAAACCACCGGAAATAACGGCAATCATCGGCTGCACAAAATTTGAAACCAGCTGTAAAAACCATGCCATCCACGGGGTGGACAACACAGCAAATTCAACCAATCACATTACATAATCGGTATCAACAAACTTGGCACACTATTGAGTTCTCAAACAACAGACACACCCGGCACCACCCAAACACACGTTCAGGATCGCTCCGGAGCAACTTTCCAAACTTACCCGATCACCCGGTCCGATGCAAATCCGTATTTCAGGATTTGAAGCGGAAGATGACCGCTCCCACCAGTTTTCAGCGCCCTGAAGAGCAACTAAATTTGGTCTTGGTTTTTGGGAGTTTGGCCGCCCGCGGTTACCAGCTCTTCGCTGTCTCCCTCGCGGCGACTTAGAAAACATTACACGCCCTGCGGCATCACCGCAAACCGGCCCTCGCAGCGCAGAACATCCGCGGGATTCCGCGGCGAAACGGCCATCGGGCGCGCAAGCCGCGTCCCGCCGCCGTAATTCGGCCAATGTGTGCTGCCGCACAGGTTCCGACAAGCTCAACCACCGATCGACAAGCTCAACCACCGATCGACAAGCTCACCCGCCAGCCGCCGGCGGGTGGGTTAATCGCAGAAGGGCCGGCAACCAAATGGTTGCCGGCCCTTCTCAAGCAGCTGGAATCAGCGGTGCTGGATTACCAGGAAGACTTGGTGATGCCCGGGAGCTCACCGCGGTGAGCCATGTCGCGGAAGCGAACACGGGAGATACCGAACTTCTGGAAGGTACCGCGGGGACGGCCGTCGATGATGTCGCGGTTACGCAGACGGATCGGGGACGCGTTGCGGGGCAGCTTCTGCAGGCCCAGGCGGGCTGCTTCGCGTGCTTCGTCGGTTGCGTTTTCGTCAACCAGGGTCTTCTTCAGTTCGAGGCGCTTCGCAGCGTAACGCTCAACGATGACCTTGCGCTGCTCGTTGCGAGCAATCTTGGACTTCTTAGCCATGTTTAGCGCTCCTCTCGGAATTCGACGTGCTGGCGGATCTTGGGGTCGTACTTCTTCAGAACCATGCGGTCCGGATCGTTACGACGGTTCTTGCGGGTTACGTAGGTGTAACCCGTGCCCGCGGTCGACTTGAGCTTGATGATCGGACGTACGTCCTTGTCCTTAGCCACTAGAGCTTCACCCCACGAGCCAGGATCGAGGCGACGACTGCGTCGATGCCGCGTACGTCGATGGTCTTGATGCCACGGGCAGAAACCTGCAGCGTGACGTTACGGCGCAGGGACGGAACCCAGTAGCGCTTCTTCTGAATGTTCGGATCGAACCGACGCTTGTTGCGGCGGTGCGAGTGCGAAATGCTGTGCCCAAAGCCCGGCTCGGCTCCGGTCACTTGGCAGTGTGCTGCCATGACTTCTCCTCAAGAATTGAAAGTAATGATCCGCATATCTGCTGCAGGATCATGCGTCTAAGAGCGACCCAAAGTGATCAGGGTGAACGGTTAGTCACGCAACTTGAGCCCCTAACTACCGGCTACCCTGGAGAAAATTACCGGGCCACCGGAGCAATTGCGCACGCTCCGCGCACTTAGCGCCTCCCAAGTCTACGAGGTTGCGCAATTAAAGACCAATCCGCGGCGTTTGGGTGTATAAGGGCTTACTGCGAACCCCCCATGCAAGGCCCGCGATGCCTCAGGTTGCGGACACCCGTTTTCACAGCTTAATGAAAGCTTGGCGGCGCATCTTAGGTACATGAGAACGCAGTCCCTGCCGGCACCTCCGGCGCACAACAGCCCCGTAAGGCCGGGGCCTTCACTCCGGTCCGGTTCCGTCACTCCGCCCGCCCAGTACAGCAGCGGATGGTTCGGCCGCCAGCGCCGGCAGCGGCTGCTGAGGGCCGACCTCCTGACTGTTATTGCCTGGGGTTCCGTAGCGGCCGCCGTCGCCCTTTGGCTTGCCGACGGCGGTGTGGCCGGAGTCAGTTCCGTGGCCGCCGCGTTCACTGCAGCCGGGATCGTGGCAGGTTTGGCCGGTATGGACCTGGTCCTGCTGATGCTGCTGCTGGCAGCCCGGATTCCGTACATCGACCGCACTATCGGCCATGACCGGGCTCTGGAGTTCCACCGCAAACTCGGGAAGCCCTCGCTGTACCTGCTGTTGGCGCACGGCTTCCTGCTGGCAGTGGGATACGGCATGGCGGAAGGGCTTGACCCGGTCAGCGAGTCCGTTTCCCTCTGGCAGCAGGTCCCGGACATGTGGCTTGCGTTCGTATCCATGGCGCTCTTCATTGCTGTGGTGGTGACCTCCCTGGTGGCGGTCCGGCGCCGCTTCCCATACGAGTTCTGGTACGTGGTCCACCTCCTCACTTACGCCGCGGTGGGCACGTCCCTGCCCCACCAGTTCAGCGTGGGCGGGCTGTTTGCGGAAGGAACCTGGCAGCGTTGGTACTGGCTGGCCATCTGCATCGCCACCGGGGCGGCGCTGGTGTACTTCCGGGTGCTGCAGCCCATCCTGGCGACGTCACGGCACCAGCTCACGGTATCGCGGGTGGAGGTGGAGGCGCCGGGCGTGATCAACATCTTCATGGCGGGCCGGCAGCTGGACCGGCTGGCGGAGACGGGGGGACGCTTCTTCATCTGGCGGTTCCTGGCGCCTGGATTGTGGTGGCACCCGCATCCGTTCAGCCTGTCCGCCGAGCCCGCCGTCACCGGACCGGACGGGGAGGGGACCCTGCGGGTGACGGTGGGCAACCTTGGCGCCGGTTCCGCGCAGCTGGTGCGGTTGCGGAAGGGTACAAAGGTTGCCATCGAAGGCCCGTACGGCCTCCTCAGCACCGCAGCCCGCACCAGGAAGAAGGTGGTGATGATCGGCGCCGGTATCGGCATCACGCCGTTACGCGCACTGCTGGAAACCACCCCGTTCGCACCCGGGGACGCGAGTGTCCTGCTGAGGGGCCATACGGAGCAGGAACTGTACCTGAGCAGCGAAATCCTGGACCTGTGCCGCTCCCGCGGCGTGCGCCTGTTCCACCTTCCGGGCCCGCGGTCACGCATCCGCTCCAGCTGGTTGCCCCAGGAAGCAGTCCGGGGCGGTTACGGGCTCACGGCTTTCGTCCCCGACGTCGCGGAATCCGACGTCTACGTCTGCGGCCCCGCAGGCTGGGCGGACAGCGTCATTTCCGACGTCCGGCAGGCCGGAGTCCCCGAAGAACAGATCCATCACGAAAGGTTCGACTGGTGAAAGCACGCGGAACACTCGCCGCAGCGGTGGCGTCCGCCGGCATCCTCCTGGCCGGCTGGCAGGCCGGCACGCAGGCCGGGGGCGCCAGCACCCTCGCGTCTGGTTCAAATACGACGACGGCGGGATCCACAGGGTCGTCAGGGACGGGCACGTCCGGGGCAGGTTCGTCGGGGTCGGGGTCGTCGGGCAGTTCCGGGTCCTCGGGTTCCTCGGGTTCTTCAGGTTCTTCGGGCGGGTCCAGCTCCTCCGGCAGTTCAGGCAGCTCCGGCTCCGCAAGCAGTGGCACGGCAACGGCGGGCACCTACCAGGGCGCGGCAGTCCAGACCAGGTTCGGTGCAGTTCAGGTCCAGATCACGGTGGCCTCAGGGAAGATCACGGACGTGACTGCCCTGCACCTGACCGATGACGACCGCAAGTCCATCCAGATCAGCAACCGTGCGGCGCCGCTCCTGCGGACCGAGGTGTTGGCCGCGCAGTCGGCGGACGTGCAGACCATCAGCGGCGCCACCGTCACCAGCAACGCCTACCTCACCTCACTCCAGGCAGCCATCGATGCCGCGAACCTCTGATCCCCTCCGGTTACCGGAAACGGGTACAAAGCTCTCGGCACGGACCTTTGAGTGCATGGGAACCGTCGTCAGCGTGACCTTCGCGGACTCCCCTGCGGCAGGGCAGGAAACCCAGGACGAGCTCGCCGCCGCCACCGCCGTCGTCGAACGCCTGTTCCGGGAACTGGACGAGACGTTCAGCCTGTACCGCCCGGCGTCGGAAGCCAGCCGCCTGGCCCGCGGCGAACTGACGCTCCGCAGCGCGTCACCGGAGATGCGGGCACGGTATGCGGAGGCACATGAGTGGCGGCTCCTGACCGCCGGGGCTTTTTCGCCCGAGCGGCCGGACGGCGTGCTGGACCTCTCGGGGCTCATCAAGGGCCACGCGATCCGCGAGGCGGGGCGGTCCCTGCTTGCCCTGGGCCGCCGCGACTGGTGCCTCAATGCCGGCGGCGACATTTTGGTCAGCGGCTCACCTGTTCCGGGCTCCGGCGCAGCGTGGAAAGCCGGCATCGTCGATCCGGCCGACCGGCATTCCTTGATCAGCGGCTATGCACTGGGTGGAGTTGGAGGGCACGCAGCCCTGGCCACATCCGGCTCGGCCGAGCGCGGCGAACACATCTGGCGGGTGGACGGTGGTTCCGACTTCGCCCAAGTCACTGTTGCTGCCGCGGACGTGGTGACGGCGGACATCCTGGCCACGGCGATCGTCTCCGGCGGGATGGCGATGCTCAATCTCGCCACGGAACAGTGGGATGTTGCGGTCCTGGCCGTCCACGCCGACGGCTCACTGCTGGCCACCCCTGCGTTCCGCCGACAGATCTAACTGCCGAGGCTGCTTGCTAGGCCTTCTGCGGGAGCCTGGTGAGCCGCGGGTACTTGGGGGCCAGGTTGTCGCCCGAAGACTTGCCGGTAACCCGCCGGGCCACCCAGGGCGCGGCGTATTCGCGGAACCACTGGGCGTTGGCGCGCAGGGCATCCGTGCCGCTGAGCTGGGGAACCGGGGTCATCGGCGGAACGTCGATGGAGTGCTCGTACTTGAGGACCTCCAGCACCCGCTTGGCCATGTTGGCGTGCCCCGCGGCGGACATGTGCATCCGGTCCCGCGCCCACATGCCCCAGTCGTAGTACTCGCTGAAGCGCCAGTAGTCCACCAGCAGGGCGCCGTGGTCCCCCGCGATCCCACGGACCAGCTCGTTGTAGATGGCGGTGCGCCCGCGCATCGTGCCGAATACCTTGGAGCCGCGGGCATCGAACCCGGTGAACATCATCACGGTGGCGCCTGTGGCACTCAGCCTGCGGACGCCGTCGTCGTATTCGGCCAGCAGGTCATCGATGTCGATCCTCGGGCGCAGGATGTCGTTGGCGCCGGCGTAGATGCTCACCAGGGTGGGTTTGAGCTCGACGGCGGCGTCCACCTGCTCAGCGAGGATTTGCCGGAGTTTCCTGCCGCGGATGGCGAGGTTGGCGTAGCCGAAGCCGGGGTCCCCCGCGCCGAGCTGCTCGGCCACGCGGTCAGCCCAGCCCCGGACGCCATTGGGGCGGGCCGGGTCGTCATCGCCCACGCCCTCCGTAAAGGAATCGCCGAGGGCAACAAACCGGGATGTGAAGTCCATCCGGTTAGTTTGCCACCCGTTGCCGGAAGCAACCAATCCCGGGCCTGGTTCCGGGGTCAGGGCTGGGTTTCGCGCAGGATCCAGTGGTCTGAGTCCAGGCGGCCCACCACTTTTTCGCCGATCCGGGCCAGGTCCTCGACGTCTTCTTCCGTGAGGGCATCGAGGAAGAGGTTCCGGACGTCTTCCACGTGCCCGGGCGCGAGGCCCACGATTGTGGACATGCCTTCCTCTGTGAGGTGGGCAATGGTGACCCGGGCGTCCCGCGGGTGCGGACGGCGTTCCACCCAGCCGCGTTTCTGCAGCTTCGTCACGACGTGCGAGAGCCGGGACAGGGAGGCGCTGGTGCGGGCCGCGAGTTCACTCATGGGCAGGAACCGCTGGTCCGATTCCGACAGCATGGCCAGCACGGTGTAGTCGAACAGGGATAGCTTGCCTGCGGCATGGAGCTTGGTGTCCAGCGCGGCCGGCAGCAGGGTGTTGATGCTTACCAGGGCCAGCCAGGCACGGCGTTCGTCGGCACTCAGCCAGCGCGGTTCGGTCATGCACCCATTCTACGATTGATCCTTCAACCGACGGACAGGCCGGCGCAACCGGTCCTCGGCCCGGGGGCCCGGTGTCCGGCAAGCCGGTAATCTGGGCGCATGTATGTTGTCTCCCTGACCTACCGGGTTCCGCAGGACATTGTGGACTTCCACAACGACGCCCACATCGCCTGGCTGCAGAAGGCCTTCGACGACGGCGTCTTCATCGCCGCCGGCCGCAAAGTCCCCCGGACCGGCGGGCTGCTGCTCTCCCAGGCCGACCGGTCAGTCCTGGACGCGAGCCTGCAACAGGACCCGTTCTATTCGAACGGCGTGGCTGACTTCGAGGTGGTGGAGTTCCATGCCGGACGCGTGGCCCCCGGCTACGAGATCCTGCTGGACGCCCCGCCCGCACCCCCGGCTGAGGCGGCCCCTGGCCGCTAAGGCGCGTTGCCGACGTCGGGCGCCCCTGCGGCGAGCTTCTTCAGGCCGCCTTTGCGCGGCACTTTGACGGGCTCGGGCCAGCGGGGCGTGAGCGTGTCCCCCAGAGTGACGCCGCGCAGCTTGCGGCCGAACAGGGGCAGGACCCAGTCGTGAACCCACCGCCTTTGCCGCCGTTCCCATTCCCGCAACGTCAGCGGAGTGGGCGGCTCCCAGTCCTTGGGCCTGATTTTGTGCGGCACACCCAGCTGGTCCAGGACCTGCCCGGCGAGGTACTTATGGCCGGCCTTGGACATGTGCAGCCGGTCCGAGTCCCACATGCGCCTGTCGTGGAAGGCGTCCAGGCACCAGTAGTCCACCAGCACCGCGCCGTATTTCTGCGCGATGGCCCGCACCTGCTGGTTATAAAGGGTGTTCCGCTTCTTCAGCGGCTCCAGCAGGGCGGACACTTTCACGTCGAACCCCGTGAAGAGGACCAGCGTGGCCCCGGTACCGGCCAGCCGGGCCACCAGTTGCTCGTAGTCCGCCATGAGCGTGGACATGTCCGTTTTCAGGTCGAGGATATCGTTGCCGCCCGCGTACAGCGTGACCAGAGCCGGCCGCATCCGCAGGGCCGGTTCCAGTTGTTCGTCGATGATGTGCCGGAGCCGCTTGCTTCTGATGGCGAGGTTGGCATACTTCCAGCCCGGCTGGGCCTTGGCGAGCCTCTCAGCCACCCGGTCCGCCCAGCCGCGGACCCCGTTGGGCAGCCGCTCGTCCCGGTCCCCCACACCCTCGGTAAACGAATCACCCAGGGCAACAAACACCCGCCGCCCGGAACTGGGAAGCAAAGATTCAAAGGGCACCACCCGCCCAACCTAGCCCCACCAAGGAAAACGCAGGAAAAGCCGAGGTGAAGCTAAGGTGACCTGCTGTGGCGACGGCGACGCTGTTTCGCGTAGGAGCGCATCGCCGACCAGAGCGAAGAGAGGCCGCCCGCGGCCGAACGAAGCGCCGGGAGGAAGGGCGGACCCGAGGGCCCCGAACTGAGCTTGCGAAGTTTGGGAAGGGTCCAACCGCTAAGCGACGGCGAAATGGCGTTGCCGTCGCACCAAGGCGAGTCGCAAAAGGCCTAGCCCTCGGCTTTGCCCTGCCTCCAGTAACCCATGAACGCCACCTGCTTCCGGTCCATGCCCACGTCCCGTACCAGGTAGCGGCGCATGTCCTTGATGACGGCTGCTTCTCCTGCGATCCAGGCGTAGAACGGCATGGCACCGGCGGGCATGTCCGGGTTCTTGGTGGCGCTGATGGCGGCGGTTTCCATCCGGGACGGTGTCTCCCACAGGATGTCCTCGTCCACGTTGACGTCTTCGGGCTCGGGGCCTGCGCCGGCGTCGGAGGCTTTGATGCCCACCCAGCCCGGCACGGGGACGGCCTTGCGCACGGCGTCCTGCAGCAGCTGGCCGTGGGGGCGGGACCGGCCGATGGCCGCACCGCGGGCCAGCCAGGTGATTTCGATGTCCGCCGGCGAGCTGAGCTGCTGGAAGTCGCCGGCTTCCGGGACTTCGAGGAAGGCGTGGCCGGTCATGTAGGACGGGAGGCTCTCCAGGATGGCGGAGATGGCAGGGATGGCGGTTTCGTCACCTGCCAGCAGGACGCGCTGGGCCAGGCCTGGCCGCCATTCGATGCCGGAGTAGATTTCGGCAGTGACGCAGTGCGCGGCGCGGTTGTTGGGGCCGATGATGGTGATGGCGTCGCCGGGCTTGGCGTTCAGTGCCCAGTTGGCGGCGGGCCCGCCGTTTCCGTGGTCGTCAAAGTGCATGACGAAGTCCACGTCGATTTCCGAGTACACCTCGTCCAGCCGGGCGTCGCGCACGGTGTAGGTGCGCATTGAGCCCTTCACGGCGGGGTCCATGGCCAGCCATTCGCGGTACCAGCCTGATTCGCCCATCTCGAAGACCGGCAGCGGAATCTGGCTGCCGTCGGCAGCCACGGACGGGATCATCAGCTTGATCCGGAGGTCCAGGGTGTCCCCGTGGACACCGAAGTCGCGGAGGCAGTAGCCGCCAAACGTGATTCGGCGGAAGTTGGGGCTGAGCTCCTGCACGGACGAGACCGTGACTTCGAAGGCCAGCGTCATCGGTTCAGTGTTTAGGGGCTTGGTGTTCAGTGGCGTGGTGGCTGCGGCGTCGCGGGTCTTCATGAAACAAGCTCCAGTTCGGTGGGGACGTGGTGGCGGCCGATGGGAATGATCAGGGGCGTTCCGGTCACGGGATCCGGGATGACGCGGGATTCCAGGTTGAAGACGCTGCGAACCAGCTCTTCGGTGACCACTTCACGCGGGGTACCTTCGGCCACCACGGCACCAGCCTTCATGGCGATGACGTTGTCCGCGTAGCGTGCGGCAAGGTTGAGGTCGTGCAGGACGATGGCCACGGTGGTGCCGCGCCGGCGGTTCAGGTCCGTGACGAGGTCAAGGACTTCCACCTGGTGGGCGAGGTCGAGGTAGGTGGTGGGTTCGTCCAGCAGCAGGACCTCGGTCTCCTGCGCCAGGGCCATGGCGATCCAGACCCGCTGGCGCTGTCCACCGGAGAGTTCATCCACGTTCCGCTCAGCGAGGGCCAGCGTTTCGGTGGCCTCGAGCGCACGCTGCACGGCGAGATCATGTGTGGACAAGTCCCCGGCGCTCCAGCTGCGGAAGAAGCCCTGGTGCGGGTACCGGCCGCGGCCCACCAGGTCGCGGACGGTGATGCCGTCCGGCGCGGTGGGATGCTGCGGCAGCAGGCCGAGGGTGCGGGCCAGTTCGCGGGCAGGGCGGGTGTGGATGTCCTTGCCGTCCAGCGTGACAGCGCCGCCGGCAGGTTTAAGGAGCCGGGACAGTCCGCGGAGCAGGGTGGACTTTCCGCAGGCGTTGGCACCCACGATCATGGTCACCCTGCCTTCGGGGATTTCGACACTGAGGCCGTCCACCACGCAGCGCTGATCGTATTTCAGCGTCAGGTCCTTGGCGTTCAGAACTGCCACGTCAGGCATCCTTTCGGTTGTTCGTGACCAGGAGCCACAGCAGGAACGGGGCACCGAGCGCGCCGGTGATGACGCCCACCGGCAGGACTGTTCCGTCCAGCACCAGCGGGGCAAGGTTGGCGGCGAGGAAGTCCGCCGCCAGGACGATTAGGGCGCCCACCAGGGCCGACGCCGGCAGGCTGGCTTTACGGGTGAAGCGCCGGGCGATGGGACCGGCGAGGAAGGCGACGAACGAGACCGGCCCGGCTGCCGCCGTCGCCACCGCCGCGAGGGTGACGGCGATGATGACCAGGGCGAGGCGGGCGGCATTGACCCGGATGCCCAGGCCCGCCGCGGTGTCGTCGCCCAGTTCGAGGATGCGCAGCGGCCCGGCGATGATGCCCACCGCGGGAAGGAGCACGGCGAGTGCCAGGAACAGGATCCCGGCACGGTCCCAGTTGGCGGAGTTCAGCGAACCGTTGAGCCACACCAGGGCGTCGGCGGCGGTGCGGATGTCAGCGCGCGTCATCAGGAAGTTGACCACGGCGTGCAGGGCGGCGGCGATTCCGACGCCTGCCAGTACCAGCCGGTTGCCCGCGGCATTTCCCCGGCCGCCACCGCGGATCCCGCCGCTGGAAATCGCGTAGATCAGGCCCGCCACGGCCAGGGCCCCCACCAACGCGGCGCCGGACACCACTGCACCTGACGCGCCGAAAATCACGATGGCCACCACAGCGGCGGCACTGGCGCCATAGCTGATGCCGATGATGTCCGGGCTGGCCAGCGGGTTGCGGAGCATCGTCTGGAAGAGCGCACCGGCCAACCCGAAGGCCAGTCCGATCATGGTTCCGATAACGGCCCGCGGGAGCTTGTTCTCCATGACGATGAAGCTGGCACCAGGGATTCTGGGACCGCCGGTCAGGTGGTTGACGACGATGGTGAAGAAGTCGGGGATAGTCACCGTGTAGCTGCCCAGCAGCACGGAAACGAAGAAGAGGATTACGACGCCGGCGGCCAGGAAGGCGGTCCGGTTCATGAAGTTCCGTCCCCGGCGTTGCCCTATCACTTTTGGTCCCTTGAACCCGGTTTTGGCAGCGTTATCTGATGGGGCAACCGGGGTTGTGGGGTGTGCTGTTTTCGGGCTCACAGTCCGGCTCCCTTTCCGCGGCGGACCAGCCACACGAACACCGGTGCGCCGATGAGTGCGGTCATGATGCCGGCCGGAACCTCACCGGGAAGCAGCACTACGCGTCCCACAATGTCGGCGCCGAGCAGCAGCACGGGCGCCAGAACCAGGGAGAACGGCAGGATCCAGCGGTAATCCGGGCCGGTCAGGAAGCGGACAGCGTGCGGAATGACCAACCCAACGAAAGCGATGGGGCCCGCCATCGCCGTCGCCGATCCGCACAGCAGCACGATGCCCAGGGCCGTGACTCCCCGGGCGAGGCCAACGCGCTGGCCCAGGCCGCGGGCAATGTCATCACCCAGCGCCAGGCTGTTGAGGATCCGGCCGGTCAACAGCACAATGACGGCCCCTGCGGCCAGGAAGGGCAGCCCCGCCAGCACCACCGACCAGTCACGGCCGGCAATCCCACCCACCTGCCAGAAACGGAACTTGTCCAGGGTGTCCTGGCTGGAGACCAGGATGACGCTCATGAGCGAGTACAGGCCGGCGTTGAGTGCGGCACCTGCCAGGGCAAGCTTGACCGGGGTGGCACCGTCCCGGCCCAGGGATGCAATGAAATAGACCACGACGGCGGCTACGGCAGCGCCGATGAACGCGAACCAGATGTAGCCGGACAGCGAACCGATGCCAAAGACATAGATGCCGGTCACCACGGCCAGGGCGGCGCCCGCGTTGACGCCCATGATTCCCGGATCCGCGAGGGGGTTGCGTGCCACGCCCTGCATGGCGGCGCCGGCCAGGCCCAGCGCACCGCCGGCCAGCAGGCCGAGGACGGTGCGGGGAATACGGGCGTGGACCACAGCGTGGTCTCCGTTGCCGGGATCGAACTGCGTGAGCGCGTCCCAGACGGTGCCCAGCGGAAGGCCCCTTGCTCCCACGGCGAGGGAGGCGCCTGCCAGGACGGCGAGTACGACGACGGCGGCCAGCAGCCACGCGGCGCGCTTGCCGGGGAACGCGCGTGCGCTCCCCGGGGCACGGGCTGCCACCCCCGGCACCGAAGTGCCGGGGCGTGCGGCCTGGCGGGCCGCCGTCGCCGAACTCTGCGTCACGGAACCGGTGCTACTTCACTGCATCCGCTGCGGTGGCCAACTCGGGCAGGAACGTGTCCAGCGCCCAGGGAAGGCTCAGCGGCGAGGAAGCGGAGATGGCGAGGACCAGGCTCTTGTTGGCGTCTGCCACGAACGCGCCGCTCTTGACGGCAGGGATCTGCCCGAGCAGGGGATCGTTCTTGATCGCGTCGGCCTCGCTGGCATCTTCCACCGAGCTGAGGAAGATGTCCGAATCAAGCTCGTTGACCTTCTCCGCGGACCACGGCACGAAGAATTCCTTCGAGCCGGCCGATGCCTGCTCCGCAACGGGGGCGAGCTTCATGCCGATGGAGGACAGGAACTTGGGCCGGTTGTCGTTGGCCGTGTAGATGCCGGTCTGGGTGCGGTCGGACGGCAGGGCGTAACCGTAGATGAAGGTCTTGTCCTTGATCTGCGGGTACTTCGCCGCCTCTTCCTTGACAGTGGCCTCCGTGTCGGAGACCAGCTTGGCGGCTTCGGCGTCCTTGCCCAGCGCCTTGCCCACGATGGTGGTGGCATCCTGCCAGGACGTTCCGTAGGCCAGCTCGGGGTGCGCCACCACCGGTGCGATTTCGCTGAGCTTCTTGTAGTCCTCCTCGGTCAGGCCGGAGTAGGCGGCCAGGATGACATCCGGGGTGAGCTTGGCGATCTCGGTGAAGTTGATGCCGTCGGCTTCCGAGTACTGGACCGGAGCCTTGTCCGTGCCGAATCCGGCACCGAGTTCTTCAAGGGCGGCATCCTTCCACGGCGTGGACCCCTTGTCGTTGCCGCCCCATTCGTTCTTGGGGACACCTACGGGGACAACACCCAGGGCAATGGCGACATCGTCATTGACCCAGGAGACCGTGGCAACCCGCGTGGGCTGCTTCTCGATGGTGGTCTTGCCGAACACGTGGTCGATAGTGACCGGGAACTGTGCACTGCTCGAAGAGGGTGCGCTGGCATCGGACGTAGACGTTGCCTGGCCAGTGGAGCAGGCGGAGAGCGTCACCGCGGCGGCCAGGATAGCCGACGCCCCGGCTGACCTAAGCAGCGTGCGGCGGGTGGTGCTGGGGCCCGTGAACAGGGAGGAAGCCATGAAATTCCTTAAGTGAGCGATGCGAACTTAAGTAAGGCTAGCCTATGCTCATCCCTATTACGAAAGCTTTTCGTATCTTATTCCCCAAGGTGACGAAGGACACAGCTGCGCCGATCTTGGACAGGATTTCCTTGGTTTGGGAGGATGGCATGGACCGGGTCCGCTGTGGAACGGCCGGACAAACTCTCAAGAGATCGGGATATCGAGGAGCAATGCGCACGCCGGAGGCTGTCAGCCCGGCCGCCGCCGCGGAATGCGGGGTGGCCGTTTTGGCCTGCCTTGCGGACAACTGCTGACTCCCTTTTCATCGAGCCCTGTTCCCGGGCTGCTGCCCGATCCCGGGCACCCTTCTCGCGAAAGTTCCGCCATGCAATCAGTCACGCCCCAGCAAATCCGCTCATCCTTCGTCAACGCCAGCCGTTCAGAGGCCGCCAAACTCAACCTGCCCCAGCACTTCGACAGCCTGGACTGGGACAACCTGGACTTCCTCGGCTGGCGGGACCCCAAAATGCCGTTACGCGGCTACCTTGTGGTTCCCGGCCCCAAGGGCCTCACCGGAGTGCTGCTCCGGGCCCCCGAAGGTGGCGCCCGGAAGAACCGCTCTGTCCTGTGCGAACTGTGCCGCGACGTGTTCTCCAAGGAGGACGTACTGCTCTGGGTGGCCCGCCGTGCCGGCCAGTCCGGCCGCAACGGCAACACCGTGGGCACCCTGATCTGCGCAGACTTCCTATGTTCCGGCAACGTCCGCAAGGAACCTCCGGCCAACGAGATCAACCCGGACCCGGCCGCCGTCGTGGTCCGCCAGATCCAGGGCCTTGAGGACCGCACCTCGCAGTTCCTGGGCAGGGTGCAGTCCAACTAGCGGCCCGGAGGCCACACCCGGGCAAGCCCTGCCTGCATCAAGGCAGGGCCTTCCCGGGTCCGGTCAGCGGAAGGTGAAGCTGGCCAGGATGGCTTTCAGCGCCTGCCCCTGGCTGCCGGCAAACCACGCCCGGGCGGCTTTGTCGTCAGGGAACTGTTGGTCATCGAACAGTACTTCCGCGGTCAGCACACGGTCGCCCAGGAGAATGATTCCCTTGACGGCATCCCGGGGGCCAGTTGCCGGAGCGCCCGCCGTCAACTGCAGGTGGTAGGTGGCATCGTCGTCGTCCCAGTCCACATAGAACGAAACATGCGCCTCCGGGGTGGACCGGCCCTGGAGCCCGGGCACCGGAACGGATTCAAAAACGGTCCTGGTAACGGGTCCGGAAACGCCGTCGGCGATTTGTCCGTAGTAGATGCTGACCAGTTGCTTGTCACTGGCGTCATAGATGGTGGCAGTTCCCACATAGGGGGACGCAGAGGCCTCGAAGACCTCGGCCTTCCAGTCCGCCGGCCGGGTGAAGGAGAGCCTGCCGTCGGGGAAAGTGAAGGTGGCAAGCCCGGCCGCTGCAGGATCGGAACTGGACGGCGCCGGGGTGGCGGGCGGTACGGCTACGGTGGCCGGTGCCGTCGATTCGGCCGCTGGGGCCGTTGGCGGAGGCTGGGAACTGGCTGACGTGCTCACGCCCGGTCCAGGCGTGCCCGCGGGCGTGCAGCCGCCCAGGAAGAGGGTGACCGCGGTGGCCGCGGCGAGGAGGGCTGACGTGCGGCTTGCCCGGCGCATGCCCCCAGAGTGGCACACCGGGACGCCGGCGCACCAGCGTCCCGGGACATATCCACCAGGTTGTTACCGCCGCTCCCGCCGCCGTTATGTCAGCGGTAAGAGAAGCTCATGAGCACGGACTTGAGGGCGCGCCCTTCGTCGCTCCAATACCAGCCTTGCGCCGCTTCGTCACCATCAAACCGTGCCTCGTCAAACAAGACGTCCGCGGTCAGAATGCGTTCACCCAAGCGGACGAGTCCGTACTGCACCTGGCCGTCGGGCGATATGGGCGCCCCTGGCGTGAGCCCCATCCGGTAATGGCTGGCCCCATTGGCGCGGTCGAGGTAGAACGACGAACTCGGCGTGGGAACAGAAGCGCCGATCAGGTCCGGCACCGGATCCGTCTCAATGACAGTCCTGGAGACGTTGCCCTCCGTGGCGTCCGCAATCTGGCTGTAATAGATGGCGATCTGCTCCTTGCCGGCTGCGTCCAGGACGGTGGCCGTCTCCACCGCGGGAGAGGTTGACACCTGCTCGTGCTTAACCTGCCACCCCTCCGGGTACGCAAACGACAGCCGGCCGTCTGAGAACGTGAAGGCCTGCCGCCCCGGAGCGAGGGGTGAGGAGGTGGCGGCGGGAATGATGGACGGCTCAGGGTTTGCCTGGGCCGTCGGGGTTCCGGCCTTGGTGGGCGGAACGGCGGGAGCCGGGCGGCCGGAAGCGGCGGGCGCGCCTGCGCTGTCCGGGGCGGGGCCCGCCGCACAGCCTGCGAGAGACAGGGTTCCTGCGGCGATTGCGGCAAGCAGGAAGGGTGCTGGGTGTTGGGAACGCATTGGATTGCCTTTCAAGAGGACGCCGTCGTTCTCTAGGTGACATTGCGGACCCAGCACTCCGCAGGACCTCATGGAATTACTCTGGCGAGGCTTGTTGATAGGGCCCAGAGTGGCACACTGAAAAGTCCGCGCAATAGTCCATCCGCGATAAATCCATCAATTTGTTATACCCCGTGATTCGGCGTTATCTCAGCGCAGCACTATGTCCACCGGATTCGCCTCGGAGCGCCAGGCGCCCTCCTCTCCCGGCCGCGGGCGGATCACCGGCGCGGTCAGCACACCGGACCGGTTGGTACGTCGGTCCCGGAGGATCTCGGTTACGGAGCCGAGGTGCCGGGACAGGTCGATCACGTTCTCCGGGGCGGCCAGCAGCAACTGGAAGCCGAACTCGTGCAGCGCCTTGATGCCTGCACCGGCGAACTCCTCGGACGCGAGCACGAAGGCCTCGTCCATCATCACGGTGCCGTACGTGGTGAAACCCTGCTCGGCGATGCCCAGCTGGTAACTGAGGGCAGCCGCCATGATGAACGCCGTGAACCGCTGCCGCTCGCCACCGGACATGGAACCGGTGTCCGCGTGCATGAACACCTCGGTCTTCTTGCCGGCCTTCTTTCCCTTGCCCGAGGGGGCGGTGACCTCGCGGTGCTCCTTGCACTGGATGAACAGATGACCGCGGACGTCCAGCACCTCGGCCCGCCAGCGCCGGTCCTCCGGAGCCTGCGAGCCCAGGCGCTTCACCAGCGTTTCCAGGGACTTGTAGCGTGCCGTGAGCTCGGTGTCGTCGTCCCGTTCCGCACCCGGCTCAGTTTTCGCGGGCCGCGTGTGCCGGGCCTTCAGCGCGTTCTGGATGGCGTCCTTGAACTGCTTCGCGGTGGGCGGAAGTGTCTGTTTGATGTCCAGTTCCAGGAAGCTGCCCTCGTGGAAGTTCACCTGCGACAGGATGCCGTTCAGGGGCAGGATCCGGCTGGAGATGGAGCGGCGTTCCTCATCCAGGAGATGCAGCAGGGTGCTGAAGGACTCGTGCGTGCGCTGGTTGAAGAACTGCCGGAATTCCGCTTCCTGCGCCGGCAGGCCGTCATTGACGATCGCGTGGTAGCGGGCTTCGAATTCGCTTGCCGCGCCAATGCTGGTGCCGTGGTCGGCGGAGATGGCGCTGCCCCATTCCCGCACGAACCCCTCGAAAATACGGGTGAGCCGCTCCGCGGTGGCCTGTCCCCGGGATTCGGCCGTATGCAGCTCGCCCTGAAGCGCGGTCCGCACCCTGTTGGCCAGGTTGTCCAGCTCGTGCATCTCCGTCACGTCGCCGAAGTCGGCGAAGTACGGTTCCAGCGCCGTCACCGTGGCGTCCGACGGCGGCGCCTCGGCCAGGCGGTGGCGCGCGGCTTCCAGCAGGGAATCGGCAGCGGTCAGTTGCCGGTCGAGTGCCTTGTACTCGCTCTGCAGCACGGCCGCGGACTCGGTGCTGGACTGGTGCTTCTGCCGGACCTCCTCGATGGTGGCGCGCAGCGGCTCCAGGTCCGCCTGGGCGGCCAGGGCATCCTTGAGCCGCTGCTCGAAGCCCGCCAGTTCATCGGCTGCGACGGCCGCCGAGACCTGGTCCCAGGGCCTGTCGTCCTCAGCGATCCGGCGGAGCGCTTCGAGCTGGCGGCTCATCCCCTGGTGGGAATCTTCCCGGCTCTGGGCCAGCTCGGCTGCCTTCGCCACTTCCTGCCGGAGGTCCTCCACCTGGCCGGCCACAAGTTCCAGCTTGGCGGCGTTGTCGAACCCGAGCACGTAGTCCTGGCGGCTGGTGAACCGGTCGTCCTTTTCCACCGTGTGGCGGTTCCGCTTGACCACGCCGCCCAGGCTCAGGCCCTTATCCAGCGCGGCGAGCTGGTCCGGGTCTTCCACGCAGGGGTAGGCGAAGTCCAGGGCGATGCGTTCCCGCACCCATTCCCCGGCTTCGGAAGCCGCACCGCTGGCGAGAATGTCCAGCTTGGTGAGCAGGTCGCCGTCGTGCGCGTCCTCCACTGCCAGCGCACCGCCGGCGAGGGGCTTGGAGACGTCCACGGCCCGCAGCGCACCCCGGACGTTATGGTCATTGAGGTAGCGGGTGACGGCACCAAAATGTTCGCCGGGGACCAGCAGCGTGGTGGCCAGGTTGCGGAGCGCACGCTCGGCCGCCGGGCGCCACCGCTCCTCCCCTTCGGCCAGGTCCATCAGCTCACCGGCGAACGGCATCCTGTCCTCCGGGATGCCGGTGGCCGCGGCGATGGCGGCACGGTTTTCAATGCTCGACGGCGGCAGCAGGGATTTGCGCGTCTTCAGCGACACGAGTTCCTGCTCAGCCGCGGCAAGTTCGCGCTTGCGGCTGGCGTGGGCGTCGAACGCCTCGAACCGCAGCTCCTGCAGCGCCTGCGAATCGTCCTTCAGTTCCGCGGACCGGGCGGCCGCCTGCTCGTGCGCCTGCTCCCAGCCGGCGGCCGTCCACTCAAGCTGCAGCCCGGCGTCGGACAGTGCCTGCTGGGCGGCCTGCTCCACCTGGCGGCGGAGGCGCAGTCCCACCTTGGCGTTCTCCAGCGACTGCTCAATGGCGGAAATCGCGTTGCCGCCCTGGCTGTTGTAGTCGGTTTCCAGCTGCCGCAGGTCTTTGGCCAGCCCATCACGGACCGAGCGCTCGGCGCCGAGTTCCTTGGCTTTGGCCTGCGCCAGTTCCTTGAACCGGACCAGGATCTTTTGCTGGACGGTGACGGCAAGGCGCTGCCTGTAGGACTCGAATTCGCCGCCGGCCAGCTCCCGGAGCCGGTTGGCGTCAAGGAGCGCCTGGGCATACTCACGGTTCAGCCCCGGAACCGGCGCCAGCTGGTCGCGCTGCTGACGGACGTCTTCGAGGCGCTGGCGGATGGACATGAGGTTGCTGAACTCTTCCACCACGTCGTCAGCGGCCGTCAGCGTTGCGGGGGCATCCAGCACCTGGTCGCGGAAGAACGTGTTGACGCTGCCGCCCAGTCCTTTGCCGGCCTGGATGACCCGCAGCAGCGGAAGCGCCTGGTCAGAGCTGATGCCCAGCAGCCGCCGGAACCGCTCGGCGAAGGCTTTGTGGACGTCGAACACCTGGGCGTGCGGGAAGATCGTTTCCAGCGCACCCTTGGTGAACCGCTTGTCCGCGATGCCCTCAAGCGCGTCGAGATCCAGCGGAACATTGTCGATCAGGTAGAACCGGCCCACGCTCGATTCCGTGCCGTTCTTCGGCAGGTCGAACAGCGCCGAGACGGTCACCCTGGTGCCCGCAGCGTTGTCGAACGTCAGCCCGACGGCGGACCAGGTGGCACCGGGGCGCTGGAAGGCACTCGCCGAGCCTTCACCCACGGCCTTGTCTCCCACCTTGCCGCGCATGTAGGTGAACGTGGTGCGCTTGTCCTCCACCGCACCGCCGGACCGCTGGGCGGCAGCCTCGTTGGACCGCGGCCTGGCATCGAAAACGCGCAGCATGGCGTCGAAGAGGGTGGACTTTCCTACCCCGGAGTTACCGGTCAGCAGGGTTCCGTTCCGGTCCACACGCATGGTGTGCGCGCCGTGGAACGTGCCCCAGTTGACCACCTGGACCAGCGCCAGCCGCATTTGGCCGGGATTCGTCTCTTCCCCCAGCGGGAGCATGCTCGGAATGGTCACTTGGCGGCCTCCTTCTTGGTGCCGGCAGGGTACGACGACGGCGCTGCCGCCCCCGCCCCTTCGCCGGACGGCATCCGTCCTTCGGACGATGCGTCCGGCTCCGACAGCGTGTCCGGGCTTCCCACTGCTCGCAAGCTCGCAGCGGGCCCCTCGCCCGGCCCCTTAGATGCCACTCCCTGGGCGGCAGCGCCATCGTCGTCGTTGTCATCGTCACCGGTGTCGTCCAGGTCCAGGAGCGGTTCCGTGCCGGACTGGTCCGTTGACGCGGCCACTAGGGCTTCGATGTGGGCCGGGATGTCGCCGATATTCTCGAACGGGAGGGCCAGCGGGAGGGCGTTGGAGATGGTGTACACGTCTTCAAGGCCGGTGGGCAGCAGCAGTTGGCGGGCCAGGAGCTTGGTGACCGCGCGGGTGACCACGTCCGAGTCACGGAGGGCATCCTGCTGGCCGGACGGCTGGTAGTGCGCCACCAGGTCCGTGATTTCCTCGCGGGTGATGGTGGGGTCGGTCTGGGCGGTGACGTGCCGGTCCAGCAGGAGCCGCAGCCGGAGCAGCACAATGGTTTCCACCCGACTGAGGGCCCGTTGTTGCCGCAGGATGCTGGACCGGGCGCTGCCGCCGATCACGTCCGGGTCCACGGGGCGGAGAACGGCAATTTTCCGCTCATGGTCCAGCTGCATGCTGAGGAACAGTTCCGAAAGCCGGCTGCGCAGGATCACCTGGTTGTCCAGGAGGACCGTCCACAGCTTCTCGTCCCGGCCGCCGTCAATGTAGGGGCCTTTGAGGAGCTTCACCAGCGCCTGGCGGACCTTCATGTTTAGCACGCCGGTGTCGCCAGGGAACAACGCGGCCCCGTCCACGAAGGTGTCGCGGGGGGAGACTGCTGCGGTGACGTGGCTGGCCGGCATCGGAGCGTCCGCGGTTTCGACGGGCTCAACCACCGGCTCGGGGGTTTCGCTCCCCACCTGCTCAGCTGCCGGCGTCGTGATCTCTTCAGTCATCTGAATCCTTTGCGAGCGTGACCACCGGCAGGTAGGCCCTGCGGGTGGAGCCGTCTATTTGTTCGAAATCCAGGCCCTCGAAATCGCTGCGGTTGAAGTCGGCACCGGCGTGCAGGGCCTCCGACAGCAGGGCACGGATGGAGTTGATGTGCTGCTCTTCCGGCGGCAGCTGCTCCCAGGCCTCACCCAGGGTCTTGGCTCCTGCCATGGCCGCGCGGACCACCGCCGGCTTGGCTTTGCCGGTCCTCGGCGAGCGCACGCGGTCCGAATCGCTGAAGGCGATGGGATCGGCCAGTTTGGGCGGTGCGGCGAACTCGTCGGGGTCGAACAGCTTCACCATGGACAGCGCCTCGAAACCCGCGTTGTACAGGACCGGTCCGGGCACCAGCCCGGGCCGGTCGCGCTCATACGGCAGGGAACGGATGGCGTGCTCGGCCTCGCGCAGGACCTGCCGCAACCGGACGGACTGCCGGAAGTCGTCGCTCTGTACGTACGTGTTGAGGCTTTCGCTGAGCTTGCCGTAAATGCGCTGGATCTGGCTGTGTTGCTGGCGGAGTTCGGCCACCAGGTTCTTCAGCGTTTCGCGGTCCTCCGGCGAGAGGTCGTCCGCAAACTGCCGGCCGAGCACTTCGCCGATGGCCGAGCGGAAACGAAGCTGCTGCTGCGGGTCCTCCAGGAACGCGGTGAAGGAACGGAATGTCCTGCCCTCCGGGCTCTGGCGGAGGCGCTTGTCCGCTTCCAGCACCTGCGCCATGGTGGCGCCCTTGGTCAGCGACTCCTCGATGATCTGGTTGCGGAGGCCGCCCACCAGTTCTTCGATCCGGTCGCGCATCTTCTTGTAGTCGGCGGGCAGGCTGGCGGCCAGGTCCAGGATGTTGCCCGCGGCCTCCACGGCCTGGTCGTCATCGAGCAGTCCGTCGAACTCGCCGCTGCTGATGTCCTCGATCAGCTGCTGCCGCTCGCCGATTTCCTCTTCGAGGGCTTCCAGCCGCGCGCTCTGGTCCGGGTTGGTCTCATTGGCGAGCTTTTCGACGTCGCCGAGCAGCGTGCCCAGCCGGGACCCGTTCAGGGTGGACCGTTCGCTGGAGAGGCTGTCCAGGAAGGCGAGCACACGGGCGGCCGGTTCGGTGACTTCGTACACGATCTGGCCCGACTGGTTTCGGCGGGTCAGGAACTGCCGGCGCGTCCACTCGTCACCGAACGACTTGCCGTTGGCGCCCCCGCCCAGGCCGGGATCCTGCCGGCGGAGCTCCTCAAGGAAGGAGTCAACGTCGGCATGGAACTCCTCGAGCGGAAGCTGCGGCCGGGTGCGGGTGAAGGATGCCTGCAGCACCGCGATGACCCACGGCGCCGAGCGGGTGAGGGCCCATGCGGGCCCCTTAGTGAGGAGTTCGAGGTCCCGGAGCCGGGCGCTGATGGCGTCAGCGGATGACCTGGCTGAGCGGGGCACACACTCTCCTTGGACTGTTGGCGGGGCGGGCGGCGGGGGCGGACCGGAAAACGGCCAACTACAAGGTTAACGCAGCACGTTCGGGGGGACCGCCGCAACCGGTCCGTGACCTACCTGGCGGTAGGGTATCGATCCCGTATCAACAGCAGTTTCCTGCTGCCCCGCTCTGGCTCGCCGCGCAGGGCGCCCCTACGCTTTCTGCTACCGGCCTACGCCGCTTGGCCTCACCAGACTTTCACCACAGCAACGCCGCAGGGGGACACATGCAGTTCGATTTGAGCGCTCTGGACACATCCACGTTGGTCTTCATCGGGACCCTGGCTTTCGGCGGGCTCCTGGCCGCCTTCGTCCTGGCATCGGGGCTGGTTGCGCTCCTGCTGCTTGGCACGGGAAAGCTCACATGGATGCTGGTGTCCAGTACGCTCCTGGCGGTTGTCCACGGCATCAACGCCGGCTGGGACCGGCTGGTGCACCACGCGAAAAGCGTGGACGTGGCTGCGGAATTTCCGGCCCAGCCATCCCCTAGCACCGGAACTTACCCGCGGGTAATATTGAGGGACAGCTGAAGGGTTCTCCAACCCGGCGGATCCATGGCTTCACCGGCCATCCCGGCCAAGGAGATAACCCATGACCTCCGCCACGCACACCCCGTCCACTGACGCACCGGCTGAAGAAACGCCCGTACCCGCCGGCAAGATCGGTTCCGGCGTCACCGCTGGTGAAGCCCGCGCCGTGGCCGAGGCCGCCCGGGAGACCGGATGGGACCGGCCCAGCTTCGCCAAGGGCATCTACCTGGGCAACTTCGACCTCAGCCTGGTCCACCCCTGGCCCACGCCCGATCCCGCCGATGTTGAGCGTGGCGAAGCATTCATGGCCAGGCTCACCGCGTTCGCCCGCACCATGGATGGCCGGGTGATCGAGCGCGCGTCACAGATTCCGGACGAGTACATCCGCGGATTGGCGGACCTGGGCGTCTTTGGCATGAAAATTCCCGAGGAATACGGCGGGCTGGGCCTCTCGCTGGTGTACTACGGCCGTGCTCTTGCGCTGCTGGGCAGCGTCCACCCCAGCCTCGGCGCGCTCCTTTCGGCACACCAGTCCATCGGCGTGCCCGAGCCGGTCAAGGTCTTCGGCTCCCCGGCACAGAAAAAGGAGTACCTGCCGCGCTGCGCGGCCGGCGCCATCACCGCGTTCCTCCTCACCGAACCGGATGTGGGCAGCGACCCCGCCAGGCTGGGCAGCACTGCCACACCCACGGACGACGGCGACGCCTACCTTTTGGACGGCGTGAAGCTGTGGACCACCAACGGGGTGATCGCGGAACTGGTGGTGGTGATGGCCGTGGTCCCCGCGCATACAGACGCCGATGGGACAGCCCATAAAGGCGGCATCAGCGCATTCGTGGTGGAGATGGACTCGCCCGGGATCACGGTGGAGAACCGGAACGCCTTCATGGGCCTGCGCGGAATCGAAAATGGCGTCACCCGCTTCCACCAGGTCCGGGTGCCCGCGGCCAACCGGCTGGGACGCGAAGGGCAGGGCCTGAAGATTGCCCTGACCACCCTTAACACCGGACGCCTGGCCCTGCCTGCGCTGTGCGTCGCGTCCGGGCGCTGGAGCCTGAAGATCGCCCGCGAATGGTCCAACGCCCGTACCCAGTGGGGCCGGCCCGTGGGCGAGCACGAGGCGGTGGGAAAGAAGATCGCCTTCATCGCGGCATCTGCCTTCGCTCTCGATGCCGTATTCGAGCTCGCTGCCGAGCTTGCGGACGCGGGCCAGAAGGACGTGCGGATCGAGGCGGCCCTGGCCAAGTTGTGGGCCACGGAAATCAGCTGCCAAATCGCTGACGAGCTGGTCCAGATCCGCGGCGGACGCGGTTTTGAGACCGCGGAGTCCTTGGCCGCACGCGGGGAGCGTGCAGTGCCCGCCGAGCAGCAGCTGCGGGACCTGCGGATCAACAGGATCTTCGAAGGGTCCTCCGAGATCATGCGCCTGCTGATCGCGCGCGAAGCTGTTGACGCGCACCTGGCCGCCGCGGGCGACCTGGCCTCAATGGACGCGAGCCTGTCGGACAAAGCCAAGGCCGCCGTCGGCGCCTCCGGCTTCTACGCCAAGTGGCTGCCCAAGCTGGTGGCCGGCGCGGGGATGGACCCGCGCTCCTACAGCGAGTTCGGGCGGCTGGCCCGGCAGTTGCGGTTCGTCGAACGCTCCTCCCGCCGGCTGGCCCGCCAGACTTTCTACGCCATGGGCCGGTGGCAGGCGAAGCTCGAGCGCAAACAGGCCTTCCTGGGCCGCGTCGTGGACATCGGTGCCGAACTGTTCGCCATGACCGCGTGCTGCTCGCGCGCGGAGATGCTGCTGCGCACCGATCCAGGGCGGGCCGCGAGCGCCTACGAACTCGCCGAAGCCTACTGCGAGCAGGCGCGGGTGCGTGTGGACGAATACTTCGACCAGCTTTGGCGGAACACGGACGACGGCGACCACAGCCTTACGCGCAAGGTCCTCGCCGGGGATTACGCCTGGTTGGAGGAGGGGGTCCTGGACCAGTCCGAGGGCACCGGGCCGTGGATTGCCGATGCCTCCCACGGGCCGTCGGCGAGGGAGAACCTGCACCGCAAATACCGGTAGAACCGCAGGTCACGGAATCGTAAGCATCCTTGCTATCGGGGTGGGGCGGTGGTTGAGTGGATTCATGAGCAGCTCCACGGACCCAGAGAACCTTCCTCCCCGGCGAGCGCGGCAGGACGGCCGTGGCGAAACCGGCCGTCCCGGTGACGCGGACAACCAGGCCACGCGCTCCATCGACCGCACTCCGGCTGATAATGCAACGCGTCCCATCGACCGGACGTCCGCCGGCGATGCCACGCGTTCGTACTCTGAGGCGCCGGCCGCATCCGCGGAGCGCGACTACCGCCAGGAGGTCTACGCAGAGCGGACCGACCCGGACCGGGACTACTCGGACCGCAGCGGATCCGCGGCAACCACGCGGACCGCAGCCGTCCCGGCCGCGGCCGTGGACCCGAACCTGGCCGACCGCGAAACTGCGGTGGCCCGGCAGAAGGAACAGTTCGGCGGCATCAAGGTGGGCTCCGCATTCTTTGGCTGGCTGACCGCAACCGGCATGGCAGTCCTGCTCACCGCGCTGGTGGCCGCAGCCGGTACCGCCGTGGGGCTGGCCAACAACACGGACGTCAACGAAGCCGTGAACCAGGCCACCCGGAACAGCGGCACGGTAGGCCTGGTTGGCATCATTGTGCTGCTGGTGATCCTGTTCGTGTCCTACTACTCCGGCGGCTACGTGGCCGGCCGGATGGCGCGCTTCAACGGTGCCAAGCAAGGCCTCATGGTGTGGGTCTGGGCGTTGATCGCCGCGATCGTCATCGCCATCCTGGGCCTGGTGGCCGGACAGCAGTTCAATGTGCTGGCCAACCTCAACAGCTTCCCGCGGATCCCCATCAATGAGGGTGAGTTGACCACCACCAGCATCATCGCCGCCGTAGTGGTAGCCGTGGTTGCGCTGGTGGGCGCAGTACTGGGCGGGCTGGCCGGGATGCACTTCCACCGGAAGGTTGACCGGGCCGGATTCACGCCGGACAACGACTACGACGAGTAGTCAGTCCCGGATGTCCCCGTCCACGTAAAGCCACCGGCCTTCCGAACGGACGAACCGGCTGGTTTCGTGCAGCACGCCGCGCTCTCCGGTATGCCGAAAATGTGCCTTGAACTCCACCGTTCCCTCGGTGTCGAAAGGGCCGCCTCCGCCGGTGGCCGCGATGTCCAGGCGCCGCCACTGCATTTCCGGGTCCAGCTGCAGGTCCCGCGGGGCTGTGTCCGGGTGCCATGTCCGGAGCAGGTAGCCCCGGTCCAAGAGGACAAAGGCCGTGTACCGGGAACGCATCAGCTGCTCCGCGGTGGCCGCTTCAGCCCCGCCTGAATGGAACCGGCCGCAGCAGGAGGCGTACTGTTCCCCGGACAGGCAGGGGCAACGGTCCTGTGCTCCGATTTTTGTCATACCGGGATGCTGTCACATCCGGTAACGGCTTTGCTACAACCCCGCGGACGCCCCCCGCGCCTGGGGCACTGCGGCGCAAAAATCCGTAAGGTGGATACGAAGCTGCTGCCGTGTGTGGGGGCGCCGCCGCGGGCCCAAGCTGCCGGCAGAGAGGAGAGATGAATCGTGGAGAATCCGGACACGCTCGTCCTCAACCTGACCTTTTTGGGCACGGTGGGCGTCGCCTTCCTGATCTTCTTCGTCCTCTTCCTCCTGGGCGTCATCACCCTGCTCCTCGCCGGTGTGGGCCGGCTGGCCGCCATCGTCCTGATGCGGCTGTTCGGAAAGGGCAAACGGAAGGACGGGATGCCCCTGGTGCAGCTGTACGGGACCCGCCTGGGCGAGCCCGAGTCCGGCACCGGCGCTGCGCCAGGATCCGTGCGCCCATCGCGGGGCTGGGCTGCGGCACTCAAGCCGGCGCGCGTAAAGTCCGCTTTCGCGAAGTCCGCCCTGGCGAAATCGGCCCTGGGCACCGCTGTCGCCCCTAAATCCGGAACACGCCGCGAGCAACCGGTCCTTGCCGAGGACTGGGCCTCCGCCGTGGCCGAAGCCGACGCCCGAGCCACGGCCCGGGAGCGCGCCGCGAAACCCGAAATCAAGCTCTCGGTGCGGGACCTCCCTGATCCTGCGGTTCCGGCGGAGAAGGTGGAGTCCGTGGCGCCGCTCGTGGAATCAGCGCTGCACAACCACCGCCCCGTCCGCGAAGTCCCGCATTCCTTCCAAAAGCCACAGGCTCCGCAGGTGCTGCCGCCCCTGGACACCGGATCGCTGGTGTCCCTCTCTGCGCAGCAGGTGCTCAAGCACGGCCAAGAGCAGAAGCGGACGGAATCCGACGCCGCACGGAACGGCGGACGGCCCTTACCCTGAGCAACCATCTCCGCTAGCGTGAAGCCCATGGAATTCAGATACCTCGGAAACAGCGGTTTCAAAGTCTCGGAAATCACTTTCGGCAACTGGTTGACCCACGGCTCCCAGGTGGAGAACGACGTCGCTTCCCAATGCGTGCGCGCCGCCCTCGACGCCGGCATCAGCACCTTCGACACTGCCGACGTGTACGCCAACACCGCGGCGGAGACGGTCCTGGGCGAGGCGCTGAAGGGCGAACGCCGCGAATCGCTGGAAATCTTCACTAAGGTCTTCGGCCCCACCGGCCCCAAGGGCAAGAACGATCTTGGCCTGTCCCGCAAGCACATCATGGATTCCGTCAACGGCTCGCTGCGCCGGCTGCAGACGGATTACATCGACCTCTACCAGGCCCACCGGTACGACTTCGAGACGCCGCTCGAGGAGACCATGCAGGCGTTCGCTGACATTGTCCGCCAGGGCAAGGCCCTTTACATCGGCGTCAGCGAATGGACTGCGGACCAGCTTCGCGAGGGCCACAAACTGTCCAAGGAACTGGGCTTCCAGCTCATCTCCAACCAGCCCCAGTACTCCATGCTCTGGCGTGTCATCGAAGCCGAGGTGGTACCGGCGTCGGAGGAACTGGGAGTGTCCCAGATCGTCTGGTCACCGATGGCCCAGGGTGTCCTGAGCGGCAAGTACCTGCCCGGCCAGCCGGCGCCCGAAGGCAGCCGCGCCACGGACGAGAAGGGCGGCGCCAAGATGATCTCGCGGTGGATGCGCGACGACGTCCTGCAGGGCGTGCAGGACCTCAAGCCGATCGCGGAGGAGGCAGGCCTGTCCATGCCGCAGCTTGCTGTTGCCTGGGTGCTGCAGAACCCTAACGTGGCTTCCGCGATCGTGGGCGCTTCACGGCCCGAGCAGATCGCCGACAGCGTGGCTGCCGCCGGCGTGAAGCTGGATCCGGACGTCCTGAAGAAGATCGACGACGCCATTGGTGCCCTCGGGGAACGCGACCCCGCCCAGACCAAGTCACCCGCTACCCGGGAAGCCTAGGCACATGGCGGCGGACCTGCCGGACCTTGCGGTCACTGGCTCCACCGGCGGGCTGGGCGGCATGGTGGCCCGGGAACTCGCGGGCGCTGGTTTCGCCCAGCGCCTCCTGGTGCGGGACCCGTCCCGCGCACCCGACCTGGAGGAGGCGGCCACCGCCGTGTGCAGTTACGGGGACGCGGAGGCCGCCCGGAGTGCCCTTGAAGGGGTCCGGGTGCTGTTCATGGTGTCCGCCGCCGAGGCGGAGGACCGGTTGCAGCAGCACTTTGCATTCGTGGATGCCGCGGCCGCCGCCGGGGTGGAGCACGTGGTGTACACGTCCTTTTACGGGGCGGCCCCGGATGCCACCTTCACGCTGGCCCGGGACCACTACGCCACCGAAGAGCGGATCCGGGCCTCCGGGATGGATTACACGTTCCTGCGGGACAACTTCTACCTGGACTTCCTGCCGCTGATGACCGATGAGCAAGGCGTCATCAAAGGCCCGGCCGGTGACGGCGTGTTTTCCGGGGTGGCGCGGGAGGACATTGCACGCAGTGCGGTGGCAGTACTGCGTGACCCCGCCATCCACAAGGGAAAGACCTACCACCTCACGGGTCCGGAAGAACTCACCATGGCACGGGCCGCGCAGATCATCAGCGAAGGTACCGGCAGGAACGTGCGCTACCAGGCGGAGACGGTGGAGGAGGCCTACGCGTCGCGTGCACCCTACAACGCGCCGCAGTGGCAGGTGGATGCCTGGGTCAGCACGTACACCGCCATGGCGGCGGGCGAGATGGCCGGCGTTTCCCCGGACGTGCACGGCCTGACGGGCCAGGACCCCATCAGCCTGGCGGAGTTCCTGACCCGGCCGGTCCTCTAACCTCCCGGAGTTTTTGGGCAGATATGAGGGGTTTATGGGCCGTTATCTCGTCATATCTGTCCAAAAACTCCGGTGCAGGGGCGTTGACGGGCGCGCGGGGCGGGCGTAAACCAGAGGCAAGGTATCACCGCCCCGCCGTCCGCCCACAGAATCGCAGCGCCATGACGCAGACCCATCACAACCTGCAGTCCACCCAGGCGGAAACCCCGGAGGGCACGGCGCCGGCCGGGCCTTCCACTGGGCCGCTGACCGCGGAGGAGCTCCAGCTCTCTGCCCGCAACCACTCCATGCCGCTGGAGGCGATGCGCCGCGATGTCACTCCACCGGGCCTGCACTATGTCCTCACGCACTTCGACATCCCGGACCTTGATGCCAGCTCCTGGCACCTGCTGATCGGCGGGGCGGTGGAACGGTCCCTGGAACTGAGCATGGCGGCCCTGCACAAGGACCCCGCCATCACCGTCCCCGTGACGCTCGAGTGCGCCGGCAACGGACGGTCCCTGCTCAGCCCCCGGCCCATCAGCCAGCCCTGGGTCCTCGAAGCCGTGGGGACGGCGTACTGGACGGGTGTTCCGCTCGCCTACCTGCTGGGCAAGGCGGGCGTCCTGCCCAGCGCACGGGAAGTCGTCTTCACCGGTGCCGACGCCGGCATCCAGGGCGGCGTCCGCCAGCGGTACGCGCGCAGCCTGCCGATCCGCGAGGCGCTGCGGGCCGACGTGGTGCTTGCCTACGCGATGAACGGCCACGAACTCCCGCCCCAGCACGGCTACCCACTGCGTCTCGTAGTGCCCGGCTGGTACGGCATGGCCAGCGTGAAGTGGCTGGAGTCCATCGAGGTGGTCACCGCCCCCTTCACCGGCTACCAGCAGCACGTCGCCTACCGCTACCAGGATTCCGCGGACGACGCCGGCACACCGGTTTCGCGCATCAGGGTGCGTTCGCTGATGGTTCCGCCGGGCATTCCGGACTTCCTCACACGGAAACGGACCCTGGCCGCCGGGCCTGTCCTGCTGCAGGGCCGGGCGTGGTCCGGTGGGGGCGCGGTGACCGGAGTGGACGTCGGCATTGACGGGGCCTGGCTGCCGGCGCAGCTGGAGAAGCCGCTGGGTGGATTTGCGTGGCGGAAGTGGACGCTGCCGTGGGTGGCGGAGCCCGGCGAGCACGTGCTGTCCTGCCGCGCCACTGATGCCACCGGCGCCACCCAACCCCTGGAGCAGAACTGGAACTACCAGGGCATGGCCAACAACATGGTTCAGCAGGTCCGGGTGACAGTGGCCTAAGGCTGGGGTCCGGGCGCCGGGGCTATACTCGGTGCCAACCATGACGAGCCTTCCCTCCTCCCCCGCCAGCGCCCGCATTGACGCGTGGCTGTGGGCCATCCGCGCCTACAAGACGCGTTCGGCCGCCACCGCAGCCTGCCGCGCCGGCCATGTCCGCCTCAACGGCACACCGGCCAAGGCATCCGCCACCCTCGTCACCGGCGATAAGGTGACGGTCCGGATGCCCGGCTACGAGCGGATCCTTGAGGTCCGCCGCCTGATCGTTAAACGCGTCGGCGCGGAGGTGGCGTCACACTGCTTCACCGACCACACCCCGCCCCGTCCCGTGGCCCCCGCCCTGGGGATCCCCCAGCGGGACCGGGGCACCGGCCGTCCCACTAAGAAGGACCGGCGGGACATGGACCGCCTCCGCGGGCCCGCATGACGGGCTGTGGGCAGCGACCGGATTCCCCGTGGCGGCAGCACAGTGACAGCACCCCGGTGACGGCAACACGATGACGGACGCTGCCGCGGAACTGATCCTGGCCTCCGTGCGCCGCCCCGGTTCGAAGGCACCCCTGGACGTGCACCTCCGCGGCGGGGTGGTGGCAGGGATCAGTCCGGCGGGGACGCTGGCGCATAAGGCCCGGCCCCTCAGGACCGTCGACTGCGCCGGCCGGTTCATCATCCCGGGCCTGTGGGACGAACACGTCCATTTCACCCAGTGGGCGCTGCACGCGAACCGGCTGGACCTCTCCGCGGCGACGTCCGCGCACGAGGCGGCCGCCGCCGTCGGACGCTTCATTGCCGCGGATCCCGCGGAAGGGACCGGACCCGGCCACCCGATCACCGCCGTGGGGGTGGGCTTCCGGGATGCCCTCTGGCCGGACACACCCACGTTGGCCATGCTGGATGCCGCCGCCGGGAAACGGCCGGCCGCGCTGATCAGCCACGACCTGCACTGCGTGTGGGTGAACACCGCTGCCGCCCGCCGCTACGGGCTCCGGGTGGACGCCTCGGGCCTGCTCCGCGAAGAACCCGCCTTCCTCCTGACCCGTGAGCTGGGCCGGCTGCCGGATGCCGTGGTGGACGGCTGGATCAGCCAGGCCGCCAAGGATGCCGCCGCCAGGGGCGTGGTGGGCGTAGTTGATTTTGAGATGACATGGAACCGCGATCCGTGGCTGCGGCGGATGGCCGCCGGTTTCGACAGCCTGCGCGTGGAGGCCGGCGTGTACCCGGCGGACCTGGAGCGGGCTGCGGCAGAGGGCCTGCGGACGGACAGGGAGGTACCCGGAGGCAACGGTTTGCTCCGCACCGGCCCGCTGAAAGTCCTGATTGACGGGTCCCTGAACACCCGGACCGCATATTGCGTGGATCCCTACCCTTTCGGCGGGCATGGCCTGCTGACCGTTCCGATAGATGAACTGCGGGCCCTGCTGCGGCGGGCACGGGAAACCGGGTTCGTCCCGGCAGTCCATGCCATCGGTGATGCCGCCAACCGGGTGGCTTTGGACGCGTTCGAGCATGCGGGCATCGGTGGCCGGATTGAGCATGCCCAGTTTGTCCGGCGGGAGGATTTTGCCCGTTTCGCTGCCTTGGGCGTGGTGGCCAGCGTGCAGCCGGCGCATGCGCTGGACGACCGGGACGCCGCAGAGGCCAACTGGAGCGGGCGGACAGACCGGGCTTTCCCGCTGCGGTCGCTGCTCGACGCAGGTGCCACGCTGGCGCTGGGATCGGATGCGCCGGTTGCCGCGCTGGACCCCTGGGCAGCGGTGTCGGCCGCCACCACGCGCTCTTCCTTCGACGGCCGCGACCCGTGGCAGCCACAGGAAGCCATCACCCGCGAGCAGGCCCTGGCCGCCTCCACCCGGGGCCGCGACACCGTTCAGGTGGGCAGCCCGGCGGACCTGGTGCTTCTTGACGCCGATCCCCTGGCGGTTCCGGACTCCGGGCTGGCGGCGATGCCCGTCGCGGCGACGCTGGTGGGCGGCCATTTCACGTACGACGGCGGATGGGCGGCTTCACAGGGCTAGGCGGCGGGGCCTGCCGGGCTGCCTTCGCCGTCAGCGGGCAGCGTTGCCGCGCGCCTGGATGAGATTCGCGAACGGCAGCCTGCCGAAGTCAGCCACGAAGCCGGCGTGGTAGGCGGCCTCTGCCTGGTTGAGATGTTCCGCCGGCAGTTCCTTCCACGCGACGGCCAGCCGGCCCGCATCGGCCAACTGCCAGATGGCCCTCCCGTCCCAGTGGCCGGGTGGCTTCCCCTGCCCAAAATCAACGAATTCCTGGATCTGGCGCCTGAGTCCCCGGTTTCCCTTGCTGCCCGGCCCCGCTTTGCCGATGTACAGGACAGCTGCCGACTCCAGCCACTCGGCCCGGAGCTCCGGTTCGGTAAGGGTTGGGTTCCTCTTCTTGAAAACGCCGGCCGTGCTCCTCTTCAGGAAACGCGGAAGGAATCCTGCCGGCGCGACGACTGCGAAGAGGCCGGTTCCCTGCGGAATCCGCATGACGTCAAGATCGTCGATGGGCCTGAAGCCCGAGAAACCGTCGGCTTTCAGGCCTTTCCTGGTGAACTGCACGTTCCCCATTGAACAGCATGCCCGTCCGGGGCAGCTGCGGACGGGCAAACGCCCCTGGTTTCACCACAGCCCGCGGGCACCCGCGCGAAATCGCCTTGCCCGCCCTCATCCCCGGAAGCGTAGAGTGGCATCAGACGCCTGTTTCTGGACGCCGTGCTGCTGAGGGAGAGATCGTGACGATTGATTGGGACGAAAAGAAAGCCCTGCTACAGGAACCGAACATCGCGCAAGTAACCCAGCTTTGCGACGAACTCATGGAGAAGAAGCCGGGCTCCACGGTCCCTTACATCGACCCGGTGCACGACGAGGATGAATGCCGCATTGTCACCCTGCAGGTCAGCCCGGGGAAGGGGACCGAATCCGGATTCGTTTCCCACAACAACGATGATGAGGCGGCACGCCGCGCAACACAGATTTACGAACTGGCCGAGCTGGACCCCCGCTACGTCATGCCGTGGAACGCCTATCCGTGGGTGCGGGACACCGGCAGCCCCTCGGCACTGAGTGTCCAGGAGAAGACGGACGGCCTCCGCCCGTTCCGGCAGTTCCTCAAGATCAACTCCCGGGTCTCGGCGATCATTGCCCACGGAACCGATGCGTCCACCTTCCTGACGCTCTACGAGAAGACCTACCACGCGGCGCTGAAGAACAACGGCATCAAGATCTACAAGGCCACCGCACTTGGCGGGCGCGCCTTCGCCGTCTCGGACACGAAGCAGGAAGAGATCCTCACCAAGAACGTGGAGATCTATAAGGACGCCATGCAGCGGGCGGGCATCCAGCACCTGTGAGCCGCACCCTGCCGGGCAGCACGCTGGACTGGCTCCTCGACTCCGACGCGGCTGTCCGCTGGCAGGTCCTCCGCGACCTTGCCGGAGCGCCGGCGGAGGACGTGGAAGCGGAACGCCGCCGGGTGGCGGCCAGCGGATGGGGCGCCCGGCTGCTGTCCCTGCAGGGAGCCGACGGCCAGTGGGACGGCGGCACTTACTGGCCATCCGAGGACACCTCTGACGGCCACACCCACGAATCCGACGGCCAACCCTGGACCGCCACCACTTACAGCCTGTTGCTCCTGCGTGACTTCGGTGTGGACCCTCACGATGAACGGGTGCGGTGCGCCATCTCCCTGGTCCGGGACAACTCCCGCTGGGAGGAGGGCAACCAGCCGTTCTTCAAGGGCGAGACTGAACCGTGCATTAACGGCATGGCGGTGGCGCTGGGCGCCTACTTCGGCGAACGCGTGGACGGCATCGTTGAAAGGCTCGCTGGCGAACAGCTCGATGACGGCGGTTGGAACTGCGAGGCCGAGCGCGGCTCCACACGCTCCTCGTTCCACAGCACCATCTGCGTCCTGGAAGGGCTTCTCGGGTATGAAGACGCAAGCGGCGGGACTGCCGCATCCCGGGCTGCCAGGAAACGCGGCGAGGAGTACCTCCTGGACCGCCGGCTCATGCGCAGGAAATCAACCGGCGAGGTAGTCAGCCCCGACTTTCTGCAGTTCTCCTACCCCACCCGCTGGTTCTACGACGTCCTCCGGGGGCTGGACTACTTCCGGGCCACTGGAGCCGCGCCGGATGGTCGCCTTGCCGAGGCAGTGGAGCTGGTGCGGTCCAAGCAGCAGCCGGACGGGACCTGGTTCCTGGAAGACACCCATGCCGGCAAAACCCATTTCCCCCTCGAGGACGGCGACGGCAAACCCAGCCGCTGGAACACCCTGCGCGCCTTTCGCGTCCTGCGCTGGTACGAAGGCTCCTGAAGGGACCACAGGACGCGGCGGCTTACCCTTCGAACAGCCGGCGGCGGTGCTTCAACTCCTTGACCCAGGCCCTGGTGACGATGTCCTGGAACGGCGACCCGCCGCCGTCGTTCTTCCCCGCCGTAGCGGCCCCTACAAACGCGGTGCCGGCCTCAAGGTCGGCGAGCAGTGGTCCTGATGCCCCCAAGGCCAGGTCGATGACCTTGCCGGCGGCACGCTCCGGAAGCCCGAGGCCCGCGGTCCAGCCCAGGAAGTGGCGGCGGGAGATACCTGTCCGCTTGCCGTCGATGGCCAGCGCGAGCGTCTTGTCGCCGTAAACAACCGTGGAGGGAATGTCGTAGACGGGTGCGACCACCCAGCCGGCCCGGGGATCCTGCACCATGGACACGTTCTTCGCGTGCAGGTCGCCGTTCCCGGTCAGCCAGGCAAACGCACCCTGCAGGGCAAGGTTGCGGAGGGCCGGCAGCGGAGCCGCGCAGTGCTCCGCCAGAGCCCGGCACACCTGCCCGTACCCCACGTTGTACTTGTCCGCCGGGTACAGCCCCAGAACCTGGGCTCCGTCCTCGACGGCGAGCCGCAGGACCCCGTCGGAACCGGCGCCGGCCGTGCGGTCAAGAGGCGGCACGCGGTCGAAGCGTTCAACCAGCAGGCCCGGCCGCCCGGCGACGTCCCGGATCAGCGCCACGCGGCTTAGCGGAATCCGCAGTTTGGCCGCGTAACGGAACATAGCAAGCTCGTTCTCCACCACGTGCGGGAACTCGGGCGCGTTGAGCTTGAGGATGAACCGTTTCCCCTGGGCGGCCACAGGCAGCGAAATCATCCCGGCGGACAGCTTGTCCTGCACACCGGCGAGCGCCACGGGATCGATCAGGTCCGGGTCGCCCAGGAGTTGATCGAAGTCCACCGGCTGCCGCGGGTCCAGCTCCACCGCATGTTCGTCCGGGTCCAGCGGTTCGCCGTGGCCGATGATCTGGACGTCGCCCACCGGGTTCCCGCCAGCCGCGATCAGCAGGGACAGGTCGTCGTCAGCGCTGGTTTTGATGGACCGACGCAGCGCATTCAGGCGCCGCCCTTCCGGCAGGAGGCCGCTGAAGTACGGCGGGGCGGCCCCGGCGGCGGACAGGACCGGTTCGCCGGTGAGGGGAAGGGAGGACGCGACGGCGGGTCCTCCGCCGGCCAGGTAGGCGGGCAGGTAGCTGAACCTCGTTCCGCCGTCGTACCGCTCCAGCCGCGCAGCGAGGATCCCTGCCTTGTAGACGTCCGCGATGCGGTGCCTCACGGCGCTTCACTCCCGGCACGGACCTGGCTGGCGAGGGAACGCTCGGCCTGGCTGGCCCTGTCAGCGATCCGCAGTTCGAGGCCCAGGGTATCCAGGACTGCAAGCAGCGAATCCAGCTGCACGCTTGGCTTCCCACGCTCCACGAACCTCACGAACCGCTCCGATACGCCTGCCATGTCGGCAAGGTCCCGCTGGGTAAGCCGCAGTGCTGCGCGTCTGGCCCGGACCTCGGCGGCAACCAGGTCCATTGCTGTGGTCATGCCAACCTCCTGAGGCACGATCGTGCCGGTTAAGGCCAATGTAGCAGCGTTGACCTGGCTGCGGTAGGGGAAGTCTGTATCTAACGGCACGTTCGTGCCGGTTCTTCCCGTGCGGCTAAGGAGTGGGGCTTGACACCCCCGTGTGACCGGTGCCATATTTGAAATGTGAACCTGTCAGACAGCCGGACAGCAGGACAGCCTGCGTTCCCCCTCGCGCGGCTCAGCGCCGCCGAGGCGGTCTTCAACGCCATCCGCGTGGACATCGAGTCCGGCATGGTTCCCGTGGGCAGCAAACTCAGCTCCGAGGCCACCCTCGCCCAGCAATACGGCGTGAGCCGTTCCGTCATTCGGGAAGCGCTCCGCTCTTGCACTGCGTTGGGACTGACGGTCACCAAGACCGGCAAGGGCACGTTCGTGGTGGCCAACAAGGTAGCCAACGACCTCACGCTGGGGCAGTACTCCGCCCGCGACCTGACGGAGGCCCGCCCCCACATCGAAATCCCTGCCGCCGGCCTGGCCGCCGAACGTCGCACCGATGAAGAACTGGACACCCTCCGCCAGATCATGGCCGCCATGGCCACCGAAACCGATCCCGAATCCTGGGTGGCACTGGACTCCACCTTCCACGCTGCCATCGCCCGTGCCAGCGGCAACAAGGTCTTCGAAAGCGTTGTGGCCGATATCCGGGACGCTTTGGCCCACCAGTCGGAAACCCTGAACATGGTGGCTGACCGGCAGCACGCCTCAGACATTGAACACCAGCACATCCTCGCCGCCATCGAGTCAGGTTCCGCGGACAATGCGCGCACCGCCATGGCCCGCCACCTGGAAGCCGTGGGCCAGGCCCTCGATTCCATCCTCAACAAGTAATCCGCCAGCAACCCCAAGGACACCATGCCCTCCCCCGCGTTTTCCGCTGCCCGCACCCCTGCCCCGGACCACCTGGCCCTGCCGCAGCACGCTCCCCTGGTAGCGGCCGTCCGCAGCGGCCTCGTGGAAAGCGTCCACTACGGATCGGCCCTAGCCCTGCGCAGGGACGGCTCCACCGCCGCCACCGCCGGCAACCCGGAAGCCCCCTTCTACCCGCGCTCCTCGCTCAAGCCGCTCCAGGCCGTGGCCATGGTCCGGGCCGGCCTGGATCTCCCCGCGGACCTCCTGGCCCTGGCCGCCGCCAGCCACTCCGGCGACAGCCGCCACCGCGATGGCGCCCTCCGGATCCTGGAACTGCACGGCCTCAGCGCCGCGGACCTCGAAAACAGCACTGACCTCCCCTACGGCACGGCCGAACGCGAAAAATGGCTGCGCAACGGCGGCGAAACCACCCAGCTCACCCAGAACTGCTCGGGCAAACACGCCGCCATGGCCGCCACCTGCGCCATCAACGGCTGGCCGGTCCGCGGCTACCTTGAGCCGTCCCACCCGCTCCAGCAGCTCGTCGCCGCCACCGTCACCGAACTGACCGGCGAAGAACCCGCCGCCATCAGCACCGACGGCTGCGGAACCCCGCTGTTCGCCCTCACCCTTCGCGGCATGGCCCGTGCCTTCGGCATCATCGCGCGCGCAGCCGGCCAGGCGGACGGAACCTCCGACGACGGCGGGCCGGCGTCCCGAAGCGCGGAAGCCGCCGTCGGGCTCGCCATGCAGCAGCACCCCCACATGGTGGCGGGCGAGGGACGCGACGTCACGGAGCTCATGCGCCTGGTGCCGGGCGCCGTGGCCAAGGACGGTTTCGAAGGCGTCCAGCTGGTGGGCCTGGCCGACGGCAGCGCAGCAGCCGTCAAGATTTCCGACGGCGGCGACCGCGCCAGGATGCCGGCCACCGTCCGGCTCCTCGAGGCGCTGGGACTTGATACCGGCCCGCTGGCCGCCATCGCCACCGCACCCGTGCTGGGCGGCGGCCACGAAGTGGGCCGGCTGCAGGCCACCGACTTCCTCAACTGATTTCTGTCCGAACCAGACAACGACGCCCGTAAGGACCCCCATGACCATCACACCAACCGCCGAAAACTTCCGGTCCGAACACGACCTGCTGGGTGACCGCGACGTCCCCGCGGAGGCATACTGGGGCGTGCACACCCTGCGCGCTGTGGAGAACTTCCCCATCACCGGCCAGCCGCTCTCCTCCAACATGCACCTGGTCCGCGGCCTGGCAGCGGTCAAGCTCGCCGCCGCCCGCACCAACCGGGACCTTGGCCTGCTGGATGCCGAACGCACCGCAGCCATCGAGCAGGCCTGCCAGGACATCCTGGACGGCAAACTCGCCGAGCAGTTCGTGGTGGACGTCATCCAGGGCGGCGCCGGAACGTCCTCCAATATGAACGCCAACGAGGTTATCGCCAACCGCGCCCTGGAAATCCTCGGCCACCCCAAGGGTGACTACGCCCGGCTGCACCCCAACGACCACGTCAACCTCAGCCAGTCCACCAACGACGTCTACCCCACCGCGGTGAAACTCGGCACCATCTTCGCCGCCCGGGAACTCCTGGACGCCCTGGCCGAACTGGAGGAAGCCTGTGCCGCCAAAGCGCTGGAGTTCCGCACCGTGGTGAAGATGGGCCGCACCCAGCTCCAGGACGCCGTCCCCATGACCCTGGGCCAGGAATTCGGAACCTACGCCGTCACCATCGGCGAGGACCGGCTGCGGCTGGCCGAGGCCGAACTCCTGATCCACGAGATCAACCTCGGCGCCACCGCCATCGGCACCGGACTGAACGCCCCGGCTGGCTACGCCGACGCCGCCTGCCGGCACCTGGCCGAGGTCACTGGCCTGCCGCTGGTCACCGCCGTCGACCTGATCGAGGCCACCCAGGACGTGGGCGCGTTCGTCCACCTCTCCGGCGTGCTCAAGCGGGTAGCGGTCAAGCTGTCCAAGATCTGCAACGACCTCCGCCTGCTCTCCTCCGGCCCGCGCGCCGGCCTGGGCGAAATCAACCTGCCGGCCGTCCAGTCCGGCTCCTCCATCATGCCCGGCAAGATCAACCCGGTGATCCCGGAAGTGGTCTCCCAGGTGGCCTACGAAGTGATCGGCAACGACGTCACCATCACCATGGCCGCCGAAGCCGGGCAGCTTCAGCTCAACGCGTTCGAACCCGTGATTGTCCACAGCCTCCACAAGAGCATCTCCCACCTCGAAGCAGCCTGCCGCACCCTGACGGCCCGCTGCATCCGCGGAATCACCGCCAACACCGAACACCTGCGGCTCACGGTGGAGCAATCCATCGGCCTGGTCACCGCCCTGAACCCCCACCTGGGCTACGCCACCGCCACCGCCATCGCGCAGGAAGCCCTCGCCACCGGCAAGGGCGTGGCCGAGCTGGTCCTGGAACACGGACTGCTCACCGCCACCCAACTGCAGGAACTCCTGAGCCCCGAACGGCTCGCCAACCTCAGCAAGTAGTCCCCACCCAAGATCCCCCGTCTGTAAGGACACCCATGAGTCAGTCCCCTCTCCCAGACCACGTCATCGACGGCGGTCACGCACACGCCACCGAGACCTCGCTGCACGCCGAGGACAAGGGCTATCACAAGAGCCTGAAGCCGCGGCAGATCCAGATGATCGCCATTGGCGGCGCCATCGGTACCGGCCTGTTCCTCGGCGCCGGCGGCCGCCTGAACGCGGCCGGCCCGTCGCTGGTCATCGCCTACGCCGTCTGCGGCTTCTTCGCGTTCCTGATCCTGCGGGCCCTCGGCGAACTGGTGCTCCACCGCCCCTCCTCCGGCTCGTTCGTCTCCTACGCCCGCGAGTTCTTCGGCGAGAAAGCCGCGTTCGTCTCCGGCTGGTTCTACTGGATCAACTGGGCCACCACCACCATCGTGGACATCACCGCCGCCGCGCTCTACATGCACTTCTTCGGCAACTACATCCCCTGGATGGCCGACGTCCCGCAGTGGGTATGGGCCCTCACCGCCCTCGTAGTGGTCCTGAGCCTGAACCTCGTGTCCGTAAAGGTCTTCGGCGAGATGGAGTTCTGGTTCGCCCTCATCAAGGTCGCAGCCCTGGTGGCATTCCTCCTGGTGGGCACCTACTTCGTCATCTTCGGCACCCCGGTGGACGGCCAGCAGGTTGGCCTCAGCCTCCTCTCGGACAACGGCGGCGTGTTCCCCAACGGCCTGCTGCCCATGATCATCCTCATGCAGGGCGTCCTGTTCGCCTACGCCTCGATCGAACTGGTGGGCACCGCGGCCGGTGAAACCGAGAACCCGGAAAAGATCATGCCCAAGGCCATCAACTCCGTGGTCTTCCGCATCGCCGTGTTCTACGTCGGCTCCGTGATCCTGCTGGCCCTGCTGCTGCCGTACACCTCCTACGAGAAGGGCGTCAGCCCGTTCGTGACGTTCTTCGGCTCGATCGGTGTGCAGGGCGTGGACGTGATCATGAACCTGGTGGTCCTCACGGCCGCCCTGTCCTCGCTGAACGCCGGGCTCTACTCCACCGGCCGCATCCTGCGCTCCATGTCCGTCAACGGCTCGGCGCCCAAGTTCGCGTCCCGCATGAACAAGGCGGGCGTCCCCTACGGCGGCATCGCCATCACCGCCGGCGTTTCGCTGCTGGGTGTTCCGCTGAACTACCTGGTCCCGGCCGAAGCCTTCGAGATCGTGCTGAACATTGCCTCCGTGGGCATCATCATGACCTGGGCCACGATCGTCCTGTGCCAGATCCAGCTGAAGCGCTGGGCGGACAAGGGATGGGTGGAGCGGCCCTCGTTCCGGCTGTTCGGCGCCCCGTTCACCGGATACCTCTCGCTGGTCTTCCTGGTGGGCGTGCTGGTGATGGTGTTCATCGACTCGCCGCTCACCATGATGGTGACAGCCATCGCCTCGGTGCTGATGGTGTTCGGCTGGTTCGCCTGCCGCAAGCGCATCCACGAGATCGCCGCAACCCGGGAAGGCCACACCGGCGTCGCACCGGTGGTTGCCAACCCGCCGGCGGGCACCTTCAAGAAGTAGCGCTTCTTAACGTCCGACGGCGGCACCTGGGTTCTGGAACTACAGAACGCGGGTGCCGCCGTCAGGGTTTAAGGGCAACTGCCTGTCGGCAGCCGCCGGATCACCTGGCCGGTTTGACCACCATGGCCGATCCGCCACCGCGCCTTTCGGGTTCAGCCACCGCCGTCACACCGCCGTCGCGATTGAACTCGATGGCCGTTGCTGCGCCGATCTCGGCCGCCGATGTGCCGGGACTGCCGGCCGCTGCGAACTTGTGGCCGAACTTGGCCGCCAGGACCTTGCCGGAGGGCGAGTCGATGAAGCCCTGTTCCGCTGTCACGTTGGCGGTGTTCCGCTGCGAGGCGCGGGGAGCTGCCACGGCGTCTTCAATGCTCATGCCGAGGTCGATCCGGTTAACCAGCGTCTGCAGCACCGTGGTGATGATCGTCGAGCCGCCGGGGGAACCGAGGGCCAGGAACGGGTCGCCGTCCTTCAGCACGATGGTGGGCGACATCGAGGACCGGGGCCGCTTGCCGGGCTGGATGCGGTTGGGGTCGGCTTCGTCGTAGACGGTGGAGAAGTCCGTGAGTTCATTGTTCAGGATGAAGCCACGGCCGGGAACCACGATGCCCGATCCCCCGGTCTGCTCGATGGTGAGCGTGTACTCCACCACGTTGCCCCATTTGTCCGAGACGGTGAGGTTGGTGGTGTTGATGTTCTCGGTGTCCTTGGCGTCCTCGCCAGCCGCCGGCGCAACATCGCAGGTGCCGTCGTAGTTCTCAACGTAGCCCGCCGCCACGGGCTTCACTGCAGCTTTCCGGGGATCGATGTTGCAGGCGCGTTCCTTGCCGAAGACGTCGTCAAGGAGGGCTTCTGTGGGGACGTCCACGAATTTCGGATCACCCACGTACTTGGCCCGGTCAGCGAAGGCCAGCGCGGACGCCTCCAGGTAGTGGTGCAGGACGTCGGACTGGTTCTTGGAGTTGCCCTTGCCCCTCACCAGGTCAGGCAGTTCGAACGGGGCCAGGATGTTCAGTGCCTCCCCTACGGTTGTGCCGCCGCTGCTCGACGGTGCCATGCCGTAGACGTCGTACCCCCGGTATTCCACATGGGTGGGGTCCTGGTTCAGGACCTCGTAGTTGGCCAGGTCCTCGGCGGTCATGAACCCCTTGGGGACGGGCAGTTTGGTGGTTGCCGTCTTGGGCGGGTTCTGGACCGTCGCAGCGATTTCCTCGGCCAGCGGCCCCTCGTAGAAGGCGTCAGTGCCCTCATCGCCCAGCAGACGGTAAGTGGCGGCGAGGTCGGGGTTCTTCAGGACAGATCCGACGGCGGGCGCCTTGCCGCCTGGAAGGTAGAGCTCGCTGGTGGACGGGAAGGCTTCAAACCGGACTTGGTTTTCCGCGGTCTGGAGGTTGAAGGTGCTGTCCACGGTGAACCCGTTGTCTGCGACGTCAATGGCAGGCTTCAGGGCATCGCCGAGGCTCAGGCTGCCCCAGCGCTCCAGTGCCCGCTCCCACGTGGCCGCCGTGCCGGGGACGCCCACGGAGACGCCGCTGGTGACCAGCTCCGGGGTGAAGTTGTACGCCTTCCCGGTCTTGGGATCGATGAATGCATCGTTCGGCATTGCCGCAGGTGCGGTTTCGCGGCCGTCCAGTGTGTGGACCTCGCCGCTCTTTGCGTCGTAGTACACGAAGTAGCCGCCTCCGCCGATGCCGGCTGAGTAGGGCTCCGTTACCCCCAGTGTTGCTGCCGCTGCGACGGCGGCGTCCACGGCGTTGCCGCCCTTGCGGAGCACCTTGATGGCGGCGGCGGAAGCGTCGGCGTCCACCGTGCTGACCGCTCCCCCGTATCCGGTGGCGGTGGCTTTCTTCTCGGGCTGGTCGTCCCACTTGTGGGCCGAGGCCGGGCTCATGATGGCTCCGGACGTCACGCTCATCGCCAGTGCAGCCGTTAAGGCTCCTACCCGGCGTCCCAGATGTGGCATGGTTGCTCCTAGGGGTTTGGGTGATGTGCATCACACGCTACTCCTCGCGCCGGACAGGCTCAACGGTGAAGGGCTACCCTCCCGCACGTCATGCAACGGAACCGCAACGGGCCCGCTGCGTCCCATCCCTTATGCTCGCTGCAAGAGAGACCATGGGCAGTTCAACGGGGAACCAACAGGAGTGACGGCATGACCAACTGGCGGATCAGGGATTTCCACTCGGCGGACCTGGACGGAATCCTGCACCTGTGGGAGACGCTGAAGGCAACCAATGTGGAGCCGGTTTACGCGCTGTCCGAGGTCCTGGCCTCGTGCGAGAAGGACCACGCCGTGGTGGCGGTGCTGGGTGACCTGGTGGTGGGCGCCGCGGTGGGGCGTGCCGCGCACGACCAGGGCTGGATTGTCTTCCTGGCCACCCTGCCGGAGTACCGCGGCCGGGGCATCGGCACCTCGCTGCTGGCCGCCGTCGAGAACCGCATGGCACCGCATGGGCTGAACAAGCTCTCGGCCCTGATGCCGGAGTCCGAAACCCGGGTGGAAGCGTTCCTGGGCCGCGGCTTCGCACTGAAGAAGAACCTGCGCTACTTCGAACGCACCATCCCTGTGCAGCGGCAGGAGCTCGGTGCGCTCGGCCAACTGGGCGGCCGTGTCCTCGCCCGCGACCTCTGGGAAAACGTCGCAGGCATGCGGAAGGAAAAGGAACTCCTGGAACGCCGTCTGGTGCTTCCGCTCGCTGAAGCGGACCTTGCGGACGAATTCGGCGTGGTGCCGCCGCGCGCCGTCGTCCTTTTCGGCCCGCCCGGAACTGGCAAGACCACGTTCGCCAAGGCCATCGCCTCACGCCTGGAATGGCCGTTCGTTGAAGTGTTCCCGTCCCGCCTCGCCGCGGATCCGCAGGGCCTGGCCGGGGCGCTGCGGGAAACGTTCCTCGAAATCGCGGAGCTCGAGCACGCGGTGGTCTTCATCGACGAGGTGGAGGAGATCGCGTCCCAGCGCGCCGGGGACCCGCCCTCGCCCTTGCAGGGCGTCACCAACGAGCTGCTGAAGATCATCCCGGCGTTCCGCGAACAGCCCGGCCGGCTCCTGGTGTGCGCCACGAACTTCATCCGCGCCCTGGACACCGCGTTCCTCCGGCACGGCCGGTTCGATTACGTCATTCCCATCGGCCTGCCGGACCGGCAGGCCCGCGAAGCCATGTGGCAGCGGTTTATCCCCGCCCCCGTGGTGGATGACGTGGACGTCGAGCTCCTCGTGGAGAAGACCGAGGGCTTCTCGCCGGCGGACATCGAGTACGCGGCCCGCAGCGCCTCCCAGCGTGCGCTGGAAAAAGCCGTGTACGACGACGGCGGGCTGGCTTCGGATTCGCGGCCGTCCGTCCGCGAGGCGGTGCGGAAGGGGCCCTCCACCGAGGACTACCTCGCCGCGATCGCCGAAACCCGCACCACCGTCAGCGCCGAAGTGCACCAGGATTTCCTCGAAGACATCGACGCACTGGGAAGGGTCTGAGCGGGTCCGGTCCCGCTATCTTTGAGGCATGTCCTCAAACCCCCTCCGGCATGCGTTCGCGCGCATGGGCGGCCGCGATCCGCATGAGAAACACCGGGCAGCCACCCCGCTGGAACTCTTCTTCGACCTGACGTTCGTCATTGCCTTCGGCGTCGCGGGAAGCCAGTTCGCCCACGAAATCGCGGAGGCCCACGTGCTGCCCGGGCTGATCGGGTTCGCGTTCGCGATGTTTGCCGTGATCTGGGCCTGGATCAACTTCACCTGGTTCGCCAGCGCCTACGACACGGACGATTGGGTGTTCCGCGTGGTCACCATGGTCCAGATCGTGGGCGTCCTGATCCTCACCATGGGAATCGAACCGATGTTCCACTCGATCGCCGAGGGGCAGCACGTGGACAACCGGGTCATTGTGGGCGGTTACATCCTGATGCGCCTGGCCCTGGTGGCGCAGTGGATGCGGGCCGCGCGCCAGGATCCGTCCCGCCGCGAGACCTGCCTGCGCTACGCCCGGTACCTGGCCATCGTCCAGCTGGGGTGGGTTGCAGTGCTGATCCTCGACACCGGCGTGGTGGCCACGCTCCTGATGGTGGTTCCGCTGGTGGCGCTGGAGATGGCCACGCCCTATTTCGCCGAGCGCAGGGCAGCCACCCCTTGGCATGCCCACCACATCGCCGAACGGTACGGGCTGCTCGCCATCATCGCGCTGGGCGAGTGCCTGATCGGTGCCATCGAGACGCTGCGTGCGTTCGTGGCCAACAGCGGCTGGACCATGGATGCAGCCCTGGTGGGCTTCGGTGGAACGGCGCTGGCCTTCGGCATGTGGTGGGTATATTTCATGCTCCCTGCAGGGCGGGCACTGCACCTGCGGCGGCACCGGTCCTACCTGTTCGGCTACGGCCACATCCTCATCTTCGCGGCCATCGCCGCCACTGGCGCCGGCCTCCATGTCGCCGCCTATTACATCGACCACGAGGCCCACATCAGCGCCGCGGCCGCGGTGGCGAGCATTGCCATTCCGGTGGCGGTCTTCAAGGCGACCCTGACTTGGCTGTACAGCGTGATGATGGGAGCCGACCGCATGGTCATCGCTGTGGCGGCCGGCGTCATCGCTGTCCAGGGCGGCGCGGTAGCCCTGGCGGCGGCAGGCGCCTCGGTCCCTGCGTGCTTGCTGGTAATGGTTGCCGCCCTGGCCGCCTCGATCGTCATGGACGAAAAGCGCGGCAGCGACCGGGTGCACGCGGCCCTGTCGAAGCTGGAGACGGGCGCGGAGCCGGGAATGCCCGCCTAGAGCCTTACTGTTTGCCGTACTTCCGGTGCACCGCTTGCTTGGTGACGCCCAGGCACAGTGCAATGGCTTCCCACGACAGGCCGGCCTGCCTGGCTCCGCGGACCAGGGTTGCCTCCGCCCGGCTGACTTCCTTCTGCAGTTCGGCGACGGCATGCAGGGCCTCGGCGGGGCCTTTACCGTCCATTGAACCAACGAGTGTCTTCATCCGGTCCACCTCCATAGCGTCAACATTAGTTGACGAAATGCCGGTCGTCAACGCTTGTTGACGCTGCCGCGCCAAACCCACGGCGCCAGCGGCAGTCCGTCGGGGAGGAACGCCGCAAGAGCTTGGCTAAGCGGCCCCGGCGGCAGGCCGAGAGACGCCAGCAGCCGGTCCCGGACCTCACCAACAGGCATCCCCGCCGCATCAAGATCCGCGAGCGTTACCGCACCGTCCCGCTTGGCCAGCCGGACGCCGTCGGAATTCACCACCAACGGGACATGCGCATATTCCGGAACCGGAATATTCAGAAGGGAGGCAAGATATGCCTGCCGGGGGGTCGAAGGAAGCAGATCGTCGCCGCGGACCACCTGGTCGATGCCCTGCTCGGCATCGTCCACCACCACGGCCAGGTTGTAGGCGGTGACGCCGTCGTTGCGGCGGAGCACAAAGTCATCCACCACTCCGGTGTAGCTGCCATGCAGGGCATCCCGGACGGAGTACTCACCAACGGAGGCTCGCAGCCGGATCGCCGCCGGCCGGGTGGACCGCTTGTACTCAAGCTCCGCGGGGTCAAGGTTCCTGCAGGTGCCGGGATAGGCCCCCTGCGGCGCGTGCGGGGCGGAGGGGGCTTCCTGGATTTCACGGCGGGTGCAGAAGCACTCATAGGTCAGGCCCGCCGACTGCAGCCGCCCAATGGCGTCCTCGTACACGGATCTGCGGTCGGTCTGCCGGACCACCGCACCGTCCCACTCCACCCCTATCGCGGCGAGGTCACGCAGCTGGACGGCTTCAGCTCCGGCACGCGCCCGGTCCAGGTCCTCGACGCGCAGGAGGAAACTGCGGCCGGTGGAGCGGGCGAAGAGCCAGGCAAGCATGGCGGTGCGGAGGTTGCCCACGTGCAGTTCGCCGGAAGGACTGGGGGCGAAGCGGCCGGCCGAAGTCATGCCTCCAGCCTATGCGGAACAGCACAAGAGCCCCTCAGCCACCGATATGGCCGGATATTCCGGCGGATCGGTAGCCCAGGGGCTCTCGTCAGTGGGTGCGGAAAGACGATGCGTGAACAAGAGTCAATCAGCGGCGGCCTCCTTGCGGGAAGCTGTGCGCGGCGCCCGGGTGGTGTGCCGGAGGCCGGTGGCCTGCGGGCAGGGGCGGTAGCCGCTGCCGTGTTGCCAACATTTCAGCACCAGCCATACAGTAGGTGCAACCGGCTAACTGTTCGTTAGTCAATCTGACTAATCCATGTGAGCCGCATCGGCAGAAAGTGTGCAAATTGCAGGAACTTGACGCCACTGACCGGCGGATCCTCCGGGCGCTGGACGATGACCCAAGGGTCCCAATCATGGTGCTGGCCCAGCGGCTGGGGCTGGCGCGCGGGACGGTGCAGTCGCGCCTGGAGCGGATGACGGCGGCCGGCGCCCTCCGCCCCAACAGCAGCAGGGTCCTTCCCGCAGCATTGGGCCGCGGCGTTGCAGCGTCGGTAAGCGCAGAACTGGACCAAAGCCACCTCAATGAAGCGATCGCCGCCCTGCGGAACATTCCGGAGGTCCTCGAATGCCATGCACCCGCGGGCGACACGGACCTCCTGATCCGGGTGGTGGCCACCAGCCCGGACGACCTGTACCGGGTCTCGGAAGAGATCCGGCTGTGCCCGGGGATCGTCCGCACCTCCACCAGCATGTTCCTTCGCGAAGTCATTCCCTACCGCACCACGGGGCTGCTGGACGGATAACCCTCCCCATCGCCCCGCTGCACCTTCCCGGCTAGGCTGGCACGGTACATCCACACAGGGGGAATCATCATGGCGGGTACCTTTTACGGCGGCGACGTCGCCCAGCTCCGGCAGCTCGCCAAGGACCTCGCCGGCGGCGCCAACCGGCTCAACGCCCTGGGCCAGCAGCTGAGCAGCACCATCAGCTCCGGTCAATGGAAGGGGCACGACGGCGACAGGTTCCGCAGCGAATGGACCTCCTCCCACATCAAACTGCTGAAGTCCGCCACGGCCGGGCTTGAAACGGCGTCCAAGGCGCTGCTGGCCAACGCGGACGAACAGGAACGGGCCAGCAGCGGCGCCGGCGGCGGCAGCGGCGGAGGCGCGGGCCAATCGGGCGGGGGCGGCGGAACAGCCCAGGACCTGACCGATACCCTCAACTCGATGACACCGGACGAGCGCCGGGACTACCTGCAGAGCGAGGAGTTCAGGCAGTGGGCCCTGGCCAACCCCGAGGCCGCCAAGGCCGCCATGGACGCGGCTGCGGACTCCGGCCTGATCGACAAGAATTCCCCCGAGTACGCCGACTTCCTCAGCGACTACTGGAACAACCAGGCCATGCTGGACATGAGCATTGATCCAGCCACGTGGGATACCGCCAACGGCACCGAAGCCAACTGGGACACCATCCGCAGTGTCTACGACTTCTACGGACAGGCCTACCTCGCCAACCCGGACCTGCAGTGGGCCGGCATGGCCAACATGATCGGACCGTCGTTCGCGGGCGGCTTCCGGGACATGGCCATGATGCGGGACCTCGCGCAGCAGATCGCCAATAATCCGGCCTCCAATATCCCACTGCCCATCCTGGACCAGATCGAACAGCTGGCGGGCATGACCGATGACGAGATCCGCTTCTACGAAACCAGCATGCTGGACATGAACAAGGAGATCTTCCTGGACCAGGCGCGCCAGCACCAGGCGTACCTCAACGGCGGCCTGGACGAGATCAACCGGCTCCATGAGTCCGGTGCCATCGATGCCGGAACGGCGGAGGCCTGGGCCAACATCGATTCCGGCGACCCGGACCGCGTCCAGGAAGGCAACACCGCCCTCCTGTACCGCGAGCAGAACGAAATCATCGCCGACGATTACGACAACATGCGCAGCCACCCCGGCGGCGAAGCCGTGACCTACATGGTGACCCTGGCCGGCGAGCCCTCCATTCCCGGAGCCAGGAGCTACGCGGAGGTGTTCCCCTACACCTTCAGCGTGGAGAGCCCCGGCCCGCAGAACGTCCCGTTCACCAACTGGGACAACCCCACTCAGTTCCGCACCGACTTCACCACCGGTTTCCCGGACGGCAACATTGCCAACGCGGACCAGCGCTGGGAACTCATCCGCCAGGACACCCTGCCCGCCTACCAGGACCTGCTGGCATCGGACCCGGACCGGGCAGCCCAGATCATCGGCTCCGACTTTGACACGCGGGTGGACCAGTACCGGCCCACCAACAACATCCCCCAGATCATGGACCGCTTCCTGGACGGCTTCGACGCGGAGGTCCACCAGTGACGCCCGCCCGCACGGCCGCAGCCTGGAAGCAACGGCGCCCGTCCGGCGTCGTACTCCTCCTGCCGGTCCTGGCCGCCGGCCTGGCCCTGGGCGGCTGCCAGCTGTCCACCCCCGAACCCGCCACCCCGTCCTCCGCCACATCACCTTCTGCAGGGAGCACCGTGAAAACCTCCGAATTTTCCACCCTTGATGCCGCCGGCGTGGAGACCATCCGCAGCACCGGTGCCGCACGGCTGGACATGAGCTCCGGCACGCTGGCCAAGGAATCCGTCCAGGTCACGCAGGACAGCTATGGGCCCGAGATCAACACCCGCGGCGCCGGGAAGATCAACCTGACCATTGTGGCGCCCAGCGGCGAAATCACGGGCGAAACGGACCGCATCCGGTTCAACACCACTGACAAGCGCCCGGACTTCAGCGAGGTCACCTACTTCCTCACCGCACAATCCGCCGAGGAGTACTTCGCCCTGATCCGTGAAGGCGTGCAGCGGTACGGCATCGATGAGGCCTCCGCCGAGCGGTGGATCAGCAGCACCGAAAGCGACCCTGACGGGAAGAGTGATTTCTCCATCACCTCCGGCACGGCCACCGGCCTGGACGTGAACTACGACCTGAGGTACGACGGCGGCAAGGACACCCAGGTGATCATCGTCCACGTCCGCCCAGCGGCCTAAGGAACGGGCGGCCGCTACACCGGCGGCCCGGCGTTCGATTTGAGGTTCTTCATCACCAGGGTGGACGTCAGCCGTTCCACGCCCGGCAGGGACGTCAGCTCCGCATCGTAAAACCGCTGGTACGCGGGCAGGTCCTCCGCGATGACCTTCAGCAGGTAGTCCGGGGAACCGAACAGCCGCTGCGCCTCCACGATGTTCGGGTTGTCCCCCACCCGGCTCTCGAAGATCTCCATGGTGGGCCTGTCCACCTGCCGCAGCGTGACGAAGACAATCGCCTCAAACCCGAGTCCCACCGCCGCTGGATCGATGTCCGCTTTGTAGCCCCGGATGACCCCTGACTGCTCCAGGTCGCGCAGCCGGCGGTGGCAAGGGGCCACCGTCAGCCCCACCTTGGCAGCAAGGGCCGTGGCGGTCATCCGACCATCCTCTTTGAGGTGGCGCAAGATATTCCTGTCAATGGCGTCTATCACGCAAAAATCCTACTGCCCTGCGAGCGTGCCGCGCGAAAACCGGACAGCACTTCCGGGCTGAAAGTTCCTACAGTTACTCCTGAAAGACCCCTGACAGGAGAAACCATGAATCCGGAGCTGTTCCTGGCCTTTATGCTGGTGGCCGCGGCCCTAGCCTGCACTCCCGGCGTGGACTGGGCCTACTCCATCACGGCCGGGCTTGGTCAGCGCAGTTTCGTACCCGCCGTGGCCGGACTGTGCGGCGGGTACGTCCTGCACACCGCCCTGCTGGTGGCCGGCCTCGCTGCGGTACTGACCGGTATGCCCGGCGTACTGGGCTGGCTGACGCTGGTGGGCGCCGGCTACCTGATGTGGCTGGGCATCAGCACGCTCCGCTCGTGGCGCGGGGCCTCCTTCAGTGCGGCAGGCGCCGTCGGACGTCCCGGCGCAACGCGGCTGCGTACCTTCCTGCAGGGCATGGGCACCAGCGGCATCAACCCGAAGGGCCTGCTGTTCTACGTTGCCCTGATCCCGCAGTTCGTCAGCGCAGACGCCTCACTGCCGGTGCCGGTGCAGTCCGGGCTGCTGGGCATGACCTTCGTGGCGCTGGCGGGGCTGGTCTACACGGCCGTGGCGCTGCTGTCCCGCACGCTGCTGCAAAGCAGGCCCGGTGCGGCGCGGGCTGTGACCCTGGCCAGCGGAGTCATCATGGTCCTGCTGGGGACCGTGCTGCTCGGTGAACAACTGGTTCCCCTGGTGGCGGGCCGCGCCTAGTCCTCGCTGAGGTTTTTCCAGTCCTGTTCCCAGATGCGGCGCATCTCCTCGTCCTTGCGGATGGGAACCGGCGCGGCGATCTCCCGCTGCGGCACCGGGTCCTCGTGCCGCCTGCCCCAGTCCCGCGGATTGAGCGAGCGCCGGCTGGAGTCCAGCAGGAGCAGGGCCTTGTCCGTCAGGGCATCGTTCCTGAGCGCGAGGTGCGTCTTGCGCCGCCGCAGCACTTCGGTGATGGCCTGCTGCGCGGCGTCGAGCCGGCCTTCCCGGCGCAGGGCGCGGGCGCGGACCAGCAGCAGCGCGGCGGACAGGTCGTCGGCGTTCAGGAGACCCTCGGTCCAGTCGATCACGGTGCGGCTCCGGCCCAGGCTGAGCGCCAGCGAGCACCGTGCCAGGGCCATGGGGAGCGACGGCGGCAGCCCGGTGAGGGCGTCCAGCGCCGCCTCGGTGCGGCCGGTCTCGCGAAGCGCGTGGGCAAGGGCCAGGAACACTGATTCCTCGCTGAACAGGACGGGAACCTCCACCCGTTCCGCCAGTTCGATCCGGGTGACGATGCGCCGCAGGTAGGTGGCGGAGTAGCGGTTCGCGTCCTCGTCGTTCCGGGTGGTGAGCCCGCGCTGCAGCAGTTCCGAAGCGCGGAGGTAGCCGCCGTGCTGGTACACCAGCAGCCCGGACATCAGGTAGCACAGGCCCGCCCAGCCCGGGTAGGTGCGCGCGAGGGCGATCAGCCGCTCGGGTTCCCGGCTGGAGAAGACGGCGTCGTGCACTTCCTTGGCCGGCCGGGGCATCCGTCGGAGCCGCGGCACCTCGCCGTTGATCGCGAGCAGCGACGGGTTGCGGGCGCCCAGCACTCCGGTCAGCAGGCCGCCCACTCCGCCGGCAAGGTCGTGGACCGGCGTGCGCAAGTGTGCCTGGCCGAACGGCGTCAGGTCACGGCTGTCCCAGTAGATCGGTGCGCTGTCCCCGGCAGTCATCTTTCCATGCTAACGAAAGACCGGCCGCTGCCCACGCGGGGCAGGTTTTCCGCTGCCGGCCAGGTCAGGGACGGGCCATGAACCATTCCGTGAAGGAGGCGGCACGGCCCGAGCCGTCAAAACGGATCACCCACAGGTTGTCGTAGCTTGGCTGGTCGCCCGCATAAAGGGTGACGCCCTGGACGAAGGCCGTTGGTCCGTCGGTTCCGAGGAGCTCCCAGCTGAAGGTCCAGTCCTGCGGCTCGTCACGGGCCGCCACCCAGCCGTCCACAATCCCGTCCTGCCCCGTCCACGCATCGGGGTCGTGCGGCCGGGTTTCATACCGCGCATCTTCCGTGAAGAGCACACGGATATCGTCCGGCTGGTTGCTGGCCCACGCGGTTTGGTACTTTTCCATCCACGCGTCGATGTGGGCGGCTGCTTCCGAAGGCTCGGTCATCCCACCGTTGTACGCGTCCGTGCCGGACGGCGCAAGGGAACCTACCCGTTCACCGCCGCAATCCACACCCCGATCACCCAGGCGCTGGCGGCCAGGCAGGCCAGCCCGAATTCGGCGAGCATGCCGATGCCGGTGGCTTTGAGGGCGGCCCAGCTGGACCGGGCAGCGGCGGGCAGGTTGCGGGTGCGCAGGACTTCGCTAAGGAGCAGGCCTGCGGCGAACCCGACGAACAATCCCACTACCGGGATGATGAACATCCCCACCACACCGGCTACCAGGCCCACCACGATGCTGCGGCTGGGAATGGCATGCTCCTTGAGCTTGCGCCCGGTAAGGATGGCGCTGGCGGCCATCCCGACGGCCACGAAGACGACGCCGATGGCGAACACCACCCACCCTGCGGGTCCGGCGCCGCCCCAAATGGCCCACGCCAGCAGGCTGGCCCCGATCAGGATGCTGCCGGGCAGGACCGGGATGATGGTCCCCGCCACACCCACCAGGATCGCAAGGCCGCACAGGATGGTCACCACGGTCTCGGAAGTCATGGCACCCAGTCTAGGGTGGCGCGTCAGGCGCGCCGGACCGCTTTAACGCACGACGGCGGTGCCTCCTTTTCGGGGAAGGAGGCACCGCCGTCGTGCGTAACTGCGAAGGCTGACTACTCGGCTTCCACCGCCGCGGCGACGGCTGCGGTCACGGCCGGCGCAACGCGGGGGTCCAGCGGGCTGGGCACGATGTAGTCGGCGGCCAGGTCCTCGGCGGCGAGCTCGGCGATGGCGTTGGCCGCCGCCAGTTTCATGGCCGGGGTGATCCGGCGGGCGCCGGCGTCCAGGGCACCCCGGAAGATGCCGGGGAATGCCAGGACGTTGTTGATCTGGTTGGGGAAGTCGCTGCGGCCGGTGGCCACCACGGCGGCGTACTTGACGGCGACCTCCGGCAGGACCTCGGGGTCCGGGTTGGAGAGGGCGAACACGATGGCGTCCTGGTTCATCAGGGCAAGGTGCGCTTCGTCCAGCTTGGAGGAGGAAACCCCGATGAAGACGTCGGCTCCGGCGAGGGCCTCGGCCGGGCCGCCTTCCACACCGCGGGGGTTGCTGCGGCCGGCGATGTCCGCCTTCTTGCTGGACGCGTCAGCGGCGAGATCGGCGCGGGTGCTGTTGATGACGCCGCGGGAATCCAGCAGGACAACATCCGGGATGCCGGCTGCCAGCAGGATTTCTGCGACGGCGATGCCCGCGGCGCCGGCACCGGAAACCACAACCTTCAGGCTGTCCAGGCTGCGGCCGGTGACCTTGGCGGCGTTGGTCAGCGCGGCCAGTGCCACCACGGCGGTGCCGTGCTGGTCGTCATGCATGACCGGGCAGTCCAGGGCCTCGATCAGCTTTTCCTCGAGCTCGAAGCAGCGCGGAGCGGCGATGTCCTCGAGGTTGACGGCGCCGAAGCTGGGACGCAGCCGGACCAGGGTCTCCACGATTTCGTCGACGTCGCTGGTGTTCAGGACCAGGGGGATGGAGTCAAGGTCACCGAAGCTTTTGAAGAGTGCGGACTTGCCCTCCATCACGGGCAGGGAGGCGCTGGCACCGATGTTGCCCAGGCCCAGCACTGCGGTGCCGTCGCTGACCACGACCACCAGGCGCTCGGCCCAGGTCAGGGTGCGGGCGAGCTCCGGCTGCTTGTGGATGGCGCGGCTGACCTCGGCCACCCCGGGGGTGTAGGCGATGGACAGGTCGCGCTTGTTGGACAGCGGGACGGTGCTGGCGATGGAGAGCTTCCCGCCCTGGTGGGCGTCGAAGATCTCAGCTTCGGTCAGTGCGGTGGCTGCGGAATTGTCAGTGGCTGTGGCTGCGTCAATGGACACGTCGTTGTCTCCTGGTGCTCGCCGTGCACGCACGGCACATTGGGCCGGACCCGTGCGGGCCGGCAGGGAAGATGGTGCGACAGGAAACCCAGGGGTGGCGGGTCCGTAGGAGGAGCCCCCGGGGATGTTCGCTCCCTGCTGCTCCGCTGGAACCATGGTAGGCAAGCGGCTGAGCACGAAACGGCGTTCTTGACAGCGAAATCGTATGCCAAATCGTTTATTCAATGCGTCGTGTGACTCACGCCACGCTATAAAGGCGTATTTAATGCCGAATTGGTCTAGACCGGTTACGCCGACTGATGGAGTGTGAACCGTGAATCCGCCGCCGCGGAGAGCCGGGCGCAGGCCTTTTTCAAGTCCTCTTCGGCCTCGAAGAGGGACAGGCGGCGGTTCCGGACGGACTGGACCAGACCAGTGACGGCCAGCAGCAGGACCCTGGCGGCCACGGCATCGCCGGCAGCTGCCTCCACGGCCCTCTCACCCAGGGCGTCAATGTCGCGCAGCAGGGCCGTGGTGTCCCGGTCGGGAAGGTAGACGCCGCGGCTCAGGCACTGTTCCACGGCCGGCTGCATCACCCGCATGTGGAAGATTTCCATCACGACGCCGGGGAGGGCGCGGCCGCGGAACCGGTCCTGCCCGCGCCGGGCAGCGGCCTCCAGCTCTTCGAGCTGGTGGCGGTACAGGGCCAGCACCAGGTGCGTGGAGGACGGAAAGTAGCGGTACACCGTCCCCAGCGGAACGTCTGCCTTCGCGGCGATTTCGGACAGGTCCACGGAGTCCAGGCCCTTCCGGGCAAAGGAAGCAGCGGCTTCGAGCATGCGTGCGTAGCGAAGGCGCTGGCGTGGTGCGGTGGGCCGGGGGGCCATGGGCGGATGGTCTGAAACAGTCTCGGTCATCAGCATTTTCCGGGGTTGTGTTCTGGGGTTGCTGCTGCCGGAGCTCCCCCATCCATACAGCCCCGCAGCCGGCTCAACTATACGGCACCAGCCAGCGGCGCAACTCGTCAGTGGCCTTAGCAAAAGGCTGCCGGAAGGGTCAGTCCACGCCCTTGATCTTGACGACGAAAACAGCTCCCAGCAGCCCGATAACCGCCGCTGTGGTGAAGAGGGTGCCGTACCCGCCGAACTGCGTCACCGCGAGATAAGCCAGGTAGGTTGCAAAGACCTGCGGCAGCGAAGCGGCCACGTTAATGACCCCCATATCCTTGCCACGGTCCGCGGCCTGCGGGAGCACTTGCGTCAGCAGCGCGAAATCGACGGCCTGGTACGCGCCGAAGCCGATGCCCAGGATGGCTGCCCCAATCAGGGCGCCGGTCCACACGGGGAAGAAGGCCATGGTCAGCCCTGCCATGGCGATCATGGCGGAGGAAGCGATCACGAATGGCTTGCGCTTGCCCACCCTGTCGCTCCACGGCCCCGCGATCACGGCAGTAACCATCACCAGCACCGCATAAATGCCGGTAAGGGTCAGGACCCCCAGCGCGGGGTTCTCATGCTTGATGACGTCCGTAAGGAAGAAGATCAGGTACACAATGGTCAGCTGGTTGCAGACGTTGACCAGGAAGCGGGTGAGCCAGGCCCATGCGAAGTCCGGGTGGCGTGCCGGGCTGATCCAGAAGCCGCGGAGGAAGCTGCCCAGAGAGAACGGCGGGCGGAGCTCTTTGGGCAGCGGCGGGTCATTGCGGTGGAAAAGGTACGGCAGCACTGAGACCAGCAGGGCGGCCGCGCACAGCCAGTAACCCACCATGAAGTTGCCGGAAACCACAGCGCCGAAGACCGCGCCGAGGAGGATCCCCGCCGTCTGGCCAAGGGCGGCCAGTCCCCCGACGCCGCCGCGCTGCAGCACCGGCACCCGGTCCGGTATAGCGGCGGTGATGGCCGCGTAGGCCGCGTTGGCGCCAAGTTGGACCAGGCACCAGAACAGAACCAGCAGGGCGACGGCCGTTGCCCCGGACATGGCCAGCAACGCGGCCGTGGCCAGGATGGCACCGGCAAGGACCCAAGGGGAACGCCGGCCGAACCCTGAGACCGTCCGGTCGGACAGCGCACCGAAGAGCGGATTGGCAACCAGGGACACGGCGGCCCCGCACCCAAGGACGAGCGAGGCTATGGCCTCCTTGTTGGGTTCGTCGATGCCAGTGGCCTGCTGGGCGATAAAGACGTTGATGGGTCCGAAGAACCCGGCGTTGATACCAACATTGACCAGCACCAGTCCGGTGATCCAGCGCGCGGTGACCCTTTGCGTGGGTTCGGCGAGCGCCGCGGTCGCCGTCCGCGGAACGTCCGGCGGGACCGGTGTGTTGGACATGCTCATTACTGGTTCCCCCCGGGGCAGGTGCTGATGCTGGAAATCAGACTATCGTGGGCCTTGCCCGGCGTCTGTGCCGCACGCCGGGAGCATTTGTGGACGCGCGGCATCCGAGGCTCGAAGGAGAACCACATGAACGCTGCTTCCACCCCTGCCATCAACACGGCGGACCTCTACGACGAGCGTGGCGATGAGCTGGCGTCCGTGGCCCTGCAGTTCCAGTCGCTGGGCGGCCGCACGCATTTCTCCGGGCAGGCCCGGACCATCCGCTGCTTCCAGGACAACGCGCTGGTGAAGTCCACCCTGGCAACCCCCGGCAACGGCAGTGTGCTGGTGGTGGACGGCGGCGGCTCGCTGGGGACGGCCCTGATGGGGGACATGATCGCCGAAAGCGCTGTGGCGAACGGTTGGGCCGGCGTCGTGATCAATGGAGCCATCCGGGACCGCGAGGCCATCGCCAAGCTCGACCTCGGCGTGAAGGCGCTGGGCAGCAACCCCCGGAAGAGTGCCAAGGCCGGGGCGGGCGAAGTGGACGTTGACGTGGTGATCGATGGCGTGACCATCCGCACGGGCGCCCGGATCTGGTGCGACCCGGACGGCATCCTCGTGGAGCCGTAACCCGGCACCACAAAAAAGTTTCCTGCGCCGGGAATGGAAGTGCAGGTAAGATAGTTACTGAAAGCAACTATCAAATGCTTACTTCCCTTTTCTTCCCCTTGGAGCACCTATGTCCAAAGCCACTGCCGCGCCCGGCGCCGGAGATACCCTGACGCAGCGCCAGATCGTCACCGTGATGGTGGGCCTGATGCTGGGCATGTTCCTGGCCTCGCTGGACCAGACCATCGTGTCCACGTCCATCTACACCATCGCCAACGACCTGGACGGCCTCTCGCTCCAGGCGTGGGCCACCACGGCGTACCTGATCACATCCACGGTCAGCACCCCGCTGTACGGCAAGCTGAGCGACATTTTCGGCCGCCGCCCCCTCTACCTGAGCGCCATCGTGATCTTCCTGGCGGGCTCCATCTATGCCGGCTCCGTCCACTCCATGACGGAACTGGCCCTGGCCCGCGGCGTCCAGGGCCTCGGCGCCGGCGGCCTGCTGGCCCTGGCGCTGACCATCATTGGCGACATTGTCTCGCTCAAGGACCGGGCCAAGTACCAGGGCTATTTCATGTCCGTGTTCGGCATCTCCTCGGTGCTGGGCCCCGTGGTGGGCGGTGCCTTCGCCGGAACGTCCAACATCCTGGGCTTCGACGGCTGGCGCTGGGTGTTCTTCATCAACGTACCTATCGGCCTCGCCGCCCTGGTGGTGGTGTTCCTGTTCCTGCACCTGCCCGCCAAGCACCTGAAGCAGAAGATCGACTACTGGGGCGCTGCAGCCATCACCGTGGCCATCGTCCCGCTGCTGCTGGTGGCCGAGCAGGGCCGCTCCTGGGGCTGGACGTCCACCAACTCCTTCCTCTGCTACGGCCTGGGCGTGGTGGGCATCGCCTGGTTCCTGCTGGCCGAGAAGCGCGCCGGGGACTACGCCCTGATCCCGCTGCGGCTCTTCAGCAACATCACGTTCGGGCTGTCCTCGCTGCTGAACTTCATCATCGGCATCGGCATGTTCGGCGCCATTGCCATGCTTCCCATGTACCTCCAGCTCGTGAAGGGCCTGACTCCCACCGAGGCCGGCCTGATGATGATCACCTTCACCGTGGGCATCCTGTTCGGGTCCATCACCGCCGGGCGGACCATTTCCGCCTCCGGCACTTTCCGGATCTTCCCCATCATGGGCACCGGAATCCTCACGGCCGCAGCACTGGTCATGGGGTTGTCGCTTCGTGTGGACACGGCCCTGTGGGTCCCGGGCGTGATTGCGGTGTTCTTCGGCGTGGGCCTGGGCTTCTGCATGCAGCCGCTCACCCTGGCCATGCAGACCTCCGTGCCGCCGCGTGACATGGGTGTGGGAACGTCCTCGGCCGCCTTCTTCCGCTCCATGGGCGGCGCCGTGGGAACCGCCGTCTTCATCTCCATGCTGTTCAGCCTGGCCGCGGACAAGATTGCCGACGGCATGAAGGCCGCCACCACCGACGCCGCGTACCTGGCCGTCCTGAAAGACCCGGCAGTGGCGGCGGACCCGGCCAACACCAAGCTGTACGACTTCTTCAAGAACGGTGCGTCAAACGATTCGCTCAACGACACCAGCTGGCTGCATACGGCCAACGGCACCCTGACCCGGCCCATCACCGAAGGCTTCGCCGGCTCGATCGACGCCGTGATGCTGACCGCTGCGGTGCTCACCGGAATCGCGTTCCTGATCAGCCTCGCACTGCCGAAGAAGAAGCTGACGGATCCCAACGCCACTCCCCCGCAGGACAACGACACCCTGCAGGTGCCCGCCCACTAAACGGGCGCTCACCTGTTGCGGCATTAACCGGAACCCTTTCGCACACCGTGCGGGAGGGTTTCGGCGTTTCTCCCGCAAGGTGCTGCGCGCCGGGGCGGGGTGTACGACGGCGGAGCGCGCCGTCGTCGTCCGCGTCCGCTGCGGAGGGGAGCCGGCGCGGAGCCCGGTCCAACTGGAACGGTTCGCCGTGGCATGGAACACTACCGTAAGTACACTGGCCATTCAGCCGGTCCGCAGCCGACGACGTCCGCGCGAATCAACCACACCCCAAACCCAGGGAGAACCATGCCCACTGCACAGGAGCAGACCAAGGACCGGATACCGCAGCGGGTGATCTGGCTGGCGCTGGCAGGGGCGGTTGGCGGCTTCCTCTTCGGCTTCGACTCATCCGTGGTGAACGGAGCCGTGGACGCCATGAAGGGCGAGTTTGCGCTCTCCGAAGCAGTGACCGGGTTCGCCGTTGCCGTTGCACTGCTGGGCTGCGCTGCCGGCGCCTACCTGGCCGGGAAGGTAGCCGACAAATACGGCCGCATCCCCGCCATGAAAATCGGGGCGCTGCTCTTCCTGGTCAGCGCCATCGGCACGGGCTTCGCGTTCAGCGTGTGGGACCTGATTTTCTGGCGGCTGGTAGGCGGGCTGGGCATCGGCCTCGCCTCCGTGATTGCCCCCGCCTATATCTCCGAGATCTCGCCGCGGCAGGTCCGCGGGCGGCTCGCGTCCCTGCAGCAGCTGGCCATCACCACCGGTATTTTCGCGGCCCTCCTGTCGGACGCGCTCCTCGCCACCAGCGCCGGTGGCGCGGACCAGTCCTTCTGGCTGGGTATCGAGGCGTGGCGCTGGATGTTCCTGGCCGCCGCCGTTCCCGCCGTTGCGTACGGCTGGATTGCCTTCACGCTGCCCGAATCCCCGCGCTTCCTGGTGTTCCAGGGCAAGGAAGAGGAAGCACGGAAAATCTTCGACACCATTGCCCCGGCCGACGACACCGAGCGCCACATCCGCGAAATCCGGGACGCCATCGAGGAAGACAAGATTGCCGGGCAAAAGGGCTCGCTGCGCGGCGGCACGTTTGGCCTGCAGGCCGTGGTCTGGATCGGCATCATCCTGTCCGTCCTGCAGCAGTTCGTTGGCATCAACGTGATCTTCTACTACTCCACCACCCTGTGGAAGGCCGTGGGCTTCCGGGAGGAGGATTCGCTCACCATCTCCGTGGCCACGGCGGTTACCAACATCCTGGTGACCCTGGTGGCCATCGCCCTCGTGGACCGGGTGGGCCGCCGGCCCATCCTGCTGACCGGCTCCGTGGGCATGGCCGTCTCCCTTGGAGCCATGGCCCTGGCGTTTTCCTCGGCCACGGGGTCCGGCGAGGACATCACCCTTCCGGGCGCCTGGGGCCCGGTTGCCCTGGTGGCCGCCAATGTGTTCGTGGTCAGCTTCGGCGCCTCTTGGGGTCCCCTGGTGTGGGTGCTGCTGGGCGAGATCTTCCCGTCCAAAATCCGCGCCCGGGCGCTGGGCCTGGCCGCCGCGGCGCAGTGGGTGGCCAACTTCGCCATCACGCTCAGCTTCCCGGTCATGGCGGCCGGTTCCCTGCCGCTGACCTACGCCATGTACGCGCTGTTTGCCGCGGCGTCCTTCTTCTTCGTGATGTTCAAGGTGCCGGAAACCAACGGCATGTCACTGGAGCAGGCCGAGACGCTGTTCGTGGCCAAGGGATCCGCAAAATCCTAGGAAGCCCGCCAAGCGCATAGATTGGACCCGTGACTGAAACGGGGGCGGTCCTGGAGGCCGAGCAGCTTGTGGTGGGCTATGGCGGTGCCGCCGTTTGCGGTGAAGTGACCGCAGCGGTGTATTCCGGCCAGGTGCTGGGTGTTGTCGGGGTCAACGGCGCCGGCAAGTCCACCGTCCTGCAAACGCTCGCCGGACGGCAGCCCGCCATCAGCGGCGAAGCCCGGATCCAGGGCCTCCTGGTGGACCCGGATACGGTCCCGTTCAGGCGACAGGTTGCCGCCGTGTTCGACGACGACCTCTTCTTTCCGTCGCTGAGCGTCACCGAGCACCTGCTCCTGGTAGCCCGAGGCCACTCGCTGCCCAACCCCGAGTTGCGCGTCGCGGCCGAACTGGAGTTCTTCGGCCTGGACGGCCGGGCCGATGCCGTTCCCGATGCCCTGTCCTCAGGCCAGCGGCGCAGGCTCCTGCTGGCAGCCGGCTTTATCCGCCCGGCGTCGCTGCTGATTCTCGATGAGCCGGAACAGCGGCTGGACCCGGTGATGCGCGACGCCCTGGCCAGGCGCATCAAGGACCACGCCGAGGCGGGTGGAGCGGCCGTACTGGTAACCCATGATCCCGGACTACTCGTCGAGACGGCCGGCTCCTGCCTACTGATCAAGGACGAGGTGGAGCTGGTGGAACCCGGGGACGGAGCGGCGTTCATTGCCGGCCTCTGAGCAGTCCGTGGGGACAATTCCCGTGGCAGGAAGGAACCTGTCACGCCAGCTGGTGTCATTCACCCGCCGCCAGTCCAGGGCGTACAACCGCTCCCTCACGTCATTTGGTGATGCATTTGCTGACGTCTACACATCCGTTCTGGCGTTGGGATGCGCCGCCGCCATCGCCGTTTCATTCGTTGCTGCCCTGCGGGGCGAAATGGTCCGTGCCGATCCCCTGAGCTCGGGCGTGGCGGTGCATAGCCCGGTGGCGATGCCGGCCGGGCTCCTGTGGGTGCTGCTCACCTACGGTGTCCTGACCGGCATCCTGATGGCAGCCCGGCGGCTCGGCCCGGTCGCGGTGACGGGAGCGCAAGGTGCCTGGTGGCTGCCGCTGCCTCTGGACCGGGGACCGATGGTGCTGCCCACCTTCCGGCGCAGGATTGTCTGGGTAGGCCTGGGGTCCACGGCCGCCTACGTTCCGTTCAGTATCCTGACGGGCCTGGGCCTGGCTACGGTTGAACATGCATTGGCGGCCGTGACTTTTGGAGCCTGCTGCCTCGCCGTACTGGGTATCGCCGCGCTGCTCCAACCTGGCGGCGGGACGCCCCGGCGGGCCCTCGCCGGCGCCTTCCTGGCCCTGGCCCCGCTGGCTGCGCTGCCGGCGCTGGCCGGCAGGATGTGGCCGCTGGCTGTGTCCGCCCTGGCCGCCGCCGTCATTCTTCGCCGCGCGCTACACCGGGCGGGCGCGGTCCCGGGCACCGATCTCATCCGTGGAGGCAATGTTTCCGGTCACGCCGGAGCGTCGGTGTTCTTCCTGGACACCAACGAGCTGCTTCGGTCTTTTGCCGGCCCGCCCCGCCCGGTCGCCGCGTCCAGGGCACGCCGTTTCTACGCACGGCCCGCCGGCAGCCCCTTTGCTGGCCTGGTCAAAGCCGATGTGGCGGCGTTCCTGCGCCTCCAGCCGCCGGTGGTGGTCCCGCTGCTGTGGCTGGCTGCGTGCCTGGCGGTGCTGGTGTCCGACGCCGGCCTCCCCGCCTGGATGCAACTGGCCTTCATCGCGCTGGCTGGCTGCGTTGTGGCGAGCGGAATGGGCGCCGTGGCCCGCCGGACTGCGCTGTTGCCGGAACTGGACACGTTGCTGCCGCTCTCCCCCGCGTCCGTCCGCACCAGCCGGCTCCTCATGCCCGCCGCGGCCCTTGCCCTGTGGATGGCCCTGCTGACCGGAACCCTCGCAGTGTTGGGGGCAGGTGGGCCGATGTTGCCCGTGATGGGGATACTCGCCGGAGCAGGAATGGGCGCGGGCTGCCTCCGCGGCGCAACCCGTCCCCCGGCGGACTGGACCTTGCCGCCGGTGGATACGCCAATGGGCCCGGTTCCCCGGGCCCAGCTGTCCGCGTTGTTGCGTGGACTCGACGTCACTGTCCTGTCAATGCTGCCGGTGGGACTGGCCCTCTTTGTGGGGCAGGCCGTTCCGGTGCTGGTCCTGATGCAGGCCGTGGTGAGCCTGGTGGCGGTACTGGCGGTGCTGCTGGCCCCAGCCGGAACGGGGCGCGGGCAACGCTGAACGTCTAGACCAGGTGCGGCTCGTGGGCCGTGAGGTACTTCCGGCCGCTGAACGCCACCAGGATGGCGATTGCCATGGCAACGGCACCGGCGTAGAACGGCACCTGGGGGCCGAAGTGCTCACCCAGTTGCGCGGCCAGGAACGGAGCCAGCGCGCCGCCCATCCAGCGGACGAAGTTGTAGCCGGAGGAAGCCACCGGCCGCGGGGAGTCCGAGACGCCCATGGCCAGCTCGGTGTAGACGGTGTTGTTGATGCCCAGCAGGGCGCCCGCCACTATAACCAGTACGACGACGGCAGGAACCGAGTGCCCGGCCGCCAGTCCCAGCCCGGCGAGGTCCAGCAGCAGGACGAACAGGGTGCCGGTCAGCACCTTGACGGCACCGAAGCGGCGCTGCAGGACCGGGGCGACAAACACGGAGAACACGGCTACCGCCACGCCCCAGCCGAAGAAGACGGCGCCGATTCCGTACGCGTCCATGCCCAGGATGAACGGGGTGAAAGCCAGGATGGTGAAGAAGCCGTAGTTGTAGAACAAGCCGCTGGCCGCCGTCGTGCGCAATCCCTTGTGTCCCAGCGCCAGCAGCGGGTCGCGGAGGCGGACCTTTCGTTCAGGCAGCGGCGTCTTGGGAAGCAGCGTCAGCAGGGCGATGAACGCGGCGGCCATCAGGACGGCCGTGCCGAAGAACGGGGCGCGCCACTGCCAGCCGCCCAGCAGGGCACCCAGGAGCGGGCCAAGCGAGATGCCCAGGCCCAGTGCGGCCTCATAGAGGATGATGGCGATGCCGGCGCCGCCGCTGGCCACGCCCACGATGACCGCGAGGGCAGTGGCGACGAAGAGGGCGTTGCCCAGGCCCCAGCCGGCGCGGAAGCCCACCAGTTCGCCGACGCTGCCGGACAGGCCGGAGAGCGAAGAGAACACCACGATGATGGCCAACCCGATCAGCAGGGTTTTCTTGCCGCCGATCCGGGACGAGACGAAGCCGGTGATCAGCATTGCCAGGGCGGTGACCAGGAAGTAGCTGGTGAACAGCAGCGAAACCTCGCTGGGGCTGGCGTCCAGGTTGGTGGCGATCGCGGGGAGGATGGGGTCCACCAGGCCGATGCCCATGAACGCGAAGACCGCGGCCAGGGCGGTAGCCCACACAGCTTTTGGCTGTCTGAGGAAAGAGGCCTTTTCGGCCTGGAGGGTGTTCCCGGGTGCCGGCAGGGTGTCTGCTGGGCGGTTCATGGAGGGTACTCCTAAGGGGGTGCGGTGCGTCAGTTCTGGAGGGACGCGTTGATTTTGTCGATGACGGGCAGCGCCGCCGCCAGTGCTTCCCGGTCCTGCTCGGTGAGTTCGCCGAGGAGTTCGGCCATGACGGCGTTGCGCCGCTGGTTTGCGGACTCGACGGCGGCGCGGCCTTCGGCGGTCAGGATGACGCAGACGGCGCGGGAGTCAGCGGGGTCGGGTTCGCGGCGGGCCAGCCCGGCGCGTTCGAGCTTGATGATCTGCTCGGTGGCGCTGGGTACCCGGACGCCGAGGTTGCGGGCAATCTCACCTACCCGGACGCCGTCATCCAGCAGCATCTTCAGGGTGCTGAGCTGGGCGGCGCTGAGGTCTCCGTCCGCGTCGAGGCGGCGGACCAGGTAGACGCTGTGGCGCAGGGCTTCGCGGAAGCCTGCGGCGAGTTCCTGGAGCTTGTTCTCGTTCATCATTAGGTACCCTAACATTTAGGGTACCTAACAGTCAAAGAAATGTCGTCAAAGCGTGAGTTTCATGCCCTCGTGCGAGCCCTCAAACCCGAGCCGCTGGTAGAACCGCTGGGCCGCCGTCCGCGTCTTGTGCGTGGTCAGCTGTACCAGCGAACACCCCCTCCGCCTGGACTCGTCAATGGCCCACTGGATCATCAGGTTGCCGATGCCCTGGCCCCTGAGGGTGTCAGCCACGCGCACGCCCTCGATCTGAGAGCGCCAGGCGCCCTGCCGCGAAATGCCGGGAAGGAAGCTCAGCTGGAACGTGGCAACCACCGGCCCTTTGGCTTCCCCGGGCGGCACCAGCTCGCCGACCACCAGCAAGTGCCGCGGGTCGGCGTCGATCGCGTCAAAGGCCCGCTCGTAAGGTTCCATGTCCTGGCCCGCCTCGCGGCCCGCGCCCAGGGCGTCGTCGGCGAGCAGCTGGACGACGGCGGGCAGGTCCGCCCGCGTGGCGTGGCGGAGGCGGAAAGCCCCGCGTTCGACGTCGGCGGTCAGCAAAGGTTCCGGGGCACCAGCGGTTTCACTCACCTGCCCAGCCTTTCACGGGTGAGCGCGCGTTGCCGGAATAACCACCGCGAGTGAGCACGCGTCAGGTGAAGTAGACGCCAATGCGGTGCGCGCCGATTTCCTCAATGCGGATATCGATGTCGTAGACGTCGCGGAGCATGGCCTGCTGCATGATCTGCCGCGGACTGCCCTGGTGGATGAGCCTGCCGTCCTTCATGGCCAGGATGGTGTCCGAGTAGCAGGAGGCGAAGTTGATGTCATGGACCACGATCACGATGGTCTTGCCGAATTCGTCAGCCAGGCGGCGCAGGAGCCGCATCATCTCCACGGAGTGCTTCATGTCCAGGTTGTTCAGGGGCTCGTCCAGGAGCAGGTACTGCGTGTCCTGGGCCAGCACCATGGCGATGAATGCCCGCTGCCGCTGGCCGCCGGAGAGCTCGTCCACGAACTTGTCCGCCATGGGCGCCAGGTCCAGGTGCGCGATGGCCTCCTCCACCTTGGCCAGGTCCTCCACCGTGGGCCGGCCGCCGGAGTGCGGGAACCGGCCGAAGGCCACCAGGTCGCGGACTGTGAGCCGCATGGTGAGGTGGTTCTCCTGGCGGAGGATGGCCATGGTCCGGGCCAGCTGCCGGCTGTCCGTGGAGGCGATGTCCAGGCCACCCACTGACACGTCTCCGGAGCCCAGCGGCTGCAGACGGCTGATCAAGGAGAGCAGGGTGGATTTGCCGGCGCCATTGGGTCCGATGATCGAGGTGATGCCACCCTGCGGGATCTCGCAGCTGACATCGTCGAGGACCGTCTGGCCGCCGTAGCTTTTGGAGACGTTGCGGACCGCGATGGTCATTTGAGCGAGCCTTTCAGCAGGAGGTAGAGGAAGAGGATGCCGCCCGTGAACTCGATGACCACGCTGAGCGCCGTGCCGAAGCCGAAGACCTTCTCCAGGACCAGCTGGCCGCCCACCAGCGCGATGGCACCGATCAGCACAACGATGGGCAGCAACCAGGTGTGGCTGAACCCGCGGCACAGCTGGTAGCCAAGGCTCACCACCAGGAGTCCGAAGAAGGTCACCGGGCCCACCAGGGCGGTGGAGACGGCCACCAGCAGCGAGCACGCCAGCAGCACGCGCATCACCACCTTCCGGTGGTCCACGCCCACGTTGATGGCCACGTCCCGGCCCAGCGCCAGGACGTCAAGGGTGTGCCGGGCCCGCCAGACGGCAGCGCAGACGGCTGCGACAATGACCGCGGCGACGCCCAGCAGGGCAGGATCCACATTGTTGAAGGACGCGAAGAACAGGTCCTGCAGGATGATGAACTCGCTGGGTTCCATCAGCCGCTGCAGCAGTGAGGAGAATCCACGGAACAGGCCGCCCAGGATGACGCCAACCAGCAGGAGCAGGTGCAGCGAGCGGGTGGCGCCGGTGAACATCCAGCGGTAGAGCAGTGCACTGAAGGCCACCATCAGCACCACCTCGACGCCGAACTGCAGCGTGGGCGGAGCGGTCAACACCGCGGCGGCGCCCAAGGCGAAGGCCATGACGGTCTGCACCAGGATGTACAGCGAGTCGAAGCCCATGATGGACGGCGTCAGGATGCGGTTGGCCGTCACGGTCTGGAACAGGAGCGTGGACACGCCCACGGCGACGGCCACCAGCAGCATGGCGGCCACCTTGATGGCGCGGCGGGGCAGGATGTAGCCCACGTTGCCCTTGAGCTCGAAGAACAGGAAGAAGAGGACCGCGGCGGCTGCCGCCGCGAGCAGGACGCCGAGCACGAGTTGGGGTGGGGCGTTCCGGAGCCGCCGCCGGGCGGGGCCGCGGGACGGGGCTTCGGCGGACGCCGCAGGAGCCGGGGAGGTCAGGGCGGGGGCCTTAGGCATTGCGTTTCCTCAGGATCAGGGCGAGGAAGAGGATGGCGCCCAGCACGGACATCACCATCCCCACGGGAACCTCGTAGGGGTACCGGATGGTCCGGCCGATGATGTCGCACACCAGCACGAACGCGGCACCGAACAGGGCAGTCCAGGGGACGGCGCGGCGGAGGTTGTCGCCGAAGATGAGGGAGACGATGTTGGGCACCACCAGGCCCAGGAACGGTACGGCACCCACTGTGGTGACCACCACGGCGGAGATCAGCGAGACGATCAGCAATCCCAGCCTCATGGTGCGGGCATAGTTCAGGCCCAGGTTGGTGGTGAAGTCCTGCCCCATCCCGGCGACGGTGAACCGGTCCGCGGCGAGCAGGCCCACCAGCATGAGTGCGGCGACGATCCACAGCAGCTCGTACCGGCCTCGGAGGACGCCCGAGAAGTCGCCGATCATCCAGTTGCTGAGCGTCTGCAGCAGGTCGTACCGGTAGGCGAAGAAGGTGGTGACGGCGGCGATTATGCCGCCCAGCATGATGCCCACCAGCGGGATGAGCAGGGTGTTCCTGGCGGGCAGCCGCCGCAGGATGGCCAGGAACAGGGCGGTGCCCAGCATCGCGAAAGCGCTGGCCACCAGCATCTTGGCCAAAATGGGTGCGCCCGGGGCCAGGACCGTGACCACCAGGATGCCCAGCGTGGCGGATTCGACGGTACCCACGGTGGAGGGTTCCACGAAGCGGTTCCGTGCCATGAGCTGCATGATCAGCCCGGCCACGGCCACCGCCATGCCTGCCAGGAGCACCGCCAGGGTGCGGGGCACCCGGGAGATCCAGAAGATGTCCACGGTGTCAGCGTCTCCCGCGAGAAGCGCCGGGAGCGAGACGTCGCTGACGCCCACGAACATGCTTCCTGCGGCGAGGACCAGGACGGCAACTGCGGCCGCAGCCAGGCCCGCGTAGTGGCGGGCCTGGCTGCGGGTTGCCGGCGCCTGGGGGCGCGCGGCGGTGATGGTCATGCTGTAGCCCGGCGGGGGTTTAGGCGACGGAGCCGGCCACGGCGTCCACCATGGCCTTGACGTTGTTCAGGCCGTATCCAACGATGTACCAGCCGGCGGGGTCCAGATTGATGACCTTGCCGGTCTTGGCGGCATTGGTGGACTGGACCAGCTCGTTGTCCAGGATGGCGTTGGCGGTGCCTTCGGTTCCGATGGCGGTATCGCGGTTGATCACGTAGAGGAGGTCCGGGTTGGCCTGCTTGATGTACTCGAAGGAGATGGCCTCGCCATGGGATCCCTCGGCCTTCACATCCGCCGCCGTGGGGACGCCCAGGACGTCGTGGATGATGCCGAAGCGGGATCCTGCGCCGTAGGCGGTGACTTCGCCGCCAGAGGTGAGGACGATCAGGCCCTTGCCGGCCGTAGCAGCCTTGGCCTTGGTATCGGCCACGGTGGTGTCCACGGCGGCGAGCTTCTCCTCAACCTCGGCTGACTTGTTGAAGATGGTCCCCAGCTTTCCGGCCTGCTCCTTGAAGCTGTCCATGGGCTTGGCGGCATCAATGGAGAGATCGATGGTGGGGGCGATCTTGCTCAGCTCTTCGTAAGCGCCGGCGGTGCGGCCGGAGACGATGATGAGGTCCGGATCGCCCGCGCTGACGGCTTCGAAGTCGGGCTCCTTCAGGGAACCGATCTTGGTGTATTTGGCGTCGGCGTACTTCTTCAGCGCGTCGGGGTAGGCGGCCTCGGGCACGCCGGCAGGTTCGACGCCCAGGGCATCCATGGTGTCCAGGACGCCGAGATCGAACGTGAAGACCTTTTCGGGGTTGACCGGGACGTTGGCGGTGCTCCCCTGGGCGTGCTCGACGGTAATGGTGGAGGTTTCCGCGGCGGGTGTGGCGGTAGCGTTCCCGCCGCACGCTGACACGGTTAAGAGGGCCGCCCCTGCCGCCAGTGCCCCCAGATAGCTCGACAGCCTCTTCTTCACGATCTACTCCACTCGGTAATAACGTCACAACTTCGTTGCCTAATAGAGCCGAGCCTATAAGTAAGGGCAGGCTAACCAATGCACTTTCGGGCAGTTTGTGTGCGACATCACAGAAGAACGACGCCGGCACTGGGGTCCAGTGCCGGCGTCGTCCTTGTGCATTACGTCGGTGCAGTCATACGTCGGATGGTGCGGCGGTGGAGCCGCTGCGGACATCAGGCGGAGGTGGTGGCCAATTCTGCCTGCCGTTCCTCCACAAGGGTAGAGACCGCGCTGAAGAGCGGGTGGTCCGGGTCCAGGCCGGTGATCCTGGCGGTGGCGTCCGCCGCACTGCCCGACGCGAGGATGCCGGCCAGTTCGGTGGCCTCGGCGTCGGCGGGATCAGTGAAACGCAGGGCCGCTGAGATGGCTCCGAGCAGAGCCTCGGGCACCACGCCGCGCTCGGCCAGCTCGGCCGCAGGTCCGATGAACCGCTCGTGCCGGCTGAGCTTGCGCAGCGGGGCGCGCCCTACCCGGTTCACGGTGTCCGGCAGGTGCGGGTTGGTGAACCGGACCAGGATCTTCTGCACGTAGGCTTCCTGCGCCTCGTTGCTGAACCCGTGCTTGGCCACCAGGAGCTGCTTGGTTTCCTCCAGCACTGCCCGGACGTCTTCCGCTACATCCTGGTCCGCCATGGCGTCGGAGATCTTCTCCAGCCCGGCTTCAAACCCGAAATAGGCGGCAGAGGCATGGCCGGTGTTCACCGTGAACAGCTTGCGCTCGATGTAGGGCGCGAGCTCGTCCACGAAGGTGGCACCGGGGATCTCCGGTTCCGATCCGGCGAACGCCGTCCGGTCGATGACCCACTCATAGAAGGATTCCACGGTGACGTCCAGGCCCTGCCCGGCCTCCTGGTTGGGCACGATCCGGTCTACGGCGGTGTTGGCGAACACCGCCTGGCCGTCCAGCGCCCCGCCGGCGGCCTCCGGGCGGGAGGCCACCTCCCGGGCCAGGACGTCCGTGGCGTTGATGGCGTTCTCGCAGGCCATGACCTGCAGCGGCGCCATTCCGGCCCCGCGCGCGGCAATGCCTCGGGCGATCACCGGTGCCACGAACTTCAAGATGTGCGGGCCCACCGCGGTGGTGACGATGTCCGCGGTCGCGATTTCCGTGATCAGTTCCGCTTCCTGGGTGTTGGAGTTCAGGGCACGGAAGTTGTCCACGGTTTGCACGGCGGGGTTTTCCCCCACTTCATGGACGGCGTAGCTGTCCGCGTCCGCCAGCTGGGCGATCAGCCCTTCCGCGACGTCTGCGAACACCACCTCGTAGCCGGCGTTGTGCAGGAGCAGCCCCACGAAGCCGCGGCCGATGTTGCCGGCACCAAAATGTACAGCCTTCACTATGCGTTGACCTTCCCGAAGAGCTCCAGGACTTCATCCACGGTGCTGGCCGCCTCAAGGCGGGCCACCTGCTCCTTGTTGGTGAAGACCTTGGCGATGGAGGACAGGATGTGCAGGTGTTCGTTGTTGACGCCGGCGACGCCCACCACGAACTTGACCTCCTTGCCGTTCCAGTCGATGCCCTGCGGGTAGCGGATCACCGAAACTGCCGACTTCCGGATGTGGTCCTTGGCCGCGTTGGTGCCGTGCGGGATGGCCAGGAAGCTGCCCATGTAGGTGGACACGGACTCTTCGCGCTCGTGCATGGCGTCGATGTAGCCCTGGTCAACGGCACCGCGGGCCAGCAGGAGCCGGCCGGCTTCGTCGATGGCGTCGTCGCGCGTCGTGGCGGTCCCGGTCAGGACCACGCTCTCACGGGACAGGATCTCCGCCTGGCCCGGCGCTGGGGCGTCGGCGGCGTGAGCGCCCTGGCCTGCGGTTGTACCAGCCGCGGCGCCAACTCCCGCGGCTCCTGCTGCGGCGGCCCCTCCGGAGGTTCCGGCACCCGGCTCGGCCGTGGCGCCGGCGTCGGACGTTCCGCTTTCGGTGTTACTTTCCCTGACCAGGTCAACGATCTCGTCGTAGCGCGGGCTGTTCATGAAGTTGTCCACCGAGAAGTGCGCGGCACTGGACGTGACGGGCTTGGCGCGCTCGGTGAGGTCCTGGTGCGTGACCACAACGTCGTACGTGTCGCTGAGGTTGGCGATGGCCGAGTTGGTGACCTTGACGTCCGGGAACCCGGCCGCCTTGATCTTGTTCCGGAGCACTGATGCGCCCATGGCGCTCGAGCCCATCCCGGCATCGCACGCGAACACAATGTTCCGGATGGGTCCGGCCAGGACGGCGGTGCCCACGCCGGCGCCCGCGCCGGTCAGTGTCGAAGAAACGGAGCTCTTCTTGCCCTTCATCTCCTCCATGCGTGACGTTGCGGCGTTGAGGTCGCCCTCGTCGCTGTGCTTGGTGGTCTTCATGATGATTGAAGCCACCAGGAAGGATGCAGCCGTGGCAAGCAGGACCGCGAGGATCACCCCGAGGTAGCTGTCACGGGAGGTCTGGGCGAGTACGGCAAAGATGGAACCCGGAGCTGCCGGTGCCACAAGGCCGGCACCGGTGACCGCGAGGGTGGCGATGCCGGTCATGCCGCCGGCAATGGCGGCCAGGACGAGCAGCGGGCGCATCAGGACGTACGGGAAGTAGATCTCGTGGATGCCGCCGAGGAAGTGGATGATTGCGGCGCCCGGGGCGGAGGCCTTGGCCGCGCCCTTGCCGAAGAACATGTAGGCCAGCAGGATGCCCAGGCCCGGGCCGGGGTTGGCTTCGAGCAGGAAGAGGATTGACTTGCCCTGCTCCAGCGACTGCTGGACGCCCAGCGGGGTGAGCACGCCGTGGTTGATGGCATTGTTCAGGAAGAGGATCTTGGCGGGCTCAATGAAGATGCTGGTGAGCGGCAGGAGGCCGTTGTTGACCAGGAACTGCACCACGTTGCCGGCGCCTGCGCTGAATCCTGAGACCACCGGAGCGACAGCATAGAAGCCAAGCATGGCCAGCAGCGCGCCCCAGATACCGGCGGAGAAGTTGTTGACCAGCATCTCGAAGCCGGGCCGGATCTTGCCGTCCCAGAGTGAGTCGATCTTCTTCATGGTCCAGCCGCCCAGCGGGCCCATGATCATGGCGCCGATGAACATCGGGATGCCGGCGCCCACAATCACGCCCATGGTGCCGATGGCGCCCACCACGCCGCCGCGGACGTCGTAGACCATCTTGCCGCCGGTGTAACCGATCAGCAGCGGCAGCAGGTAGGTGATCATCGGGCCGACGAGGCCGATGTTCGGCTTCCCGTCGGTCTCACCGAAGCCGCCAAGCTGGGGAACCGGCAGCCAGCCCTTTTCAATGAAGAGGGCTGTGATGAGGCCCCAGGCAATGAACGCACCGATGTTGGGCATGATCATTCCGGACAGGAACGTCCCGAATTTCTGGACATGTACCCGAGCGCTGGTACGGGGCTTTGCAACTGTTTCTGTTGCCATGTGATTTCCTAACCGTTCGTCCTGCTGCTCCGCAGGATGGTCCGATACTGACGACGACGTACTGCTGGTGGAACCGGGTGGGGCAGGTTGGTGCCGGCCTAACCGGCAGGGGTGGTGGAGATCCGGTGCAGCCACTCGAGGAAGAGCTTGAGCTCGGAGCTCGAGAGCTGGTCTGAGTGCGAGGCCTGAAGCGCGGCGTTCAGGGCAATCGCTGCCACCACCACCGAGGACTTTCCGGCGTTCCCCGGGGCCGCGCCACTGGCGGGCTCGGCGGATACCGCGAAGATCATGGCATCCCGGGTCATGGTGGACAGTTCGAGGTTCCGGTCCGGGGCGGGTTCCGCGATCAGCATCAGCGTCACGCCAACGTTGGCCGCCAGGATGGACCTGGCCGCCTCCCTGGGCTGGACGTTGAGCTGGCCCGCCGCCGCGGCCTTGTTCAGCATCTCCTCCATCAGCGCCTCAGCATCGGCCACGATGGCGGGGCGGCTTTCCGGGCGGATATTGCCGAACATCACCAGGTACAGCTCCGGCTGGTTCAGCCCGAACTGCACGTGGTTGTCCCACATTCTCCGGATGTCCTCGAGAGGCTGCCCGGAGGGGGCGAAATCCCTTTCGCCTGCGACATATTCTTCGAATCCCGCAGCCACCACGGCGTCGAAAAGACCTTCCTTGTCGCCGAAGTGGTGGTACAGGGTGGGTGCAGAAACCCCTGCCAGCTGCGTGATCTGGCGGGTGGAAACCGGCGCTCCCGCGGATTTTGCCAGCAGCTCCGCCGCTGCACGGAGCAGCCGCATTTTGGGGGGAAGCTGGCCATCCAAACTCATAACCGCTACCCTAGCACCTATAGCGTTGCTATATGAACTGAATCACATACAATTTTTTCAGGCTCGTTTCCATCTCCTGACGTGACGTGTTGCGGCGGTGCGGGGATGTCCCGGCATGGCGCCGGGATTGTTTGGCGGGCCTGGCTACCGGCAGAGAACGAGGACCTTCAGTGCAGAACTTCCCAGGAGTAGGCGTCAGTCCAGGCCGCGTCATCGGCACCGTACGGCAGATGCCCAAACCGATCAGCGAACCTCCTGCCGGTGACCAGCTGGCGCCGGGCACCACTGCCGAGGAAGCCACCGCAGCACTGAAGGCGGCGTCGCAGGCCGTGCATGACGAACTTAAGGCGCGCGCGGCCCACGCCAGCGGCGATGGCAAGGCCGTCCTGGAGGCCACAGCGCTGATGGCCAAGGACACCATGCTGATCAAGGGTGCAGCCAAGCTGGTGGCCCGCGGTACGTCCGCCGAGCGGGCCATTTGGGAATCGGGCTCCTCTGTTTCGGAGATGCTCCACAACCTGGGCGGCTACATGGCAGAGCGGGCCACCGATGTCCTGGACGTACGCGCCCGCATCGTGGCCGAGCTCCGCGGCGTGGCCGCGCCCGGCATCCCCGCATCCGAGAATCCCTTCGTCCTGGTGGCCGATGACCTCGCCCCCGCCGATACCGCCACGCTGGACCCGAACAAGGTCCTCGCCCTGGTGACGTCCGGCGGCGGCCCGCAGTCGCACACCGCCATCATCGCCCGCTCGCTCGGCCTTCCAGCCGTCGTGGCCGCCGTCGGGGTGGACCACATCGCAGACGGAACCGAGGTCTACGTGGACGGCGCCGCAGGCTCTGTCACGTCCGAACCTGACGGGTCCCTGCGCGAGGCTGCGGAAGGCTGGGCCGCAACGGCCTCGCTGCTGGCAGAATTCACCGGCACGGGCGCGACGGCGGACGGCCACCAGGTGCCGCTGCTCGCCAACGTGGGCGGCGGCAAGGACGCGGCTGCTGCCGCGAAGCTGGGCGCCCAGGGCGTGGGACTGTTCCGCACCGAGTTCTGCTTCCTGGAACGCGACACCGAGCCCTCCGTGGAAGAGCAGGCCGCCGCGTACAAGAGCGTCTTCGATGCCTTCCCCGGCAAGAAGGTGGTGCTCCGCACGCTGGATGCCGGCGCCGACAAGCCGCTGCCGTTCCTCACCGACTCCACCGAGCCCAACCCGGCCCTCGGCGTCCGCGGGTACCGCACCGACTTCACCACCCCGGGGGTACTGGACCGGCAGCTGGAAGCCATCGCCCTGGCCGCCAACCAGTCCGAGGCGGACGTCTGGGTGATGGCACCGATGATTTCCACGGCCGAAGAGGCCGCCCGGTTCGCCTCAATGTGTGCGGACGCCGGCCTGCAGACGCCGGGCGTGATGGTGGAAGTCCCGTCGGCTGCCCTGACCGCCGAGGCCATCCTCCGCGAGGTGGGCTTCGCCAGCCTCGGCACTAACGACCTCACCCAGTACGCCATGGCGGCGGACCGCCAGCTCGGCCCGCTGGCAAACCTGAACACCCCGTGGCAGCCGGCCGTCCTGCGCCTGGTGGGCCTGACGGTGGAGGGCTCCCGGGCGGAAGGCAACAGCAAGCCCGTGGGCGTGTGCGGCGAGGCTGCGGCGGATCCCGCCCTTGCCGTCGTCCTGACCGGCCTGGGTGTGAACACGCTGTCCATGACCGCCCGCTCACTCGCCGCCGTCGCCGCTGTCCTGAAGACCGTGACCCTCCAGGAAGCCCAGGAACTGGCCAAGCTGGCGCTCTCCGCCCCGAGCGCTACGGAGGCCCGGGACCGGGTGCGGGAGAAGCTGCCGGTCCTGGCGGAACTGGGCCTGTAACCAGCCCCGCCAGTCCGGCAAACTAGCCCTACGGCAGGGCCGTCACCAGCACATCCTGGTACGCGGCCCTGCCGTCGAACACGTTGACGCCCACCCGCCCGGCGGCCAGGGGCGCACTGTCGGCCACATCTATCAGCTGCGTCCCGTCCACCGCTACCGTGATCCGGCTGCCGCTGACGGCGGCGTCCAGGGCATAGCCGACCCCGTGGCCCAGGTTCGAGGGCACACTGGCCAGGACGGTGAATGCGCCTCCGGACAACTTGAACACCCGCACCACCCGCAGGTTCGGGTCCAGGTTCACGTAGTAGGCGGTTGAACCGTCGGCCGAGGACCTCAGCAGCACCGAGCCGGCGCCGCCGTACCCCTTTTCGGGCGCCAGGTCCCGGTTCAGGAGCTCACCCGCGAAGGGCTCGCCGCCGAACCGCACGGTGGCCTGCAGCCGGACGTTGCCGTAGGTGGCGGGCCCCATGGCGGTGGAGTCCTTGTCGAACGTGCCAGCCAGGCCTGCGCCCGTGCCCTCCCAGCGTCCGCCCGGAACCACCGCGAAGCCGCCCAAATTGTGCCTGGCGGTGCCGGCCGCCGGCGGAAGGACGGCCGACGGCGGAGCGCCGGTCAGGCGAGCGGTGTCGCCGAGCTGGTGTACTTTGACGGACACCAGCCGGGCAGTTCCTCCGGCGGCCGTGAAGGACAGCCCCGTGGAGGAGTGGTCCGGGAAGACCAGTGAGGTGATGGCGGCCGTCCCGTCGCCCCCGAATACCTCCACCGAGGACGCATCCACCAGGATCCGGACCTTCACGCGCCGCTCAGTGCCCGCCACGGTGGAACTCCACGGAGCCGTGGCATTGTCCGCGGCTGAACCGGCGAAGTAGCGGGTGAAGTCCCTGCGCCCGGCGGCGCCCCGGTCCACCGTGAGCGCGGCAGCACCGGCGTCGTACTTCACAAGTGTCTGCTGCGCGCCGGTGGAGCCGTTCCCTTTCCGTACCCCGAAAGCGAAGGAGGAAGCCCCGCCCGACGACGGAATCCCCACCTCTGCTTCCAGCTCGAACGAGCGCCCCGAGACTGAGGCCAGCGGGTTGCCGGAGGTTGGCGAAACCGGGACGTCCGAGGCCTGCCATGTGGAGGTCCGTAGTGATTCTGCCTCCACCACCGGGGCCTGCGTCAGCCTCAGCCCGGCACCCGGAACGTCAATGAGCTTGATCTCGCGGGGCACCGACAGCTGGCCGTTCCACCGGCCGGTGGGCGGGCTGAAGGCGTAATCCCAGTTGCTCATCCAGCCAAGCATGATCCGCCGGCCGTCCGGGGTGCCGTAGAAGCTCATGGCCGCGTAGTAGTCGCGCCCGTGGTCCGCCTGCAGCACCGTTGAGGCGGGCGTATCGGGGGTGAACGAGGTGCCGTTCCAGGTGCCCGTGACGTACTGCGCCGCCGAACCGTTGGTGGCGCGCACGGCTCCGGTGCTCCACCACAGCACCCAGCGTTTCACCCCGGGCTGCCCCTCGACGGGCAGCTCGAAGAAGTCCGGGCACTCCCACACCCCGCCGCGGACCCAGCTCCCGTAGCCGAAGGTGCTGGCGAACGTCCAGTGCAGGAGGTCCGCGGAGGTGTAGAAGCGGAGATGGTCTCCACCCGCCACCACCATGGTCCACTTGCCGGAACCGGCGTCCCGGGTGACTTTGGGGTCGCGGAAGTCCCAGCCGCCGTCCGGGCCGCCGGGGTTTTCCACCACAGGAGCGGCTTGCACGGTCTGCCAGCTGCGGCCCTTATCCTTGCTGTACGCCGCCCGGACGGACTGGTTTCCGTTCGGGGCGTCATGGTTGAAGCTGGTGTAGTACGCGATCAGCCCGGAGCCGCCGGGGAACAGTCCGCTGGCGTTGGTGGCGTCCACCACCGCCGAGCCGGACCATGACTCCCCCGCGGCCATGTGCGGCAGGGCGATGGGCAGTTGCTTCCAGTGCAGCAGGTCGGTGCTGACGGCGTGCGCCCAGCAGCCGCGGTCCTGGTGGAAGAGGTGGTACTCGCCGTCGTAGAACACCAGGCCGTTGGGGTCCGAGCTGTTCCCCGAGTTCTGCGTGTAGTGATAGCCGGGCTGGTAGGTGCCATTCATGTACTGGTCCACGCTGTCCGCCCGGACGTTCTGGAACCAGGCCGTGCCGGTGGCAAGGAGGGCGAACCCGGGTCCGGTGGCGGCGGGTACGGTGCCGTTCAGGACCGGCGTGCCGTTGACCAGGACGGACGCTTCCGTGCCCCGCACCGTGAACTGGACGCGGTTGAGCTGCCCGGCCTTGAAGCCGGTGGCGGGCAGGGTGCCGCTGTGCAGCAGAGTGGACGCGGACCGGTTGTACAGGTTCGCCGTGCCGGCGCCGGGATCGATCCTCAGTTCGAGGCCACCGGAACCGTCTGCACCGCTGCGGACCACCACCGAGGCTGTTGCCGGTGCGGTGGCGGTCAGGTCCAGGGAGGCGACGACGTCGGACGCCACCGCCGGGATGAACCTCGCCGCGGTGCCGCCTGCCGGTGTTGCGCGCAGGCCGGCAGCGTCCGGCTCCCAGGAGCCGGACGCCGTGCGCCAGCCCTGCAGGGAACTCTCCAGGCCCCGGAGGGTCATGCTTTGGAACACGGCGGTGCCGTTGTATGAGCCAAGGCCAATATGCCCTGAACCGGCCGTCGAGTCGGTGGCCGTGATAGCGGGCGTGGCACCGTTGGGGTCCAGGAAGTCCGTTTGCCAGTAGACGGCAAGTGCGCTGCCAAGGGCTGTGACCCGGAGGCGGTAGACCTGGTTGAGCGTGATGGTTGCGGGGAACGTGCCGAGCGTGGCGTTATCGGACACCCGGTAGAGCCGCAGCCTGCCGGCGTTGGGGTCCACTTCGGCGGCGTACCCGGCGGTCCCGGCGGCATTGGTCCGGAAAAGGACAGTTCCTACGCCGAAGGGGGATGCCACCTGGATGTCGGTGGAGAAATCGACGTCGGTGGGTTGCTGCCCGGTGGCGATGGCGCGGCTGTTGGCGTTTGCCGGGGCGGTGCCGCGGAACCCGGTGGCTGTGGCGGACCAGCCGGCGCCGGTGCTCCAGCCTGAGACGTTCGCATCGATGATGCGGACGCCGGGGGTTCCAAAGGCCACGGTTCCGTTGAACGCGTGCAGCCCCACGCGGCCGGATTCGTAGCGGTAGTCCGTGGCGTCAATGCGGGAGGTGCCGTCTACGGCGACGTAGATCCGCGGTCCGTCAACGTGGACTTCCATGTTGTATGGCTGTCCCGTGTTCAGCGCGAGTGACACCGGGGCCACCACGTCCTGGCCAGTGGCGAGGTCGAACAGCCGCACCCGGTCCAGGTTGGGGTCGATGGTGGCTGCATAGCCGGCGCCGGCGTCCGGGGTTGCCCGGAACACCAGGGCGCCCACACCGTAGGGGCTTCCGGAATCGACCGTCACGCTGGCCGTGTAGCGGGCAGTGCCCGCAATGACCTGCTCGCTGGTAGCCGCGGCGTTCTGGCCTGGGGGCGCGACGGCGGTGTACCCGCCCTGGGCCGTCCGGGTCCAGGTGCCGCTGGTGCCGGCAACGTCCGGGATGGGGCTGGTGGTGCTGTTGAGGGTGGCGGGTGCGGTGCCGAGGGCCGCCGCCGGAACGGCGGCCCCCGTTCCTGCGAGGCCGGCACCAAGGACCGCTGCCGTGAGGCCCGCGGCTAATCTCTTATGCATGCAGATCGCCTTTGATCTCGGAGGTTTGGGATTGGCGCTACGGGAAGAGGGTGCGGCCACCTCCCCGGATGTCGGCCATGGTCCACGCATCGAAGGCGTCCAGGTGCACGGCTCCCACCCCGGAGAGGGTGACGTTGCCGCCTCCGCGGGTGGGGTAGACGCGGGCGGTGAGCGGCTTGCCGTTGGCGAAGACCTCGACGGCGGACCGGTCCACCAGGACGCGCAGGTGCACGTGCCCGCCGGTCATCGGGACGGGCCCGGACCGGTCCTCCGCGTCCACGGACGAGTCCAGGGAGCTGCGGGTGCGGTCGAGGCGGAGGATTCCCTCGGTGCCACCGGCATTACGTGCAGGGCGACCCACTTCGATGACGGTGTCCTCCGCGCCGTCGCCTGATCCCAGCACGCCCAGCCGCAGCACGGCCCCCGGTGCCAGGTGGAGGTCCAGTTCGAGGTCCAGCTGGTTGCCGTGGACGCCAGTATCCAGCGTCGCCGCCAGCTCCCGCGCCGGCAAGCTGGTGTGGTTGCCGCGAAGCTTCTCCAGTTCGGGGACCGGAGCGAACCGCAGCGTCCCGTCCTCCGCCAGGGTGGTGACGCGCGGCAGGCTCATCACGCCGGACCAGCCGGCTTCCACCATCGCGGCGTCCGTGCGGCCTTCCTGCAGCCAGCCGAACATGATGCGCCGGCCGGTGTCGTCCAGGAAGGACTGCGGCGCGTAGAAGTACCTGCCGCCGTAGTCCAGGCGGTGCAGCGCAGCCGGTTCGAACGAGTCGCCGGAGTACCGGCCCATCCAGTACAGCGGGTGGCGCGTGTCGCCGTCGTTCCAGGCGGAGAAGACCAGCACGTCCGGTGAACCGTCCGCCGGTTCCGTACCCAGGGTCCCGGTGCCTGCCCGGAACAGGTCCACGCATTCCCACATGGTGCCGGTCCAGTCCGTCCCGGCGGGGTCACCCTGCGAGGCGTCGCCGATGAAGAGCGGCCCCACGTAGTCCCAGGAGCGAAGGTCCGCCGACTCGTACAGAAAGGCCGTTCCGCCGCGGCCGCGCACGCCGGAGCCCACCAGTTGCCGCCACCTCTTGCCTTCGCGCCACACGCAGTGGTCGCGGTAGGCGGTGATGTCGACGCCGGCCGGCGGGGCTGCGATGACGGGGTTCTCCGGGGCCTTGGTCCAGGTGGACAGGTCCGGGGAGCCCACGGCGACGCAGGGTAGTTCGCGCTCCCCGAGGCGGCCTGAGTAGACCAGGGTGGGCGTGCCGCCATCGTTCACCAGGACGCCGGACCAGCAGCCGTCCGCATCCGGTCCGGCCGAAGGTTCCAGCGCCACGGGCTGGTCCGTCCAGGTCACGAGGTCCGTGCTGGTGGCGTGGCCCCATTGGATGCGGTGGTGGAAGGCACCCTCGGGGTTGTACTGGTAGAAGAGGTGGTAGGTGCCGTCCCATTGGGCCACACCGTTGGGATCGTTGAGCCAGCCGGCGGGAGAGACGAAATGGAAGCGGGGCCGCAGGGGATCGGCTTCGGCGCGGGCAACCAGCTCACCGCGCGGGACGGTGGCGAGCGGGTGGGTCAGTTCAGTCATGCGGAGGCCTTCCGGGAAATGTTCGACGCCGGCGGGCCCGCGGGTGCGGGGGCGCCGGCTGCGGGGTCTGCAGCGAGGGCGTGGCCGCCTGCGCCGGCACGGGGCCGGTAGAGGTGGCAGCGGACCCAGTGCCGGTTTTCGGGGGCGCCTACCTGGTGCCGGACGGGACGGTCCGCGGAGCAGGCCTGGTCCGGGTCGCCGTCGAACGCGCAGCCGGTGGAGGCCATGACGGCCTGCCGCAGTTCCGCCCGCCGGACGGGATCGTAGGAACCTGCCCGGGCCGGATCCGGCACGGCGGAGACCAGGAGTTGCGTGTAGGGGTGGGCCGGGTTGGCCAGCAGGTCCAGCGACTCGCCCTCTTCCACGAGCTCGCCGGCGAACATCACGGCCGTGCGGTCCGCGAGGTAGCGGGCAGAGGCGAGGTCGTGGGTGATGTAGAGCATCGAGATGCCCTGCTCGTCCCGGAGCCTGCGCATCAGGTTCAGCACGCCGATCCGGACGGACACATCCAGCATTGAAGTGGGCTCGTCGGCCAGGATCACCTGCGGTTCCACGGCGAGCGCACGGGCGATTGCCACGCGCTGGCGCTGTCCGCCTGAGAGTTCATGCGGGTACGAGTCCAGCATGTCCGCCTGCAGCCCCACGGTGTCCATAAGCTGCTCGAGGCGGGCCTGGGTTTCCGTTTCCGAACGGCCGCCCTTCCCGTGGATCGCCAGGGAACGCCGCAGGAAGTGCCCGATCCTGTGTGCCGGGTTCAGCGACCCGAAGGGGTCCTGGAACACCATCTGCAGCTGGGAGCGGAACGCCCGCGAGGCCTGGAAGCGGTCCCGCTTGAGCACATCGGCGCCGTCCAGCAGGATGGAGCCTTCGCTGGGCCGTTCGAGCCGGGCAACGCAGCGGGCCAGGGTGCTCTTGCCGGAGCCGGATTCGCCCACCAGCGCAACAATTTCGCCGCGGCCGATGGCCAGGTCCACGCCGTGGAGGGCACGCACAGAGTCCCGCGAGAACAGCCCGCCAACGGGGAACGATTTGCCGAGGCCGCGGACCTCCAGGGCCGGGGTGTCCGTCCGGGCGGGCCCTGGGCCGGCGGAGCCCGGACCGGTGTGGGTGGAAAGCGTTGAATGGCTCATCTGACAGCTCCTTGCAGCGATTCGGCCGCGCCCTCGAGGGTGCCGGCTCCGTGCGCGATGGACAGGTCGTCGGCACCGAACGGTGCCACGAGGTGGCCGGGCGACACCTCGGCGAGGTCCGGGATGTTCCGGAACTTCACGCCGTCGGGCAATCCCGAAAGCGGAACCCGCGGACCGGTGAGCGGCGGGAACGCGCCCATCAGCGCCTGCGTATACGGGTGGCGGGGATCGGCGTAGACGTCGTGGGCCCTGGCGGTTTCCACGATGCGCCCGCCGTACATCACGGCCATCCGGTGCGACAGTTCCACCATGAGGGACATGTCGTGGGTGATGAACAGGACGGAGAAGCCCAGCTCGCGCTGGAGTTCCTTGATCTGGGCCATGATCTCCTGCTGCACCACCACGTCCAGGGCGGTGGTGGGCTCATCCAGGATCAGGAGGGAGGGCTTGAGCGCCACGGCCATGGCGATGACGGCGCGCTGCCGCATGCCGCCGGAGAGCTGGTGCGGGTAGGACTTCAGCCGGGCGGGGTCGATCCGGACCAGCTCCAGCAGCTCCCCGGCCCGCCGCAGCGATTCCTTGCGGGACAGCCCGGCGTGGGTGGTGAAGATGTCCACGATCTGCTCGCCGATGGTCAGCACCGGGTTGAGCGAGTTCATTGCCGACTGGAACACCATGGCCACGTCCTGCCAGCGGAAGCGCCGCAGTTCCTCCGTGCTCATGGCCAGCACATCCCTGCCGCCGAAGGAGATGCTGCCGCCGGCGATCTTCGCGGGGTCCTTGAGCAGGCGCATGATCGAGTTGGCGATGGTGGACTTGCCGCAGCCCGATTCCCCGGCCAGGCCGAAGACCTCGCCGGTGCCGATGCTGAAGGAGACGCGGTCCACGGCGGTGGTGGAGCGGGTATCCCCGATGTACTTCACGGTGAGGTCCCGCACGTCCAGGATGGGTTCGTGGGACCCGAAGGAGGTCTGGGAAACTGTCATTTGGCGGCGCTCCTTTCAATGGGTGCAGGCGTTCCGGCCGTGGCGGTTTTGGGGGTCTTGATCTTCCGCAGGCGGGGGTTGGTGACCTCATCCACGGCGTAGTTGATGAGGGCCAAAGCGAACGCCACCAGTGCGATGCACACGCCCGACGGCACGAAGACCCACCAGCTTCCGGTGAGCAGCGCGCCCTCGTTGCCGGCCCAGAAGAGGTTGTTGCCCCAGGAGACGGTGCTGACGTCCCCTAGTCCAAGGAACTCAAGGCCCGCCTGGGCGCCGATTCCGTAGATCACGCAGGCCAGCAGGGTGCCCATCACGATCGAGGCCATGTTGGGGAGGATTTCCCGGAACATGATCCGGCCCGCCCGTTCGCCGGACACCACCGCGGCGGCCACGAAATCCTTGGACCGGATGGAGAGGGCCTGCGAGCGCAGGACACGGGCGGAGCCCGCCCAGCCGGTGACAACGAGCACCAGGATCACGGTTCCCAGCCCCGGCGGAAGGAACGCGGCCAGGATGACCAGGAGCGGCAGCCCGGGCAGGAGGAGGAAGACGTTGGTGACAAGGGACAGAGCCTCGTCGATGAACCGGCCGAAGTAGGCCGAAGCCAGGCCCACGAGGATGCCGATGAACGTGGAGGCGAAACCCACCGTGAGGCCCACCAGCAGCGAACTCCGGGCGCCGTGCACGGTCAGTGCCAGCACGTCCTGGCCTTTTGCCGTGGTGCCCAGCCAGTGCTCGGCATCCGGTTCCAGGGACGCCATGGCGGTGATCCGGGAGGGGTCGCCGGGGAACAGCACCGGGGCCAGGAGCGCCACCACGATGAACAGGGCCATCACGGCCATGCCCACCAGGGCCTTCCTGTTGGTCAGCAGCCCGTGGATAAAGCTGCGGTTGGGTTTGGTTTTGGGTTTCGCGGCGGGGGTTTTGCCTGCCGTGGTGCCGGGTTGCTGGAGGATTGCGGTTGCCATGGTGGGTCCTTTGTCTGCGGCCGGTCAGTTGCTGCGCACGCGCGGGTCGAGGCGGACGTACAGGATGTCCACCAGGAAGTTCGCCAGCAGCACGGCGGCGGTGATGGTGAGGAACAGGCCCTGCATGAGCGGATAGTCCAGTCCCTGGACGGCGTTGAGGAGCTGGTAGCCAACACCGGGGTAGGCGAACACCACTTCGGTGAGCAGTGCCCCACCCACCACAAAGCCCAGTCCCATGCCGAAGCTGGTTACGGACGGCAGCATGGCGTTGCGTGCCGCGTAGCGGAGCATGATGCGTCCCGGGCGCAGGCCCTTGGCCTCGGCCATGGTGATGTAGTCCTCGGAGTTGGTGGCGATCATGGTGTTGCGCATGCCCAGCATCCAGCCGCCGATGGACACCAGCACGATGGTCAGCGCCGGGAGCACCAGGTGCGCGCCGACGTCGCCGATGAACTCCCAGGTGAACGCGGGCTCCAGTCCGTCCGTGAACGCATGCCGGATGGGGAACCAGCCCAGCACCACGCCGAACAGGTACAGGGCACCCATCGCCAGCCAGAAGTAGGGGAACGATCCGATGAACACCAGCACGGGAGGCAGCGCCGAATCGATCGCGCCGCCGCGGCGCCACGCGGCCACGATGCCCAGCAGGTTACCCACGACGGCGGCAATCACCAGGGCGGTTCCGCCCAGCAGGAGGGTCCAGCCGATCTGGGACGAGATGACCTCCGTGACCGGCGCCGGGAAACGTGAGATGGAAACGCCCATCTGGCCGGTGAAGATGTTCTGCAGGTAGCCGGCGTACTGCTCCCACAGGGGCCGGTCATCCACACCCAGCAACCGGCGCAGGGCTTCGATCTGCTCGGGCTGCATCCTGTCCTGGGAGCGGGCGAACATGCGGGAAACGGGGTCCCCCGGCATGAAGCGCGGGAGCAGGAAATTCAGGGTGATGGATGCCCAGAAGGCGACCAGGTAGAAACCCAGCCGGCGCAGGATGAAGCGCACGGGTTCCCTCCAATTCGGGAGTGGTGAAAGGTTTGGGGGGCTGGCCGCCGGAGATTCCGGCGGCCAGCGGTGTCACGAAGCGAGGTTAGGGCGGTGGATGGGCCCACGCCGCCTGGGTTCCCTGGCCGAAGCGAAGCGAGGTTAGGGCGGCGGTAGGGACTACTTACGCGGTTCCAGCGAGGTCAGCACCAGCACCGTGGTGGGGGCGCGGACCGAGAGGGTGGCGTAGGGGTTGTCCTGGGTGGGCCAGCCGGTGAAGCGGGTGTCGTTGAAGGCGCCCCACTCCGGGCCGGAGAAGAGCGGCACCAGCGGAGCGGCGTCGCTGTACTCTTCCTGGAGCTTGTTGGCGAGGTCCTTCTGCTTGGACTCGTCGGATTCCGCGGCGAACTGGGCCAGCAGGGCGTCGGCCTTCGCGTCGCCGAAGCGGTGGTAGTTGTCGAACGTCTTGGTGCCCACCGGCTTCACGGTTGCCGAGCCCATGGCGGTGTTGAAGTACTTGTACGGGCTGGGATCGTTGGCGCTCCAGACGATGCCGGAATCGAAGGTGCCCGTTTCGTAGCCTGCCACCACGGCGGCCCAGTCAGGGGAATCCACCTTGGCGGTCACCCCCACCTCTGCAAGGTTCTGGGCGATCACGTTGGCTACGGACAGCCAGTCGGAGGAGGAGGCTCCCACGGAGATCTTGAACTCGAACGGCTTGCCGTCCTTGAGGGTGCGCTTGCCGTCCGCGCCCTTGGCGTAGCCGGCCTTGTCCAGCAGCTCGTTGGCCTTTTGCACGTCGTGGTTGGTCCAGGTGCAGTTGTCCTTGACCTCGCTGCTCTTCCAGGTCTCGTAGTTGCCGGACAGGCCCGTGCAGTCGGCCGGCTGGGCGTAGCCGCTCATGCCGATCTTGGTGACCTGGTCCCGGTCCACGGCCATGCTCAGTGCCTTGCGGACGTCAACGTCGTTGAACGGTGCCTTGGTGGTGTTGAGCTGCCAGTTGATCATGGCGCCCGTGGGCGGGAACCAGTACTGGCGGTGGTCCTTGTCCTTGGAGACGAACGTCTTTTCAATGTTCGGGATGTACTGCGGTGCCCAGTCCACATCGCCGTTGGCCGCGGCAAGGTTGGCGCCGTCGTTGCCGGCGAAGGCGAGCATCTTGATGCCGGCGATCTTCTGTTTCTCCGGCTGCCAGTAGTTGGGGTTCTTCTTCAGCACGAAGGACTGCGCCTGGAAGCTGTCCACCTCGGTGTAGGGACCGGTTCCCACGGGCTTGGCGTTCGCCTCCTTTTCGGGGTCGGCGAGCGTGGACCAGATGTGCTTGGGCAGGATGGTGAGCTGGCCGACGTCGTAAAGCGCCGGGGACCACGGCTTGTTGAAGTTGAACGTGACCTTGTTGCCTTCGGCGGTGACGCCGTCGAGGTATTCGAACCCGCCCTTGATCTTCTTCTGCAGCTCGAACGTGTAGGCCACGTCGTGGGCCACCAGGGGCTGCCCGTCGGACCACTTCACGCCGTCGCGCAGCGTGAACGTGACGGACTTGCCGTCGTCGGCGGCTTTCCACTCGGTGGCGAGCCACGGCACCGTGTCCCCGTTGGCCGGGTTGAAGATCAGCAGCGATTCGTAGATGGACTGCTGGACCATGGGGTTCACGGTGGGGGCGAAGGGGTTGAAGTTCTGCACGAACGTGCCCATGTCCTCACGCGGGATGGTGAGCAGCGCACTCGCGTTGGAGCCGGCGTCGGTGCTGTTTGCCTTGTTGGTGTTGGCCGCGCAGCCGGTCAGCAGCATCGCTCCCACGGCCAGGCCAGCAGCCGTGATCCGGGCAGCCCGGAAGAATCGGGGTTGTGTCATGATGGATGTCTCTTTCCTGTCTTCATCAGCGAGGTGAAGGGTGGGTTAGGGGTTTTGCTCTTCGGAACTTGATTTCGCGGTCAGACCGAAGAGCGTTCTAGCAGCGGACAGTCGACCAGTTGCTGGTCGGCAATGATCGGCTGTCCTGCTGTAAGGGCGGCGAGCGTCTGGACTCCCAGGGCTCCCATTTTTTCGAACGGCAACGCAACGGTGGTCAGTTTGGGCCGCAGGTAGGCCGCAATCAGTTCCTGGTTGTCGAAGCCGATCACGGCGATGTCTCCGGGGATGGTCAGGCCCCGTTCCTTGATGGCGTCATAGGCGCCCATCGCCATGCGGTCGTTGAGGCAGAACAGTGCCGTTGGCCTGCGCTCCCCCTGGTACCGGTCCAGGATCCGGCCGGCGGCCTCGTAGCCGCCGTCGGCCGTCGCGTATCCGGACACCACCAGTTCCGGATCCAGGTCCAGTCCGGCGGCGGCCAGTGCTTCGCGTGCACCTTCCAACCGCCCCACTGCAGCAGGAATCACCGGGTCAAGGTTGATAACTCCTATCCGCGTGTGGCCGGCCTTGAGCAACCGTTCGACGGCCACCCGGCCACCCGCACGCTCGTCAGGGACGATCGAGGGCAGCTTTCCATCAGCGTCGAAACAGTTGATCAGGACAGTGGGTACTTCATTGGCGCTTTCCGGAACGTGGACGCCCCGGTGGAAGGTGGCTGCGTACAGAAGTCCCTCCACTCGTTGTTCCAACAGCTTCTCCGTCGCAGCATCTTCCAGGCCCTGGTTGGGTCCTACGGCATCGGCCTGGTCGGAGGGCGCGATGAGCAGGAACCGGCGGTCAAGCCAGGCCTGGTCCTGGGCACCTTTGATGATGTCGACGGCGAACGGGGCCGTGACGATCTCGGTGACAATGCCGTACCAGCCGCTGCGCTGGGATGCCAGTGCACGGGCGCCGGCGTTGGGCCGGTAACCCAGTTCCTGGACGGCCTCGTTGATCCGGGTGCGGGTTTCCTCGGAAATGCTGGCGTTTTCGCGGTTGCTCAGGACGAACGAAACGGCTGTCCGGGAAACGCCGGCGTGCTTGGCGACGTCATTCATGGTGACGCCCCGCTGCCGCACGGCGGCGGACTGCTGGGGTGTGGTGCTTTTCGCCATTGAATGCTCCGGGTCTTCGTCGACTGGGCCGTGCCAGCTTCTGCGTGGTGAGGTGTTTCCTGTACCGCGGCCACCTTGTGGGTAACGCGCGTTACTTGGATCGTGTGATTGAGGTTACGCGCGTTACTAACGCCGTGTCAACGCTTTCTTTTGGCCGCCCCCCACTTCCTTTTTCGATGGGTTCCACACCCAACCCCGCGAGGCCGGCCCTGTGCCCGGCAGGGAACCGCTGCAACGGAGCGTTAGGCTTCCTGTATGGCACTGATAGCCCCCCGCGTGACAGCCGGACTGCCCGCAGAAGATGCCGGCGGCCTCGCCCGCGCCCTGCGGGACAGCGACGACATCACCGTCTTTGTGGACGGCACCGTCCACCGTCTGCCCGCCCAGGCAAGGGACGCCGTCGTGGACCTCCTGGCACGGCTCAGCCGCGGCGAGGCGGTGACCGTCAGCAGCGTGGAGGAAATGCTGACCACCTCCCGGGCCGCTGAACTGGCCGGCATTTCCCACACGTACCTGCGCAACATGACGGACCGCGGCGAAATCCCCGTGGAATACCGGGGTACCCACCGGCGGATCCGGCAGAGCGCCATCCTGGCCTGGCTGGAGACCCAGCGGCGGAAGGAACGCGAGGCCGCGGCGGACGGCGGCACACATGCCGCCGGCACCAACAGTGCACGTGCGGACGGCCCGGCGCCGGACAGCGTGGCCACAGGCAGCGCCGGCGGTTCCGGCGCGTCCGGTGTTGCCGACGGCAGCGCAGGGCACCGATGACGGTCCCCCTGCGGTCCTCGGCAGTTGAAGCACGCGGCCTGTCCGGCCGGATCTTCTGGGCGGACGGCACGCCGCCGCCCTCGCACGGCGCAGTGCCGGCCAACGGAGGGCCGGCATATATCCTGATCCACGGAATCGGCGCTTCGCACCGCTACCTTCGGCGGTTGCACCATCTGCTGGCCGCCACCGCGCCCACGTATTCCATGGATCTGCCCGGGTTCGGCGGAACGCCCCGGCCCGCGCGGCAGCTGCCCGTGGAGGACTACGGCGCCTTCATTGCCGAAACCCTCGAATCCAGCGGCATCGAATCCTACATCCTGGTGGGCCATTCAATGGGCGTTCAGTTCAGCATTGAGGCGGCCCGTCACGCGCCGGACCGGGTGCGGCAGCTGGTGCTGATGGGCCCCGTGGTCGACGAACGCCACAGGACTGTCACACGCCAGGGTGTCGCCCTGCTGCTGGATGCGCTCCTGCGCGAATCGGCGGCGTCCAACTGGACAGTTATGTCTGACTACTTCCGCTGCGGCCCGCGCTGGTACTTCACCGAAGTTCCGGTGATGATGGACTACCCCACCGAGAAGTGCGTGGCCGGCATCGACATTCCCGTCCTGGTGCTGCGCGGCGGGCAGGACCAGGTTGCCGGCCCTGAATGGTCACGCCGGTTGTCTGCTGCGGCGCCGCATGGGCACTTCGTGGAAATCCCGGGAGCGGGCCATGTGGTCCAGCACCTCCGGTCCCGGCAGGTGGCAGAGGCGATCACCTCCTTCGTGGCGGCGACCTCCGGGCGGGCCCGCCGCTAGATCCTGGGCCGGGCAGCCCACCGGCGCATCTTCAGGGCGGCGTGCAGCTCCAACCGGGGCAGCCCCCTTAGCGGGTCCACGCCCAGGAGTTGGCGGATCCTGCCCAGCCGGTTGTAGATGCTGCTCCGGTGCAGATGGAGCTTCGTGGCCACGTCCTGGACGGAACCATCGTTGTCGTAAAGGAGTTCCAGCACCGGAATGAGTTCGCTGTTCCGGTCATGGTCTTCGAGCATCCGGAAGTACACGGACCCCGAATCGGCCCAGGCACCCACCCCGCCTCCGGCGGAGGCCAGCAGCTGGTAAACGCCGGTGGACCGGCAGTCCACCAGCTCACCCAGTTGGGGGTCGACGGCGGCCGCCTGGGCTGCGAGCTTCGACTGCCGGTACGCCTCGCCCAGCTGGCGGGTCCGGGTGAACCCTTCACTGATGCCAAGGATGATGCGGTGCACCGGCCGGCCGGACCGCTTGGCCAGCTCCAGCTGGTAGTGCACCAGGACCTGCGCATGGTTGGCCCGGCCGGACAGCTCGCGGAACAGCACCACCGAATGGGTCTCCGTGCCGGCACTGAACAGTGCTGCGTCCACGCCCACGGTGGCCTGCAGTGCAGTGGACCGGTGGATCAGGGTGGAGGCGATGGGGTCCGGGCCGCTGGCCCAGCCATCGGCGTCCAGCACGGTGACCATCTGCCACGGCCCGCGGCCCTGGACTTCCTTCCAGCCGGCGACTGCGGCCACGGCATTCGGTTCGCCGGAGCAGGCGGACAGGAACTCGCGTTCACGGCTGCGCCGGAACTCGGACTCGGCCGTGTTGGAGTCCAGCAGGAGCCCGGACAGCAGCTCCAGCTCATGGTTCACCGCCGGCAGCTGGGTGAGGATCGCCGTCGGGCTCTCCTCCGCCGAATCCTGCTGCACCCACAAATAGCCCACGCGGAAGCCGCGCACCATCAGGGGGACGCAGACGCGGCCCAGCATGCCCAGGTCCGGATTAGCCGGCACCACCACCGGCCGCACGGCAGTGGCGATGCCCTGCGAGAGCTGCCATGCGCTCACGTCCGCCGGCACCTTTTTGCTGAGCAGGAAGTTCACGCGAACCCGGTCCGCATGGGACTGGTTGGAGCTGTACGCGAGGAGCAGGCCGTCCAGGTCCTCCAGCGAAAGGCCGCGGCCCAGCTTCTGCGCCACCTGCTCCACGAGCTGTTCCACACCCTGCTGCTGCATGCGCCAACATTACTGCCCGCCAGCCCGTGGGCACGAACGGACAACAGGCGACACCTGACGCTCCCACCCTCGACAAATGTCTATCTCAGAGGAGCGGATTTCCCGGAATTCCGGGGATCCCGCCACCAGGCCCTACCGCGGCCAATGTCGGCTGGCTCACAGCGGATTTATCGTGGAAACACGAAAACCTTCCGCACTTTCCGGCTTACCCGCCGAGAACCTGGAGCCCACGATGATCATCGGTGTCCCGAAAGAAATCAAGAACAACGAGTTCCGCGTCGCCATCACCGCAGCCGGCGTGCACGAATTCCGCACCCACGGCCACTCGGTGCTGGTGGAGCGCGGCGCGGGCCTGGGCTCCGGCATCACCGATGAGGAATACGCCATCGCCGGCGCCGAGATCGTCACCGAAGCCGATGACGTCTGGTCCCGCGCGGACATGGTGATGAAGGTCAAGGAGCCCGTCAAGGCTGAGTACCACCGGTTCCGCAAGGGCCTGATCCTCTTCACGTACCTGCACCTGGCCGCCGAGCCCGAGCTCACCCAGGAGCTGATCAACTCCGGCGTCACCGCCATTGCCTACGAGACCGTCCAGGAGGGCCGCACCCTCCCGCTGCTCGCCCCCATGTCCGAGGTTGCCGGCCGGCTGTCCGTCCAGGTGGGCGCCTCCTCCCTGATGGCTCCCGCCGGCGGCAAGGGCGTCCTGCTGGGCGGCGTTCCCGGCGTCCGCCCCGCCAAGGTTGTTGTCCTCGGCGCAGGTGTGGCCGGCACCAACGCCGCCGCCATGGCCCTGGGCCTGGGTGCCGATGTCACTATCCTGGACATCAACATCAACCGCCTCCGCGAACTGGACGCCCAGTACCAGGGCCGGCTGAAGACCGTGGCCTCCAACGCCTACGAGATCGAAAAGTCCGTAGTGGACGCCGACCTGGTGATCGGCTCCGTGCTGATCCCCGGCGCCAAGGCCCCCAAGCTGGTCACGAACGACCTCGTTGCCCGCATGAAGCCCGGCTCGGTCCTGGTGGACATCGCCGTGGACCAGGGCGGCTGCTTCGAGGACACCCACCCCACCACGCACCAGGAACCCACGTACAAGGTCCACAACACGATCTTCTACTGCGTGGCCAACATGCCCGGTGCCGTCCCGAACACCTCCACCTACGCGCTGACCAACGTCACGCTGCGCTACGCCGTGTCCCTCGCGAACCTGGGCGTCAAGGCAGCCTTCGACCGCGATCCCGCCCTCGCGGCCGGCCTCAACATCGCCGCCGGACACGTGGCCCACCACTCCGTGTCCGAGGCACACAACCTGCCCCTGGTTTCCGACTGGCACGAGCTCGTCTCGGCCTAAGTCTCCTCGCCCGCTGCACTGGGCGACACACATCCTCTGCGTGCTGCTCCTTCGTCGCTCTGACGCACGCTGCCGGATGTCTGTCGCCCAGCTTTCGTGGTTAAGCCTTGGGCGCGGCCACTTTCCTCGCGCTCTCGATGATTTTGAGGACCTCCAACGCGTCCTCCGGGTCTACAGGGAGGGGCAGGGATGACTCTGCTCCGCCGTCGAGGATCTTGTCTGCCAGGAGGCGGTAGAACCCGGGGTAGTTGCCGCGTTCGGTGGGAAGCCGGTCCAGGTGGCCGTCGCGCCCCAGGAGGCCCGCCCACTCGGGTGCCTCCACGCCGTACTCCTGGTCCAGGGGGCTGCCGCCGGCCACGATGAATGGTTCCTGCGGGTCCACGCCGTGCTTGGTGAAGCCGCCCACCGAGCCCAGCACACGGAACCGCGGGGCCTGCTGCGCGCAGAGCATGTTCATGCTGAGGTGGCTGGCCACCCCCGAGTGGTGGCGGAGCACCAGGAAGACGTCGTCGTCGGCCCGCTCGTCGGAGCGGCGGGCCTGCAGATCGGCGTGGGCTACGTCGGCCGGGCCGAAGAGCTGCAGCGCCTGGTCGATCAGGTGGCTGCCAAGGTCGAACAGGGCACCGCCGCCTTCGGCAGCCGTGGCCCGCGCCTTCCAGGCCTTCGCGATGTTGGGCGACCACCGCTCGAAACGTGATTCGAACCGAGTCACTTCGCCCACAGCCTCAGCGGCGAGCAGTTTCCGCAGGGTCAGGAAGTCGCCGTCCCAGCGCCGGTTGTGGAAGACGGTGAGGACCCTCCCGAGTTTGCGGGCCAGCCCGGTCAACTCCTGCCCTTCTTCGCTGGAGATGGCGAACGGTTTGTCCACCACCACGTCCAGCCCGGCCTCCAGCGCCGCTTTGGCCAGCGGGTAATGCGTGGCCGGCGGGGTTCCCAGCACCACCAGGTCCAGGGCGTCGGACAGCTCCAGGACCGCCTCGCCGTCGCGGACGGTCTTGACCCCCGGGTAGCGGCCTTTCGCCGCCTCCTGGCGGTCGGCGTTTGAGGTGGCCACGATGTCCAGCGAATACCTCTTGTCCGCGTCCAGCAGGGGGGCGTGAAAGACGCTGCCGGAGAGTCCAAAGCCGACGACGGCGGTACGGATGGTGCGTGGCTCAGCTTCAGTTCCGCTCATGCCACCAACGCTACTCCGGCGCGCGTGTCACCGCTGCGGGGTCCTGCACCGCCGCCTACCGGCAATCCGGCTATCGGTTAAACGCTGTCGGTTAAACGGCCGGGGCCGGCGTCCCCCTTTCGGGAGGCGCCGGCCCCGGCTGCGGCTAAGCGGCGGGCGGGATTACTTCTTTTCCCAGCCCAGGGTGGTCCAGTCCGGAACCTGGGACAGGCTCTGGAACAGCGACGGGCCGTAGTTGGCGAGGCCCGTGCGGACGAAGGAGATCTGTGGGCCGTTCATGACCACGCCCATGGAGAAGTACTTCGCCATGTGCTCCTTTTCGACCTCCATGGCCGCCTTGTTGCGCTCGGCGTTGTCCTCGATGGAGGCGAGGTCGGCGATCTTCTTGTCCAGCTCGGCGTCGCCCAGCTGGTTCTCGTTGGTCTTGGAATCGTAGTACTGCTTCACGGCGTCGGTGGCGTCCGGGCCTACGGTGTAGCCCGAGACGCTCATGTCGAAGTCGCGGCCGCCGATGACCTTGCCGAAGTCGGCGGAAGCACGCTGGTCGATTCCGACGTCCATGCCGCCGGCCTGCAGCTGCTTCTGCAGGGTCTGGGTGAAGGCCAGGGTGGTGGGATCGTCACCGAAGTTGCTGATCTTGAAGGCGGCAGGCTTGCCGTCCTTCTCCATGATGCCGTTGGCGTTGGCCGTGTAGCCGGCATCAGTCAGGACCTTCTTGGCAGCGTCCGGACCTGTTTCCTTCACGGGGTAGTTGTCCTGGTAGTACTCGGAGAACGGCAGGAGCATCATGGAGCCGGAGCTGGGCTCTTCCCAGTTGAGGCCGTTGAAGCGGACCTTGCGGAGGGCTTCGCGGTCCACGGCGGCGAAGATGGCTTCGCGGATGGCGACGTCGGTGACCTTCTGGGCATTGATGTTCATGCCGCCGGCGAACAGGCGCTGGCCGCGGCGGATGTCTGCGTCCTTGGTGCCTTCCAGCTGCTTGTAGGGCGTGATGGTGTTGGCCGAGACGGCGTCGATTTCACCGTTCTTGAAGGCGGCGATCTGGGCGCTGCTCTCCAGCTGGCGGAAGGTGACGTTGGCCAGGACCGGCTTCTTGCCCCACCACTTGTCGTTGGGCACAAGGGTCACCGTCTTGGCAGCGGAGTCGTACTGGTCAAGCTTGAACGGGCCGGCCATCCACTCGGCGTGCATGTTGCCGTTGAAGCCTTCGTTGAAGATCTCCGGGGTGTTCACGGCCGGGTGGATCAGGCCGAAGAAGAGCGAGTCAATGGGGTAGACCGGCTGCGTGGTCTTGACGATGACTTCCTTGTCGCTGCTGCCGGCCTCTACCGACTCGACGAACTGGTAGGCGCCGGAGCTGACGATGTCGTAGCCGTTGTCCGGGCTCTTGAGGATGTTCCAGGTGTTCTGGAAAGCCTTCACATCGATGGGGGTGCCGTCGTTGTAAGTGGCCTTGTCATTGACCTTGATGGTGATGGTCTGCTTGCCGTCCTTGACCTCGCTCTCTACGGACTCGCAGAAGTCCGTGTTGGGCGTGACCTTTCCGGTGAAGTCGACCTTCCAGCAGCCACCCATGCCGCCGCTGTTCATGGCAACCGGGTTGATGGGGACCTGCAGGGCGGAGTTGTCCGCGCTGTTGCCGTTGTTGGAGAAGCCGTTGAAGTCCGGGCCGATGTTGCCCAGCGGAAGGGTGACCTTGCCGCCCTGCTCAAGATCTGCTGCCGGCTTTTCGTTGATGCTGATCAGCTTGGACAGGTCGCTGCCCGCCTCCTGCCCCTTGGCTGTCTCCGGCCCCGTGGAGCCGCCACTGCCGCAGGCCGTCAGCGCCAGAGCAGCAGCAATGGCTGCAGCTCCGCCGATCCTGTTCAGATTCCTCATGGTTTTCCCTTCGTTGATGCGAGTGGTGCGGGTGGGTCGGCTAAATCTAGGGTGCATGGTGTTCCGCCTGGTCGTGGCTCACCAGCATGTCTTCGTCCAGTTCTCCGTCAGGGAAGAAGCAGGCGAAACGCTGATCCGGCGAAGGTGCCGCAGGTTCCAGCGCCTGGGCCGCCGACGACGGGGCCACGGCTTCCAGCGGCGGTTCCAGGGTGAGGCACTTTTCCTGTTTCGCGGCGGGGAGGGCGGCAAACACCGGGCAGCGGGTGGCAAAGTTGCAGCCCTTGGGGGCATCCAGCGGCGAGGGGAGGTCGCCCTTGAGGATGATGCGTTCCCGGGTGCGTTCCACGTGGGGGTCCGGCACCGGGATGGCGGAGAGCAGTGCGCGGGTGTACGGGTGCCGCGGGTTGTCGAACACGCGGTCCACCTCGCCGATCTCCACGATCTTGCCCAGGTACATTACCGCCACGCGGTTGGAGATGTGCCGGACAACCGAGAGATCGTGGGCCACCAGGAGGTAGCTCAGCCCCAGTTCCGCGCGGAGCTTGTCCAGCAGGTTGATGACCCCGGCCTGTACCGAAACGTCCAGCGCAGAGACCGGCTCGTCCAGCACCACCAGCTTGGGGTTCACCGCAAGCGCGCGGGCGATGCCGATGCGCTGGCGCTGGCCGCCGGAGAACTGGTTGGGGAACCGGTTCACGTGGTCCGGCTGCAGGCCCACGAGCTTCATCAGCTCCATGATCCGTTTCCGGATGGCCTGGCGGTCCAGGCCGGCGTTCTGCAGCGGTTCCGCGAGGACCTCGTAGACGGTGAACCGCGGGTCCAGGGCGCCGGTGGGGTCCTGGAACACCATCTGCAGTTCGCGCCGCATGGCGTTCTTGGTCTTGGTGTCGGCGGCCTGCTTGTTGCTGATGCCGCCGATCACCACCTCGCCGTCCTGGTCCTTGTGGAACTCCATGATTTCCAGCAGCGTGGTGGTCTTTCCGGAACCCGATTCGCCCACGATGGAGAAGCATTCACCTTCACGGACATCGAAGCTCAGTCCGTCCACGGCCTTGACGGTGCCGATTCGCTTCTTGAGCAGCGCACCCTTGGTCAGCGGGAAGTGCTTGCGCACGTCCTTGAGCTCGAGGACTGTTGAGCGGTTTTCCCGCGGGATGGCGTCGAAGCGGGATTCCGGAACGGGTGGAGCGGAGAAAATATCGTGGACGTCCACGTCCCCGCCGAGGGCCTCCGACTTGATGCAGGCGGCGTGGTGGAGGGCGACGCCGGGGACGGGCGCCAGGGCGGGTTCCCCTTCCAGGCAGGCCTCTGTGGCGAGCGGGCAGCGCGGTGCGAAGGAGCATCCCGTGGGGGTGTGCAGGAGGTTCGGCGGTATGCCGTCGATGGGCACCAGGGATGACTTTTCCGAGACGTCCACGCGGGGGACGGCGCCGAGCAGGCCCAGCGTGTAGGGCATCCGGGGGTTGTAGTAGATATCGTCCACCGCGCCGGTTTCCACGGGCTTTCCGGCGTACATCACCATGATGTCGTCGGCCATGCCCGCCACCACGCCAAGGTCGTGCGTGATCATCACGACGGCGGCACCGGTTTCCTCCTGCGCGGTGTGCAGCACCTCGAGGACCTGGGCCTGGATGGTGACGTCCAGGGCCGTCGTCGGCTCATCCGCAATAAGCACGCGGGGGTTGTTGGCAATGGCGATGGCGATCATTACGCGCTGGCGCATGCCGCCGGAGAATTCGTGCGGGAAGGCCTTCAGCCGGTCCTTCGGGCTGGGGATCCCCACCATGGCCAGGAGCTCGACGGCGCGGGCTTCTTTGGCCTGCTTGCTCATGGTGGGATTGTGGATGGTCAGCGCTTCGATGATCTGGGTGCCCACGGTGTACACGGGCGTCAGGGAGGACAGCGGGTCCTGGAAGACCATGGCCAGCTCATTGCCGCGGTATTCGCACATGGCCTTGTCGCTGAGCCCCAGCAGTTCGCGGCCCTTGAGCCGGACCGAACCGGTGACCTCGGCGGTCTCCGGAAGCAGGCCCATGATAGCCAGCGAGGTCACGGACTTCCCCGAGCCTGATTCGCCTACGATGCCCAGCGTCTTGCCCGGCAGCAGGTCGAAGTCCACGCCACGCACGGCATGGACCACCCCGTTCTCCGAGTTGAACCGGACGTTGAGGTCCCGCACGGAGAGCACGGCGTCAGTGGGCGCGTGGAGCCCAGCTATGTGCAGCCGCTCGACGGCGTCTGCGGTGGAGTTGACCGATGCGGTGGTTCCGGATCCGGTAGTGGTTTCGCTGCTCATTTGCTCATCTCCGCACGGATCTTCCTGGCCTTTCGGGCCTTGCCCGTGGAACTGGAACTTGGGTCGAACGCGTCCCGCAGGCCGTCGTTCATCATGGCCAGGGATCCGGTGAGCAGGAACATCACCGTCAGCGGCACCCAGAACATCCACGGGAAGGTCTGCACCTGCGAGGTGGCACCGCCGATCAGGACACCCAGGCTGACGTCCGGAACCTTGATGCCGATGCCGATGAACGAGAAGGCCACCTCGGCGAGGATGGCGCCGGTGACGCCGCGGGTGATGTCCAGTACCAGCAGGGAGCCGATGTTGGGGACCAGGTGCCGCCAGACGATCCGCCGCGGCGGGACCCCCATGTACTGGGCCGCCTTCACGAAGTCGCGCTGCATCAGGGACATGGACAGGGACCGGATCAGCCTGGCGGTTCCCATCCAGCTGAAGACGAGCAGGACGATGATCAGCAGCAGCCAGGACGGCAGGTCGCGCTTGAGGCCGGCTCCGCCCCCGCTGGTGGCGACTGCAACCACGAGCAGTGCCGGCATCATGATGAGCGCTTCGAGGATGAAGAGCATCACCTTGTCCACCTTGCCCCCGAAGTAGGCCATGGTGCAGCCGTAGACCGCGGCGATCAGCACCGAGACCAGTCCCACGATCAGGCCGATCAGGATGGAGATGCGGGTGCCTTCAACGGTCATCGCATACAGGTCGATTCCCGCCTGTGAGGTGCCCAGGAAGTGCTCGGCCGATGGCGGCATGCCGATGTTGAAGGGGTCGATGGTTTCCTTGTCCCAGGTGGTAAAGAAGCCACCCACGAAGGAAAAAACGGTGAGCGCGACGAAGATGACCAGGCCGGCCACGGCGGTCTTGTTCCGCATGAAGCGCCGGAAGATGATGGTGGACTTGCCGATGACGACGTCGGCGCTCTCCAGGTGCGCGTCCTGCGCTACTGCGGCTGGGTCCACTGCGTTGAGGTTTGTCATGGTTACTGCACCCGCACTCTCGGGTCAACCAGGGTGGTTGCGAAGTCGGCCAGGATGGCGCCCAGGGCGAAGATGACCGAGCCGTACGCCAGGGTGGCGGTGGCGGCGTTGACGTCCTGGAGGGAAATGGCGTCAATGCTCCAGGAACCGACGCCGGGCCAGGCGAAGATCTTTTCGGCAAAGAAACCGCCGGCGAAGATGGCCGGGATGGTGAAGGCGATGCTCTGGGCCACCGGGATGAACGAGACACGGAGGGCGTGCCGGGCAATGGCCTGGTTCCTGCTGAGCCCCTTGGCGCGGGCGGTCCGGACGAAGTCGGCGTTGACGTTGTCCAGGAGGTATTGGCGCTGGGCAATCTGGTACGCGCCCCAGCCCACCAGCGTGATGGCCACCGTGGGGACGGCATAGTGGGCCGCCATGTCCACTATCTGCGCCCAGCCAGGCTCCATCCCCGGGGTGGAGATGCCGGTGACGAAGAAGATGCGCTGGCCCACCGTCTCGTTGATGTTGATGGCCCCCAGCTGCACCAGGAAGTAGGCGATGGGCGCAGGGACGATGTAGGCGAGGTAGCTGTAGGACGTGATGACGCGGTCCTGGAATTTGTACTGCCGGGCGGCCGAGTACACACCGAGGGCAACGCCAATAACGAGCGTGAGGATGATGGAGGCCAGGAAGAGTCGGGTGGAAATCCACACTCGGTCACCAAATTCGGCGTTGATGAATGCGCCGTTGGGGCTCCTGCCCCAGTCCCAGCGGGTGACTACGCCGGTAAGCCACTGGACGTAACGCTCCCAGGCGTTGAGGTCCGGGTCGAGGCCCTTCAGGCGCATCGAGTTGGCCACCTGTTCAGGCGTGGGCCGGGGGATGCGTTCCTGCTCCAGCAGCGCCGGCTTGAGGGAGCTGACGGCCAGGAAATATCCGGCGGACGTGGTCAGGAAGATCATCACCACATACGTGATGCCGCGCTTGGCAAGGTACTTGAGCATGGGACGGCTACTTTTGCTTCGCCGCCACGTGCTGCTGCGGCGGACACAGCCAGGCCCGCCGGTGTGCCGGAATGCGGGGCAAAACAACAATCACGCGATGGTCCTTCCGTCTTCCCCGGCTGGGCGGGGGTTGTGCCGCGTCGCCGGAGTTCGTTGCCAGCGGGTAGCTGGCTCCCGCAGCCCTTGCAGGCTGGTCCTGATGGACTATGTTGCGGGTCACATTCCAGAGGAAACTATCACAGCCGTAAACGCAAGATGCCCGCCAATGCCCGGAAAAGGACACGCCCGTATCAGATCGTTATGAATAACTCTGTGAAGTTGATTTGACTGGACTGATCCCGCCCCGGACGCTAACCTAGGCGGCCGCCACCACGCGTGTGACAAGATCCCGCCAGGAATCCACCAGCCGCTCCGGCGGAACGCCGTGCCGGCGGACCAGGTCGAGGAGGCGCTCGGGGTCCAGGGCGGCGCTGAGCGACCCCGCCATGAGCCAAGGGTCGGCGTCGAACCCCTCATCCCTCAGCAGCACCTCGATGTGCCGGAGCCAAAGCGCCGCGGCGGGCACTTCAAACCTCCCCCGCGAGGCATTTTCGGCGGCCAGGACCAAGTCGCCGAACTCCACCACGTAGGCAATGCGTTCAGCACCGAAGGCGATGAGCCGCTCCAGGCCCGAAGCTCCGGGCCCAAGGGGCGGCGGGCCGAACATGAACCGCGCCTGGAAGTCCGCCTCGGAGTCGTTGAGCAGTGTCAGCATCAGGCCGGCCCGGCTGCCGAAGCGGCGGAATACCGTCCCCTTGCCCACCCCGGCCCGCTCCGCGAGGCGGTCCATGGTGAGCCCCTCGGTGCCGCAGTCGGCAATCAGCTCCCTTGCAGCGAGCAGGAGCCGCTCCCGGTTCCGCGCGGCATCGCTGCGTTCGGCCGCTGCGGGAGTCGGCTCGGGGCGCAGTGGGATGGAGGTCACAGGACCCAGTTTAGACCCCGGGAATAATAAACGGACCATGGTCCGTTTAGTCTGGTGAAGGCATCACATGCCCCAGCTTTGACAAGGCCTGCGGCCCTCCCGCGGCCCCTACCAAGGAGTTTTTATGACGAAGAGCACCATCCTTACCCTCGTTGGCAGCCTGCGTGCCGGGTCCACCAACCAGCAGCTGGCCGAGGCCATCCAGCTCAACGCCCCCGACCAGGTGGACGTCGTGATCCACGACAGCCTGGGCAACATCCCGTTCTACAACGAGGACATCGACGTCGAGGGCCAGGTTCCCGCCGCTGCCGCCGCACTGCGCGCCGCCGCCGGCGAAGCCGACACCATCCTGCTGGTCACCCCGGAGTACAACGGCACCGTCCCCGCTCCGCTGAAGAACGCCATCGACTGGCTGTCCCGTCCCTTCGGCGCCGGCGCCCTTGCCGGCAAGCCCACCGCCGTCGTCGGCACCGCCTTTGGCCAGTTCGGCGGAGTCTGGGCGCAGGACGAGGCCCGCAAGGCCGCCGGCATTGCCGGCGCGCAGGTCATTGAGGACGTCAAGCTGGCCGTCCCCGGCTCCATGGTGCGCTTCGCCGAGATCCACCCCAAGGACGACGCTGAAGTTGTGGAGCAGATCAAGGGCGTCTTCGACGCACTGTCAGCAGCAGCCCCGGCAGCCTAGCCTTCTGCGCGGGCCATCCGCGCAACTCCGGCCGCGCCCGGCACGCATCCTCGTGTGCCGGGCGCAGCTGTGTCCGGGTGGCGCCGGGCCGAAGCCCTGCTGGCGCACTCCGCCGTGACCAACTCTTGTCCCAACCGGTACCGCACGGACATCTCCGCCGGGGAGGGCCGCCGTAACGTTAATCCACTGGAATAACCGGATGGAATTGCGGTGCAGCATGCCAAGAGAAACGGCAACCGGGGGGCGGCGGATTGGGTGGGTGGCGGTCGCTGCCGCCCTGGCGCTTCCGCTGTGGCTCACCGCCTGCGACGGCCTCCCGGCGTCACCGCGGGAGGGTACTGCTGCAAGCCCGGCCGCGGCTCCAGGCGCCGCCGTGCCGGGCCCGCAG
>NZ_JZTW01000012.1 GCF_000962805.1 Pseudarthrobacter chlorophenolicus | reverse complement strand
CGGTTACCGCGTCCTGGGCCGACCTGGCCCCGGCAAGCCGGGCTCCAGCCTCCCTGGCCAGGGTCTCCCGCTCGGACCGTGCGGCTTTCTCCTGTTCGCCCAGGGACGATGCCACCTTCGCAGCCGACGCGGCCCGGTCCACCAGGCCGGCTGTCTTCGCGCCCACCAACTCCACCATGTTGAGTCCGTGGACGCTGCCGGCCTCAAGGGCGTCAAGGGCCATGAAGAATCCGGCGGTGGTTGCACCCGTCTTGTAAGACTGAACGGCGAGGGCGCCGATCTCCCTGCGGTGCGCCTGCAGTTCCCCGTTTGCCGCTGCCGACTGCGCCGCCAGGGCTTCGACCCGGCTGGTGGCCGCGGTGAGTGCCGCCTCGGCAGCGGCGTAATCCGCCGCAGCCGTCACGGCCGCGCCGCCAAGCGTTTCGGAATCCGCCTGCAAATCGGAGAGGAGGTTGCCGATCCGGGTGATCTCAGCCGCTGTACCCGCTTCAGACTCCCTGGCCTGCCGGACGTCCTCCCAGGAGGGGTAACCCTCCGGCGGGCGGTCCGCGGCCGACGCCGGAACCAGCGCTGCCGGGCCCAGTAGGGCAAACACCAGAAGTCCGCCGAGCAGCGGGGACTTCGGTTTGGTAACGAACAGGGGCATAGTCCCGTAGCCTACGGCCTCAACCACAGGTTGAGGGTTTACTTTTGCGGATCGTTATCCAGCAGAGACGCAAGCCGTGCCGCAGCCCTAGACTGTGCCCATGGCCGGCGCCAGCACATCACGCAGCACACCAATCCGCCGCGGCCCAGCCACCGCACGGACAGCAAGACGGACAAACGCCCGCCTGACGTTGCCGCTCCTGACCGCAGCTGTACTGGCAGTATCGGCCTGCACCCCGCAGCAGCCCACCCCGGCAGCGCCCCCCACTGCCACCGTCCCCGGACCGGTCACCATCGAGGTAAACCAGTCCCGCGACCAGTACGGGAAAAACAATATCCTGCTCCAATTCACCAACACCACGGACGGGCTCCTGAGGGTTGACCTGGCGAGCGTCAGTTCCCCGCTGTTCGACGGGGACATCGAGTGGACGCCCCAGGCCGGCAGCCTGGAGCTCCCGCCGCACCAGCCCAAAAGCGTGCCCACACGGCTTCCGCCTCCGGCCTGCGCCGGCCCGGCAACGGCATCGTCGCAGGCCAGCGCCACGGTGTCCTTCACTGCGGCCGGACAGCAACCGGCAGAGCTGACCCTCCCGGCCCCGGATCCCTTCGGCGTGTTGCCGCGCAACAACAGCGAACTCTGCCTGGCCGCGGACGCAGCGAAGGTGGCCGGGCTGGCCCTGGACCCGTACCTTGAGGTGGCGGCGGACGGCCGGACCGCCGTCGTACGCCTTCGCATCAGCCCCCAGCCGACAGGCACCGGAGGGGCTCCGTCCCTTACGCTGCACAGCGTGGGCGGCACTCCCCTGCTGGCGGAGGCTGAGCCCGGGTTTGAGGTTGGGGCGTGGCCACGGAACTTAACGGTCAGGCCAGGGGAACCGGACACGGCCCTGCCCCTGCGGGTGCGTCCCGCCCGGTGCGATCCACACGCTGTTGCGGAAGATAAAGTGGGCACCCTGCTGCCCCTCAGCGTTACCGTCGGAGCCCGGGAAGGTGTGCTGAAAGTGGCCGCCGGAGGGCCGCTGCGCGCGCAACTTTATGACTTTGTTACGTCGGCCTGCCAGAAAGACTAGGGACAGGGCATCATCCGAGGTCACCAAGGCGTTCCGGGCCGCCCCCTGGGCAATAAGTCCATCCGAGAGAAGCACCTCGTATGTTATCCAAATGTGACAATCGGGTGAACGTCGGGTTATGGTCGTACACGTGTCCCTCCCAAGCGGGACATTCCCCTCAGCTTGCCGAGCCCTGCCGCTGAACCGGGATTCAATCGCTTTCCAGCTGGCAGGGACGGGGGAACCAAGTTTCCGCGGCTTCACCGAAGCCTTGGGGTTAAGTCGATATCGCCTTCCGTCCCTGACGAAGCGCGCTACCGGCCGGGCATCTCCAGCCCGAACCCGACAGCTCACCCCGCAGGCATGGGAGAGGCGACCAACCGTGTCAAAAAATTTCACCACCGCCCGTCACCGCGCTACTCCGGCCGGCTCCATCGCCCTGCAGGGTCTGGCCGTTACGGCCAAGGCCCAGGCCCGGACCTTCGGACGCCCGGCACTGGCAGTAGCCGCAGCATCGGGCATTGCGTTCGGCGTCGGAGCTCCGGCACATGCAGGCGTGACCGGCCCGGACAGCACCGAAACCACTAACGTCCAGGCGTACTCGGCTCCTGCCGCGCCCGTGGCCGCCGCACCGGCCGCCGCTGCCGGCAACGTCCACACGGTTGTTTCCGGTGACACCCTTGGCGCCATTGCGTCCGCCTACGGGGTTGGCCTGAACGACGTCCTGGCAGCCAACGGCCTCGACGTTTCCTCGATCATCTACCCCGGTGACCAGATCGCCATCCCCGGCGCCGGCTACGCAGCACCTGCCGCTCCGGCTGTCGCTCCGGCCGCGGCACCGGTCCAGACCGCAAGCGCCGCCGCTCCTGCCAACACCGGCATGAACCTCGGCTACGCCTCCGCAACCCCGGCGGCCACCGGCTCGGGCACCGGCGCTGCCATCCTGGCCAACGCTTACGGCCAGGTTGGTGTCACCCAGGACTGCACCGCCATGGTGGAGAAGGCCCTGCGTGCCGTCGGCAAGTCCGTCGGCGACCTGGCTCCCGGCCAGTTCTACCAGTACGGCACCGTGGTGGGCACCCCCGCCCCGGGCGACCTCGTCATCTCAGCCGGCCACGTCGGCGTGTACGCCGGTGACGGCCAGATGGTCAGCGGCGGCGTCAACGGCAGCCAGACCCAGGTGCACTCCGTCAGCTGGGTTGGTGCGGCCTCGTACGTACGGGTGGCATAGCCTGCCGGGTATGTAGCTTCAGCACATAGAGCTGCGAAAGGGCGGCAGCCGGGATATTCCGGCTGCCGCCCTTTTGGCTGCCCTTCCAGGCTCAGGTGCCGCAGAAGGTCATGTACGTCCCAAAGTCTTCCGGGGCGCCTTCGGCGTACCGTTCGAGGCCCGGGCGTTCGCTGTACGGCGCCGTCACCGCTGCCAGCAGCCGGTGCAGTGGGGCCAGGTCCCCGCCGGTGGCCGCGGACAGCGCCTCTTCCACCAGGTGGTTCCGGGGAATGTATGCGGGATTGGTGCGGTCCATCAGCCCGGCATCCGGCCCCAGCTTCTGCCAGCGTTCGGCCCAGGCATCGTACGCACCCAGGTCCATGACCATCCCGCGGACGGGCCGGCTGTCACCCCGGGCGGCCTTGGCCAAATTCCTGAAGAAGAGCGTGTAGTCCACGGGGCCGTCCTTGAGGATGCCGGTAACGCCGTCCACCAGGTCCGAGACCTCCGCGGCTTCCGCCGTTTCCGGCTTCCCCGCAGCAAGGCCCAGCTTGGCGGCCATGCCGCCGGACCAGGCGGCACTGTAGTGCCGCCGGAAACCGCCCAGCGCCTCCACGGCCAGGGGGACCGCCGCCTCCTGGTCTTCGTCGATGAGCGGCAGCATGGCTTCTGCGAGGCGGGCCAGGTTCCATTCGGCCATGACTGGCTGGTTGGCATAGGCATACCGGCCACCAACGTCGATGGAGCTGTACACAGCGGACGGGTTGAAGGCGTCGATGAAGGCGCAGGGGCCATAATCGATTGTTTCGCCGGAAATGGCCATGTTGTCTGTATTCATCACGCCATGGACAAACCCCACCAGCATCCACTGCGCCACAAGCGAGGCCTGCGCGGCCACCACTGCACGGTAAAGCGCGAGGTAGGGGTTCTCCGCCGCAGCGGCGTCCGGATAGTGGCGGCTGATGGCGTGGTCCGCCAGCCGGCGCAGCAGCTCCATGTTTTCCGTGGCCCGCGCATACTGGAAACTGCCCACCCGGAGGTGGCTGCCGGCAACCCGCGCCAGCACGGCACCGGGCAGCATGTCATCCCGGCGCACCTGCCGTCCGGTAGCCACGACGGCGAGGGAACGGGTGGTGGGGATGCCAAGGGCGTGCATGGCTTCGCTGACCACGTATTCGCGGAGCATGGGCCCGACGACGGCACGGCCGTCACCGGCGCGGGCGAAAGGCGTGCGGCCGGAGCCCTTCAGGTGCAGGTCCCGCAACAGTCCGCGGGCATCCTCCAGCTCACCCAGCAACAGCGCGCGGCCGTCACCGAGGAGGGGCGAGTAGCCGCCGAACTGGTGCCCGGCGTACGCCTGGGCCACGGGCGTGGCGCCCTCCGGGACGTGGTTGCCCACCAGGAACCGCACGCCCTCCTCCGAGCCCAGGTAAGCCGGGTCGAGTCCCAGTTCCGCGGCGAGAGGTCCGTTGAGTACCAGGAGATTGGGGTCCGGGGCCTCCTCCGCCGCCCACGGCACCGCCAACTCTTCGAGTTCGCGGGCGAAGCGGCCACCCAGGACAACAATCGATTCTGCAGCAGCAGTCATGGTTTTAACCCTATCCCCGCCGCGGTCACTGTGGGCCCCCGCGGCGGTTTGGAAGCCGGATGCGCTGGAGGTCTTCGGCAGCGATCACTGTGGCACCGTTGGCGCGGGCGGACGCCTGCCGGGCCAGGAGGCTGACGTCGTTGCCGTAACGTGACGAGAAGTGCGTGAGCACCAGTGTCCGGACGCTCCCACGCCCGGCCAAATCCCCGGCCTGCCCGGCGGTGAGGTGCCGGTATTCCCCCGCCAGCCCGCCGTCGTCGTCGCTGAAGGTGGATTCCGCAACCAGGAGGTCGGCGCCGTCGGCAAGGTCTTCGGCACCGTCGCAGGGTGCTGTATCCATGACGAACGCGAAGCGCTGCCCGGGGCGCGGAACGCTGACATCGGCGAGTCCGACGCCGGCGAGGGTACCTTCGCGGCGGAGGCGGCCGACGTCTGGCCCGGCGATGCCCGCTGCCGCGAGACGGTCAGGCAGGAACGTGCGGCCCTCGGGTTCGGTGAGGCGGTACCCGTACGTTTCGATCCTGTGCCTGAGCGGCCGGATGTACAGGCCGTCCGCCACTTCACCGGCCGCGCCATGGGGATGGAGCCTCAGGTCCAGGCCGGGCGTGCTGACGGAGACCAGCGCCTGAACCACATCATCGCCCGAGGCCGGGTAGTGCAGGTGGACAGGGTGGTTGACGCCGTCCAGCGCCATCCGGGACAGTACGCCGGGGAGTCCGAAGCAATGATCGCCATGGACGTGGGTGAGGCAGATCCTGGTGACCTGCGTTGCCGAAACGCCGGCGTGGATCATCTGGCGCTGCGTCCCCTCGCCGGGATCGAAAAGCAGCCCCTCCCCGTCCCACAGCAGCAGGTACCCATTGTGGTTCCGGATACGGGTGGGCACCTGGGACGCGGTGCCCAGGACCACCAGTTCACGCACGGCCGTTGCCGTGGCCTGCGGCCGCCAGGCCCTTCGCATAACCTGCCTGGCCCACGTGCTGCAGGCAGTCGGCGAGGGTACTGACAAGCCGCACGCTGAGCGTCACCGGAGGGTCCCAGTTGGCGTCCACAATCCGGTCAAGGTCCTGGTCCGCCAGTTCTCCAACGACCTGCATGGTCTGCCGGTGGACGGCCTCGTAGTAGTCGCCCAGCAGGCTGGCCGTGGTGCGGACCGAGTCCACCTGCCCGCGGGTGTGCCCGTATCCGGTGTCCCGGTTGGCCAGCGGAAGCCCGAAGCGGGCAGCAAAACCGGCGTGCGTCCACACCTGCTCAATGCCGGCTGCGGCGGCAACCTGGGCATCCTCCACCCGGGCCAGGTGCCAGACGAGCCAGGCGATGGGGTTGCCGGTGCCGGCCGGGCGGCGGTGCAGGGCTTCTTCATCCAGCCCCTCAAGCGTCTCCGTCACGGCATCGCTGATGCGCACGAAGGCATCCTGCAGAAGACCGCTGGATGTCATTGGCCGGTTTCACCCTGAAGCAGCGGGTCTTCCCGCCAGCGGTCCGGATTGTTTTCGGCCGCGCCGGGATAGCTGTCCGGTTCACCGTGCACGGGATCGAGCTCCTGCGACGCCGCGCTTCCCGGCGTTTCATCGAGCAGCACGTCGTTTTCGTCAACGACTTCCAGGCCTTCCTCCGGAACGTTCTGTTCACTCATGGTCACACCTTTCCTCGGGGCTGCACCCACTTTGATGCAGCGTAAATCCGTACTTCCGAACAATAGTAAGCATACTGAGCACCCCCTTGGGTGGGAACTGTGCCCCCCATAGCCGTGACTTTCGGCCCTACAGATGGCAGGAGCCGGGCGGCCACTCTTGTAGGCAAGGAGACGTGCTGTTGCCGCGCCGCGCTGGGAGCGGCCACCGCCTCCTGAGTCCGCCCATCACTGCACACGAAAGACCAGGAAGCCGGCCATGACATCACGTAAACCGATTGCCGTTGCCACCAACGACTCGGCGCAAAGCCAGGCGGCGGTGCTGTGGGCCGCGCACCGGGCGGAAAAGTCCGGGGTACCGCTGGTGGTCCTCCACGTCGTGGACGACCGCTGGGTGGCCGAGCCCTATCCCTGGTTCGGGGTTCTGGAGGAAGCAGGCGACCAACTGCTGAAAACTGCGGCAGGGCGCGTCCGGGGCGCAACAGCGGCCACGGTCACCACACGGCTCCTGACCGGGAGCGTGGGCGGTTCGCTGGCGAAGTACTCGGGCAAGGCGTCGATGCTGGTGATCGGTTCCGGCTCCGGACACCTGGGCGGAACCCTGGCAGACAGGGCCCTGCAGGTCGCGGCCTCCGCCAAGGTGCCGGTGGCCGTCGTCGGCACGCAGGACCTTGCCGGACGGTCCGGCGTGGTGGTGGGGATCGACGGCTCCCGGGAGGCCACGCAGGCTGTCGCTTTTGCGGCTGCGGAGGCTGACCGGGAGGGCGATGAGCTCACCGTTGTCTACGCCGTCAGGATGCCGGACCCAGTAACGGATGCCGGGCTGGCCCCGGCCAGCCTGGCCGAGATGGTCTCCGAAGAGGAACGCGTGGTCCTCTCCGAGACGGTGGCGGGCCTCGAGGAGGACTACCCCGACCTGAAAGTGCACCGGGTGATGGACACGGAACGGGACCCCGTGGACGCGCTGGTCCACGCGGCAGGCGAAGCAAGGATGCTGGTGGTGGGAAGCCGCGGCCGCGGCGGCATCAAGCGGCTGCTGCTGGGTTCCACTGCCCACGGGGTGCTCAAGCACCTTCCCTGCCCCACCGTCATCACCCGGATCCAGGCCGGCAAGAACAAGGCCTGACCTGGAATGGAATCCGGCCAGGCAGGGGGCCGGATTCCGCCCTCCACACTGTCCGCACCATCAGTTCCAGGGGCGACACCATGAGAAAAACCGCAGCAATCATCATGCTCATCCTGGGGATCCTCCTTTCGCTGGTGGGCCTCACAGCGCTCGCCGGAGGTGCCGTCGCCATGGCGGTGGGGACCGCGCAGGGAGATGGTTTCCTTACCTCCGGCACGGCGCGGCTGTCAGTCGCATCGCACGCCCTGACCTCGCCCCGGCTCGATGCCATCGGCGAGGGTGTTCCGCCACGCCTCCCCTTCGATCTTGGCACCCTGCGGCTGCGGGCCGCGCCGGTGGACGCCGCTAAGGAAATCTTCATCGGGATCGCGCCCCAGGCCGACGTAGAGAAGTACCTGTCCGGCGTCTACCACTCGGAACTGCTCGACGTCGAAATGCAGCCGTTCCGGGCCGAATACCGCGACATACCCGGCACTGCCATCCCCGCAGCGCCCGCCCAGCAAACATTCTGGGCTGCCTCCGCAACGGGCCCCGGCGAACAGGAACTCACCTGGGACCTTGCGGCCGGGAACTGGTCGATTGTCCTGATGAATGCCGATGCCAGCCAGGGCGTGGCAGCAACGCTGCAGGCCGGGGCCCGGTCTGACCTGATCCGGCCGGCCGCCACAGGCCTGCTGGTGGGCGGCGCCATTGCCTTGGTGATCGGTGTTCCTCTGCTGGTCTTCGGGGCCATGGGCCTGGGCCGCCATACCGGCCCGCCAGCACAGGGACCGGGTGCACCGGGACTTCCGGTGCAAGCGCTGGAGCCCACGCAACATATGGCAGAACTGGCGGACCGGGCGCCTTACCCGGCCCGGCTTTTCGGTGAGCTGGATCCCAGGCTGTCCAGGGGCCTGTGGCTGGTCAAGTGGCTCCTGGCAATTCCGCACTTCGTCGTGCTTGTCTTCCTGTGGTTCGCCTTCGCAGTGACCACTATCGTGGCCGGGTTCGCGATTCTTTTCACCGGCCGCTTCCCGAGGGCACTGTTCAACTTCAACGTCGGAGTAATGCGCTGGAACTGGAGGGTGGCGTTCTACGCCTATGCCGCCGCCGGCACGGATCTCTATCCGCCCTTCACCCTGGCGCACGCCGATTATCCGGCCGACTTCGACGTGGACTATCCGGAGCGGCTTTCCCGGGGACTCGTGCTGGTCAAATGGTGGCTGCTGGCCATTCCACACCTGCTCATCGTGGCTGCCCTCGCCGGCACGGCCTGGACGTCGCGGGCGGAAACCACAGATCTGGGAACCACGTATGAGCGCAGCACAGGGATTTCGCTGCTGGGGATATTGGTTCTGGTGGCCGTGGTGGCGCTCCTCTTCACAGGCCGCTACCTGCGCCCGCTGTTCGACCTGATCATGGGCATCAACCGCTGGATCTATCGCGTCATGGCCTACACGGCGCTGATGCGGGACGAATATCCGCCCTTCCGCCTCGACCAGGGACCCGGGGAACCGCCGCCGCCCGCGGGCCAACCCGTCCGGCAGGAAGTACCCGTACCCGGAACTGGCACAACGCCCCAGCCCTAGACGCCGGGCAGGGCAACACGGACATGACCGCCGGGACTAACCACTAAAGGAGTTGAAATGGGTTCTGCCGGAGCACCGTTCGGACGGATCGTGGTGGGAGTGGACGGCTCGGAGGCCTCCATCGAGGCGCTGCGGCAGGCGCAGCGCCTGGCGGTGCCGCTCGGCGCCAAGGTCGAGGCCCGTGCCTATTGGGATTACCCGCAGGCCTACTCCGGCTACATGCTGATGGGCATCGAGGGATTCGAGGAGCGGGCCGGCCAGATCCTCGACGAGGCGGTCAGGACCGCCTACGGTGACCAAACGCCGTCGAACGTTTTGGCCAGCCTGGTCCGCGGACACCCCCGGGATTCGCTCATCGAAGCCAGCCGCGACGCTGACCTGCTGGTGGTGGGCAGGCGCGGGCACGGCGGCTTCGGTGGCCTGCTCCTGGGCTCGGTCAGCTCGGCGCTGGTGGCACACGCCCACTGTCCCGTGCTGGTGGTGCACACGCCGGAGGCCCTTGCGGAAACGGCGTGACAGCGGCGCGGAACGGGACGGTGCGGGTCAGGACGGCGCGGAGCGCGACACGGGTCAGCGCCCGGCGTCGGCCGCTTCCGCCCGGGCCGGAACCACCAAAACCGGACAGTGGGCATGGCCCACGCAAGCGGAACTCACCGAGCCCGGGACGAAACCAGCGTGCCCGTGCCGGCCAACCACCAACAGAGCAGCTTCCCTGCTGCCGTCAATCAGGAGGTGCGCTGCGCTGCCCCGCAGGAGCCGCCCGCGGATTTCCGGTGGCACCGCCGATCCGAAAGCATCATGGAGCGCCTGCTTGGCCGCGAACTCGAATCCGTCGATGCCAACGGCCAGGTATAGCCCGAAACCGGCGGGAACATCCCAGCACGCCCATGCCTCCACAGCGGCGTCCAGCGGCCCCGCCAAAGCGCGGGCAGTCCGCAGCGCCTGGACCGAAGCGTCCGATCCATCCACGCCCACAATGATCCTGGGCTGCCCTCCGCCGGCTTCCATGGTGGGCTCCGTTCCCTATGCCGATGCACGCCTGTTCCAACCCTGCTGAAGGTGCAGCCGGCCGGGTAGGGCCTTTGGTCACCGGGCAGCCACCGCAAGATCCGGTACTTTCCGACTTTGGTCCCTTACATCCGCGGACAACGGGCGCAAGAATGGTACTTGCCCCTCCCGGGGCTGCCCGCACAGCGCAGCGGGTGCAGGCGTGGTCCTTATGAAAACGGGAGCGTAACGTGCAAAGGCTTGAGAGTGACTCGGGGGAAGCTGGAAATCCGCAGGAACCGCTACGCGTGTTCATCCTCGATGACCACGAACTTGTCCGGCAGGGGTTGAAGGACCTGCTGGAAGGTGAAGGATTCGTGGTGGTCGGCGAAAGCGGATCGGCCGCCGAGGCCACCCGCCGGATCCCGGCGCTTCGCCCGGACATTTCCATCCTGGACGGGCGTCTGCCGGACGGCACCGGGATCGAGGTTTGCCGCGACGTCCGTTCGCTCGATCCGCGGCTGAACTGCCTCATCCTGACCAGCTACGACGACGAACAGGCCATCCGGGGAGCCGTCCTCGCCGGAGCTGCGGGCTACATCCTCAAGCAAATCAGGAGCGATGACCTCCTGGCCGGTATCCGCAAGGCCGCCACAGGCGCCTCCCTGTTCGAGCCCGGGGTGCGGGAACGGATTGTCTCCGGACTGGCCCGGACCCCGACGGACCCGAGGATGGAAGGACTCAGTGCGCAGGAGAAGAAGGTGCTGTCCCTGGTGGGGCAGGGCCTGACGAACCGCCAGATCGGTGATGAGCTGTTCCTGGCCGAGAAGACCGTCAAGAACTATGTCTCGTCCATACTGTCCAAACTCGGCTTCGAGCGCAGGACACAGGCGGCCGTGTTCGTCACCAGGAACAACCAGGAAGCACACTGACGCGGCCGGGCACCGTCAGGCCAGTCCCACACGCCACCGGACCCGGGTCCCCTTGCCCGGTTCGCTGTCTATGCTGCAGCTGCCCCCAAGCAGCTCCGCCCTGTGCCGCATGTTGGCCAGCCCGCTGGTCAGCGGCGGCTCGTCAAAGCCGCATCCGTTGTCCGAAATGACCAGCTCCACGTCATCCGCGGACGCCGTCACCGCCACGCGGATCTCAGCTGCACCGGAGTGGCGCGCTGCGTTGCTCAGGCCTTCGGACAGGACGGAGAGCAGGTGCCCGGCCACGTCCTCAGGGATGGTGTCGTCAACAGGGCCGCTGAAGGCGACGTTGGGCACGACGGCGTAACCCCGGGATGTCTCTTCGGCCACCTTGAGGATGCGGCCGGTCAGCGGTTCCTGGTTGCCGCCGGTCCGCAGCGAATAGATGGTGTCGCGGAGCTTCCGGATGGTGTCATCCAGTTCGGCGGTGACGGCGGCGATCCGTTCATGGGCCACCGGATCCGGTGTGTAGCGGCGGAGGCTCTGGATGCTCAGGCCTGCGGCGAACAGGCGCTGGATCACCAGGTCGTGCAGATCGCGGGCTATCCGTTCCCTGTCCGTGAACAGGAGGTTCTGTTCACGGAGGGCGTGGACCCGGGCAAGGTCGAGCGCCAGCCCGATCCGGCTGCCGAATAATGCACTGGACTCCACCTCCGCCTGGGTGAATGGGCCCGAACCAGACGTCCGGGCAAGGATCAGCACGCCGTTGTCGCTTCCGCTGTGGCCAAGCGCGCAGACCAGCACCGGGCCGAGCTTTTCGACGACGCCGTCGTCAAAAACCTGCTGGGGATCCCGTACCATCACGGACTTCCCCGTGCTGATGACGTCGTCGACGACGCCGGAAGCCTTGATCTCCCGGCCCGCCTGCAGGCTCTGGACGCCGAGCGAGGAACGGCAGCGCAGGGCGCCGTCACCGGCGGGCACAGCGATCACGGCGAGGGCTGAATCCGAAACCCGCAATGCTGTCTCCGACACCAGGTCCAGGTTCTCCGCGTCCCCGGGCCTGGGCGTGACAATCAGCCGGCTGCTCAGCTCCATCCCGGCTTCCAGCCACTTCTGCCGGCGCCTGCTGTCATCGAAATGGCGGGCATTCTGGATCGCCACGCCGGCCGCTGCGGCCAACGCCACTGCCAGGTCCTCATCCTCAGGCGTGAAATCCAGCCCGCCGCTCTTTTCCGTGAGGTAGAGGTTGCCGAAGACGACGTCGCGGACCCGCACAGGGACGCCGAGGAAGGTCTTCATGGGGGGATGGTTCTGCGGGAAACCGGAAGCGATGGGGTGCTGGCCCAGGTCGTGGAGGCGCAGCGGCCGCGGTTCCCGGATCAGCAGTCCCAGCACCCCGTGCCCGGTGGGCAGGTCCCCGATGGACCTGATGCCCTGCTCATCGATGCCTACGGTGATGAAGTGGCTGAGGCTGCGGTCCTCACCAATGACGCCCAGTGCGCCGTAGCGCGCACCCACCAGTTCGCAGGCCGAGCGGACAAGCCTGTCGAGCACGGTTTCGAGGCTGAGGTCTTCGGCCAGGCCCACGACGGCGGAGAGCAGGCCGTTCATCCTGTCCTGGGTCTGCAGCAGTTCGTCGGCGCGGGAGACAAAGTCGCGGAGGAGGTCTTCGGCGCGCTCCCGCATGGGCGAACGCCACGGCTCAGTACTCACGTCGGACCTCCTGTTGAAGCGGCCTGCTCCATTGCAGGCGTCCAGCAGCTGTGCAGCGTCAAGGGTGATGCATCCCCGGCGGACCCGCCTGCGCCTGGGCACGCAACAGGGGGCTTGGCACCATCCTAGGAGAGGATCAAGGGGCGGGGGAATGCCCGCGGCCCGCATAATTCACGCACCGGGACCTTCTTCCCTACCCTGCCTGGATTCCCGGACCTAAGCTACGGCCATGGATACAGGTGCTGTGGAAGCGGAAGCGGAAATTCTGGGCGTTCATGAGTGCTGGAAATACCTGGAGTCGACGCCGGTGTGCAGGATCGCCTTCCCGCATGGGGACACCGTTGAAATCCTGCCGGTCAACTTTGTTCCGAGCAACGGCACGGTGCTCATCCGCACCGGCGAGGGAACCAAACTGGATTCGCTGCCAGACGGCCAGGCCGTGTCCCTGGAGGCCGACGGATTCAACCAGTACGGCACCATCGCCTGGAGCGTGGTGGTCAAAGGCCGCGCCGTTGCGGCGGACGACGCCGCATCGCACCAGGAGGCCAGCGACGGCCGCCTGTCCCCCTGGCAGGCCGGGACCAAGGACCGGCTGGTCCGCGTCACCCCAGCCGAAATCACCGGACGGCGGTTCGTCATCGCTCCCCCGTCCCGCTGGGCACCGCCGGACCCTGACGGTGAACGCTGAGTCTTCCGGCCACGCATCCCCAGGCATACCCTCCCCGGCACACCCACCCAGGCGCCCCCACAGAAAGGTCAGCCATGGATACCACCAAGCCCATCGCCGTCGGCGTTACCGAGTCCGAGGCCTCCCGGGCAGCCCTGGACTGGGCGGCTGCCCGCGCCGCACGGCTCCGGCAGCCGCTGGTGCTCCTGTCCGTCCTGGATGACCACTGGATGGCGGGCGAAGCACTCGAAGCGCTCCCCTACATCGATGTGCTGCGCACCTCCGGGGAGGACCTGCTGAAGAACGCCGCTGACCGGGTCCGCAGCCAGCAACCGGGCCTGGAGGTTTCGCACGAAATGCTGGAGGGCAGCATCGGCGCCTCCCTGGGCCGTTACTCCGGGAAAGCGGCAATGCTGGTTTTGGGCAGCAGCGGGCAATCCCGCGGTGCCATGACGGACCGGGCCCTGCAGGCGGCAGCGGTCGCCGACTGCCCGGTGGCCGTCATTGGCCCGGGGAAGGCTGATGGCCGGGGCATCGTGGTTGGCGTCGACGGGTCAGAACAGGCCACCCAGGCCGTCGCCTTCGCTGCTTCCGAGGCAGACGCGCTGGGCGAGGAGCTCACGGTCCTGTACGCCTTCACCGGTCCCAACCGGTGGATCAGGGCGGGGCTCCCGTCCGGCAGTTTCGCCCGTCACGTCGTTGAGGAGGAGCAGGTGGTCCTCTCCGAGACTGTTGCCGGACTGCGCCAGGACTACCCCGGCCTGGCGGTGCACGACGTCCTCGAGACCGTCATGGAACCCGCCGATGCGCTGGTCCGTGCCGCTGCCACGGCGAGGCTGCTGGTGCTGGGCAGCCGTGGCCGCGGGAGCTTCAGCAGGCTCCTGTTGGGATCCACCGCCCACGCCGTCCTGGCCCAGCCGCCATGCCCCACCGTCATCACCAGGCTGAAGAAGCTGGGCTGAGCTCGGCCGGGGTCGCGGAACGGACCGCCCGGGGCGAAACCAACAGCGTACCTGTCGCCACCAGCCGCAGCCTGTGGGAGATTGTCCGGGCCAATGTGCTCACCCTGTTCAACGGCATCGTGGCGGGCAGCTTCATCCTGCTGTTCATACTTGGCCAGTGGCGGGATGCGCTCTTTGGCTTTTCGGCCCTGGGCAACGCCCTCATCGGAATTGTCCAGGAGTACCGGGCCAAGAAATCACTTGACCGCCTGGCCATCCTCCAGGCCGCCCGCAGCAGGGTCATCCGGGATGGGGTCCCGCAGTTGATCCCGGCAGAGGAACTGGTCACCGACGACGTCCTCCTGCTCAGCGCCGGGGACCAGGTTTCGGCGGACCTGCGGCTCCTCGATAACGGTTTCATCGAGGCGGACGAGTCGCTCCTGACCGGTGAATCGGAGCCGGTACCCAAATCCGCCGGAGCGGACCTGCTGTCCGGCTCGCTGATCCTGGCCGGCAGCGCGCGGGCCGTGGTAACCAAGGTCGGGGCAGGAACTTTCGCTGCGCGGCTCGCGGCCGAGGCCAAACGGTTCTCCCTGGTCACTTCCGAGATCCGCACCGGCCTGGACAAGGTCCTCAAGGTCATCACCTGGCTGCTGCTCCCGACGGCGGTACTCGTCGCGAACGCGCAGGTCCAGGAGGCGGGCGGCTGGGCCGGGGCCGTCAGTTCCGGTCGCTGGGTAAGCGCCGTAGTGGGCGTGGTGGCGAGCCTGATTGCCATGATTCCCCTCGGCCTGGTCCTGCTGACCAGCGTCGCCTTCGCGGTGGGCGGATTGCGGCTCTCACGGCATATGGTCCTGGTCCAGGAACTGGCAGCCGTGGAGGTACTGGCCCGGGTTGATGTCCTGTGCCTGGACAAGACGGGGACGTTGTCCACGGGCGCCATCGCCTTTGACGCGCTGCACCATACCGGGACGCCACCTCACGATGGATGGAAGGATGCCCTGGCGTGGTTTGGATCCAGGCCGGAAACCAGCACCACGGCCGCAGCCATCGGGGCTGCCTTCCACGGGGACGGACTCCTGGCCGAATCCTCATCCGTGCCGTTCGACTCAACACGGAAGTGGAGTTCGGTCACCTTTCCCTCCCCGGGCCGTGCCGGAGGCAGCTGGGTGCTGGGGGCTCCCAGTGCCGTCCTGGGACCTGCAGCCCGGCTGGGTGAGGCGCACCGGAAGGCCGGCACCCTTGCCGCCACCGGGCTGCGGACACTGGCACTGGCGCACGTGCCGGGTTCCCTGCCGCCGAACACCGCCGAAGGTGGCGGCTTCCCGGACACCCTTGAACCGGCATTGCTGCTGACCTTCCGCGAAGACATCCGGAAGGATGCGGCGGCTACTCTCGACTATTTCCGTGGCCAGGGAGTCACCCTCAAGATCATCTCCGGCGACGACCCGCGTACTGTGGCCGTCCTGGCCCGCAACGTGGGAATGGTTGGCACCGGAGCCTGCGATGCCCGCAGCCTTCCCACAGACCCGGCCCTCCTGGAGCAGGCCATGGAGGACAACGAGGTCTTTGGCAGCGTCACCCCGGCGCAGAAGCGCGACATGGTGCAGGCGCTGCAGCGGCGCGGCCACACGGTGGCGATGACCGGGGACGGAGTCAACGACGTCCTGGCACTGAAGGAGGCCGACCTTGGGATTGCCATGGATACGGCATCGCCGGCGACCAAGGCCGTGGCCCGGCTGGTGCTCCTGGACGGCCGCTTCGACAGGTTACCGGCAGTTGTGGCAGAGGGACGACGGGCCATCAGCAACGTGGGGCGCGTCTCCGTGGTCTTCCTCAGCAAGGCGGTCTACATCACCGCCATCTCCCTCGTCTTCGCGCTGCTCTTGTGGCCCTTCCCGTTCCTGCCGCGGCAGCTGTCCATCCGCGTGACTGCAGGGCCTTGGCAACCCGGAGCTTCTGCTCGGGCGACACCCTGCTGACCACGATGCCGTCCCGGTCCAGCAGCGCTCCCAGCATCTGCTCGTCCTCAGGCAGCCCGGAGCCTTCCACCACCGTCTCCGGCGTTGCGGCCAGGCCGATCTCGCGGGCGATGGCCACCGCCGTGGCCGGATGGTCACCGGTGATCATGGCCAGCTTGAGCCCGGCCCTGCGGGCTGTGCTGATGACGTCAGCCACGCCGGGCCGTGCAAGCCGATCAGGCCCAGGAGCTGCATGCTCCGTTCCAGCTCTTCCGGGGGCATGGTCATCCTGTCACCTGCCACCCCGGCCAGGTTCCGCCGTGCCACCGCAATCACCCGCAGGCCGGCGGACGCCATCTCTTCGACTTCGCCGGCGGTGCGTGCAGTGGTGCCCGCGCATAAGGGCAGCACCGCTTCCGGTGCGCCCTTGCAGAACAGATCCGTGCCCACAATGGCCGACTCCCGGCGTCGTACGGGGTCAAACGCGAGCCGTCGCGCGGGCGGCGTCCCGGAGACCGTGCCGCCGGCGAGCCGCTGCGCCAACGCATCGATGGCCGCCTCCATCGGATCGCCCGAAGCCTGCCACTCGCCGTTGCGCAGTACCGCCCTGCCCTGCGAGGCTGCGCGGGCGGCGAGCGCCGCCTCCGCGGCAGCCTCCTGCCCGTCGCCCTGCACGGCTCCGGCGGGTTCGTATCCCTCCCCCGCCACCAGGATGGTTCCGGCAGGAGTGCGGACCTCGACGGCGTTCATCCGGTTCTGGGTGAGGGTCCCCGTCTTGTCGGTGCAGATGAAGGTGGTGGACCCCAGCGTTTCGACAGCCTCCAGGTTGCGTACCAGTGCGTTCCTGGCGGCCATCCGCTGGGCGCCCATCGCCAGGGACAGGGTGACAGTGGGCAGCAGGCCTTCCGGGACGAGCGCGACAGCCACTCCGATGGCGAACAGGAACGAGTCGCGCCAGGCGATTCCCGCCAGGAGGGAGACCAGGAAGAACAGGCCGGCGATGCCCAGGGCCACCAGGACCACCAGCCGCACGATCCTGCGCAGCTCCAGGGACAACGGCGTTGGCGGCGCCACGGCAGCGCTGGTCAGTGCGGCGATCCCCGCCAGGCGCGTGCTGGCCCCCGTGGCGGTGACGGTGGCTTCGGCGTCGCCGTTGACCAGGAAGGTTCCGCCCCAGGCGGGGTCGCCGCCCGTTTTGGGGACCGGCACGCTGTCGCCGGTCAGCATGGACTCATCAACGGCACACGCAGCGGCCGTGAGCAGGATGACGTCGGCGGGGACCCGGTCGCCGGCAGTCAGGAGCACCGCGTCATCTACCACCAGGTCACTGGCATGGACAGTCCGGACCTGCCCGTCCCGCCGAACGCGGACATCGGCGGGCAGCAGGCCGCGCAGCCTGGCCGCCGCGTGCTGGGCGCGTTCCTGCTGGATGTGGGCGAAGACGCCGTTGACGATCACGACGACGATGATCGCCACCCCCAGTTGCGGCATGTCGGCAACGAAGGCCAGGGCGGCGGCCACCCACAGCATGAGGGCGAAGAAGTGGGTCAGTTCCGCCCACAGCTTGCGCCACTGCGGGACTGTTTTTTCACCCGGCAGGACGTTGGGTCCGGAGCGTTTGAGCAGTTCCGCCGCCCGCTCAGCAGTGAGGCCTGCCGCGGCCATCACGCGTTGTCCGGCTCCTGCCCCACCAGGACCACCGGGCACACGGAGCGGGCAGCGCAGGCCTTGCTGACGGAGCCCATGGATGTGCCGGGGAAGCCCCCTTCACCGTGCCTGCCCACCACCAGCAGTTGCGCGCGCTTGCTCTCGTCCACAAGGACTTTGCCCGGCGCTCCGAACCTGACCGTAACGTCGATGGCCGTGGGCCGGTGGCCGGTGAACGCCCGGCCGAGGGCGTCCTCCACCAGGCGCCTGGCGGTGTCTTCGAGTCCGGCCGTTAGCGGGTGCTCGCTGCTTTCAAGGCGGGAGACCACCAGGTAATCGGGCATGCCGATGCAGGTGATGACCTCCAGCCTGGCGCCCAGCCGGGCGGCAAGGGTTCCGGCGTACCGGAGGGCAGCCGAGGAAAATTCGGACCCGTCAACACCCACGATGACGGGCCGGAAGCTGATTCTTCGTTCATATCCACTACCTTCGCCACGGTGGCGGGGGGCCCGGAAGTGCCAAAGGTCATGCCGGTGTGCCCGGCCGCACGGTGGCGCCGCGCAGGGCACGCAGCCCGTTCAGGATGGTGGCCAGGTCCACGAGCTCCTGAAGGAGCGCACCGGTGACGGCCGGAATGTAGCCGGTCATGGCCACAGCCATCAGCCCGACGCTCAGCCCAATGCCTGTCCAGATGCTGACGAGGGCCACCGACATGGTGCGCTGTCCGATTGCCACTGCCAGGGCCACCCTGGAGAGGTCATCAAGCATCACCACCACGTCCGCGGATTCGCTGGCTGCTGTGGCGCCCTTGGCGCCCATGGCGATGCCCACGTCCGCTGCCGCAAGCACCGGCGCGTCGTTGACGCCGTCGCCCACCATGAGCACGGGCCGCTCCCGGATGGCCGCCACGGCCTGGACCTTGTCTTCCGGCAGGCAGTCCGCCTGCACCCTGGTGATGCCGGCTTCCCTGGCGATGTGTGCGGCAGTGGCGCCGGCGTCGCCGGTCAGCAACACGGTGTGCTGGACCCCCAGCCGCTGCAGCTGGTCAAGCGTTCCCACCGCGTTGGCCCGCAAAGGGTCCTTCATGATCAGCGCTCCGGCGTATGTCCCGTTGATGGCCACGTGCACCGCCAGCTGGCCGCTGCGGAGCGAGGCATCGCGGAACCCGGCCGCGGCTTTCACGAGGCCGGCCTTGCCCACCACCACGGTGTCGTTCCCGCAGACGGCCTGCACACCGTGGGTGGCCTGTTCGGTGGCTTCCGTCACCGGCAGGAGCTCCAGGTTGCGCTGGGCGGCCGCCTCGATGACGGAGGCCGCCAGGACATGGGAGGAATACTGTTCGGCAGAGGCAGCCAACTGCAGGATCCGCGCAGGATCAAAGGCCGGACCGGCACCGGATCCCGCGGCCGGTGCCGCCTGCACAGTGTCCAGGACGGGGCGCCCGGAGGTCAGGGTTCCGGTCTTGTCGAAGACGGCCGTCCGGGCGCGGGCCAGCTGTTCCAGGGTTCCGGTGTTCTTGATGATGATGCCCTTGTGGGCAGCCTGGCTGGTGCCGGCGAGGAAGGCCACGGGTGCGGCGATCAGGAGCGGGCACGGCGTGGCAACCACCAGGACCTGGGCAAACCGGACGGGGTCTGCCGAAAGGAACCAGGCGGTGGCGGCCATGGCCACCGCGAGCGCGGTGAAAGGAACGGCGTAGCGGTCCGCGAGTCGCACCACCGGCGCCCGACTGGACGAAGCCTCCTCCACCAGGGCGATAATGCGGCTGTACTGCGAGTCCGCCGCCGTGGCCGCCGCCCGCACCCTGATGGCAGCCTCGCCGTTGACGGAGCCGCTGAGCAGCAGGTCGCCCCGCACCCTTTCCACGGGAAGGCTCTCACCGGTCAGGGAGGATTCATCCATGCTGGCCGCCCCGGACAGCAGCTCGCCGTCCACCGGGACCAGTTCGGAGGGCCGCACCACCAGGATGTCGCCCGGCAGCACCTCGCCGATGGGCGTGTCCTCCAGCACCGATCCGTCGGTTTCCCGATGGGCGTAGCGTGGGGCCCTGTCCAGCAGCGACCTCAGTTCGCGGACAGCGCGGCCCTGGGCGAAGGTTTCCAGCGCCTCGCCGCCGGACAGCATGAGGATGACCACCAGCGCCGCCAGGTACTCGCCCACGGCCACAGTGCTCGCGATGGCCATGAGCGCCAGCACGTCGATCCCCCAGCGGCCCTCCCGGAGGGACCTGATCATCGCCACCGTGCGGAACACGGCCACGAGGGCTGCATAGGCGGACGCCCCCAGCCGCGCTGGCTCGTCCCGCCCCGCGAGCAGCAGCCCCAAGGTGGCGGCGAGCACCAGGCAGGTCAGGAAAACCAGGGGGGACAGGCGGACCTGGGCCCGCATCCTGGCAAGCAGCGGCTCGCCCGGCGCCGGACTGTTGCCGCCCGTCCCGGGCCCTGCGATCACGCCCGGCGGGGACGGCTGTCCCTTAGTCAAGGTCCGCCCGCGGGGTATCCAGGTGGTTCCACCACGTCAGCGGGGAAGCAACCACGAACCGCCTGCCGGTCACGGACCTCGGGACGATCCGCACAAAGTGGTCCTTGGGTCCCGCCTGCCACGGAAACAGAACAAGGCCCACGCCCTTCATCAGCTCCGGGGACGCTTCCAGGACCACCGCGCGGCCCTTGACCTCCACGCTCCATGCACGCCGCGGCTCGCCCCCGGTGCCGTCAGCTTCGAGTGCGACGCCGGCGTCCCCGCCCAGGGCGGCCAGCTTTGTTCCCTCGCCGGTACGGAACACCAGGGCCCCTTTGTCCACTTTGTAGTTGACCGGAAAGATTTCCGGGTGCCCGTCCACGAGGACTGCGAGATGGCCCACCGACACTTCGCGCAGGAGGTCCCAGCAGTCATCGGTGCTGAGCACTTCCATCTCCGGAGCCCCTGAACTGTTGTGCATACGGCCGAATGTAGTGGGCGCGGGGCTGCACCACTAGGGCATTACGGCCCAGCGCAGGGTGCTGCCGGGCGCGGCGGCACTTACGGTCTTTGGGCCCTGTTGGTCCCCCGGCCGGGCTTCTAGGATCTGGACATGACCGACAAGAACATGGTGCCCGAAGCTGAAATCCTCGATACTGACGAATGCTGGCGCTTGCTGGAGAACACGAGCGTTGGACGCCTCGCCGTGGTTGTTGATGGCCAGCCGGACGTCTTCCCGGTGAGCTTCAAGCCCGACGGCGGCGGCGTGCTGTTCCGCACCGGCAGCGGAACCAAGCTCGATGCCATGGAAGCGAACTCGCTGGTTGCCCTCGAAGCTGACAGCGTCAGCGGCGAGTTCGGGCTGGCATGGAGTGTCGTGGTCAAGGGCAAAGCAGTCCAGGACGACGCCTCGGGGACTTCGCTCAACGACACCCGCCGCGGGCTGTTCCCCTGGCAGGGGGTGGGCCAGGAGCACCTGATACGCATCGTTCCCCAGTCGGTGACCGGCAGGAAGTTCACCCTGTCCGCAACAGGAACCTGGCGGACGACGCTTGACGACGCCACCCGGGCAGGGCTCGAATAGCCGCCGCCGGTCCGGAGCCCGGAGGCGCGTCTTGGACTGTGGAACGCTTCTTCGCCGGCTCCCCTGAGGCCCTCGCGGTTTTCCGGGAAGTCAGCCGCATCGCTTCATCCTTCGGCAACGTCGAGGAACGAGCCTCCAAAAGCCAGGTCTCGTTCCGTCGGCGGCGCGGTTTTGCCTACCTGTGGCTGCCCGGCATGTACCTGAAGTCCCAGGTTCCCGTTGTCCTCTCCCTGGCGCTTCCCTTTGAGTCGGCGTCACGGCGGTTCAAGCAGATCGCCCATGCCGCCCCCCGCGATCTGGATGCACCACCTCGAAATCGCGGACGCCGGCCAGGTGGACGCCGAGGTTGCCGGATGGATGCGCCAGGCCTACGATTTTGCGGCGTAGGCGCAGGTGACTGCCAGCCGGCCCATGCGCTCGGCCATAGGGGCCAAAGGCCCTGCCGGGCCGGGCCCGCGAACGGCACGATGGTGCCATGAACACCTCCAGCAACAACGGCGACGCCGGCCAGCCGCCCCGGCAGGTGCACCTCGCAGAGCAGGCGGTCGCCGTCGTTCGTGAACAGGTCCGCATGGATGCGCTCCCGGACTTTTTCGGCCGGGCCTTCGGCACTGTCATGGCGGCAGCGCAGCGCCAGGGTGCCGCCCCGGCCGGACCGCCTTTCGCGCGCTACTACGGAATGCCCGGCGAAACAGTGGATGTGGAGGCCGGGTTCCCCATCACGGGCACGTTCACCACCACCAATGGCGTCATGGCCGGAACGCTGCCGGAGACCGATGCCGTGGAAGCGCTCCACACCGGCCCCTACGACACCCTCCAACAAACATACGGAGCCATCCAGCAGCAGATGCGGGCTGACGGGCTCACCCCTGCCGACACCATGTGGGAGTACTACCTCAGCGACCCGGAAGAGGAACCGGACCCGGCCACTTGGCAGACCAGGGTCATTTGGCCTGTCGCCCACCGGACCGGACAGTTCCACCCGCGGCCCTGATCCGGATTTGCCGGTCCCCGCCAAACAGCGCCGCACACCCGCGGAGGCCTAGGAGCGGCCCCCGCCCTCCGGCGTCGTACTCCTCTGTTTCAGGAGCGCCCGCAGCTCCTCCAGCAACTCAAGCTGCTGGCTGTTGATGGCCATCAGCCGGTCGATTTCGCCTTTGGACTGCATGTCCGTCTCGAGGTCGTGCCGTGCCATGGCTGCTGCAATCGCATCCTGCCGTTTGGCGGCAATCAGGAGGATGGCCCCCTGCAGGCCCGCCAGCATGGAGAGGAACAGGTTCAGGAGGATATACGGGTAGGGATCCCAGGCAGTGGCCGTCAGCAGATAGGTGTTAACTGCAGCCCACGCCGCCATGAAGGCCACGAATATGCCTACGAACGTCCAGCTGCCCATCCCGTTCCGGAGGACGTCCGCCGCCCGCTCGCCCCGGCTAAGGCCCTCCTTGTGCCGGGCGTGCCACGTAGTTCTGCGCTCGCTCATGAGCCAAGGGTATGCGGCGGCGGCAACAATCAGCCCTGCGGCGGCGGCAGGCCGCGTGCGGATCGGCACTGCCACGGCGGCACCTGCCCGGCGTCAGAAGCTGGACGAACTCCCGGAGCCCGAAAAGCTGCCGCCGCTGCTTCCGTAACCGGTGGTGGTGCTTCCGCCGCCACCCCGTGCTGAGCTGACACTGTTGAGGCCGGTGCTGAGCCCCGAGCTGAAAGCCGCGACATTGAAGAAGTGGTAGGACGGGTAGACGGTTCCCAGGATGCTGGGCTCATAGGTCCGGCGTTGGCTGCGCCCCAGGCCGTCCTGGGCAGCCTCCATCTGCCGGCGCATCAGTTTCGCTTCGCGTTCATTCTTCGCGAAGCCGGCTATCACTGTTGCGGCGTGGTCCTCCAGGAGCCCGGCCAACCTGCTGCGTGCCCCGTCAAGGCGGTCAAGCGCCGTTTCGGGGGAGATCCGTTCCTCAGCCAGTTCCGCGGTCCACTTTTCAATATCCCGCAGGCTGTTGTCCCGGAAGGACCGCAGCGCCGCGGCGGTGGCAGAATTCGCCTGGCCGTGGTGCCTGGTCAACAGCTGTTCGAGCCCGGACAGGTCGTTGCGGAAGGGTGCGAGTTGGCGGTCCCAGGCGGCGGGCCAGGTGGCGGCCCGGTTGAGGAAAGCATTCGTGTCCGCGATGACGTCATCGAGTGCATCGAGTTCGGTGGCGGCGTCGGCGTATTCGCGGGTGACTTTGAGGTTCCCGCGGCGGCCCAGCGAGCGTTGGCCGAGCGCATGCACCCTGTTGGAAAGATCGGTGGCAGCGGCGTACCGGTTCAGGAACGTGCGGTGCTTCTCCAGGACCTGGCTGCCGTAGCGGGAGGACTCCGGAATGGTGCCGGCGTTGAGCTCCGTGACGTCCAGGTCCATGCTGACGCTGGCGTAGCTCCTGTCACCGCGCTCAATCTCCTTCCGGCTGGCGGACCTGGTGACGGCGCGGACAATCAGCCAGGCGCCGGCACCCAGGGCGGCGATCCCGCCGCTGACCCAGGCCGTGACCAGGAAGGCTGCCGACTGGTACCAAGGCTGGTTAATCAGCTGCGCGGCACGCCGGACCCCGGCGAGGGTGCCGTCCGTCCATTGGGCGTCACGGAACAGTTCCTTGGTGGCGTCCTGGATATTGTTTCGCTGCTCCAGCGACACCTTACGGTCTTCACCCATGTACGTCCCCACGTGGCGGCCCACGGGGTCCAGGGCAAAGATGAACAGCCCGTCCGCCCACTTCTGCCCGTCCGCGCTGATCCACTCAGGATGCTCGGCGCGGGCGAACCGCAGCACTTCCTCGTTGAGGTTGTCTTCAGGCCGCCCGTTGTACGTGTACACCGCCACGGTGGTGGGCTCGTGGAAGTCCATCGCTTCAACAGCCGGGACCAGGGCGTTCCGGTCAAGCACTCCGGCGGTGTCCTCAACCAGCACGGAGGACGGCGGAACCGCGAGCGCCGGGGCTGCGTTGCCAAGCATCAGCGCAGCCACGAACAGCAGGAGTCCCGCCAGCCCGGGCAGGGTCCCCCGGCTCCGGGAGGTGTCTTCTTTTGTCAGCTGCATCCGTGTCCCCCATCGAAATTGTCCTGGTCCATTCGTATCAGCGGGCAACACTCCTGGCCAGCGGGAAGAGGACCTCCGGGGGCCGGGTTCAAGCGTCACCCCTTTCCGTCCGGCGCTTCCAGGGTCCTTGGTCCTGCAGCATCACGTGGCCCGGATACGGACCGGATGCCCGGGCCCTAAGACCCTTACCGGCGGGAGAACAGGTCTTCCATGCTTAATGCCCGGGACGCGTCCTGTTCCGCGGGCACGGAACGGCGCGGCGCAGGGAGGCCGCGCAATCGGGCGTACCGGCACACCATTCGGCGACGCACCCCCCAACAGCAAGGACCAGAGATGAAAGCGCTTGTTTACGGCGGCCCCGGGAAGAAGTCCTGGACCGATGTGCCGGCCCCTGCCATCCGGAACCCCGGCGACGCGATTGTCAGGGTGGACACCACCACCATCTGCGGGACGGACCTGCATATCCTCAAGGGTGATGTGCCCGCCGTTCAGGAGGGCAGGATCCTGGGGCACGAGGGCGTCGGCACCATCACCGAGGTTGGTTCATCCGTCACCAGCCTCAAGCCCGGGGACCGGGTGATCATCTCCTGCATCAAGTCCTGCGGACACTGCGCCAACTGCAGGAATGGCCTGTACTCGCACTGCCTCGGTGACGAGGGCGCCGCCGGGATTGGCTGGATCTTCGGCCACCTGATTGACGGGACGCAGGCGGAGTACGTCCGGGTGCCGTATGCGGAGAATTCGCTGCACCTGCTGCCGGGCGGAGTCAGCGATGAGCAGGCTGTCATGCTCTCGGACATTTTTCCCACGGGCTTCGAAATCGGCGTCCAGTACGGCCGGGTAAAGCCCGGCGACACCGTGGCAGTGGTGGGGGCAGGGCCGGTGGGCCTGGCAGCGATTGCCACCGCAGGGCTCTACGGGGCCGCAGGAATCATCGCGGTGGACCTGGACCGGAACCGGCTGGATCAGTCCCGCAGCTTCGGCGCCACACACGTGGTGGTTTCCTCAGACGCCGACTGGAAGAGCCAAGTGCTCTCGCACACGGACGGGTTGGGCGTGGACGTGGCCATCGAGGCCGTGGGCATTCCCGCGACGTTCGACATGTGCACCGAGATTGTCCGCCCGGGCGGCAATGTGGCCAATGTGGGCGTGCACGGCAGGCCGGTGGAGCTGCACCTGGAACGGCTGTGGATCCAGAACATCAACGTCAGCATGGGCCTCGTCAACGCCAACACCACCCCGATGCTCCTGCGCCTGGTGGCACAGAACAAACTGCCTGCGGAGAAGTTCGCCACCCACCACTTCGGCTTCGACCAGTTCATGGACGCGTACGACACGTTCAGCCGGGCGGCCGAGACACGCGCACTGAAGGTGGTCATTGCCCGTTGAAACCTGCCGGGTAATAGATGAAGGAAACGCCGCGGCCCGTGGGAACGGACCGCGGCGTTTCAGGGTGGAAGTGCCTTATTCCTGCCCGGGGCCCTGCGGTGTGGCCTGCTCCGGCGACTTGCCGTTGCCTGCTGAACCAACGGACGTCGCTGGCGTGCCGGCTGTTGGGGTTGCGCCCGGCTGGCCGAAGCCCTTCAGCATCTGGATGACGTCAAATCCAGTGGTGTCCTTGAGGAGCTGGGCCGTTTCGTGCACACCCGAGGAGACGTTCCTGCTCACTTGTCCAGCGCCGTCGTTCGAGATGACGGTCATGTTGCTGATGGCACCCATCGGGGCCGCGATTTCCTTCGCGATGGACGGCAGGACCTCCAGCAGCTTGTTCAGGATGGCTGCCTCGTTGAACTCGCTGTACGCCTTGGCCTGCGCTTCGATGGCCTCTGCCTCGGCCTTGCCCCGCAGTCCGATGACATCGGCCTCGGCGATACCCTGCGACTTGGTGACTTCCGCCTCGGCCAGGCCGCGGATTTTGTTGATTTCCGTTTCCGCGTTGCCCTTGGCCGTGTTGGCTGCGGCCAGCGCCTGGGCTTCCACCTCGTTGCCGGCAGCCCGCAGTTTCCTGGTCTCCAGTTCGGCGGCCGCCTCCACCTTGGTGGCTTCCGAGATCCGGGTACGGCGGGACAAATCCGCCGCCGCTTCCGTTTCCACCTTGTACTTGGCGGCATCGGCGGGCTTGCGGACCTCGATGTCGAGTTCCTTCTCACGGAGTTCCGCCTGGCGCGCCACTACCTGCTGGTTCTTCAGGATGATCGCTTCCTGCTGGTCAGCCTGTGCCAGCGGGCCGGCAGCATCGGCCTCAGCCTGGCGGGCATCGGTTTCCTGCTTGAGTTCAGCACGGCGGAGCGCCAGCTTCTGCTCCGCCTCGGCCGTCTTCTGGTCCGCGAGGGCTTTCGCCTCAGCTGCCTCGCGCTGTGAATTGGCCTCGGCGATGCTCGCATTCCTGGCCACCAGCGCAGCTTCGGGGCGCCCCAGGTTCTTCAGGTAGCCGCCGGTATCGTCCACGGACTTGATCTGGAAGGTGTCGATCACCAGGCCCTGGTTGGTCATGGAGTGTTCAGCTTCCTCCTTGACCGAGGCCGCGAACTGGGCGCGGTCCTTGATGATCGCGTCAACGCTCAGTGTGCCAACAATCGAGCGCAGCGAACCGGAGAGGGTTTCCTGCGTGTAGTGGTCAATGGCGTCCTGCTGGTCCAGGAACCGCTGGGCGGCTTTGCGGACCGAGACCTTGTCGCCTCCGACCTTGACCTGGGCGACACCTGTCAGCTTGAGCTGGATGCCGTTGTTGGAAATCGCTTCGATGGTCACCTCAACCTGGCGCGAGGACAGCGAGATGTGGCTGACCCGCTCGGTGATGGGATTGACGAATGCCCTGTTGTTGATGATGACCCGCGACTGGTCATCGGAGGTTTCGTTCGTCGTGTTCGGATCGCTCTTGCCGGTAATCAGCATCGCCTCGTTGGGCTTGGCGAACCTGATGCTCTTGGTATAGAAAATGAATCCCGCGATGAGCAGCACCACCACTGCTGCGGCGGCGATCAGGACGATCACCATGGTTCCCCCAATAATCATGTCTCCCCTTATTCACATGTTGAATTTCTCCAGTCACTTTACGTGGCAAAGCCTGCCACGGGAATCCTGCCGGTGCGGTGGCGGGTTTAGGGCACCGCAACGGGACTGCCAGGACGTACGACGGCGGGCGGACTAGCGGATGCCGGCGGCACGCAGGGTGCGCGCCAGTTCCGCAGCCGCGGACTGGAGCGTCGCCACGGTCTCGGCGAGGACATCCTCAGTGGCCAGTTCAACCGGAATCGAACAGCTCATGGCGTCCGTTCCCGGAATGCGGTACGGGACCACGACGCTGACGCAGCAGAGCCCCACGGTATTCTGCTCCCATTCCACCGCGTGCCCCGACTTCCGGAATTCAGCCAGTTCGGTTTGCAGGGCGTCGAAGCCGGACACTGTCTTGGGCGTCAACTGGGCGTAGGGGCCCGGTCCAAGCCGCTGCCGCACTTCATCGTCGGTGTACTCGGAGAGGATCGCCTTGCCCAGCGCCGTCACCTGCGCAGGAAGCTTACGGCCAACGCGCGATGAGAGCCGGCGGCGGTCTACCGCCTGGCGAGTCGCCAGGTAGATCACGTCCGAGCGGTCCAGCCGGGCATAGTGGGTGGTGAAGGTGGTTGCATTGCGCACTTTTTCGAGGATGCCGGAGACGTGCTCCATGACGGGATCCCGGTCAAGGTAGGCCGTGCCGCACAGCAGCGCGTGCGTACCGATCCGGTAGGCGCCTTCGGGAGTCTGCTCTATCCAGTTCAGTTCAAGCAGAGTCAGCAGGAGCCAGTGAAGGCTGGACCGGGGGTACCCGGTCAGCTTGAAGATCTCCGCCGTGGTCAGCGGCTGTGGCGCTGCCGCCACGAGTTCGAGGATCGCTATGGTCCGCTCGGCGGACTTGACCAGCTTCACGTCGCCGCCGGAAGTCTCCGCCCGCGCGCCGTCCTGTACATCGAGCGACGCCATCAGCGCTCCCCCTTCCGCCGCGATCCGGGCCTGGCGAACATCATTTGGCTGCCAGGGCCGGGTAGTTGTCCATTCCTACCTTATGGCCGCTGCCGGCCCATGCCCCGCCAAGAAGCGCGGCGAACCCGTCTTCCGTGGCAGTGTCGATGCCGCCAGCGAACACCTCGGCATCGTCCTGCGGCTCGAAGCCAATGGCGCGGCCAGCTTCCAGGTTGGCCCATCCGCGCGTGTTCGCCGATACCGCCCAGACCACATGATGGCCCGGCGCGCCCCTGTCACTGAGGGTGGCCTGCACCAGGCGGAACGAATCCGCAGGGGACAGCCACGAACCCAGCGTCCGCACGTTGCCCGGCCGTTCACCGCCGGTACCAATCCGGGCACTGACCACTTTCATGCCGAACTTGTCTGCGTAGAGGCTCCCCAGCGCCTCCACCGCCGCCTTGCTGACGCCATAGTAGGTGTCCGGACGCGGGGTAAGCACCACGTCCGGAGCCGCGGCCGCGGTCGGATGGAACCCCACGGCGTGCGTGGAGCTCGCCAGGAGGACGCGTTCGACGCCGTTGCGCCGTGCCGCTTCGAGGGTCACCTGGGTGCCGGTGATGTTCGTCAGCACGATCTCCTCCCAGGTTTTTTCACGGTGCAGTCCGCCCAGGTGCACCACGGCCGTGGTTCCCTCCAGCGCGGCGTTCATGAAGGTGGGGTCAGTTACCGAGCCGACGTGCATCGTTTCGTTCTGCAGCAGCCGGGGGGCTTCGGCCAGGTCCAGGAGCCGGACGGCGTAGCCGGCTTCCGCGAGGTAGGGCCGCAGCAGCGTGGCCATCATTCCGGCGCCGCCGGTAATCGCGATGCGGGCGCCCGTGGATTCTGCGGACAAGATTCCTCCAGTTGTTGACAGCCTGTGATCCTAATCATACTCTCGTGAAGTACGTTTCACATAGTAACAGGCATTCATATATGTAAAAAGGAGAATCAGAGTGGATTCGAAAGTGAAGACCCGTTCCCGCACTGCCGTGGCCCTGACAGTGGCGTCCGCAGCGCTACTGACCGGATGTGCCGGCGGCAGCGCGGCACCGGCGGCAAAGGACGACGGGCAGCCCATTGAAGTCTGGGCACGCGCCGGGACCGACGCCGCCACCACCTACGCGGCGATGTTCAAGGAGTTCACTGACAAGACCGGCGTGCAGGTCAACTTCCAGGGTGTCCCCGACCTTGACCAGCAGCTGCAGACCAGGGCCGCTTCCAAGAAGTTGCCGGATATCGTCATCAACGACTCCGCGGCCCTGGGCAACTACACCTCGCAGGGCTACCTCCAGAAGATCGACAAGTCTTCGGTGGCGGGCAACGACACCATCGCCGACTCCCTGTGGAACGAAACCACGGGCCTGGACGGCGCCACCTACGGCGTGCCGTTCTCCCGCCAAACCATGGTGACCATGATCCGCAAGGACTGGCGCGAGAAGCTCGGCCTGCCCATCCCCACCACCCAGGAAGAACTGGCAAAGCTCGCCACCGCCTTTGCCACGCAGGACCCGGACGGCAACGGCCAGGCAGACACCTACGGCATGACCGTTCCGGGCTCCACCGAACGCGGCTACCTCGGCTGGTGGGCCTCTTCCTACCTGTGGCAGGACGGCGGCTCCTACCTCAAGGACGAGGGCAGCGGAAAGTTCTCCGCCTCCGCATCCTCGGCGAAGGACGGCGTCACCTGGATCAAGCAGCAGTTCTGCACACCCGGCAACACCCAGCCCGGCGCACTGACCGCGGCCACCAGCGTCGCCTCCCCCTTCTTCCAGACAGGTAAGGCCGGAATCATCCTCACCGGACCTTACAACTTCTCCTCGTTTGATACCGCGCTTGGGAAAGACGCCTACGAAGTCATCGAAAGCCCCAAGGGCACCGAGGACAATACGGTCCTCGCGGAGGGTGAAAACATCTACGTCACGGCCAGCAACGGCAAACCGGACCAGACCAAGAAGGTCATCGACTTCCTGGTATCGGCCGATGGCCAGAAGTCAGGCATGACAGCCGGCAAGCAGCCGGTGGTCCGGGTTCCGGTGAACTCCGGCGTCGACGCCGCCGCCGTCTACAACGATCCGCGGTGGGCCGTTGTCCAGGACGCCCTCAAGAATTCATCCAAGGCATTCCCCTCCGCCATCAACTTCGTACCCATCAAGCAGGCCGCCGCCGAGGCCCTGAACAAGATCGTCTCAGACTGCGGAGCGGACAACATCACGTCCGGACTCAAGGATCTGGATGCTGCCATCGACAACGAGCTCGAAAGCCAGAACGCCAAGTCATGACCACCACACCGACAAGGCCGGCGAGCCTTCCGGCCCCGGCCCGGCGTAACGGCCCGGCTCCGCAAAGCAAGGTGCGCCGCAACGCTAAACAGGCGCTGGCCATCTGGCTCTTCCTGGTGCCGGCCGCCGTGCTGGGGCTGTACTTCAAGTTCATCCCGATGGCGGAGGGCATCAGGCTGAGCTTCTTCAAGGTCCAGCCGTTCCTGGGCGATGTGTTCGTGGGATTCGACAACTACCTTTCCGTGCTGACCGATGCCCGGTTCATGGAAGCACTGGGACACACTGTGGTACTCGGCGCCACCCAAACGCTGGGCGCGCTGGTAGTGGGCTTTGTGCTGGCACTGCTCCTGGAGGGCCAAGCCCGCTCCCTGTGGATCCTGCGCACCACCATCTTCCTTCCGGTGGTGACGGCGCTGGCCGTGGTCGGCGAAATCTGGCGCATCCTCTACTTCCCCACCGCTGACGGGCCGCTGAACAGCATCCTCGGCTGGGTGGGACTCGGACCCCTCCAGTTCCTCAATGGGACGGACACCGCGCTCTGGTCCATCGCCGTCGTGGGTATCTGGTCCGGTGCGCCATACAACATGGTGATTATCCTCGCCGGCCTCACCGGCGTCGACCGCTCACTCTACGAGTCCGCCGGAGTGGATGGCGCCACGATCTGGCAACGCCTGCGGTACATCACCCTCCCGGCGCTTCGCCCCTCGCTGGTCATCGTCCTGACCCTCGCCGCTATCCGCAGCCTCCGCAGCTTTACCGAGGTCTACGTGCTCACGGGCGGCGGCCCCGCCGGCTCAACGGAAGTCTGGATGACACGCATGTACTCACTCGGATTCCAGCGCAATGACATCGGTGTGGCATCCGCGGCCGCGGTGCTCCTGCTGGTGGTCACCCTGCTGCTGACCGTCGGCACCCAACTCCTGGCCAAGAGGAAGGCAGCACGATGAGCCAGACTGCTGTGAAAACCACACAACGCACCCCAAAACCGTCCGCCGGCGCCCGCTTCGATACCGCACTGGGCTGGTCGCCCCGGTTCGGGCCGAACATGGCCCTCCGGATAGTCCTGTGCGCCCTGGTGTTCTGCATCTTCGCGCTGCCCTTCGTGGCCATCATCTCGGGCGCCTTTGACCGCAATTCCAGCCCCACGGACATTTCCCTGCTGCCCAAAACCTTCACGCTGCAGAACTTTGAAGCCGCCCGGCAACAGGGCCTGTGGGGCTACCTGCTCAACTCCCTGGTAGTGGCAGGAGGCGGGCTCCTCCTGCAAATGACCGTCTCCGTCTTTGCGGCCTACAGCCTGAGCCGGAAGAAATTCCGGGGCCAGGCACTGGTACTGCTCCTTGTCCTCATGACGATGATGCTCCCGGAAGAAATCATCGGCATCCCGCTGTCGCTGGTGCTGGGCGATCTCCCGCTCCTCGGAATCAGCCTGCGGGGCACGGTGCTGGCTGTCATCCTCCCCGTCGGGATCTGGGGATTCTCCATCTTCATCATGAGCGAGTTCATGAAGGACATCCCGGCCGAGATCGAGGAAGCAGCCCGCCTGGACGGCGTCGGCGAATTCAGGATGCTGTTCGCCATCATCCTGCCGCTGTGCAAACCCGCCCTCGGCGTAATTGGAATCTTTGGCTTCATGATGGTGTGGGACCAGTACCTCCTCCCCCTGATCGCCGCCAACGATCCCAGCGACTACACCCTGACCGTGGCGCTCGCGGTCCTCCGCAATGACACCACGGTGGGCCCGGGCGTCCTGCTCGCCGGCGCACTGATGGCCATGATCCCCAGCCTCCTTGTCTACCTCTTCCTGCAACGGTCCATGATCCGTGGCATCACCTCAGGCGCCACCAAGGGCTAGGGCCTGTACCGCCTCCCACATACGAAAGAAGCTCAATGACCGCCAGCACCACCGTTACGGCACCTTCGACGCCCACGGCTACCGACCTCGCAATCACAGACATCACCATCACCCCCATCGCCTTCTCCGATCCGCCGCTGCTGAACGCCGTAGGAGTCCACGAACCCCTGGTCCACCGGGTGGTCATCGAAGTGCGGACCGCCAACGGCCTCCTCGGCCTGGGTGAATGCTCGGGAGGCAGCAACCGCCTTATAAACCTGGCGGCGGGAGCCAACGCCATCAAAGGTGTCAGCATTTTCGAAACCACCAGGATGGAACAACTCATCAACCAGGCCCTGGACCCGGGGCTCGGCGCATTTGAACGCGCCGCAGTGTTCTCCGCCTTCGAGGTAGCCGCACTGGACATCCAGGGGCACGCCACAGGCCGGACCGTCAGTGAACTGCTCGGCGGCACCGTCCGCGACGAGGTCCCCTTCAGCGCCTACCTCTTCTACAAATGGGCAGAACATCCCGCGCTGGACGGCAAGCCCGCCATCACCGATGGATGGGGCGAAGCCCTGGACCCGGCAGGGATCGTCCGGCAGGCAAAGAAAATGATCTCCGAGTACGGCTTCAAATCCATCAAGCTCAAGGGCGGAGTCTTCCCTCCCGCGCAGGAAATCGAAGCCATCCGGGCACTGCGGGAGGCGTTCCCCGAAATGCCGCTGCGCCTTGATCCGAACACCGCCTGGACAGTGGAAACATCCCGGTGGGTTGCCCGCGAAACGGATGGCCTGCTCGAGTACCTGGAGGATCCCACCCCGGGCCTTGAAGGGATGGGCGAGGTAGCGGCCACGGCGGCAATGCCCCTGGCCACCAACATGTGCGTGGTGGCTTTCGAGCACATCCGCCGCAGCGTCGAACTCGGCTCCGTCCAGGTCATTCTCGGTGACCACCACTACTGGGGCGGCCTCCGCCATACACGGGAACTGGGCGCCATCTGCGAAACGTTCGGGCTGGGACTGTCCATGCATTCAAACTCCCACCTGGGCATCAGCCTCGCGGCGATGGTCCACGTGGCCGCCGCCACCCCAGCCCTCACCTACGCCTGCGACACCCACTACCCGTGGAACGGGCACAACGACGTGGTCAAGCCCGGCACGTTGCGTTTCGTGGACGGCAGCGTCCGCGTCCCCACCGGCACCGGATTGGGCATTGAACTGGACCGTCAAAAGCTCGCCGAACTGCACCAGCAGTATTTGGACGCCCGCATGACGGCCAGGGACGACACCGGGTACATGCAGCGGTTCGTCCCCGAATACACCGCGGAACTGCCGCGGTGGTAGGCGCCGAAACTCCACACGTCACGGGCTACCTCTATCCCTGGGACGTACTCGGCGACCCGCAGGCGGCCGGCTGGGTCAAAAATACGGGTGTGGACCGGGTGGCGCTGGCCGCCGCCTACCATTCGGTACGGGCGGGGACGCCGCGGCACCCTGCCCGGCGGGTGGTGGACGCCCGTTCCGCAGCCCTTTACGTTCCTGCGGGCGAGGCATTCCGGGACGACGCCCTGATCCCGGGCAGTGCGGCAGGGTGGACGGGGAGAGAAAACTCCTTCGGGGCCGCCGCCGCGCAGTTGCGGAAGGCCGGACTTCCCGTGGATGCGTGGACGGTCCTGACCCATTCGAGTGCTGTCGGCAGCCGGAATCCCGGGCTGTGCGTGCAGAATGCCTTCGGCGACGTGTATACGTATGCGCTGTGCCCGTCCCAGCCACGGGTCCGCAGATACGCCGCGTCGCTGGTGGAACAGGTCCTTATGGAAGGAAAGCCTGACGGACTGGTCCTGGAAGCTGTGGGAGCCTTGGGATTCGGCCATCAGAACCGGCATGAAAAGACTGAAGGGGCCGAGTACTCGCCCTGGGTGCAGGCGCTGCTTTCCCTCTGCTTCTGCGATGCCTGCACCGAAACCTGTAGGTCGCGCGGCCTGGACGTGGCCGGGCTCCGCTCCCGTGTGCAGGAGCTGGTCCTTGCCGCAGACGATCCGAACATGACACCGGCTGGGGCCCGCGAGGCCGCAGAATTCGTGCCGCTGCTGCAGGTCCGGTGGGACGCCGCTGCAACCCTGCTGGACGGGTGTCTTGGTGCAGTGGAATCAAGCGGCTTGAGCCTGCGCCTGTCCATTCATGCCACGCCCGACCCCTGGGCCACGGGCCCCTTCGTGCCGGCGGAGGTGCTGCGCCGGAGCCGGCTCTGGCCAGCGGCCGGTGACCTCACCGCCGTCGTGCCCTGCTGGGGAGAAGCCGCTCAGTGCTCCGAATGGCTGGAAGCCATGGCGGACACGGGCGTACGCACGGGAGCCTACGTCCTGGCTCTACCGCCGAAGACGTACGACGGCGGCGGGCTGGCTTCGGAGTGGCGCGCCCTTGCGGAGGCGGGAGCCGGCGAACTCCACGTCTATCACCTGGGGCTGGCCTCGAACCGCCGGCTTGGCGCCATCGGCGGAGCGGTCACCATGCTCCGCCAATGACGGAGCAGTGCGGCGCACTGGTGTTCGGTAGGTTGGTGCCGTACGGCAGGGCCAGATTTCGTCGAGGCATGGAGAACAAGTGAAAGCGATCGTATACGAAGAGACCGGCGCGTCGTCGGTGCTGCAACTGCAGGACAAGCCACTAAGCGATCCGGGTCCCGGCGAGGTCCGGGTCCGGCTGGTTGTTTCCGGGGTGAATCCCACGGATTGGAAGTCCCGCGCCGGCAGCGGGCAGGGCAGCACGAAGCTGAAGGCGCCAAAGGTTCCGAACCAGGACGGCGCGGGAATTGTAGACGCCGTCGGTCCCGGGGTGACGGGCTTCAGCGCCGGTGACCGCGTCTGGCTTTGGGACGTGGCCTGGGGCAGCGACGAAGGTACGGCCCAGGAGTATGCCGTTGTTCCCTCGGCAAAAGTGGTTGCCCTTCCCGCTGGTGAATCCTTTGACACCGGTGCCTCCCTGGGCATCCCGGCCCTGACAGCGCACAGGGCCCTGACCTCCAGTGAACATGGACCCGGCCGTCTCTCCCCCGGATCGTTGACCGGACGGACCGTCCTCGTCACCGGCGGTGCAGGAGCCGTAAGCCACGCCGCAATCCAGCTGGCCCGCTGGGCCGGAGCTACCGTGATAACCACCGTCAGCGACGACCGGAAAGCCGGCCTCGCACGCCTCGCAGGAGCGCATCATGTGCTCAACTACCGCACCGAAGACGTAGTTGGCGCTGTCAACGCCTTGGTTCCGGAGGGCGTGGACACCATCGTGGACGTCAACGCACCGGCGAACCTGGCATCCGACGTCGAGATCCTCAAGCCGTGCGGGACCATCGCCATCTACGCGGCGAATCCCGGCGAATCGGTGGCAGTGCCCGTCAGGGAAAGCATGGGCAAGAACATCCGGTACCAGTTCATCCTGACCTACACCGTCACTGATGGGCAGAAGCAGGATGCGGTGGCTTCCGTGGCCGAGGCGCTCGCGGCAGGCGCGCTTCGCGTCGGTGAGGACCACGGCCTGCCGCTGACACGTTTCCCGCTTGCGGAAACCGCATCGGCGCACGACGCCGTCGAGCAAGGGGCCATCGGGAAGGTGCTCATCGACGTCGCGCCGCTTCCCTGACGGACGGTTCCGCGGCGGCCGGGCGTGCCAAATCTCACATTCCCGGCCACGCCGGACCGCCGGGGGCCGCCGTGCGGGGACCGCGGCTAACGTGGACGGGTGCGAATCCATGACGTGTCCAGCCCGCGATCCACCGCCCGCGTCCGCTTGGGATTCTGCTTCATGGTGGCGCTGCTCCTGGTGGTCGCCGGCCGGGTGTTCGTGGTCCAGGGCTTTGATCCCGAGAGTTACGCGTCCAAGGCTGCGGACCGGCGGACCCAGGTATCCGCGCTCGCCTCCGAGCGTGGCGCCATCCTGGACATGAACGGCACGGTCCTGGCCCAAAGCACCGTCCGCTACGACATCGTGGGCACACCAAAGGTCAACACCACCACGGAGACTTTTCGTCAGGTCGACGATTCCGGCACGGTACGCACGGTCACCCGGGACCAGGGCCTCCAGGAACTGGCCAACCTCCTGGAGATGCCTGAGCCCGAAGTCCGTGAACTCATGACCGGCGATGCCCTGTTCACCTATCTCGCCAAAGCAGTGGACCCCGGCGTCGAACGGGCGGTTATGGACCTGGGCGTTCCTGGCGTGGAGTCGAGGCCGGTCAAGAAGCGTGCGTACCCGCAAGGGGCGGTGGCCGGCAGCATAGTTGGCTTCACCAATGACCAAGGCGGCGCCGCCGGCCTCGAACTGACCCTGGACGAACAGCTGACGGGCCGGGATGGCGAACGGACCTACCAGACCGGCGCCGACGGGATCATCATCCCCACCGCTCCCCTGGAGGTGGTGCCTGCCACCAACGGACAGTCGGTCAAGCTCACCATCGACACCGATCTGCAGTACGCGGCGCAGGAAGCGCTGGAAGCCCAGGCCGGAAAGCTCAGCGCCGACTGGGCAAACCTGATCGTGGTCGAAGCCAAGACCGGCAAGATCCGGGCCATGGCGGAAACCAATTCGGTCGACCCCAACGACCCCGGAGCCACCGCACCGGAAGACCGCGGGGCGCGGTCCGTGCAGGCCGCCATTGAGCCAGGGTCAACCGAAAAGGCCATCACCGCAGCGGCCGCCATCGAAGAAGGGCTCGTTAGCCCCGATTCCCGCCTCGTCATTCCGTCCGGGTACACAGTGAACGGGCAGTTCTTCAAGGATTCCTTCGAGCACGGCACGGAGAAACGGACCTTTGCAGGCGTCATCGGTTCCTCGATGAACACGGGCACCGTCATGGTTGGCCAGGACCTGAGCCGGGAACAGCGCTATGACTACCTCAAAAAGTTCGGCGTCGGCTCCAGCACGGGAATTCCCCTCCCCGGCGAATCCGCGGGGCTCCTGGCCAAGCCGGACCAGTGGGACGGCCGGCAGGAATTCGCCGTCCTCTTCGGCCAGGGCGTATCGCAGACTCCCCTGCAAACCACCATGGCGTTCCAGGCAATCGCCAACGACGGCGTCCTGCTCAAGCCGCGGCTGATCGAGTCCTACCTCGACCCGGACGGCACCGAACACCCGGTAGAAGCGGAGTCCGGCAGCAGGGCGGTCAGCGAAGCGACGGCACGGCAAACACGCGACATCCTCGAGAGTGTCGTTACCGCTGGTGGCGCCAAGGACATCAAGGTTCCGGGGTACCGGGTTGGCGGCAAGACCGGCACTGCCGAAGCCGTGGCCGATTCGGGCAAGGGCCTGGACGGCTATACAGCTTCGTTTGTGGGCATGGCACCGATGGATGATCCGCAGTACGTCGTCATGGTCAATGTCCAGCGGCCGGCCGGGAACATCTACGGAATTTCCACGGCGCCGGTATTCAACAACATCATGACCAGGGTCCTCAGCAAATTCGATGTCCCCCCGTCCAGGACCCCGTCAGTCAGCCTGCCCCAGAAGTACTGAAGCATGTGCAGCCGGTTGGACGGGCCAGTCTGGTTAGGCTGGGTGGATGGCAACAGTTATCCTTGTGCGGCACGGCCGCACCACCGCCAACGCGTCCGGGATCCTGGCCGGGCGGGCTGCCGGCGTGGGCCTGGACCAGACCGGACTTGGGCAGGCGGCTCTTGCCGGAGACCGCCTGGCCGTATTGCCCCTGGCGGGGGTGGTGTCCAGTCCGCTTGAGCGCTGCCGGGAAACCGCCCAGTTCATCCTTGGGCGCCAGGCAGGCAGTCCCGCCGCGCCGGTCGAAGCCGACCTCACGGAATGTGACTACGGGCAGTGGCAGGGCCGCAAACTCAGTGACCTCGCCACCGAAGACCTGTGGAGTGCAGTGCAGTCTCAACCGTCCACTGTTATCTTCCCGGGCGGTGAATCAATGGCTGGGATGCAGGCCCGGTCAGTGGCAGCAATCAGGCGCCATGACGCGGCCTTTGAAGCCAGTCACGGCCCGGGAGCCGTGTGGGTGGCAGTGAGCCACGGCGACATCATCAAATCAATCCTGGCCGACGCGCTTGGCATGCATCTGGACCTCTTCCAGCGCATCAACGTGGGTCCTGCCTCCATCTCGATAGTGCACTACGGTCCGGCGCGGCCAAGCGTCCACGCCACCAACACCGATGCAGGGGATCTCGGGTGGCTCGCCCACGGGATCACTTCCGGCGATACGCCGGTGGGCGGCGGCGCGGGACAGGCTGCCACGTAGGCCCATGTGCCTAAAATACTGATATGCCCACACTTTTTCACGAATTTGCCTGGCCTGACCGGGTGGTCATCGGCACCATCGGCGTCCCGGGGGCACGCACGTTCTATCTGCAGGTCCGCATGGGTAAACAGATAGTCAGTATCGCGTTGGAGAAGCAGCAGTCAGCCGAGCTGGCGGAAAAGATCGACGACATCCTCGATCAGCTCGGCACCATCGAGGGCAATCCGTTCAGCGTTCCCGCAGGTACACCCGTGGAACTGGTTGACAATGACCAGCTCGAGACGGTCGAGGAGCAGTTCCGGACGGGCGCCATGAGCCTGGGCTGGGACCCGGCAACCGCGCAGATCGTCATTGAGGCCTACCCCATTATCGAGATCGATGCTGATGCCGGCGAGATACCCGACGTGGACGACGCCGAAGTCCCCGAGATGCTGCTGGTACGGATGCCGGTGGGTACCGCACGCGCATTCGCCAAGCGCACGCGTGAGATCGTGGGCGCCGGGCGCCCCGCCTGCCCGCTCTGCGGCTACCCCGTAGACCCCGAAGGGCACGTCTGCACCCTGCCCGAGGCCTGATGCCCGCCGACCTGTCCGCCGGCGCACTGACCCTCACCGGGAGAATCACGACGGCGTCGAATGCCACCTTCGTGGGGAGCATCGGCGACACGACCGTTGTCTACAAGCCGATCGCCGGAGAGAAACCGCTGTGGGACTTTCCCGACGGTTTCCTCGCCCACCGGGAGGTCGCCGCTTACCTGGTCTCGGAGGCATTCGGCTGGAACATCGTGCCGCGCACCTGGCTGCGGGACGGTCCGCTGGGTGAGGGGATGGTGCAGCTGTGGCAGGAGCCGGACCCCGACCAGAAGGCGGTGGACATCTTCTCTCCGGAGGACGCGCCCGGGACCGGTTGGCGCCACGTCCTCGAAGGCGAGGATGAGACCGGACGGGAAGTCGCCCTCCTCCACGAGGACTCTTTGGCGCTGAGGCGCATGGCCGTGTTCGACGTCGTGGTGAATAATGCCGACCGCAAGGGCGGCCACATCCTCGCCATCGCCGGCGGGCACCGGCACGGCGTGGACCACGGGCTGACCTTCCACACGGACCACAAGTTGCGCACGGTGCTGTGGGGCTGGCTGGGCGATGACCTGAGCAACGAGGAGCTGCAGGGAATTGAGCGGGTCGCCAAGGGCCTGGACGGGGACCTGGGCCGGGACCTCGCGGACCTGCTCAGCGACGATGAAATCGCATCCCTTGCCATGCGCTGTACCCGGTTGCGCTCCGCGGGCCGGTTTCCGGCTCCGAGGGGCGGCATGCCCGCGGTCCCGTGGCCGCTGTTCTAGGGCGATACATCACTTCGCCGGCGCGTGCGGCTGCTTCCACCAGGTCTTCTTGAGGTGAGCAAGGACCTGGGTAGTCCGACGTGGCCACCGACGGGCGCGTGGCTAGACTGGGTGGGTTAGGACGGATTGGGGGATCCACGGCGGTTCGCCGCTTCCGCTGGTCAGTCACAGCCAGCGCAGCAAAGGACTCGGATGACCTTCTTCCAGGATTTGCCCGTACCCGAACCGCCCCGCCGTGGCCGCACCGTCCGATACGTTCCACCCGAATGGGCTGGCGCCCCACGACATGAGCTGCCAGATGTGGTCCATCTTGGCCGGTTCCTGCACCGGTCCCCGGCCTTCATTATGGCGGTCGAGTCGGTCAAGGTGTACTCCACCGGCTGCCTTTTCGATCTGTCGTGGAAGTTGCGCCGGCGGAACGAGAGCGACGAGCAGTGGGACGAACTGAACGCATCGTTCTTCTCCCAACCGCACGCCAGATGGGCCAGGCCCCGTCAGCCCCTGGCAACACTGCTCTGCGGGGTCCAGCTTGCTGACGGATCCAAAGCCTCTTCCGGGGCGATGCTCAACAGGCCTCATCCAGCGCCGAACGCACCTAGTCCGGACCCTCCGGTGCTCCTCTTCCAGGGACAGGGCGGTAACGGTGGAGACGACGAGATGTCCTCCAGCGGAACGCTCTGGCTGTGGCCGCTGCCGCCAGCCGGGGACCTGCGACTGGTCACCCAGTGGACCGACATGGGTATGCCCGAGACCTCCATCACCCTCGACGGCGGGCACCTCCGGGACGCCGCCGCACGCGTTCAGCCGTACTGGCCCGAGGAGGACCAGCAGCAATGAACCCACTCGACAACCCGGTCCTGTTCGCGGTCTTCGCATGGGGACATGGCCGCCGGAGATCCCAGAAGGCGGTTACCGAACTGCCCGGGCAAGGACAGTAGCGTGAAGCGAAGGAGGTCACCGTCCTGGCCTTTAACCGAGGTGTGGGCCTGGCTTGTTGCCATTCTCGTCGTCCTGATATTTCTCCTGCCATGGTCCCTCCTCTGGGTGGGACGCTGTGTTGACTACGCGCCAGGCTACGGAGAAAGCTTCTGTGAAAGTGGCCCAGTGATTGGCGTCCCGGCAGCGACTGTCATAGCAGTCCTGTCTCTTCTTCTGATCCTGTACTGCCTGTACCGGATAGTCCGCATCCTGATTCAACGCAAGAGAAACTGACACTCGCCAATGCAACCATGAAAGGCTTAGGAGGCTGCGGACTCCACGGTTTCCCGGATTCTCCGAAGCGTTTGCGGCCTTGCTGCGATCTCGATAGACCCGCCATCTGATTCGGCACTGACGACCTGGAAACCGGGCGGCACATTATGCCGGTTGTCGTCGCGATCCGCATACCGCGGCGCTGAAAAGGCGGTAAGTCCGGTCAGAGCCTTCATGCGGCCAATATGTACAAGGTCTTCGTATATGGCTGGCTGGAAATCGATCCGGCCCGGCGCCGGATCGGCGATGCCCATCTGCCAGATGGTGCTGAGCGAACCGGGCCTCGCGTCGGGATACCGCAGGAACATGAGCGCCTGTCCCCGGTCGTCGAGTCGGGCGTCGGTCTTCCGGAACCGCCTCTGCGCGAACAACGTAAGTGCGGCCACCGCCAGTCCCTAGAGGATGCCGTTGGCGACTGCGGTGCAGGATAGAGTGCCCGAGAACCTTCAGTTACCCGGTGCTGTCCCCTGGCCGTCGATGGCTTTCCGGTCCATCGATTTGAGGGCAGCGAGGCGGGCTTCCACTTCGGTCTGCTCCCCGAGGTCTTCAAGGGAGGCGAACTGGGCGTCCAGGGAAGAGGCAGCGAGTTCCTGCTGGCCGCGGACAGTTGCTTCCTGGCGACGGATGCTTTCCTCGTACCGGCCAATGGCCGACGTCGGGTCTCCGGTGTCGAGGGCTTTGAGGGCGTCGCTGACCTGGGACTGGGTGGCGGCGACCCTGGCCCGGTTGACCAGCTCGTTGCGCTTGGCGGTCAGTTCGCCGAGCTTGCCGCGCATCTGGTCCAGGCCGTTCTTCAGCTTGTCGACCACCTCGTTTTGAGCCGCCAGGCCCGGCGCCTGGGCCTTGGCGGTGGTCTCGGCGGACATCTGTCGCTGAAGCGCAAGCCGGGCGAGGGCGTCGAACTTGTCCGCGTCGCTGTTGCCGGCGGCCCGGAACTCGTCTGCCTTGCGGGAGGCTGCGATGGCCTTATTGCCCCAGGAGTTCGCGTCCTCAATTGCCCGTTTGTGGTCGTTCTCGGCCATCCGGAGGTTACCGATGGTCTGTGCGATGGCGGCCTCGGCTTCACGGATGTTGTTCGAGTAGTCGCGGACCATCTGGTCCAGCATCTTCTGCGGGTCCTCCGCGGAGTCCAGGACGGCATTCAGGTTGGCTTTGGCGAGCTGGGCAACGCGGGCGAAAATACTCTGCTTCACAGGGGTCTTTCTCTTGGGGACGGCATTCGCATCCTACGTGTCCGGCGGCGGCCGCGGCCAATGCCCTCCACAGCAGTAACGGATGGAGGTAGGTCTCACCATCCGCGATGTTCATGTAGCGCCTACTGGCCAATGGCCACTTTCTGGGCCCCGCACGTGAGCTGCAGGCCGGTGGCATCACTGTGCAGCTGGCAGTCCTGGTCCTTCACCCGGGGCCAGCCACCCAGCTCGTCAGCGCGGCGTGCCCACTGGTAATGGAGATCGTCGTGCAGGGTGTAGATGTCGACGGTGTCCCCGTCGAAACCGTCCTGGACCAGGAGAACGGACTGGCCGTCAGCAGCCGCGACTTTCACATCATCGCCGATACCTACTGCGCCGAGGATCGCGAAGATGAGGACGATGCCGAGGAAGGGCAGTGCCGCGGCGGCGGCCAGTCCCGTCATCCAGCCAACCGTGCGCCGCAGGATCTTCTTAGGGATGCGGCCGATCAGTGAAGGGACCACGAGTAGCAGCCCCGCGGCGGCCAGAAAGGAAGCCACGATCATTAGCCCGTAGACAACGTTGGACGCCCGCACTCCGATGTACAGGAGCAAGCCTTGGTCAGCAGCGGCGCGGTCCGCAACGTGCAGCCCCAGGCCACCTCCGGTCACAACGGCGGCAGCCAACAGCAAGGCAACACCCCAGATCTCGCGGCGTTTCACGGGCCGCCTGGACTGGCAACTGTCGGCACGTCAGCCCGATTCCGCACATCCTCCATCGACCGTGCCATCGCGACGTGGAGCGCATGAAAAATTGCACGGCTCATGGACTGAAGCCTATCTGGCTCCAACCACTCACTGAGTCAACTCCAAAGAGGGCACCGGAATCAGGGCATCATCTCAGACCTTCGCCCGTCGTCGAATAGAAGCAGATGGCCCCCGGAGTATCCCGGGGGCCATCAGCTTATGTCTGTGCTGTTGAAGACGAAGAGACTAGAAGTCCCAGTCCTCGTCCTCGGTGTTCACGGCCTTGCCGATCACATAGGAGGAACCGGACCCGGAGAAGAAGTCGTGGTTCTCGTCCGCGTTCGGGGACAGGGCCGAGAGGATGGCCGGGTTCACGTCGGTGACGGAAGCCGGGAACATGGCCTCGTAGCCCAGGTTCATCAGCGCCTTGTTGGCGTTGTAGTGCAGGAACTTCTTGACGTCCTCGGCCAGCCCGACGCCGTCGTACAGGTCATGCGTGTACTGGACCTCGTTCTCGTACAGCTCGAAGAGCAGTTCGAACGTGTAGTCCTTGATTTCCTGGCGGCGTTCCTCGGAGACGGTCTCCAGCGCGCGCTGGAACTTGTAGCCGATGTAGTAGCCGTGCACGGCTTCGTCGCGGATGATCAGGCGGATCAGGTCGGCGGTGTTCGTCAGCTTGGCCCGTGAGGACCAGTACATGGGCAGGTAGAAGCCCGAGTAGAACAGGAAGCTCTCCAGCAGGGTGGAGGCCACCTTGCGCTTCAGGGGGTCGTCACCCTGGTAGTAGTCCATGACGATCTGGGCCTTCTTCTGAAGGTTCTCGTTCTCGGTGGACCAGCGGAACGCCTCGTCGATCTCCTTGGTGGAGGCCAGCGTGGAGAAGATCGAGGAGTAGCTCTTGGCGTGCACGGACTCCATGAACGCGATGTTCGTGTAGACGGCTTCCTCATGCGGTGTGAGGGCGTCCGGGATCAGGGAGACGGCGCCGACGGTGCCCTGGATGGTGTCCAGCAGGGTCAGGCCGGTGAACACGCGCATGGTCAGCTGCTGCTCGACAGGGGTCAGCGTGTTCCACGACTGGACGTCGTTGGACAGCGGCACCTTCTCCGGCAGCCAGAAGTTGTTCACCAGGCGGTTCCAGACGTCCACGTCCTTATCGTCCTGGATGCGGTTCCAGTTGATGGCCTCGACGTGGCTAAGGAGCTTTACTTTCTCGGTCATGACTCCGACTCGCTTTCTGAAGAGAGACTTGGTTTGGCTGAGTCCTCGACGCAGTACTTGCAGTCGGCTTTCTCGATGCCTTTGTTGATGTGATGTCTGGTGTGTGCGTTTCGCTGGCTGGAAGGCATTGGCCGGCCCTTCCGTACTGCCGACATTTTCGCACGGGTTTCGGCGCTGGCCTTCTTCCCGAAGTTCGGGTTCCCGGCGCCCTTCTTGGCCTCGGAAAGCAACTGTCGGGTTTCGGCTGAAACCGTATGCCGAAAGCTTGGATGCTCCGCTCCGAACCTGCCATAATTCGGGTTGGCCGTGCCGGAATTCGTGCCTTTGCGGTCCTGGGACCACCTGTTGCGCTGCTCTAGGCTGTGCTTTCCGCCGTAGAAGGGGTTCGCTGCGCCCGGCCGGCTCGACCCCTTACGACCGGTGCCGCGGACACTGGCAGCTTCCCGCATCTCCTCAGTCCACACAACTCCCGTGGGACCAAGGCCGCCATCGGAAAGATTCAGCAGGCGATCGCCCTCGCGGCGCAGGTAGCTGATCCAGTCCATCTCGGCCTGGCCCAGATCCTGCAAGCCCTCGATCCAATCCACTTCGTCCGCGATCAGGTCGGCGGGATCGTGCTTGCGGACCCAATCGTAAAACGGCATTTTTCGGCCCTCCGCTGCTGCCCGGAGGTGTTGATGGAAACGACGACTGGCCGTCTTGGTAGTGATACCGACGTAGCGGTACTCGACCTCCCGCCGAAGCCGGATGCCGTAGACCAAGCCGCCTGTCGCCGTCGTCGTTTCCATTTCTCCCCTAGAAGAAAATCAACTTATTATGGTTACAACATGCAGGAAACGCAGTTTTCCACTTCCGTTCCCTCCAGCGCGAGCTGGCGGAGACGGATGTAGTAGATGGTCTTGATGCCCTTCTTCCAGGCGTAGATCTGGGCCTTGTTGATGTCGCGGGTGGTGGCGGTGTCCTTGAAGAACAGCGTCAGCGACAGGCCCTGGTCCACGTGCTGGGTGGCAGCTGCGTAGGTGTCGATGACCTTCTCGTAGCCGATCTCGTACGCGTCCTGGTAGTACTCCAGGTTGTCGTTGGTGAGGTAGGGCGCCGGGTAGTACACGCGGCCCAGCTTGCCTTCCTTGCGGATCTCAATCTTGGACGCCACCGGGTGGATGGAGGAGGTGGAGTTGTTGATGTAAGAGATCGAGCCGGTGGGCGGAACAGCCTGCAGGTTCTGGTTGTAGATGCCGTGCTCCATGACGGAAGCCTTCAGCGCCAGCCAGTCAGCCTGCGTGGGGATGTGCACGTCCTTGAAGAGCTCGCGGACCTTTTCGGTCTGCGGCACCCATTCCTGCTCCGTGTACTTGTCGAAGAACTCACCCGAGGCGTACTTGGACTTCTCGAAGCCGCCGAACGTCTGGCCGGTCTCGATGGCCAGCAGGTTGGAGGCGCGGACAGCGTGGAACACCACCGAGTAGAAGTAGATGTTGGTGAAGTCCAGGCCCTCTTCCGAACCGTAGTGGACCCGTTCGCGGGCCAGGTAGCCGTGCAGGTTCATCTGGCCGAGGCCGATGGCGTGGCTCTGGTCGTTGCCCTTGGCGATGGACGGCACCGAGGTGATGTTGGACATGTCGGACACTGCGGACAGTGAACGGATGGCCGTCTCGATGGTCAGGCCAAAGTCCGGCGAATCCATGGTCTTCGCGATGTTCAGCGAGCCCAGGTTGCAGGAGATGTCCTTGCCGGTGTCATCGTAGGACAGGTCATCGTGGTACGTGGTGGGCTGGGAAACCTGGAGGATCTCCGAGCACAGGTTGGACATGATGATCTTGCCGTCAATCGGGTTGGCCCGGTTCACGGTGTCCTCGAACATGATGTACGGGTAGCCGGACTCGAACTGGATCTCGGCAAGGGTCTGGAAGAACTCGCGGGCCTTGATCTTGGTCTTCTTGATCCGGGAGTCGTCCACCATCTCGTAGTACTTCTCGGTGACCGAGACGTCGGAGAACGGCATGCCGTAGACCTTTTCGACGTCGTAGGGCGAGAACAGGTACATGTCCTCGTCCTTCTTGGCCAGCTCGAACGTGATGTCCGGGATGACGACGCCCAGCGAGAGGGTCTTGATGCGGATCTTCTCATCCGCATTCTCGCGCTTGGTGTCCAGGAACCGGTAGATGTCCGGGTGGTGCGCGTGCAGGTACACGGCACCGGCACCCTGGCGGGCACCGAGCTGGTTGGCGTAGGAGAAGCTGTCCTCGAGGAGCTTCATCACGGGGATGACGCCGGAGGACTGGTTCTCGATCTGCTTGATGGGCGCGCCCACCTCACGGATGTTGGTCAGCGCAAACGCCACACCGCCGCCACGCTTGGACAGCTGCAGGGCGGAGTTGATGGACCGGCCGATCGATTCCATGTTGTCTTCGATGCGCAGCAGGAAGCAGGAGACCAGCTCTCCGCGCTGCTTCTTGCCGGCGTTCAGGAACGTGGGCGTGGCCGGCTGGAAGCGGCCGTCGATGATCTCGTCCACCATCTGGAGGGCAAGCTGCTCGTTGCCGCGGGCCAGGTGCAGGGCCACCATGCACACGCGGTCTTCATAGCGCTCCAGGAAACGCTTGCCGTCGAACGTCTTCAGCGTGTAGGACGTGTAGAACTTGAACGCGCCCAGGAAGGTCTCGAAGCGGAACTTCTTCTTGTACGCGCGGTTGAAGAGATCGCGGATGAAGTTCATCGTGTACTGGTCGAGCGTCTCGCGCTCGTAGTAGTCGTTCTTGACCAGGTACTCGAGCTTCTCTTCCAGGTCGTGGAAGAACACGGTGTTGTTGTTAACGTGCTGCAGGAAGTACTGGTGCGCAGCCTCGCGGTCGGCGCCGAACTGGATCTCTCCGTTCGGGCCGTACAGGTTCAGCATCGCGTTCAGCTCGTGATAGCCCAAACCCTTGTAGGCGGCAGGCATCTCAGGCTTCTGGGCCATGGTTACTTCTGTGTCTGCGACAGTCGTGTCCAAAACGTGTCCAATCCTTGGTTGACCCGGGTGACGTCTTCCGGCGTTCCCATAAGTTCGAATCGATAAAGGTGGGGTACCTGGCATTTGGCGGCAATGATGTCTGCCGCCAGGCAGTAGTTGTCCCCGAAGTTTGTGTTTCCGGCGCCGATCACCCCGCGGAGCAGCTGCCTGTTCTGCGGGTTGTTCAGGAACCGGATGACCTGCTTGGGGACGGACCCCTCTCCCCCGGTGCCACCGTAGGTGGGCACCACCAGCACAAACGGCCGGGTGGCGAGAAGGGGTGCGTCCTTCGCATAAAGCGGGATCCGGGCCACTTCCCGGCCGAGCTTCACAACAAAGCGGCCGGTGTTCTCGGAAGTCGAGGAAAAGTAGATGAGCTGGCTGTCGGTCCGGACTGCGTCGGTTTCATCCGAGGCCCGGACCGGAGGGGACACCTCCACGCGCTGAGCCGCGTGGTTGTGCAGGGCCCTGCGTCCCTGCTGGGCTGCTGGTGCTGCGATGGAAGTCACCTCAGCTGGCTGGTTTGAAGGAAAAGCGGATTCCCTAGGCCACGGAAGAAACTGCGGAGAGCGCCAGTTCCTCGATCTTGTCCGGGCGGAAGCCGGACCAGTGGTCCTGGTCGGTGACTACAACGGGAGCCTGCATGTAGCCCAGCGCCTTCAGGCGGTCGAGCGCCTCGGCGTCCTGGGAGATGTCAACGCTCTGGTAGGTGATGCCCTTTTTATCAAGAGCGCGGTAGGTGGCGTTGCACTGAACACAAGCAGGCTTCGTGTAAACCGTTACGGTCATTGTCCCTGTCCCCTTAGTCGAAATCTTCGCTGGTCCGGTGTCCCCGTCCAAGCTGTATGTCGATACTACATGTAGTGCAGACGCCTCTTAGGAACCCCTAGATGATGTATTACAAGTATGTCATTTAATGCACCGTTAATCCACAGGCGGGCCCCTTCAAAATGTCCGGAATCCCGGCGATTTCGTGGACACCATCCACACCCTGTGGAGTACTTAGCCACATTTAAAGCCCAGCGTGTCGGGGAAAAGACGGCGTGTCGCGGCCGCCGGCGCGACCGTTCCGGACAGACAAAAGGGGGTCCCGAAGTGACCTTCGGAACCCCCTTGGGTGAGCAAACGCACGACGGCGGCAGGCCGGCGTCGTGCGCCCCCCCCAGCTTTCACCCGGGGAAGGTAGCGTTAGAGCTGCGCCTCCCGCCGGTCCAGCACGATCTGCTGGACATCCAGGTAGCCGGACTGGAACCCGGCACGCGAGTAGCAGAGGTAGAACAGCCACATCCGCTGGAACACCGCGTCGAAACCAAGCCCGCCCACCTCGGCGGACCTGGCCAGGAAGCGTTCCTCCCACAGCCGGAGGGTGGCAGCGTAGTGGTCACCCATCCCCATGCGCTCCCGCACGCGGAGGGTGGTGTGCTGCTGCGTGACCCCTTCGATGGCCCGCACGGACGGCAGGAACCCGCCCGGGAAGATGTACTTGTGCACCCAGGTGTAGGCGTTTCGCGTTGCCAGCATCCGGCCGTGGGGCATGGTGATCGCCTGGATGGCCACCTTCCCGCCCGGAGCCAGGACACGGTCGATGGTCTGGAAGTAGATGGGCCAGTACTCGTAGCCCACTGCCTCGATCATCTCCACGGACACCACGGCGTCGTACTCGCCTTCCACCGCACGGTAGTCCTGCAGCGCCACAGTCACCTGGTCGGAGAAACCGGCCTCGGCGATGCGGGCCTGGGCCAGCTCCTGCTGCTCGCTGGAGAGCGTCACGCTGTAAACGGTGGCACCGCGGGCTGCGGCCCGCAGGGCAAGTTCGCCCCACCCGGTGCCGATTTCCAGGAGCCTGGTTCCCTGGCCCACGCCTGCCTTGTCCAGCAGCCTGTCGATCTTCACCTGCTGCGCCTCCGCCAGCACTCCGAAGTCCACTGTCTCCAGCGGTCCCGCAGCCGGGGGGAACAGCGCCGACGAGTAGCTCATGGTGGTGTCAAGGAAGTTGGCGAACAGCTCGTTGGACAGGTCATAGTGCCGTGAGATGTTGCTTCGCGTGTTCTGCTCGGCATTCCGTTCCTGCCGGGGCGTGCGAGGCAGGTACAGGGAGCGGAGCTTCTGCAGCGGCATGGGGATCAGGCTGTCCACGGACGCTGCGAAGACCTCCAGGACGGCGGCCAAATCGCTGGCTTCCCAGTCGCCGGCCATGAAGGATTCGCCCAGTCCGATCAGTCCGTTGTCACCGATCCGGACCTCGAACGCTTCCGGCCGGACCATGGTCATCACCGGCGCGTCGGGTCCGCCAGTGCCCAGGACAGTTCCGTCCGGGTAGGCCACGCGGAGGGGAAGCCGTTTGGCGGCTCCTTTGAACAGCAGGCCTGCCGCCTTGCCTGCCACGGCAGCTTTGGCGCCCGACGGCGGCTGCGCAACTCCCGGCCAGATCTCCGGATCGATGGTGGCGGGCGATGCCGGCACTCCGGTGGGCGTCCAGGCCGCGGGGCCGTTGCCCCCGGCCGGTGCGCCTGCCTTGGGGTGGGCTGCGGCGGTGCCGTTGTCGTCCGTCATTGTCATTGAACTGCCTCCTGTGAGGTGTGGTGTGGCTTGGTGACGACGGGCAGGCGTCTTGCCCAGAGTTTAATGCCCTGCACCCTGATCAGGGCGGATACCAGCAGCGGCGCGGCCGGTACCTGGATGGCGGCAGCGATGATGTTCCTGGCGGTGGCGGGACGCCGCCGCCCGTCCATGGTGGCCACGAAAGGCCGCTGGCCTTCGCGCTCCAGCACGATCGAGACCGCCAGCCGCTCCCCCGGCGCCGGCAGTTTCATCCGGTACTGCCCGTCAATGTCGTTGAAGGGTGAAACGTAGAACGCTTTGGGCACGGACGCCCGGCCCGCCTCATCCGTCCGGAGCAGGTAGCAGTGGCGCTCACCGTACGTGTTGTGCACTTCGGCAATCACGCATTGGAGGCCGCCGTCGCTCCGGTAGCACCAGAACAGGGACAGCGGGTTGAAGACGTAGCCAAAAACCCGGGCGCTGGTAAGCATGTGGATGGCACCGCCGTCCGGCTCGATGCCCTGGGTCCGCAGGTAGCGTTCCACGTTGGCGCGGATGCTGTCTTCAGGGTTGCCCAGGTGGTCGCCGGCGTGGAACCCGGCCAGCGGCCGCAGCAACGCGGGCATGCGGGGCAATCGGTCGACGTCGACGAACCAGCTGTAGCTCCGGTAGGTGAACGCGTTTTTCAGCGGGCTTTGCCGGACGTGTGAAATCGAGGTCCGGTAGATGGCCGGCGCAGGGGCCGCGGCACCATGCGTGGTGGCTGGGGCGGCGTTCATGGCTACACCGTAGCTCACGACGGTTCCGCCGCCCGTGCGAACTCGCGCTCCCCCTCATCGGCAGCATCCGTGGGGCCGGCGTTGACGGGAGCCCACCGGCGGCCCAGCTTTTCCGCGGCGCGGACTCCGGCAAGGGCTCCGTCTTCGTGGAAACCCCACCCAAGGTAGGCGCCGGCAAAGGCGACTTTGCCGTCGCTCAGGGCGGAAATCGCCTCCTGTGCCTTCAGGGATTCGGGCGTGTACTGGGGGTGCTCGTACACCATCCGTTCCAGCACGGTGCCGTCTTCGATGAGATCGGACTCGCCGAGGCTGACGAGGTAGGGGCGGCCGTCCTGCGGTTCAAGACGCTGCAGGCGGGTGAGGTCGTAACTGACCAGGACCCTGTCCGGCCGGGCATCACAGGACGGCAAGCGGTAGTTCCAGGAAGCCCTCGCGTTGTCCGCGGACGGCAGCACGGCCGGGTCGCGGTGGAAGACCGTATGGTTCACGGAGTAGGGCATGCCGCCCAGCGCTTCCTTCTCCTCCGGGGTGGCGTCGGCGAGGAACCCGAGGGCCTGCGCCGGGTGGGTGGCGATCACGACGGCGTCAAAGTCTTCCAGCGTGTCTCCAGCTGTGAGCTCCACGCCTGCGTCGTGGCGCCGGATGGCGGTAACAGGCGTGTTGAGCCGGATATCCGGCAGCGTCGCCGCCAGTTTTTCCACGTACCGCGCCGAGCCGCCGGTAACCGTCCGCCACTGCGGCGAGCCCTTGAGGCCGAGCAGTCCGTGGTGGCCAAGGAAGGTAAACAGGTAGCGGGCAGGGTAGTTCAGTGCCGTGGTGGGATCGCAGGACCACACCGCACTGACCACAGGGGTCATGAAGTGTGAGATGAAGTACTGGCTGAATTTTTCGCGGGCCAGGAAGTCGCCGAGCGTGGGTTCCGGGGTGTGGGCGTGACCGCTGACGGCCGAAACCGGGGCAGTCTTCAGCAATGCGCGGGCTCTGCGGTAGAACCGGGTCACTTCCAGCAGCATCAGCAGGTAGCGTCCCCGCAGCAGGCTTGAAGGCTTGGCTATGATGCCGCGGGCTCCGTCACGTGCCCCCGCGTATTCCAGGCCACAGCCGTCACATCGGATGGACATGCTCATCTCGGAGTCCTGGGTTTCGACCCCGAGCTCTGCGAACAGCCGCAGGAGGGTGGGATAGGTGCGTTCGTTGTGGACGATGAACCCCGTGTCCACACCCATCAGGGAGCCGTCCGGCTGGGGCATGTCGTGGGTGTGGGCGTGCCCGCCAAGGCGGGAATCGGCCTCGAACAAGGTGACGTCGTCCTGCCGGTTGAGGACGTAGGCGGCGGTCAGGCCTGCCACTCCGCTGCCGATGACGGCGACACGCCGCCTCTCGCCCCCACTCGCTGCTGGGTTAGGTGACAATCCACGCTCCTCTGCTGAACATCTGCCGCTGGACGGCTATACAAACGGCAATTCGGCGCCGGACCTGGAGCGGATGGGCGGATTACCGCCCTTTTTGTCCAACCCTACGGGCGCGGCACCCGGACTTAAGGGCACGGCACTCGGAGTACTGTTGGCTGGTGGTCAATCCGGTACACCTGAAGACACTGATGGAGGTCACCCGCCTGGGCTCGTTCGCAGCAGCCGCGGCGACCCTGGGCTATACGGCTTCGGCCGTGTCCCAGCAGATGTCTGCCCTGGAGCGGGACACGGGCACCATCCTTTTCCAGCGTTCGGCGCGCAGCGTGGTGCCTACGGAGGCCGCCGTCGTCATGACCCGGCACGCGGCCAAGGTGCTCACCGACATCGAGGCCCTGATGGCCGCCGCGTCGAAGACCCAGGATGCCGCGAGCCAGGAGCTCCGGCTGGGCATTTTCCCCAGCCTTGCCACCTACGTGCTCCCCCGGATCCTGAAGAATCCGGCCTGGAAGAATCTCGGCATCGATCTCCGCGTCTCCGTGGCTGAACCGGGACAGACCATCCAGGGGCTGCGGGCGGGAGGAGACCTGGACCTCGCAGTGGTTTTCCAGGTGGGGCAGACGGGGGTGGCGTGGCCCGCCACTATTAACAGGCAATGGATTGGCGACGACGACTTCCGGGTGGTCCTTCCGCGCGACTGGGGCTTCCGGCCGGATGCAGGGGTGGCAGCCGAACACCTGTCCGAACTGCCGTGGATCATGCACCATCCGGGCACCAGTGACGCAATGGTGATCGAACGGCTGTTTGCCGGCTGCAACCTCCACCCCCGCGTAGTGGCGCACAGCGACGACTTCCATGCCAGCCTCGAGATGGCGGCCGCCGGGCTGGGTGCAGCGCTGGTCCCCGAACTGGCGCTGCGGAACAAGCCCACCGGCGTCGTGGTGCTCGACGTCCCTGAAATCCGGCTTGCGCGCAACGTTTTCGCGCTCCTGATCAATGACCGGAAAACAGCCAGGGTGCAGCTGTTTGTCGACCTGCTGGCGGAGACGTTGGCCGGGATGCGCACGGCCGTGAATTAGGCCTGAACGCTGGAATGCGCTGCGCCGGGGGGCTATGTTGAATCTATGAACAAGGTAGCCAGCCAGCATTTTGGCGAGATTGAGCTCAATCACGGCAGGGATCACCTCTTCGCCGCCAAACATGAGCTGCGCGGCCACCCGCTCAAGATCGACCTGAATGTCACCGCGCACGACCACTTCGATGAAGCGGCCCTGCGCAAGGTGGACTACCGGCTCCGCTTCCTGCCGGAACTTGTTGACGAGGTGCGCGAGATGATCGCGGAGGAACTCGACCAGGAAGGCACCAGCCCGCAGGAGTACCTGCACTTCCACTGCAACGCCCTCAAGGATGAGCACCTGCAGAAGGTGTTCGGCGTGGAGGAACGCAGCCAGCTCACCAATGACGTCTTCCTCAAGGCCCTGAAGCTGGGCCATCTGGCCATCTACCCCGGGCAGCCTGAGCGCTACTTTGTCCTGGACTTCACCCTGGGCGAGCACTTTACGGACGAGGTGCTGGTCGCCTCGGCCGACGAAGACGGCGTGGTTGACGACGAAATCGTCTGGGAATCCTGACTTATTTTTCTGCGGGTTTCGACGGGCTCAACCACCGGTGGTTGAGCCCGTCAGGCCCGGGGCTCAGCTGGCGAGCTCCGTCCGGACGGCGGCGTTGCGGCTGCCCGCACGGCTGTGCCGGGGAAGGGACAGCTTGTCCAGCACCTCCAGCGCGCTCTGGTGCTCATTGAAGGTGTAGAGGTGGATTCCGGGAGCACCGGCATCCAGTGCGGCGTTGGCCAGGTCCACGGTGGCATCGACGCCGACGCGGACGCGCTCAATGTCCGTATCGGCCGCGGCCAGACGCTCAATGAGTTCCGCCGACGGTTCCACGCCGGCAAGTTCACCCAGCCGCTCTACCCGGCGAAGGCTGGTGAACGGCATGACACCCGGGATGATCGGGATGGTCACTCCGGCGCGGCGTGCCCGGGTAAGGAGGTCCGAATACTGCGAAGAGTGGAAGAACACCTGGCTGATGGCGAAATCCGCACCAGAGCGCTGCTTCGCCAGCAGGACCTCGACATCGTGTTCCTCGCTGGGTGATTCAGGATGCCGGGCGGGGTACGCCGCGACTCCCACTGCAACCTTGCCCGCACACAGCAGGGCCGACCGGCGCTGCTCCACTCGGCGGATCAGTTCGATCAGGTCCTGGGCGTAGCGCAGGGAGCCGTTGACGGGCTGGCTTGCATCGTTGGGAAGGTCGCCGCGGAGGGCGAGGATCCCGCGCACGCCGGTGTCCAGCAGCTGGCCGATGACGCCGGCGAGCTGCTCGGGGGTGTTGCCCACGCAGGTGAGGTGCGCCAGCGGCCGGAGGGTGGTTTCCTGGAGGAGCCGGTCTATCAGCTCGATGGCCGTGTTCCGGTTCGACCCGCTGGCACCGTACGTGACGGAGACGTAGTCCGGTTCCGTGGTTTCCAGTTCCCGGATGGTGGTCCACAGCGTCTCGGCAGCGGCCGGCGAACGGGGTGGAAACAGTTCGTAGGAGAGCGCCACCGGGGCTGCGTCTGGAAGGTTTGGCTGTGCGTCAGTAAGGCTTGGCGGTGACATTTGCGTCCTCAGCTTTGGGCCATTGGAGCTCCCTGCGGATGAAGCTGCAGTGAAACGGCAATGGATTTGAGTTTGGGAAACACGGAAGAACTCCACAGGGACGCAGCCGCGAAGGCCACGCCTGTGCTGAAGTTGTCCGTGAGCAAATGTCAGGCCCACATGGGGGCACCCACACCCTCCGAACGGAGGATCGCTGACACATTACCAAGGTAACTTGCCTACGACTCTATGAGCGGGCCGGCGGCCCGATCAAGCAGGCTCCGAATTAAGACTCACTTTTACGCCCTGTTCCGGTGCCCCGCTGAAGATTGTTCGCTCCGGCTGACCCACGCCGCCGCTGGTCTACCAGGGCCGGTCCGGACCCTGGTTGTACCCGGTGTCGTTGAGGTAGTCCTCCCGTTCCCGTCCGCTGTTGCGTTCGCGCTGGGACTGCCTGGCGCTTTCCTCGAGTTGTTCCAGCTGGCTTTGCTGCGGCGGGTCCGCCTCTTTTTCAGCGGGGCCAGGATCCTCTGTGGGCTGTTGTGCAGCGCTGCCATCATTGCCGGCGGCTTCCAGTTTCCCGGCCAGGCGGCCGCCGGCTTCGTCCAGCCGCTCCCCTGCGGAACCATCACCTGTCCCCGAGGCACCGGTAAAGCAGCCGTCGGGTGCCGCTTTGACGACGCCCAGCGCGTCGGAAAAAAGCGCCGCGGCCGACGCCGGATCATCCGCGCGCAGCTTGTCGTCGCCCAGGCGTTCGGTCGCCAACACAAGGTTCACCCTGATGATGCAGGAATCGGAGTCCCCGGCTGCGGCTCCGGGAACCAGCTCCAGGGCTTCCGCGAAACGCTGCCGGGCAGCGTCGAAGTTCCCGCCGAGGACTTCGGCGTCCCCGGCGGCGAACGGGGCCTTATGTGGCTCAGGAATATTGAGGGGCTGCAGCCAGCTGGCAGCGGACCCGGCAGCAGCGGCATCCCTGGCGTCAAACGCCGCGGCTGCCTGTCCGCCGAGGACGCCCAGGCTCAGGAGCTTGGCGGCGATGCTTAGTACCAGGATGACCGGAACGGCCGAGCCCACCAGCAGCAGGCGCCGCCTGCGCAGCCGCCCAGTGCCCTGGCGCTGCTCCTTTCCGTTGCCCCGGTCCACGCCGGCCACTCCCGTGGTGTGGTGCTGGGGCCCGTTGGGCGGCAAGGTTTTGGTGGCGGTCATGGGACGCGTTCCCCGCGTTCCGCTGCCTTGGCCGGGGCGGGAGGCGCTGCACGGGGCAGTTCCCGGTACCGGCGGATGATCATTACCGCATCCGGAAGGGCGAGGGCGAAGGCTCCTGCCGCAAACAGCCAGTACAGCTCCGTCCGGCCTTCCAGGGAATCGCCGCTTCGCTCGAGGCTTCCTGTTCGGGCCTCCTGCATCATGGGGCCAGCGGGGTCTCCGGCTTGCCGGTGGACGTACGGTACGCCCAGTTGCCCGGCAACGTCCTGCAGCCGCGGCTCATCGATGCGGGACAGTGCGTCCGCCCCGCCACCGTCACGAACGTAGGGCGCGTCCGTGGTTTCACCCGGATCACCGGAGTTTTCCTTCATGCGGGCACCGGCGGCGGTGCCGTACCCCAAAACCGCTCCCCCGGCCACCAGGCTGCCGTCCAGGTTGAAGCGTTCCGGCTCCTTGCCGCTGGTCTGCTCGCCGTCACCCAGGTAGAACACCAGCCGCGGGCGTTCCGGGTGGCTCTCACGCGCAGCGTCGAGGCGCTCGGAAAGGACCTGGCGGGCGGCCGTGATGCTGCTGCCCTTGGCGAAGGAGGTTACCTGCGGCTCAAGGACGGTGACCATTGTCTGCAGTGCCAGGGTGTCGGTGGTCAGGGGCATGCGGACGAAGGCTTTCGTGTCGAAGGTGATCAGCGAAAACCGTGCCCCGGGCAGTTCCTTGGCAATGGCCATGATGTCCTGCCGGACACCATCCATCCGCGGGGCTGAGGTCCCGTAATCTTCGGCCACCATGCTGGTGGTGGTGTCCACCACGAAAAAGACATTCAGGTCCGCGGTGGCGGCCTGCGAGGTACCGCCGGGCAGGGCGGGGCGGCACAACGCCGCGGCCAGGAACACCGCCAGCAGGCCGCGGCGCAGCCAGTGGCGGCTACCCGTGAGCCGGATCCGGGTCATAGCCGCATCCTCCACAGGGCCGCGCCGAGCGTTATTCCGGAAAGGACGGCCACCCCCAACGGCAGGACCGGCTGGTCCGAGACCACCGCCCTGGGGGCGCCTTTCAGTGCGGTGGCTTCTGTTTCCTGCACAGCGGTGACGATTCCCGGCACCGCTCCCGGATTGTCCAGTGCATAGTACGAACCGCCCGTGGATTCCGCTGCCGTCCGCAGCTGCGCCCCCGGCTGTCCGGGATCAGAACCGTAGTCCAGGTCCCCCGGGTTCAGTGCGTACACGCGCACCGTTCTGTCCTGGGCCAGTGCCGCAGCCTGCGGAAGCGTCAGGATCGGGTTGCCGGATACATAGTTGTCAGTGGCCAGGACCACCGACCGGGAGCGCTTCGCTTCGGGGCTGTCCGCCCTTGTGTCGCTGTCCTGGGTGCGGGGGAACCCGCTGAGGCAGGAGGCCAGCCCGTCGCCAATGAGCGAGGAGCCGCGACCGCCCCAGGTGCCGTCCAGGAAACCGGAACCTCCGGGTTTGCCGTCGAAGGCGTCGCGTGCGAGCAGCAGCTGTTCGCGGGCATAGCCGTAGTCGTCCGTCAGCGGGAAGACCTGGCTGCCGGTGCTGTCGAAGATGGTCAGGCCAATCCGTTCACCATCGAATTCGCGGGCCAATTCGGCGAAGACTTCCACCACGGCAGCGTCGGCACTGCTCATGGAGCCTGAGACATCCAGGCACAGCATGATGTCACGGTTGCGCTGCTCCGGCACCGTGGTGGTGAGCTGGACGGGTCGCGCCGCTGCAACAGCGGCTGACGCCAGCAGCGCAGCGCAGGCGAGCCCGGCCACGGCGAGCCACCGTCGGTGGCGCCGTAGGGCGTCCTGGTACTCGGGCAGCATGGTGAGGCGGTCGCTGTGGGCGGCAGGCCGGCGTCGGACGTCTGGCTTTCGTCTCCGGATGGCGGTCCAGGCTGCTGCGGCGGCCGCCACTGCCGCTGCGGGGAGGACCCACCAGAACATCAGCTCCATGTCCGCACCGTCTCCCGGGCCACGGCCGCGGCGGCCGAGACGGGTGGCAGCGGTTCCGGACCGAATTCCCCCGGGTAGATGGCGCCGACCGCGGCGGCGGCCGCGGGCAGGGGGTGCCGTTCCAGGTCGGCTCGCGTCATCCGCGGGGCATCCACGCCCGAGGCGTCGCGGACGAAACGGCGCAGCAGGTGGCTGATGTCCTGATGGGCGGCACGGGCCTCCGTGGTTCCGGCGGCGGCGTCCTGTTCGGCGTCGTTGATGCGCTGGATGTAGGCGGCTTTAAGCGCAGCGAGGTCCGTCAGCTGGGCAGGCCGCTGGTTGTCGGCGGCGGGCCTTTGCCGGCGGGTGGAGGCGAAAACGAAGACGTACCAGGCGGCCACGAGCACTATCAGGGCGAACCCGGCCCACATCCATGCCGGGCTGTACTGGAGGGGGCCGAAGAAGGCGGGCTCATCCTGCACGGCGGTGCCTTTCCAGGAGCGCGAAGAGCGCGCTGACCACATCACGGCTGCCGTCCACTGTCCCCTCGGTGATGCCGGTCCGCCGCAGCATGGTGTTCCGGGCGGCATCCCGTTCGGCGGCGGCGTTGGCGTAGGCGGCGGCAATGGCCTCCGTGGCGGCAATGTGCATTGGGAGGACAACTGAGTCGCTGACGCTGAAGAACCCGGCGCCGCTACTGGGGGTGGCTCCGGAGGGCACCAGATCCGCGTCCCTGATGGTAAGCCAGAGGATTTCGTGCTGCGCCCGGAGCCTGCGGAGGAGCTGCTCCAGGGCGGGGGACGCCGGGATTTCGTCCGCGACGACGAAGAGGAGGTTGCGTCCTTTGACGGTGCGAGCCACGTGGTCCAGCTGGTCCTCGATCCTGCTGGGGGCGGCGTCCAGCCCGGCATGGGAGTCGACGTGCCGGAGGAGCCGCTCGAGGTGGGCTTCGCCGGCCTTCGCGGGAATGGTGCCGGTGGCGGCAGAGTCACCGCTGACCAGCCCCACCACGTCGCCGTGCCGGTACGCCAGGTAGCCGGCCACGCCCAGGGCCATGACGGCGATGTCCTTCTTAACCTCGCCTGACCGCGAGACAGCTGCCATGTTCCGCCCTGTGTCAGCGACCAGGATGAGTGTTTGCCGCCGGACTGCGACATAGCGGCGGATTAAGGGCGATCCGTGCCGGGCCGAGGCTTTCCAGTCGATATCGCGGACCTCGTCACCCGGAACGTAGGCGCGCAGGTCATCAAAGTCGAGGCTGCGTCCGCGGAAGACTGAACCGTACTCGCCGTCGAGCATTCCCCGGGCTTTGCGGTGGGCGAAGATGGCCATCTTCGATTTCACCCTGGGCAGGAGGCTGGTCATCCCGGCGGCCTCAGGGGGTCTGGACGGCGGCGACGACGGCGTCGATCACCGTTTCAACCGGCACCTGCTCCGCGACGGCGTCAAAGTTGAGGATGATCCGGTGGCGCAGCACCCGGTGCGCCAGGGCCTTGACGTCCTCCGGAATAACGTGGTCGCGGCCGTGCAAAAGGGCCACGGCCCGGGCGGCCTGGCTGAAGGCGATGCTGGCACGGGGGCTGGCGCCGAACTCGATGAAGTCCGCCAGCCGCCGGTCAATGTACTGGCCCGCATGACGGGTGACGAACACCAGGCCCACGATGTAGTTGACAATCGCGGGGTCGAGGTAGATGCGCCGGACCAGGTCCTGCGCTGCCCTGACCGCGTCCAGCGATACGGCGGCAGCCGGCACCTGCTCCGGGTTGAAAACGTCGGCGTCGATGCGCCTGATGATTTCCGCCTCTTCCGCCGGCGACGGATAGTCCAGCACGTCCTTGAGCATGAAGCGGTCCATCTGGGCTTCGGGCAGCTGGTAGGTGCCCTCCTGCTCGATCGGGTTTTGCGTGGCGAGCACCAGGAACGGGGACGGAAGTTTGTAGTCCTGGCCGCCGATGGACGTCTGCCGCTCCTGCATGGCTTCGAGCATGGCACTCTGGGTTTTGGCGCTGGAGCGGTTGATCTCGTCCAGCAGCACGATATTGGCGTGCACCGGGCCAAGCTGTGTCACGAAGGTGCCCTTGGCGGCGTCGTAAATCTGCGTTCCCACGATGTCGCTGGGCAGGAGGTCCGGGGTGCACTGGATGCGGCTGAATCCGGCGCTGACCGCCTCTGCCACAGTTTGTGCCGCGGTGGTTTTGGCCAGCCCTGGAACGCTTTCGAGCAGGACGTGGCCGCCGGTCAGCAGGCCCACCAGCAGGGATTCGCGGAGCCTGGCCTGGCCCACAACCTTGGCCTCAAAGCTGCGGGAAATGCCGGCCACCACCTGCTGCGCCCGGGCCAGTTCGGCCGGTTCGATTCCTGCGGACGCGCTGGTTTGAAGCACTGGATTCCCCCTGGTGGCTGATCGTGGCGCGGTGGGCCTGCCCGTCACGCTCCGCCAGCAATCCTATCCACATCCGGTGCGCCACGTCCCGGCAGCGCGGCCTGATGGGGACCCCTCCCCATCCAAGGCACGCAGGTCTATCCTTTTGCCATGAGCGAGCTTCCAGCCAGTTACAAGGAATTTCTTTCCGACAAAAGCGAGCTGTTCATCAGCACAGTAAAGCCTGTCCTGCAGCAGTCGGCAGCGGACAAGCTCCACGGTGTCCGGGTCACCTACAACCCCGGATCCACCGGCCACCAGGCGCATGTGGATGACACCCTGCCGTTCGGTGTGGTCTTCGAAGACATCGACTGAAACGGCGGATCCTGCGGGGCGCGGCGCCCCTAATTTTCCAGCAGGAGCCGCTGCGCCCGTGGCGCCAGGGTGTGTTCCAGGACCAGTGACGCTGCCCCGATCGCACCCACATCCTCACCCACTCCTGTGCCCACCACTTCGATGGGGTGGATAAGCCGGGCGGCGCTGTTCGCCTCGAGCAGCGGAGGCACCTTGGCCAGGAACCGGTCCGCCATACCGCTCCAGAAGGGGCCGCCGAACACTACCCGCTCCACGTCCAGGGTGTTGGTCACCACGGAAATGGCGCGGGCTACCAGTGTTGCGGATTTGTCGATGATGGCCATGGCGCGTTCGTCGCCGGAGTCGGCCAGTTCGCACAGCCTCGCGAAGCTCTGCTGGACCTCCGCGCCGCTGTTGCCGGGCCTGGTGCCGTTCAGGATGCCTGCGGCCTCCGCTTCAGCCACCAGGACCTGCGGGATGCAGGACGATTTAACACAGCCTCGCAGCCCGCAGTCGCACGGGGGGCCGTCCGGGTCCACCATGATGTGGCCAATCTCCCCGGCGTTGCCTGACGTGCCGCGGATGACTTCGTCGTTCAGGACGATGCCGCAGCCGATGCCGGTACCCATATACATGAACACGAAGCTGCCGGCGCCGCTCGGGCCGCCGGCCCAGGTTTCGGCCACAGCGGCGCTGGTGACGTCCTTGTCCACCAGCACGGAGTAACCGGTGGCCTCGGACAGGGCATTGCGCAGCTCCACCCGGTCCCACCCCGGAAGCAGCGGCGGGTCCACCACGGTTCCGTTGTCCAGGTCGATGGGACCGGGCGCAGCCACGCCGAGTCCGGCAATCCGGTCCTGGTCCACGCCGGATTCCTCCACCACCCGGGCAACCTGGGCGGCGATGGTGGCGATGACAGCTGACGGATCGTTGCCGCCGGGAGTGTCGATCCGCGCGTGCTGGACGACTGATCCCACCAGGTCCATGACCACGAAGGTGGTCACGGCGGGGTCGAGGTGGACGCCGACGGCATACATGCCCTTGGGGTTGAGGCGGAGGATGGTCCGGGGCTTGCCGGGACCGCTGCCTTCCTTGCCGGCTTCGACAATCAGGTTCTGGTCCAGCAGGCGGCGGGAGATGTTGGAGATGGTCTGCGGCGACAATCCCACGATCTGGGCCAGCTCAACCCGGCTGAGTCCGCCCGAGGTCCGGCGGATGGCGTCAAGGATGACTGTGAGGTTGAAATCCCCCATCCGTGGCAGGTTGGTTCCGCGCCTCGGTGAGGACTGGCGGATTTCAGACACGGTTACCCCTAAACGTCTTGGGCCACGTAGTTGTGGTGCTGCTTGAATCGTACGTTACGCGTGGGCACAGACCCATAGCCGGGTTGGCTGCCCGGCGTGGCGGCGGCCCATGGCTATTCGGGGGACCGCCGGACACTGCGCGTGACGGTGAATTTGGGGTTGCTCCCCTCCACGGTGGTGGGCCCGACCGCCCGTTCCAGGGTGGGCAGATAGGCCAGGTGCCTGTTGTAGACGGTCCAGAGTTCACCGCCGGGAGCGAGGACCCGCCCGGCCGCCTCAATCAGCTTCAGGCCGGCCCCCGCGTGGACCCCTGCGCCTACGTGGAACGGCGGATTCAGCAGGACCAGGTCGGCGCTGGCGCCGGCCATGGTGCCCAGGGCATCATCCTGCAGCGTGCTGATCCGCCCGTCGAGCCCGTTTGCCCGGGCCGTGGCGAGTGCGGAGGCTACGGCCGCGGCCGACTGGTCCGTGGCGGTCACCTCCGCCTCCGGGTATTCCCTGGCGTACATGGCGGCGAGGATTCCTGTCCCGCAGCCGAGGTCCACCGCGTGCCGGGCCGCTTTCATGGCCGGAAGGAAGGTCAGCAGGAACCGGGTGCCGATGTCCAGTTTGGGGCCAGCGAACACGGCTCCGTGGGCTGCCACGTCCAGGCCGAGTTCGTCGAGGTGCACGACGACGGGAAAGGACGTGGGCGGCTGGGACGCCTTCGCGTGGGAAGCCACTATGACGCGGGACTTTTGCTTGGCCAGCTGGGGCTGGACCGAGTCGAAATACCGTTCGAGGACGCCGTTCATGCCGAGCGACATGTGTTTCACCCGCCCGCCGGCGAGCAGCACGGCCCCGGGGGCCGCATGGCGGGCAACTGCGGCGGCCACTTCATCCAACTCGGCCAGGGTCTTCGGCAACTGCAGCAGTACGGTGTCCGCCCCGGCGAGGAGTTCGGCGCCGAGCGGCAACTGGCGGAACTCCGGCACCCGGCCGCTGCCGGCGTCGTCCGTCTCCTGTGTTGCCCGCCAGGCGAGGGTGTTCTGCCGCAGGGCTCGTTCGCCGGTGACCAGGTCCTGGTGCACGCGCAGCGCGGCCGGTTCCAGCATCTCAAGGGCGCCCAGTGTGAGGGCGCCGTAGCGGTCGCCGATGACGGTGACCGCACTGCCGGGGCGGACCGTAGCTGCGGCGGTTTCCAGCAGGAGCCTGTCCGTGGCATCCCACGCCTGCAGGTTGGGGGCCTCCACGTCAGGGTGCCGCCGAAGGACCCCGAGGATCCGGTCAAGACTGTCTGTTGCCACGTGTTCCCTGCCGTTGTTCGCTAGCTGCGGGGTGTCCTCCACCCGCGCATTGTTCGTTGTCCGCTCCCCCGGGGTCAGCCCCAAGGTACCGGCTCCGCTGCCGGCGCCAATCCGGGCAGCTTAAGAATCGCCGCAACTGCCGCCCGGCCGGCCCGGTTGGCGCCGATGGTGGACGACGACGGGCCGTAGCCCACTAGGTGGACGCGCGGCTCGGCTGCCACCTGTGTCCCGTCCATGGCGATTCCACCGCCCGGCCCGCGAAGGTGCAGCGGAGCCAGGTGTTCCAACTCTGCCCGGAACCCGGTGGCCCAAAGGATGACATCCGCCGCGAGGAATCCGCCGTCCGCCAGCCGGACGCCGCCGGGCTCGATGGCGGTGAACATGGGCTGCCTGTCGAGGGCGCCGCGGGCCGCCGCGGCCCGGAGCGCCGGGGTCCGGATCAGTCCGGTCACCGACACCACGCTTTGCGGCGGCAGGCCTTTCCGGACCCGCTCCTCGACGAGTGCCACGGCGTCGTGCCCGGCACGGGCGTCGAATTCGTCGTCGCGCCAGACAGGCTCGCGGCGGGTAAACCAGCTGGTGGAGGTGACCTGGGAGATTTCGTCGAGGAGGCCGACAGCCGAGATGCCCCCGCCCACCACAATGACATGCTTGCCGGCGAATTCGGTGGCGGAGACGTAGTCCGCGACGTGCAACTGCCTGCCACGGAAGGTGTTCCGGCCCGGGTAGATGGGCCAGAACGGCCTGGTCCAGGTGCCGGTGGCGTTGATGAGGGCCAGGGCGCTCCAGTCCCCGATGGACGTGTCCACGCGGAGCCTGCCTGCGGGGTCGTCGTCTTCGCGGCTGACCGACGAGACCTTGACGGGCCTACGGACTGTCAGCCCAAGTTCCTGTTCGTAGTCTCCGAAGTAGCGGGTGAGGAATTCCGAACTGGGTTCGCGGGGGTCCACTGCGGGCTTGGCGATGCCCGGCAGGTCGCTGATTCCGTTGACAGTGCCCATGCGGAGGCTCTTCCAGCGGTGGCGCCATGCGCCGCCTGGCCCGGCCTCGGCGTCGAACATCTCATATGCAAGCCCTCGGCGCTGCAGGTGGAAGGCGGCGGATAGTCCGGCCTGCCCCGCGCCGATCACCACAACATCGGTTCGGGCAGCAATCACTCCCCCATGATAGCCGGGCGGGACGTCCGGGCCTTAGGGTGGGCCCATAGAGGCCCGGCCAGCGATTCCGGAGGACGAAAATGGCACCAACAACACGCAGCACGGCGGACAACAGCGGGGGCAGTGCGGCCAGGCTGGCCAAGGCTTTGGCTATTGTCCTTGGCACGCCTGACGTGCCCTTGCGGCTGAAAGCCTGGGATGGGTCCGAAGCAGGACCCCAGGATGCTCCCGTCCTGGAATTCCGGTCGCGTCGGGCGCTGCGGCGGATCCTGTGGTCGCCGGGCCAGCTGGGACTCAGCCGTGCCTACGTGGCCGGGGAACTCGACGCACCGGGCGACATTTTCGCCGCCTTCACGGCCCTGAGTTCGGCGGGCAACTTTGCAGAGCCCGGGCCGTTCCGCCGGCCGACCGCTTCCGAGCTGCTGACGCTGGCGGCGACGGCCGTGCGGCTTGGCGCGGTGGGACCCAACCCGTCGCCTCCACCTGAAGAGGCCCGCGTCGCCCGTAAAGGCCGGGTGCACACCCGCCGCCGCGACGCCGCGGCAATTTCCCACCACTACGACGTCGGCAACGACTTTTACGCCCTGGTCCTGGGCAATTCAATGGTCTACTCCTGCGCCGTCTGGCCGTACGCACCTGGTGCAACCGGAGAGACCGGCACCGGCGGCAGCCGGGCCGGCGCCGACGGCCTGGATGCTGCGCAGGAGGCCAAGCTGGATCTCGTGTGCCGGAAGCTGGGTCTGCAGCCCGGGATGCGCGTGCTTGATGTGGGCTGCGGCTGGGGCAGTTTTGCCCTGCATGCGGCGGGAAAATACGGTGTCACCGTACTGGGCGTGACGTTGTCTTCGGAACAGGCCAACCTGGCACGGAAACGGGCAGCTGAGGCTGGCCTGACCGAGAAAGTGGAGATCCGGGTCCAGGATTACCGGGACGTGGCGGACGGGCCGTTCGACGCAATCAGCTCCATCGGAATGTCCGAGCATGTGGGGCGTGAGCAGACGCCCGGCTACGCCTCCGCCCTGTATTCCCTGCTCCGGCCCGGCGGCAGGCTCCTGAACCACGCGATTTCCTGGAACGCCGGACCCACCGACCCGGATCCCGACTCATTCATTCCCCGGTACGTGTTTCCTGACGGGGAGATGATCAGCCTGGGCGAAATGGTGGTGGCGCTCGAGGGATCGGGGTTTGAGGTCCTTGATGTTGAAACGTTGCGGCAGCACTACGCCTTGACGCTGCGTGCGTGGGTGCGGCGGTTGGAAGAGAACTGGGACCGGGCTGTGGCCCTGAGCAGCCTTGGCCGCGCCAGGGTCTGGCGGCTGTACATGGCCTCGAGTGCCATCGGTTTTGAGAACGGCCTGACCGGGGTAAACCAGGTCCTGGTGCAACGTCCCGGCGGCACCGAACCCCCGCTTCGCCGCACGGCGTGGATATAGTCCCACCACCGGATACGACAAAGGGAACCATCACAGGTGATGGTTCCCTTTTGTTCCGTGGAGCTGAGGGGACTCGAACCCCTGACCCCCTGCATGCCATGCAGGTGCGCTACCAGCTGCGCCACAGCCCCGGAAATCTGCTGTTCCGGTCGGTTTCTCCGGAGCAACCTGACCAGCTTAATGCACTTTCCGCGTACCACCAAATCGCCCCTGCGAACGGGCCGCCGCAGCGTACGGAGGCTGCCTGCTCCGTCTCTCCGCGTGGACCTCCGGACGCCGCACCACTTCCGGGGACACAAAAAAATCCGCCGGAATCATGATGATTCCGGCGGATTATCCGGTGGAGCTGAGGGGACTCGAACCCCTGACCCCCTGCATGCCATGCAGGTGCGCTACCAGCTGCGCCACAGCCCCGAACTGCTGCCGCTCCTTGGAGCGTTTTTCGGGTTTCCCCGAAGCAACTCCAATATCTTAGATCAGCGGTTCCGAGAATTCCAAATCGGGAATACTCCGCGGAGCGGCGCGGGTTTATTCGCCTTCCGACGTGGCCGCGGCAGCGTCTTCCAGCTGCAGGTCCACCACCGGGCAGTCTTTCCAGAGCCGCTCGAGCGCGTAGAAGACACGGTCCTCTTCGTGCTGGACGTGGATGACGATGTCGGAGTAGTCCAGGAGGACCCAGCGGCCGCCGGAACGGCCTTCGCGGCGGACGGGCCGCAGGTCCTGCTTGGCAAGTTCTTCTTCGACGCCGTCCACGATGGCGTTCACCTGACGCTCGCTGGGAGCTGATGCGATGAGGAAAACGTCCGCCAGTGCCAGGCGTTCGCTAACGTCCAGGGCAACAATGTCTTGGGCAAGTTTGTCCGCGGCAGCCTTGGCGGCGTCGCGGGCAATGGTGATGGATGTATCTGATGCAGTCACTGGACTCCTCGTTGATGGAAAAACAGGGGGCGGCAGGTCAGGGATTCATGCCGCTGATGATAAGGACGACGCCGGACACCAGGGCCACGACACCGAAGGCCAGGATGCAGAACTGGAGGATGCGGTTGCGCCTCGCGCGGCCCAGGCCCGCGGTGGCTGCATCCAGGGGTTCCAACCCGTAGGCCGAGCTGGCCGGGACCCGCGGAACGTCCTCGAAGGTCGCCTGGCTGTCCGGGAAGACTACTGGCTTGGGCCGGGTGGCCGCCTTAGCCGCCGCTTCCGCCCGCGCAATGACCTGCGACCGGCCGGACACCGGATCGGCGGCACGGCCAGTCCTGGCAGCCGGCTTCTTCTTGCCCCCACCGGCTGCAGGAACCTTGGTTCCCGGCCGGGTGGTGACCGGAACGTGGGATGTTGCCGGCGGCTTCATGACGGGACGGTCTACGCCGGGAACCTGGACGAATTCCAATGGCGTGACCATAGCCAGGTTGCTTGTGGTGGACGGGCCCGGCCGGTCCTTGGGCGAATTTGCCTTTGGCTCGTTTGCCTTCGGCTGGGAAGCCGCAGGCGCAGCTGCCTTGGGTGGCGGGTTCCCGAAGTGCGCGGCCTTGGGCTGGGCCTGCTTCGACGCCGCATCCGCGGCCTGGTTCTCGCCGGGGGCTGACGTTCCGCTTGTCTGCTCCGCGAGTTTCTGCCGGGCCATAGCGCGCCGGTTCAGCACCGCTGCGCGTTCCGCCAGGGCGATCTGCTCGGCGAGGATCTCCGGATCCACCGCCTCCGGATCCATGGAGGCGATGTGCTCCATCTTGGCGATCTGGTTCTTGGCCTGCTCAGCGATCAGGGAACGGGCGGCCAGGGCCTGTTCAACGGTCATCCCTGCGGGACCGGAAGGAACGCCGGCAGCCTTCGGTGCTGGTGTGCCGGACGGCGCACCCGATGCCGCCGGCGCCTTGCCCTCTCCCCCGGCGGACTGTGCAGCCTTACTGTCGCCGATGGGTCCAGGCCGTGAAGGCGTCTTCGACGGGACAACAGGCGGAGTGGAGGCCGGAGGCACCACCGGGTTGGCCGCCGTGAGGGCCTGCTCCTTGAGCTGCTGCAGGCGGAGCTGGCGGCGGGTGGGAGGACCGCCCGCGGCAAGCTGGCCTTCCTTTTCCTCCAGGTCCTTAATAGTGCGCAGGGCGGCCCTGTCCCGGGCGCGGATTTGCGAAGACCGCTGCGTGTGGGCCGGCACCGCGGCGGGCTGGTCCTCGGGCCGCTGGTCCTCGTCGGGAGCAGCTGCGGGCTTCGCCGCTGCAGGCTTGACGGGAGCAGGCCCCGTGGCGGCCACGGGCTTTTGGGGCTTCCCAGCTGTCCCGGCCTGCGCGGCGGCTGCCGGATTCGCGGTTGGCGAAAGCAGGTCCTTACCCGTGGGGGCAGCCGACTCTTGGGCGGCGTCCCGCGCCCTCCGGAGTTCCCGGCGGCTGCGGATGGGGGGCTGTTCCTGGCTCATTGAGAACTCATTCAGTGCTGGCTCGTTCGCGTGCTTCGGAAGATTGATCGTCCCCGGCTGCCGGGGCGTACAGGCCATACTTCGCGATGTACTGCACCACGCCATCAGGCACCAGGTACCAAACGGGATCATTTCCCGCCACCCGGGTGCGGCAGTCAGTGGAAGAGATGGCCATGGCCGGCACTTCGAGGAGGCTGACGTCGTCGCGCCCCATGCCGTCAAGGACGTGCCCCGGACGGGTGACTCCAACGAAATGGGCCAGGGACCACAGTTCGTCGATGTCCTTCCAGGACAGGATCTGCGCGAGGGCGTCAGCGCCGGTGATGAAGAACAGGTCCGCATCCGGCCGCTGCGCGCGAAGATCGCGCAGTGTGTCGATCGTGTAGGTGGGACCGGGACGGTCCACATCCACCCGGCTTACCGTGAACCGCGGATTGGAAGCGGTGGCGATGACGGTCATGAGGTAGCGGTGTTCCGGCTCGGTGACCCTTTTGTGGGACTTCTGCCATGGCTGTCCGGTGGGGACAAAGACGACCTCGTCCAGGTCGAATTCTGCAGCCACCTCACTGGCGGCAACAAGGTGGCCGTGATGGATGGGATCGAACGTCCCGCCCATCACGCCCAGCCGAATCCGGCCCTTGTCACTGCTCCGGCGCAAAGTGCGGGAAATGTTAGTGGCCCTGCCCGTGATCGTGCTTGTTCGGGTGCTGGCGGTGCGGGTCCGCGTGCTCCTCCGTGGCGGTGTGGCGGTTGCCCAGGTTGTTGTAGGACAACGTGACGAACATCATGACCAGGAGGATCGCGAACATGACGATGCCGAAGACCCACGGCTCAGCCCACAGCGGCGCAAGTTCCTCGTGTTCTGCTTCGCCTGCTGCGGCGATGGTCGTGGCGATCTGCTGGAACAGCATGTTCTCCCCTAGGTTCAAGTATTTTGGGGCAGCGGACTTTCCCGCTGCTTTTTGGCGTCTGGTCTATGTTACCGCGTTGCTACCCGCGGACTTGGCCCTCACCCTGGACGATCCACTTGGTGGTGGTGAGCTCGGTGAGGCCCATGGGTCCGCGGGCGTGCAGCTTCTGGGTGGAAATGCCCACTTCGGCGCCGAGCCCGAGCTCTCCGCCATCGGTAAACCGGGTTGAAGCGTTGACGATCACGGCAGCAGAGTCCACCTCGGCGATGAACCGTTCGGCATTGGCGAGGTCGTTGGTGAGGATTGCCTCGGTGTGGCCCGTGGACCACTTGCGGATGTGGCGGACTGCTTCGTCCAGGCTGTCCACCATTGCTACGGCGAGGTCGAGGTCCATGTACTCCGTGCCCCAGTCCTCGTCCGTGGCGGCGTCAGCAGCTATCGAAGACGGCAGGGCTGCCCGGACCCGTTCATCGGCATGCAGGCGGACACCGGCCTTGCTGAGCGCTTTGGCTACGGCGGGAAGGACGGCGGACCCGGAGTGGACCAGGAGGGTTTCCACGGTATTGCAGACGCTGGGCCGCTGTGTCTTGGCATTGAGGAGGATCTCCACCGCCATGTCCTCATTGGCTGATTCGTCGATGAAGATGTGGACGTTGCCCTCGCCCGTTTCGATGACCGGTACGGCGGAGTTGGTTACCACCGACTGGATGAGGTCACGGCCGCCGCGCGGAATCAGTACGTCAACCCTGCCGCGGGCACGCATCAGGACGGTGGCACCGGCCCGGCCGTACTGGTCCACTGTCTGGACGGCGTCGGCGGGCAGTCCCACTGACTCCAGGGCTTCGCGCAGCACCCTGACCAGGACGCCGTTGGTTGCCTCCGCTGCGCTGCCGCCGCGCAGGATCACTGCGTTGCCGCTCTTGAGTGCAAGTCCTGCGATGTCCACGGTGACGTTAGGCCGGGCCTCGTAGATTGCGGCTACAACACCCATGGGAACGTTGACCTGGCGCAGGCGCAGTCCGTTCGGAAGGGTCTGGCCGCGGACCACGTTGCCTACAGGGTCCGGTAGGTTGGCGAGGTTCTCCAGGGCAGCAACCAGGCCGTCGATGCGGGCGTCGGTGAGGGTAAGCCTGTCCAACAGTGCCGCCGATGTACCGTTGGCTTTGCCGTTGGCGACGTCGCGCGCGTTGGCATCGAGAATGGCGCGGGTGTTGGCCTGCAGCGCAGCCCCCACGGCGCGCAGGCCGCGGTCCTTCCAGGCCCGGTTTGCCATGGCCATCCGGCGGGCGGCGTGGCGCGAACGGTCGGCGATGGCGTGAACCGCAGCCTCAACGTCGGCCTCCGGGAGGTTCCGGTCGCGTGATTCCGGTGCTGCTGCAGGCGTGGCCGGCTGCGCGCCGGCGGCAGCAGCGTCTACGGAGGTGTCAGCAGTGTTGGAAATCAGCGCTTCAGTCATGCTTCAAGTTTAGGCGAGGCCCCGGATCAAACCAGCACCAGGTCGTCAACATGAACAACTTCACGGTCGTAGCCGGTGCCGAGTTCCTCGCCGAGGTCGCGAGTGGACCGTCCCAGCATGCGTGGCAGCTCGTCGGAGGAGTAGTTGACCAGGCCCCGGGCCACGACGGTGCCGTCCGCACCTGCGATCTCGACGGCGTCGCCCGCTTCGAAGGCCCCGTGCACGGCGGATATACCGGCCGGCAGCAGCGAGGTCCGGTGGTGGCGGACGGCCCGGACGGCGCCCTCATCCAGGACCAGCCTGCCCTGGACAGAGGCAACGTGGGCAAGCCACAGCAGGCGGACCGGTTTGCGGGCACCGTTGATGGTGAACCAGGTGCCAACGTCCTCGCCGTTGAGTGCGGCGGCAGCGTTGGGCGTGGAGGTCACCAGGGCGTGAATGCCGGATCCTGCGGCCATGCTGGCCGCCTCGACTTTGGTGAGCATGCCGCCGGTGCCAACCCCGGCTTTGCCGGTTTTGCCGATGGACACTCCCTCGAGGTCGTGCGGTCCTGCCACCACGGGAATGCGCTTCGCCCCGTGGGCCGGCGGACCGTCGTAGAGGGAGTCGACGTCGGAGAGCAGCACCAGCGCGTCCGCGCGGACCAGGTGCGCCACGAGGGCAGCCAGACGGTCGTTGTCGCCGAAGCGGATTTCGTGGGTGGCCACGGTGTCGTTCTCATTCACCACAGGAACCACGCCAAGGTTCAGGAGCCGGTCCAAGGCCCTGAAGGCGTTGGTGTGCTGGCTCCGCCGCATCAGGTCCTCTGCGGTGAGCAGGACCTGGCTGACGGTGACGCCATGGGCTCCAAACGCCTGCGTGTACCGGGCCATGAGGAGTCCCTGCCCCACACTGGCGGCAGCCTGCTGGGTGGCAAGGTCCCGGGGACGCTTCGGGAGGCCAAGCGGTGCCAGCCCGGCAGCGATGGCGCCGGAGGAAACCAGGATGATCTCGGTGCCGCTGTTGCGCTTGGCCGCCAGGGCGTCCGCGAGGGCCGTGAGGGACTCCTCGGAAATTCCGCCCTTGATGCTCGTCAGTGAGGAGGAGCCCACTTTCACCACAACCCGGCGGGCGCCGGCCAGCGCGCTCCTGTCCACGGAACCGGAAGCCGGTTCCGTGGCTATGGACTTAGGACTCATCGCGGGAGTCCAGGCCACTTTCCTTAGTGGGCTTGGCCGCGCGCCGTCCACTGACGGACTCTGTCCAGATGCCGGCCTTGCGTTCGGCCTCGAGTTCGGCGCGGGCTGCGGCCTTGGCATCCCGGCGTTCCTGCTGCTCCTCGCGCTTCTGGCTGCGGGTGGGGCGGTCGCCGGTGTCGGCGAAGCGGATGTCGGTGCCGCGCGGCGACGCCAGCAGTTCGGCACCCGCCATCATGGTGGGCTCCCAGTCGAAGACCACGCCATCGTCTTCACCGATCACCACGGTGTCACCGGGCTTGGCGCCCATCTTGAAGAGTTCGGTTTCCACGCCCAGCCTTGCCAGCCGGTCCGCCAGGTAGCCAATAGCCTCTTCGTTGGTGAAGTCTGTCTGCTTGACCCAGCGCACAGGCTTGTCGCCGAGGACGCGGAACAGCGGCTCGTGGGCCTTCTCCTCGCGGCGGATCCGGAATCCGGTTTCATTGACGGCGCGCGGACGCAGCACGGTGGGGGTAACCTTCGGCGGAGCGGCTTCAACGGCATCCCGTGCGGCCTTGACGATCTCGGCCATGGCGAAGCCGAGCTGCCGCAGGCCCTCGTGGCTGGTAGCTGAGACCTCGAAGACCCGGTAACCACGGGACTCCAGCTCAGGGCGGACGAATTCAGCCATGTCCTTGCCGTCCGGCAGGTCCACCTTGTTCAGTGCCACGAGGCGGGGACGGTGGTTCAGCGGGACCACTTCGCCGTCCTGGCCGGCGTAGCTCATGTCCACCGCATACTTTTCAAGCTCGGTCTCGATGATGGAGAGGTCGGACAGCGGATCGCGTTCGGATTCGAGCGTGCCGCAGTCCAGGACGTGCACCAAGGCGGCGCAGCGTTCCACGTGGCGGAGGAAGTTGTGGCCAAGGCCCTTGCCTTCGCTGGCGCCTTCGATGAGTCCCGGGACGTCCGCGATGGTAAACCGGACGTCGCCTGCCTGGACAACGCCCAGGTTGGGGATGAGGGTGGTGAACGGGTAGTCGGCGATCTTCGGGCGGGCGGCTGACATGGCGGCGATGAGGCTGGACTTGCCGGCGGACGGGAATCCCACCAGGGCGATGTCTGCAATGGACTTCAGCTCAAGGACGATATCGCTGGATTCACCCTCGATGCCGAGCAGGGCGAAGCCTGGCGCGCGGCGCTTCTGCGACGAGAGGGCAGCGTTGCCCAGCCCGCCCGGCCCCCCGGCGGCGGCGACGTATTCGGCGCCCTCCCCCACGAGGTCTGCCAGGACGGTGCCGTCCTTTGACTTCACCACGGTGCCGTCAGGGACGGGCAGGACCAGGGTTTCGCCGTTCTTGCCGCCGCGCCAGTCGCCCATGCCGGGACCGCCGTTGGTGGCGTGCCGGTGCGGGGCGTGGTGGTAGTCGAGGAGGGTGGTGGTCTGGTGGTCCACGCGGAGGATGACGTCGCCGCCGTTGCCGCCGTTGCCGCCGTCGGGCCCGCCGAGGGGCTTGAACTTCTCACGGTGGACGGAAACGCAACCGTGGCCGCCGGTACCGCCGGATACGTGCAGTACTACCCGGTCTACAAAGCTGGCCACGTAATTCTCCTCAGTGTCGTGTGGGCGCCCATGGACGCCCTATCGATTGTAATGCGCTTAAAAGAACAGTGGAGCGGGCCAACTGGCCCGCTCCACCGCTTCAGAACTGGTTGTTACTCTGCAGCTGCAGCAGCAACGATGTTGACGACGCGACGACCGCGGCGGGTACCGAATTCAACGGCGCCCGGGGTCAGTGCGAACAGGGTGTCGTCGCCGCCGCGGCCAACGCCGGCGCCCGGGTGGAAGTGGGTGCCACGCTGGCGGACGATGATCTCGCCGGCGGAAACTACCTGGCCGCCGAAGCGCTTGACGCCGAGGTACTGTGCGTTGGAGTCACGACCGTTGCGAGTGGAGCTCGCGCCCTTTTTATGTGCCATTTGAAATGCCTGCCTTTAAATTCTGGGGAATCTGCTGAAAACCTGAACAGTAACCGGAAGTTACTTGATGCCAGTGATCTTGACCTTGGTCAGTTCCTGACGGTGACCCTGGCGCTTCTTGTAACCGGTCTTGTTCTTGAACTTCTGGATGACAATCTTAGGACCACGGAGGTCCTGGAGGATTTCAGCCGTAACGGTCACCTTGGCCAGGTCAGCAGCGGCAGTGGTGATCTTGTCACCATCAACCAGGAGCAGTGCGGGCAGCTCGATGGTGCTGCCAGCCCCACCGGCGACGCGGTTCAGGGTAACGAAGTCTCCAACGGAAACCTTCTCTTGGCGGCCGCCTGCGCGGACAATCGCGTACACCACTTGGGAACTCACTTCTCTCGACGTTTATAACTAAAATTGCGTGCGGCACCCGATGCACTTGCTGGCTGGGTTCCCGCTGTGCCTCAACGCCGTGGATTTCCCGAAGGTCTCCATGAGTTATCCCGCAGGACTGCCTAGTGTTTTCCACGTTGGCATGCTCCCGGGGTCATAACCCAAGTGTTGGCGTAAGCACCGAAGATCCAGAATACGCTAATTCCGTCTCCGGTCGCAAATGAGGCTGGCTCCGGCGGGTCGGCTGTGATAGGAACCACAGACATCGTCCGCCACCGGGGCCGTGCCACACCATAGTACCGGCAGCGCGGCCCGTTGGCTTCAGGAATGGAGCCGCGGCGCGTCGAAGAAATCCACTTCCAGCCGGCAGGACTGCCGGAATGCGGTGGCCATGGCCTGCCGCTCGAGATCGGAGGCCTTCCGTGCCGCGTCGTCCACCACAGCTGTGGCCCGGCGCGTTGCCTCCGCAAAGTCCTCGTCGGCATAGGTCCGGAGCCACTCGGCGTAGGGGTGCCCTGCCGGTTCTCCGTCCGCCAGGAACCTGGCATGGAGCGTCTTCCCGGCTTCCGCATACAGCCAGAAACACGGCAGGACAGCTGCCGCCAGGACCGCATAGCTGCCCGACGCCGAAGCTGCGGTCAGATGGTCCACGTAGGCCTTGGTGACAGGCCCCAGTTGGGGACTGACGGTGCGGGTGCTCAGCCAGGAACGGTGCAGTTCCGACTCCACTTCGAGGCATTGCTGGGCAGATCCCGCCCAGAACAGCTGCTCGGATTCCGTAGGGGCCAGCGCGCTGGCCCGGGCGAGGACGCGCGAGTACCCGTTCAGGTAGATGGCATCCTGCGCAAGGTAATACGCGAACTCGCTTTCCGGAAGTGCCCCCGAGGCCAGGCCCTGGATGAAGTCCAGGGCGTAGATCGACTCAAGGTGGGCGTCGGCATCCTCCCGCAGCTGCGCCGTGAAGCCGCCTGGCCGAAGGGCTTGGCTGATGTGGTGGAAATGGTGCACAGGCCCGTTGCCGCTTCCCACCTCCAGCGCAGCAGACGCCGCCAACGCCCCTGCAAGCCAGGGTTTCACTTCCCGAAGGGCTGCTTCCCAGTTGCCTACCCGTGCCTGGACTGTTGCCATGGCGGAGGACAGGGAGCAGCCGGTGCCATGGCTGTTGCGCGTGGCCACCCGCTCCCCCGGGACTTCGATGATGTCCGCGGACAGCGTGCCGGCCGGGCCGATCAGGGCGTCGGGGCAGCTGCTGTCCTGCAGGTGGCCGCCCTTGACCAGCACGGCAGTTCCGGTGGCATCTGCAAGCCGCCTGCCCTGTTCCAGTGCCGCCTCCCAGGTGTCCTGTACATCTTCTTCCAGAAGCATGGCCAGCTCTGCCAGGTTGGGGGTGACCAGGTGGGCAAGCGGCACCAGGTTGCGGAGCGCGGCTTCGGCGCTCTCCTGCAAAAGCCGGTCGCCGCTGGTGGCAACCATGACGGGGTCCAGGACCACGACGGCGGGGCGCACCTTCTCCAGCCAGGCGCGCACGGCGGCGATCACCCCGGCGTCGCCCAACATGCCAATCTTGACCGCGTCGATGTGGATGTCGTCGCTGATGGCCGCCAGCTGCTGTGCCAAAAAGGATGCCGGCGGAACGTGGACGGCGCTAACACCGCGGGTGTTCTGGGCCGTGAGGGCAGTGATGGCGGCCATGCCATAGCCGCCGTGCGCCGCGATGCTTTTGAGGTCCGCCTGGATGCCGGCACCACCGGAAGGGTCCGAGCCCGCGATGGCAAGGACGCGGGGCACGTCCCGGCCGGCAGCCGGCAGTGAGGGCAAGGAGGGAGTGGGCAGCGGGGTGGCTGCGGGCGTGGCAAGGGTCGTAGACAAAAGAGACATCCCTTCGCCGGTACTAACCGGACAGGTTCAACGGGTGTGGATCTCAGCCGGGCCTGGTGCGCGGCACCCCGTGTCGGTCCCCAGCCTAGCCGGTGGACGGCAGTCAACCGAAAGGTGACTGAACCTGTTAAGTGCCCTGCTGGGGCCGTTGCCTGTTAACGGCAGATGGCCGGGCATCTGCCGTTCAGGGGTCCGGTCAGAGCTCGGAAGCGGGAACCCCTACGCCCAGGATGATGGGCGCATCGGCTTTGGCTGCCTGTTCTGCCGGCGCGGCAGGCTCGGGTGCCTTGGCGGCATGGGAGTGGCCTTCGCTGGCCGACGGGACGTTCTCGTGGTGTTCCACGGTGGTCTCGTTGGCAGCGCCCTGTGCCCGGCTTGCGCTGCGGTTACGCCGCGGACGGCGCTGCCGCGACAGGTCCGGGGCCGCTGCAACAGACTGCTGGGGTGCCGCAACCACTGCCTCCGCCGGTTCGGGCGTGGCCGGCGCGGCTTGGGCCGTGCCGGACTCCTGCGACTGGCTGCCAACAGGCGAAGCCGGCTGGCCCAGGTGGGCGAACGCTTCGGCCAGCCGGTCGAGCGACAGTGCAGGTGAGGACTGCTGGTCGTCTGCGTGCTCAACGAAGGGCAGTGCGACCTTCTCGCCGCCGAACGTCAGGACAGCCGCGGGGCGTGCCGGCGTCCCGTCGTCGTGCTTCTCCGTGGTGCCCGCGTCCTGCAGGGCAGGGGCCTGCCGTGCAGCCACCTCGTCATCGTGCAGGTGTGCGGCATGCGCAGCAGCGGCAATGTTCGCCAGGGCCAGCCTGGTGGCTTCAGCCTTGGCGTGGCGTTCGGCCTCGTGCGGGTCCGGCTGGACGGGGTGGGCGGCCACGGCTGCAGGTGCGGGTGCCGGTTCGGCCGCCTGGCCGCCCCGTCCCCGGCGGCGCTTGCGTTCGCCGCGGTTGCCTTCCTGGTTGCCGTCGGTGCGCTGGCCCTCATGGCGCTGACCCTCGCTGCGGTTGCCCTCGTTCCGGTTCCCGATGGTGCGGGCATCCGAACGGTTATCTGAGCGGTGGACGTGCTGTTCAGCCGCCACAATGTTGGCGCGGCGGTGCTCCACGGGGTCGTCGTGGGTGACGACGCCGCGGCCGGCGCAGGCTTCGCACTGCTCGCCGAAGACTTCGAGGAGCCCGGTGCCCATGCGCTTGCGGGTCATCTGGACAAGTCCCAGCGAGGTGACTTCCGCCACCTGGTGCTTGGTCCGGTCACGGCCCAGGCATTCCACCATGCGGCGCAGGACAAGGTCGCGGTTCGATTCCAGGACCATGTCGATGAAGTCGATCACGATGATGCCGCCGATGTCGCGCAGCCGCAGCTGGCGCACCACTTCCTCGGCCGCTTCGAGGTTGTTCTTCGTGACGGTCTCTTCGAGGTTGCCTCCGCTGCCGGTGAACTTCCCGGTGTTGACGTCCACCACGGTCATGGCTTCGGTCCGGTCGATCACCAGCGAACCGCCGGAGGGCAGGAAGACCTTGCGCTCGAGGGCCTTGTGGATCTGCTCATCAATCCGCCAGGCAGCGAAGATGTCCTGGTCCTTGGTCCACTTTTCGAGGCGACCCACCAGGTCCGGAGCCACATAGGTGACATAGGCCTCGATAGTGTCCCAGGCTTCCTCACCGGAAACGATCAGCTTGGAGAAGTCCTCGTTGAAGACGTCACGGACCACTTTGATGGTGAGGTCGGGCTCGCCGTACAGCAGCTCCGGAGCCAGGACCTTGGTGGAGGAGGACTGGCTTTCGATGCCTTCCCACTGGGCACGGAGCCGGTTGATGTCGTGGGTCAGCTCCTCCTCGGACGCCCCTTCAGCCGCCGTGCGCACGATGACGCCCGCTTGCTCCGGGAGGCGGTCCTTGAGGATGCGCTTGAGCCTGTTCCGCTCGACGTCGGGCAGCTTGCGGGAGATTCCGGTCATGGAGCCGCCGGGGACGTACACGAGGTAGCGGCCGGGCAGCGAGATCTGGCTGGTCAGCCGGGCGCCCTTGTGGCCCACGGGGTCCTTGGTCACCTGGACCAGGACGGTGTCGCCGGACTTCAGCGCGTTCTCGATGCGGCGCTGCTTGCCTTCAAGGTTGACGGCTTCCCAGTTCACTTCGCCCGCGTACAGGACGGCGTTGCGGCCGCGTCCGATGTCCACGAAGGCGGCCTCCATGGAGGGCAGCACGTTCTGGACCTTGCCCAGGTAAACGTTGCCGATCAGCGAGTCCTGCTGGGTCTTGGACACAAAGTGCTCGGCCAGGACGCCGTCCTCAAGGACACCGATCTGGATTCTGTCGTCGCGCTGGCGGACAATCATCTGCCGGTCCACGGATTCGCGGCGGGCCAGGAACTCCGCTTCGGTAATGACAGTGCGGCGGCGGCCTGTGTCCCGGGATTCGCGGCGGCGCTGTTTCTTGGCTTCCAGCCGGGTGGAACCCTTGACGCTGGTCACCCGGTTGCTGGCGGGCGCCTCGCTGACGGCACGCGGTGCGCGCACGCGGGTAACGGTGTTGGGCGGGTCGTCGTCGTTGCCGCCGGTCAGTTCAAGGTCCTGGTCACCGCGGCGGCGACGCCGGCGACGCCGGGACGTCACCCCGTCCTCCGCCGGACCGGTTTCTTCCCCGTCTGATTCGTCAGCGGCGTCGTCCGCGTCGGAGCCTTCGGTTCCGGCGTCCTCGCGTTCGTCCAGCCGGCTGCGTCCCCGGCGGCCACGGCTGCGGCGCCGGCGGCGGCCGGAGGATTCCTCGGATTCGTTGTCCTCGGCGTCGTCTTCGTTCTCGCCCTGTTCCGCTGCGGCGGGCGCAGCGGGGCGGACAACGGTGCTCAGGTCCGGCGCCTGGAACAGCATGGAGGTGGGCGAGGCGGGCTCGAGGAACAACGAGGCGAACGCGCCAGGTTCCTCCCCTGCCGGGGCAGCTGCGGCGGCTTCGGCCGGCGCGGCAGCTGAGTCTCCTGCTGCAGCGGGAACCGCCGTGCCCTGGGCCTGCGCCGGCCCGTCAGTGGCTGCGGCTTCGTCAGCGTCGGGTTCCTGTTCTGCAGCCGTGGTTACTGCCGCCTGCACGGCCGCTTTCCGGGCTGTGGCACCCCGGTCCGCCGTTTCAGCGTCCAGCGCGACAGCGGTGACGGGCTGTTCCTGTGCAGCGGCAGGCGTTTCCGCGGTGGCCTGCGTTTCTGCAGGGTCCCCCGCAGGGGCAGCCTTCCTCGTGGCAACCCTGCGGCGGCGGACCGGCTTGGTCTCGGCGGGTTCCACGAGTACTTCACCGGCCGCAGTCGCTTCTTCGGCGGTAGCCGCGTCAGCGGCCGCACCGGAGTCGGCAGGTTCTGCATCGGTGGCGAACGCGGGCAGCGGCTCGGCGGCGTCTGCCTTCTTCTTGGCCCTGGGCCGCCGGGCGGCGGCCTTGGCCGGGGCTGCGGGGGCGTCCGCAGTTTCGGGCGTCGCAGCGGCGGAGGGGGCTTCGTCCGTGGCCACGTCAGCGGCGGGGGCTGCGGCTACTGCGTCATCGGCTTTCGGCGCTGCCTTGCGTCGGGTCCGGGGAGCCTTTTTGGGTTCGGCCGCGGCTTCCACAGCCGGTTCAACCTCGTTAACGGAAAGCTCTGTTTCATTGTTCATCTGTGGCAACACTCCTGCCCCTGACGTACCGCCACATCCGGCACCCATTGGGGCACATATTGTCAAAACCCGCAGGCGCTGACAGAAGTCAAGTGGATACTCCCAGGTTCGCACCGGCATTGGGGTGCGGCAGCCCGTAGGAGCCAGCGGAACGTTCTGAAACCCGTTGTTCTACACGTCACAACCAGGTGCCGTCCAATGGAGTTGCGGGAGTGTCGGAAAGATCCGAAGCCTGCCCTGCTCGTCATTGGCGGTCTTGGGAACAAACCACCGGACCGGAGGCCGAATGTGGTTCGGCTTCCAGCCACGTTCATTCTCTCATACGCGGGGTAAATCACGCGGGAAGGTGCCGGAAGCTTTCTGTTTCCTGGGCGTTCCCTCCAGCCGCCGGCGTTACAATCAGGCTCAGGAGCACCGGACGAAAAGGACGCCATACCAATGCCCAGCATCTCCCCCGTCAACGGCACGCAAGCCCAGGAGCGGGCCACCACCACGGACAGCACCCAGGTGGCAAACACGCCAATGATGGCCAGCAACCGGCCCTTCGGCTGGCTCCTGGTAATCACCGGAGCTATCGGCTGGCTCGCTTCCGGAACACTGGTCCTGGAAAAGCTCGCAGTGCTGCAGGATCCCAACCACACCACCGTGTGCGATGTGAATCCGTTCATCTCCTGCGGCGAGGTGATGAAGACCTGGCAGAGTTCACTCTTTGGCTTCCCCAACATGTTCATCGGGATCGTGGCGTTCGCCATCATCATCACCGTGGGTATGGCCCTGCTGTCCGGCGCCACGTTCGCGCGCTGGTACTGGATCGGGCTGCAGGTAGGCGTCACGCTCGGCTTCGTCTTCGTGGTGTGGCTGTGGTCCCAGGCCCTGTATGACATCCATGTCCTGTGCCCGTTCTGCATGATCGTCTGGGCCGCGATGATCCCGCTCTTCATCTGGACCACCATCCGCAACATCTCGGCCGGGGTCATCCCAGTCCCGTCCGGCGCCGCCCGCGTCGTGGCCGATTCGGGCTGGATCATCGTGGCGCTGATCTATGTGGGCGTCATTGCCAGCATCTTCTTCGCCTTCATCCAGGTGTTCGCCGGCACGTCAGGCTTCTAACCGCCCAGCCCCCTCGAAGTAACAGATAAGGCCAATGTTCCGAAGAACATTGGCCTTATCTGTTGGCTCGCGCAGCCACGGCTGCGCGGTGGCGGATCCTAGAACCAGATCTTGATCTCGCGCTCAGCGGAGTCCGTGGAGTCTGACCCGTGCACCAGGTTCTGCTGGACCTTCAGTCCCCAGTCCCGGCCGAAGTCGCCACGGATGGTGCCCGGGGCCGCGGTTGTGGGATCGGTGGTGCCGGCCAGTGACCGGAAGCCTTCGATGACGCGGTGGCCTTCAAAGATCGCTGCAACCACGGGCCCGCTGAGCATGAACTCCACAAGCGGCTCGTAGAACGGCTTGCCCACGTGCTCCTCGTAGTGCTGCTCCAGGAGCTCGCGGGTGGCGTCCACCTTTTTGAGTTCCGCAAGGGCGTAGCCCTTGGCTTCGATCCGGGCCAGGATGGCGCCGGTGAGGTTACGGGCGACGCCGTCGGGCTTAATCAGGACGAGGGTGCGCTCAGTAGTCACAACTGCTCCAATGCGTTGGTGGGGTTTCGGGTCAAGTCTACGGGGACTGCTCTACTGGGCCGGACCGGATCCGGCGGCCTGGTCCGGGTTTGCTGCTTCCCACTCGGCCTGTTCACGCTCGCGTTGCCCGGCTTCGCGGTCCAGCCTGATTCCCGTGCGGATGCCATACCACCAGCAGATGGCAAACAGTGCGCCCACCAGGAACATGGCAGGTTCGAAAATTCCGGTAAGGATCAGCACCACCTGCAGCACCCAGCCCAATCCGATGCCCCAGGGCTTGCGGAGGAACGCGCAGGCCAGCACCATGACGACGCTCAGGGCTATCCCGACACCCAGGATGAGCGCCGGAGGAAACTCGCCGCGCCGCAGGCCGAACACTGCCAGGGTGGCAAAGAACATGACGAACGCCTCCAGCAGGAGGACCGTCGAGGCGAACATGACCTTGGTGGAGCGCCGCTTCTTGGGCATGCCCGGGCGCCATTCGCGCTGGGCTTTGGTCAGCCTGGCCATGGGCTACGCCTCCGTCTTTCCGAGCAGGATGCGGGCCTCGGCCACGAGGGTGATGGAGCCGGTGACCAGCACGCCGCCGGAGAGGTCGTCGTTCGCTTCAGCCCGTTCCACCGCCCATTCCAGGGCGTCGTCGAGCTTTTCCTCCACGTGGACGTTGTCCTCGCCAAAGCCGAGGTCAATGGCCAACTCCGCCAGTTCGGCGGCCGGCACGGCGCGCGGTGAATTGGACTGCGTGAAGCAGTATTCCTCTGCCACGTCCCCCAGGGATTCCTTGAGTTCACGGAGGATCTCCTCCGCGTCCTTCTCCTTCAGAACGCCCACGACGGGGACCAGCCGGGAGAAGGTAAAGGCCTCCTTCAGGGCCGCGGCCGAAGCCTTGATGCCGTCAGGGTTGTGGGCCGCGTCCACGATGATGGTGGGCGCAGACCGCACCACTTCCAGCCTGCCGGGCGAGGATGCGGCAGCGAAGCCTTCCTGCAGGACGTCGAAGGGCAGTTCCTTTTCGCCGCCGAAGAACGCCTCCAGGGCTGCCACGGCCACGGCGCCGTTCTGCGCCTGGTGGGCGCCGTGGAGCGGCACCAGCAGGTCCGGGTAGCGCCCGGCGATGCCCTGGATGGTGACCATCTGGCCGCCCACGGCAACGGTGCGGGATTCGACGCCGAACTCCACGCCCTCGAAACGGAACGGCACGCCGACTTCCTTGGCTTTTTCCAGCAGGACCTGCGCGGCGTCCAGGGGCTGCGCGGCGCTGACCAGGAAGCCGCCGGGCTTGATGATGCCGGCTTTTTCGTGCGCGATGTCTTCGGTGGTGTCCCCCAGCAGGTCCGTGTGGTCCAGCGAAATCGGGGTAATTACCGAGACCTGCCCGTCGCCCACGTTGGTGGCGTCGGTGATGCCGCCCAGGCCCACTTCGATGATGGCTACGTTGACGGGCTGGTCGGCGAAGATGGCGAAGCCCAGGATGGTGAGGCACTCGAAGTACGTCAGGCGGGGCTGCCCCTCCGCCTCCAGCTCGGCATCCACGATCTGCAGGTAGGGACGGATCTCGTCCCAGATCCGCACGAACGTTTCGTCGGAGACAGGGTGCCCGTCAATGCTGATCCGTTCCGTGACCTTGGACAGGTGCGGGCTGGTGTACCGCCCGGTGCTCAGTCCTTGGGCCCGCAGCACCGACTCGATCATGCGGGATGTGGAGGTCTTGCCGTTGGTTCCGGTTATGTGGATGATCGGAAAGGCTTTGTTGGGCTCACCGAGGACATCCATGGCGCGGAACAGCGGGGCGAGCCGGGGCTCCATCTTGTTTTCCGGTGCACGCCCAAGAAGTTCGGCGTAGACACTTTCAACGGAAAATTCGTCAGTCATGCCTCAGGCCTCCACTTTTTCAACGACGACGGCGGGCTCGGGCACATCTGCCGGTTCGGCCGTCAGGTCTACAGTCAGTGTCTCCCCCTTGACCAGTTCCGCGTTTGCCCGCAGGGCGTCCACGACGTTCTGCGCGGCAGTGACGGTGGTCCGGATTCGGTCGCTGACGTTGAGCCCGGCGTCCTTGCGGGCCTGCTGGATGGCGCGGACCATATCGCGGGCCAGGCCTTCGGCTTCAAGCTCCTTGGTGACCTCGGTGTTGAGGACGACGAAGCCGCCGCCGGGCAGGACTGCGACAGCAGACGACGCGGAGGAAGCGGCAGCACCGCCGTCGGACTCTGCAACCACCGTCTCCAGGGTGTATTCCTGCGGCTCAAGCTGCAGGCCCCCGGCGGTGACGACGCCCGAGTCATCGACAGACCAGTCGCCTGACTTTGAGCCCTTGATGGCCAGCTGGACGTTCTTGCCAAGGCGCGGCCCTGCGGCGCGGGCGTTGACCACCAGCTTCTGCTGGATGCCGAACTCCTCCGGGGAGGCAGTGGCGGCGTCGAGGAGCCGGACGGAGCGGATGTTCAGTTCGTCCGCGACGACGGAGGCGAAGCCTTCCAGCGAGTCCGCACCGGGTGCCACTACGGTGAGTTCCTGCAGCGGCAGGCGGACACGCAGGTTGGCGGCCTTGCGGAGCGAGGATCCGGTGGAGCAGATCTGCTGCACCTTGTCCATGGCGTCAACGAGGCCCGGGTTGGCCGGGAAGAGGCTTGCCTCCGGCCAGTCGGCCAGGTGCACGGAACGGCCGCCGGTCAGGCCGCGCCAAATTTCCTCGGTGACCAGCGGCAGCAGAGAAGCCGAGGCCCGGGACACGGTTTCCAGCGCCGTGTAGAGGGCGTCGAACGCGTCCACGTCCTCGTCGAAGAACCGCTGGCGGCTGCGGCGGACGTACCAGTTGGTGAGCATGTCCAGGTAGCTGCGCAGCGCGTCGCAGGCACCCGAGATGTCGTAATCGTCCAGCCGCTCCGTCATGGTGCGGACCAGGTCTCCGGTATTGGCCAGGAGGTACTGGTCCAGGGTGTCCGCGTAGCCGTCGTAGCGGAGCTTCGCGTCGTAGCCGTCGCCGCCCCCGGCAGCGTTGGTGTAAAGCGTGAAGAAGCTGTACACGTTCCACAGCGGCAGGATGACCTGGCGGACGCCGTCGCGGATGCCCTGTTCGGTGACGATCAGGTTGCCGCCGCGCAGGATGGGGCTGGACATCAGGAACCAGCGCATGGCGTCGGAACCGTCGCGGTCCAGGACCTCGGAGACGTCCGGGTAGTTGCGCAGGCTCTTGGACATCTTCTGTCCGTCGGAGCCGAGCACGATGCCGTGGCTGATGACGTTGCGGAACGCAGGCCGGTCGAACAGAGCGGTGGACAGGATGTGCAGCATGTAGAACCAGCCGCGCGTCTGGCCGATGTACTCCACGATGAAGTCCGCAGGGTTGTGGGTATCGAACCACGCTTCGTTCTCGAACGGGTAGTGGACCTGGCCGTACGGCATGGAGCCGGAATCGAACCAGACATCCAGCACGTCCTCCACGCGCCGCATCACGGACTGCCCCTCTTCGGGGGTGCGGGGATCGTCCGGGTTGGGCCGGGTCAGTTCGTCGATGAACGGCCGGTGCAGGTCCACCTGGCCGTCTTTGTTCAGGGGCAGCCGGCCAAAGTCCGCTTCGATCTCCGCGAGGGAGCCGTAAACGTCGGTGCGCGGGTATTCGGGGTCGCTGGACTGCCACACCGGGATGGGGCTGCCCCAGTAGCGGTTGCGGCTGATGGACCAATCGCGCGCGTTGGCGAGCCACTTGCCGAACTGCCCGTCCTTGACGTTGCCCGGGATCCAGTTGATCTCCTGGTTCAGTTCGGACATGCGGTCCTTGAACTTGGTGACCTCCACGTACCACGAGGAGACCGCACGGTAGATCAGCGGGTTGCGGCACCGCCAGCAGTGCGGGTAGCTGTGCTCGTAACTGGCCTGGCGGACCAGCCGGCCCTGGGCGCGGAGCACCTGGGTGATGGGCTTGTTGGCCTCGAAGACCTGCAGGCCGGCGATGTCGTGGAGGTCGCCGTGCTTGAACAGCGGCAGGAACTTTGCGCCTTCGTCGACGGAGAGGACCACGGGGATGCCCGCTTCCTCACACACCTTCTGGTCGTCTTCACCATAGGCGGGAGCCTGGTGGACGATGCCGGTGCCGTCAGTGGTGGTCACGTAGTCGGCCACAAGGAAGCGCCAGGCGTTCTCCATGCCGTACTTTTCGTTGTCGCTGAAATCGTCCCAGAGCCGCTGGTACTGAAGTCCCTCAAGTTCGGTACCGGTGTGGGTGGACACCACGGCCGCTTCCGCATCTTCGAATCCGTCGTAGCCGAGGTCCTTGGCGTAGGCGGAGATGAGGTCTGCAGCCAGCAGGAAGGTGCCGGCCACAGGGGCATCGGCGGATGCCGCTTTGATGCCGTTGGGCCCGGCGGGCAGCACGGCGTACGTGATGGAAGGCCCGACGGCGAGCGCGGCGTTGGTGGGGAGGGTCCACGGGGTGGTGGTCCAGGCGAGGGCCTGTACCCCTGCCAGCTGGCGGGAGAGCTCGGAATCGCCCGCGAGGATGGGGAACGTGACCGTGACGGTCTGGTCCTGGCGGTTCTTGTAGACGTCGTCATCCATGCGCAGCTCGTGGTTGGACAGCGGTGTCTCGTCCTTCCAGCAGTACGGCAGGACGCGGTAGCCGTTATAGGTGAGGCCCTTCTCGTGGAGCTGTTTGAAGGCCCAGAGGACGGACTCCATGTACTCAACATTGAGCGTCTTGTAGTCGTTGTCGAAGTCCACCCAGCGCGCCTGGCGGGTGACGTACGCGCGCCATTCATCGGCGTACTTCATCACGGAGGCGCGGCAGGCATCGTTGAATTTGTCGATGCCCATGGCTTCGATCTGGGTCTTGTCGGTCATGCCCAGCTGCTTCATGGCTTCAAGTTCAGCCGGGAGGCCATGGGTGTCCCAGCCGAAGCGCCGCTCAACACGCTTGCCGCGCTGGGTCTGGAACCGGCCCACCAGGTCCTTGGCGTAGCCGGTCAGCAGGTGGCCGTAGTGCGGGAGGCCGTTGGCGAACGGCGGACCATCGTAGAACACGAATTCGTTGCTGCCGGGTTCGCCGCCGGGCAGGTCGGCGCTGCGCTGGTCGATGCTGGCCTGGAAGGTGCCGTCCCGGTCCCAATACTTCAGGATGCGTTCTTCGATCTCCGGAAACTTCACGGAGGCGGAAACGCCTGCGCGGCCGTCGGATGGGCCGCCGCTGGTGGAGGCTGAGGCCTTGGGATAATACGTCATTCTCGACATCCTGGGTTGAGCTGGGCGAACCGGCAGTTGCCGGACACTTTCCGGGATGCGAGGACGGCTTGCCGTGCGGTCCTGGGACTGCACGCTTACCGCGGTACCACCTCACTTACCGGCGCGGCGTGTTCCACAGGAACGGTGCTGCCCCGGCCACTCATTACTGCTGTAACGGGCTTACCCGTCCGGTTCTACCGGCACCCCCGCGGACGGCGGATGATGCGTTCTTCCGGAAGCTCACCGGTGATTGCCGGGTCATAGCCTTTGACGAGTCTACTATCGGGTCCACGTGCATTTCCATTCCCCGGGGTTGCCCGTTGCCGGCGTACCGGTCAGCCGCGGTTTCCGGCGCCGGCAGTGCCTAGACTCAGTCCCATGACTGCTTCAGGCCAGCGGGTCCCCTCGCGCCTCTCCAGGGTGTGCATGTGGTTGTCGCTCCTGGCCGCAGTGCCGGTGCTGGTGATGTCCGTTTTCCGGGCTGTCGGCGGGGAGTGGCCGGTGCTGGTGGTCCAGTTGCTCGCCTTCACGCCGTGGCTGGCGGTACCGGCGGGCGGTGCCTTGGTCCTGTCATTGTTCGGACGCCGGAGGTGGCCGCAGCTGGTGGCGGCAGCGCTCCTGGTGTGCCAGCTTTTCTGGCTCTTTCCCCTGGACATCGCCCGCCCCAGGAGCGCCGCTGCCGCAGCGCCGGCGGCGTCGCCTGCAGAGCAGCAGCCGCCGGCCACGGTGGAGCTGACCGTCATGAGCATCAATTCCCTGTTTGGCAGGGCTGATGCTGCCACCATTGTCCGGCTGGTGAGGGAGAAGAAGGTGGCGCTCCTCGCCATCCAGGAACACTCACAGGGCCTGCAGGATGGCCTGGCCGCCGAAGGCCTCGACGCGCTGCTGCCCCACCGGATCAGCCAGCCCACGGATGACGGCGCAGGGTACGCCTTTTACTCCAGCCATCCGCTGGAGCCGGTGGGTTTGCTGCCGGACACCCCGTTCCTGATGCCGACGGTCAGGCTCACGGCCGGCGGTTCAGTTGGAGGCGGTGCCAGCGCCGTCCTGGAACTGACCAACGTCCATACCCTGCCCCCGGTGGACACCCGGGTGGGCCAATGGCGGAGCGACCTCAAGGCCTTGTCCCGGTTGGCGGAACGGCCCGGCCACAGGCTGCTGATGGGCGACTTCAACGCCACGTACGACCATGCCGAGTTCCGCAACCTTCTCCATGCCGGAGAGGAACGCCTGGTGGACGTGGCCGCCGCCTCCGGGTCCAGGCTCCTGCCAACGTGGCCCATGGATGGCACGCGCCTGCCCGGCATCGCCATCGACCACATGGTGACAAGTCCCCGGGTTGGCAGCAGTGGCTACCAGGTCCACAGGGTACCGGGCACGGACCACGCGGCCATCCTCGCGACGGTGGCGGTTCCGGCCGCCTGAAAGCCCAAGCATGCTGTGGAGCCATGGCCCCCTGGCCCTCCGGCGGGCTCAGCCCTTGCGGATCAGCTTGTGGTTGGCGGCCTGGGCCACAGGGCGGATGACTATTTCGTCCAGGTTGACGTGGTGCGGGACGCTGACGGCGTAGCGGACGACGTCGGCCACGTCTGCGGCGGTCAACGGCTTTTCCACGCCTTCGTAAACTTTGTCTGCAGCCTGTTCGCTGCCCAGGCGGTTGAGCGCGAATTCCTCGGTCTGCACCAGGCCTGGCGCCACTTCGATCACCCGGATGTTGTTTTCCACTTCCTCCAGCCGAAGCGCGTTGGTGAGGGCATGTTGGGCGAACTTGGCCGCGTTGTAGCCGCCACCGCCTTCGTAGGCTGCAATGGCGGCAGTGGAGGTCAGGTTCAGCACCGTTCCCTCGCCGTTGGCACGGAGCATCGGTAGAAATGCACGGGTCAGTTTCATGGTGCCCAGCACGTTGACCCGGTACATCCACTCCCAGTCCGCGGTGCTGGCTTCCGCCACCCGGTCCGCCCCGCGGGCGCCGCCCGCAATGTTGATGAGCGTATCGATGCCGCCGGCAGCGGTGACCTTTTCCACCAGCCGGGACACGTCGTCGTCCTCGGCAATATCGGCGGGGACGGCGACGGCGCCGGTCTCCGCTGCCAGCGACGCGAGGCGGTCTTCACGGCGGGCTACGGCGAATACCGTCCAGCCTTCCGCGCGCAGTGCGCGCACCGTCGCCTCACCAATACCGGTGCTTGCACCGGTCACCAGCGCTGCCTTGCTGTGCTGCAAATCCTCAGTCATGGCACCACCCTAACGGCAGGTTCCCGCATCAGGCGGACCGTGCGTTACACAGCGTCAAGCGGGCGCCCTGCGTGCCGGACCTGGGGCGGGATGCTGCCCGGGCCCAGGTCGTTTCTCCGGGATTGAACGGAACATGAAAGAATTGCCCAATGGCTGAAGACACGCAGGGTACAGACACGCCCGCCACCGCCCCCATTAACGTTCCCGACAAGCCCGCCCTTGAGGGCCTCGAAGCTGCTTTGACGCAGCGCTGGCTGGAAGAAGGAACCTACAAGTTCAACCCGGACACCACCCGGGAGCAGGTCTACTCGATCGATACTCCCCCGCCGACGGCATCGGGCTCGCTGCACGTGGGACACATGTTCTCGTTCACCCAGACTGACGTCCAGGCACGCTACATGCGCATGACCGGCAAGAACGTCTTCTACCCCATGGGTTGGGATGACAACGGTTTGCCCACCGAGCGCCGCGTCCAGAACTACTACGGTGTGCGTTGCGATCCCGCCATCCCCTACAAGGCTGACTACGCGCCTCCCGCACAGCCGGCCAAGAACCAGCGCGATTTCGACGTCGTTTCGCGCCAGAACTTCATCGAACTGTGCGAGGAACTCGCCGTTGAGGACGAGAAGGTCTTCGAAAACCTGTTCCAGACCCTGGGCCTGTCCGTCGACTGGAACCTGACGTACCGCACCATCGACGACACCTCCCGCGCCGTATCCCAGCGCGCGTTCCTGGCCAACCTGGCCGCCGGTGACGCCTACATGGCTGAGGCACCCACCCTGTGGGACGTTACGTTCCGGACCGCCGTCGCCCAGGCCGAGCTGGAGGACCGTGAGGTTCCCGGCGCTTACTACCGCTACCCCTTCTTCACCGAAGCCGGGGACAAGATCTTTATCGAGACCACCCGCCCGGAGCTCCTGGCCGCGTGTGCGGCACTGGTGGCAAATCCCGACGACGAGCGGTACCAGCCTCTGTTCGGCAAGACCGTGCGGTCCCCCCTCTTCGACGTGGAGCTTGAGGTCAGGCCCCACCCGCTGGCCAAGGCCGACAAGGGCTCCGGCATCGCCATGGTGTGTACGTTCGGCGACCTCACCGATGTCACCTGGTGGCGGGAACTCCAACTGCCCACCCGGGCCATCATGGGCCGCGACGGCCGCATCCTCAACGAAACCCCGGACTGGATCACCACGGAAGCCGGCAAGGAAGCATACGCTGCGATCGCCGGCAAGACGGCGTTCTCCGCGAAGGAAGCAGTGGTGGAACTGCTCGGCGCCGCAGGCCTGCTGGACGGCGAGCCGAAGAAGATCACCCACCCGGTGAACTTCTTCGAAAAGGGCGACAAGCCGCTTGAGGTTGTCACCTCACGCCAGTGGTACATCCGCAACGGTGGCCGCGACGAAGAACGCCGCGAACGCCTGATCGCCAGAGGCCAGGAAATCGACTTCCACCCGGCCTTTATGCGCTCACGCTATGAGAACTGGATTGCCGGCCTAAACGGTGACTGGCTGGTATCCCGCCAACGGTTCTTCGGCGTGCCCATCCCCGTCTGGTACCCGCTGGACGCCCAGGGCAACCCGGACTACGACAACCCCGTCCTGCCGTCCGGTGACATGCTGCCCGTGGACCCCGCGGCGGACGCGGCCCCGGGCTTCGACGAATCCCGGCGCGACCAGCCCAACGGCTTCACCGGCGACGCGGACGTCCTGGACACCTGGGCCACGTCCTCGCTGACACCGCAGATCGTTGGCGGCTGGAGCCGGGACGAGACCCTGTTCAGCAAGGTCTTCCCCTTCGACCTCCGTCCGCAGGGACACGACATCATCCGCACCTGGCTGTTCTCCTCTGCTGTCCGTGCGGATGCACTGCAGAAGACCGCGCCGTGGAAGCACGCAGCCATCTCCGGCTGGATCCTGGACCCGGACCGCAAAAAGATGTCCAAGTCCAAGGGCAACGTGGTGGTACCCACGGATGTCCTCAATGAATACGGCTCGGACGCCGTCCGCTACTGGGCGGCCTCGGCCCGTCTGGGTGCCGACACCGCCTACGAGATTGCCCAGATGAAGATCGGCCGCCGCCTGGCCATCAAGCTCCTGAACGCTTCAAAGTTCGTCCTGAACCTTGGCGCCACGGAAAACTCTGTGGTGTCCGGCGATCTCTCGGTGCTGACCAACAAACTGGACCGTGCTTTGCTGGCCCAGTTGTCCGACGTCGTCGCCCAGGCCACGAAGGCGTTCGACAACTACGACTACGCCCGGGCACTGCAGCTGACCGAAACATTCTTCTGGCAGTTCACGGACGACTATGTGGAGCTCATCAAGGACCGTGCCTACGGTGCGGCCGGCGAAGCGGAGCAGGCATCGGTACTGGCGGCCCTGGCCACCACGCTGGATACGTTGTTGCGCCTGTTCGCGCCGTTCCTGCCGTTTGCCACCGAGGAAGTCTGGGGCTGGTGGCGCACGGGCTCGGTTCACCGCGCCGCGTGGCCGGCCAGTGTCGAGGTTGACGGCGATACCACCATGCTGGCCACAGTCGGTAATGCGCTCAGTGGTGTCCGCAAGGCGAAGTCCGAGGCCAAGGTGAAGCAGCGGACCGAGGTCCTCTCTGCGACCATCAGCGCCTCGGAGGCTATGACCGCCCAGCTGAAGGCCGGCCTGTCCGACCTTAAGGCGGCGTCCAATGCCCGGGAGATCACCCTTCTGGTGGGCGAAGGGGAACTGACAGTCAGCGATGTGACCCTGGCTGCGCCGGAGGAGACAGCGGCCGTTTAGTCCGGCCACGCCCTGTTCCAGGGCAAAGGGGAAGCCCCATCAGCGTTTTGCCGTTGGTGGGGCTTCGACTTTTCGGCCATCTGGTGACGATCTTGATGGTCTGGCAGGATCCGGGGATTTCCAGGTCTTCCTACCCCGTCACTGGTAGCTCGTACCCGGCTTCGCCAAAGGCTGCGTCGAATACATTTCACTGGATCTTTGGTTCCTGCGTCCCCCTTCTTTCGAAGTTGGTAAGAACTATTTTGATCCTGCGCGCAGGAGAGCACAAGGGCCCCGGAAGAACTACATGGCAGTAGTTCTTCCGGGGCCCTTTGAGTACTTCCGCGGCAGTTGCCGCGTACCGGCTCAGCCGAATTCGGGACGTTCGGTGCGGCTGCGCTTCAGCTCGAAGAAGTGCGGGTAGGAGGCGATGGCCGTGGTGGCATCCCACAGCTTGCCTGCCACTTCACCGCGCGGGATGCGGGTGAGGACCGGTCCGAAGAATGCCGTTCCGTTGAAGGCCACCACGGGAGTGCCGACGTCCTGGCCCACCAGGGAAATGCCTTCTTCGTGGCTGGCCCGGAGCTTGGCATCATAGGCGTCGGACTCCGCAGCCTCTGCCAGGGAGGCGGGTAGCCCGCACTCGGCCAGGGCCTTGGTGATGACGACGGAACGGTCCTTCTCGCCGCCCTCGTGGATCAGGGTGCCCATGGCATCGTAGAGAGCCTTGACGGTGCCGTCTCCGTGTTCCTGCTGGGCGGCGATGATGACCCGGACCATGCCCCACGCGTTGTCCATGGACTCACGGTAGTCGGGGTCGAGGTCTCGTCCTTCGTTCAGGACTGCCAGGCTCATGACGTGCCAGACGGTTTCGATGTCGCGGACGGCTTCCACCTCCCCGATCCAGCGTGAAGTGATCCAGGCGAACGGGCACAGCGGATCAAACCAGAAGTCGGCCCGGTTCTTGGCGGTTTCAGTCATGGCTAATCCTTCAGGTAGGGGTGGCTGCGCAGGCGGCAGCCACGGCTGACGGGGTGTTGCGGGCACCGCGGCTCAGGCGGACTTCCGCCGCTTGGTCACGTGCGGGATCATAGTGGGCTCGGCGCCGCGGAGGACAACTTCCTCGGTGATGACCACGCTGGCCACGTCTTCCCGGCTGGGGAGATCGAACATCACCGGAAGCAGGACTTCCTCGAGGATGGCGCGCAGGCCCCGGGCTCCGGTGCCGCGTTCCAGGGCCTGGTCCGCGATCGCTTCCAGGGCGCCGTCGTCGAAGACCAGCTCCACGCCGTCAATCTGGAACATCTTCTGGTACTGCTTGACCAGGGCGTTCTTGGGCGTGGAAAGAATCTGGATCAGGGCGTCCCGGTCCAGGTTGGACACAGTGGTGATGACCGGCAGGCGGCCAATGAACTCTGGAATCAGGCCGAACTTGAGCAGGTCCTCCGGCATCACTTCGCCGTAGGAGTCCACCTTCTTGCTGGCTTCGTTCAAGGGTGCACCGAAGCCGATGCCCTTGCGGCCGGACCGGGATCCGATGATCTCTTCCAATCCGGCGAAGGCACCTGCAACGATAAACAGGACGTTGGTGGTGTCGATCTGAATGAATTCCTGGTGCGGGTGCTTCCGCCCGCCCTGCGGCGGCACAGAGGCAACAGTGCCTTCGAGGATCTTCAGGAGCGCCTGCTGCACACCCTCACCGGAAACGTCGCGGGTGATCGACGGGTTTTCGCTCTTCCGCGAGATCTTGTCGATCTCGTCGATGTAGATGATGCCCTGCTCGGCCTTCTTGACGTCGTAGTCCGCGGCCTGGATGAGCTTCAGGAGGATGTTTTCGACGTCCTCGCCCACATACCCGGCCTCGGTCAGTGCGGTGGCGTCGGCGACCGCGAACGGCACGTTGAGGCGGCGGGCGAGTGTCTGGGCGAGGTAGGTTTTTCCGCAGCCGGTGGGGCCGATCAGCAGGATGTTCGACTTGGCGATCTCGACGTCGTCGTGGTGGCCGCCGTCGCCGAGGTTCCCGGACTTCGGGGCGTGGCCGGCCTGGATGCGCTTGTAATGGTTGTAGACAGCGACGGCGAGGGACCGTTTGGCCGGTTCCTGGCCAATGACGTATTCCTGCAGGAAGTCGAAGATCTCCCGCGGCTTGGGCAGTTCAAAGCTGCCAAGGTCGGCTACCTCGGCGAGTTCCTCTTCGATGATTTCGTTGCACAGTTCGATGCACTCATCGCAGATGTAGACACCGGGCCCGGCAATGAGCTTCCGCACCTGCTTTTGGCTCTTTCCGCAGAAAGAGCACTTCAGCAGATCCGTGCTCTCGCCAATCCGAGCCATATGTGAACCCCTTTAGTATCCTGCTGCCGCGCAGCTTGCACCGTTGCTGGAATCTTCCCCGGACCGTGCGGGCCGGTTTGTGACAACTTCCACTCTAGGTCACATTGGCTCCCAAGGGTGGAAGGAAAAGGCCGGCGGGGCCAAAATGAACTGGCCCCGCCGGCCTTTTGGGTGCTGCTACCTCGTAATTGCCTGAGGTTTGATCTTGCGTGAATCCAGGACCTGGTCGATCAGGCCGTAGGACTGTGCCTCTGCCGCGGTCAGGATCTTGTCGCGCTCGATGTCGTTGTTGACCTGCTCGGACGTCCGGCCGGAGTGGTGGGCGAGGGTGTCCTCGAGCCAGGACCGCATGCGCATTACTTCGGCTGCCTGGATCTCCAGGTCCGATGCCTGTCCGCCCTGGCCGCCGGACAGGGCGGGCTGGTGGATCAGGACGCGGGCGTTGGGCAGTGCCAGGCGCTTGCCCGGGGTACCTGCGGCAAGCAGGACGGCTGCGGCGCTGGCGGCCTGGCCCAGGCACACCGTCTGGATCTCCGGGCGGATGTACTGCATGGTGTCGTAGATGGCGGTCATCGCCGTGAACGAGCCGCCGGGAGAGTTGATGTAAAGGGTGATGTCGCGGTCCGGGTCAGTGGACTCGAGCACCAGCAGCTGGGCCATGATGTCATCGGCCGAAGCGTCGTCCACCTGCACGCCGAGGAAGATGATGCGGTCCTCGAAGAGCTTGGTGTACGGGTCCTGGCGCTTGAAGCCGTAAGGTGTGCGTTCCTCGAACTGCGGCAGGACGTAGCGGCTGGACGGAAGATTACCGGCAGACCACCCGAAGTTGTAGTTCATAGTTATTGCTCCTGATCGAAAGGGTTCTGGTAGCCGGGAATTAGTTCTCGGAGGACGACTGGCCTGAGCCGCTGGAGGTTCCGCCACCGCCGGAGACGGAGCCGGCGTGCGCGGCGATCTTGTCGAAGAAGCCGTACTCGAGCGCCTCGGCGGCCGTGAACCACTTGTCGCGGTCGTTGTCCTTGAGGATGGTCTCAACGGTCTGGCCGGTCTGGTCGGCGGTCAGCTCTGCCATGACCTTCTTCATGTGCAGGATGAGCTCAGCCTGGATCTTGATGTCCGAGGCGGTGCCGCCGATGCCGCCCGAGGGCTGGTGCATCAGGACACGGGCGTTGGGGGTCGCGTAGCGCTTGCCCTTGGTGCCGGAGGAGAGCAGGAACTGCCCCATGGACGCGGCAAGGCCCGTAGCCACTGTGACGACGTCGTTGGGGATGAACTGCATGGTGTCATAGATAGCCATGCCGGCCGTCACGGATCCGCCGGGAGAGTTGATGTAAAGGTAGATGTCCTTCTCGGGGTTCTCGGCGGAGAGGAGCAGCAGCTGTGAGCAGATGGCATTGGCGTTGTCGTCACGCACCTCCGACCCGAGCCAGATGATGCGCTCCTTCAGGAGTCGGTTGTAAATGTAGTTGTCCTGGGCTGCGGGATCGACGGTCGCCATCCGGGGGGCCTCTTGGTGCTGTGACATGTTTACTTACCTCTCGCTGGTGACTGTGACATCACTGAAAATCACTACTTGGACACTAACCGGTTTCACCGACATTTTGTTCGCGCCCCCGCGGCTGTTCGCTGACGGCGCACGATGCCGGCACCCGTCGCCCTGAAGCGGGGTTTCAACGCGAACGGCCCCCGGATCAGAAGATCCGGGGGCCGTTCGTCCACGTCTGTGCGGAGGCTATGACTGGAGGCTATGCCTTGGCTTCAGCCTTCTCGTCCTCGGCGGGAACCTCAGTGGCTTCGCCTTCTGCGGATTCAGCCTCGGTAACCTCGGTGGCCGGAGCTTCCTCTTCGCCGCCGGGGCGGACGAAATCGCTCAGGTCAACGGTGTTGCCTTCGGAGTCGGTGACCGTGGCCTGGCCCAGTACAACTGCCAGTGCCTTGCGGCGGCGGACCTCGGAAACCATCATGGGAACCTGGCCGCTCTGATCGATGATCTGGGCGAACTGGTTGGGGTCCATGCCGTACTGGCTGGCCGTGGTGACGATGTAGTCGATCAGCTCGTTCTGGCTGACGTCGACCTCTTCCTTCTCGGCAATGGCGTCGAGGATGATCTCGTTCTGGAACGCGCGGGCGGTGTTCGCACGCACTTCCTCGCGGTGCTCCTCGGTGTCGTGCTCGCCGTCACCGTGGCCGTTGCCTTCCTTGAAGTGGGCCTCGAGCTGCTCTTCGACAACGCTGTCCGGCACGGGGACCTCGACCAGCTCAACGAGCTTGTCCAGGACCTTGTCGCGGGCCTCGACGCCCTGCTCCACAACCTTGGACTCAGCAGCCTGCTTGGCCAGGTCTTCGCGCAGTTCGGCGAGGGTGTCGAACTCGGAAGCCAGCTGTGCGAAGTCGTCGTTGGCCTCGGGAAGCTCGCGCTCCTTGACGGCCTTGACGGCAACCTTCACCTGAGCGGCTTCGCCGGCGTGGTCGCCGCCCACCAGCGTGGTGTCGAAGATCGCGTCTTCGTCGGCGCTGAGGCCGGTAACGGCCTCGTCCATGCCCTCGAGCATGGTGCCGGCGCCTACCTGGTAGGACAGGCCGGCAGCGGAGTCAACCTCTTCGCCGTCGATCGTGGCGGTGATGTCGATGGTGAGGAAGTCGCCATCGGCGGCCGGACGGTCCACGGACTTCAGCGTGCCGAAGCGGCCGCGGAGTTCATCCAGGGCCTTGTCCACGTCTTCGTCGGAGGACTCGGCGGCAGCAACCTCAACCTTGATGCCGGCGTAGTCGGGCAGCTCGATCTCGGGGCGGACGTCAACCTCGGCAGCGAACTTCAGGCCGCCGTCGGTGGCGGAGGGGTCCGGAACCTCGGTGATCTCAACCTCGGGACGGCTCAGCGGGCGGATGCCGGATTCCTGCACGGCAGCCTGGTACCAGCCGTTGAGGCCATCGTTGATGGCGGTTTCGAGGACATAGCCGCGGCCGACGCGCTGGTCGATGAGCTTTGCGGGGACCTTGCCCTTACGGAACCCGGGCACCTGGATCTGCGAAGCTACGGTCTTGTAAGCCGAGTCGATGCTGGGCTTCAGTTCCTCAAAGGGAACCTCAACGTTGAGCTTGACCCGCGTGGGGGTGAGGTTCTCGACAGCGCTCTTCACGGTCTAAGTACTCCTGGGATTGTGGGATGGGTTTCTGCGGAACGCATATGTTCCTGCCCGATCCGAGTGGCCGGGCCGCAGAGTCGGGGTGACAGGATTTGAACCTGCGACTTCCTGCTCCCAAAGCAGGCGCTCTAGCCAAGCTGAGCTACACCCCGTAAGTGCACAGGCAAGTCTACGGTGATACGCGTCGCGATTGCACATTTGACACGTAGGCCATGGATTAGGTTTAGTTATATCCGGCTTGAACAGCCAGCCCGAAGATTCCGCAAAAAACGGAGCTTCTTTCGGGGACGTAGCTTAATGGTAAAGCCTCAGTCTTCCAAACTGATTACGCGGGTTCGATTCCCGTCGTCCCCTCCATTGAAAAGGACCCCTCACCCGAGGGGTCCTTTTGTATGTGGTGGCATGTGTGTGGCGGGTTGTATATGACGGGCCATCACGAGTGTTGGCAGACCGGGCACCAGTACAGGTTCCGCCCCACCAGTTCGGCAGCCAGGACCATGGTGCCGCAGACCCGGCAGGGCAGCCCGTTCCGTTTGTAAACGTAGTGCGCGTCGGCACGGACAGGTATCGACGCGGTTTTGGCCGGCAGCGACAAGGTGCCGTCCGCGTTCCTGACCCTGCCGGTTTTTCCGTTGCGACGGGTCCAGTATTTTGCGGAGGTGGTGATGATGCGGCCATCCGCCACCCCGTCGGACATGAGGTTCACGACGTCGCGCCACAGCTTGCGCGCGGCGGCGTCACCGAGTGCCCCGCCGGGCAGGTAGGGGTCCAGCCGCTGCCGGAACAGCACCTCTGCCCGGTAGACGTTCCCCACTCCGGCGATGATCTTCTGGTCCATCAGGAGAGCGGCTATCGTGGGCTTCCGGCCGGCCAGGTTCGCGGCGAAGCGGCCGGCGTCGCCCCGGAGGTTACGGAGCGGGTCCGGGCCCAGCCGGCCCAGGACGGCCCGCACCTCGGCTTCGGTGATGGTTTCGCACGTCGTGGCACCGCGGAGGTCGGCCCAGCCATGACCGCTGGCCAGCCGGACGCGGACGGCTCCGACGGGAGCGGGCGGCCCCGCGTAGGAGGCCCCGGCGTCGTCTCCGGCGGGCGACTCCTGCTCCCCTACCCTGCGGGGCGCTCCGATGCTGGAAGATCCGCTGAACGTCCGGTCACCGCCAAAGCTCCATGCGCCGTACAGGCCGAGGTGTACGTGCAGCACCAGGGCATTGTCGAAGTGCAGGAACAGATGCTTGCCGTGTGCTTCGGCGGCCACCATGGTGTGGCCGTCCAGCAGGGCTGCGCCCCCGCTGAACCTGCCCTGCGGGCTGGTGACAGCGAGACGCTCCCCCGTAAAGACGTCCCCGAACTGGCGGGCCAGCCGGCGGACGGAGTGGCCTTCGGGCACTATTCGATGACCTCGCCGGTGGTTTCGTAGGCCGCGATCTTACCAATCCGGCGGACGTGCCGTTCGTCGTTGCTGAACGGCTCGGCCAGGAACGCCTCGATCAGCCCGGTGGCTTCCTCCACCGAGTGCTGGCGTCCGCCGACGGCCACCACGTTGGCGTCGTTGTGCTCACGCGCCAAGGTGGCGGTGGAAAGGTTCCAGGCCAGTGCTGCCCGGACGCCCTTGACCTTGTTGGCGGCGATCTGCTCGCCGTTGCCCGAGCCGCCCAGCACGATGCCCAGGGCGTGGATGCCTGCCTGCTGGTCGGCCACGACAGCGAGGGCTGCGTTGATGCAGAAGGACGGGTAGTCGTCCTGGGCGTCGTAGGCCTTGGGTCCGTGGTCCACCACGTCGTAGCCCTTGGCGGTGAGGTGGGAGACCAGGTGGGCGCTGAGCTCCATTCCTGCATGGTCGGTGGCGATGTGGACCCGCGGGAAGGAAGGGGATGAGGTCACGTTCAGGTTCCGTTCGGTTTGGCGGCACTGGCGGCCGGCAGGGTGGGTGCCGGCCCGGGAAACAACACGGACAAGGATACTAGGAGCCGGGGCCTTGCCCGCCGGATGACGGGCTGCCTCCCTTACGGGCCCTGGCGGCCACCCGGGTAAGGACGTCGGCAAGGCGCGCCGCCGATGCCTGGCTGCCGCCGCTAACGGCAAGGCGCCGGCCGTCGGTCTTGCTGACGACGACGGCGGGGCCGCTGCCAACGAGCATGGCGTCGGTGCCGCCGTGGTGCCGGTAGCCCCACCCGCCGTAGTCTGCTGCCTTCAGGTCTGCCGCGCTGGCGGCGGTGATGGATCCGGCCGGAACATCCATGACCGGGACGACGCCGGCCAGGAGGACCTTCAGCCCGTACCTGTCCGCCTTCACCCGGGCGAAGAGGAAGCCCGCTCCCACCACCGCGAGGAGCACCAGGAGGCCTCCGAGCCAGGGCAGTGCGATGGCGATGAGCGCAGCGGGAAACAGTGAGGCGATGCCGATCATGACGAAGACCGAGCTGCGCGCGTGCACCCACAACCGGACGGTGTCGGCCGTCAAGTCGGGGTCGGCTTCACGGATCAGGGCGCGCCGCAGCGCCCGGTCGTCGTCCACGGACCAGTGTTGGTCCGCTTTGTAGACCATGGCCAGGGTCACCCCCAGCGAAACCGCCGCCCCGCTCCCCAGCGCCAGGACTGTCAGGTCGACGTGCGAGTTGCGCGCATCGGTGACTCCTGCCTGGCCCACCAGGCCGGCAGCGAGCACGGTGGTCACGAAGAGACTCAGGAACAGCCCGACGCCCATCATGATCCGGCGCATTACGGCCGGTCTCCCCAGCGGCAGCGCCTGCGAGAGGACCAGCCAGCCCGAGGCGAGGATCAGGGCTGCTCCCCCGCCTGCATAGGCGCCGAACGGGGCGAAGGCGGCTCCGCCGTCGTCCGTCCACTGGATGGCGAGCGGCTCCGGAAGGTCACGCCGCAGCAGTGACGCGCAGAAGACGAAGGCACCGGCCAGGACCACGGGGAAGCCGATGGCGAAACGCAGCGCCTTCCGGTCCACCCTGTCCAGAATCTTTCCCATGGATTAACGCTACCCCCGCCCGCGGTTGCCCCCGGAGGGTCGGGAGCGAATGGTGTGGCCGAGACGTGACCTGCGCAACGTGCCAGGGGCCGGGCAGTGCGAGAATGATCAGAGCCGGAGCCGGCTACCGCCGGCGCCGCAGCAGCCCACGTCTTCTGGAGGTCTCCTTGCCAGGCATGAACCTGACGCGCGATGAAGCCCGCGCCCGCGCCGAACTGATAACCGTCGAGTCCTACGAGGTCAGCCTGGACCTGACCCGGGGCAGTGAAGTGTTCGGCAGCACCACGACGGTGAAATTCGGAGCCGCTGCCGGCGCTGAGACCTTTATCGACGCCGTGACGCACACGGTCCACAGCGTCACCCTGAATGGCCGGAGCCTGGACCCGGCCGCCGTGGCCGACGGCGTGCGGATCCAGCTGGCCGGCCTGCAGGAACACAATGAGCTCACAGTGGTGGCGGATGCCCCCTACATGAACACCGGTGAGGGCCTGCACCGTTTCGTTGACCCCGTGGACAGCGAGGTGTACCTGTACACGCAGTTCGAAGTGCCCGATTCCCGCAGGATGTTTGCCGTCTTCGAGCAGCCGGACCTCAAGGCGACGTTCGCCTTCACCGTCACGGCACCCTCGCACTGGGACGTCATCTCGAACTCCCCCACGCCCACACCCGCCGAGGCCTCCGCCTCCGGGGACGGCGGAGCCCGCTCGGTGTGGACTTTCGCTCCCACGCCCCGGCTGTCTTCCTACGTGACAGCCCTGATTGCGGGCCCCTACCAGTCGGTCCGCAGCGAGGTCACCAGCTCCGACGGGCGGGTCATCCCCCTCGGCGTTTTTGCCCGGAAGTCGCTGATGCAGTACCTGGATGCGGACAACATCTTCGAACTCACCCGGCAGGGCTTCGGCTTCTTCGAGGCGCAGTTCGGCTGCCCCTACCCGTTCGAAAAGTACGACCAGCTGTTCGTGCCGGAATTCAACGCCGGCGCCATGGAAAACGCAGGTGCCGTGACCATCCTGGAGGGCTACGTCTTCCGGAGCAAGGTGACGGGGGCGCAAATTGAACGGCGCGCCATCACGGTACTCCACGAGCTCGCGCACATGTGGTTCGGCGACCTGGTGACCATGCGGTGGTGGAACGATTTGTGGCTGAACGAGTCCTTCGCCGAGTACATGTCCCACCTGGCTGCTGTGGAGGCCACATCCTTTACCAGCGCGTGGACCACTTTCGCCTCGGTGGAGAAGTCCTGGGCCTACCGCCAGGACCAGCTGCCCACCACCCACCCGATTTTTGCCGAGATCAACGACCTGCAGGACGTTGAGGTGAACTTCGACGGCATCACCTACGCCAAGGGCGCCTCCGTCCTGCGGCAGTTGGTGGCCTGGGTGGGTCCGGAGCAGTTCATGGCGGGCGTCAGGGAGTACTTTGCCAAGCATTCCTGGGCCAACACCGAGCTGCGCGACCTGCTGGTGGAGCTCGAAAAGGCCAGCGGCAGGGACCTGGACAGCTGGGGCCGCCAGTGGCTGGAAACCGCGGGCGTGAACACGCTGGTCCCCGAGCTTGACGTGGATTCAGACGGAACGCTGCGGTCCTTTGCCATCCTGCAGTCCGCCGTGCCCGAGTGGCCCACCATCCGTCCACACCGGCTGGCAGTGGGCTTCTACAACCTGAATGCCGCCGGCAAGCTTGAACGCGTGCACCGTGAAGAACTGGACGTCGACGGCGAACGCACCACGGTCCCGGCCCTGGCCGGGCTCAAGCAGCCGGACCTCATCCTGGTCAACGACGACGACCTCGCCTACGCCAAGGTCCGCCTCGACCCGAAATCCCTGGCCACCGCCACAGCCCACCTGAAGGACTTCCGGGAAAGCCTGCCCCGCACGCTGGTCTGGAATTCGGCGTGGGACGCGGCGCGTGACGGCGAAACTCCGGCGCGTGCCTACGTGAAGCTGGTCCTCGCCAACGTCGCCGCAGAGACAGATTCCTCCGTCATCCTGGTGCAGCTGCGCCAGCTGGCCACCACGCTGAACTTCTACGTGGCCGAGGCACACCGCGAGGCCACTACGTCCGAGGCCGCGGACCGTCTCTGGGAGCTGGCCCAGGAAGTTGCCGGCGGTTCCGATGCGCAGCTCCAGTTCGTTAAGTCCTTTGCCCTGCTGGCCGGCAGCACCTCCCAGCTGGACCGGGTGGCCGGGCTCCTGGACGGGTCAGCCGTTTTGGAGGGGCTCACCGTGGACCAGGACCTGCGCTGGGAGCTGGTGGCTTCCCTGGTGGCCGGCGGCAGGCTCGGCCAGGAGGGGATCGACGCCGAGCTGGAGCGGGACAAGACTGCCAGCGGGCAGAACGCCGCGGCCCTGGCCACGGCGGCCATCCCCACCCCCAAGGCCAAAGCCGCCGCCTGGGAGTCGATCGTGGTCAAGGGCGATCTCTCCAATGCGTTGCAGGGTTCTGCTGTCGCCGGGTTCATGCGGGTGCTGGACCGGTCTCTGCTGGAACCATACGCGGAGAAGTATTTCGCCGCCGTCCCGGGCATCGTGGCCACCCGCACGCACGCACTTGCCCAGCAGATCGTCGTCGGGCTCTACCCGGCGCTGCTGACCAGCCAGGCCACGGTGGACCGCACGGACGCATTCCTGGCGTCCCTCCCCCCGGAGAGCGCCGCACTCCGCCGCATGATGCTGGAAAACCGCGACGGCGTGGCCCGGGCCCTGCGCGCCCGCGCCGCGGACGCCTGACAGGAAGGGACCGCAGCCATGGGCCTGCACGAACACAAGTACGCGCTGACCGTCCAGTGGACGGGTAACCGCGGTGAGGGGACGTCGTCCTACCGCGGCTACTCGCGGGACCACGACGTCGCCATTCCGGGCCTGCCGGTCTTGAAAGGCTCGGCGGACCCCACCTTCCACGGCGACCGTGAGCGGTACAACCCGGAGCAACTGCTGCTTGCCGCACTGGCGCAATGCCACATGCTCTCCTACCTCCACGTCGCGGTGAAGCATGGCGTAGTGGTCACGGATTACCGGGATGATGCCACCGGGGAGCTGGTGCTGAATCGGGACGGGAGCGGCCAGTTCCAGAGCGTTACCCTGCATCCACGGGTTACCGTGGCGGACCCGGGGCAGGTGGAACTGGCGGCGTCACTGCATCATGAGGCGAACCAGGTCTGCTTCATTGCCCGCAGCGTCAACTTCCCGGTAGGCCACGAACCCGTCACGGAGGTAGCCTAGGGGACCTTGCCGGCGCTGGCCTGCCCTCCCACCCGGAGCAGGCGGGCCAGCCTGGTTTCGGTCTCCGGTGCCAGCCCGGCATTGCGCGGCCGGTTCAGGCCCCGGGCGCGCTCATCCCGCAGGACGTCAGCAATGGTTTCCCGCCAGGGGCGCAGCACCATACCCGCTGCTTTAGCCGCCTGGTTGCTGCGGGCCATGAAACCGTCGTGGCCGGGTGGAAGCCACAACGGCAGCGAATCCGGCCCCGACCAGTACGCGATGCCTTGACCCGCGAGCCACTCAGGCGGGGCATCCAGGATAGGCCCGGTGTGGCCTGCGGCCTCCCGTGATGCCGCCACGTACGCGGAGAAGGGCACCTGATTCCCCAAAGCGTTCAAGGCGCCGGTAATTCCCAGTCCGGCAGCTTTGAGGATCCATGCCGCGAGGTCCCGGACGTCGATGACCTGGGTGGGTGCGGTGTTGATGTCCGGGACCACCACCGGCGTGTTGTCCCGGGCGAAGCGGGCGGGCCAGTAGCCGTAGCGGTCGGAGCCGTCGCCCGGACCGGCGATAAGGCCCGCACGGACAATATGGGCCTTGCCACCGGCTATCTCCGCGGTGGCCGATTCAATGGCTGATTTGGACTCGCCGTAGGTTTCCGGCGTCGAGGCCTCCCCGTCGGTCAGCGGCTGCAGCAGTGCCGCCTCCTCCGCGGCGCCGGGGACCGAATGGTCCGCATAGACCGAACAGCTGGACACCAGGGTCCAGTGGGCACTTCGTGCGGCGAGGCTTTCCAGCGCGTCGCGTGCCAGGGCCGGATCGCGTGCCACCTCGATCACGGCATCCCATTCCCCCGCCGCGTCGTCGTAGGCGTTCGCGCCCAGTGAACGGTCTGCCTGCAGCCACACCGCACCCTCGGGCGGCCGTCCGGATGTGCCCCTGGCAAGGCAGGTTACGCGCTGGCCTGCGGCTATGGCCTGGCGGGCGATTTCTGCTGACAGGAAGGCGGTTCCGCCCAGGACGAGGATGCGCATTGCTCCACGCTACGGCGCTAGGGTTGAAGGTGAACAGAGCCAAGTTTCAAGGAGTATTTCCCGCATATGGTCAGCATGTTGTCAGTTCTTCCGTCCGCCACCACCGATCCGGACGGCATCAGCATTACCGGGATTGTGATCAGCCTGGGTGTGGGCGTCGCCGTCTGGCTGGTGGCGACGTTCGTCATTTCGCGCATCACCTCACGTGTGGCAGCCGGGAGCAACTTCTTCAAGAAGCGCACCTTCAAATGGGTGGCTCCGGCACTGCGGGCGCTCGACCACGAGCGGCGGGTACAGCGGGCGGAAACCATCGGTTCGCTGCTGAACAGCGTTGTGGGCGTACTGGTGGTGGTCATCACCGGCATGTACGTGCTGCAGAACCTGGACATCAATATTGCACCGCTGCTGACCAGCGTGGGCATCCTGGGTGTGGCCATCGGCTTCGGAGCGCAGCAGCTGATCCGCGATTTCCTGGCCGGAATCTTCATCACCATTGAAGACCAGTTCGGCATCGGCGACGTCATTGAAACCAGTGAGGTGGTGGGAGTGGTGGAATCCATGGGCCTGCGCATCACCCGGGTCCGGTCCGACGACGGCGCCATCTGGTACCTGCGCAACGGTGAGATCCTGCGGGTGGGCAACCGTTCGCAGGGCCGTTACGTGCCGCTGCATGAAGGGCCCACCGGCACCACCGACCAGAGCTCCGACCACAGTGCCGAGAACACGAAGACCGAGCAGAAAGCCGGAGAGTAGCCATGAGCCTCCCCATTGAGCCGCAGCGGCCGCAGCTGATGCAGAACGACCCCTTCAGCCAGCCGGCCTACACCGACAGCTTTTACGACGCAGTGGGCGGCCACGACACGTTCGTCAAACTGATCGATGTGTTTTACGACGGCGTCGCCACCGATCCTCTGCTGCGCCCCATGTACCCGGAAGAGGACCTCGGGCCTGCCAAGCGGCGCTTCCTCATGTTCCTGGAGCAGTACTGGGGCGGGCCCACCACGTACGGTGAGGAACGCGGCCACCCCCGGCTCCGGATGCGGCACATGCCGTTCAAGGTGACGCCTGAGGCAAAGGACCGCTGGCTGTTCCACATGCGTGCGGCAGTGGACGCGCTGGAACTGCCGCCACTCTACGAGGGCACGCTGTGGGAGTACATGGAGCGCGCGGCGCTTTCCATGATCAACAGTCCGTCGGGCGGGTAACGGGCTAGAGAAGTCCGCTGCCGGTCCGGGCCAGGACGTGGCCGCGGCTGCCGGAGAGGCGGAACCAGCGGCCTGCCCGGTAAAGCTTCTGGTCGCCGTCGGCGAGGAAGCCCAGGGCCAGGGCGGCAAACGCAGCACCGGCCGGCAGCCCGGTGGAGTCCAGTTCCCGGCCCCACACCGCTGCGCGGGCGTTGTTCACCATCAGTGCTCCGGGATTGTTGGGCACGGCGCCGGCCACCTCGCCAATGCCGGCCTCCGCGGCGGACTTAAGCTCCGCGTCAGCAACTGAACCCAGCAGCTCCCAACCACCCCGGGGGGCACCCACGCCCGTCCACGATTCGGTGACGGTGGTGGGCGGAACCGGCAGTTCGACGTCGTCCGCGCCTGCCCGGGCCAGCCGGTCCAGGACCGCTGCCAGCGGCACGGTGACATCGGTTTCCGACGGCGCGGCCAGCTCCATGGTGCGCAAGCCAAGGATGGTGGGGGTGGCTTCGCCCAGGGTCCGCGGCCGCAGCACGCAGACGTAGGCTGCCAACACGGAACCGGCAGCCTGCAGCCGGATCGCGCCGTCGTCAATCGCTTTGGCGCGGGTCGCAAAGGTCTTCAGGTCGGCAAGATCCCGCGGGTCGGCGAAGCGGAAGGACGAAGTAAGAAGATCAGACACACCTAGAACACTACCGGCTGCGCCTTGTTTGAGCGGTGCCGGGGGTCCGTCTAGAGTCAGACCATGACTGAAGCCGAAGCCGGAATCCTGGCTCTTCCCGGCGGCGACCCCACGTCGTCGCTCATCAAACTCCTGGACCTGGGCGAGCTGGAAGGCGCGCGGACGGACGAAGATATCTTCCTTGGCCCGTCCCAGCAGCAGCCGCACCACAGGGTGTTCGGCGGGCAGGTGCTGGCACAGTCGCTCGTCGCGGCCACGAGGACGGTGGAGGAGGACCGCGCCGTCCACTCCATGCACGGGTACTTCCTCCGGCCCGGCGACGCCAACAAGCCCATTACGTTTGGTGTCCAGCGGCTCCGGGACGGCCGGTCATTCTCCGCCCGGCGGGTCCACGCCTACCAGGAAGGCACGCCCATCCTGTCGATGATCGCGTCCTTCCAGACTGAGGATGAAGGCATCGAGCACGAGTCGGCGATGCCGGCCGGAATCCCCGACCCCGAGACCCTTCCCACCACGGCAGACCTGCTGGGGAAGTTCGACCACCCCGTGGCACGGCACTGGGCCTACGAGCGGCCGTTCGACATCCGGCATGTCAATCCCCCGCTCTATGTTTCGGCGTCGGGCGGGAAAGAGGCCACCAACGCCGTATGGATGAAGACTTTCGGCCCCATGCCGGACAACCCGAACCTGCACCGTGCTGCCCTTGCCTACGCCAGCGACTACACGCTGCTGGAATCCATCCTGCGGCGCCACGGCCTCAGCTGGATTACGCCAGGCATGAACGTGGCCAGCCTGGACCACGCCATGTGGTGGCACCGCCCGGCCCGCGTGGACGAGTGGCTGCTCTACGTTCAGGAATCACCGAGTGCCCAGTCAGCCCGGGGCCTGGCGACAGGAAAGATCTTCAACCGGGCCGGCCAGCACGTTGCGTCCGTCGCCCAGGAGGGCATGGTCCGCGTGCCCTCGGACCTGAAAAGCAAGGTAGCGGGGGCCGTCCAGTCCAAGATGCTGGAGCACCAGCTCCGTAAGGCCGGCCGGGCTTAGGGCCTGGCAGCCCGGCTTTTCGCCCCTTGGGGGCTTCACCGCATGGCAGAGGCCGGCGCAGGTGGACCATAGTCCACCCGCGCCGGCCTCTTTGTGCCCGGGGCCGCGGCCCCGGCGCATGACTTAGTCGCGGGTCAGGCGGCGGTGCGTCACGCGGTGGGGCTTGGCGGCATCGGGGCCGAGTCGCTCCACCTTGTTCTCCTCGTAGGACTCGAAGTTACCCTCGAACCAGTACCACTTCGACGGGTTTTCCTCGTCGCCTTCGTAAGCCAAGATGTGGGTGGCTACCCGGTCCAGGAACCAGCGGTCGTGCGAAACCACCACGGCGCAGCCGGGGAATTCGAGCAGTGCGTTCTCCAGGCTGCTGAGGGTTTCGACGTCGAGGTCGTTAGTGGGTTCGTCAAGGAGCAGCAGGTTGCCGCCCTGCTTGAGGGTCAGCGCCAGGTTCAGCCGGTTGCGCTCACCGCCGGAAAGCACGCCGGCCTTCTTCTGCTGGTCCGGGCCCTTGAAGCCGAATGCGGCGACGTAGGCGCGGGACGGCATTTCGACGTTGCCCACCTGGATGAAGTCCAGTCCGTCGGAAACGACCTCCCACAGCGTCTTGTTGGGATCGATGCCGCCACGGCTCTGGTCAGCGTAGGAGATCTTGACGGATTCGCCGATCTTCAGGTCGCCGCCGTCGAGCGGTTCCAGGCCCACGATGGTCTTGAACAGAGTGGTCTTGCCGACGCCGTTGGGCCCGATGACGCCAACGATGCCGTTGCGCGGCAGGGTGAAGGACAGTCCGTCGATGAGCGTCCGGTCCTCGAAACCCTTCTGGAGGTTCTTGGCTTCCAGGACAACGCCACCAAGGCGCGGTCCCGGCGGGATCTGAATCTCTTCGAAGTCCAGCTTGCGGGTCCGGTCGGCCTCGGCGGCCATCTCCTCGTAGCGGGCCAGACGGGCCTTTGACTTGGTCTGGCGGCCCTTGGCGTTGGAGCGGACCCACTCGAGTTCTTCGGAGAGTCGCTTGGCCTGCTTGGCGTCCTTCTTGCCCTGGACTTCCAGGCGGGCGCGCTTCTTTTCGAGATACGTGGAGTAGTTGCCCTCGTACGGGTACAGGTGGCCGCGGTCAACCTCGGCGATCCACTCGGCCACGTGATCCAGGAAGTACCGGTCGTGGGTCACGGCCAGCACTGCGCCGGGGTAGCTGGAGAGGTGCTGTTCGAGCCACAGAACGCTTTCGGCGTCGAGGTGGTTGGTGGGCTCGTCGAGCAGCAGCAGGTCCGGCTTCTGCAGCAGAAGCTTGCATAGTGCCACGCGGCGGCGTTCACCACCGGAGAGGTTGGTGACGTCGGCATCTGCCGGCGGGCAGCGGAGGGCATCCATGGCCTGTTCCAACTGGGAGTCGAGGTCCCAGGCATCTGCGGCGTCGATGGCTTCCTGGAGCTTGCCCATCTCTTCGAGGAGGGTGTCGTAGTCAGCGTCGGGGCTGGCCATTTCCTCGGAGATTTCGTTGAAGCGCTGGATCTTGCCGTAGATCTCGCCCACGCCTTCCTGGACGTTACCCAGAACGGTCTTCTCCTCATTCAAAGGCGGTTCCTGGAGCAGGATGCCCACGGTGTAGCCGGGGCTTAGCCGGGCCTCACCGTTCGAGGGGGTGTCCAGCCCGGCCATGATCTTCAGGATGGTGGACTTACCGGCCCCGTTCGGACCCACAACGCCGATCTTGGCGCCCGGGAAAAAAGACATGCTTACGTCATCAAGGATGAGTTTTTCGCCAACGGCTTTACGGGCCTTGGTCATTGTGTAGATAAATTCCGCCATGGTTCCAAATCTAGTGGGTTGGCGGGCATAACTCACATTTGCGTTGGAGGGGCCACCGGCCTCATGACCCCACGAAGCACTTGCCGCTCGCGAGAACGGGAAGGACCGTTACGGTGACGGACCCTTCGCGGACCTGGCCGATCACGCAATCCTTCCCCTGCAGCACGGCGGCTTCGATGGCATCAGCCTCCAGCCCTGTTGGTGTCCGGCTCTGCGATACCTGAAGCACTGCCGGGGCGATACCAGCCGCTGTCAGCACCTCGGTGACCTGTGCAGTGGCGGGTTTTGGCGTGCCCGCGGCCAACCCGGTAAGGCTCTGGGTAACGGTGCGTTTCATGGCTTCGGTGGCGGCCTTGTCCGTGTCAGAAGTGGTGGCCAGCGCCGGTCCGCTTTGCGTGGCCGCTGCTTCCGGCGAGGCGGAGGGCGGGGTGCTTCCTGCCTGCTGTTCCGCAGCCGGCTGGCTCTGTGCCTGCTGGTCCACGGCCGGGTTGTCCCCGCCGGAGACGGCTGGGGAAGGGCCACTAACGCACCCCGATAAAAGCAGCACCAACGCTGCTCCCGTTATTGCCGTGAGACGGGAGGTTCCAGAGTGCCGCATGGTGCCATTCTGCCATGTGCCAGGCCGCCGTAAGGGCGCGGCGAGGACATGGCGGTGTCCGACGGTCCACTGGCTGGTAGGGCTCGCCATATCCGGCTACGGGCTCCCGCTGCATGGCGGCGGCATGTGGCGGGCGGACGGAATGCAGCCGGGGGGTGCCGCGTTCCGCCCGCCCGGGACTGGCAGGACGCTGAACTCTGATGGGCCCTAGACTTCGGCGAGTTCCCCCGTTTCGAGGTCGAGGGAAGCGAGGTCGCCGTTACTATCCTCGATGACAACGGCCTGCTGGGCTTCGTCGTCGGGATGGTCGAAGTCGTCGTCTTCCGGCTCGCCCTGGGACGGGCCCATGGCTGACTGGGGGTCGTCGGGTACGGCGGGCGGCTCCACCAGTGACAGCGAGGGCCTGGACGAGGTGCGGGTGAAGTTTGCCGAGCCGAGGGAAAGGTCGTGGCCCACAGCATCGGCGTAGATGACTGTCGAATGGTAGACACGCCCGTCCTTCTCCCAGGTGCTGAGCTTCAGTTTCCCGACCACGATGACCGGCTGGCCCTTCCTGATGCTGCACCCGATGGTCCCGGCAAGTTGGCGGTAGCCGTGGACGGTAAACCAGTTGGTGTGCTCGTCCACCCAGGCCTTGGCGGACTCATCGAAGCGGCGCGAGGTAACCCCTACGCGGAAGGATGCTTTCGCGGTGCCCCGCCCGGTGGTGGAACTCGTTACATCCGTGGCCACGAAGCCACGGATGGTCATTAGGTCTTTCATCTTTCACGTCCTGTCTCAATGGTGGTGCCGTTGCAGGCAGTACCAGCATGGCGCCGCCAGACGGCAGGCAGGAAAGGCAAGTTGGGCTATGTGCATAAGGCACCGGCGCAGCCGGCTGTGGAGGGAGAGTCACCTGCCGATGACGGCACCGGGACCCGGGGCAGGGTAAACTTTTTGAGGCACTGGCCGAGAGGCCGGAGACCGGATGCCTCAGTAGCTCAGGGGATAGAGCAGCGGCCTTCTAATCCGCCGGTCGGGGGTTCGATTCCCTCCTGGGGCACCGAAAAGCGGTCCTGGCCTGCACCCGCAGGCCAGGACCGCTGTGCTTAACCAGCGGCAGGACTCCGGTCATGTGATTTCGTCCTTCTGAACGCTGGGGGCGGTGCTTCCCAGCCCACTAATCCCGCAGGTTCGCCGCGCTAAGCGAGACCACTCCTGCCTGCGGGACCGGGGCGGGGTCCACCGCCCAATCACCGTCGGAGATGATCTGGACATACCCCGGGGTGGTGAGCTTCACTGTGCCGGAGAATTTGCCCGTGGTTTCGACGGGGACTTCGGTGAGCTCAGCACCAAACCCCCACACAACAAAGCGGCCTTCACCGCCATTGGTGAGGGCGACCTCGGTTCCCTCGGTATCGAGATACAACACGGCATCACCGCGGCCTTCGACGCGGCCATCCCATGCCGTGATGTCTGACAGATCCCGCACCGTCAGGGACCAGTTACCAGCCGCCGTTACCTCGAATTCATCAGTGACGGATCCATCGAAAATGTCGATTAGGTGTTCCCCGAGATATGGTCCGTTGGCATCAACCAGAGCGCCATCAAGTCCGTTGGCCCGCAGCACTGTGCTGCCGGTGCAGTCGTCGCACCGGAAGGTCACCACAGCCGGCAGCCCGTCAAGCTCCAGGGTGGTCACGCGGTCTGACCCGAAACCTGTTACGGTCTGGGTGGCCACCGTGGTGAACTGGCCCATCGGGCCATGGGTCGGCACAGGCGGCGACACCAAGGCGGACTCAGCATGCGCGCTGCCAGGTGCCGGCGTTGCAGATGCGTGCAGGGCTGCAACAAAGAAGATCACCCCTGCAACCGCTGCGGCAACGAAGTTCAGAACGACAACGACACCGGTAACCACAAACGCGGGTACCTTATGGCGCCCGTAGCCGCGAACGGGAAGCCCGAGAGCGTCGGTTTGCCTGTTCGCCAGCACCAGGACAAGGTCCACCAGCGTCCAGACCCCAAATCCGCCCAGGGTGAGCAGCTTTGCTGTCGCCGTGCCGGTCCGGCCGAGGTAGAACCGGTCCGCGCCCACGCCACCCAGGAACAGGGCAAAGAGCCACGTGGCGACGAAGGACCTGCTGCTGACAATTGGAGCTGAGCCATACTCCTGTACTGCGTGCGCGGAGACGTACTCCGACTGATTCTGATGCATCGATCCGTGTTCTTTCCGGCGCCACCGCCCGCCCCAAAACGTTGACGTGGAGACCCACACCAAGTGGATAATACATTCCCGAAATCAGTCGAGGGCCAGCACGGGCGCAACTGTCGCTTCCGTGTCCCCCGGCCGCCCCGTGGGGATCCTTGCCCCGGATCAGTCCTACCTCTGCAGCAAGTGGGGCGCATCCACCAGTGAGCGCAGGACACTTCCTGCGGCGCCCAGGAGCGCGCCCTCCTCACCCACTGCGGAGGTGACAACATGCTCAGCGGCCAGCTTTCCTGGCGCGTAGGTGGAAAGGCTCCGCAGCAGCGGCGCGTGCATCCACTGATCAAGGACGGCAAAGTGTCCGCCGAGCACCACCGATCCGATGTCCACCACCCGCGCGGCTGATGCCAGGGCAACGCCCAAATAGGTGCCCGCACGTTCGACGGCGGATATCGCCCGGGCGTCCCCAGCGGCGAGCGCTGCAACGAGTCTGCCCATGGCGGCGGAGCGGCTCTCGCCGACACTCTGCACGCCCGCGGCAGCAAATATCGCATCCTGGCCGGCAACTGTTTCCAGGCAGCCCGTCCCGCCGCACGAGCAACTCTTTCCTCCCGGGTCCACCACCACGTGTCCTACCTCGCCTGCGTGGCCGGCGGCCCCAGTGAAGAGTTCGCCGCCCAGGACCAGGCCGCCACCAACGCCCACTTCACCGGAGACGAACAGGAAGTCGGCGTCGTTGCCGGGCCTGTGCCGGAGTTCAGCCAAAGCTGCAGCATTGGCTTCATTGAACAGTGCGGTGGCCAGCGGCACTTCCGGAAGTAAGGCAGCAAGGTCAAGTTCGACGTCGGTCCACCCCAGGTTCGGGGCGGTCAGGATGCCCGCCCCTCCGGGGCCCACCAGCCCGGGCACGGCGAGGCCGCCACCGAGGATTTCCACGCCCCGCTCCCCCGCGTCACTTCGCGCTTTGGCCGCCAGGACAGCCAGCGCCTCAAGGACGGTTTCCGGCTGGCTTTCCCGGTTGTCGCGTTCCCGGACCTCCAGGAACACGACACTCCCGGACAAATCCATCACACCGGCGGCTATGTAGTCGACGTTGATTTCCATACCCATCACGGCCCGCATGGTGTTCAGGTCCAGGCCCACCCCGGGCCGGCCGCGTTCCCCCCGCGCGTTGAGTCCGACTTCGCGCACCAGGCCTGCATCGAGAAGGTCCATCACCATGCTGGAGACCGATGCCTTGGTCAGGCCGGTGGCGGCAGAAACCTGGGCCCGGGTGGGAAATGCGCCCCGGGGCGCACCCGCGATGGCACCGAGGACCAGGGACAGGTTGCTCCTGCGCACATCGCCCATGCTCCCCGGGGCCGCTGGCCCGTGGGGAGGCGGAGCCGGAACAGGCAACCTCATGGCACTCCTCGCTGCGGATCCCGCCCTAGAAAACTGGTGGTCCGCAACGCCGGACCCTTGACCCCAGCCTACGTCCGGACATAAAGTTCAGGCAATAAACTAAAGATCCGCACATCGCGGACCATCGATCGCAAGGACGCATCATGACTCTCTCGCCCAGCCCTGCCGACAAGTTCACCTTTGGCCTTTGGACGGTGGGCTGGACCGGCGCCGACCCGTTCGGCGTGGCCACCCGTGCGGCCCTCGACCCGGTGGAAGCCGTCCATAAGCTGGCGGACCTCGGCGCTTACGGCATCACCTTCCACGACAACGATCTGGTTCCCTTCGATGCTCCCGCCTCCGAGCGCGAACTGATCCTCAAGAACTTCCGCGCGGCTCTGGCTGACACAGGCCTCAAGGTCCCCATGGTCACCACCAACCTGTTCAGCCACCCGGTGTTCAAGGACGGCGGCTTTACCTCCAACGACCGTTCCATCCGCCGTTTCGCACTGTCCAAGGTCCTGCGCAACATCGACCTTGCTGCCGAACTCGGAGCCGAAACGTTCGTCATGTGGGGCGGCCGCGAAGGCAGCGAATACGACGGCTCCAAGGACCTGGCAGCCGCACTGGACCGCATGAAGGAAGGCGTGGACACTGCCGCCGGCTACATCAAGGAGAAGGGCTACAACCTCCGCATCGCCCTCGAACCCAAGCCCAACGAACCCCGCGGCGACATCTTCCTGCCCACGGTGGGCCACGGCCTGGCCTTCATCGCCCAGCTGGAACACGGCGACATTGTGGGCCTGAACCCGGAGACCGGGCACGAGCAGATGGCAGGCCTGAACTTTACCCACGGCATCGCCCAGGCGCTGTGGGCCGGCAAGCTCTTCCACATAGACCTCAACGGCCAGCGTGGCATCAAGTACGACCAGGACCTGGTGTTCGGCCACGGCGACCTGACCAGCGCTTTCTTCACCGTCGACCTGCTCGAGAACGGCTTTCCGGGCGGAGGCCCAACCTATGACGGCCCCCGCCACTTCGACTACAAGCCCTCCCGTACCGACGGCTATGACGGCGTCTGGGAATCCGCCAAGGCAAACATGGCCATGTACCTGCTGCTGAAGGAACGAGCCCTGGCCTTCCGCGCCGATCCCCAGGTTCAGGAAGCGCTCAAAGCCTCCGGCGTCTTCGAACTCGGTGAGTCCACCCTGGGCGCAGGAGAAAGCACCGCCGACCTGCTCGCGGACGCCGCATCCTTTGAAGACTTCGACGCCGACAAGGCCGCCGAACGCTCCTTCGCCTTCGTCCGGCTCAACCAGCTCGCCATCGAGCACCTCCTCAACGCCCGCTAACTCCCAGCCGCCTTTCTAAAATAGTCAGCCGCTGTCGCCGCCCCCATGTCATGTGCGGGTGGCGACGGCGTTTCTCCAGAAAAGAAGCATTCCATGCCATTAGTTGCCGGAATAGACAGCTCCACACAGTCCTGCAAAGTGGTGATCCGCGACGCGGACACCGGTGCACTGATCCGCCAAGGACGGGCATCGCACCCCGACGGCACTGAGATTCACCCGGACCACTGGTGGACTGCCCTGCAGGAGGCCATCGGCCAGGCGGACGGGCTCGACGACGTCGCTGCCATCTCGGTAGGCGGCCAGCAGCACGGCATGGTCTGCCTGGACAGCGGTGGCGAAGTGGTCCGGCCGGCGCTTCTCTGGAACGACACGCGAAGCGCCGGCGCCGCCGCGGACCTCATCAAAACGGCGGGCGACGGCGATGCTGCCGCCGGCGCCCGCTACTGGGCGCAGGCCACCGGGACAGTCCCGGTAGCGTCCCTGACGCTGACCAAGCTGCACTGGCTCAGGGAAAATGAGCCGGAGAACGCAGCCCGGGTTGCCGCAGTCTGCCTCCCCCACGACTGGCTGACCTGGCGCCTGGCCGGGTACGGGCCGGGGAGCGGCACGGAAGGGCTTGATGCGCTGGTGACGGACCGCTCCGACGCTTCAGGCACCGGGTACTACTCGACGGCGGAGGGCACATACCTTCCGGACGACCTGACCGCATCGCTCGGCCACGCACCAACACTGCCGCGGGTCCTTGGCCCGTTGGAGGCAGCGGGCCGGACGCCGGCCGGAAGCCTGCTCGCAGCAGGCGCGGGCGACAACGCGGCGGCCGCCCTCGGTGCCGGCGCCGCGCTGGGCGACGTCGTGATGTCGCTGGGCACCTCCGGCACCGTGTTCGCGGTGTCGGATACCCCGACGTCCGACGCCTCGGGACTCGTGGCCGGATTTGCCGACGCTGCGGGCCACTACCTGCCGCTGGTCTGCACGCTGAACGCCACCCGCGTCTTCGACGCCACCGCCGCGTTGCTTGGCGTCAACCTTGAAGAGTTCAACAACCTTGCCCTGTCCGCGGAACCGGGGGCCGGCGGCCTGACCCTGGTCCCCTACTTCGACGGTGAGCGCACCCCCAACCTGCCCGACGCAAGTGGTTCCCTGCACGGCATCACCCGGACTAACTACACGCCGGAGAACCTGGCGCGCGCCGCCGTCGAAGGGGTGATCTGCTCCCTCGCCGACGGACTGGCAGCTCTGGAGGACCAGGGAGTGGAAGCCAAGCGGATCCTCCTGGTGGGTGGCGGGGCCCAGTCAGCGGCCGTACAGCAAGCGGCGGCCCGGCTGCTGGGGCTCCCCGTGGCCGTCCCCAGTCCGGGCGAATACGTCGCCGATGGCGCTGCCCGCCAGGCCGTAGCGGCACTTACCGGACGCTTCCCGCAGTGGACGCGCGACGCCGTCGAACTCCCCGGGGAAACAGACGACGGCGGGGTGCTGGCCAGGTACCGGGAGCTCGCGTCCCGGTACCTCTGAACGGCAGGAAGCCGAAGGCCCGGACCGCAGGCGGTCCGGGCCTTCCGTATGTGGGACGCGGGCCCCTGCCGTGACGTAGCAGGGGCCCGCGGGTCTGGGCGGCTGTGCCGCGTCAGGCGTACGGGAGGACGAGCTCCGCGTAGCGGTCCTTCACCGTGGACAGGACGGTGTTGCCGTCCGTGTCCCAGATTTCCTGCCTGAAAATCTCCACCTCGATGTCACCGGTATAGCCGGCGTCGCGGACCCAGGTGCCGATGGTGGCGAAGTCCACCACACCGTCGCCCATGTACCCGCGCGACAGCAGCGGATCGGCTGCGATGGGCATGTTGAAGTCGCAGACCTGGTAGGAAGCGATGCGGTCTTCCCGGCCGGCGCGTTCAATCTGCGCTTTCAGTTCCGGATCCCACCAGACATGGAACGTGTCGACGGCGACGCCCACCGCCGAGGAGTCGAACGGCGCAGCGAGATCCAGGGCCTGGCCCAGGGTGGAGATGAGTGCGCGGTCCGCGGCGTACATGGGGTGCAGCGGTTCAAGCACCAGCCGGACGCCGTTTTCCTCGGCGAAGGGGACGAGGTCCGCCAGCCGGTCCGCCACACGCTGCCGCGCCGCCACTACGTCCTTCTCCCCCGGCGCCAGTCCGCCGACCACCAGGAAGAGTTCCCTGGTGTCCAGTGCCACGGCCTCCAGGATGGCTGCGCGGTTGTCGGCGAGCGCGGCCGCCTGCCCCTCGGCGTCGGCGGCGGTGAGGAACCCGCCGCGGCACAGCGAGGACACGCGCAGTCCGGCGTCCTTGATCAGCCGGGCAGCCTTGTCCAGCCCGGCCTCCTCGACGCGGTCACGCCACGGGCCGATGGCGGGAATGCCGGCGTTGACGCAACCCTCGACCACCTGGGCCAGTGACCATTTCTTAGTGGTGGCGCTGTTGATGGAGAGGCGCGAAAAGTCGCTCACACGCCCACCCCGTTGATCCGCAGGAAGTCGGACATCCGGAAGGCTGCCAGTGCAGGATCCCTCAGGAGGCCGGCCTGGTCCGCCAGTTCGAACGTGGTGGCCAGGTGCTGGACCGAGCGGCCCGAATGCAGGCCGCCCACCATCTGGAACCCGGGCTGCTTGCCGTTCAGCCAGGACATGAACGCGATGCCCGTCTTGTAGTAGAACGTGGGAGCACTGAAGATGTGCTTGCCCAGCTCCCGGGTGGAGTCCAGGATCTCCCGGGCCTTGGCGGCGTTTCCGGCGTCGTAGTTCTGCAAGGCCACGGAGGCGGCCGGGTAGATCGCCGCGAAGATGCCCAGCAGCGCGTCCGAGTGGTGCGTGCCGTCCCCGTCGATGAGCTCCGGGTAGTTGAAGTCATCGCCGGTGTAGAGGCGGACACCTTCAGGCAGGGCTGCGCGCAGGGCCACCTCGTGACTTGCATCGAGCAGGGAGACCTTGACGCCGTCGACCTTGTCCGCGTTGTCCTTGATGAGGCCCAGGAAGGTCTCGGTGGCGGTGGGAACGTGGTCCGAACCCCAGTACCCGGCGAGGGCGGGATCGAACATGGTGCCCAGCCAGTGCAGGATGACGGGCTGGTCCACCTCCTGCAGCAGGGTGGCGTACACGCGCAGGTAGTCCTCGGGACCGCTGGCAACCTTGGCCAGGGCACGGGATGCCATGAGGATCACCTTGGGACCGGCCTCGGAGATGACGGCGATCTGTTCGCGGTAAGCCTCAAGGACAGCCTTGAGTCCGGCGTTGCCCGCGGGCAGGGAGTCGATGTCCAGCTGGTCGGTGCCTGCGCCGCAGGACACGAGGTCACGGACGGACTTGCCCGCCGTGGCCGCATTGTTCGCTGCAACCACGGACGCCGCCTCGACGCCGGTGCGCTTGATCAGCTGCTGGGTGGCTGCCCAGTCAAGGCCCATGCCCCGCTGCGCGGTGTCCATGGCATCGGCCACGCCGAGGCCGTAGGACCACAGTTCGTGCCGGTAGGCCATCGTGGCATCCCAGTCGAGGCGTGCCGGGGCACCTGGGGTGTTGTCGGCAAGGACCTCGGGGATGACGTGGGCTGCGGCGTACGCGCGCCGCGCCGTGAGGGGCGCCGAGGGGCGGGCCCACGTGGTGCCGCCCTGCAGGCGGTATTCCCTAGTGCCGCCGTCGTGGGAGGGAAGGATGAGGGATGTCATTAGAGCGTGATCTCCGGGATGTCGATGGTGCGGCGTTCGTCATTGGACTGCAGGCCGAGCTCTGCAAGCTGGACACCCCGGGCTGCAGAGAGCAGGCCGAAGCGGTGCTCCCGGCCAGCGACGACGTCGCGCAGGAATTCCTCCCACTGCAGCTTGAAGCCGTTGTCCAGCTCGGCGTTTGCCGGAACTTCCTGCCACTGGTCGCGGAAGGATTCGGTGACGGGCAGGTCGGGGTTCCAGACGGGCTTGGGGGTGTGGGCACGCTGCTGGGCAACACACTTGTTGAGCCCTGCCACAGCGGATCCGTGGGTGCCGTCGATCTGGAATTCCACCAGCTCGTCGCGGTAGACGCGGACGGCCCAGGACGAGTTGATCTGGCCCACCACTGCGTCTCCAGCGGGGGTCTCAAGCTCGAAGATTCCGTAGGAGGCGTCGTCAGCCGTTGCCTTGTATTCCTTGCCGGCCTCGTCCCAACGGGCGGGGATGTGCGTGGCGGTCTTGGCGCTGACACTCTTGACCTTGCCGATAATGCCTTCGAGGACATAGTTCCAGTGGCAGAACATGTCCGTGGTCATTCCGCCGCCGTCTTCCTTGCGGTAGTTCCAGGACGGGCGCTGGGCAGCCTGGACGTCACCTTCGAACACCCAGTAGCCGAACTCGCCGCGGATGGAGAGGATGCGGCCAAAGAAGCCTTCGTCCACCAGGCGGCGGAGCTTGACCAGGCCCGGGAGGTACAGCTTGTCGTGGACGACGCCTGCGGTGACGCCTGCTTCCTTACCGATGCGGGCCAGCTCGATGGCCTCTTCCAGGGTTTCCGCGGTGGGCTTCTCGGTGAAGATGTGCTTGCCGGCCAGCATGGCCTTCTTCAGGGTGGCGGCACGCAGGCTGGTCATGGAGGCGTCGAAGATGACGTCAACGGTGGGATCGTTGATGACCGAGTCCAGGTCGGTGGTCCATTCGGCGACCTTGTGCTTCTCGGCCAGTTCACGGATCTTGGCCTCGTTGCGTCCCACCAGGATGGGCTCGACCTGGACGCGGGTGCCGTCTTCCAGGGTGAAGCCGCCGGCGTCACGGATCGGCAGGATGGAACGCAGCAGGTGCTGGCGGTAACCCATGCGGCCGGTAATGCCGTTCATGGCGATGCGGATCGTCTTTGTTTCGAAGCCCATGTGTCCTCCACGGTGAGTGAGCAAGTTTTACTCAAGCCTGATTGGGAAAGCGCATTCCCACTTGTTCCATCATGCACCGCCGCCAACAGACTTGGCAAGCGCTTTCCGGAAGAACTTTCAACTGCCATAATGTGGTGACCGTTATCTTCCCCCGACGTGCAGGAGTTGCTGTGGCCGCTAGTACCCTTACCGAGGTGGCCCGGCTTGCCGGGGTGTCTCCCGCCACCGCCTCCCGCGTCCTCAACGGCTCTGCGCGCAAGCCCGGCAAAGACATCGCCGAGCGAGTCCGCCAGGCGGCAGACTCACTGGGCTACATTCCCAACGCGCAGGCGCAGGGACTGGCCAAGTCGAGTTCCGGCCTGATTGGCCTCATAGTCCACGACATCGCGGACCCTTACTTCGCGGCGATAGCCAGGGGCGTCCAGGAGGCTGCGCGCGAACAGCGCCGGATGGTGCTGCTGGCCACCACGGGCGGGGCACCCGGGGAAGAAAAGGAAGCCGTTGCCGCCTTCGCAGCGCGGCGCGCCGACTCGATCGTGATCGCGGGCTCGCGCTCGTCGCGGGCTGAAGACGGAGACCAGAACGCAGAACTGGCTGCGGAGCTGGACCGCTACTGCCGCAACGGAGGGCAGGTCGCTGTGGTGGGACACCCTGTAGTTGGCGCCGCCGCGCCGGAGGGCTACCACGTGGTCTCCGTCCCCAACCAGGAACTTGCCGCAAAGCTGGCAGTGGAACTGGCCGCGGGCTGGGACGGCGACTTCGTCATCATCGGCGGCCCGGAAGGGCTCTTCACCTCCGATGACCGGATCCGCGGCTTCCAGGAGGGGCTCAGCCGCGCAGGCCGCGGCCCCGCCGAGGTCCTGCGGAGCTCCTTTAACCGGTCCGGAGGATATGACGCCGGCCTCAAGCTGGCGGCGCGGATCAAGGCCGGCGGAACCGGCCAAAGCGGCCGCCCCGCAGGCAACGGGCTGGGTATTTTCGCTGTCAACGACGTCATGGCCATCGGGGCGGCGGCCGCGCTACGGACAGAAGGGCTGCGCATACCCCGCGACGCACGGATCGCAGGCTTCGATGACATCGAGACACTGCGCGATTTCAGGCCTGCACTTTCCACTGTCAGCCTGCCGCTGGAGGAAATCGGCCGGCTCGCCACCAGGGCCACTGCACCACCCACGGCCGACGGCGACGAACAGGATTACGCACCGCTTCCGGTGACCGGCAAAGTCATGCTGCGCCGCAGCACGGAGACCGCGGACTGATGGCGCCGAACGGCCTGACCTCAGTTCCTGCCCGTTGCCACGATGACGGGTTGCTGCCCGCCGTGCTGGTGCTGCCGGGCGGCGGATACGCGCACCAGGCCGACCATGAGGCCGAACCCGTAGCCGAATGGCTCGCATCGCTGGGTATCCACGCATTTGTCCTGCGTTACCGGGTAGCTCCGCACCGGCACCCCGCTCCCCTCGTGGACGCCAAGGAAGCCATGCTGTACATCCGCAGTGGAGCCCACGGCCTGTCGGTGGACCCGCAACGGATCGGGGTACTGGGGTTCTCGGCGGGAGGCCACCTCGCTGCAACCCTGTCGACGGCGGTTTCCACGGGCGTCCCTGCCCTCGATGTCCCCGGCTCCGTGCCTGACCTGGCAGTTCTGTGCTACCCCGTGGTGTCCCTGTCCCGGGATGTGCACCAGGGGTCAGTGGACAACCTTGTGGGCGACGCACCCTCACCGGAACTGCTGTCTGCTCTTTCCGCAGACCGGCAGGTGACCCCTCAGACCCCGCCGGCGTTCCTGTGGCACACAGCCGACGACGCGGCGGTTCCCGTCAGCCACAGCCTGGGCTACGCGCAGGCGCTTTTCGACTCCGGCGTGCCTGCGGAACTCCATGTCTTCCCCCACGGCCGGCACGGCATCGGCCTCGCGGCCGGGGCACCGGGCGCTGAACAGTGGCCGGCTCTTTGCGCGGCCTGGCTGGAGCGCGCCGGCTGGACGTACGCCGCTCAGCCGGCCGCGCCCGCACCGGTGGCAGCCGCGCCCTGACCGGTTAGCGGGACCCCCGGTGCCCGGCAGCTGAAGCATCTGCTTTCAGGATGCCAGCCCTGTCAGCATGCCCGGATGGTCCACGAGCCCGAATGCGTGCCACCCGGCTGCAGATGGATCAGGTCGGGGCCCGAATTGAAAGCGTCCGGCGGACAGGTCATGGGTTCCACGGCCAGCCCCAGACGGTCTGGGCCCACAGGTTTATCGGCCGTGTGGACCTGGACCCATGGCCACTCCGGACCCCATTCGAGTTCGACGCCGGTCCCCGCCGGATCGTGCACCCTGACGCAGGCCATTCCGCTGGAATTCCGGGTTAAGCCAGTGAAGGCGTGGTCGATCCTTACGGCGCCCAGCCGGCGCGGGTTGCGGAAGTCGAAGGAGTGGTCTTCCACGGTCCGCATCCCGACAGGCAGGAGCCGGTCCGGCGTAACGTCCAGGTACTCTGCGGCGGGGAGTTCCAGCTGCCAGGCATCCAGGGGCGAAGGGCCGGCCACGAGGTAAGGATGCGGGCACACGCCATAGGGCGCCGGGACCGTACCCGTATTCCGGGCGTGGACCGTAGAGCGCAGGCCGTTTTCGCTGAGCAAGTAGCGCACGGTCAGGGTCAGGCTCCCGGGATAGGCCGGGGAAGCTTCGATCCGGCAGGTGAGTGTCACCGATGACGGCCCGGCTTCTTCGACGTCCCAGCGCAGGTCAGTTACAAGGCCATGGAGGGCCGCTTTCCGCTCCGGCTCATTGACGGGCGCCGAGTATGACGTTCCGAGGTAGCTGTAAGTGCCGTCGGCCAGCCGGTTGGGCCAGGGTGCGCAAATGACTCCGCGGTAGTCCGGAATGCCGCCGTCAGGCCCGAAGCCCACCACCAGGTCGCGGTCCTGGTTCCGCAGGTTCCGCAGGGCGGCGCCCCGGGAGGTAACGGTGGCGGTGTAGGGGCCAAACGCGATCTGGCATTCCGTGCCGGTCATGGCGTACCTCTTTAGATTCGTTGTTAGCGCTCACTAGCCTAGCTCATCCGCCTGTTACATGCTCCTGCGGAGTCATGGGCTGCGGTGGCCCGGCACGCTGGCTAAGGTTGCCTCATGGACAGCCCCGCCACTTCCAACACCGAAGTGCTTGCCGCCATCCGGTCTGAACTGCGGGAACATGCCGATCCCGTCCGGGCAGCTGGCGCGCAGGCGTATATGAGGTCGAGCCTGCCCTCGCTGGGCGTCCGGGTGCCTGAAGTCCGCCGGATCGCGAAGAACGCGGCAGCGGCTGCGCCGTTCCGGTCCGGAGAGGAACTGCGTGCCACCGTCCTCGATCTGTGGCGCCACTCCGAAGTGCGCGAGGAGCGGTACGCCGCCATTGATTTGACCGCGAACAGGATGGTGTCCCGGGACCTGCACATGCTGCCGGTCTACGAGGAAATCATCCGTACAGGTGCCTGGTGGGACTTCGTGGATGGCATATCGGGGCGCATCTTCGGCCTGCTTCAGGCCCACCGCGAGGAAATGACTGCGGTGCTGCACGCCTGGAGTACAGATGAGGACTTCTGGTTCAGGCGGGCCTCCATCATCGCCCAGCTGAAGGCTAAGGCCGCCACGGACACCGGGCTGCTGGCCGCGGTCATCGAACCCAATCTGGGGGACGGAGAATTTTTCGTCCGGAAGGCCATCGGATGGGCACTGCGGGAGTACGCCAAGACTTCCCCGGACTGGGTGGCAGCCTTCGTGGCAAAGCACTCCGCCGTCATCAGCCCCCTGGCCCGGCGGGAAGCGCTGCGCCGGCTTAACGGCCGCGCTGCGGGCCGCTAAATCACCGGGCGTTCAACAACCAGGCCGCCGGACTTGCGGAACAGCCGTTTTGTCGAAGGATCCCAGAAGATCAGGTAGAGGCCGAACAACAGGCCTGTCACAGCCGCCGCGACCCGGGCGAGGGTCAGCGCGAAGCCCAGGTCATCGGCTTGGAGGTACGGGAAAACTTCAAGCTGGTCCGAGATGGCGTAGATCATGAAGAAGGACACCACAAAGTAGAGCGCTTTGACCTGCCAGTCGTTGCGGATGCCGGTGACGGCAAAGAGCGGAATGAGCCACACCACGTACCAGGACTGGATGATCGGGGCCAGCAGGACAATGGCGGCGAATCCGAGCGTAAGCCGCCGCATCAGCCGGTCATAGTCGCCCCGCAGGATCAGCCAGGCCACAATGCCCACCGCCAGGAGCTTACCGGCGTCGAACACCCACCCTGCGAAAAGACTGCCGTCCAGTCCAAACGAATTGGCCAGCGAGGCCACGATCATCCCGATCAGGCCAACCGGGGCGTACCAGATCGCAATGCTTCCGGGGGCGGAGAGCCCGTTGATCCACCCGAACCCGAAGCCGTTCACCAGGCCCATCAGAACAAGGAGGCCGAGACTGATTCCGGCCGTCAGTGCCCAGAAGCAAAATTTTCGGACCCAGCCGGCATTTTGTCCGGCCCAGAGCAGGCCAATGAAGGGCAGGAAGACGATCGTGATGGGCTTGACCGCGATGGACAGAGTGACCAGGACAATGCCGCGCACCACCCGCTGCGTGGCGCAGTAGTAGAGGCCGGCCAGGGCCAGGCCGATCATAAGGGAATCGTTGTGGACACTGGCAATAAAATTGGTCAGGAACAGCGGGTTGGCCGCCGTCAGCCAGAGCGCCCGGTGCGGGTTGACGCCATGCAGTTCGGCCAGCTTCGGAACGTAGATGACGCACAGCACCACGCCCGCCACCGCCACCAGACGGAACAGCATCACGCTGGCCTCTGGCTGGACATTCGTTGACCAGACCACGAACTGCTCGATCCAGAGGAACAGCTGGCCGTATGGAACCGGGGCTTCGGTCCACATCTTGTCGGCGCCCAGCTGGAAGTAGTTGGACAGGGCCGAAATGCCATTTTCGTAAGGGTTGAACCCTTCAACCATGAGGCGCCCCTGGCCGATGTAGGCGTAAACGTCCCGGCTGAACAGCGGGACGCACACCACCATGGGCAGGCCCCATGCCAGGATCGCTTTGTGTGTGGCGCTGCGGGCCTGGGCGCCCCACACATGGACCTTCTGGCCCAGCCGCAGCCAGGCCCGCACCAGGAGCATGCCGCCCACGGCCAGGAGGATGATGGACAGTGCAACCCCGGCGGCCTCGGCGCGCATCCAGATAAAGAGGGGCATTCTGCGCAGTTCGGAGACGGGCGCCAGCCAACCCACCCCCAGCGATCCGGCCAGCATGAACATCGAGCCAATAAAGCCTGCAAGGATCGGCGAACGGGGATCGTCCATCTCGGCGCCGCCGGTGACGGCCGGTGCAGCGGCAGCCATTCCGCCAGCCGCGGGCAAAGGCGCCGTCATATCAGGGGTAGTCCAATCTTTGTGCGTTTTCGCAGGCCGCCGCCGCCGGCCGCAGGGCCTGTCCGGGGCGCGATTCCATGCAGCGGGATGACCCGCCACGTACTCGAAATCCTAGCACCGGCCGGTTGGCGGGAGGTGTAACGGTAGGCTGGTCCGGTGCCTATAACAAACGAAAGAATCGTCTGGATTGACTGCGAAATGACCGGTCTGGACATCAAGAACGACGCCCTGATCGAGGTGGCGGCGCTGGTCACCGACTCCGAGTTGAACATCCTCGGCGAGGGGGTCGACGTCGTCATCAAACCCGAGGATGCCGCCGTCGCCCAGATGAACGACTTTGTCCGGGACATGCACACCAAATCTGGGCTCCTCAAGGAACTTCCGGCGGGCAAGACCATGGCCGAGGCAGAAGCACTGGTGATGGAGTACATCGCTGAATGGGTGCCTGAGCCCCGGAAGGCACCGCTGGGCGGCAACTCCGTGGGAACGGACCGGGTCTTCCTGTCCAGGGACATGCCGGCGATCGTTGAGCACCTGCACTACCGCGTCATCGATGTCAGCACCATCAAGGAACTGTCCCGCCGCTGGTTCGCCCGCGCGTACTTCCAGTCCCCGGCCAAGAAGGGCGGCCACCGCGCCCTGGGTGACATCCGGGACTCCATCGACGAGCTCCGCTACTACCGGGACGCAGTCTTCGTGCCGGCCCCCGGGCCTGACAGTGCAACGGCGCAGAAGATCGCGCGGCGGATCACCAGCACCGAACCGGACCTTCCCGAAAAGTAATCTGCACCACGTTTTCAGGATTTTTTGCTGAAAAGGCCAAAAGTGGACAAAGCACCCCCAAAGAGCAGGTAAGCTATTTGAGTTGCCTTTCCAGAGGGCCGGAAAGCCGGTCACACTGCGGGGCACATGGTGGGCGTAGCTCAGTTGGCAGAGCGCCTGGTTGTGGTCCAGGAGGTCGCGGGTTCAACCCCCGTCGCTCACCCTCACCGGACGGTATTGCAGCCGTCCAAAGGAGGCCGCATCGGATTATTCCGGTGCGGCCTCCTTTCTTGTTTACCACCTCTTTTGCATCACCGCCCTGCGCGCGCTGCGGGGCCGCAAGCCGAAGGACAGTGAAGATGACCGTTCTGCCCATCACCATCTGGGGCGAACCCGTGCTGCACCGCCGGGCTTCCGAAGTGGAAGTTTTCGACGACGAACTGCGCACCCTGATTGCGGACATGTTCGAGACGAACGATGCCGCCAACGGCGTGGGGCTGGCAGCCCCGCAGGTAGGGGTGGGCAAGAGGATCTTCGTCTACAAGTACGCGAACGACGACGGCGCGCCCGCCAGCGGCGTACTGGTCAACCCGGTTCTCACGCTCTCAAAGATCTCCGGAGCTGCTCCCGACCCCGATGAGGAAGAGGAAGGGTGCCTGTCCTTTCCCGGCGACCAGTATCCGCTCAAACGCGCCGAGTGGGCACGGGTAGAAGGTTTTGATGGAAACGGCGAGCCCGTGAAGTTCGAGGCCACCGGCTGGTTTGCCAGGGTTATCCAGCATGAATACGACCATCTGGACGGCAAGCTCTACGTCAACCGCCTGATGGACAGGTATGCGCGCAAGGCCAAGAAGACGGCAAAGAAGAACGGCTGGGGCGTTCCCGGCCTGACCTGGCTGCCGGGCGTGGACCCGGACCCGTTCGGACACTGAGTCAGCGGCAGCCAACCTCAGGTCGCCCTGATGGTCTGCTGGCCGGGGCACGAGCCAAGGACCCGCTTCATCGCGTCCTTCTCGGCCTCCGTCACCCACAGCCCGTACGCCGCTTTGACGGACACCTGCCGCGCTACGTAGTGGCACCTGATGGACTTGTTCTTCGGAAGCCAGGTGGCGGCGTCGCCCGCACCCTTTTGCTGGTTGCTTGGGCCGTCTGCAGCAATGAGGTTCAGGGGATCATTCGCCAGGTTTTGCCGCTGGCGCGGGGTAAGGGCCTGGGCGCCCTTCTGCCAGGCGTCGGAGAGGGCCACCACGTGGTCGATCTGGACGGCTGCGCTGCTGTCCTGGCCGCGGCGGAATTCGATGGGCTTGCCCGTATAGGGTTCCTGGAAATGTCCGGCGGAGATCCTGCACTTCGAGCCCTCCGTAAAAACAGCGCCGGCCAGGTCCCGGCGCAGGATGTCATTGCGGGTGTCGCAGCCGTTGCGGTCAACGTCGAGCCAGGCCTGCCCGAAAGCTTCGCGGCTGTAGTTGTCCTTGCCCGCACGGCCCTTGACGGCGAGGGTTTCCAGCGCATCCGCCGCTGAGCCCGGAGGGACCTCGTGGACCGCCGCCACCGGTTTCATCCATGCAGGATCGAAGACGGGAGCCGCTGCAGGACCGTCCGCCGCGGGGGCGGAAATTTCAAATTGCCCGGCGGTGAAGAACCAGCCCAACAGCCCCAGTCCGGCGATGCCGCCCACCGCCAGCAGCACCCAGGCCTGCCGGGAACGGCGTCGCGCCCGCCGGTAGGCGGACCAACTGACGGTCACTGGACTGCAGTTCCGAGGCGGGGTTTGGGCACCACCTGAGCCTAGGTCACAGGGAACCGCCGCACCCGGATATCCACAGTGTGCAGGACAGGTGAGGGGTCACATCGTCACGGCTACAATTCCCGGGACACCCTCTGGAGGTCTTCCTCGGCGACGGCCAGCAGACTTTCCAGCTGCTGCACCCGTTCAGCGGTGACGTCGCCCGCAGCATGCGCGGCCCTTGCTCCGTCCAGCAACCGGAGCGCTTCCTTGTGATTGGCCTTGGCTACGTCAAAAGCGTGTTCCAGAGTGGTGTCGTGCTCAAGTGTCTGATCGTTTTCCATTCCCCAAGTGTGGGCCCGATTCCCGGCTGATTCCAGAGAACCAGCCGGGAATTCACCCAAAAGCAACGGGAAAGGTCAGACGGCGATGGCCGCCAGGGCCTTGGCGCTCTCCTTGGCCGGGAATGACGGCGGGTTGACGCCGGCCATTTCTTCCATGACGCGGACCACCTGGCAGCTGTAGCCGAATTCGTTGTCGTACCAGACGTAGACCACCAGGTTTTTGTCGGTGGAAACGGTGGCGAGGCCATCGACGATGCCGGCGCGGCGGGAGCCGACGAAGTCTGTGGAGACGACTTCAGGGGAATCGATGTAATCGATCTGCTTGCGCAGGTCCGAATGCAGCGACATCTCGCGGAGGTAGTTGTTGACCTCGTCCTTGGTGGTCCCGTTTTCCAGGCTCAGGTTCAGGATGGCCAGCGATACATCCGGGGTGGGGACGCGGATGGAGCTGCCGGTGAGCTTGCCGAGCAGCTCAGGCAGGGCCTTGGCAACTGCCTTTGCCGCTCCGGTTTCGGTGATGACCATGTTCAGGGCGGCTGACCGGCCCCGGCGGTCGCCCTTGTGGAAGTTGTCGATCAGGTTCTGGTCGTTGGTAAACGAGTGGACCGTCTCAACGTGGCCGTGGATCACGCCGAACTTGTCGTTGAGGGCCTTCAGCACCGGGGTGATGGCGTTCGTGGTGCAGGACGCAGCGGAGACGATCGTGTCCGTGTCCTCGATGGTGCCGTGGTTGATGCCGTGGACGATGTTCTTCAGCTCGCCCTTGCCCGGTGCGGTAAGGAGGACTCGGGCGGCACCCTTGCTCTGCAGGTGCTGGGACAGGCCCTCGGCGTCGCGCCAGCGTCCGGTGTTGTCCACCACCAGGGCGTTGTTGATGCCGTATGCCGTGTAGTCGATGGTGGCGGGGTCGTTCCAGTAGATGACCTGGATCCGGACGCCGTTGGCCGTGATGGTGTTGGCTTCCTCGTCGACGCGGATGGTGCCTTCGAAGGAGCCGTGCACGGAGTCGCGGCGCAGCAGGCTGGCACGCTTCAGCAGGTCATTGTCGGAGCCGCGGCGGACCACGATGGCGCGCAGGCGCAGGCCGTGGCCGCCCCCGGCCTTTTCGACCAGCAGGCGGGCGAGGAGCCGGCCAATGCGTCCGAAGCCGTAGAGGACGACGTCGGTGCTGGTGCGGTCGTCGCCGCCCCGCTTGCCCACGATGTCGGCCAGTTCAGCGCGGAGGAACTCTTCAAGGGTGGCGCCGTTGCCCTCTTCCTTGAACTTCTGGTTGAGCCGGGCGATGTCGATGGCCGCGGCGCCGAGTTCCAGCCCGGCCAGGGTGTTCAGCAGGGGTGCGGTCTCCTCGAGGAGGAGTTCGTCCTTGCTCATCCGGCGGGCGAAACGGTGTGCCTTGAGGATGTTCATGGTGGACTTGTTGATCAGGCTCCGGCCGTGGATGCTCGTGACCACGTTGTTTTCGCGGTACAGCCGGCCGATCACCGGAATCATGGCCTCGGCGAGGGCCTCGCGGCCCATCCACGTATCAAGACAAGAATCTGACGTCTGGCTCACAGAAATACCTTCCTCGGTTCAGCCGCATACGTCCTCGTATGCGGATGTAGGCCACCTGATGTTGTCCAGGGGCATCCACGCCTGCGGGGTTCGGCCCCCAGGCGCCTGGATCGTGTGCAAAGAAAAACCGCTGGATGCGAACGCAATTCCAGCGGAAGAACCCCTACGTCCGGAATCCATTCTAATTTGGCGCGGCCCGGGGAACAGGCCCGCCGGGCGTGAAATCACTCACACGGCGTTCAGTTGTGGAGTGCCGCGTAGAGGTTAAGGCTGCAGGAGAACAGCACCCAGGAGAAGTAGGGCAGTACCAGCAGCCCGGCCAGGCCATTCACCGGGCCGAACCGCAGGATCAGGAACACGAGGCACCCGGCCAGTCCGGTGAGGACCGCCAGCGCGGCCCAGAGCGCGCCCGGGCCCAGCAGGGGGTAAAGGCCAAAGTAGCTCAGCGGCCAGGCGGCATTGAGCACCAGCTGGATCAGGTAGCCGGCCATGGTGCCGCCGGTGAGCGCGCCTTTCCGCCAGACCAGCCAGGCGGCAACAGCGATACTGGCGTACAGCAGCAGCCACACCGACCGGAACATCCACTGCGGCGGCATCCAGGGTGCCTGTTCGGAAGCCGCGAACCAGCCGTGCATGTTCAGCAGGATCGGAACCGTGGCCAGCGCCCAGGCCGTGACGGAGAGGGCAAGGAACGCCAGCAGGCCCAGGACCTGCGTGGGCAGGTTGCGGGCCTGGGGGCCGGCGGCGCGGCCGGCCGGCTGCGGATCGGTATTTGCGGGCACGGTTCAGGATCCCCAACACATCTTCCAAGGTCAAACCGGTTGTGCGGATGGGACAGCCGGTACGCCGGGTTCTGTTCCCCCGTGCCGTTGCCGGCACGGAGGCGACGGCCATCCATCTACGGGTACCGTTGCCGGCACCCTCTAGCGGCCTACCCGGACACTCGGGCGGGCAGCCCTCAAACGTGCCCTGTCTGGCCTTGCTCCGGGTGGGGTTTACCTAGCCTTCCCGGTCACCCGGGAAGCTGGTGGTCTCTTACACCACCGTTTCACCCTTACCTGCTGCCTTCCGGTGACGGAAGACGCAGGCGGTCTATTCTCTGTGGCACTTGCCTGCGGGTTACCCCGAGTGGGCGTTACCCACCACCCTGCCCTGTGGAGCCCGGACGTTCCTCGAGCCACCTAGGTGACGCGCGGCCGCCTGGCTGTCCCATCCGATTCCAGTCTACCGGCGCCAGCGGCTGCTGTTACCGCCGGTAGGATCGGACGGTGCTGATTCTGCTCCCCCCTTCAGAAGGTAAGACCCCCGCGGTCAGCGGTGCCGCCGTCGACTGGTCGTCTTTGGGCTTTCCCGGCCTCAACCCTGCGCGGGCGAAGGTGCTGGAGGCTCTCGGAACCGTCAGTGCCCACGAGGACGCCCTCGACCTCCTGGGCGTGGGCGCATCGCTGCGTGACGACGTCGTACGCAACACCCGGCTGCACGCTGAACCTGCCGCCCCCGCGCACCGCATCTACTCCGGCGTCCTCTACGACGCCCTGGGCTACCGGACTATGACTCCGGCCCAGCGGCGCAAAGCCGATGAGTCGGTGCTTGTGGTATCCGCCCTGTGGGGCGCCATCCGTTTCGGCGACGCCGTGCCCGCCTACCGCCTGTCCATGGGGACAGCACTGCCCGACGTCGGACGCCTCGCCTCGTTCTGGAAGCCGCAGCTTTCCGAGGCCCTCGCCTCCGCCGTGGGGGACCAGCTGCTGGTGGACTGCCGGTCCAGCACCTACGCGGCCGCGTGGGCTCCCCCGGCAGGCCAGACGGTTTCCGTGAACGTCTTCACCGAAGCCGGCGGTGTGCGGAAGGTCGTGAGCCACTTTGCCAAGCACACCCGGGGCGAGCTGGCCCGGCACCTGCTCTCTCGCCGGGGCAAGGCGCCCTCAACGCCTGCCGGGCTGCTGAAGGCCGCACAGGAGCGGTGGGCGGCGGAGCTCGTGCCCGGAACTGCCCGCAAGCCGCACGCGCTGGACATCATCCTGCCGGGCTGAGGCCCCGCTGCCCGGCCCAACCCGGTAGCGCCACGCGGCGTTGTGGCTGGTCAAGACGGCTCTGGAAGCTGCGTGCGTGGGTCAGGCCCACTCTTCCGAGCGGACCAGGATGGCACCTGAGTCGGGGCAGAAGACGATGTCGTCACCGGAAGCAGCGGTGATCTCTGCGAGGTCGCCTGGGCTGAGCTTCATGCCCGAGGCTTCTGAGGTTCCGTGGAACAGCCGGGCAGCGCCAACGCCGCGTTTGGCGAGGGTCTTCTCATAAATGGCCAGCATCCCGGCGTCCAGTCCTGCGGCAAACTCGGAGCGCTTGCCCCGCACGTCTGCAGCCTCCGCGTCGACTGAGGCGAGCTCCCGGTCCAGTTCCGCGCGGATGCTGCCGAATGACCCCTGGATGTCGTCCACGATCTGCTGCTGCGCAGCCTGCCGCTCGCGGAGCGTGTCCAGGCGTTCCAGGACTTCCAGCTCCACGTCTTCGAGGTCTGAACGCCTCTTGTTGAGCGAGGCGATGTCCTTCTGGAGTGCCACCAGGTCCTTGGACAGACCGGTTCCGCTGTTCAGGCGCGCCTCGTCCCGCTCAATGCGTGTGGCCACCTGTTCAACATCAGCCTCGGCACGCTTCAGCTCGGCTTCGGCGTCGTGCACGGCAACTTTCGCGGCACCGAGTTCGCCGCTGGCCACGGAGAGGGCAGCCTCAAGGTCTTTGATCCTGGGATCGTTTTCCAGCGAGCGGCGGCGGCTGGCCAGTGCCTTGAGCTTTGCATCCAGGCCCTGCAGGTCGAGCAACTTGATTTGTTCCGCCGGTGCTGCCTTCGCCACTGTTACCTCCGCTTGATCCTTCCGGCCGGTGCCGGGCACCTTACCGGCGCTTCCTCGACTCTAGCGCCTGGCCCCTGTCCCTGCCCCGCCGGACTTCACCGGGTGCGGGATGGGTCAGCCCGGAGTGAGGATGAAATCCCAGGGATCGCTGTTGGTGGTGCTGACCTGGATGTCGACGTCGAGCCCTTGGTCTGCGAGGACGTTGCCCAGGGCTGCCGCGGCCGCAGGCAGCCACAGCCACTCACTGGCGAAGTGGGACACATCCACCAGGTAGGGGCGCCCGTTAAGCGCGGCTTCCCGAGCCTCCGACGCCGGGTGGTGCCGGAGGTCGGCCGTGACGTAGACGTCGGCGTTGCTGGCCCGGACTTCGTTGAACAGCGAGTCGCCCGCACCGCCGCAGACCGCGATCCGCCGGACCAGGCCGTCCTTGTCGCCGGAGACGCGCACGCCCCCGGCCACGGATGGCAGGATACCGAACACCCTGGCCGCGAAATCGCCCAGGCTCATGGCGTCCTCGAGGTCCCCTACCCGTCCGATTCCCTCCTCCGGCAACCCGTTGGCCGCCAGCGTCAGCGGGGCAACGTCCCGGAGGCCGAGGGCGTCAGCCAGCACGTCGGACACACCCCCGACGGCGGAATCACCGTTCGTGTGGACAGTCAGGAGGGCGGTTCCGGACTCGATCAAGCGGTGGACCGCCCGGCCTTTGGGAGTGGTGGCCGCGACGGACGTGACGCCTTTAAGAAGCAGCGGATGATGGGTGATCAAAAGTTCGGCGCCCCACTCGACGGCTTCCTCGATCACCTCCAGCGTGGGATCGACGGCGAACATCACCTTTGTGACCGGCGATGCGGGATGGCCCGCCACCAGGCCCACCTCGTCCCAGCCTTCGGCCAGGGATTCAGGCCACAGTTCCTCTACCGCGAGCAGCAGGTCGCCGAGGGTGGGAGCCCCGTCCGGCCCGTCGCCGGCCTGCCCGGCGGGTGGGGCGTCGCCGTCGTGCTCGTCCGGACCGGTAACGTCGGTGTCCACAGGTTCCATAGTCTTAGTTTTACCCCATCGCCCGGCAGGCGCAGGCATGCCACCGGTGAGAAGCGGGATGCGCGGGGAATCATCCGGCGCTGCCAACCATTGAAGAGGTCATGAAAACTTTTGTTCTTGGCGGAGGCTGCTTCTGGTGCCTCGACGCCGTCTACCAGAAAACGAAGGGTGTTACGGCGGTGGTGTCCGGCTATACAGGCGGCCACGATCCGTACCCGGACTACTACTCCGTGTGCAGCGGCACCACCGGTCACGCCGAAGTGGTCGCCGTGACCTTCGACGAGGAAATTATCCCGGCCGAGGTCATCCTGGACATGTTCTTCGCCCTGCACGACCCCACCACGCTGAACCGGCAGGGATATGACGTGGGTACCCAATACCGCTCCTCGATGTTCTACGAAACCACCGAGGAGAAGATCCTGTTCGAGGAAGCCATCGACCGGAACCAGGCCCTGTGGAGCCACCCGATCGTCACTGAGGTCAGCCGCCTCCCCCGGTTCCATGTTGCCGAGGATTTCCACCAGGACTACTACGCAAAACATCCCGAGCAGGGCTACTGCCAGGTCATCATCAACCCCAAACTTGCCAAGGCCAGGAAATATTACTCTGCGTGGCTTAACGCTTAGCCAGCATTACGCGGCCTCGTTAGGCTGACCTCAGTATTCACCCCTCAGAGATAGGCGTATGTACATGGCACGGATTTATGACGACGTAACGCAGCTGGTAGGCCGCACCCCGCTGGTCAGGCTGAACCGGCTCAGCGAGGGGCTGGGTGCCACCGTTGCCGTAAAGCTTGAGTTCTACAACCCGGCCAACAGTGTGAAGGACCGCATCGGTGTGGCCATCATCGACGCTGCAGAAAAGTCCGGTGCACTGAAGCCGGGCGGCACCATTGTCGAAGGTACCTCCGGCAACACCGGGATTGCCCTGGCAATGGTGGGTGCGGCCCGCGGCTACAAGGTCATCCTCACCATGCCGGAGACGATGTCCACCGAGCGCCGCGTGATGCTCCGCGCCTTCGGCGCCGAGATCGTCCTCACGCCCGGCTCCGAGGGCATGCGCGGCGCAGTCGAGAAGGCCCAGGAAATTGTGGCCAACACCGAAAACTCCATCTGGGCCCAGCAGTTTGCCAATGATGCCAACCCGCAGATCCACCGCGACACCACGGCCGAGGAAGTCTGGGCCGACACCGACGGCGCCGTGGACATCTTCGTCGCCGGCGTGGGCACCGGCGGCACCATCACCGGCGTCGGGCAGGTCCTGAAGGAGCGCAAGCCCGGCGTGCAGATCGTGGCCGTGGAGCCCAAAGACTCCCCCATCCTCAACGGCGGCGCCCCGGGCCCGCACAAGATCCAGGGTCTCGGTGCCAACTTTATCCCGGAACTTCTTGACACCAACGTCTACGACGAGGTCATCGACGCACCCCTTGAAGACTCCGTCCGGGTGGCCCGCGAACTCGGTGTGAAGGAAGGCATCCTGGGCGGCATCTCGTCCGGCGCCATCGTCTGGGCAGCCTTGGAGCTGGCCAAGCGCCCCGAAAACGCCGGCAAGTTGATTGTTGCAGTCGTTTGCGACTTCGGAGAGCGTTACATCTCCACGGTCCTCTATGACGACATCCGCGGCTGATCAGGCCGCGCAACCGCCCGTTTCCTGTAGAAAGAACTTTGTGGGCTTTTTCGCAAGACTAAAAGAGGACCTCGACGCCGCCCGGTCGCACGACCCGGCGGCGCGGGGTTCCCTCGAGAACTTTTTCGCCTATTCCGGGCTGCACGCCATCTGGATCCACCGGCTGACACACCGCCTGTGGCAGAACCCGGCGCTGCGTTTTCCCGCCCGGCTCATCTCGCAGCTGGGCCGGTTCACCACCGGAATCGAAATCCATCCCGGCGCCACCATCGGCCGCCGGTTCTTCATTGATCACGGCATGGGCGTGGTCATCGGCGAAACCGCCGAGATCGGCGAAGACGTCATGATCTACCACGGCGTCACGCTGGGCGGCCGTTCGCTGGCCCGGATCAAGCGGCACCCCACCATCGGTGACCGCGTGACCATTGGCGCCGGCGCCAAAATCCTCGGCCCCATCACCATCGGCCGGGACAGCGCTGTAGGTGCCAACGCCGTGGTGGTCAAGGACGCCCCGCCTGAGTCGATCGTCACGGGCGTACCTGCCAAATGGCGGCACCGTGACGCGCAGAGGGAGACCAAACCCGCCGTCGACCCCGCTGAGTACGACATCGAATACCGCATCTGACGCCCGGCGGGCGCGCGGCCAGGATTCCACGGCCGCCGGTACGCAAAAGGCGGGCAGTTCCAGGATCTTCCTGGGACTGCCCGCCTTTTGCGTTGGGTCAGCGGATGCTAGTGGGTATCTACCGCTTCGATCTCGGACTTGTCTTCGCCCCAGAGCGTGTGGAACGTGCCTTCGGCGTCCACGCGGCCGTAGGTGTGGGCACCAAACAGGTCGCGCTGGCCCTGGATCAGGGCGGCAGCGACGCGCTTGCGGCGCAGGCCGTCGTAGTAGGCCAGGGAGGACGAGAATACGGGCACCGGAATGCCCAACTGCACGGCGGTGGCCACGACGCGGCGCCAGGCCGGCAGTGCGTCCGCGATGGCTTTCGTAAAGGCCGGGGCAAACAGAAGGTTTGCCGGCTTCTCGTCGGCGGCGTAGGCCTTCGTGATGTCCTTGAGCAATTCGGCGCGGATGATGCAGCCGGCACGCCACAGGGAGGCGATCTCGTCCAGCTTCAGGTCCCAGCCATATTCCTTTGCGGCGGACGTCAGCATGTCCAGGCCCTGCGCGTAGGAGACGAGCTTGGAAGCGTAGAGCGCCTGGCGGACGTCCTCGACGAAGGTCTCCGGGATTTCAACGGCGGATTCGCCGCCTTCGAGCAGTTCCTGGCCCAGCTTGCGCTGGCCCGCCTGTGAGGAAAGGGCCCGGGCGAACACGGACTCGGCGATGCCGGACACCGGCGAACCCAGTTCGAGTGCGGAAATTACGGTCCAGCGGCCGGTACCCTTCTGGCCTGCAGCGTCCACGACGACGTCGACGAAGGGCTTGCCGGTTTTGGCGTCCACGTGGCCCAGGACCTCAGCGGAGATTTCGATCAGGAAGGAGGACAGGTCGCCCTTGTTCCATTCCGTGAAGATCTTCGATTGCTCGGCGGGCTCGATACCCGCGCCGGAGCGGAGCAGGTCGAAGGCCTCACCGATGACCTGCATGTCGGCGTACTCGATGCCGTTGTGGACCATCTTGACGAAGTGGCCCGCTCCATCGGTGCCAACCCAGGCGCAGCAGGGTTCGCCGTCGACCTTGGCAGAGATCTTCTCAAGGAGGGGGCCGAGGGCCTTGTAGGACTCCTTGGAGCCGCCGGGCATGATGGAGGGACCGTTCAGTGCGCCTTCCTCGCCGCCGGACACGCCGACGCCCACGAAGTGCAGGTCCTTCTTGGCCAGGGCTGCTTCACGCCGGCGGGTGTCCTCGTAGTGGGAGTTACCGGCGTCAATGATGATGTCGCCGGCTTCGAGAAGCGGCTCAAGCTGCTCGATCACGGAGTCAACGGGCTTGCCGGCCTTGACCATGATCAGCACCCGGCGGGGCTTCTCCAGCGAGTCCACGAGCTCCTGCAGGGTCTCCGTGCGGACGAAGTCGCCTTCGGAACCGTACTTTTCCAGCAGGGTGTCGGTCTTTTCCACGGACCTGTTGTGCAGGGCCACGGTGAAGCCGTTGCGGGCCAGGTTGCGGGCCAGGTTGGCGCCCATCACCGCGAGGCCGGTGACACCGATGTGTGCAGACATCAAAACTCCAATTCATTGCGTACGACGGAAAGTGCTGCAGGCCTGCCCCGGGCGGGCGGCGCTGCGCTGATCAAGCTGTCGGAATAAAGCATATATATTCTTCGGGTCACAGGAAAGTAACGCCCATCCAGTGGACCAGACCGGGCCTGCCGCGGTCCATCCCCGGAGCATGCCCGGCCGCTGCCGCGCACTAGGCTTGCAGCATGACAAGCAGCCTGCACCACCGTGCCATCGAAAACCTTGGCACCCGCATCATCTCGGGTGAATTGCCCGCAGGGCACCTCATGCTTGCTGAACAGCTCGAAGTCGAGTTGAAGGTTTCCCGCTCGGTGATCCGGGAAGCTGTCCGCGTGCTGCAGTCCTTGGGACTGGTGGAGACCACCAAACGGGTGGGCATCCGTGTCCTGCCCGCCAGCCGGTGGAATCCGTTCGATCCGCAGGTCATCCGCTGGCGGCTGGCAGGCAACGCCCGCGGCGCCCAGCTGCGGTCTCTCGCCGAACTCCGCGCTGCCGTAGAGCCCGTGGCGGCCGAGCTGGCGGCCCAGAATGCACCCGCGCCGCTGCGCTTGGAGCTGGTTGACGTTGCCTACGCCATGCGCGACGCCGGCAACAAGGGTGAGGTGCCACGCTTCCTTGAGCTCGACATCCACTTCCATTCACTGCTGCTCTCCGGCTCCGGCAACGAAATGTTCGCAAATTTGATGGGCCAGGTGGCGGAGACGCTGACAGGACGCACGGTCCACGGCCTCATGCCCGACCATCCGCACGAGGCAGCCCTGCAGTGGCACGTGGATGTTGCCGAAGCAATCTCCCGGGGCGACGCAGCCGCTGCCCGCGAGGCATCCGACCACATCATGCGCAGGACGATGTCGCAGATGTCCGAGTCCTGGACCGAACAGCCCCGGGTTTTTATTCCGGTGAAGCGCTAAGCCAACAGGCGGCAGGAGGCCGGCGCCATTTTCCAGTCCCCCGGCGACACACACTCCGGAACAACTTCTTGTTTCCGGAACTTCACTGTATATTCATCTCAGGCCCTCCACCGCGGCATCCCCCAATAGTCGCGGTGGAGGGTTTTCCAATGCCTGGAAATCCCCTCCCCTGCCTGTCCAGAACGCTCATGCGGCATCGGCAACAGCGACCCGCAGCCGCCATCCACCGCCGAGTCCGTCGCGCTCAAGCAGCATTGTGGTCAGCGCTGAGCCGGCGTTTCTTCCCAGGCGAACCTGGACCTGCAGGACCTCTACGTCCACCCTGCTGCGGCCCTTGGGCATTCTGCGGTGGGTCTCCCACCAATTGACCCGTTCGAACCACCTGACCGGTTCGGCGCCCACCAGCCACTCCCGGCCCCGGCAAACCACAGATGCAGGTATTCCATCGCCGCCGTCGCGGACTATCACGTGTTCCATGTTCTGTACGTTATGGCGAGGGACTGACAACGTGCGCCGGAGGAGTCCTGGCGGCATATTCCCAAAAGGGGAAGAAAAAACCCGCCTGGCCTGCTTCGCAAAGCAGGCCAGGCGGGTTATCTGTGGGTCCTACCGGGATCGAACCGATGACATCCACGGTGTAAACGTGGCGCTCTACCAGCTGAGCTAAAGACCCTTGCCAGTTGGAATGCTTTCGATAATCCGCAAACCAACGAACACAGACTCTACCTGACACCGGCGGCTAAACGCGAATCGGGAACCGGACCCCGGCTTCCGGTTGTTCCGGCCGGTCAGAGCGGCGGGAGACGTTCCGCCAACCAGATCAGTGACTCGCTCACTCCCGCCTCGAGCTTGATGGTGGCCTTGTCATCGCCCCGGGTCTCGCCACGGTTGATGATCACCACCGGTTTGCCGTCCCTGGCTGCGTGGCGAACAAAACGCAGGCCACTCATCACGGTCAGCGAAGAGCCCGCCACCAGCAGGGCTGCCGCCTCGTCAACCATCGCGTAGGAGCGCTCTACTCGATCCTTGGGCACGTTCTCACCGAAGTACACGAAGTCCGGTTTCAGTGTCCCGCCACATGCAGGGCAGACTGCGACGACGAAGCTGCTGATCAGGCCCAGGTCCTCCACTGTGGCGTCCGCATCAGGGGCCATCTCCACAAGTCCTGACTTCTCGGCTTGCTCCAGGAAACCCTGGTTGAGCTCACCAAACACGCCGGCCAGGAGCCTGCGGGAGTAGGTGCGGCCGCAATCGAGGCAGACCACCTGGTCATACCGGCCGTGGAGATCCACAACGTTGGTGCTTCCCGCATCCTCATGGAGCCGGTCCACATTCTGGGTGATAAGGCCTGTCAGGTAACCCCGGCGTTCGAGCTCTGCTGCTGCGAGGTGTCCAGGGTTGGGGTCGGCGTGGCGGAGATGGGACCAGCCGATATGGTTGCGCGCCCAGTACCGCTGCCTGTTGGCCGGGTCCTTGACGAATTCCTGGTAGGTCATGGGTGAGCGTGGCGGAGACCCCGGACCACGGTAATCGGGAATCCCGGAATCAGTACTCAGGCCCGCCCCAGTGAGCAGGGCGAACGGCGCTCCCGACAGGAGGTTCCGGATGTTGCCCAGTGCTTCAAGTTCCCGGCTGGAGGGGTGCGCCGGCTCGACGCGCGGCATGCTGGCGAACCCGGTGAGTCCGACCCCATGCCGCGGCTTCTCCACTGCCGTCAGGCCTGTTCCAGCCCGGCCAGCGCCGTGCGGTAGGAAGAGATATCGCGTGCCTGGCCACGCGGGTTGACCACGGTGTACCGGATGACGCCGCCGGCGTCGATGATGAACGTGCCGCGCTTCGCCATGCCGCTGTCTTCATCGAAGACACCGTAGGTGCGGGCAACGCCGCCGTGTGGCCAGAAGTCTGCGAGCAGGTCGAAGCTGTAGCCTTCCTGCCCGGCGTAAGCCCGGAGGCTGAACTTGCTGTCGACAGAGACGGCCAGGACGGCGGCATTCGAGTCCTCGAACGAGGCGAGGTTATCCCTGATCTCACAGAGCTCGCCCGTGCAGATGCCGGAAAAAGCAAACGGGTAGAAAACCAGGACAACGTTCTGGCCGCGGAACGACGATAGCCGGACCGGTTCGCCAAACTGGTTGGAAAGTTCAAAGTCCGGCGCCGGATCGCCCACCGCCAGCAGGGATGCAGCAGCAGGAGCGGGCGCTTGCGTCACTTGTTCTTCCTGCTGACCAGCCTTGTTGCGCTCCAGTCCTTGGAGACTCCGGCCGACGTCGTGACGTGCAGGCCAGCGGTGGGCGCTGCTTCCTGGATGTCAGCCGGCGACACGTATCCGTCCCGGCCGGACTTCGGCGTCAGGATCCAGACCACACCGCTTTCGCTCAGGGTCGTCAGTGAGTCCATCAGGCTGTCCACCAGGTCGCCGTCGCCGTCACGCCACCAGAAAATGACGGCGTCCGCCACTTCATGGTCATCCTCGTCGAGCATCTCTGCGCCGGTGAGGTCCTCGATGTCGTCACGCAAGTCGAAGTCGACGTCGTCGTCGTAACCGAACTCCTGAATCAGATCCCCATTTTTGAAACCCAATTTTTCCGCCACATTTACCGAAGTGGCGGCGTCGGCCTCGCTCACGTGTTCCTCCAATACGTTTCATATGCAACCTGCATAGTGATTTCCATTACTCCCAAGCCAACACCCTTTGTGCCTGCGCTTCAAGCTGGCATACCCGGAATTGCGCATATTCTGCGTCACATCGGGGGTTCCTGCCTGCGTCGCAGCGGCCCTTTGTCACACAACCAGTATGACGGCGAAATACAACTGTCGCGCCCAAGCCGCGGCTACGCATCGGCTTGCCCCGACGGTTAGAGTGGCTGATGACGACTATGCCTGCAGGACGACAACCTTGTAACTCCGTGCAGACGTAGAAGCTCTAGGAACCCTGCCCGGCACACATGACCGGGCTGATGTAACCGATACGTCGCACACGGCGTACGTTTGCCGGGCAGTCACCCTGCCTGGCCTGAGTGCGCCGATCTATGCGCGCAAAGAGAGGTTGGACGTGGCTGCAGGAGAAGATACCTCCCATATCCTCAGCGGGTTGACTGACCAGCTGCCTGATCGTGATCCGGAAGAGACTGCGGAG